>CAVONM010000007.1:0-16079 GCA_963697225.1 uncultured delta proteobacterium
AAAAGTGCGCGCTCTGCATTTAATCAAAACAGCGATCGGTGCCAACTTGGGCTCTCTACCAAATCAGGGAATTGGTGAAGTTAGGTCTCGATATACATGTTGCGATACCTGGAAGTAGGCCCAATGATTGGGAAGTATCAAGAAGTGGGTGCAACAGAACATTACCTGCCGACTGATTTCCCCGTGCGTGCCGTATGGTCATTTCCACAACTCATGAGAAATTTTAATGGGTTGGTCGAAAAGGTACAACCTGATATCATCCACAGCCATTTTGTCGGCACTACGCTGACCATGCGCCTTGCGTTGGGTAAAAACCACCCAACCCCAAGAGTCTTTCAAGTTCCAGGACCGCTGCACTTGGAGCATCCCCTGTTTCGCAAAGCCGAAATTGCCACTTCAGGAAAATCAGATAGATGGATCGGTTCCTGCCGATGGACCTGCGAGCGATACCGCGAATCGGGTATAGAACGCAGCCGGATTTTCATTTCCTACTATGGGACAGACTTGTCAGACTTTTCAATCAGATCTCCCGGAAAGCTGCGAAATGAACTTTGTCTGAATGCACAGACGAAAGTCGTCGGCATGGTCGCCTATATGTATGCGCCCAAATTGTACCTTGGACAACACAGAGGGTTGAAGGGGCACGAAGACCTGATCGATGCCGTTGCAATATGCCTGCGTCACATTCCGGATATGGTTTGTGTTATGGTGGGCGGTGCATGGAGCAATGCTAATGCATACGAGCGGCGTGTGCGCGCCTATGCTGCAGAAAAGTGCGGGGATAAAGTGATCTTTCTTGGTACGCGAAATGACGTGCCTGAATTGTACCCCGACTTTGATGTTGTTGTGCACCCCTCTCTGTCCGAAAACGTGGGTGGGGCGCGTGAATCGCTTTTAAGTGCCATGCCGACGATTGCGACCAATGTCGGAGGTTTCCCCGATCTTGTGCGTCATGGTGAGACCGGCTGGCTGGTGCCCCCAGCCGATCCCCAATGTCTGGCGGATACGATTATGGCGGTGTTGAATGACCCGGTAATCGCAAGAAATACGGCGTTAAAGGGCCAGGAATTGGCTCGCAAGCTATTTGACGTCAGGGAAAATGCAAAAGAGATTGAAGCTATTTACCGTTACATCTTATTACTGTCTGGCAATAGGACCTGCCCGAGCGATGACCCTTAAAACATGCGCCATATTGTGTGTTGTCCTGTCAGTGTTATCTCAGCCGGTTGTGGCGGAGAACATCGTTTTCAGTCAAAATGACATCCGCATTCCAAAAGGTCAGAGCCGGGTTTTTAATTTGGGTACCTTAAAACAGCAAGATACTACGGTTCTGCTGGACATGGTGGCACGGTTGGATGCAGATCGCTTGGCTGGTTCGTCTTACTTTATGAAGATCGTTTTAAATGGCCAGGTGGTCGACGCCGCCAAAACGCGCACCTTAATGCGCATTGTCAATAAAAACCTTATTTCGCCGGTGGCACCCGACATGCCCTATCCATGGTTCGGAAACGGTGCCTGGCGCGTACTTTATTCACCCGATTTTGAAAGTGCCTTGGGGAGCAGCTTTTACGAGGGCAATCCATATCAGACGACACTGGATGTGACGGATATGATCAAACCGGCAGAAGAAAACCGGTTGGAGATATTTAATGTATGCAGCTATGACCCGGCCATAGGTTCCACCGGGAACTATGACCTCGTGATAAAAACTTTGGCAATTCGTTTCAAAGCCGGGGTTAGTCAGATGGTGACTGTTTCCGATACGGACCATGAATTAGTTAACCGAGGCACCCCCGGTGCCGGACCTGCAGCGTATACGGGTTCAATCATGCCGGGAGGCGGGTTTAAGATCAAGGTCGCAGGGAAATATTTATCATTTCAGTTCACGCATTTCATACCCCAATGCCGGTATGAATCAACTTGCGGCCGCAAACCGCCCTGCTTCAGGTGGCCAAGAGGGGTTTCAGGTAACCATTCAGCTTTGGCCCGACGGCGGCCAGGTCATTGCCCGAGGTCCCGACTACCGGATTATGCGCACCGTAAAGTTCACCCAGCGTAAAGTTGATGTCAGGGACGAGATCACCAACCTTCATTCGAAGGAAAAGCTCGGTTTGCTTGTCGAGAATACGGTTAAGTTAGAAGATCCTGACACAAAGGTTAGGCTGGCAGGTATACCGGATGTTTCTATCAATCAATATTATTCACCCGGTAATCCGTCTGTATATGTGGCGAAGCCAAACGTCGGACTGGGGTTGATCTGCGAGGATGACATTTTCCGCAACCAAGCCACCCTCTTCGTTGACGCTATCGCGATGAAGGCTGGAATGCGAACCGACAAACTTTGTATACCGGCGAGTGGTTCCTACACTTTACATTGGTCCGTATACCCGGTCGCCTCTCATGATTATTACGATTTCATCAATCTCGTCAGGGAGGACTGGGGTTCCAACTATACAGTGGAAGGCGCCTGGACATTCTTTAATGCGGATTCAATTATCGAAACACCGCTTGATAAGCTCCGTGAACAGTTTACCAGGCTGGGAATTAAGCGTGCATGTTCCGGCGGTGGATGGGTGGACCACAAGCTTGACCGTTCCCGCATCGGTTTCGGTGCCGGTGTGTTGGAAGATTATTGGGCCAGTATGCGCGACCGGTTGCGCCGAGCTGCGGAAAAGATCCGGCTGGCGGCCCCGGACTGTAAGGTCTATGTTTACTACGACACTCAACGGGACACCTCCGAGGATGGACAGGAACAATTCAAAGACAGTTGGCTCACGGATGAAAAGGGCAACCAAGTTGTTACCGAATGGGGCGGCAAATACAGCCTAACGCGCAGCGTGGTGGCCACAACCAACAACAGTTTCGGAACAGCGATGCTGGCGGCGGTGAATAAGTATTTTCAAGTCATGAAGATCGATGGGCTGTATTGGGATGAAATGGAAGCCATTGGTTTTGGGAATCCATTGGTGACCTACAATGCGGCAGATGGCTTTTCATGTGAACTTGATCCAAAAACGTTCACCATAAAGCGCGAAATAGGTATTAACACCATCATGGGTGAAGATCATCGCATCGCGGTCATCAATCGTGTTCGGGCCCTGGATGGTGATTTTATGGGAAACGGTCCGACATCCACGAAGGCTATCCTGGCATTGCGCCCACAGCGAATGGTCGAAATTCAGCACAATGATTACTGGCATTACGAAGGCAATTTAGACACCCCACTCGGGTATGCAGCCTCAAATGTCGGGTTTGACAACTGGGTTCGAGCGCTGAATATGGCGACATTGCTTGTTGGAACGCGCTACAACTACGATTATGACATCCAGGCATACATCTTTCCTTTTACGCCGATAGAGCTTTATGCGGGTTATCTCTTGGGCAAGGAGCGAATTATTGCCACTCACAGCGGAAACTACGGTTGGCAAGGTGACTGCAATCTCGTTCAAGTGAGCCATTTCAACACCAACGGTAAGCTGGTAGAGAAGGAATATAAGACAACCATCGGCAATGAAGCCCGGACAGAAGCCAGCGTAAAAGAGGGTGAGGCAGTTGTTATGGTCCGGCTGCCTGTATCTATAACACCCAGGGAGGGCTTGGTCACCGTCAATGGGACAATGTATCGCAAGGAACGTCTATCGTTTGCCGTTGAGGCGCCAAACGGATTTGAATTGGAAGTTCTAAATGGTGAAATGGAAGTTAAGCCAAGACAAAAATTTCAAGTAACAATTGCCGGTGAACCCGCCGAGGTTGTTTCTGATGCGAGAGGCATATTAACAATACCTTTTGGGCCGATTAACGTTCAGACAATTGTAGAAATTAAAGGATCAATATACGCACCCATCGATGTGCGCAGGGAACCCTAAATGTTGCATCACTTTTTTCCACTAGTTCAATGGCGTAAAAAGACGCATTAATGCCAGGATTGTTTATGGGGGTATGGTTAAAATTAAGGCGAAATGCACATCGTTTAAAGCTGATCCGATTGTGAAGCGATCTTTTGATCTGGCATTTGGCCTTGCAGGCTATCTTGTGCTTTCACCCCTGCTGGTTATCATCTCGATGTTAGTCAGAATGCATATGAGATCGCCAGTTTTCTTTGTGCAGCAACGACCAGGAATCTCCGGAAAACCGTTCAACTTGTATAAATTCAGGACAATGAAAAACGACCGGGATTCATATGGGCGGCTTCTGACCGACGATCAACGATTGACCAGGCTGGGCCAGTGGCTCAGAGCCACATCGCTGGATGAATTGCCCGAATTGATCAACATTCTAAAGGGCGACATGAGCATAGTCGGCCCCCGCCCCTTGTTGATGCAATACCTGGATCGCTACAACATAGAGCAGGCGCGTCGTCACGAGGTCAAACCAGGGTTAACCGGGTGGGCCCAGATCAACGGGCGTAATGCAATCAGCTGGGAAGAGAAGTTCAAGCTGGACGTCTGGTATGTGGACAACCAATCCATATGGTTGGATTTGAAAATTATTGCTTTAACCATCATGAGCGTTCTGAAACGTGAAGGCATTTCGCACCAGGGTGAAGCCACCATGCACGAATTTATGGGGAATTCAAAAATCTGAAAATGCTAACTAACGCCGCGCAAACATCAGATATCAGAGTCGTCATCAAAGGTGCCGGTGGCCATGGAATCGTTGTGGCCGACATCCTCAGGCTAATGTACCGTGGCCACGCGGGAATCAAACCCGTCGGCTTCATCGATGATGACCTATCGTTAATCAGTAAAATAATTATGGGTCTAAATGTATATGGAGTCGATTTCGAAGATTTAAAAATCGAATTCGATGCCGTGATTGTCGCCATCGGTGACAGCCGAAAGCGAAAACAGATATTTGAGGAGCTTCAAAATAAAGGTGTCCAGTTTGCCACAGCCTGCCATCCAAGTGCCTTCATTGCAGACAACGTCCAAATTGGTGCAGGCTCCATGATTTGTGCCGGTGCTATCGTTAATCCGGCCGCCCAGATTGGATCCAACGTCATTCTAAACACCGGATGCACGATCGATCACCACAATGTCATTGGTGACCATGTCCACATTGCTCCCGGGGTAAACCTGGGCGGTGAGGTCCATATTGGAGAAGGTACCCTGGTGGGTATCGGCGCCACCATACTGCCTGGCCGCAGGATCGGATCGTGGAGCATCATCGGCGGTGGGGCTATGGTTACTCGTGATGTCCCCGATGGGGTTATTTATACCGGTGTGCCTGCAAAACTGCTGAAAAAAGTTCAACCATAAAGCGATCAGGCTGGGGAAAATGGCTGAAAAACGAAACTTAGACCAATTGTTTTCTGATGTGATCGATGATTTCAATGCCCAAACCGATAAAGACAAACAATTGAAGATGCAACCGGATGAGGCGCTTTTCGGGCACGGCGGAGTGTTGGACTCCCTGGGGTTGGTGAACTTGATCACCCTGCTCGAGGAACAGATCGAGGATGAATATGACCTAACCATTACCCTTGCCGATGAGAAGGCCATGTCCCGCAAAACCAGCCCCTTCCTTTCCATTGGCAGCCTCATGGCCTATGTCAGCGAGCTGTTGGAGAATCCTCAGGATGGATAACAAACCGGTCATGGTCATTACCGGAACGAGTCGGGGGATCGGCAACCACCTGGCCCGATACTACTGCGAAAACGGGTATCATGTCGTCGGTTTCAGTCGCAGTGAGTCCGATTTAACCCTGCCCACTTACCGGCATTTTCCCGTCAGCGTAAGCGATGAGGCAGGTGTAAAAAAAGCATTTAAAACGATCCGCCAGGATTGGGGCCGCCTGGACGTGTTGATCAACAATGCCGGTATCGCGGCTATGAACCACAGCCTGTTGACCCCCATGAAGACCTTTGATGCGATCTATCAAACCAATGTGGGAGGTGTGTTCCTCTTCTCTCGCGAAGCGGCCAAGTTGATGAAGAAAAACGGTTTTGGGCGGATCGTCAATTTCTCATCTGTTGCCGTGCCGCTTAAATTGGCCGGCGAAGCCGTCTACGCCTCATCCAAGGCGGCCGTGGTCAGCCTGACCCAGATTCTGGCCAAAGAGTTGGCCGAATTCGGCATTACCGTAAATGCTGTTGGCCCCACCCCGATAAAAACGGGACTGATCAAAGGTGTCCCGGAAGAAAAGCTTGCTGTACTTCTAGACCAACAGGCGATCCGCCGATTCGGTGAGTATCGGGACATCACCAACGTCATCGACTTTTTCATCGACCCGCGCAGTGATTTCATCACCGGCCAGACCCTCTACCTGGGCGGTGTGTCGTGACCACCGATTTTCTGTTCGACCGGTTTCGCGACTTTGGCGATACCGATGCCATCGTTTGGCAGGATCGACGCTTTTCTTTTCGCTGGCTGCTGGAGGCAACGCATTCGTGGCAGCAGAAAGTCTCTGAATTCGGGATTGTGCCTGGAAATGTCGTTGTTCTGAAGGGGGATTTTTCGCCCAACGCCGTTGCCCTGTTTCTGGCGCTGATTCAAAACGCTTGCATGGTGGTTCCGCTGACCAGTTCGGTGACACAGAACGTGGAGACCCTGCAGGAGACCGCCCAGTGTGAATATGCCATACGTATTCGTCAAGACGATCGCGTTGAGATGGAGCGCTTGCCCCATGAGGCAACCCATGAACACTATCGCCGACTGATCAAACTGGGCCATCCGGGGCTGGTTTTATTTTCATCCGGCTCGACCGGCCCAAGCAAAGCCGCCCTGCACGACATGCACCGGATCCTGCAGAAGTTCCTGACTCCTCGCAAGGCCTTTCGCAGCATCTCTTTTTTGCTTTATGACCATATCGGCGGCATCAACACCATGCTGTATCTGCTGGCCAACGGCGGCTGCCTGGTCACCGTAGACGACCGCTCCCCGGACACCGTGCTGAACAGCATCGAGAAGCATCGCGTGGAACTGCTGCCCACCTCACCGACCTTCATCAATCTGATTCTGTTGAGTGAGGCCTATCAACGCTATGATTTATCTTCCCTGAAGATGGTGACCTACGGTACCGAACCGATGCCCGAAGTTACCCTAAAACGGTTCCACCAGCTGCTTCCCCATGTGGAGTTGCGACAGACCTACGGCCTTTCCGAAATCGGCATCATGCGGTCGAAATCAAAACGCTCCGATTCTTTGTGGTTCAAAATTGGTGGGGAAGGCTATCAAACGCGGGTCGTCGAGGGCATTCTGCACGTCAAGGCACATTCAGCCATGCTGGGCTATCTCAACCACACGGATCCGTTTACCGAGGACGGGTGGATGATTACCGGCGACAGGGTTGAACAGGATGGTGACTACATAAGAATACTGGGGCGTGACTCGGAGATCATTAATGTGGGGGGAGAAAAAGTCTATCCGGTAGCGGTTGAAAGCGTGCTGCAGTCGTTGGACAATGTCGCCGAGGCGACGGTCTACGGCAAGGCTAATGCCATTACCGGACAGATGGTGTGCGCCGACGTGCGCCTGAAAGCCCCTGAGGATAAACAGGCATTTGTCAGGCGCCTGAAGAAATACTGCCGAGATCAATTGATGCCTTACATGGTGCCGGTTAAGGTCAACTTGGTCTCACAGCCCATTCACAATGCCCGCTTCAAAAAGGTCAGGGATACCCCAACGTGGCAAAAACCGGAGCACTTCAGAGTCAAGGCGCCGAGGGTGAAGCCGTAATCATCTACTGCGAATCCTTGGCAACGATGGATCTGAAGTCCTCCGGCTTTCCCGGAACGGGTGAACAACGTAGTAAAATTAGCACTATCCCTGGGATTGACCATCCGTGAATGTAGAAAACTGATTATTGAATTTATTATTGCACACAAATACAGAGCGTTATAATTAATTTGCCATGTTGTTTATGCAGCGTTGAGGGATAGCCATGCGTGAGATCGTTATCGTCGGAGCAGGGGGATTTGGCAGAGAGGTCTACCATTGGGCCCGTGCGCTGCTGGGCAGCCCCAATTACCGGTTTAAAGGCTTTATCGATGACCATCCCGATTCAAAGAAAATTTCAGGCGACCAATTAAAGATATTAGGTGCCATCCATCCCGGTGAGAACCATTACCAGATCAAATCCACCGACCGATTCATATATGCAATCGGAAACATCGACAACAAACGGGAAATCATTAACGACTTGCAAAAAAGAGGAGCGAAATTTATCACCCTGATCCATCCGACCGCCATCGTCGCCGAAACCGCCCTGATCGGCGAAGGCGTTGTCGTCTGTCCCTATGCGATGGTCAGCGACCATGCCACGATCTCGAATTTTGCCATGATAAACTGCTACGCATCGTGTGCCCATGATACGCGTGTGGGCAGGTATAGCATCCTGTCCCCCTATGCCACGCTCAACGGATACGTTGAACTGGAGCAAGAGGTGTTTTTAGGCACCCATGCCACCGTAGTCGCCAGTCGAAAAATCGGGTACCGAACCAAAATCAGCGCCAACTCGGTGGCCATGGCGGATGTCCCCCCACGGTCGATCGTGGTGGGTGTCCCCGGCAAACACAGAGCCATTTTCTTTTGACTGCTTCAGCCATCCATTCTATCTCAAATGAAGCTTTATCAACGTGGCCCTGAAAAAGATAATTCTCGGAACAGCCCTTGGCGTTACCGTTCTTGCCGTCCTGCAGACCCTGTTTTTTACATGGGTCTTGAACCGAACATCTGATGCCTCCCAATATGATGCCATCGTGGTGTTTGCCGGCAGCAGCAACCGCGTTGAAGGTGCTTATGGGCTGGCCCGGCAGGGGGTCGCCACGGCAATCATCATCAGTCCGGCTAGCAAACGAACCCTCGGCAATTACGAAAAAAGCTACGGTCCGCCCGGTAATGCAGCATACATCCTCGAAGAAAAAGCCGATACGACCTTTGCCAATGCGCTTCATGTGGCCAGGCTGATCAGGGAGCACCGGTTGACATCCGTTCTGCTGGTGACCTCCGACTATCACATGCCGCGCTCCTTCTTTCTGCTGAAACTGACCACGCTCACGGCCGGCTGCCGCATCGGGATGCACAAGGTGGATACCCGGTCCAGCGGACCAATTACCTGGCGGACTCGAATCATACGATTGAAGCTGACCTACAATGAAATGATTCAGCTGTGGGGCAGCCTGGCAGAGGCCGGGTTTTATTACACGGGCGTGTCCCACACCTGGCTGAAAAATCGGTCGTCGGGCGTGGCCCGATGGCTGCGGGAGGTGCTGTTGTTTGATGTGGGGTGTGTGGATTGTTGAAAACAAGTAAGCAGTGAGCAGTAAGCAGTAAGCAGTGAGCAGTAAGCAGTAAGCAGTGAGCAGTGAGCAGGGAAGCAGGGAACAGGGAACAAAGAGCGGTGAACAGGGAACAAAGAGCGGTGAACAGTGAGCAGTAAGCAGGGGACAGGGAACAGAAAAAAGTGAGCAGGGGGTAGGGAGCGGTAAGCAGGGGACAGTGAGCAGTGAGCAGACAACAACAAACTGAGACAAAATAGACCCAATACTATTAGATTTAATGATGTTACAGGGTTGAGGTACGCAATGGACGGTTTTGAAGATTTGGAGGTTTGGAAAAAAGGCTGTCGCTTGACCATCCAGATATATCAAGCTTTTGATCAATGCAAAGATTTCAGTTTCAAGGACCAGGTTCAACGTTCTGCATTGTCGGTACCATCAAATATTGCTGAAGGGTATGAACGCAATAGCCCGCGAGATTTCATCCGGTTTTTAAACATTGCTCAAGGCTCGATCGGTGAACTGCGAACGCAGTTATACATTGCCAAGGAAATAGCGTACCTTGAAAACGATATTACAACCGAACTGCTGTCGATATGCAAAGAGATATCAGCAATGTTGTCCGGTCTTAAAAAGTCTATCAAGAAAAAGATAAAATAGCCGATTTTTTTAACGGTGGTTAACTGCGATTTTTTATCTGTTCACCGCTTACTGCTCACTGGTTACTGCTCACTGCTTACCGTTCACTGCTTACTGCTTACCGTTCACTGCTTTCTTTTCACTTTCAACCATGGAATATTCATGAAAAACCGCATTTACCTCTCCCCCCCCACATGGGCGGCACTGAGTTGGACTACGTCAAAGCGGCCTTCGACAGCAACTACATCGCCCCCTTGGGCCCCATGGTGGATGACTTTGAACGCGCCTTTGCGGAAAAGGTCGGCATCGCCCATACCGTGGCCCTGGCCAGCGGAACGGCCGCCATGCACCTGGCCATGCGCATCCTGGATGTCGGGCCGGGGGACGAGGTCTTCGCCTCGACCCTGACCTTTATGGGCAGCGTGTCGCCGGTGGTTTTCCAGGGCGCCCGGCCGGTGTTCATCGACGCCGACCGGCAGACCTGGAACCTGGACCCGGATCTGCTGGCCGAAGAGCTGGCGCGCTGCAGCCGGGATGGCCGGCTGCCCAAAGCGGTGCTTCCCACCGATCTTTACGGGCAGAGCGCCGATCTGGATCGCATCATGGCGGTCTGCGAACCTTACGGTATTCCCGTTGTTGCCGACAGCGCCGAATCCCTGGGGGCCACCTGCCGCGGCCGCCATGCCGGTGCCGGCGCACACGCCACCGTGTTTTCGTTCAACGGCAACAAGATCATCACCACGTCGGGGGGCGGGCTGCTGGCCAGCGACGACGAAACCTTTGTCGAACGGGCAAGATACCTGTCCCAACAGGCCCGCCAGCCCCTTGCCCATTACGAACACACGGAGATCGGGTACAACTATCGCATGAGCAACATCGTGGCCGCCATCGGCCTGGGACAGCTCGAATGCCTGGACGACCGCGTGCGCCGCAAACGCGAAATCTTCGACCTGTACCGGGCGGCGCTGGACCCCCTGCCCGGAATAACCTTTATGCCCGAGGCGCCTTATGGTACATCTAACCGGTGGCTGACGGTGATCCTGATCGATCCGTCTGCATTCGGCGCGGACCGGGAGGCGGTGCGGCTGGCCCTGGAGGCCGAGAACATCGAGTCCCGGCCGGTGTGGAAGCCGATGCACTTGCAACCGGTATTCCGGGCTGCAGTTCAAAGCTCAAAGCTGAAAGCTGAAAGCTTAAAGCCGGGAGCAGTGAGCAGAAGCCAGAGGTACCCTTGTCGGGTGGTGGGGGGAAGCATCGCAGAAGGGTTGTTTGACAAGGGGTTGTGCCTGCCGTCGGGAACGGCCATGTCCCAAGCGGATGTGCATCGCATCGTTGACTTGATCACGCGCATTCACCATAGTCAAGTGCGCAGAACCAGTTGAGTTGAGTGAGACATGAAAGAGAACCAGGAAATTTATAAAGTGTGGATGCTTCCGGCAGGGGTCGTTCTGGCGATGGTGGTAGTGATCTTCTGGGACACGCTGGCCGGGCTTTATGGCCAATGGATGAACAACGAAGATTATTCCCACGGTCTGCTGATCCTGCCGGTGTCGCTTTTTCTGATCTGGGAAAAACGCAAGGCGATCCTTGAGTTGACGCCGAGGAAGGACTGGCGGGGCCTGCTGGTCATGGCCGCCGCAGTCGGCCTGTTCACTGTGGGTGAACTGGGTGCCGAACTGTTCACCGCCCGGGCGTCGATCATCACCCTCTTCATCGGCGCCGTGTGGTGGATCTACGGCTACGCCGTGATCCGCGTGATCGCCTTTCCCCTGCTGCTGCTCTACCTCATGCTGCCTTTACCCGGATTTATTTACCGCAATCTCACCTTCCCGCTGCAGCTCATCGCCTCGTCCGTGTCGGTTGACATTTTGAACACCCTGGGCTTTCTGGCCTACCGGGAGGGCAACGTCATCGACATGGGGTTCAGCCAGTTCCAGGTGGTGGAGGCCTGCAACGGCCTCAGATTTGTCCTGCCCCTGCTTTGCCTGGGCGTGATTTTTGCCTTCTACCGGCCGATGATCTGGTGGAAGCGACTGGTTCTGGTGGTCGTCACCGTGCCGCTGGCCGTGGGCACCAATGTGGTGCGGATAGCCGGTACAGGCATTCTTGCGCATTACTTCGGCGTGGAGGTGGCCCATGGTTTTTTTCACGATTTCTCAGGCTGGGCGGTGTTCATGGTCTGTTTCGCCCTGTTTCTGGGCATTGCCTTTCTGCTGAGCCTGCTTCCCGGCAAACCTGCACCACTCAAGGAACGGACTGAGCAGGACGCCTCCACTGCGCCGATCAACCTGAAAAGGCACCTGGCGACCACCTGCATCGCCCTGGCCATCTGTCTGGTCAGCCCCACGGTGGTGGGGGTGCTGGGCGACGTCTCCCCGATGGCCCTGAAGAAAGACCTGGCTGCCTACCCCCTGGAACTGGGTGGGCGGACCGGGCGCAAAAGCCAGATGGAAGCCGAAATCTGGGCGCAGGTGGGCGGCCAGGAATACACGATCATCGACTACACGCAGGCCGGCAAACCGCCGATCAACTTTTATACCGCCTTCTATGAATATCAGAAAAAGGGCGGGGACTTCATCCACTCTCCCCGCTTGTGCCTGCCGGGTGGCGGCTGGCACATTCACAGCAACCGTGTGCGCACGCTGCAGACCGATTCCCCCGGGGCCTATGGCGGCCGGCTCCAAATCAACGAACTGATCATCGAAAAAAACGACTATTGGCAGCTGAGCTATTTCTGGTACCAGGGACGCGGCCGCAACTTTACCAATGAATATGCCGCCAAGTTCTACATGGTCTGGGACGGCATCTTCCGGCGCCGGACCGATGGGGCCCTGGTGCGGTTGATCTCCCCAATGGCGTCCAAAGAGCAGGTGGATGACGTGCGCGGCGGCATGGACCGGTTCGCCGTGCTGACGTCTCAAACGCTGGATGAGTATCTGCCGTGAAAAAAGCCGTGAGAGCGGGAGAGCGGGAGAGCGGGAAAAAAAGCCGTGAGAGCGTGAGGGCGTGAGGCCGTGAGAGTGACATACGACTTGCGCCTAACGCCTTTCGCCTAACGATTTGCGACTTGCGCCTAACGCCTTCCGCCTTGCGACTCACGCCTAACGTCTTGCGACATGCGATAAAAAGATGAAAAAACCACATAAAAATCTTGATGTATGGAAGTTATCCATGGAACTCGTTAAAATTGTTTATCGGGTAACATCCAAATTTCCAAGCAGCGAAAGCTATGGTTTAACCAGCCAAATACGCAGATGTACGGTTAGTATACCATCTAATATCGCTGAAGGTGCAGCAAGACAGACAAAAAAGGAATTGATCAACTTTTTACATATTGCCCAGGGATCCCTCAGCGAGCTGGACACACAATTGGATATTTCGAAGGACTTGGGATATTTGGCATTAAACGAGCGAAAGCAATTAGACGATTTGCTTGTGCGTGTTGATAAAATGCTTACGGCATTTATTCGCTCTCAAAAGGGGTAGAAGCCGTGAGGCGAGGGGGAGAGGGCGAGAGAGCGGAAAAAGCCGTTAGGGCGTGAGGGCGGGAGAGCGTGAGAGGGACATACGCCTAACGTCTCGCGACTTACGTTTTACGACTAACGCCATACGACTTACGTCTCTCGCCTTACGATTTGCTAAAGGGGATTATACAAAGTGATGCTTTTGGAAAAACTGGCGCGATCATCCGCACTCAAGCGTTTTGCGCAGCTGATCGTGCCTTATCGCCTGGTCGTCAACATCGCGGTTCATACCCTGTTGTTTGCCGCCAGTTACTTTTATACCATCTTGCTGTTCAACGGGCTGGTCATTGATAAAAACGTGCTGGAGATGTACCTGGTCACGTTTTGGCCGCTGCTGATCATTCGGCTGGCGGTGTTTCAGTACTACGGCCTTTTTTCAGGGATGTGGCGGTTTGTCAGTTTCGAAGATCTTATCATCATCATTCGCGCGGTTATCATCAGCTCACTGCTGGTATACGGACTCAGCCTGTTATGGGATCGCATCTACATGGGTGAACAGGTCTATCTGATGGACATGACCTTTTGCATCATTTTCTGTGGCGGCATCCGCCTGCTGGTCCGCAACTACCGGGAAGTTTACATGGCGGGGGAGGCATCCGGCAACAGGATCAAAATCATTCTCCTTGGCCCGGTAACCCGGGTCCAGCCGATTCTAAAGGACATTCTGGGGGACCCCGGATCCCATTATTCCGTGGTTGCCGTGGTGGACCCGAATGAATCCAGCCGGTCGGATGGACTGCGCGTTTGCGACGTGCCGGTCATGAGCATGGACCGGATGTTGAAACTGGAAAAACAGGTCGGGGATATCGACAGCATGGTGATCTGTTGGCCGGGTAGTACGCGGCGGCAGATCAACAGCGTGATCGAGCATTTTCAATCGATGAAAATGACTTTCAAAATTATTCCCCATTTTGAAGAGATCATCAACGACACGGTGAGTGTCAACAATATCCGGCACGTGGAAATTGACGACCTGCTCGATCGTGAACCGGTGAATATCGATATGGGCGGCATCAGCGACTTTATCAACGGCAAGAGTGTAATGGTAACCGGTGGTGCCGGATCCATCGGCTCAGAGATCTGCCGTCAGGTAGCCCGTTTCAATCCCCGGCTGCTCTTCATCCTGGACCGATCTGAAAACAGCCTCTATGATTTTGAGCGGGAGATAACCGCCTCCCATCCGGACCTGCCCATTGTCTCCGTGATTTCATCGGTCAACGATGCCGCCGGCCTGAAGCAGCTGATGGAAACGCATGGGATCGAGGTCGTCTTTCATGCGGCAGCTTATAAGCACGTGCCCCTGATGGAGAAGGCGCCCCTGGAGTCGGCCTACAACAACATCATCGGAACATACAACACCGTGTGTGCGGCAGTGGAAACCGGCGTCCGGCGATTCGTGATGATCTCTACCGACAAGGCCGTCAACCCCACGAACGTGATGGGGGTCACCAAGCGGATCGCCGAGATGATCGTCCAGAGTTCACACCGCGGCAAAGGCACTCGGTTTGTGACGGTCAGGTTCGGCAACGTGCTGGGCAGTGCCGGCAGCGTGGTGCCGATTTTCAAGCGCCAGATTGAGCGGGGAGAGCCCCTGACCGTGACCCACCCGGATATCGAACGCTTTTTCATGACCATTCCCGAGGCGGTCCAACTCGTGCTTCAGGCCGGGTGCATGGCCGCCGGCGGAGAGATCTTTGTCCTGGATATGGGCCAGCCGGTGCAAATCGTGAAACTGGCGGAGAAGCTGATCACGTTGTCGGGAATGAAACCCTATGAAGATATTGACATTGTCTTTACCGGATTGCGGCCGGGAGAAAAAATGTACGAGGAGCTGTTCAACGAAGCGGAAACGTTGCTGCCCACCAGCCATCCACGGATCAAATCCGCGCAGTGCCAACCGGTGGACAAAGCATTTATGGACACGCAGATCGAAGGGATGCAAACCATCATCATGCAAAAAGATGTCGATGCCCTGTATAAGAGATTCATGGCACTCGTGCCGGGATACGATTGCGGGGCGCAGGATGGAGATGCCTGTGGGATGGCCACCGGCTCCGTCCGAGAGGCGGTGGCGCCCCAACGCAACCTGAAAAAACAGGTCAACGTTACCGGTGGGTTGGTCTATCCGAAGGGAATGTAAAAAAAGAATCCGCACGTTTCCATCTGCAGCCGAAGATGGAGACCAACCAGCGGCCTCATAAAACTTAGTATGTTGAAATTGGAGGAAAACGGGTATGCCTTACCTCAAAGAACGATTGATCGTTTTGTTGGCATTATTGTTGATGATTTGTGCCTGTTCCTCGCAGGAAGAAAAAAAACAGGAGTTCTTCAGCAAGGGTCAAGCCGCCTACGAAGCCGGCGACTACGTTAAGGCGCGGTTGGCCTTTAAAAATGTCATTCAGATCGATCCCAAGTTTGCCGACGCTTATTATATGCTGGGGCGGACCGACCTGAAAGAAAAAGATTTTAAGAGCGCATACGGTAATTTCAACCGGGCGGTGACGCTGAACCCCGACCACCTGGATGCGCAGGCCGAAGTGGCCCGTATTCTCATGGCCGCTCGCCAGACGGACCGGGCCAGGGAAACCGTGGATATCATTCTGGGCAAAGATCCCACCCATCGCGGCGGTCGTCTGGTCCGGGCGACGATCCTCCTGGCGGAAAAGAAAAACGATGAGGCTAAAGCCTTGTTGAATGC
>CAVONM010000008.1:0-47450 GCA_963697225.1 uncultured delta proteobacterium
GCAACGATGCGCCATGTGAAAGACGAGTGTCGGGCCATGACAGTCTACCGGCCTCCGGTCAGCAGCCTGCGGCAGGCAACCATCAGGCTGTCGTAAAGGGTGCCGGCGTCATACACCCGGTAAGTGTTAAGCCGGACAATACCGTCCACCATCGCAAAGAGAACCATGGCCGTCTTTCGCGGGGAGTCGACCGCCACCGACCCGTCCTGCATGCCCTTTTGGATTCCCTCCTGGAAGATGTCCAGCAAACAGGTGTAGATGGATTCCAGATAGCTGCGGCACACCGGATTGGTTTCGGCCATTTGATAAGGAAAGTGGCGGTGCAGTATCAGGAACTGGTCTTCCATGGTGCCGGCCAGGTGAAGGTAAAAAGCGATGACACCCTCGACCCGCGCCAATCCTTTCTGATCCCGGCGGGTATGCTGATGCCGATCAAACTGGTCCAGGATGCTCGCTTTCACATCATTCAGGCACCTGTAGAAAGAGGTCCTCCTTATTTTTAAAATGGTGAAAGATGGTTCCGGTTGCCGCACCAGTGATGGTGGACAGTTCTGCCATGGCGGTTCCTTGAAACCCGTTTCGGGAAAACAGCCGGGTGGCCGAAGCAAGGATTGCATTTCGTTTAGACATGTGTTACCTGTTCACAATTCAGCCAACCGAACGATCGGTCGGTTTTCTTTAACTAAAGACTTTGAATGGAAAAGTCAATAGGAGAAAGCGGATGTCCCACCCCATACCCGAAAAGGCGGAACTGCTGGAGAAGCTCAAGCAAGGCGGTTTTGACGTCCCCGACTTCATTTATGTCCCCCCGCAGCATTTTGAGACCGAAGATTTCGCCGCCCTCGAGTCGTTTCTTGAAAAACACCGCGAAAGCTTCAAGGTGATTGCCCGCAGTGCCCATCCATCGGAGCGCCGGTTCAAAGGTGGGACATTCGACTCTTTGGAAACCTATGCCGATGTGGGTGGCATCCGCTATGCCCGCAACAAGATGATCAAGCTGGCCAGAAGCAGCAAGCAATTGAGCATTGCCCGCCAGCAGCGGTTCAACCATGCTCCGCAGATGGATTTTGAGCAGATGGGGGTAATCGTCATGCCCTATATCGACGGATCCAGCGTGATGGCCAAAATCATCGGCGGCAACTGGGAGTTCGGATATTGTCGGGACCGCATTCACAAGGTGCAGAGCGAACCATACATCACCCGGACCCCCCATGACCGGCGGCTGGTTCAGCTGTCAAAGGAGATTCAGACGCATCTGGGATTCCGCTGCGAGATCGAATACATCATTTCGGCCGACGGCGGCATTCACGTGGTGCAGGCCAAAGACATTTCCAGCATCGACATTCTGGAAGAAAAGGGAGAGCCAGCGGTCCATCACCCTGGACGGTATCCGGAGAATCCGCAAGCGGCGTAGCTACCGGGAGCGGCCGGTCTATGTGATGGACAATAAAACCTTTTATATCGATATTATCTCCCAGGTGTGAGGAGATGGTCAGCGAACGTGCCACGCCCGGCAAGCCGGATATTGCCCATATCATCGATTCCATCAAAGCCTATGAAGCGGACCTCGAGGCGTTTGCCCTGCGCCACCAGAGATATGCGGTGCTCGGTCTCGCCATTCAGGATCCGGTCGATCTGTACCAGATTGCCAGCCATTACCTGGACGACACCCCGGAATTGCAGGCGGAACTGTCCAAAGCCCTGCACAACAACCTCTACCAGATCGACATATTCCTGTCCGAAGCCGACACGCTGATTGCCAAGGACAAGTTCCGGATCAATCTGTGCAGCCACGATGCATACGGTATCGACACGGTCCGAAACCCCCTGTGGACCGTATACTGGTATGTGGATCGCCATGACGACGTGGTTCGCGAATTCAAGCGGATCGGCTTTAAGACCGGAGACACGGTCGGAATCGACATCAACGTTGAAGACAAGCCCACCGTCTACCGCCAGTAGCGGTCAGGGACCGAGAAAATCCTTAAGATTGATCACCTTTCCCTGTTCATTCCCGTTCTGTCCCAGGTCCTGCATGGCGCCCTCGCGCTTCTTTCTGCGGACCTGGTCCATGATTTCCTGGAGTTTGGGATTGTCGGTCATCAGTTTTTGAATCTGAATTTCAAGGGCTTCCCAGCCGGCTTCCAGCGCGTCTGTTTTCACTGAAAAGGATGCCATATCGGCCAGCAGCCGGACCAATTGAAGCATCATGCCATGGTGGGTGATGCCCTGCAGGTAGGCGGGGCAGTGGCCCCAGAGGCTGGCCCCGGCCACCGCACGCTTCCGGCAGGCCTCCAGAATGATCGTATGGATGGCGCTGGGGCCGTGATAATTGATCGGAATTGCCCGGTGCCGGCTGACCAGGCCGTCAAATTCGCTGCCGCTGGTCACCGCTGAAATAATTCGGTCCGTGTGCAACACATTGTCGAACATGCTGCCCAGGGAAATCACCCCCGGTGAACCTAGCCGGTGGGCCAGATCCACCAATTCCCGTGAAAACCGGTACCAGTTCAGGCTGGGCTCGTCGGCGATCAATATTACCAGATCGTTTTCACCGGGCTGGGTTTCGATGGCGAAGAAGCTTCCCCCGGGGGGGTGATCGATTTCATGATGCCGGTTTCGATTCTCACCACCGGGCGGCTTTTGTCATAGCGATAGCAGGCGTCGGGTTTGACATGGCCGAAGGAAACGGCCTGAAGGGTTTCCACCAGATAGGCGGCCGTGCCGGCCGACACCTCGAGTGCATTTCCCCACCCCCGGAAACCGACGATAAACACTGGTGCCGCCAGGGCGGGCAGCGTCTCCAATCGGAAGGTTTGGTATTCCATGCGCGCCATTTCACCCCATCTTTGGTAAATGTGATCGTGATCACCATTTTCGGAGGGAATCGGTGTGCTGTCAATACCCAAATCCGGATGCGTGTCAAGACCCTGTCCGGATCAGCCGTTGTGCCGATACAGTTCCGGGTAAAGCCGATGGGCGCACTCGGGGCAGATGCCGTGGGTGAAGTCGGCATCGGAATGGCTGGTGATGTAGTCCTCGATCGCCTGCCAGGTGCTGTCGTCTTTACGGATTTTTTTACAGGAGGCGCAGATGGGCAACAGGCCGCTAAGGGTTTTGACTTCCTGGAGGGCTTTTTGCAGCTGGGTGATCAGTATTTTCTGCTTTTTGGCCGCTTCGTGTTTGACCACGGCAATTTCAATGGTCGATCGCAGCTCATTGATGTCATAGGGTTTGATGATATACCCGTACGGGTGGGTTCCGAGGGCTCGCTTGAAGACCTGCTGATCGGAAAGGCAGGTCATGTAGATGACGGGCACATCCGAACCTTCGGCGATTTTCGCGGCGGCTTCGATACCGTTCATTTCCCCTTTGAGCAGAATATCCATGGTGACCAGGTCCGGGCTGTTCCGGTAAACTCCGCTGATGGCCTCGAGTCCGGTTTCGGCGGTGCCGCATACCAGGTAATCCAAACTCTCCAAACGGGCGGTCAGCACGGTGGATACGTTGGGGTCGTCTTCCACGACCAGGATACGGGTCTGTCTATACATGGTGCACCTCGCATTGGCATTGGGCAGCCGTTACTGCAATTCTTGCGCACAGGATACCATTTTGTGCACAGGTATGTCCGGTTTTGGACGCGCTTGTCTCTAAAACATACGGCTGTTTTTGCAACTGTCCAGCAATATCCGGTCAGGCCAGCTGAATCTGGTGAGTCGCCAATTCAGAACCAATTTTCGCTAACCTAAAATAAAGCAATTTTCTTGCCACTGTAGCGAGTTGTTGAACCGCGGCAGCGAGAGACTTCACCACCGCTTGTCGGAGAGAAGCAGAGATACCGAGCACCGGGACGCCGGGGAGGCTTCAATACTTATCGATGATGTTACTATGCATAAGAACAAAAAATCCTTGACACCCCATTCAAAAGCACTTAAACATCGCTTATTCAGGGTCGTGGTACCAAACACGGCCTTTTTTATTGAACCGCGATAGCGAGCGCATGCCTCGCCGCTTGCGGCGGGGTTAGCGAGCGAACTGAAAATAGACTTTCATCCTTACGGTGAACCCTCCCCGCGGCTTGCCGCGGGGAGGGTTCAAAAGAGGATAACAGATGAAATTGAAGGAATTTCCTAGCCGGGAACGGTTTCATGCACTGGCCCGGACCAGTAATGTGATTCCCGTTTGCCGTGAGATTCTGGCCGACATGGAGACGCCGGTTTCCCTGTTGAAAAAATGCTATGACCATGGCGGGAAGGGACCGCGGACACCGCTTTTTCTGCTGGAGAGTGTGGAGGGCGGCGAAAAATGGGGGCGTTACAGCTTTCTGGGTACGTCGGCCCGGACCCACGTCAAGGTTTTTGCCGATCAGGTGACCATTGCCGAGAACGGCCGGGAAGAGAAAATCCTCCATGGTGGCGATCCCCTGAGCACCCTGAAATCCTTTATGAGCCGGTTCCAGCCGGCGGAAATGGTTGAGCTTCCCCGGTTCTGGGGCGGTCTGGTCGGTTACCTCACCTATGAAATGGTTTCATTTTTCGAGCGTATACCCAACCGGTTGCCGGTGGATACCCCCATGGCCCACTTCATCATCGGTGACGAACTGCTTATTTTCGACAACATTCGCAATACGATGATCTGTGTGGCCATTGCTTTTACCGACGGTAATCCGGATGCCGCAGCCGCTTACGATGATGCCATGGCGCGGCTGGACGCCATGGAACGGCGCATGGCCACGGGAATTGTCGATGCGGTGCCGGCGGGCGCCGGCGGCAGCCCGACCATGGTCCCCCTGCTGGCGGAACAAACGTTCAGAGAGCGGGTGGCCAGCGTAAAAGACCACATCCGGCAGGGCGACGTGATCCAGGCCGTCATCTCACAGCCCTTTCAATGCAGCGCCCCCGGGGACATCATTGCGATCTATCGGGCCCAGCGGTACGTGAACCCGTCTCCATACCTCTACTTTTTTCACTTCGACGAGATCGCCCTGGTGGGATCCTCACCGGAAACCATGGTGCGTCTGGAAAACGGCGTAGCCACCCTCAGACCCATTGCCGGCACCCGCCCCCGGGGAGCCAGCGAGCAGGGGGACCGGGCGCTGGCATCGGAACTGCTGGCCGATGAGAAGGAGCGGGCCGAGCACCTGATGCTCGTGGACCTGGGGCGAAACGATCTGGGCCGAATTGCCCGGACCGGCACCGTCCAGGTGACGGATCTGATGGTGGTGGAGCGATACTCCCACGTCATGCACCTGGTTTCCAACATCAACTGTGATATCGAGGATGGTTACGATGCCTGGGACCTGCTGCGGGCGTCCTTTCCTGCCGGCACCCTTTCCGGTGCACCCAAGGTGCGGGCCATGCAGATCATCGACGAATTGGAACAAAGTCCCCGGGGGCCGTATGGCGGCGCCGTCGGATATGTCTCTTTCAGCGGCAACATGGACCTGGCCATAACCATCCGGACCGCCTGCATTGAAAACGGAACGCTTACCGTGCGTGCCGGCGCGGGTATCGTGGCCGACTCGGATCCGGAAACCGAGCGGATGGAGACCGTCAACAAGGCCATGGCCATTCAACGGGCCCTCGAACTGACTCGCCAGGGGCATGGGGTGGAGGCAGCACCATGATACTGATGATCGACAATTACGACTCCTTCACCTATAATCTGGTCCAGTATCTCAAGCAGATCGGCGAGGGGGTCGTCGTGAAAAGAAACGACGCCGTCACGGTGGATGAAATCTCGGCGATGGCCCCCCAAGCCATCGTGATATCTCCGGGACCGGGCCGTCCCGAGTCTGCCGGTGTTTCCGTGGAAACGATCAGGCGGTTTTCCGGAGAGATACCGATTCTCGGCGTTTGCCTGGGCCACCAGTCCATCGCCCATGTATTCGGCGGTCGGGTGATCAACGCCAAGCGGCTGATGCACGGCAAAACGTCGGCCATCACCGGCGATGGCAAGGGAATCTTCACCGGAATCAAACAGCAATTTCAGGCGATGCGCTACCACAGCCTGGCGGTGGAGAAGGAAAGTCTGCCCGACTGTCTGGCGGTGACCGCTGCTGCAGAGGACGGCGAAATCATGGGGATTCGGCACCGGTCCCATGTCACCGAGGGGATCCAGTTTCACCCCGAATCCATCATGACCCCTCTGGGCAAGCGGTTGCTGCGCAATTTTATAAAAATGATTTAGGCGTTAAGATAATCAATTTGGACTGCGTTATCGGTCGTTGCAGTATACCAATACAGCTTCCTCCCTCTATCCTTGCCAAATTAATTATCTTAACGCCTAAACCTTCAATATTTAAAACAAGGAGAATCCCAGCCATGTTCAAGGATCACCTGGCAACTATCATCAGCCGAACCGATTTGAACCAATCCCAGATGGCGGAGATGATGTCTGAGATTTTTGACGGCAAGACCACCGATGCCCAGGTGGGCGCCATGATGGCAGCCCTGGCCACCAAAGGGGAAACCGTTGAGGAACTGGCCGGCGCGGCCAGGGCCATGCGCAAAAAGGCTCACCGTATCCAGGCCGCAGCCATGCCGGTGGTGGACACCTGCGGTACCGGTGGCGACGGGCTTAAAACATTTAACATCTCCACCACCACGGCATTTGTCGTGGCCGGATGCGGGGTGACCGTGGCCAAGCACGGCAACCGCAGTGTCTCGTCCAGGTGCGGCAGCGCCGATGTGCTGGAAACCCTTGGCATCAGGCTGGATACCGATCCGGAAGTGGTCGAAGAGGCGGTCGGGGAGATCGGCATCGGTTTTCTTTTTGCCCCGCTCTACCACAGCGCCATGCGTTTCGCCGCCAAGGCGCGCACGGAGGTGGGCCTGCGAAGCATCTTCAACATGCTGGGGCCGCTGACCAATCCGGCCGGCGCCAACTGCCAACTGCTGGGTGTGTTCGCTCCCCAGCTTACCGAAATATTCGCCGAGGCGCTTCGCCTTTTAGGGGCCAGGAGTGCATTCGTGGTCCACGGGCACGACGGGCTTGACGAAATTTCCGTGTGCGCCCCCACGCGCGTCTCCCAGCTGGAGAACGACATGATCCGTACCTATGACATCTACCCGGAGCAGTATTTCGGCCGACTGGCCGAGCCGGACCAGATGACCGGTGGCGACCCGGCGGAGAATGCGGCCATTACCCGCAAGATCCTGACGGGAGAAAAAGGTCCCAAGCGGGACGTGGTGCTGCTCAATACTGCCGCCGCCCTGGTGGCCTGCCGGAAGGCTGCGGATCTGACCACGGGCATCGCGCTGGCTGAAGAGGCCATCGACAGTGGTGCCGCCATGGACAAACTGGAGGCATTGGTTGCATACACCCGCGATAACGGATAACTAAATGGACGGTTTCAGAAAACGTCCCGATATCCGCGTTACACTTCATCCCTCGTCACTGCGGCCTACCGTCAGTAAGCTGCCTACGGCACCCGCGATAGCGGTATTCTCGGGATGGAACATGAATGTTCGCCGTACGGATGAAGGTCGATTTGCTGTTCGCTCGCTCAAGCTCGCTTTCGCGGCCCGCAAGCCTTGATCGCGAACCTTTCCGAAACCGTCTGAAACCTTCAGGTTAGGTGAGAGATAGTGAATGATGCCTATAGATTTCCTTACTCAGATTGTTCAACAGAAGGGACGCGAGGTTTCGCAGGCCAGAAAAGTCGTCTCAGAAGAGCGGCTGGCTAAGCTGGCCCGGCAGCGATCGGATTTCCGGCCCTTTTTTGAAAGGCTCTCCCGGCCGGGTGCCGCCGGGGTGAACATCATCGCCGAAATCAAGCGGGCCTCGCCGTCCAGAGGCGACATCTGTCATGATCTGGATGCCTCCCGAACGGCTTTGCGGTATGAGAAGGGGGGGGCAGCGGCCGTCTCAGTGCTCACCGATCACACCTACTTCAAGGGCGGCCTCGAGGACATGGCGGCGGCGCGATCCGCCTGCACCCTGCCGGTGCTGAGAAAAGAGTTCATCATCAGCAGCTACCAGGTTTACGAAGCGGCGGCGGCCGGTGCGGATGCCATTCTGCTGATCGCCAGAATTCTCACCCAAAAAAAATTAAACCGGCTCTACGCCCTGTGTCGCGAACTGGGCATGGATGCCCTGGTGGAAATCCACACCCCGGAGGATGCCCGAACCGTTGCCGCCTGCGGTGCCCGTCTGGTGGGCATCAACAATCGCAACCTGAGCACCTTTGAAACGGACATTGCCATTGCCATGGATCTGGTCGCCCGCCTGGCGCCGGGCCAGGTGCCCGTGGCAGCCTCCGGCATATCCAGTCCGGCGGACATTCAACGGAATCTGAAGGCCGGGATCTTCAATTTTCTGGTGGGGGAAAGCATTGTCCGGTCCGATGACCCGGTCCGGTTTATCCGTGCGTTGATGGAGGGAGGATCCGGGGTGCCGTCCCCGGGCAACGGTGCCGTATGACCGATGTGTCTGCGATGAACCGTCCTTATCCCCAGGTGAAGATCTGTGGGTTGACCCTTCCCCATGAGGCCGTCCAATGTGTTGGTCTGGGTGCAGATGCCATCGGTGTGGTCTTTTTCCCAAAAAGTCCCCGCCATCTCACCGCGGACCAGGCCAGGGCCGTGGTGGGGGCACTGCCCGAAACGGCCGCTGCCGTGGGTGTGTTCGTCGACGCCAGTTTTGCCTATATCATGGCGCGGGTCGATCGCTGCGGCCTGTCCATGGTGCAGCTGCACGGTCGGGAATCGGTACGTCTGGCGGCACGGTTGAAGGCCGAAGGGGTGGGCGTAATCAAAGCCTTGTTCGTCGACGGCAGGCCGGGTTTCGACGATGCACCGAAATTCGACATCGACGGTTATCTGGTGGAGTGCGCCAAGGGCCTGCTTCCCGGCGGCAATGCCATGGTCTGGGACTGGGGGGCGGCCAGGGACTTCGGACACCGTCAACCGCTGGTGCTCGCCGGCGGCCTGTCGCCGGACAATGTCGCCGATGCCTTGCGTGCGGCCCTGCCGGCGGCAATCGACGTCAGCTCGGGTGTGGAATCGTCGCCGGGACGAAAGGATCCGGACCGGGTGGCGAGGTTGATTGCCGCTGTTCAAGGCACCGCGGATCAGTATGCGGCCAAGACGATAAAAGCGGTGTTTCGCCCGAAAGGACAGCGACCCAATGCCTGACCGTGAAGCGATGCTGGTAGTTCCTCACCGACAGTTGAGCCCGGAGGCGCTTTCCGGTCTCATTGAGGAGTTCGTGACCCGCGACGGCACCGATTCGGGCTATTCTAAGGGTTCACTGGCTGAAAATGTGGCCATGGTGCGCCGCCAACTGGAGGCGGGGCAGGCGGTGATTGCCTTCGACAATCTGACGAAGACTTGCAACATCGTCTCGGTGGAAACGCTGCGGGAGAACGCCGAAGGATCTAAATGCAAATCTTTCCAACTTTGAAAATGGTAGATTGTGGCTCAGGTCAAGGCTGCAGGCTTATCGCAACCGCAGGCGTAGCAGCGCTACGTCGAGGATTACAATAAGATGAGAACGCAGATCTGGGCCGCAAGTGCCATTTTGGGGAATCATACGGAGAACGAAAACATGAAATATATCGGCGCCCACGTAAGTGCATCCGGCGGTGTGGAGAACGCACCGCTGAACGCTAAAAAAATTGATGCCACCGCTTTTGCCCTGTTTACAAAAAACCAGAGACAGTGGAAGGCCAAACCGTTGACGGATGAATCGATCCGCCACTTCAAGGAGAACTGCATGGCTGCCGGATATACCGCAGGCCAGATCCTGCCCCACGACAGCTATCTGATCAACCTGGGGCACCCCGAGCCGGCGGGACTGCAAAAATCAAGGACCGCCTTTATCGATGAAATGAGCCGCTGCGAGCAGCTGGGGCTGAAATACCTGAACTTTCATCCGGGCAGTCACCTGAAAAAGATCGCCGAGGAGACCTGTCTGGCCCGGATTGCCGAATCCATAAACCTGGCCCTGGCGCAGACACGGGGCGTGACGGCTGTTATCGAGAACACTGCCGGCCAGGGAACCAACCTGGGGCACCGGTTTGAACACTTGGCTGCCATCATCGACGGGGTTGAAGACAAGAATCGGGTGGGGGTCTGCCTGGACACCTGCCACACCTTTTCGGCGGGGTATGACCTGGTCACCCCAAAGGGGTACGAAAAGACCCTGGCGCACTTCGACGCCGTGGTGGGTTTTCCTTTCTGAAAGGCCTTCACCTGAACGACGGGAAGAAGACCATGGGCAGCCGTGTGGATCGCCATGAAAGCCTGGGCCGGGGCACGCTGGGAATGGATGCCTTTCGCATGATCATGAACGACCGCCGTTTTGACGGGATTCCCATGATTCTGGAGACGCCGGATGATAGCCGCTGGGCCGAAGAGATCCGGATGCTGAAAGGGATGATTGGATAGACTGGAGAACTTACCCAACGTTCGCCCTTTACAAAAAACCATTTGGGAACTATTATTTTACCAAATGGTAAATTTAAAAAGGCGAGGTGACCATGTATGGCGTATCCATTGGCATAAAACCGCAGAACACGACTCAGTTGATCGCCCGGATCAAAAAAGGGCTGCCGCTGAAGACATTCGGTCAGCTGTGCAAGAATCTGGCAGTCCCGGAAAAAGAGCTGAGCAGGATTTTGAAAATCCCCTTGAGCACCCTGGCCCGGCGTAAAAAAATCGGATCACTCTCGTTTGAAGAATCCGAACGGGTGTTCCGCATCGCCCGGCTTTATGACAAGGCGGTGGAGGTGTTCAAGCAACCTGAATTCGGACGCAAGTGGCTAAAAGAGCCGGCCTGGGCCCTGGGGGATGTGGCGCCCCTGGATTATGCCGACACCGAACTGGGTGCCAAAGAGGTGGAGGATCTGCTGGGACGCATTGAGCATGGGGTGTTTACGTGACCCTGACGGCCTGGCGGATTGTCGAATCCAGGTATAAGAACAAAGCCTTCAGTGGCGGTGGCGCCAGGCTTTTCGGTGGACGCTGGAACAGCAAAGGTCAGGCCGTGGTCTACACGGCCGGCAGTCTGGCGCTGGCTTCCATTGAAATGGTGGTCAACCTGCCTTCCCCCAAGCTGCTGGAAGCCTTTGTGCGCATCCCCGTATACTTCGATGCAGAACTGGTGGAAAGCCTACCGCCGGATCAATATCCCCGGAAGTGGCAACACCGCCCCATTTCACCTGAGACCAAAGCCATCGGTGACCGTTGGATCCATCAACGGCGCTCCCTTATACTGAAGGTGCCCAGCGTTGTGGTCCCCGAAGAGTTCAACTACCTGATCAATCCGGCCCATCCTGACTTTGACAAGATCGAAATCGGGCGGCCAATAGTATATCACTTTGATCCACGTTTAGCGAAATAGCATCGATAGGCCATTTCTGAGCCAATCACCACCCGGCCAACCTCTATACCCCAGACATGCCCAAGCACGATCCCAGAATTTCCAGACAGCAGTAAAAAGTTTCCGCAGGCCAGGCGTGTGCGTAAGGCGTGCTACAGGACTCGTCGAAAAGGCCGATATAAGGGTTGGATTTTACCGATTGGCGCTTATCTTGACCCCAATGCGAGTTTCCCATTGAATGAGGACAGCGTCGCCGTTTCTGATCCTTCAACCTTTACAGGTGACACAAATATGGGCATGCATCCGCAATTTGAGACCATCGTTGGCCAGGTCGGCCAGGTGGTTTTAGGCAAAGAAGCGCAGATCCGCATGGCACTGACCTGCCTGTTCGCCGGCGGGCACCTGCTCATCGAGGACATCCCTGGCATCGGTAAGACCACGCTGGCCAAGGTGCTCTCCCGATGCATGGGCCTTAAATTCAGACGGGTTCAGTTCACCAGCGACATGCTGCCCGGTGACATCCTGGGCAGTTCCATTTTTGACCAGAATACCGGTGCCTTTGTCTTTCACCCGGGGCCGGTTTTCACCCAGGTGCTGCTGGCCGACGAGATTAACCGGGCCACGCCCAAAACCCAGAGCGCCCTGCTGGAGGCCATGGAGGAGGGGCAGGTCACCAGCGACGGCAAGACCCGCGGGTTGTCCGCCCCCTTTTTTGTCATCGCCACCCAGAACCCTATGGAGTTGTCCGGCACCTTTCCGCTGCCCGAGTCCCAGTTGGACCGGTTTTTAATGCGCATCGAATTAGGCTACCCGGACCGTGAGGCGGAGCGGCGGCTGCTGGGCGGGGACCGGACGCAGCGCCAGGCCTTGGCTGAGATGCAACGGTGCCTGACCCCGGAGGATGTGCTGGCACTCCAGAAACAGGTGGACCAGGTGCACGTGGCCGACGCTTTTTTGAATTACCTCCAAGACCTGCTTGATTTTACCCGAACCGGCAAGCATTTTCACATGGGCCTCTCCCCACGCGCAGGTCTGGCGCTGGTGAATGCCGCCCGCTCTTGGGCATTTATCAGCGGTCGGGACTACGCCCTGCCCGAAGACATCCAGGCCATATTGGTCTGCGTGGTCGGGCATCGCCTCAGGTCCCGCGACGACCTGACAGAGATCCCGGCCAGGCGGCTGGAAACCCTCTTCCAAGAGGTGGCTGTGCCGTGACCTCCGCCATTGCCCGCACCTTTTACCGCTTTGTAGGCGGGAACACGACCGTTCCCGTGGCCCTGGGCCTGCGCAACATCTATATTCTTCCCACGGGTTACGGTATGCTTTTCCTGACGGTCCTGGGGGCCATGCTGATCGGTTCCGTCAACTACAACAACAACCTGGGCTTTCTGCTCACCTTTCTTCTGGGTAGCCTCGGACTGACGGCCATGATGCACACCTACAGCATGCTCTTCGGCCTGCGCCTGGTATCGGCGACGGCAATGCCGGTATTTGCCGGTGAATCCGTGGAGGTGGACCTTCGCGTGGCCGATGTGGACCGGGCGCGAACCGGCCTTTGCTGGTATTTTAACGCGGCGGATCGTATCCGGGCGGATTTCAAGCCCGATCAACCGGCCCTGGCTCTGGTTCGCGCTGGGGCAGGCCATCGGGGGCTTTTTGACCCGGGATGGCTTCGCATTGCCTGCGACTATCCCCTGGGATTGTTCCAGGCCTGGGCGCGGATCGACACCGGTCTGCGGTGTCTGGTTTACCCCCGACCCATTTCCGCGCCGATGCCCGGCACCACGACCTTGTCGGCGCAGCGAAAAGGCGACGTCGGTCAAACGGCGGGTGTCGAGGATTTTGTGGGATTATCGGCCTACCAACCCGGCGATTCACCCGGGCGAATCCACTGGCAGGCCTATTCGCGGGGCCGGGGGCTTCACACCAAAACCTTTGCCGGTCAGGCCGGCGCCGGCCTGATGCTGAATATGGATGACATCAAGGGCGACGATACGGAGAGAAAGCTCTCCATCCTCTGCTTCCATATTCTTCAGGCGCACCATCAGCGACGCAGCTTCGGCATGCGCCTGGCCGGACAAACCTTTTCTGCCGCCAACGGCAGGGTTCATCGGGACCGATGCCTCCGGGCGCTGGCCCTTTACGGAAACGGTTGAGCCATGCAGCGACAGCCCATTCGCCCGTTGCTCCTTGCCCTGGCCGTGGCCATGGCGCCCCTGGTGCTTCAACTGCCCTGGTGGGCTGTGGGGTGGTGCGCGGTCTCGTGGGGATATCTGCTCTTTCAGGACGTTCGCGGATGGCCCATGGCGTCACGAAGCGTCCGACTGGCGATCTTTTTCCTCGGCATGACGGCGGTGCTGATGTTTGCCGGCCTGCGGTTTGACGGCGGAGATTTTATCGCCCTGCTGGCCGTGATGGCCGGCATCAAACCCTTGGAGATCCGAAGCCTGCGGGACAGCATGGTGACGGTCTTTCTGGCCTATTTCCTGACCATTACCAGTCTGTTCGTTTTTGAAAATCTTTCCATGACCCTTTACCTGTTCATGTCGGTCTGGACCACCACCGGCGTGCTGATCCATGTGAACGATCCCACGGGTTCGATCGGCCGGCAGCTGAAGCTCTCGGCCAGGCTGATCCTTGTGGCGGTTCCGCTGATGGTAGTGCTTTTTCTTCTCTTCCCGCGGCTTTCCGGCAGCTTCTGGGGGTCCCCATGGGCCAAACAAAGCCGTTCCGGTTTTTCCAGCAGCCTACGTATCGGTGATGTGTCCCGGCTGGTGCTGGTGGACGAACCCGCCTTTTCGGTGACGTTCGACGCTTCGGTTCCGGATGCGGACCGGCGCTATTGGCGGGGCATCGTTTTCCAACGCTTTGACGGTGCCGGCTGGTATCCCGCCAACCGTCAGGCAATCCGTATGGGCAGTATCGGCGGCACGGATCTGTCCCGCTATTCGGTGATCCTTGAACCTCACGGCCAGAGGAACCTGTTCGTCCTGGACTTGCCGGTGAGGGCCAATCCCGTGGCGACCATCATGGACGATCACACCCTGATGGCCCGTCGACCCATCTGGCAGCGATTTCATTACGGTGCCGCATCCTTTCTGAACTACCAGCAGAATTCTGCCGATGCGCCCGGTGACGCTTATCTGCAGCTTCCATCGAACCTTAATCCACAGACCGTTGCCCTTGGAAGCCGGTGGGCCCGGACCCATGCTGAGCCCGACACCGTGGTGGCGGAAGCCCTGGCCTTTTTTAAGGAAAATGGGTTCTTGTATACCCTGCAGCCGGACCGCTTGGGGATTCACGCCGTGGACGATTTTCTTTTTGCCAGCCGGAAGGGGTTTTGCGAGCATTTTGCGACCGCTTTTACCGTGCTCATGAGGGCTGCCGGTGTGCCGACTCGGATCGTGGGCGGGTATCAGGGGGGCAGGTGGAACGCCCTGGGAGATTTTCTCACCATTCGCCAGTCGGATGCCCACGTCTGGTGCGAGGTGTGGCAGGCGGGGCAGGGATGGGTGCGTGTGGATCCGACCTTTGCCGTAGCCCCAGACCGTATCGACGCCGGTATTGAACGCGCCCTTGCCGGAGAGGCACTGCTCTGGTTTCTCGGCCGGTCCCGGGGCGATTGGTTGTCCGGCTTGACCGAAACCGTGCATCAGACCTGGGAGGCCGTAAATACCAGGTGGAACATGTGGTTCATGGGCTTTTCCGCGGAAGACCAGATCGCGCTTTTGAAACAAATAGGCATTTCCGCGGGACGGCGAAGTGTCTGGCTGCTGTTTATGGCGTTGCCGCCGTTGTTTGTCGCCGGGGTGATCCTGCTGGGCAGCATTCGGAAAAAAGGGACCCCGAAACCGCTTGAAGACAACGTACTGAAGATTTATGGACGTTTTCTGGATAAGATGGCCGGAGCCGGCATCCCCAAGGCATTGCACCAAGGGCCGTTGGACTATGGCCGCTTGCTGATGGACCGACATCCTGCACTCGTGCGGGATGTGGATGCGATCATTGGATGCTACATCGGTCTGCGATACGGCCGCGAACGCGACCTGGATGCGCTGAAGGCTTTTCGTCTGCGGGTGCGGCGGTTCAAGCCGCGACAGCTGATGGCTGCCGGCGGTCGGAGGACGGAGGACAGAGGACTGAGGACAGAGGACAGAGGACAGAGGACAGAGGACTGAGGACTGAGGACTGAGGACTGAGGACTGAGGACAGAGGACAGAAGTCGGAGGACTGAAGTCGGAGGACTGAAGTCGGAGGACTGAAGTCAGGCATCAGACGTCCGGGGTCCGAGGGTTGAGCTCTATTTAGCTGATAGCTCTTGGCTGACAGCTCATAGTTGCAGGAAGAAGTCTTTTGCCATCAGCTTTGAGCTCTGAGCTAAGTTAGTCCATTGACAGGTCATCAGGCGGCGTCAACGATCCCCGGTGAATGGCCGAATGGCCGAACCGCTCGGCAATCCGGTCCACGGCCCGGTCAATTTTTTCCCATCCGCTCTCTTTCCTTTCAATGTCCGGAAACAGGCATGCCTGCTGGGGCGTGGTGTCGGCAATCAATGCGGATGCCCCCACGCCGATCAGCCGGACCGCCTTGCCTAAAGACTGACTCGCCAGCAGAGACTCAGCCGTGAGGTAGATGGTTTCCGATGCCTGGCTGGGGCTGTCCAGGGTGACGCTGCGGGTCGTCTGTTTGAAATCCGTGTCTTTCAGTTTCAATGTGATGGTTCGGGCCAGAAATCTCTGGCGACGCAGCTGGCGGCCCACTTCCTGGCTCTGTGCCAGCAGATGTTGCTTCAACCGTTCCCGGTCCCGTGTGTCGGAAGACAGGGTTCGCTCCGTAGAAATGGATTTGGTGGGGGAATGGGGGGTGACGGTGGCTTCGTCCTGCCCGTGGGCAAGATCCACCAGCCGATGACCGAATTTGCCAAGCCGATCCACCAGAATGCTACGTCTGGTTTTTCTGACGTCTCCCAGTGTGGCGATGCCCATCTGCCTGAGCTGCTGATGGGCATGCTTGCCCACACCAGGCACCTTTTCCACGGGCAGGGCGGCGATGACACCGGAAACGGCTTCACGGCCGATGACGGTCAGGCCGTCGGGTTTCTGCATGTCCGAGGCAATTTTTGCCAGGAACTTCAATGGGGCGATGCCGATGGAGCAGGTCAGGTTCACCGTGTCCCGGATGTCGGTTTTAATGGCGCATGCCATATCCTCGGGAGAGCCATAAAGCCGGCCGCATCCGGCCGCATCCATGTAGGCCTCATCGATGGAGACCTGCTCAACGATCGGCGAATATCGGCCAAGGATTGCCATGACCGATTGGGATACCTCGCTGTAGCGGCCCCTGCGAGGGGGGACGATGACCAGCCGAGGGCAGCGCTGTCTGGCCATGAACATGGGCATGGCGCTGTGGACGCCGTATCGGCGGGCCTCGTAGCTGGCGGCCGCCACGACCCCCCGGCCCGAGTCGCCGCCCACGACCAGGGCCTTTCCTTTCAGCTCCGGGTGGTCCAATTGTTCCACCGAGGCAAAAAGGCGTCCATATCGATGTGCAGAATCATAGGCTCACTTTACCGGTTCCCTTATTTCCTTTCAAGATGTGTTCCGCGGTTAAGGGTTAATGGTCATATTATAGCAAGAAAATGATCAACCTCGGTTTCCGGGGTTGTCAGAGATTACAAAAATGTTGTAAACAGAGGTCTGTCATACATTTTTTGAGTTACCTTGTGAGACAAAAAAAGGAAAAAGATGAAAGCCATCGAACAAGTCACCCTTTTCTATGAGATATCCGATGCCCTCAACGAGCATCTGGACCTTAAAAAATCCATGTACAAGGTGCTGGATATCCTCTCCACGTCCATGCAGATGGAGCGAGGAACCATCTCTATTCTCAATCCCTTGAGAAACGAAATCAACATCGAGGTCGCCCACAGCCTTTCCAAAAGTGCCATGGAGCGGGTGAAATACAAGCTGGGTGAGGGGATCATCGGCCGGGTGATCGAAACCGGCCAGGCCGTGGCCATTCCCAAAATCAGTGAAGAACCCCTGTTTCTTAACCGGACCGCATCGCGCAAAATCAAGGGTATGGGTGAGGTCTCTTTTATTTGTGTCCCGGTGCAAAAGGGAAAACGGGTGGTGGGCGCCCTGAGTGTGGACAGGGCCTACGATCCCGAATACCCTCTGGAGGCCGGCACCAAATTGCTATCCGTGGTGGCCACCATGCTCGCCCGCCACGCCATCAATCTGGAAACCATCCACCTGGAAAAAGAGGCCCTGCGAGCGGAAAACAAGCGTCTGCGGGATGAACTGGAAAACAAATACCGCATCAACAACATCATCGGCAACAGCAACAAAATGCGCGAAGTCTACCAGATGATCAGCCAGGTTTCGCGCAGCAACGCCACCGTGCTGATCCGTGGGGAAAGCGGCACCGGAAAGGAACTGGTGGCCAACTCCATTCACTACAATTCCACGCGGTCAAAAGGGCCGTTCGTCAAAGTCAATTGCGCGGCCATTCCCAACAACCTCATCGAGAGTGAACTGTTCGGTCATGAAAGGGGGGCCTTCACCGGGGCGGTCAAACAGAAGCCAGGGCGGTTCGAACTGGCCCACAAGGGCACCATCTTCCTAGACGAAATCGGCAGCATCGAACCCGACGTGCAGGTAAGGCTGCTGCGTGTTCTGCAGGAGCGTGAATTCGAGCGGGTGGGCGGTCACCGGACCCTCAAGGTGGATGTGCGCATCATTGCAGCCACCAACAAAAACCTGGAACAGGCGGTGGATGAAGACTCATTCCGCGGAGACCTGTATTACCGTCTCAATGTGTTTCCCATTTATATGCCTCCGCTAAGGGAACGCAAGACCGATATCCTGTTGCTGGCGGATTACTTTCTGGAACGGTATGCCGAAGAGAACGGACGGGAAGTCAAACGGCTCTCCACCCCGGCCATCGACATGCTCATGGTCTACCACTGGCCCGGTAATGTGCGTGAACTGGAAAACTGCATCGAACGGGCGGTGCTGCTCTGCGAAGAGGGCGCCATTCACAGTTACCACCTGCCGCCAACACTTCAGACGGGCAAGGAGAGCGGTACCCTTCCGGATCTTTCTTTGGAGGATGCCGTGGGGACGCTGGAAAAGGAGATGATCATCGACTCCCTGAAAAACACCCGGGGAAACATCACCCTGGCTTCGGGGATCCTAAAAACCACGGTGCGCAAATTTGCCTACAAGGCCAAGAAGTATGGGGTGGACTACCGTACCTACCGTTAAGACGTGTCGACCCGGCTCAGTTCTTGGCAGTGACTGGAAATGGTAGATTTTGGTTCAGGGCAAGGCCGCAGCGATGGTGAGACCGGAGGCGTAGCAGCGCTACGTCGAGGATCTCGGCAGCGTGAGAACGCTGGCCTGGGCCGAAAGATGCCATTTCAAGATGTTGCGTCGGGGTTGGTGCGGATGCGCCCGATAAGCACGGCCTCGCCGCGGATTGCGTCGGCCAATTGTCGGGTGAGCGTTCCTTTCTGTGACCGGATCTGACCGGTCCCTTCGGATCGATTCACCAGCCAGGTGACATACATTTTCTCCAGCTTGGCGGATACATCGGCAAGCACCTTGGCCATGCCGTCCCGGGCGACGGTAAGTTCTTGAGTCTGGGCGGCAACGATCCCCCGCTGGTTGGGAAACTTCTTGCCGATGCGCTTCAGCCGGTCCAGTTCCGTGTCCATCATCACCAGGATATCATCCAGCATGACCATATTGCGGTAAAGGGCCGTGGATACCTGGTCGTGGGTAAAACGAATCAGCTCCCCGTTGACTTTCATGGAAGCGAGTTTGGATCGAAGCGGCTCTTTTTTATAGTACTTGTTGTAGGCCAGAAACCCTCCGCCACCGGCAAGGGCGAGCACTAGCACCACGGCGATGAGGATGCCGACGACCCCGCCGCTGGTGTTGTTGATCGAGTTGATCGGATGGTGTGGTTTGGGAGCCATGTTTCTTTTCGACGACATCGGTGTTGTTCGCTATCCCGGTCAAAGCAGGAGTGCGGGTATATTGATCAGTTCGGTCAACTAGTTGATTCGTTGACAGCGTTTCACTACCATTATCGGCAGGTGGCCGAAAAGCTGAATTATTTTTAGGCTGCTTTTCCTCAGATTGCCCTTCCGGAGGACGGTCTGACCGGTTTTCCGTTGACGATACCCTTTTGTTTCAATAAATCAAACGGTCGATCGATTCGATCGCCGATTTTCTTTCTATCACGATCATTACCAACCAGGAGAACGACATGCGCGTGGCATTGACCATCGCCGGATCCGATTCATCGGGAGGGGCCGGCATCCAGGCGGATTTGAAAACCTTTCAGGCCCTGGGGGTGTTCGGCATGAGCGCCGTGACCGCGGTGACGGTGCAGAATACGCAGAAAGTCTATGCCATCCAGGAGATGCGGCCGGAGATCGTTCACGACCAGATCACCTGCCTGTTTGACGACATGCCCATTCATGCCGTGAAGATCGGCATGGTGGCCAGCATCTCGCTTATCGAGGCCATCGCTCGGGCACTGAAAACCATTGATTCGCTCCCGCCGGTGATTCTGGATCCGGTGATGATTTCCAAAAGCGGGTTCGCCCTGCTTCAGCCCGATGCCCAGGCGGCTCTGGTTCGACACCTGTTCCCGCTGGCTCAGGTGGTCACCCCCAACCTGCCCGAAGCCGAGGCCCTGTTGGGAAAGAAGATCGTGGATATCGATGCAATGAAAACCGCTGCCAGGGATATATCGGCTTTGGGGGCGAAAATGGTCGTCGTCAAGGGGGGACATTTAGGGCGGGGGAGCGCCACGGATGTGCTGTTTGACGGACAAGATTTCAGGCTGCTGGAGAGCCGGCGGATCGACACGGCCAACACCCACGGAACCGGCTGCACCTTTTCGTCGGCCATTGCCGCCCACATGGCGCGGGGCGAGTCTTTTTTCGATGCAGTGACCCGGGCCAAAATCTACATTACCGGGGCGATTGAAAATGCGCTGTCTTTAGGGAAGGGATTCGGTCCCACCCACCACTTCTTCGACCTCTATCGTCGGGCGGGAATGGGTGACGGCTGAAGGGGAGCGTGATCGTGCTCACACTTCAGCACCGGGCAGATCGCGTAACCTTCCATGGTTGCTGATGGCGTATTTTCTACCCAACCGACGCTCCGCCGCGGCTCGGCGTTCGGGAATATGCCAATCGTAGGAGAGCTCTCGGCGGTCAATGCCAGTTCTCTGTTCACCGACGGTCCGTCCGCAAACCGGTCTCTGTTTTTTTTCTTTGAAGCGCATTGCTTGCCTTTCTGGTTGAACGCTAGTTAAAGCGGCTCGACAGGCCCTTTAAAATGATTTGCCCACACTCTATGTTGTTACCATTCTACCTACTATCACATTATGTTGTGGAAGGACAGGAACCGACTTATCTTTAAACGGACCCACTGTAAAGGGCCATGGTCATGGTCCGTCTCGCTTCCGTTTTGGACGGTCAAAATGAAGCAGCCGCCGCCACCGCCGCCCCCCCCGGCGGTGGACGCTGCCGGTGGTGCTGGGGAAAGACCTGACGGGTCTACGATGATTCCGTTGGCCACGCCGTCGGCATCGCCATAAGCGCCATCCTTGACTTCAACGGTCACTGACTGGCGGTCTGCGGATATGGCCGCGTGATGGGAATAATCCTTCCATCCATTGACCGCATCGTACTTGATCCATGTGGCCCCGGCGGGTGCCGGATCGGAGAGTTTGATCGTCACCAGCGCCCGCTGGCCGGGTCGGTGAAGCACCAGCTTGTAGGCCAGCATGGCTGAAGGCAGGCGGTCCGGCGTCGTCTCATCGATTTCCAAATCGATCGGGTCGATCAACGCCGCCTGCTCGATTTCTGCGACGGTGTCTTCGGATGCCACGACGAGGTCCGTGGGTTCGCAGGTGATGGTTGGCGATGTTAAGGAATCCGTCACCGGGGCCTGAACCACACCACCTTCCTGACCGTCGCTGATGCCGTTGCCATCAAGATCGTCATTCGCCGCCTGGGTGGTGAAATAGGCCCTTGCCGACCACGCGGATGCCCGTCCGCCGGAGTCGAAAAAACGGACCCGCCAGCCGTAGGCGCTGTCGCCGTTGAGCAGCATAAGCGGCACCCGCAGCAGGTTGAGCCAGCGATCGGTCACCACATCCAGCAGGACATCTCCGGTAACGCTGTCCGCTACCTGCCACTGCGTGGCGATATGGAGATCCCCGTCGGCGTCTGAAAATTTTCCCGCATCGAGCAGCGGGTTGCGCTCCACCAGGGCATCGGATGTCGGGAAGACGTAACTCCGGACGCTGCGGCGCCGCTCCCACACCCCGGTCATCAGGCTCCAGACCGGCGCGGAATTCATCTCGGTTGCTGATGCCGTCCTGATCGATGTCACCGCCGGCGTCATCGGCGCCAGGATCCAGTCCGAAGCGGGCTTCCCAGTCATCGGGTATGCCGTCATCGTCATTGTCTCATTTCCGGCGGGATGTAGTGGACTTCGTCTGAGTCAGCACTCTCCAGACCGCGGTGGTAAGCCCGGACCACGAAGTAGTATTCGGTCTGGCCTTCGAGATTGTCGAGGGTACAGGAAGCGGCAGTGCCCTCCCAGTCGGGTTGACTGTAGTTGTAGATCTGATGGCCTTTTCGGGCGAATACCCGGTAACCTTCGGGGGTGGGATGATTGGGGTCCCAGCGAAGGCTCACATTGGCTGCCACACCCGTAGTGGTTGTCGATAAGATGACAGGGTAGCAAGAATGGCACTGGGGGCAATTCTATATAGTGCTGGTTTGAGATTCATGATCTAAGTACGTTTCCTGGTTCAAATTTGGTACAATCAAAAACCTCTATCTTCGGCAGCAATTTGCGATGTTCTGAAAGAAATTGATTTTCCAGGTGGTCAACGATCATTGCTATTGTGCGCTAGCCTGTCGAATTGTAGAAAAATTAAATTAAATTATGTGTGGGAAATGGTTTAGGGTGGGGGAAAGAAGAGGGCTGGAAAAATGGGTAGCTGCAGGGTGAAAACCGTAATCGGCTCTGCATTGGGCAGGTGAGGTGAGCGGCGGAAAGTTACCGGATTATGCAGCGATTGACAAAGGGTTCGGCCAAGGCCTTTAAGCGCTGCATCGCTTCCGGAAAGATGGTAGGATCCTGCTGGTGGTTGAACTCGGGGTCGAGGCAAACAGCGCGGCGGTTGAATGGCTGAAGCACATAACAGGTGGCACCTTCGATTGTTTTGGCGATTGTTTTGATCGCGCTTTCGGTTACCAAGGGCGCTGCGCAGGTGGTGCGAAATTCGTAAGCGGGGGCGGATTCCATGATGAGCCGGATGCTCTCTGCCAGCCGTGCATGGATTTGCAGGTTGCGGCAAAAGGGGTGGTAGTCATCCAACGGCGCTTTGATGTCCATGGCGATAAAATCCACCAGGTGCTGGGCCAGCAACCGACGCAGCACCCCGGGTCGACTGCCGTTGGTGTCCAGCTTCACCGGATATCCCAGCGATTTGATGGCTCGGCAAAGATCGAAAAGACCATTGTCCAGTGTGGGTTCGCCACCGGTGATGGCCACGCCGTCGAGCATGCCCTGGCGGGATCTTAAAAAATCAATCACCTCCGTTAATTCGAACCGTTCTGGATACTCGCCCCGGGCCAGGTCGGCGTTGTGGCAATAGGGACAGATGAAGTTGCAGCCGGTGGTGAAAAGCACACAGCTGATTTTCCCGGGAAAATCGATGAATGAATTTTTCTGGAGGCCGGCCAGGATCATAGGTCGATTTTACACGTTTCCCATCTGCCGCAGGGCATCCTCGGTGCAGACCGGATCCAGCGCTTCGGTCGGGACGTCCAGGGATGGGTTGCACGGGGTTTCCGATTGCATGACCACCGCCGCCGTTATTCCCGGTTCTTCGAGGTTTATGTTGAATGGCCGGCGTCGGCGGTATTCCGCCTGTTTGCCGTCGTTCCACTGCTTCACCGGCCGCAGGTACCCCACCACCCGGGAGTACACCTCCGTTTCCCGGTCGCAGTGGGAGCAGCGGGTCTGTTCACCATTTAGGTAGCCGTGGGATGGGCAGATCGAAAAGGTGGGGGTCAGGGTGAAATAGGGCAGATGATAATTTCCCGACACTTTGCGGATCAGCGATTTTACCGTCCCGATATCGGTGACTTGTTCGCCTAAAAACAGGTGCAGTACAGTGCCGCCAGTGTATTTGGTCTGCAGGTTGTCCTGAAGCATCAATGTTTCGAAGATATCGTCGGTATGATTGACCGGTAGTTGGGTGGAGTTGGTGTAATAGGGGGCGGCGCCCTTTTGAACATCATCTTCATTGGCACACAGGATCTCCGGATAGCGTCGCTTGTCGATCATGGCCAGGCGGTAGGAGGTGCCTTCGGCCGGTGTGGCTTCCAGATTGAAGATATCTCCGGTACGGTCCTGGATTTCGGTGATCATGGCCCGCAGCGCATCCATGGTCTTCACGGCAAAGGCCTGGCCCCGGTTGGTGGTGATATCCGTTCCCAGGAAGTTCAGGCAGGTTTCGTTCATCCCCACGATGCCGATCGTGGAAAAGTGGTTTTTCCAGTAGAGGCCGGAGCGGTTCTTGATAGCCCGCAGGTAGAACTTGGAATAAGGGTACAGATTCTTGTCGGTAAACTGTTCAAGCACCTTACGCTTGATCGCCAGACTTTCTATGGCCAGGTCGACCTTGGACTGCAGACTATCGAAAAATTCACTTTCGTCTTGGGCGACATGGCCGATGCGCGGCAGGTTGATGGTCACCACACCGATGGAGCCGGTCAGTGGGTTGGCGCCGAACAGGCCGCCGCCGCGTTTGAGCAGTTCACGGTTGTCGAGCCGCAGGCGGCAGCACATGGAACGGGCGTCTTCCGGCGACATGTCGGAATTGACGAAGTTGGAGAAATAGGGGATGCCGTATTTGCCGGTCATCTGCCACACGGTCTCCAGGTTGGGGTTGTCCCAGTCGAAATCCTTGGTAATATTATAGGTCGGGATGGGGAAGGTGAAGACGCGACCCTTGGCGTCTCCTTCGATCATCACTTCGGCAAAGGCCCGGTTAAAGGTGTCCATCTCCGCCTGGAACTCGCCGTAGGTGGCTTTTTTGTCCTCGCCGCCGATGATCACCGGCTGGTCCTTCAAGGTGCCCGGCACACCAAGATCCATGGTGATGTTGGTGAAAGGGGTCTGGAAGCCCACCCGGGTGGGAATGTTGATGTTGAAGACGAACTCCTGGAGGGCCTGCTTGACCTGGGCGTAACCCAGCTTGTCGTAACGGATAAAAGGTGCCAGCAGGGTGTCGAAGTTGGACAACGCCTGGGCGCCGGCCGCCTCTCCCTGGAGGGTGTAGAAGAAGTTGACGACCTGGCCCAGGGCCGAGCGCAGGTGCTTGGGCGGTGCACTTTCGACCTTGCCCTCGACGCCTTTGAATCCGTTGCGCAGCAGGTCGGTCAGATCCCAGCCTACGCAATAGACCGACAGCAGACTCAGGTCGTGGATGTGCAGGTCCCCGTCGGTATGGGCCCGTCGAATCTCCGGCGGATAGATCTTGTTGAGCCAGTATTCTGCGGTGACATCCGAGGAGATGTAGTTGTTGAGCCCCTGGAGGGAGTAGCACATGTTGCTGTTCTCTTTTATCTTCCAGTCCAGCTTGCGGATGTAGTGCTCCACCAGGTCCACCTGGGCCTCGGTGGTGATGCTCCGGATCTGGGCATGCTGCTCCCGGTAGATGATGTAGGCCTTGGCCGTTTTGTAATAGGGAGAGTCCAGCAGGACCCGCTCGACGATATCCTGGATCTCCTCCACCTCGGGGGTGGGACCCAGGCGAAGTTCATGGGCCAGGGTCAGGACCCGCAGGGTCATTTTCTTGGCGTCCCGTTCCCCGAATTCTCCCGAGGCATGACCGGCTTTGGCAATGGCCGCGGTGATTTTGGATGAATCAAACTCGACAATTCGGCCGTCACGTTTTTTGATCTGTTCAATCACGGATCTCTCCTCGGGGGCAACTTTTGGTTTTTGTGATTTGAAACGACGAAAAAACGCCGTTGTCGGCATTTTTTCAGGGTGTGCAATCCATCGGGCAATTTCGGATATGGTGTAATTCCAGCCCCATGGGTCGTGAGGCAGTGAAAGCATTCTTATAACAAGATATAGTTGTCTGTCAAGAAACTTTTTCTATATGTAGTGGCCTTGACGGGTCGACCCAGAGATTGCCAACCTGTTGTGTTTGCAGAAAAAACCACGATGGAGGAGATTTGTTGGATGCGTTTCAGCCAAGACGGGGTAAGTTTTTGTGAATGGTTGTTGTGGGCATATGTTGTGTTAAAAGTTGCTTGACATACAACATGTTGTGTGAGAGACATTTTCATGCCGGTGCGGCAGGGTTGCGGCATTGACTGCTTCCATCGTGTTGACCCTGTATGGCAGGTCCCCATTCCCCCCTCGTGTCGTGCTGGCATTCGTCCGATTCGGGCAGGATTCCCACACCAGAGAAACAGCGACGCCGCCACTTGCAGGTGCTCGGGGTTTCTTTTTCCCGCAGCGTTCGGAGTCGGATGTGAGCCGCCCTACCCGAAAGGTTGCAGGCGGAACCATGGTTCTGGATCCGGGCAGCAGGTCCGTAAACCGCATACCCTATTATGGAGTTGTGACACCCTATGGCACAAAAAGAGAAAATCCTCATCGTGGACGATGGAAACGTGGATCTGAACACGCATGTTTGGGATGACCAGGTTTTCTGCAAGAACCTCATCGGCGCCAATGCCGTCAATAAACGCCAGGCCAAAGAGGTCGCCCGGTTTATTCGATCCACCATCGACCGTATGGACCTTCGGCACATCTCTTCTCCAATGGTGGATGAGATGGTCAAGGCCAAACTGGCCGAATACGGCCTGAGTGCCCAGGGGCCGGTGAGATTGACCCGGGACATGTTCATCAGAAACGGTATCGATCTTTCATCCAACGCCAGGACCGTGCTGGAACGGCGCTATCTGAAGAAAAATACGGACGGCAGGATCCAGGAGACACCGGCCCAGATGTTTCACCGGGTGTCCCGGCACATCGCCCAGGCGGAGGAGAATTACGACGAAAACGCCGACATCCAGAACATCACCGAGCAGTTCTATACCCTGATGACGGATTTCAAGTTCCTTCCCAACTCACCCACCCTGATGAATGCCGGCAGGCGCCTGGGGCAACTCGCGGCCTGTTTTGTGCTGCCCATCGAGGACAGCATGGAGGGCATTTTCGACTCGCTCAAAAATGCAGCCGTGATCCATAAATCGGGCGGCGGCACCGGCTTCTCCTTCTCCCGGCTGCGGCCCAAGAACTCCATGGTGGGCACCACCGGCGGTATTGCCTCCGGCCCGATTTCCTTCATGAAGATCTTCAACACCGCCACCGAGCAGGTCAAGCAGGGGGGGACACGCCGTGGCGCCAACATGGCGATCCTGCGCGTGGATCACCCGGATATCATCGAGTTTATCCACTGCAAGTCCACCAATACCGAGTTGAACAATTTCAATATCTCGGTGGGCATTACCGAAGCCTTCATGGAGGCGGTCAAAAGCGATGACATTTACGATCTGGTGGATCCACGGGACCGCCAGACGGTGGGGACGCTCAATGCCCGGGAGGTCTATTCGGCGCTGATCCAACAAGCGTGGAAAAACGGTGATCCGGGGATCGTATTTCTCGACCGCATCAACCGGGACAACCCCACGCCGGCGTTGGGCGAGATCGAGAGCACCAACCCATGCGGTGAACAGCCCTTGCTGCCCATGGAAGCCTGTAACTTAGGGTCCATCAACCTTTCCAAGTTCGTCATCGACGATCAGGGTGAGGCGAGAATCATTTTGATGCCTTGAAAGAGACCGTGTGGACATCGGTTCGTTTTCTGGACAATACCATCGACATGTCCCGCTATCCCTTGCCGGCCATCGATGGGATGGTGAAGGGCAATCGCAAGATTGGTCTGGGAATCATGGGTTTTGCCGATCTGCTGTTCCAGTTGTCCATTCCCTACAACAGCGAAAAGGCCCTGGGCATGGCCGATGAAATCATGGGTTTTATCCAGACCGAATCCCACCAAGCCTCCCTGGCCCTGGCCGAGCAACGCGGCGTGTTTCCCAATTATGAGCAGAGCCGCTACAGCGGTGACCGCCTGCGGGCCTACCGCAACGCCACCACCACAACCATCGCCCCTACCGGAACACTGAGCATTATCAGTGACTGCTCGTCCGGCATCGAGCCGCTTTTTGCATTGAGTTTCGTGCGCACGGTCATGGACAACGACAAGCTCACGGAGGTCAATCCCCGCTTCGAGGCCGCGGCCAGACGGCAGGGGTTCTACTCCGAAGCGCTCATGGAGGCCATCGCCGGTGCCGGCACCATCGCCCACATGGACGAGATCCCGGATGCGGTGAAACAGGTCTTCGTCACTGCCCACGACATCTCGCCGGAATGGCACCTGCGCATGCAGGCGGCCTTTCAGAAACACACGGACAACGCCGTATCCAAGACGGTCAACCTGGCCCGGGACGCCACGGTGGCGGATGTGCAGAAGATTTACGACCTGGCCTGGGAACTGGGCTGTAAAGGCGTTACCATCTACCGGGACGGCAGCAAGGAGAACCAGGTGCTCTCCTTTTCAGCGGCCAAAAAGCGAGGAGGATGCCTTCATGACCGCCGTCCGCAAACGTCCCGATACCCTGCAAGGCTTTACCACCCGGGTAAAGACCGGTCTGGGGCAACTCTACGTGACGGTGACCGACTATCACGGCAAACCCTTCGAGGTCTTTGCCACCATCGGTAAATCAGGCCGTTCCACCACCGCCCAGACCGAGGCCATTGGCCGTCTGGTCTCACTGGCCTTTCGGTCCGGCGTTACCGTGGACAAGGTGGTGGAACAACTCAAGGGGATTGGCGGCGAGCACCCCGTTTTTCAAAATGGGGGCCTGGTGCTCTCCATCCCCGATGCGATCTCGCGGGTATTGGAACAACATTATTTAAAAGATGACAAAATAAAACGGAAGGGGAGCCGCCTGATGGGCGAGTCTGCCCCGAGTGCAGCCAGACCATCAGCTTCGAAGAGGGGTGTATGACGTGTCATTTTTGCGGGTTCACCAAGTGTGGATAGGCGGCGAACATCCAGCAGTGGCGCCTTTTGGCCCATGCCGGCGTTCTCACTCTGGCAAATCCTTTGACATTTACGCGCATCGATCAAGTGGAATAGGATAGGCTTGCTATTGTTTTTTCGTTGTACTGCCGATCATCCGCCTCTGGGGCATGCGCGTCTCAGGTGTCACCCACAGGTAATCGGCCCAGGATAGTTCCTGCCTCGTCGCCCACCGGTGCCAGGTAGATGGTCTTGAAGAGGGCATGCGATCGGGCGAAAGCCCGGTCGGGGATGCCGAATTTACGGATGATGTGACCGTTACCCGCCAGCACCACCATTTTCCCCGATCCCAGGTTTTTGGCGACAGCGTCGGCCATGGCATCTTCCCAGGTGCACTGGGCTTCGTAGAAAAAATCGAATGGTTTCCTGCCGCTGAACGTATGCAGATTGAAGATCTCCTCCAGATAGGCCCGGTGGTCAGCATTGGTTGTATCGATGATGTCCGGCAGATGCATTCGAATCGCTTCCGATAGACTGGCAATTCCCCCACCCTTATTCTGGAAGGGATGAAAAAAGGCATATTCAGGGCGATGATCCGAAGGCCTTTTTCCTTTGCATATTCGAGAATATCGCGGTACAGATCAAAATCGAAGCGCCAGTTGGCATACCAGTGGGTTTTTTCTATGAAAGCGGTCTGGTCAAGCTCGCCGGCCGTCCACTGATCCAGCACCGGCTGGTAGGTGTGATCGAACATCTCCATGCCGATGGTCAGATGCGCAGTGGTTGGCTCAAGCCCTTTGATGACTTCCAACTGAATGGCGTGGTGGTAAGGGTTCGTATGGCTTTCTTCCACATAGACCACCCGGGCATCGGCCAGGTCGGCGATCAGTCGTTCCCGGGACACCACGGGCAACGTGGCCGTCTTCAGGATGGTATGTTCCATCAAGCGGGTCGGATTGTCCTTGATGGAGAGCGTCTTCGGAGTCACGGCACATCCACCGATTCCAATTATCATCAGCGCGACAACCGTCGAAATCAGCTGCCGATCGAACAGCCGCTTTTTCGGAAGCGCTTGTTCTCTATTGCATAATGGGCCCATTTGACAGCAAGCTCCGGAGGTATGCATGAAAGTGAAATATAAAAGCGAACTACTTTTCCGCCGAGCCTTTATCCCATGGTACGACACGGAGCCCACCATGTTGCTGACCTTGGCTTTTGCCTTAGCGGTGCTGCTGTTCAGCATCACCGGCGTTGCCGCATCCCTGGATACGCCCAGTTACCATGACTACATCTGGGTCCCCTGTCTCCTGGGGATCCTGTCACTGGCTATCACCATCTCCGTACTCATTCGACTGATCCGAAGAGGTTAGCCCAGATCGATCAGGACCGCCGGCTGCATTTCCGAGTGATATAGCGGTGTTGGTTTGAACGCCTTATTTATCCTTTTCCACGAAAGCCTTGAAGCTCATGGTCAAGTAACTGTCGGAACCAATGTATTTGAGGATTTTCAGCATCTCATCCGCAGCAATATACCCGGGACGATTACCAATATTGTCTCCGCTTTCCGAAATGAACCACGTGCTGGGAAGCCCCCTGACACTGTACTTGGCGGCAATGTCCTGCTCCTTGTCCGAGTTGACACTGATCGGGACAAAGTTGCGGTTGACGTAGGCGATGACCGTGGGATTTTGAAACGTCTCCTTTTCCATCTGAAGACAGTAGCGACACCAGTCTGCATTAAAGACCAGAAACACTTTTTTGTTTTCGGCCTCTCCCCGTTGTCTGCCCTCGGCGTATGAAAACCACTGGATACCGGCGTCGCCGGTTTGGGTTCCAGATGCATTAACGACCCCTGTAAACAGGGTCATCAATATCGTCAGGGCAATGGTCGCCAGTTTCCAACGTTTTACCATAACATCACGTATCCTATGCGCTGATCAGATTCAGTTTGTCAGTAACCAGCAGCAGGCCGAGGATCAGCAGCAGCAGACCTGCGGTCAAGTTGATATACCTTATCGACCAGGATGCCTTTTTTATGAAGGATAACAGTGAATCGACAAATACTGCAAGCATCAAAAAAGGTATTGCCAATCCGGCGGCATAAACCGAAAGCAGCCCAATGCCATCGGCCACTGTTTCCTGGTTGCCGGCCACAATGAGGATGGATCCCAACAGTGGGCCGATGCATGGGCTCCATCCCGCCCCGAAGGCCATTCCGACGAAAAAAGTTCCCATAAAATGAAGGGGCTTCTTCTGCACCTGAAGTCGCCGTTCGAACTCTAAGAACCCGAATCTGAAAAACCCGGTCATGTGAATGCCTAACAGGATGATCAGAAGTCCTCCGATGATTCGTATCCAGTCCCGGTATTTGAAGATGGCCCCACCGATCAATGACGCAGAAGCGCCCATAAGGACGAAAACCAATGAAAAACCAAGAACATAACTCAACGTTGCGAGGATTACCCGGGCGCGGACACCCGTGGTCCGGGCGCTGGTTAATTCATCCAATGAAAGTCCGGTGATAAAGGTGAAATAGGCCGGGATCAACGGCAGTATACACGGGGAAAAAAAGGATAGCAGGCCTGCGAACAGGGCTGCGGGATAGGAGATCGATTCTGTGAACATGCCTGCGGTCAATCCTCATACGTTGGTGGCATTATGATATGACTGCGCTCTTTCCTGGTGAGCCGCCGAATCCTTAGCGGGTTACAATAAAATCGCCCCGATCATCGGAAAGACGTTGGCCGCTGGTGCCTCGAATAGAAAAGAACCCATGCCCCTGCCGCCAGAATAACCAGGTTTCGCAGCGTGTTCACGGCGATATTCGATGGCTCATTGGCAGCCAGGGAAAAACAACCACAGGCGATGTTCAATCCGCGATAGCCGTTATAAAACTGGAGCCCGGTAAAAACGACCATCATCAGGCTTATCAGTAGCGCCGCACCCTTTTCTATCCGGCCGAAAACCAGTGCCAGTCCGCACACCGCCTCGATCCAGGGGAAAACCACGGCGGTTGCTGAAACCAACGGCGGTGGAAGCAACTGGTAGTTGGTTACAATTGCCGCAAAGGCCGCCGGGTCGGCGATTTTACCGGCGCAGGAGAACAGGAAAATGGCTCCCAATGCGACCCGGACGACGACCGTGACGTTTTTGACAACGGCTGAGGGTTCAGGGTTCAAGGGTTCAGGGTCCTGGGTTCAGGGTTCTGGGTTCAGGGTTCAAGGTTGAGGCTTCCAGCTCTGAGCCTGTTAGCCTATCAGATCAACAGCTTATCAGCTATTTTTCAGGGCTCAGGGCTTTGTTTGGCCGTTGGAAAAGTTTTTGATCATGGCCTCCCCGAGTTCCCTGGACCGGTTGGTGGCCGCTTCCACGGCATTGATGAGTGTGGTACGAAGCCCGCCTTTTTCCAACGTGTGAAGGCCGGCGATGGCTGTACCGCCCGGTGAGGTGACTGAATCCTTGAGTTGACCGGGATGGGCATTGGTTTCAAGTAGCAGCTTGGCCGCGCCCAGAATCGTTTGGGAGGAGAGGAACAGGGCATCTTTTCGGGAAAGCCCCACTTTAACGCCGGCATCGGCCAGGGCATCGACAATCATGAAAATATAGGCCGGGCCGCTGCCGCTGAGCCCCGTGATGGCGTCCATCAAATCGTTTTCCTTGAGGAAAATGGATTTTCCCACCGAATCGAAAATCGCCATGGCCAGTTCGACGTCCCGCTTGTCGGCATGGCCGCCGGCGGCGACAGCCGTGGCGCCTTCACGGACAGCCACAGCCACGTTGGGCATGACCCGGATCAAGCGAAGGTCTTTTTTGAGCAGTGACTCTATGGCCGCCAAAGGAACACCGGCGGCAATGGAAATGATCAGTTTGCTCATGTCCAGGTAGTCGGCGGTTTCCTTGAGCACGCTGGCCATAATTTGGGGCTTGATGGCATAGATGATGATGTCCGCTGACTTGACCACCTCGATATTGTCCGTGGTGGTGGTTACCTTGTGCTTCTGCCTTATGGGTTCCAACTGCCGCTCGCTGGCATCTGAACAGATGATGTTTTCGGGCAGGGCGGCACCGGATCGGATCAATCCGTCGATGAGGGCGTTGCCCATATTTCCGGTTCCGATCATACCGATTTTTTTATTGGTCAACATGGATTCGATCTCCTTTTGGGTTCGCGTCATCGCAGATAGTTCAACTACGTTCTACTCCTTTATCGTGTCAAGGGAAATCATGCGGCCGGCATGTGTTTCAGGACGGCAACCCCAAAAACGGGAGATTGGTCCGCGGGCGACGGTCGGGGCTTGACATCAGTGATTGACAACTGTAATGGTTAAACCATTCCATTAAATGGTTTAACCATTACTAAATCCTGCATTCCTCCGGCGTTGCATTCATCAGCTGATCCGGAAGCACGCTGATGGCGATCCCGCAGGAGGATGCGGCATGCATGGGGAAAGACACGATGTTCAAAGCAGCCAAACAGACCCGGATTTTTCAGGATGTGGTGGAACAGATCCAGGAGACCATTCTTGCGGGAAAACTGATGCCCGGCGAAATGCTCCCTTCGGAGCGCGAGCTAAAAGAGGTGCTCCAGGTGAGCCGGGGAACGTTGCGAGAGGCCTTGCGGGTGCTGGAGCAAAAGGGCCTCATCGAGATCAAGTTGGGGGTGGGCGGCGGTGCCGTGGTGCAGGATATCAGTTACGACCAGATCAACGAAAGCCTGGCCCTGCTGATCCGATACCAGAAGGTCTCCCTCCGGCACCTCACAGAGTTTCGCGTGGGCGTGGAAGGACGCGTGTCGGCACTGGCCGCCGAACGGGCGACCCCGGCAGATGTCATCCATCTCAGATCCCTGCTGGAGCAGGCCCGCCAGTTTGCCGAAAAGGGCAGCGATTTCCAGAAGGGGTTCGTGGAGGTGGATAAGCAGATTCATCTGTACCTGTCTGAGATTACAGGAAATCCGGTCTACCTCTCCCTGCATCACACGGTCCATGACAACATCGACCAGTACTATGAAACCTTTTTGGTCATGAAACAGCGTGAAATGGAGGAAAATTTCACAGACCTGGGCAACATCATCGACGCCGTGGAAAGAAAGAATGCGGACGAGGCACGGCTGCTGGCCGAGGCCCACGTGTTGCGATTCAACCACTACATGGAAAACCGGGAGATACAACGATAATGCCCATCAAGCGACTTCAATCCCATCCCATTTTGGATGTACCGGTGGACGCGGAGGTGCCGTTTACCTGGAATGGCGCCCCCTTAACCGGCAGGGCTGGGGAGATGATCTCGTCGGCCTTGTTCGCCAATGATATTCATGTATTTGGCCACCACCACAAAGACGGCAGCCCCCAGGGGCTGTTCTGTGCCAACGGTCAGTGTTCCCAGTGTCTGGTCATGGCTGACGGCATTCCTGTCAAGGCATGTATGACACCTCTGAAAAAACAGATGGCGGTGCAATCGGTGGAGGGTCTCCCCAATCTGCCGGAGGCGGTTGGCAAGCCAGTTTTTGAACCGGCAGCGGAAAAGCCGGTGGCGGTGTTGATCATCGGCGGCGGGCCGGCCGGATTGAGCGCCGCCATCGAACTGGGCAAACTGGGCATCGAAACCCTGGTCATCGATGACAAAGATCGCCTGGGGGGTAAACTGGTCCTGCAGACCCACAAGTTCTTCGGCTCCGTGGAAGATTCCCACGCCGGCACACGAGGGTTTGAAATTGGCGGCATCTTAGCGGCACAACTGCGGGAATTGCCCTCGGTGCAGATATGGCTGGATGCCACCGCTGTGGGCGTCTTCTCGGACGGTATCGTGGGGGTTGTAAAAAAGAACACGTATCGCAGGATCCGTCCAAAAAAGCTGCTTGCGGCTACCGGCGCCAGAGAGAAAATGCTCTCCTTTCCCGGCAACACCCTGCCGGGTGTATATGGTGCCGGGGCATTCCAGACCCTGGTCAATCGAGATCTGATCAAAGCTTCGGAGCGCTTGCTCATCGTGGGCGGCGGCAATGTGGGGCTGATTGCGGGATACCATGCCATCCAGGCGGGCATCGAAGTGGTGGCGCTCATCGAGGCCCTGCCCCAGGTGGGTGGCTACAAGGTGCATGCGGACAAGCTGATACGGCTAGGCGTTCCCATTTTCACCCGGCATACGGTGGTGGCGGCCCATGGCGACGCGCATGTGGCCGGCGTCACCATCGCTCAACTGGATGACGCCTGGCAGATGGTTCCCGGCTCCAGCAAATCGTTTGCCGTGGATACCCTCCTGATCGCCGTGGGGTTGGCCGAAGTCAACGAATTTTACCTCAAGGCCAAACAATGGGATATGGATGTCTATTCTGCCGGGGATGCCCAGGAAATTGCCGAGGCCTCGGCTGCCATGTTCACCGGCAAGATCGAAGGCCTGAAGATTGCCAAGGCACTGGGTCGCTATGCCGACGCTATTCCGGCCGAATGGGATGAAAAGGCCACCATCCTCAAGTCCCGGCCCGGAACACCGGTTTCCCGGATGCCACCGCCCGGTGAGGAGGGGGTGATGCCCATCTTCCACTGTGACCAGGAGGTGCCTTGCAACCCCTGCACCTCGGTTTGCCCGGAAGGTGCAATCCGAACCGAGGAAGACAAGATCACCGGGTTGCCCTACCTGGTGGATGGAACCGAATGTAAAGGGTGTCTGGCCTGTGTGGCGATCTGCCCGGGATTGGCGGTCACCCTGGTGGATTATCGCAAGGACCCGGATTGTCCCACCCTCACCCTGCCATACGAGGTCTGGCGCGAACGGGTGGAGAAAGGGCAGCGGGTGCCGGTGACCGACCGCGACGGTGCCATCCTGGGCTATTACCCGGTGCAGCGGGTCGTGGCTAACCGTAAAAAATACCCGGGAACCTTGCTGGTCCAGGTCAAAATGGAAAAAGCTGCGGCCAAGAGGGCCATCGGCATTCGGGTTCAGGAGGTCCAGGTGGATCCGGCCACCGTTTATGAAAAGGCGCCTTTGCCCGACGAGGCGGTGATTTGCCGCTGCGAGCGCATCACCGTCGGCGAGATCCGATCCGCCGTCCGCAGCGGAGTGCGGGACATCAATCAGATGAAAGCGTTGAACCGGGCCGGCATGGGGGCTTGCGGTTCCAAGACCTGTCGGCCCATGATCTGGCGGATCTTTCAGGAAGAAGGCGTTGATTTGAAAGGGGTCACCGACCGGGTGGACCGTCCGCTCTTCGTGGAGGTGGCCCTGGGGACGCTGGCCGGTGAAAGGAGTGGTGATCGGGATGGATAACATTGATGTCATCATCGCAGGCGCCGGTTCGGTGGGCGTTCCCGCGGCCACGGCACTGGGGGCCATGGGCCTGAAGACGCTGGTGGTGGACGCCAAGCCATCGCCGGGCCAGGGGGACAACAAACGGGCTATCGGCGGGGTCCGGGCCACCCACTCCGACCCGGCAAAAATACGCGTGGGTTTGCGTTCGCTGGAGATTTTTTCAACGTGGAAGGAGACGCACGGCGACGACATCGAGTGGCTCAGGGGGGGCTATCTCTTCCCGGTTTACCGGGAGCAGGAAGCGCACGCCCTTAAGAAACTGCTGCCTCTGCAGCGGCAATTCGGCCTGAATATCGATTTCATCGACCCCGTTCAGGTGCGACGAATCGTCCCGGGCATCGATGCCGATGGTCTTCTCGGCGGCACATTCTCTCCGGACGACGGCTCAGCCTCGCCGCTCCTGGCCATTAACGCATTGGCACGAAAAGCCCTTGAAAATGGCGCCCGATTCCTCTTTAATGAACGGATAGACACCCTGCTGATTGAAAAGGGCCGGGTGGTGGGTATCCAGACGGACAAGGGGCAATACCGGGCGCCGGTGGTCGTGGATGCGGCCGGCGCCTTTTCACGACCGCTGTGCGCGACTGCCGGCGTAGACCTGCCGGTGATACCTGATTCCCACGAAGGGGCCATCACCGAGCCGGTGGCCCGCATGTTCTCATGCATGGTGGTGGACCTGCGGCCGGGACCGGGATCGAAGAATTACTATTTTTACCAGAATATCCATGGTCAGGTGGTGTTCTGTATCACACCCGACCCGCCCATTCTCGGCACCGATACCCGGGAAACCTCGGTATTCCTGCCTCAGGTGGCCGCCCGTATGGTCGCGCTGATTCCTCGACTGAAAACCCTGCGGGTGCGGCGGGTATGGCGAGGGTGCTACCCCATGAGTCCTGACGGATCGCCCATCGTGGGCTGGAGCCCTGAAATCGGGGGGTTGTTTCATATCACCGGCATGTGCGGTCAAGGCTTCATGCTTGGACCGGGCATGGGCGAACTGGCCGCACGGATGATTTCCGGCACCGCATCCCAACAGGACCAGGCGGCCATGGACATTTTTTCGCCGGCCCGGCAGTTCTCTGAAGTTCGCGAAGCACTTAAATAGAGTCAATCAACGATATTTTACAGGAGCGAGACCATGACCCCAATGAAATCCACCACACGCAAGACCCTGGCCTATTCGCGGCGCAATGTCGATAAAGGCTATACCGACCAGTATCTGGATGTGGACCTGTCCGCCGGGAACATCGCCATCGGCCCCATCGAGGAGAAAATCAAGAAAACCTTCATCGGCGGTAAAGGCTTCGATCTCTGGCTGTTGTGGGATGCCCTGAAAGGCGTCAATAAATGGAACGATCCGCAAAATGCCATCTGCATCGCTTCGGGTCCCATGGGAGGCACGCCGGCCTATCCCGGATCGGGTAAAAGCATTGTGACCTCAATCTCCCCGCTTACCGGTTCGGTAATCGATTCCAACGTGGGAGGCTATTTCGGCCCCTATCTGAAGTTTTCCGGTTTCGATGCCCTTCGGATCACCGGAAAGACCCAAGGGGATACGGTGGTTGTCATCGACGGCATCGAAGAGAAGATCGACATCCTTCAGATCCCGGGGCTGCCAGAGGATGCCTACGCGCTTTCCGACGTGCTGACGGATCACTTCTCCCAAGGCAAGAAGGTTGGTATTTCAGTGATCTCGGCCGGTCCCGGCGCAGCCAATACCCGTATCGGTTGCCTGAACTTTTCCTGGTATGACAATGCCCGCAAGCGGGTTCGTTACAAACAGGCGGGGCGCGGGGGCATCGGAACGGTGTTTGCCGACAAGGGCCTGAAGGCCGTAGTGGCCCGCTGGGAGCAGGTTTCCCTGAAAACCAACAATCCCGCCGACCTGGAGGCCCTCAAGACCGTGGCCCGGTGTCACTCCAGGGAGATTGTGGAACTGGATCCCAAGCAGAACGAAATGTCCCGCCTCGGTACGGTCCACCTGGTGCCGATCATGAATGATTTCGATCTGCTGCCAACCAATAACTTCCAGTTCGGCTCCCATCCGGGGGCGTCGCTCATCGGGCGGGAGGCTTTTGAAAAGCTCTTCGATCCGGGTTACGACGGCTGCTGGAAGGGCTGTACCGTGGCCTGCGCCCACGGCGTCAAGGACTTCGTGCCCTACACCGGTGCGTACAAAGGCCGCAAGGTCTTCGTTGACGGGCCTGAATATGAAACCATTGCCGGCTGCGGCTCCAACCTGGGGATTTTCGATCCCTTCACCATTCTGGAGATCAATTTCTACTGCGATGCCTATGGCCTGGACACCATCAGCGTGGGCACGGCCATCGCCTTCGTCATGGAGTGCTTCGAGCGCGGACTGATCAACGCCGACCACACCGGCGGCATGGACCTCTCTTTCGGCAACCGCCTCAACGCGCTGGTACTGGTTCACCAGATGGCCTCCGGGGAGGGCTTCGGTGCCATTGTCGGGCAGGGCATCCGCCGCATGAAAGGCATATTCGCCGAACGGTTCGGGGCCGATCCGGCCATGCTGCAGGACATCGGCATGGAGTCCAAGGGGCTGGAATTTTCGGAATACATGACCAAGGAATCCCTGGCCCAGCAGGGGGGTTACGGCCTGGCGCTCAAAGGCCCCCAGCATGACGAAGCCTGGCTGATTTTTCTGGACATGGTCCACAACTTCATGCCCACCTTCGAGCAGAAGGCCGAGGCCCTGCACTGGTTTCCCATGTTCCGCACCTGGTTTGGCCTGTGCGGCCTTTGCAAGCTGCCCTGGAACGATATCGTTCCCGAGGACAACAAGGATACCCTTGAACCGGCTAAAGTGATGAAACATGTGAACTGGTACGCCGAATACTACACCGCCGTGACCGGCAACAAGGCTGCACCCGAGGACCTGATTGCCATGAGCGAAGCGGTCTACAACTTTCAGCGCGTCTTTAACCTGAAGATGGGATACGGGACCCGGGACCACGACACCCTGCCCTACCGTGCCATGGGGCCGGTTACCGTGGAAGAGTACACATCCCGGCAGGAGCGTTACGACACCGAACTCAAGGAAAAATATCAGGTTGACCATACCGGCAAGGATACGCCGTGGCGGGTGGCCGAGCTCAGAAAACGGCGCGAGGCCCAGTACGAAACCTTAAAGGACGCCGTCTACCAACGACGCGGATGGACGGCCAACGGCATACCCACTGTCGAAACTGTCAAACGTTTGGGTATCGATTTTCCCGAGGTCATGGCGGTGCTGGCCAAAAATGGCGTGAAATAAATGGTTACCGTCGACGAGCAAGCGCGTTGTTGGCAGAAAGGGTTGACCGTGGCCTCGCTGCTTGCGCAACTGGATGACGGCCACATGTATGCCGTAGTGAAACTGGATGGCAAGCTGGTTTCCCGTCCTCATTTCAAGAGCACCCCGGTTCCCGACGGTGCCCGGATAACGCTCATTCCCATGATCGCCGGCGGGTAAGAACAGTCCAACCCCATGAAAAACCTTGACTTATCCGAGGAAATGATCGTATTTTCCCAACGTGAATGGGCTGTCCGACCAGTGTCGTGCGGGACCAACCCTTTATTGTCGAGGCATATTTTTCAATGTACATCATCGGCTACTTTCTGATGGCAGCGGCCAAGGTCATGGATATCGTGCTGCTTTTTTTCATGTGGGTGGTCATTGCCCGGGCCATCCTCTCCTGGGTCAACCCGGATCCCTATAATGCCATTGTTCGATTCATCAACAATGTCACCGAACCGGTGCTCTACCCGATCCGGTCGAAAGTGCCGATTAACTTTGGGGGGATCGATTTTTCTCCCATCATCGTCTTTCTCGTCGTAATTTTCCTGCGAACCTTTGTCGTGAACAGCCTGTTGCGAATCGCTGCATCGCTCATATAATAATTTCTAAAGACAGGAACCCTGCTATGAAATTGACACCGCTGGACATTCAGCAGCAGCAATTCAAAGTCCGATTCCGTGGCTTCGATGTGCGCGAGGTGGACCGTTTTTTGGAACAGGCCGCCGATGCCTTTGCCGCCGTTCAAGAGACCACCAAGCGCCAGGAAGAGGAGATTCGGCGACTGAAGCTCGAAAAACAAGGCTACAAGGAGCGGGAAGAGACGTTCAAGCGTGCCATGCTCAATTCCCAGAAAGTCCTCGAGCAGATGAAAGACAATGCCCGCAAATCGGCGGAGATCATCATCGCCGATGCCGAAGTCAAGGCGGAAAAAATTCTCAACCGGGCCCACAGCCGCCTCTCGCAGCTTCACGAAGATATTGCCGAACTCAAACGCCAGCGTGTCCAGATCGAGGTGCAGATCCGTTCTATTATCGATGCTCACACCAAACTGCTGGAGATCGGAATAGAGGGAATGGATGCCCTGGACGCGGAAGACACCAAAATCAAGGTGTTGAGTAAATAGTCCAGTGGTTCCTTAACCGATGTCGGAAGATTCTTAGTACCTGCAAGCATTCCAATTTTCCCTAAAGTCGCAACCTGTTGGTGCCGAATAGTTGTTAGGCATTGCACCCAACAACTATCAGGAGATGGCTATGGCCAAGATCGATGCTTTTTTTAAGCTCATGCACGAACAGAATGCTTCCGACCTCCACCTGATTTCCGGCCAACCCCCTGCGTTGCGCATTCACGGTGACATCGAGCGAGTGAAATACAAGGTGCTGGATAACGACGACCTTCGTGCCATGCTTTACGAGATCACATCCGAAGAAAAGGTCAAAACCTTTGAGGAGACCGGCGACGTGGACTTCGGTTACGAGATTCCCGGCCTGGCACGCTACCGAGCCAATTATTTCATGCAGAAGAACGGTATCGGCGCGGTGTTTCGAGAAATCCCCAGCACCATCATGACCGCTGAACAGCTTGGCCTGCCCCCGGTAATCTCCAAGTTGGCGTCGCTTCCCAGGGGGCTGGTCATCGTTACGGGACCCACCGGTTCGGGTAAATCCACCACCCTGGCCGCCATTATCGATGTGGCCAACCGAACCCGCAGCGACCACATCATCACCGTCGAGGACCCGATCGAATTCGTTCACAAAAGCCGGAGTTGCCTGGTGAATCATCGGGAGGTGGGGCTGCACACCAAATCCTTTTCCGCGGCTCTGCGCGGCGCGCTCCGCGAGGATCCGGACATCATCCTCGTGGGTGAAATGCGGGACCTGGAGACGATTTCCCTGGCCATCGAGGCGAGTGCCACCGGGCATCTGGTATTCGGCACATTGCATACCACCAGCGCCCCGAAGACCGTGGATCGAATTGTGGAGGTATTTCCCGCCCAGGAACAGGCTCAGATCCGCTCGACGCTGGCCGACGGCATCCGGGCGATTATTTCCCAGACGCTGTTCAAGCGTATCGACAAGAAAGGGCGCGTCCCGGCCATGGAAATCCTTATCGCCACGCCGGCCGTGCGCAACCTGATCCGCGAATCCAAGTCTCATCAACTGCCCTCCATGATGCAAACGGGAAAAAAATACGGCATGCAGCTTCTCGACGACGCCATCATGGACCTTTACAACAAGGGGCGGATTTCTGCCGAGGACGCCTACACCAAAGCCAACGACAAGGGGCGGTTTCGTCCACTGCTCAAATCGCCGCCGACGGATTTCACCGAGGCGTAAAGCGATCCTGATCCACGCACCGATGGCCGCAAATAGAGGGAGAACATGAAAAAGCAGGAAGTCGATCATATTCTGACCCGCATGCTGGATTCCCACAGCAACGTGTCCGACCTGAATCTCACTGTGGGAAAGCCACTTCAGGTGGAAAGCGCCGGTGAACTGGTGCCCGTCGAGATCAAACCTGACATCAAGGAATTGACCCCCTACCAGACCGAGTCCTTCGCCTTGAACTTGGTCGGCAAGGACCGACGTCTCACGGAGACCCTGATTCGGAGTGGATCCTGCGATCTTTCCTACTCGCTGCCCGGAAAGGCCCGGTTCCGCGTGAACATTTTCTCTCAGACGGGTCACTACTCCATCGTCTTGCGGAAGCTGGAATCAAAAATCCCCACGATCCGCGACCTGAACCTTCCGGATACATTTTTCAAAATTGCCAAAGATCTCAACGGCATTGTTTTCGTCACCGGTGCCACCGGTTCGGGTAAGACGACCTCCCTGGCGGCGATTCTGGAAGAGATCAACGAAGCCCGATCCGTTCACGTGGTGACCCTGGAGGATCCCATCGAATACCAGCACCCACACAAGAAGGCCACCTTCAACCAGCGGGAACTGGGTTCCGATTACGACTCGTTTGCCAATGGCCTCAGGGCGGCCCTGAGACAGGCCCCCAAGGTCATTCTGGTGGGCGAAATGCGTGATCGTGAGACTGTGGAGATCGGCCTGAATGCCGCCGAAACCGGCCACCTGGCGTCGACCACCCTGCACACCGTGGATGCCGGACAGACGATCAACCGTATCCTTGGCATGTTTCCCAATGAAGAGGAAAAACAGATCCGCATTCGAATGGCCGATACGGTGCGCTGGATCGTCGGTCAGCGGCTGCTGCCGAAAATCGGTGGGGGTCGGGTGGCCGCTTTCGAAATCCTGGGGGACCAACCTGCGGGTCAAAGACGCCATCCTCAACGGTGAGTCCGAAGGCAAGACCTTTTATGAAATCATGGAAGTGGGCCGGCCTTTCGGCATGACCACCTTCGACGACCACATCGTCGGGCTTTACGAGCAGGGGCTGATTACCCAGGAAACCGCTCTGGCCTATGCGTCCCACAAGGGTGTGGCCGGTCGCGGCATTGACAAGGTGAAAAGCGCCGGGGAGTCCACCACGGATATCGATAACTTAGAGATAGACCGCCATTACGATAAAGCCTGATTGCCGCAAGTCTGTCGCCTGCGTAACGGAAAGGATCGGTTGGAAAACCATGGAAATCATCTGCGAAAGCTGCCAGAGCAAATTCAGGATTGGCGATGAAAAGCTGCCCAAGGATAAAACGGCATTCCTTAAATGCCCCAAATGCCAGAATCGGATCAGTGTGCCGCCTTTGACCACGGACCGGGACGGTACCGGCCAGCCGGAGGTCGACGAGGATTTTTTTTCGTTCGATGAAGATGAAGGCGACGGCTACGACGCGTCGGACAAGCCTTTTGACTTTGTGGAGGAAGAGGGCAAGACTGCGCTTCTGTGCGAATCCGATCCCATGATTACCAAGGCCATTACGCCGGTTCTGGATGTTCTCGAATACCATATCACGGAAGTGAAAAACAGCCGTGAAGCCTTAAAAAGCATGCGTTACCACAGCTACGACCTGATCGTGGTCAACGAGTATTTCGATGCCAAAAACCCGGATGCCAACGGGGTGTTGATTTACCTGGAACGCCTCCATATGTCCGTCCGCAGAAATATTTTTGTGACCCTGATCACTCGCCGATTTCGAACCATGGACAACATGGCGGCTTTCCAAAAGAGCGTGAACATGATTGTGAATGTGGACAACATCGCTGATTTTGATAAGATTCTGAGACGGGGAATGGCCGACTTCGGCATACTCTATCAGGCATACAAGGATTGCCTCACCTGATGCATTCAACCCCGCGCAACCCGTACACCGGTTTCACAACAGGACACCATGAAACCCACCGGTAATTATACCTGCACGGAATACCGTCAAGAGATGATTCTGCTGGGCCTGAAACGCCAGCTGGCGGACCCGATGCTGCCGGAGGCCCAACGGATGAATATCGCCGAGAAAATTCGTGAACTCGAGCGGCAGATGGAGATGGATTGAGCTGTGGCTGCAGGCGTTCATCAATTTGGCCCCTATCTTTTCCTGATCGTGTTATCACCCCCCATCAACGGTTTTCAGGACTTCATCGGCGCCTGGTTGGTGGCCGGACCGGAAGCAGTCTATCTGGTGGACGTGGGGCCGGCGTCGACGGCGGACCAACTCATCGGCGCAATCGCCGCCCTGGGTGTGGATCGCCTGGATTATATCTGCCTGACTCACGTCCACATCGACCATGCCGGCGCCATCGGTCATCTGGCCAGACAATTTCCAGGCACACCGGTGGTTTGCCACCCCAAAGGCGCCCCCCATATTGTAGATCCTGAACGCCTGTGGCAGGGCACGGTGAAGACCCTTGGAGAGACCGGCCGCGCTTACGGACCGATGTTGCCGGTGGATCCATCGCTGATCGCCACCGAAGCCCAACTGGCATCGGCGCCCTTTCGACTGCTGGACACGCCTGGCCATTCACCGCACCATTATGCCATTTCCACCAACGGCTGTCTGTTCGCCGGAGAAGCCGCCGGTGTGTGCCTGCGACTGCCTTTCGGGCGACATCTATCTGCGTCCGGCAACCCCGCCCGCTTTTTTCTGGAAACCACGTTGTCGGCCTCGACCGGCTCGTAGCGGGAACCGGTCGCGAGACCCTGTGCTGGACTTCGGCATGCGCGAAGACGGGTTGCGCATGCTGTCCAGGCATCGGAGGAACGACTGCTTTTCTGGGAAAAGACGCTGGCCGTCGAAGCCGCCGGGAAGGATATGGATTCAGAGGATGTTGCGAACCGGTGGGTTGACCTGCTTCTGGCGGAAGATCCGCTGTTGCGTGGTTTTTCACAATTGGCGCCTGCGGTTCAGGTGAGGGAGCGGGGCTTTCTGCGCAACAGCGTCAAGGGTTTTGCCGGTTATCTGGCCAGCCTGAAAGAGATCCCAATTTCTAATTTTGAATGATGAATTAAGGACTCATAATTGCTCTTCCAGGCTGTCGCTGATGATAGCGAAGCCCCTCCAGGGTAAGGGAAGACTCGACCTTTTCGATACTCTCGGCCACATTGGCCATCAGGGGCGCCAGGCCGCCCGTGGCGAGCGCCCCCATGGGCACGGTATCCATCTGTGCCTTTATGCGGCCCACGATTCCGTCCACCGGACCCGGCATAACCGAAGCAATGATACCAGATTGGATACATGCGGCGCTATCCTTGCCCACCACGTTGTCCGCGAGCTCAAAAATCTCGACCCGTGGTAACTTGGATGCTTCACGGAACAGGGCCTCGGATGCGATCATGATGCCCGGGCTGATGGCGCCACCCAGAAATTCCCCCTTTTCTGATACCACGTCGAAGGTCGTGGCCGTGCCGAAATCGATGATGATGAGGCTTTGGCTGTATTTGCGGTAGGCGGCGACTGCATTGACAATACGGTCCGCTCCCAACTCTGCGGGGTTATGGATTAAAATGGGCATGCCGCTATAAGAACGGGCATCCACCCACCGGGGTGCATGGCAACTGCGGCAGAATGAGTCCAGAATGGTGACCATCGGGGGTCGGACCCAGGAGATGATGGTTCGCCGGATGGCGCCGGCATCGATCCCGCCGGTGGCGAACAGGCTGGTGACGATGACGTTGAACTCATCTTCCGTCGTTTTTCGTTCCGTCCGGATTCGCCAGTCCTTGACGAGCGCGTCCTTGCGATAGATACCCATGACCGTATTGGTGTTCCCCACATCGATGACAAGCAGCATGATTACCTCCACCCTATTGGCTGATGGTTACGGAAAAATGTTCCGGACTGACCCGGACCAGTGTGGTTCTGACTGGAAGATTGATGACGGCCTTAAGGGCGTGGCTCCCCGTTGCCAGATCGCTAAGGTCTACAGTGACGCCGAAATCCGGGTTGGTTTCGATGGTTTTTACAATGGCTTCAGGGCCCTTGACCGTCAATGTGATGGCGTCGGGGTGGATCTTAAATTCTGCGGAGGCCCCCTTGACCGAGACCGGTATGCTTTCCAGCACCCGCGTAATGATACGTTCATTTATCTCGACGTGTGCCACCACAAAGCGAAGGGGCGGTTCTATCGCAATGGCTTCCGGCAAGTTCAGCGGCGCCTCTTTTTTAAAAGATTCCGAAGCGTCCTCCAGGTTGATGGGGCGGGTTTCTACCGTCTTGATGTCGGCCAGCATGGTCGCCGTACCCTTGAGAAGGATGCGGTTGGGTTGAAGGGAGACGGCCGCCACCGCAAATCCCGGGGCTATGTTTCCCTCCAATATGGCAATGACCTCCGCCGTCTTTTGGGACAAGGTTTCCAGTCTGATGGTCAACGACGGGGTTAACAGGGAATTAAGGGTTACCCCTGCGGGCAGGCCGACATTTGCCGGACGCACCGATAGGGTGTGGGTCCCTTTGCCCAGACCGGACAGATCCACCCGGCAGGAGGTCTTTTTGGCATCGATGGTGTGGAGGGTGGCAGCGGTGCCTGATACCAACAGCCGGACCGAGTGACGCGGGGCGTCCATCAAGAACATGTTGTCGGAAAGGTTGTTGAAAGTCACGGCAATGGCGATTTCCCGCTCCTGTTTTTCGGTTCGGGCAATCAGGGCCACGGTCGCCGCACCCAAAAGCAGAGAGAGAATCACCCATCGGATCCAGGCACCGTTTTTGCGTTTATTGGTTGAAGCGGGGGATGACGTCATGGGGATCACACGGATGTGATGGCGTTGACTACCGAAAGGGTGGCGCGGGTTCGGGCGACATCATGAACCCGGACAATGTGGGCGCCTTTCATGGCTGCGGCCGCCACGGCTGCCTGGGTACCCCGGGCCACGTCTTCAGAAAGCGGATCCATGTCTTTTTGAGATGGATCTTTCAACAGTTGGCGGATGAACATCTTGCGTGACGGGCCGACCAGCAGCGGGGCGGCAAGCTCATGAAACCGGTCGAGGTCACGAATGAGTTGAAGGTTGTGGGCGATGGTTTTGCCAAACCCGATTCCCGGATCGAGGATGATGGCGGATCGCGCTACGCCGGCGGCGACGGCCCGGTCCATGGCATCGGAAAGAAAGGTCATGATGTCGGTGAGAAGATCCTCGTAGATCGGTTTCACCTGCATGGTTTTGGGTGAGCCTTTCATGTGCATGAGGACAATCGGCACCCTGCATCCGCCAGTCGTGGCGGCCATCTCCGGATCGGTTCGAAGGGCGCTGACATCGTTAATCATGGTCGCCCCGGCCGCCACTGCCTGCCGGGCAACCGCAGCTTTGGTGGTGTCAATGGAGATGGGAATGGCCACCTGGCCCGCCAAACCTTCGATTACCGGCAACACGCGATCTGTCTCTTCTGATTCGCCCACCGGGTCCGAAAACGGGCGTGTGGATTCTCCGCCGATGTCCAGGATATCCGCTCCATCTTTAACCAATTGCATGGCCTGGGAGATGGCTCGGTCCGGTGAGAAAAAACGGCCGCCATCCGAAAAAGAGTCCGGGGTGACGTTGACAATGCCCATGATCAGGGTCCGCTGCCCAAGCGTCAGGGTTCGTGATCCGCAGGTGATTGTGTATGATGGCATGCTACCGCCTCATTTGCCTTGTCGGGTATCGGCAGTATGATTTCCCCTGGCACCGTGAGTATCCCGGTCGCCATCTGGCGCGCTATGGCTGCTCGTTATTTTCGATTGAATCCGCCTCCTGCGGTGCGCTGCCGTGGGATTGGTCCGCCTGCGCTGCTGCCCCGTCCTCTGGCGTCGTCGCCCGGTCTGCCCCCGGCGCCGACGGGGCGGTCTCATTTTTGGCGTCTTCCTTGTCGGTGGGTTTTATCCGGAAGCTGAATACCCGGCCTTACCTGCCGGATGATCTCATCTAACTCGGCGCCCAGGATGGTCTCTTTTTCCAGCAGCTGTTCGGCCAGTTTGTGCAGCAC
>CAVONM010000009.1:0-21681 GCA_963697225.1 uncultured delta proteobacterium
CGCTTTGAGACCGCGGCCGTCGGTCAACAGGTGCAACACAGATTGGACGTGGACGAAGGTGATCCGTCGCAGGGTGCCGGTGAGATCCGCCAAGGCCTTTCGGACCAGGCGGCGGGCCAGGGCAGGATGCGTCTGACTGAAGGTTTCGGCAGATAGCGTGATGGTTCCCTCAGCGCGCGCAAGTACGGCATTTTTGTACTCGGCGGCCGTTATCCCCTCAATCCAATCTTCCTCAGTTCTCATCACATCGGCCAGCCGGTTGAGATGCTCCTCGATGCGCGGGTTGTAAGCGGATGCCAACAGCGGTAGCAGACGATGCCGGATGCGGTTGCGAACAAAGCGCAAGTCAGTGTTGGAAGCATCTAAGACGCAGGTGATACCTTCCGCGGCAACAAAAGCGTCGATCTGTGAGCGACGGGCATTGATCAGGGGGCGGATGATGCGTTTTCCGCGCACCGGGGCGATGCCGGAAAGCCCACGCGGGCCAGCCCCCCGCAACAGGGCCATGAGCATCTGTTCGGCGTTGTCATTCATTTGGTGGCCAAGGGCCAGTTTGTTATAGCCTGCTTGGGCCATGGTCTTATTGAAAAACGCATAGCGCACCCGGCGGGCGGCCTCTTCCAAGGAGAGTCCCAGTTGCTGTTTGACCTTTAATACCCTGGCACGGCCGATATGGCAGGGGTATCGAAAGGCTGCCGCTGCCTGGCGGACCACCTCGGCATCCTTGTCGGCCGATGCACCCCGCAGGCAATGGTTCAGGTGGGCTACCCCCAGCCGGATTTCCAATTGGGGCGCTATCCGGCTGATTAGGTGGAGCAGTGCCATGGAGTCCGGCCCGCCGGAAACCCCCACCAGCACATGATCTCCCGGGGCCAACATATGATGGGTGGCCAGCGTCCGTTGAACCGTGGGCAGTAGGTCGTTCGGATCAGATATTGTTGAGGATGGTGGCATGGATCAGTTCGGCGTTTTTACGATCCCAGTAGCCGACATAGCCACTTCGGACGGCCACTTCGGTCATGTCGTAGCGGACGGTCCGGATTTTCACCCAGACGGGGGATCCATCGCTCTGGCGAGCCTTGATGACCGTTTCGCTGCCCGTCTGGGTTTTCTCATCGATGGTGATCCTCAAGTAATCCAGGCTCTGGATGGTTGCGTTTTCAGTTTGGGTAAAGTCCTTGGCGTAGGAGCGGATCAATTCTCCCTTGACCCAGGTGTAAACACCGGCACCGGCTCCAGCGCCAACAATGACGGCCGCACAGCCCGCTATCCAAAGCAGGGCAAACAGCAAGGTGATCGAAGTAACGGTTCGTGACATTATCGGTTTCTCCAAATCCGTTGAGGGGCTTTCTCTGAGCAAGTGCAGCTTCCTGATTTATGGCATGACCACAGGGAAGTCAATACCGCAGACCGATCGAACTGTTTACGGTGGCAGTTGTCGGTTTACGGTAAAATAACGGTGAACGGTGAACCGACAACCGTAAACGTCCTATTTATCTCTTGAAAAGGAAGCCAGGATCATACTATAGGGGCACCGGTTGTGCTAGGCGGGGAGCCAGCGGTGCCCTATACCCGAAATCCGCTTCATGCGGGGCTGAATCCCCCCCTTAGGGTTAATCCCGAGAAAATCGGGTCATTTTGACCGGCCGCCGCGCAACAGACGGTCTCGAACCTCGTCAGGTCCGGAAGGAAGCAGCGATAAGGGATGCGGTTTGTGTCGTGGATCGATCCCGGTCATGTTGTGGCTCAGATTTTTCGGATCAGTTCGACGGGGGGTGCACAACCATCTCATCTCAGCTGTATCGGTCCAACCCATCAGATTTACAATTAATTATTATTAGTTGAGAGAAGGCTGGACTTGTCCTTGACAAGCCACCATCTGGTCTTATTTTTTGTCAACTTTGCGGACCTGGTCGACGTCAACGGCTTAAATTTCAAGCGTTTCGGACCGATCGGGAGCCCACCGGCCGTGAAGATGAGAAAATCCAGTGAAACCAGGAGACACAGGAGCTGATGGCACAAAAGAAAAAAATTGTGATTGAGGACGAGAACGATAAAACGCTACAAGAACCCCCATCAACGCCTTCGGACCGGACGATGCAGCCGATGAACCGATGGATGCCGGTGATTCGCTAACGGATCTTGAAGAAAAATTGGCCGCAGCGCAGGCTGAAGCCATTGAAAATCGCGATCGCATGCTCCGGATGGCCGCCGAACTTGACAATTATAAAAAGCGGGCTGCCCGCGAACTGGACGATATCAAAAAATACGCCACCGAAAACCTGATTCGGCAGTTGCTTATCGTTGTGGACAATCTGGAGCGGGCCATTGCTTCGGCCGCTCCGGAGAATGAAAATGGTCAGAGTCTGGTTGACGGTGTCGCCCTGACACTGGCAGAGATCATGAAAATTCTGGAAAAACATTACGTCAGCCCCATTCAAGCATTGGGAGAGCCTTTTGATCCGACCTTTCACCAGGCCATGTGCCAGGAAGAGAGCGCCGATCAGCCGCCCAACACGGTGGTGCAGGAATTTCAAAAGGGATATCTGATTCATGACCGGCTGCTTCGCCCCGCCATGGTGGTGGTCTCAAAGGCCGCCCAGAACGGGCAACCACCCGAAAAAACGGTTAATACAAACGCTTAAGTCAATACTATTTCAAGGATCGTCGAAGGTAAGGAGGAACATCAGATGGGCAAGATTATCGGAATCGATCTCGGAACCACCAATTCCTGTGTGGCCATTATGGAAGGCGGCGACGCCAAGGTGATCACCAATCCGGAAGGCGGCCGCACCACCCCGTCCATGGTGGCCGTCACCGAAAGCGGCGAGCGGCTGGTGGGACAGATCGCCAAGCGGCAGGCCATCACCAACCCGGAGAACACGGTTTTTGCGGTCAAACGCCTCATCGGCCGAAAGATTCATCTACCGAGGTGCAAAACGACATCAAGATTCTGCCTTACAAGATCGAGCAGGCGGACAACGGCGACGTCCGCATCGACTTAAGGGGCAAACTCTACAGCCCGGCCGAAATCTCATCCTTCATCCTGGCCAACATCAAGAAATACGCCGAGGAGTATCTGGGCGAAAAGGTGACCGATGCCGTGATCACCGTGCCGGCCTACTTCAACGACAGCCAGCGCCAGGCCACCAAGGACGCCGGCAAGATCGCCGGTCTCAACGTGCTGCGCATCATCAACGAGCCCACGGCCGCCTCCCTGGCCTACGGCCTGGACAAGAGAAAAGAAGAGAAGATCGCCGTGTTCGATCTGGGCGGCGGCACCTTCGACATTTCCATCCTGGAAATCGGTGAAGGGGTCTTTGAAGTCAAGTCCACCAACGGCGACACCCACCTGGGCGGCGAGGACTTCGACCTGCGGCTCATCGATTTTCTGGCCGATGAGTTCAAGAAGGACCAGGGCATCGACCTGCGAAATGACAAGATGGCCCTGCAGCGGCTCAAGGAAGCGGCGGAAAAGGCCAAGATGGAGCTCTCCACCTCCATGGAGACCGATGTCAACCTGCCGTTCATCACCGCCGACGCCAGCGGCCCCAAGCACCTCAACATCAAGATCACCCGGGCCAAGCTGGAAGGCCTGGTGGCCGATCTGCTGGACAAGCTGGAGGCGCCCTGCCGGACCGCGCTCAAGGATGCCGGCCTGTCCACCAGGGAGATCGACGAGGTGATCCTGGTGGGCGGCATGACCCGCATGCCGGCAGTCCAGGAGCGGGTGAAGCGAATTTTCGGCAAAGAGCCCCACAAGGGCGTCAACCCGGACGAGGTGGTGGCGCTGGGCGCCGCCATTCAGGGCGGCGTGCTCAAGGGCGATGTCAAGGACGTGCTCCTGCTGGATGTGACGCCGCTTTCCCTGGGAATCGAAACCCTGGGCGGCGTCATGACCCGGCTCATCGAGAAGAACACCACCATCCCCACCCGCAAGAGCCAGGTCTTTTCCACGGCGGCGGACAGCCAGCCGGCGGTTTCCATCCACGTGCTCCAGGGCGAACGGGAGATGGCCGCCGGCAACAAGACCCTGGGACGGTTCGAACTGGTGGGCATTCCGCCGGCGCCCCGCGGCGTTCCCCAGATCGAGGTGACCTTTGACATCGACGCCAACGGCATCGTCAATGTCTCCGCCAAGGACATGGCCACCGGCAAGGAGCAGTCCATCCAGATTACGGCCTCCAGCGGCCTGTCCAAGGAGGAGATCGACAAGCTGATCAAGGATGCCGAATTGCATGCCGACGAGGACAAGAAGAAAAAGGAGCTGGTGGAAGCCCGAAACCAGGCCGATACGCTGATCTACACCACCGAAAAATCGATGAAGGATCTCGGCGACAAGGTGGATGCCGAAACCCGCAGCAAAATCGAAAACGCCTCGACGCCTGAAAAAGGCCATGGAAGGCGACGACGTCAAGGAGATCCAACGGCTGAGCGAAGAGCTGACCCAGGCCTCCCACAAGGTGGCCGAAGCCATGTACAAGCAGGCTTCCGAAGCGGGTGCCGGCGGAGCGGACGGTCCGGGGCCTGATGCCGGCGCGGATGCCGGTGCTGCGGGTGCTGATGACGATGTGGTGGATGCCGATTTCGAAGAGGTGAAAGACAAAAAGTAACCCTGTCGTATTGCGGAAAGGGGATTCGTGCCTCCGAGATTGAAAAAACCCGCGCCTGTTACCGGTTGCGGGTTTTTTTCTGAAAAACCAAACGACATTAGTCGGGCTGGCAAGCAACCGTTCAAGGTTCAGTGTTTACCTTCTGGGATGGCGTGAAAAAAGGTTTGCCGTCAGCCGCCTGATTCTTTAAAGTGGCGCCTGATTCACCATGGGTAAAAAAGGGGGCGGGATGATTGTCTTCGACGGTACTTACATGCTGGAACGAAAGGAGGACCCCGGGGCAAGCCCGGCCCATGCCTGCACCTGGCGGGTGAAGATCATCGATTTTTCATCCGGCGACCCCATGCATCCTCACATCCGTCCCTATGCCGTGTTGGCCTTTCGCAAGGAGGGCGGCATTTTCAAAACCAGTTGTGCCGAAAGTATGGGAAAGCGGATCTGCAGGGACTTTGACCTCAATGTGGATGACCTTTTGTGGGTCGAGGCGTTCCCCGATCTTCCCGGTACGCTCTACGTGGCTGGTTTTACCCCCCGGTACCAGGATACGGACATTCACTACACCGTTACCTGGCGGCCGATTTTAAAAAACGAACAGGCTGCCGTGGATCCCTGGCGCTGACGAGCCGGGTGGGTGGTCTTTCGTCTTGCCAAAATAGGGGTTGAATGTTCAATCGGTTTTCACTAAAATGCGCCTCCAGCAACAGGCCGCTTGCCACTTGTCCTTTCATATCCGTCACGACGATTGGCAATTTCCGCTGCTAAGCGTATCGTTGGTTTCCGACGGGCGTCGGGTCCGTCAGCGGGGCCATTCACGATGGCCCAAACGGGTGGACCATTCATCAACCATCAAATCAAGGATGCCGTAATGAAGGTGCTGGTCAGTGACAATCTGGGTGAAGATGGAATCCGCATGTTTCAGGAGGCTCCGGGCATTGATGTGGATGTGAAGACCGGCCTGGAGCCGGAGGCGCTCAAGGCGATCATCGCCGATTACGACGCCCTGGTGATTCGAAGTGCCACCAAGGTGACCGAAGATCTGTTGCAGGCGGCCACGCGGCTCAAGGTGGTGGGCCGGGCAGGCATCGGTCTGGATAATGTGGATATTCCGGCAGCCACCCGGCGCGGGGTGGTGGTGATGAATACCCCCACCGGCAACGTGGTAACGACGGCGGAACACGCGATCGCCATGATGCTGGCCCTGACCCGCAATATCCCCACGGGAACGGCCTCCCTGCGGGACGGCCGGTGGGAGAAGAAAAAACTCCAGGGCCGGGAGATCTTCAACAAGGTGCTGGGCGTTATCGGATACGGCAAGATCGGTGCTATCGTGGCCGACCGGGCCCGCGGGCTGAAGATGAACGTGATTATCCACGACCCCTTTGTCACGCCGGATCAGATTCAAAAGGCGGGTTTCGAGAGTGTGGATCTGGACACCTTGTACCAGCGGGCCGACTATATCACCGTGCATGTGCCCAAGCTGAAAAATACCGCCGGGTTGATCGACAAGAAGGCCTTCGACAAGATGAAGCCCGGGGTGATGGTAATCAACTGCGCCCGGGGCGGGATCGTCGTTGAAAGCGACCTTTACGATGCCATTGTTTCCGGCAAAGTGGCCGGCGCGGCGCTGGATGTCTTCGAGACCGAACCGCCGGGGCAGTCCCCCCTGATCACCCACGAGCGGGTGATCTGTACCCCCCACCTGGGGGCCTCCACCCGGGAAGCCCAGACCAATGTGGCCGTGGCCATTGCCCGGCAGATCATCGATTTTCTGACCGCCGGCACGGTGGCCAATGCGGTGAACATGCCCTCGGTGACCGGTGAAGTGCTGGAAAAGATCGGCCCTTACCTTACCCTGGCCGACCGCATGGGATGCCTTCAGGCCCAGCTGGTCCAAGGCCCCATCAAGGAGGTGGTCGTTGAGTTTCATGGTGATTTCAAAGATCTGGACCTCTCTCCCGTGTCAACGGCGGTGCTCAAGGGCATCCTGACACCGGTGGTCAAGGATGACGTGAATTTTGTCAATGCCCATGTCATGGCCCAGCAGCGCGGCATCAAGGTGACTGAAACCAGCAGCGCCGAGTCGGACTACTATGTCAACCAGATTACGGTCCGGGCGATCACCACCGAGATGGAAAGCGTGGTCTCCGGCACGATCTTCGGGAAAAAGGACCCGCGGATCGTCAAGATCGACAAGTTCCGGCTGGAGATGATTCCCCACGGCCACATGGCCTTGATTCAGAACATCGACAAACCCGGCTCCATCGGTGAAATCGGCACCACCCTGGGCCGGCACAACATCAATATCGGCAGAATGCAGGTGGGCCAGGAGGAGGAGGGTGATCGCAATATCATTTTCCTGACTACCGATACCCCCATCCCAGAGGAGGTGGTGGAGGAGATGCGGCACCTCTCTCTGGTCAAGACCGTTACGCCGCTGGAATTTTAGGGGTTACTATAGTGCGGAGGAGCGCTTCCCATGACAGACGAAAAACATGAAAATACCGGCAAATCCAGTCCGGTCGACCCACCCAAAGCCACCGCAAAGGCGTCCCTGCCGACCCTCAATTTTGCCACGTTTATCTTTTCTCTCAACTCATCGGCTCTGGTTCAGCTGGGAATGATTGAAGACCCGATAACCGGTGAGAAAATTCAGAACCTGCCGCTGGCCAAACAGACCATCGACATCCTTTCCATGCTCGAAGAAAAAACACGTGGAAACCTGGACGTCGACGAGGCGGGGATGCTCAAGAACATTCTCTACGACCTGCGGATCCATTACGTGAAAGAGAAGGCGTAGCCAGACACGGCGATCACCTGACATGCAACCGATTCACGTAAGAGCACCGGCGAAGATCAACCTGTTTCTTCGCGTCACCGGCAAACGACCCGACGGCTATCATGACCTGTATTCCCTCATGTGCCCGTTGGCTCTGTACGACACCCTGACCCTGAGCATGGGCGGGAGGGGATGTCGTTGCCTGCGACCATCCCGACGTCCCGGAGGATGCTACCAACCTGGCAGCCCGTTCGGCGCGATCTGTATCTGGAGACCGTGTTCGCGGGCCATGCGCCGCCGATATCCGGTCTGACGATCCATATCGAAAAAAAAATACCCGTGGGTGCCGGGCTTGGCGGCGGCAGCAGCGATGCCGCCGCCGTTTTGATGGCCCTGAACGACTATTACGGGCAACTCCTTACCACCCGGGCACTCATGACGTTGGGTACGCGCCTCGGTGCCGATGTTCCCTTTTTTATCCTGGGCGCGCCGGCGCTGGCCACGGGAATCGGTGACCGGCTCGAGCCCTTTCCGCACCTGACGCCCTGGACGGCGCTGCTGGTCTATCCGAACGGGGTGGTATCTACCGCCTGGGTCTACAAAAATCTGAATTTAAGATTGACAAAGGACGAAAAAAAACTTAGTAAATTCCACTTTGATGGCCGATTTTTCAACGTCGATGAGCATCTGGTCAACGATCTGGAACCGGTGACCGAAAGGGCGTTTCCGGTCATAGGGCAATAAAACGCTTGCTGCTGGCACATGGAGCGGCCGGGGCCATGATGTCCGGCAGTGGATCAACGGTGTTCGGGTTGTTTGCGGACCACGAACGAGCCATTTCATTTGACAGCCTTGTGTGACAATCAGCAAAGTCAAAACTGGACGCTTTATGTCGCGGATCTGTTGATCTAAGTGCCGGTTGTTGTCGAAGTTCGGATTAGGACACCGGCATTTTTCTGCTGGGGCGTCGTCAAGTGGTAAGACACAGGATTTTGGTTCCTGCATTCGGAGGTTCGAATCCTCCCGCCCCAGCCAATCTCATCGAAGAGGAGTTGCGTTTCGAAAGTGACACCAAAAAACAAAAGTTCTGCATTTTTTCAGGCAATTCCAATCCGGATCTGGCATGCAAGATTGGCGAATACCTGGGGATGCCCCTGTGCGGTGCCGTCGTCAAGCGGTTCAGTGACGGTGAGATTCAGATCGAGATCGATGAAAACGTCGGACCAAAGACGTTTTTATCATTCAATCCACCTGCCACCCGGTCAACGACAACCTGGTTGAACTGCTCCTGATGGTCGATGCCCTGAAACGGGCCTCGGCCCGCCGAATCACCGCCGTCATCCCCTATTACGGATATGCCCGTCAGGACAAAAAAGTGGCCCCCCGCGTGCCCATCAGCGCCAAGCTGATCGCCGATCTGCTGACAACTGCCGGGTCCACCCGTGTGATCACCATGGACCTGCATGCCGGACAGATCCAGGGTTTTTTCAACATTCCGGTGGATAACCTCTATGCGGCACCGGTGCTCTTGGATTACATCAAATCCAACTTCAATGAAGGCCTGGTCATCGTATCGCCCGATGCCGGTGGCGTGGAGCGGGCCCGTGCCTTTGCCAAACGGCTCAACGCCGGGCTGGCCATCGTGGACAAACGGCGGTCGGCGCCCAACCAGGCAAAGGCCATGGCAGTCATCGGTGATGTGGCCGACAAAACGGTCGTCATCCAGGATGACATGATCGATACCGCCGGGACCCTCACCGAGGCCGTGAATGCGATTATGGAAAAGGGGGCGAGGGAAGTCCATGCCTGTTGCGCCCATCCGGTGCTGTCCGGGCCGGCCGTGGAACGAATCAATGCCTCACCCATTACCAGCGTCGTCTGCACGGATACGATTCCGCTGAACGAAAAGGCGGCTGCCTGCAATAAAATCAAAGTGCTTTCCATCTCCAGCCTGGTGGGGGAAGCCATCATCAGAAGCTACACCGGGGATTCGGTAACGTCCCTGTTCGTGTAATACTCTTTAAGGAGGATAAGATCGTTGGAAATAATGAATTTGAAAGCAAGTCAACGGGAGGCCGTGGGTAACGGGCCTTCAAGAGTTCTGCGGCGGGACGGCAAAATTCCCGCCATTTTATATGGCCCGAAAACCGAACCGATTAAACTGGCCATCGACCGGCTGGAACTGGAACCCATTTTTAAATCCGGCGCCGTGGCCCAGAAACTGCTGAAACTGGAAATCGACGGTGTCGATTCGGTCCGCAACGTCATGATCAAGGAGATGCAGAAGCATCCCGTTTCCCGAAGCGTGCTTCACCTGGACCTCTATGAAGTAAGCATGGATCAGAAGATCAAGGTCATGGTTCCCGTGGTCACCACCGGCAAGAGCGTCGGCGTGGAGATGGGCGGCATGCTGCAGATCATTCGCCGGGAACTGGAAGTGTTCTGCCTGCCCGATCAGGTTCCCGAGAACATCACCATCGATATCACCGCCCTTGAGATCGGCGACTCGTTTCACGTTGAAGACCTCCCGCTGGAGGAAGCTGTCGAGATTCCCGCCGACGTCAACTTCACGATTCTGACCATCTCCAGCCCGACGGCCGAGGAAGAGGAGGAAGTCGAGGGCGAAGAAGAGGAAGGCGAAGAAGAGGGTGAAGAAGGTGAAGAGGCTGCTGAAGAACCGGCGGCCGAGTAGTTTTGATGACGGGTGGCCTGCCGCATCCCGCTGTGGGTTGCCGTCGCCATGAAGGCTGAAATCAGACATCGTCTGATCGTCGGGCTCGGCAATCCGGGCCCGGCGTATGCAACGACACGCCACAACATCGGGTTCATGGCCGTAGACCGGCTGGTACGGAAATACGGGTTGATCGCCTGCCGCAGCCGGATCAATGCCGAAATCGCCGAAGGGGATATCACCGGCGTCCGGGTACTGACTGCCAAACCGATGGCTTATATGAATCGGTCCGGCGACCCGGTGAGCGACATCGTTCAAACCCACGGGATTCAATGCGAGGAGATGGTCGTCATCCACGATGACATTGACCTTGCTTATGAAAGATTGAAAATCAAAGAGAAAGGGGGGGATGGAGGACACAATGGACTGAGGTCCCTGATTGACGCCTTGGGGACCGACGATTTCGTGAGGGTGCGTATGGGCGTCGGACGGCCTGATGGCGACATTGGGGTGGTGGATTACGTTCTGGAGGAATTCGATGCCAATCAACGAACAATGCTGGAACCCTTTCTATCACGGGCCATCGAGGCTGTCGAAGCGATCCTTTGTGAGGGAGCAAAGGATGCTATGAATCGGTTTAACCGCAAACCTTGATTTCACGCTAAACATTGAATGGAGGAAAGAATGGACGCTGTAATGAACAACATACCGCTCGTATGTACATTGGTCGGTGTCGCTGGGGTACTCTTTGCGATTATCCTCGCCGGTATCGTTAAGAGCGCGCCTGCCGGAGACGCGAAATGCAGGAAATCGCCGGCGCCATTCAGGAAGGTGCCATTGCCTACCTGAACCGGCAGCTTAAAAGTATGGGCATTGCCGGCATTATTATTTTCGCCGTTATCTTCTTCACCATGGGCGCCAAGATGGCCATCGGCTTTTTGGTCGGTGCCGTGGCCTCGTTTATGGCCGGCTACATCGGCATGCGGGTTTCCGTGCTGGCCAATGTGCGCACGGCTGAAGCCGCCAAAAAAGGCATGGCTGCCGGCCTTTCCATGGCCTTCAAGGGCGGTAGCGTCACCGGTATGATCGTTGCCGGGTTGGCCCTGACCTCCGTGGCCGGTTACTACACCGCCACCCATGATGTCATGGCCCTGGTGGCCCTCGGCTTTGGTGGCAGCTTGATCTCCATCTTCGCCCGTCTGGGCGGCGGTATCTTCACCAAGGGCGCCGATGTGGGTGCCGACCTGGTGGGCAAGGTCGAAGCCGGTATTCCCGAGGACGACCCCAGAAACCCCGCCACCATCGCCGACAACGTGGGCGACAATGTGGGCGACTGCGCCGGTATGGCCGCCGACCTGTTCGAAACCTATGCCGTCACCGCCGTGGCCGCCATGCTGATTGGCCACCTGCTGTTCCCCAAAGTACTCATGGCCACGGAGTTCCCGCTGATTCTCGGCGCCATCTCCATTTTCGCCTCCATGATCGCTGTCTTTTTTGTGCGGCTAGGCAGCGGCGGCTACATTATGGGTGCGCTTTACAAAGGCATGTTCGGCGCCGCCTTGATCGCGGCGGTGGCGTTTTACTATGCCTGTACGAAATTCATGGCTGACGTCCCCGGCATCAGCGCCATGAACATCTACTACTGCACCCTGATCGGGTTGATTCTGACCGTGGTGATCGTCATCATCACCGAATACTACACTGGTATCTACGGTCCGGTTAAAGGCATTGCCGAGGCTTCCACCACCGGCCATGGCACCAACATTATCTCCGGTCTGGCCGTCTCCATGCAGGCGACTGCGGCGCCGGTTCTGACCATCTGCCTGGCCATCTTCCTGGCCCACAAATTCGGCGGACTCTACGGCATCGCCATGGCCGCCATGTCCATGCTCTCCATGACCGGCATGGTCATCGCCATCGACGCCTACGGACCCATCACCGACAACGCCGGTGGTATCGCTGAAATGGCCGGCATGGACGACAGCGTGCGCGCCGTCACCGATCCGCTGGACGCGGTCGGCAACACCACCAAGGCCGTTACCAAGGGCTACGCCATCGGCTCCGCCGGTCTGGCCGCCCTGGTTTTGTTCGCCGCCTACGTCATGGAGTTCTCGATTCAGGGTGCTGAAAAAGCGATTCGATTCGATCTCTCCGACGTCAACGTCATTATCGGCTTGTTCATCGGCGGTCTGTTGCCCTACCTGTTCGCATCCATCGCCATGAAGGCCGTCGGCAACGCCGGCGGCGCCGTTGTCGAGGAAGTTCGCCGTCAGTTCCGCGAAATTCCGGCATCATGGAAGGTACCGCCAAACCGGATTACGGCGCATGCGTGGACATCGTCACCAAGTTCGCTCTTAAAGAGATGCTGATTCCCGCACTGCTGCCCGTGATCGCTCCCCTGCTGGTGGGTTTCCTGCTGGGCAAAGTCGCTCTCGGCGGCCTGCTCATCGGTTCCATCGTTACGGGTGTGTTCGTGGCCCTGTCCATGACCACCGGTGGTGCTGCCTGGGACAATGCCAAGAAATACATCGAAGACGGTCACCTGGGCGGCAAGGGCTCCGATGCCCATAAAGCTGCCGTTACCGGCGACACCGTCGGCGACCCCTACAAGGATACCGCCGGCCCGGCCGTAAACCCGATGATCAAGATTCTCAACGTGGTGGCCCTGCTGATGGTTCCCTTCCTGCTGTAGTAACAGCTGCGGGTTTGATCCGCAACGATCGTTAGTTCCAAAAGGATTGGCGCCAACCGGCGCCAATCCTTTTTTTATTGATTATTGACCGGTGCAGTGGTATATTCTGCTATTCCATATGGTTATTATTTGCCCCCCTCCGGCATGCAACGGAGGGCCTCTCCTTACGGAATTCATTGTTAAACTGATCGCCTGGAACACCCGGTTTTCGCCCCGGGAGAGCATCCCCGCTCAAGGTGGTTATAACCCCTGATCACTGGTACCCACATGGCAGACAAATCGGTCAAGGACAGCCCAAAAAATTCAGCATCCCCCAAACGTTTCAAGGTCGGAGATCTTGCCGTATACCCGGCTCACGGCGTCGGTCGCATCGAATCCATCGAAACCAAGGTCGTTAACGGTGAAGAGCACGACTTTTACATCATGAAGGTCATCGAAAACGCCATGGTGATCATGATTCCCACATGGAACGTGGATTCGGTCGGTTTGCGGGACGTGATCCAGAAAAAAGAGATCCCGAAGATTTTTGATGTGATGCGTTCCCGGCAGGAACAACCTATTGACAACCAGACCTGGAACCGGCGCTACCGAGAGTATATGGAAAAGATTAAAACCGGTTCGCTGTTCGAAGTCGCCGAGGTTTACAGGGATCTGTCCCTGTTGAAGACCACCAAAGACCTCTCTTTTGGGGAGCGCAAACTTTACGATACTGCCCAAAACCTCCTCGTCAAAGAGCTCTCCACCGCCAAGAACAAAAACGAAAAGGCCATTATCGAAGAGATGGAAGCGTTGTTCAAAACCGATGAGGCCTGAGTTTTTCACCCATGTCCAACCCACCGTCCACCTTCACCTTCCGCGTCGGTTACGCGCAAGCAGGGGGGCGCCTGGACGCGCTGGTCGCCAGCGAAGTTGATCACTGCTCACGTTCATTTGCCGCCACGCTGATCCGGCAGGGATGCATACTAGTTGACGGTACGGCCAAAAAACCCGGCTATGCGGTAAAAGCCGGAGAAGTCGTATGCGGAAAGATCGCCCCGCCGGAAACGTCGAACTTCCTTCCGGAGAACCTCCCCCTCCACATCCTTTATGAGGACCCTGAACTGCTGGTGGTGAACAAGGCTCCGGGCATGGTCGTGCACCCGGCCCCGGGACACCGCTCAGGGACCCTGGTGAATGCCTTGATGCACCATTGCCCGGACCTGGCTGGAATTTCCGGAAGCCTTCGGCCGGGCATCGTCCACCGGTTGGACAAGGATACCTCCGGTGCGCTGGTGGTGGCCAAGAACAGCCGCGCCATGCATCATCTGGCTGCCCAGTTCAAGTCCCGGGAAGTTCGGAAGAAATACGTGGCACTTGTCTATGGGAATCCACGCGAGGATACGGGAAGCTTAGATGAACCCATCGGCCGTCATCCTGTCGATCGCAAAAAGATGTCTGTCACCACCCACACCCCCCGCTCGGCGCTGACCCTCTGGCGGGTGCGCGAGCAGTTCAAGGGGGCCTGCCTGCTGGAACTGGATATCCGCACGGGCCGGACCCATCAGATCCGGGTGCATTGCAAAACCATGGGGCATCCGGTCATCGGAGACCCGGTGTATGGCAACCGTGGAGACAAAAAAAGGCTGGGCTCGATTTCACCCGAACTGGGTCAGGCGGTCGTGGCGCTGGATCGTCAGCTGCTGCATGCCTGGCGAATTTCGTTCATCCATCCAGCCACCGAAGAGCCCATGACGATGGAAGCGCCGATGCCTTCGGACATGACCGGCCTGATCGACCGCTTCAGGGAGATATCATCAAAAAAAGCGGTCGACGGAGATTTATAGTTTGCCGATGTGGGTCAGGACAAATCGGATAGCCAATAGAGCGGTTACCATGAAAGTCAGCCCACCAAGCATGTTCAATACAGGGTTGTTGTAGTCTTTCCCGACTATCTCCGGTTTGTTGAGCAGGTAGATAATGATTCCTACGATTAAAGGGGTTCCCGTCAAACCCAACGCCAGCATCAACGGTAAGAGCAGAAAAAAACTGCCTTTGATAAATGGCCCCAGCATACTCAGGGCGCATCCGGTAAAAACGACAGTGGCAAAGCCTTTATGCTTTACGTTCAATTGCCATTTTAACTTATCGGACAAGAAATATGCCCCAGCCATAAAAGTCGGTGAAATGGTAGAGAGGGCGGCTCCCCAGATCCCCAGTAAGAAAATATGCATGGCACGTTCGCCCAGCAGCGGTTTCAATGCCAGCGCTGCATCCGTTGCCGTCTTCACGTCAACGTTATTGGGATGAAGCACAGCGGCTGCGACGATAAATATTGCAATGCTATAGGTACCAAAGGCAAACCCCATGGAAAGAATGGTGTCAATGCGCGCCAATCCCAGATCGTCTTTATTCCATCCCTTGGCATTGGTGTTGTAAGTATGCATACCGATAATGGTAATATGTACGGCACCACCCATGATTGCCGCCATCATCATGGCTGAATAAACGCCATCCGGGATATTGGGTACCAACCCGTTTACTATACCCGATAGGGAAATATCTGCCATAAACAGGGTTGCCACAAAACAAATCACTACAAACACCACCAGTAATTTGCAAACGGTTTCAAACCAGCGGTACCCCTTCCAGACGAGAAGGCTGCCAATCAACATTCCATACGGAATTCCCCAGTAGGGGGTATTTATACCGGTGATAAGCGACGTCACACCGGCCAATGCATTCATCAGCACCATTGCGGCCAGCCACGTAGCCAACAGTGCATACAGGGTCAATATCCAGGCCCAAGTCCTACCCAGCCGTGCTTCCGTGGTCGCAATAATACCCCGGTTTTCGATAATGCCGATCTTGGCGGCCAGGTATTGGGCCGTGGTTCCAAGCACGGCGCTCAACACGACCACCCAGAGCATTGCATACGAATATGTGGCTCCGGCAATGGAGACACTGGCCAATGTAGCCGGGCCGCATGCGACTGCACTAATGACCCAGGCAGGTCCCATATCCTTTAAATAGTGAACCCATCGCATGCACATGATCTTTCCTTTACTGGATTCTATTTTGCGTTGAGTTACAGATTGCCATCCAAAAATAGGATAGAGCGGTTACAATTGCACAATAAAGGTCAGGGTTCCGATGTATAGAACCAGCGGGCCCGCATGGGAAACCATCTCTTCCACCTCATTTCCGGCATGGGCCATCACCGGTGAAGCACCCATGGACAGCAGCGCATTGGCCGTAAAATTCACGACGACCAAATTGGTGATGTTGTGTACCAGGGGTTTTCTATCTCTGACGGCCTTCAGGTTTCGTGCGGCCTTTTCCGATAATTTGGACATGGATTTTTTCTTTTACTAAAAAAGCAACTGTTCACATTAACAACAAGCCGCTTGCTGCGAAGGCAAGCGGCTTGAGTTTCCGGGTATTGCATTTCTACCTGAAATTCTTTACCGCTTCCCTGCGCCGGTATTATCCAGATCAGGTTCGAAGGGTTGGGATCGTTTCCCTCTCAGCTGATTACAGCGCCCCTATCAGCATCTAAATGGTAAACAACGAGTGATCTAAAACTGACGTGATCCGCTGGAATTAGAACGATTGCATTTCGGTGTCAATCATGACTCACTTGTTGTGATTTTTAGGCCTGATTTTATAGCATACGTTTTCAGCCTCGTTTTTTAAACACCTCGGCTTTTTCGACAAATCCACAGTTGGCAAGGCAATAAGAAAAAAACGGTGCCGCCATAATGGCAGCACCGTTGATTTTTTTTGGGTAGGAGAATTTCAGGCAGCGTTCTGGTCGCGCAGGTTCGGGTTGTAGCAGATCCGGCAGCAGTCGAGGCAGCGGCTGGATTCGTGTTTGGCGTCGGCTTCGCTGATTACCTGATCCACCTCGATCATCGAGTCGATGCGCTCGGCCACGGGCAACTCGGGCATGGGCGTTCTGGGAGACTTGGCCACGCCGGGAACCGTCTCGAACAGGGATTCGGGGATGTGCCGCTTGCGCAGGGAGCGTGGGGTTCCTTTGACCTCCTCGCCGGTGATGTACTGATGGATGGAGCGGGCCGCCCGCCGGCCGCCGCCGATGGCGTCCACCACCAAAGACGGGCCGGTGGCCACGTCGCCGCCGGTAAACAGATAGGGAACGCTGCACTGAAGCGTTTCCGGGTCGTTGTCAAAGGTGTTCCACCGGGTGATGGTGATCTCCTCTTTGCCCGGTTCATTTTCCATGAAGCCGATGTCGGGCTGCTGGCTGATGGCGGAGATGACCATGTCCACGTCGAGAATCGTTTCCGATCCCTCGATGGGCACCGGCCGCCGCCGGCCGCTGGCGTCGGGTTCACCCAGTTTCATCTGCAGATATTCCAATCCCTTGACATTGCCTTGGCCATCGTCGATGACCCGCGTGGGGGCGGCCAGGAACTGGAATTTGATGCCTTCGTGTTCGGAGGCCACGATTTCCACCTCGTTGGCGGGCATCTCTTTGCGTGTACGTCGATAGACGATATAGACCTCCTCGCAACCCAGGCGCAGGAGTGTACGCACACAGTCGATGGCCGAGTTGCCGCCGCCGACCACTGCCGCCCGGCGGCCGATGGGAACCCTCTTGTCCGGTGAATTGGCCACCGCGGAGAGGAAGTTGATTCCCTGGGAGACCCCCTTTAAATCTTCACCCTTGATGCCGAGGGTGTAGTCCTTCCAGGCACCGATGCCCATGAAGATCGCATCATAGCCTTCGTCATGCAGCGATTGAATCGTGAAATCCTTGCCCAGCGTGGTGTTGGTGTGCACGTCGATGCCCAGGTTCAAGATGCCTTCGATCTCCCAGTCCAGCACCTCGTCGGGCAGCCGGTATTCGGGAATGCCGTATCGTGTAATGCCGCCCAGTTTGGACATGGCCTCGTAAATGGTGGGATGGTGGCCCAGGCGTCGCAGGAAATAGGCGCAGCTGACACCGGCCGGTCCGCCGCCGATGATGGCCACGCGCTTGCCGGTATCCGGCGCGCAGGCGATGGGATAACGCCGGCCGCTGTTCATTTCATAGTCGGCCACGAAGCGTTTGAGCTGGTTGATGGAAACCGCCTCATCCTCGATTTCGCGGCGGCAGTAATTCTCACAGGGATGGGGGCACACCCGGCCGCAGGATAGCAGCAGGGGGTTGCGCTCACGGATGGTGTTGACGGCTCCCTCGTAGTCGCCTTCCTTGATCAGGCGGATGTATTTGGGGATGTCGATCTCAGCCGGGCAGGTCTGTTGGCAGGGGGCTAGGGCGTGGTCTTCCTGGTTGAAGACCAGCAGGCGCTGGGACATGGTTTTGACTGAGAGCAAACCCTTGGGGCAGGCCGTTTGACAGGCGCCGCAGCCCACACACTTGAATTCGTCGACAACCGGAAATCCCTTCGGTCCCATGTGGATGGCATCGAATTGACAGGATTGGACGCAATCACCCATGCCCATGCAACCGATGGTGCAGACCCGTTTGCCTCCGTAAAGGGCGGTCATGGCCGCGCAAGTCATGGCGCCGTTGTAAATGAACTTGTCCTCGGCGCGATCGCCGCCGCTGCATGAGTTGAGGGATTTCAGGGGCTCGGCGGTTCCTGGTTCCACACCCATGACAGCGGCGATATTGATCGCCGCTTCGGAGTCGGAAACCACACAGACGCCCGGGCCGGCCTTGCCTTCAACGACGCCCACGGCCGCCGCACTGCACCCGGCAAAGCCGCAGCCGCCACAGTTGGCGCCGGCGAGAAAGTACTCCACTTCGCTGATGCGTGGATCTTCATAGACGTAAAAGACTTTGGAGGCGACACTGAGGATGATGCCGCAGGTTGCGCCAATGCCCAGCATGACGAGGATAGCGATGGTCACAAAAACCTCCTTGATTCAATCTATACCATTCCCCGAAAGGCGTAGAAACTCAGCGAAAAAATCCCGGCGGTGACCAGTGCGATCGAGGTATCCTGCAGCGGTTTGGGGACCCGCGCCAACAGGATGCGCTCACGAACACCGGCAAAAAGAACCAGGGCCAGGCCGAAGCCGGCGGCATAGCCGAAGGACGCCACCAGTGCCTGAAGAAAATTGAATTCTTTGTCGATGTTGAGCACGCAGACACCAAATACCGCGCAGTTGGTGGTGATCAGCGGCAGGAAGATGCCCAGGCCCGCATACAGGGCCGGAATGCTCTTTTTGAGAAACATCTCAACGAACTGAACCAGCGAGGCAATGACCAGAATGAAAGCGATGGTCCGCAAAAATTCCAATTTATACGGCACCAGCAGCCATTCGTAGATGATCCAGGTAATCACGCCTGCCAGGACCAGCACGAAGATGACCGCCATGCCCATGCCTGCAGCCGTTTCCATCTTTTTTGAGGTGCCCAGGAAGGGGCAGTTGCCCAGAAATTGCGCCAGCAGAATGTTGTTGACGAAGATGGTGGCAACGATCAACTCAATGTATTCCATGGTGACTCCTCACACTATTTGCTGGGGATAAGGTTCATCGCACATAGCATCAGGCCCAGGGCGATAAAGGCGCCCGGCGCCTGAACGGCAAAACCGAACGGCTCGAAGGATGCACCGAAGATATTGGGGATGTGGTAGGGAAACAGACCGAAAACATCACCCTTCAACGAACCGGTGCCCAACAGTTCTCTTACCATGCCCAGGGCTGCCAGGGAGAAAGTGAAGCCGAGGCCCATGCCCAGGCCGTCCGCCGCAGACATCACCAATCCATTTTTTGAGGCGAATGCTTCGGCGCGGCCCAACACGATACAGTTGACCACGATCAGGGGGATGAACACCCCCAGGTCGATAAAAAGCGTGTAGGCGAAAGCCTGCATGAGCTGTTCCACCACGATGACGAAGGTGGCAATGATGATGATAAAGCAGGCGATGCGGACCTTGGAGGGGATCACCTTGCGCAGCATGGAAATCAGGATGTTTGAGCAGACCAGCACAAAGGTGGTGGCCAGTCCCATGCCGATGCCGTTCTTCATGGAGGTGGTCACGCCCAGGGTGGGGCAGAGCCCCAGAACCAGACGGAACGGCGGTATCTCCTTCCAGAGGCCTTTGGTGAACTCAGCAGCGATCGATTTGGCCATTACAGTGAACTCCTTTACTTGCCCATGCCTTGGATTTGTTTTTCCATTTGTGGTTTCAGCCGGTTGTAGGTCTCAACAGCTTGGTTGACCCCAGTGCACACGGCGCGTGAGGTGATCGTGGCGCCGCTCAGGGCGCTGATCTGCCCACCGTCGGCGGTGACGCCGAAGGAATCGGTGATGGGTTTGCCCGTGAATTGAGCCACAAAACTGGGGTCGTCCTTGGCCCTGGCACCCAGGCCGGGGGTCTCTTTACTCGTCGTCACGGCGACGCCGCGCAGTTTTTCCTCCGCCATGTTGATTGCCACCACCAAGCCGACCTTGTCGCCATACCCGCTGGCGCTGGCTTCAACCACGACGGTATCGGTCGCACCGCCGAATACCCCCACGAAAATATTGCGCTCTTCACCACCGTCGGTGATCTTGAATCGGTCTTTCACAGGGTCGTTGTCGGCCGCTTTCAGGATCTGCCGGATGGCGGGCCCTTTGACCTGGTCCATCACATTGTTTTCAATCCTGGGTTTGGCCCATTCCTCCAGCCCTTTCAAGCCGCCGCCTGAAATGACACTGAGAATGGTCAATACCACAACCATTTTGATCATTTCACCCATGTCACGCCACCTTTCCAATTGCCTTGGGTCTGATCTTGTCGACCAGCGGATTTATCAGGTTGATCAGGAGAATTGCGAAGATCACGCCATCCACATAGGCGCCGATATTTCGTATCAATACGGTCATCATGCCGCCCAGTGAGCCGTAAATCAGCATGGGGATGAAATTGACCGGCGAGGACGAGGTCTCGGTAGCCAGAAAGAAGGCACCGATCATGGTGAATCCGGTGAGCAGGTGAAACACCGGTGGGGCGAAGCGAGACGGATCAGCCATATTGAAAAGGGCGGCCGTCACAAAGACTCCGGCCAGAAAAGAGATGCTGATCTCCCAGCGAATAATACCGCGAAGGATCAGGTAGAGCCCACCCAGCACGAGAGCCAGGCCGCAGGTGCTGCCTAATGCGCCGACCTGTTTTCCCAGAAACAGGTCCATGCTACTCAGACCCTCCACGGCAGAAGGACCGAATGCCTTCAGGGCCGCCAACGGATCAGTCGATGAGGGAAAGCTCAATGTAAAGTTGACCAGTCCGGTGTCGAAATCGATGTGGTTCTTATAGGAGACCATCAGGATGGCAAATGCCAGGGCTACCGGGTTGAAGGGGTTGGCGCCGATACCCCCGAAAATCTGCATGCCGATGACGATGGCCAAAAAGGTCCCGATGAGTACGATCCACCATGGGGACGATGCGGGAAGCACCATGGCCAGCAGCAGGCCAATCAAGGCGGCATTGCCGTTGCCGATGGTAGAAGGCTTCCGCATGGCTCGATTGAGGAGAAGCTCCCACAGGATCGCCGAAGAAATGGCCAGGCTGATGACGCCCAGCGCCGGCGCACCGTAATAGGCGATCCCCACGCAGGCGGCAGGGAGGGCGGCGATGATGGTGTGGTAGCTTCGCTCGGGAATCCCGCTGCCGTCATGCCAGAACGGTGCGTGGGATACGATTAGCGTCTTCTTACTGTTCATTCATCTCCTCCGCAGATGTAATCCGGCCGATTTCGTATTTTGCCAGTTTGATATACTGATAGATGGGAATGCGCGACACGCAGACGTAGCTGCACAGTCCGCACTCGATGCACGAGTACAGGTCGTACAGGTCGGCGCCTTCGGTGTACTGTCCGGCTTCCAGGAAGCGAACGAGCAGGTTCACCGGCACGTTGGCCGGGCAGATGCGTACGCAATCGCCGCAATTGATGCACGGATAGTCGCTGTACAGGGGAATGACGCTTTTGT
>CAVONM010000010.1:0-96720 GCA_963697225.1 uncultured delta proteobacterium
AGAAAATTGGGCCACAGTGAGCCCGAAATCCAGAAATAAGACGGTGAAAATCGGGTAGTAGAACCGGCAGTTAAAAAACACCCGAAAGGCAATGAACATGCGCACATTGTTCACCGAAAACGGCGATGGTGACGGGTTATCTGGGGCGACGGTTTTCAGCAGTCTGTCCTCTTGTTTAGCGGATGGCCCTTCGTCAACAAACACAGATTCTATTATAATACGCAAATTTTCCGGATAAAGGCTGCGCGTGGATTATCCGACAGCGCCGACGGAAAAATTGACAAAATCCGATATTCTCATTAATGTTTGACTGGATAAATGGTCGCGGGAGAACCCGACGAACGATCGACCTTTCAGCCCCACCCCATCCATTGACGAGGTGCATATGACCAAGGAAGCGGTGGCCATCTATTGGGATTTCGAAAACCTGCACGCCAGCATCTTCGATGCCCTCAACGGCAGCGGCTCTTATCCGAAACCGGCCAACCGGCATCGGCAGCAGGAGGTTTTGGTTGACGTTCAGGGCGTTTACGATTTCGCCACGACTTATGGCAATGTGGCCATCAACAAGGCTTACTGCAACTGGCACTGGTTTACCAGGTACCGCCAGAGCCTGCTCAAATGCGCCGTGGAACTGATCCAGCTTTTCCCCCCCGGCGCCCAGGCCAAAAACGGGGCGGATATCAAGCTCTCCCTGGACGCGGTTGAGGATATCCTGCGCTTTCCCCACATTTCGTCCATCATCGTCGTTGGCGGGGACAGCGATTTCATTCCCCTGGCCCAAAAGCTCAAAGCCGCCGGCAAGGATCTCATCGGGGTGGGGTGCAAGAACGCCACCAACCGCCATTGGGCCAACAGCTGCTCAGACTTCAAGTATTACGAAACGTTCGCGCTCGAGCCACAAGATGAGGAAGAGGAGACGGAAACCGCCACCGTCAAGGATGCCGCTGAACTGATCACCAAGGCCATCAAACAGATCGCCTTGAGAAACGGAGACAAATGGGTGCTCAAGGCGGCTATCCGACCGGTGGTCAAGCGGCTGGATCCGACCTTCGACGAAGCCAGCTATGGATGCCGCAGCTTCGCCGACCTGCTGAAAAAGCACAACGACAAGTTCCAGATTGAACGGGGCCAGCACGACCATCTGGTGGGCCTGATAGAATAGTTCAATCCTGAAAGGATAACTATGCCCACAAAAATCAACAGCCCGAGCATCATCGAAGCGTCGGGTACCCGGCCCAAACGCATCGAAGAGTATATCGGGCAGGTCAATTCAGGCACCGGTGCGGTCAGCGTCGCCCGTATGATCTCTCCGCCCGGATGGCAGGAGCCGGGGCAGCGACCCGCCTTCGACGAATATACCGTGATCCTCAAGGGACGGCTGCGGGTGGAATCGGAAGACGGCACACTCGACATCCGGGCCGGCGAGGCGGTCATCACCCATGCCGGTGGGTGGGTGCGCTACAGCACGCCGGAACCGGAGGGCGCCGAGTACATCGCGGTCTGCCTGCCCGCCTTCACGCCGGAAACCGTCCATCGGGACGATGACGTGGCCTGAAGGCCACCTGAAATGAATTTCATCATGGCGTGTTTAACAGGGGCACGAAAGGGAAAGAAATGAAAAACATCGTGTTTCTGGCACTGGCCCTGTGTGTGGGCGGCCTGCTGCCTGTTCAGGGATCGATCAATGCCCACCTGGGCAAAAGCCTCAACCACCCGCTTCAGGCCACGTTCATCTCTTTTTTCGGGGCCATCATCTTTCTTTTTCTCCTGCTTGTGGCGCTTAACCCACCGCTGCCATCGATCTCTCAGCTCAAATCCACCCCGGCGTTTTATTACACCGGCGGCATATACGGCGTCATTTTCGTCACCACCATCTTGATGCTGGCACCCCGCATCGGTATCGCCAACACGCTGGTGGCAACCATCATCGGCCAGCTCATCGTCTCGGTCATCCTGGATCACTTCGGCGTTTTCGGCCTGCTGCGACACCCGGCGAACGGATTCCGCCTTCTGGGGTGTGCAGGGCTGATGGTCAGTCTCTACCTGATTCAAAAGACCGGCTGAGGAGCAGTTAAAGGTTTTCGGATGCTGCAGCAAGATTTGCACATTCACACCACCTATTCGACCAGCGATGCTTCCGTTGTTCCCGAACAGACGATTGCCCTTGTCGCTTCACTCAAGCATGCCAGGATTGTTGGAATCAGCGACCATTTCGAAAACCTCGGTGATGGCATTTTCGAACACTATGTCCTGGAAATTCGCCAGGCCGGGTTGAAAGTCGGCGTTGAAGTGGACGGACATTCCTGGGTCGCCGAAGCCAGCGGCTGTGATGTCGATTATTACATCTTCCACTGCCGGGATCAGGATGCCGATTATCGTTCACTGGACGGACTGCTGGCAACCGGCAAGCCGGTCATTGTCGCTCATCCAAATGCACTAAATACCGACCTGAGTCGGGTCCCCGCCGATTGTCTGATAGAAATCAACAACCGCTATGTATGGCGAACGAACTGGAAGCAATTCTACGACCCTTTCAAATATCGCTTCAAATTCGTCATCGGCTCTGACGCTCACCAGCCGAACTGGCTCGGTCAGGCGGCAGCTCACTTTGCGGCTGAGCAGCTCGGCATAAAAGAGCATCTGGTCTTCTGAAGATCGCTGATAAACGGCCTGAATGGGATGGATGGATCCCGTCGGTCAGAAAAGTGGAACCGGAGCAAGGGGTAGTGCGAAGGGGCCGACCACGGGGTGTGACCGGCTGGACAACTGGGTGTCCATTGCGTTGCTCCAGTGAAACTGTGAAGCAAGGATGGATCCGACTGGCGTCAACCGGGACTCGACGAAATCCTCCGGACCCGGTTGCTGGGACCTCCCCCGCAACGGTTATCGAACTCATAGGGTCCGATGGGCCAGACTTTCATGGCGGCCCGCCGGTGTGATCCGGATATAATCCAGTTTGCGCTGCAATTCACGGATCGTATCGGCACCACCATAGGTCAACCCTGAGCGCAGACCACCGATGATATCGGCAATGACCGCCTCTTCGTTCTCACGGTAGGGAACATCGACCGACACCCCCTCTGCCGTTTTCCACCCGGCCATCCCACCGTGATAGTCGTCCTGCACCTCGCTGCTGGCCATGCCGCGATAGGATTTGACCCGCACCTCCTGGCCATTTTCATTTTTTCGTTTAACCACCGGCCCCGGCGTGGGCCCCGTTCCGGCCAGCATGCTGCCGATCATGACAAAGTCGGCCCCGAAGGCCAGCGCTTTGACGATATCCCCGGGCGATCGAATGCCGCCATCCGCCACCACGGAGCGGTCCACCCGGGCTGAATTGCGTATCGCGGTAAGGTTGGGCACGCCGAACCCGGTCTTGATGCGTGTCGTGCAAACCGCCCCACCGCCGATGCCGACCTTGATGATATCGGCACTGAGGGACGCCAGATAATCGGCTCCGGCATAGGTGGCCACATTGCCGGCCATGATGCAGGCCTCCTTGCCCAGCAGCGCCCGGACTTTTTTCAGGGTTTTACCCACATAACGGGCGTGGGCGTGGGCCACATCGATGCAGAACAAATCCGCACCGGCGTCGCGCAGGGCCTCGGCCCGCGCCATATCACCGGCGGAACAGCCAAGTGATACAAAAGTGGGGTAGGCGCAGGATTTAAACATCTCAATATTGTCCTCGATAGACATGAACCGGTGCATCACGCCGACCCCCCCCCTGGCGCCGATAAAATCGGCCATGGCGGTTTCGGTGACGGTATCCATATTGGCGGTCATCACCGGAAGCTTCACATGCAGCTTGCCAGTCTTGTCGATCATGGAAATATCCACAATCTTACGCGATTCCCAATGGTTGTAAGATGGAACGAGCAGGACATCGTCGTAGGTAATAGCGTCGGTCATAAGGTGGTCCTCAAATGGGGGTACAGGCGCGTAAATAAAATCAATAATGGTAGGGTGTCCTGACGGTCAATTTCGCACGAGGGTCATTTTAAATCCAGTTCTCTGTGAATTAGCTGTTTCTCGGCAAACGATTCAGGACCATCCTTTCTCTGTTTAACCTGTTGCCAGTTTTGAATCAAGCGCCGTTTCCCCCATTTCCTCGATCGTGCACCGGATGTTGGCGCCATTCCACCTTATCTTGGATTGGCGCAGCACTTGCCGTATATTAAATCTGCAGGGATACCGTTGGGATTATCACCGAGTCCTTTTGGGGTGATGAAAGAAAGGTCAGGGCTGGTTGCTGTGCAAATAGATGTATAGGGCGCGAGGTGTTGACACGCTGGCGCCAACCAACTAAAAAAAACACTATATCACGCTATTGATATCGAAAGAGAGTCGAATCATGATGCGAAAAATGGCAGCGGTTTTACTCATCCTAACGACCATCCCCGCGATCGCATATGCCACCCCGGCAACTGTTGTCAGGATATACGATGGAGATACGCTCAATGTCGATGTCCAGGGCGAAACGGTCAGGATCCGGCTCTATGGGATCGATGCACCGGAATCTGGACAAGATGGCAATGTTGCCGCCACACGTTTTTTAAGGCGGTTGGTTCTGGAGCATCCCGTGAAAATTAAAATCATGGAGACGGATAAGCTTAACCAGGCGTTTGCCGTCGTTATCCGCGAAGGCAAGGAGTCGAGCGTCAACGCCGCGATGGTTGCCAATGGCTATGCATGGGTGAATCCGGATCAGTGCAAGATCGCTGAATGTCCCAATTGGAAAGAGATAGAATCTCAAGCCAGAGTGCTTAAGCTGGGCATCTGGTCGGATTATGATGTGGTGCCGCCGTGGGAGTTCAAAGCGCAGCATCGGAAGTGATGACACCATGGTTGACTCACCTGTCTTAAATCATCCCCCTTTTTCGGTAGAGCCTTACCATAGCGGTGTCTATCACCAGAAACAGGAGGATGGGCAGGAATAGAAAGATCAGGGTCAGGATGGCTGCAAGGGATCGGTTGGACGAGGTGAGCAGTGGAAACAGGGTGCCGGTAAAAGATGCCACGCTGCCGCCGCCGATGAGAAAAACCAGAAAGTATTCTGAAAACGCCACCAGAAAGACCACGCTGCCGCCGGCGACCACCGCCGGGATGAGCAGGGGAAGTTCCACCTGCAACACGATCGCCAGGGTGCCGGCACCCAGGTTTCGGGCGCAAATGCGGTAGTCTTCCCCCAAGGTCTGATATCCGGCCACCAACGCCCGGAACATGTAGGGATAGGTGAACATGGCCAACAGGATGACCACCCCGAGCATGGTTTCGGTCAACGAGAGCTTGATGAACAAGAAGTGGAGGCCCATGGCAAATGTCATGGGTGGAACCAGGGCCGGGGTGAGCAGCAGCCCTTCCAGCAGCGCCTTGCCTTTGAATTCAATCCTGGCAAAAACGGCGGCTGGGAGCATGCACATGAAAAGGGTGAGCAGGACAGTAAGCAGGGAAAAGAGGAAGGAGGATCCCAGGGAGGTGAGGATCTGATCGTGATGCCGGAGCAGGTAATCGATGCCTTTCAGGGAAAATGCATCCGGCCAGACATCCGGGAAGCGCCAGCCCGGTGCCAGAGCGGTCAACAGCAGGACGATCACCGGCAGGACAAATAACAGAACCAGAACCAGCAGGGTGCCGGCGTGCTTCATAATTTTCTGACTCCGTTTTCCAGGCGCCGGACAACCTTCGAATAGGCGATGATGAAGAGAACGGCAAAGCCGAACATGATGGTCAGGATGGCCATGGCTTCGGGCCGCCGGGCCAGGTCGTGCTTGAAGTAAAGATTGTAGACGTGGATGCTCAGCATGCCGGGCCGGCTTTCGCTCAACAGGTAAGGGATGTCGAATGCGCCGAAGCTGTATAGAAAAAGGATGATAAATCCGGTGTGGATCGCCGGGGCCAATCGGGGCAGGACAATGCTGAAAAAAATCCGCGGGCCTGAAGCCCCGAGCATGGCTGCGGTCTGGATCTGCCGGACATCGAAGCGGACCAGCAGTGCCATGACCAGGAGCATGGCAAAGGGTGTGCCTTTGAGTGTGTAGGCCAGGATCATTCCGATTCCCCAGCCGGAATAGAGGACGTTGGGGAACTCGTTCATGGACTGGATAAGGCCCAATGAATAGGCCGTCGATGCCAGGATGCCCGACTGGCTCCAGAACACCAGAACGACAAAGGCCACGGCAATGTGGGGCAGGATCAGGGGGATCTTGTAGACCCGGGCGGCAGTGGCCAGCCGCCCGGGGAGCTGCCAGACCCGATAGGCCAATATTGTGCCGACCGCTACGGCGAAAAGGGCGGATCCGGCGGCCACCCACAGGGAAAAAGCGAACGAGGCAAAAAAAGACCGGTCGGTCAGGAGCCCGGCGTAGGCGTCCAGCGCCCCGCCGTCCTGGGGCAGCGGGGTGAGGACGCCAATGGACTGACACACGGTCAGGAACACCCCGCTGCAGAACAGGACCAGGTAAGGCAGGATCAGGGGGCTGAGCCTTAAAAAAAGGTTAGTTGTCCAGGACATGGTCTTTCCAGCCCTGCTCCAATGCTTCCAGATAAGCGGACGGAATTTCCGGCACGGCAACGGGATCCAGCTGATCCGATCCCAGGGTGGCCGGGCCCAGGTCCACGGCCTGGAAGCGCTTTTGGTCCGCCGGGTCCAGGCGGTTTGGATCCAGGGCCGGAAAATCCCCCCAGTTGTCCGGACGGTATTTGGACAGCTGGGCCTCTACGGAGATGAGGAAGTTGGCCAGAACCATGGCGCCTGCCTTGTTGGGACTGTTGAAGGGAATGGCTGTAAAATGGGTGTTGTAGATGGATCCGTCTTCCATCACGAAGGTCCGGACGGTATCCGGGTAGCTGCCTTCCAGGATCTTGTTCTGGGCGTGCGGCGGGTGGTAGGACATGCCAAAGGCCACCTCGCCCCTGGAAAAGAGCGTATCCAGAAAGGCGCTGTCCTTGGGATAGGTTCGCCCCTTCTGCCACAGGAAGGGCTCGATGTCGTTGAACCAGTCCCACAGGAGGGGGGATTGGCGGGCGAAAAGGTCCGGGTCCCAGCCTGCCAGGTATTGCTCGTGACCGCCGGTGACCGCATAGAAGATCTGACGGATAAAAGCGGAGCCGGTGAAATCCGGCGGCTGGGGATAGGTGAACCGGCCGGGGTTGGCGTAGATCCATGCCTTTAAGGCCGCCACGGTTTTGGGCGGTGTGCCGACCTGGGCGGTGTCGTATTCGAAGACAAACTGGGCCCGGCCGTATGGCGCTTCGTAGCCGTCCACCGGATAGCCGAAATCAAAGGCCACGCTGTCCGGATCCACAACCTGCTGAACGTTGGGCAGTTTTTGGGCAAACGGGCCGAACAGCAGGCCCGCCTCCTTCGAATTCTTGAAATTCTCCCCGTTGATCCAGAGCAGGTCGATATTTCCCTTCTTCTTGCCCGCCGCTTTTTCATTAAGCAGTTTGTTGACGAAAACCCCGGCGTCCATGGGGACCCTCACGAGATCGATGTCGTAGCGTTTTTTCATTTCACCGGCCACATAGGTGTCCACCCAGGTATTGACATGGGCCCAGCCGCCGAACATGTACCACCTGACCTGGCTGCCCCGGGCCTGTTCCTCGATTCGGGCAAAGGGGGTGTCCAACAAGGCGACATCCGCCTGTTGTGCCGGAAGCAAGGCGGGTAGAAGCAAAATGGCCCACAGGGCGATGAGAACAACTAGTTTATGTGTCATGGTATCTCCCTCAATACGGTTTGAGTGTCAGGATTACCCGCTGCCCGGTTCTAAATCGGTCGTCATGGCTGTAGACGGTGTACGAGGTGTCCTGGAAATCGACAGCATAGGCAATGTAATGGCCGGCAAAGGTCTTTTCCGCAATGCAGCCGGGGCCATCGTCGTCGGGTGTCATGGCCAAATTCTCGGGCCGGGCGAGAATCTGCCCGGACAGGACTTGGCCGGAGGGATATCCGTTGACCCGCAACAGCGGAAAAAACCGTTCCGGGATCGTGTTCACCGGCCCTAAAAAATTGGCCACATCCAGAAAGGCGGAGTTGAAATAGACCTGCTTAGGTGTGTCGAACTGCTTGAGACGACCATCCAGCAGGACGCCGATGCGATCGGACATGGCAAAGGCCTCCTCCAGGTCATGGGTCACGCTGACCGTGGGGATACCGAATTCCTGCTGGGTCTTGCGGATAAATCGGGCGGTTTCCATTTTCAGGTTGCGGTCCAGGTTGGCAAACGGTTCATCCAGCAGCAGCACGGCCGGGTTGACAATCATGGCCCGTGCAATGGCCACCCTTTGTTTCTGTCCGGCTGACAGCTGGGATGGGTAATGGCCACCCTTTTCCGTGAGCTGAAAATAGTCGAGCATCCGATCCACCCGATCTCCAATGAGGCGTTTATCCACGTGCCGGGCTCGCAGGCCGAAGCTGATATTGTCCCTGACCGTCATGGAGGGAAACAGGACATAGTCCTGGAAGACGATGATCACCGGGTGCTTTTGCGTCGGCGGTCTGGAAAAGCGCACCTTTCCGGCGTCGGGCGATTCCAGGCGGGCAATGATCGATAACAGGGTGGTTTTGCCGACGCCTGAGGGGCCCACGATGGACACCAGTTCCCGCGGCCCGACATCAAAACTGATATCTTCCAGCACGATGCGGTTTTTGAATCGTTTGTCTAGGTGACGGACGCTAAGATCCATGGGATATCGGCAAGGTATTGTTCGATTTTAGTGAATGTGTCCGGGTTCCGCAGGGGCCTGTCGGTCTGGGTGTATTCATACCAGGCCATGAAACACCATGACAGGGCCCGCAGCAGAATCGCCTTTTCCATGACCCGGGTCTTCAAGACCAGTTCGTCCATGCTCATTTCCAAACGGGCCTCCTGGTGATAGGTGGCAAGAAACGCTCGTTTCTCGTTCGGCGTCAAGATGGTGTCACTCTTCCAGAGCGTAGTCGTAAGAACCATAAAATGGCCCAGGTCCTGGTAGCGGTAAGATTTCACGGCCTTTTCCCAGTCTACGAGAAAGGCCCCCGCATCGCTGACCAGAAAATTGCCGGAGTTGACCTCGGTGTTCACCAGGCAGAGGTCCTCGCCGGCAAACAGGCTCCGGGTCTGGTCGGCCAGTTCTATGATGTTGTCGTAATAGACCCGGATTTGATTACATTCTTTTTTTAAGGGATGATCGGGAAAGCGGTCGATCAGGCTTTTGCTCTCCCGGGCAATGTCCATCAGCGGATCGGCTTGGACCACCAGACCCGCAGGCACGGGAACGGTGTGGATCCGGCTAAAAATATGGGCGGCCCGCTTCAGGTCCCGCCGATAGACCAGGGCTTTGCCGGGCAGGTAGGTCATGAGGAGTGCCCCGCCCCCTAGCGGTTCGGGATGAGGATGGCAGGCAATGGGTCGCGGCGTGACACCGGATTCGGTCAGGGCCTCGAGCACCTTGTATTCGTATGCGATCTGGTTCTGACCCAAGCCCAGCTGGCTGCCTTGGTTGATGCGCAATACGTAACGGTTTTTTTCGCCTTTGACCAGATAGTTGGTATTGTATTCCCCGGCTGCCAGAAAGGATACCGAAAAAGGCTGCTCCATCCAACCGGAGGTCGAAAGGAATGTTTTTATCTGCTTCAGTTTGCCTGGGCCGGCCATGATGCCACCGCGTTCCTGGTCCGCTTTCAGGTTTCAGCCTTTCAATGTCAACCTGGTGACGGCTCTATAGCATTTTCTCTGTTGTGAGTAAATTTTTTCTTAAAATCCTTAACATTCCCAATCTCCCATGCGGCCATCGGCATAAACTCCGGGGGTTTCGAAATCGGGTTCGGCAGAATGGATTGAGTAGACGGCAGCCCAGATCGGAAAGACCCGTCTCAACCCGAAAATTACCATCCGGTAATCTTGGTGTCATGTTCATGTAAGGATTGGGTGGTAGCGTACGACTTAGTGGTGGAACGCTGCTGACCTTGTCCAAGCGCCAGCGAACGCAATCTCCGCCTTACCCTCCTTGCTGAACCGGACCATCTTCGGGTGGTCCGGTTTCTCGGAGCCTGGTACCCTATCCCACCCATAAAGGCACTATGGGAGAAAGGACCGTTAAATGCCTACTCAATACATCGATCAAATCGTAAAAGAAATCCTGACCGATATGTCCCACGGAAAAAAGAGTGCCACCGCTCCAACAGACAGTTCCTCTGTCCCTGATTTTGAGGATACATTTGGGAAAATCATTCAAGATGATGATGAAACGAACAGGGATGTCATGCGCAGGATCTGGAACGAATTAAAGCATACGCATCGGTAAGTGTCTGAAACAGGAAGGGCAGGCCCGGCGTCCGGCCTGCCCCATAGGCGTGGTGATGGATGGTATCGTCCTGCAGATGGTCCCCTGTATCACAGGGTTGGAGAAAAATATTTCTTCTTGTTGAATTAATTTCACAATAAAATTTGTTTGAATAACTTATCTATGAACTTAACTTATCGTTTTATTTTTATATTCTCTATTTCTTAACTCTTGGCAAGAGTTTTGCTTTGATACAAGTCAAGATCCGAAGAACTCCTAACCACAACACCAATAGAAGAACCTTCATACGACAGAGCATGCGGACATGAAGGTTAAAAATTAAATCAAGAGGGTTTTCGGAGTCAGTCGGATCAGGTTTCTCGAGTGTAAGTGCATCTCATCGAAAAAACTGCACAACGGGAAATCAACAAATTGAAGAGGCAGGCCTGAAAAATGGCTTGCCTTTTTATTTTTAAACAACACCGTTGCCAAGGAACGAAGGTCACCAGACAACCCATTTAATCAAGATTTACTTGGCCTGACAGCCACGAAAGATGTGACCTGCATTTACGTGAAGCTGGAAATCAATATATTTTCTATATGTTACAGCTTACGGGACAGGGGGGGCAACTGCCTGCTATATAATGCTATACTGTTATGAATACTGTTATCAATTTATGGAGATAAGACAGGAATGCAATTTTTCCGGAGTGAATATTATGTTTCCTCAAAAACGATATCTTTGATTTCTGCATCCTTGGCGATTTTAAAAACCGATTGAAATATCATCACCTTGCGGTCCTCTTCGTCAAAGATATCGCATGATCCCTTAATGGTGGAACCATCGCGTTCGGCAACCCTTGCTTTTGCCTCAAGGATTCCTTGTTTCACAGGGTGAAGAAAACGGTTCTCCATGGACAGGGTGGCAAAATGGGTTCCGGGTACCACTACACTCTTGATAGCCATCACCACGGCTGTGTCGGCCAGGCTGACCATTGCGCCGCCGTGCATTAGACCGGCACCTTGAGCGAGTGACTTGATAAAAGGCATTCTTAGAATTGCCTCACCGGCCTCAGCCTTGACAATTTCCATGCCCAGCATTTGTTCGAACGGGGCACAGCTTATCCAGGCTGGCATACTGAAACGGTGAGGACCGGTAAGGTTGCTGGTATTCATAGCCATGATGTAACAGAATCATGGTTTAAATGGAACCAGGGAGACAATAGACGCATAGAAGAAAACCAGGTTTCCCAAAAAAAATATCTAAAGTTTTTTCCACAATTGCCGAGAGAAGAATAAAGTTCTGTATTTATTTATGGTTAGCATCAATTTCTGAGGGCACCATTTGCTATTTTATCACGGTCGGCATCGTTAAATACCCTGGTGAAAAAATGCAACAATCCACGACGATGAATGAAGTTGGAAGGCGAACCGCTTCTCGTAATCTCACAGAAGCAACAATCACATGCCGCCCATATGCCAGTACCTTTAACATCTGTGCATCAGACGGGGTCATGCGTAATTTTTCAAGCGAAGGGTCTTATGTCGAAACGTCCCATGAATATAAATCAGGAACCATCCTCATCATGCGGATGCTCCGCTATCCGCAAATACCGTCATCCGTGGCCGATGAAGAGAAACCGCGATCAATTTGTCTGGCCGAAGTAAGATGGCAAAAGAAACTGACTGACGAAAACACTATTCGCTTTGGCATGGGTTTAAGATATCTCAATTAAGCAACCCATCACCCCTCAATTTCCACTGTTCAATTTTGACCAGACCATTCATGGTGCCACTCGATGGGTATGGTCCCCTTCGACCCATCGCCCCTGATTGGAACACTTATCTAATTTCTCCTACGAAGGTAACCTTTTTTACATATACATTTAAGAATCAAAATAATTTAATTATAACCTAAGCATCCGTTATCAATATAAAATAATAATTTTGTTGTTTTTATTATTGGCGGCATTAATGTTGCTTTCATTTTGGACAGCCGCAATTGATGTTGTTGTTAAATTTAGGATAGGGGAATGTAGAAAAAATGGAAGCAGCGTATAATTTTGATGGATATAGAAGACTAAATGAAAGAAAAATTTACCAAAAGGAAGTATCGTTTTCAGCGGGTTCGAAGGCTTTTCCTGCCACGATAGAAAATCTTAGCAGGGATGGCGCGCTTCTTGGAACCAGAAATATATCTAAAATAAAAACAGGGGCAATAATAATTATTTCTATTCCTTTTGCAAACAAACAAGGCTGTGTGAAAAGCAAAGCTATCGTTATGTGGGCCAAAAAGGATAAATTGGGGATTCAGTTTTTTTAGAAAAAACCTGAAGTATTTTATGATCTTAATGTTACCAGTGTTTAGGTTTTATTGTATTTCAATCGACGTATTGTCCCCTGCACAAATAAGCCCGATATAGTATGATTCGTTCGTTTCGGTGAAGAAGCCCCATGAACTTGGACCCTTACCCCTACCAAGAATCTCCTTCACATATTTAGGCAAGGGCCGCTCTAGTGGGTGACGGTAGAATGGTATCAGTAATTTTACGTGCCGTGTGATATATTGCGAGTGAGCAACAGTCTCTGTAGGTTCATTTTCGCGGTTCTATCTTTGCCTGGGAGAATCTCGAGAGCCAGCGATCGACATCCGACAAACAGGAATTACAGCATGAAACACCCCATATCGTTTTCAATTTCAGCCATTATGCTTGCACTTTGCGCCGCATGCGCCGTTTATGCCGAAACCACTGCCTATATTGCCAATAGTGGCGCCGATGAGGTGCTAAAGGTCACCGCCGGCAGCGAGGCTGTGATCACCACCCCGGTATCCGGCACCCCGTATGGCGCAGCTGTCACCCCCGATGGAGAACAGGTGCTGGTTACCCAGGATGGCGGTGACGCCGTGGTGTTCATCAGTACCTCCAATTTTACCGGAGCACATTTTACATTGGCAGTTGGCAGTTTTCCCCGCGGGGTCGCCGTCGATCCCACCGGGCGATTTGCCTATGTGGCCAATTTCGGAGACGACACAGTCTCCAAGATAAGCGTTTCCGGTCGAAACATCGTCGCCACCATCAGGGTGGAAGACGGGCCGTGGGGGGTGGCTGCCCGCTTTGACGAGCAAAATGACTCGCCCGTTGTCTATGTAGCCTGCAATAGAGACGACAGCGTCACCGTGATCGACAAGGATAACCAGACGACGACGATCAATGTGGGCAATGGGCCGACCGGGTTGGCAGTGACCCCGGATGGCGGCTATGTATATGTTGCAAATACCAATGAAGATACCGTTTCAATCATCGACACGTTTACCAACACAGTCATCGATACCGTAACGGTCGGCAATGCCCCGTGGGGCATCGCGGTTGGTGCTGAGGGAAAATACGTCTATGTAACCAACAGCATTGCGGACACGGTAACGGTCATCCAGACGGTTGATCGTTCGATTGTCCGCACCTACTCGGTCGGCGACACTCCTCGAGGTGTCTCGGCCCCGCGCAATGGGACGTTTGCTTACGTTATCAACCAAGGCAATGGATCGATCAGCCGAATTGACATGGATGACGATGCGGTCACTGAACTCGCCGCCGGTCTGCTCGATGATGCCTTTTCAATTGGCACTTTTTTTGGCGATACGCCGCCAGCAACACCCAGCGGGCTTGAAGCTGTGCCCCGCAATCATAACAGCATTGACCTGAGTTGGACCGATGAGAGCACCGATGAATGGGGGTTTAAAATAGAAAGAAGCATGGAAAACGAAGACAACTATCTCCAGATCGCAACCGTGGCTGAGAATTCAACCACTTATGAAGACTTCAACCTTTTCAGCGACACCGTCTATTTTTATCGTATTCGTGCCTACAATGAAGCGGCCGATTCGGTACACAGCGCGTCTGCCAGCACCGCGACAGAACGCTATTCCGGATATGTCTGGTGTTTTATCAACACCATGATCAAATAAAACGAATATGGTTTGAGGTCACCGTATAGTTTAATACCTCGAGCCGAAAACGCCTTTTGGCTTCGAAAAGCCACTGAATCCAGCGGTGGCGATCCTGCTTGAATTTGAGCAGGAACTCGTGTTTGTGACATCTTTGGGTGATGTGCCAGATTTGATCGGGAAGGTAATGTCGTTTCGCCCGTGCCATTGCCCCTTTCTCCTATATCGTTGTTTTTGACCCCTAAAATCGCAATATAGGTTGTATTTCGGCACTTCTGGACTATAATTCAGCTTTTATAATAACGGGTTGGTTTGGCCCGTCCCCGGAGGCCCTTACTGATGGAGCATCAGGAAAACAGATAATGAGAAAGGATTTTATCATGGATCGTCAATATCTCGAACTTTTCAAACGGTTGATCCGTCAAAAAACCACCCATGAGCCTCAACACAAGTCGGAACATGATCGCTGCCGCGATCTGCTGAAAGCTGAAGCGGAAAAGCGTGGTCTGAAGACGAAGATAATCCCTTCCGATCCCTATCCCTCTCTGCTTGCCGGACTTGATGTTGACGTCCTGAACCCCGCCCTGATGCTGTCGTGCCATTTGGATGTGGTTCAGGCCCAGGATGAACAGTTCGAACCGAAAATAATCGAGAGCAGGATGATGGGGCGGGGCACCAGCGACATGAAATTTGCCGTTCCGGTGTTCTTTGATGTCTGGGACCGCCTCAAGTCCGGCCAGGAGAAAATTCTCCTGGCGTTTACCTTTGATGAGGAAATCGGCGGAAACAAAGGGATTGGTTATTTGCTGAATGAAATTGGGCTCAGGCCAGCAGTCTGTTTTCTGCCGGATGGCGGCGATAACTTTCAGATTGAAGCGGAAGAAAAAGGCGTCTTCCATTTCAATGTAAAAACCTCCGGCAGATCAGCCCATGGGTCCAGACCGTGGCTGGGCGAAAATGCCATTGATAAGATGGTTGCGATCTATTCTGATTTGCGCAACGAATTTCCTTTTGTTTACTCCCCTGAACAATGGACCCACACCTTGAATTTTGGTAAAATAGTGGCCGGCGATGCGGCCAACAAAGTGCCTGATGCCTGCGAAGCCAGCTTTGATTTGCGCTTTATCGAAGGCCAGACGGCGGAAGAGATAAAGGATCGGGTGCGAAAAATTGTAGGCCAGAGGGGGGTATTTGAGCCGCAGGTGGTGGGAGACAATTTTTTCCTGGATATGGAGCTTTGGTGCAGCCGCATGTTTCAAAAGGCCGCCGAGCGCCACCTCTCCCACCCCATGCCGATTTATCGCAGCGAAGGCGCTTCCGATGCCCGCTTTTTTACCCAATACAAAATACCGGTGATCATTTCCAAGCCGGTTTGTGCAGGGCATCACTCTGACCATGAATGGATTGATCTGGAAAGTATCTCCACTTACACCAACATCCTTTTGGATTTTGTCGAACAGGTGGTTGACAGGAAAGAATGACGCAAAATCAACGATCATAGCGGAGGAAGCGTATGCGCACCATGACCCATTTGCCAAGTGTCGAGCAGGCCCTTGAAACGTTGCAGGAGATAGAAAAAAAATATGACGAAGGGACACGCATTGCGCAGACCCGGCGGTCGCTGGAAAAAAATGAACAGGTCGCTAAAAATGAAGCGGTGATTGAGGGCTACTACCAAAGCCTTGCCGACAAAGAACTGTTTGTACCCATCTACGGGGCGGGGGATCTTCCCTGGGCCCTTCCCCTCCATATGCCGCGATACCTTATCGAGATCCTCTGGGCGACTTCCCGCGTGCTTTATGCCCTGGCCCGAAAGCACCTCGCCGCCGAAGGTCCAGGCTACCTGATAAAAAGGATGCCGGATGGATGGATTACCGAGGAAATGGCCGAGATCCTGCACGACTATTACCTGACCGTAGAACCGGACCTGGCCTTTGATGTGCTGGTATACGGCGCCAACTCCGAGCGAGGCATGGACTTTGATGAATTTAAAGCCACCGGTGACCATCTCTATGCCAAAATACTGGAGGCCCAGAGCGTGGATACCTACTATGGATGGCTCAGGGAATGCATCCGATCGGCGCGAAACACCGGCGCATTTGATAAGTCCGTATTCACCCGCGTCAAAAAAGATCATCGCCCGTTTACCGATGCAGAGTTGGACGAGCAAGTCCTGGCCACGTACATCCACGGATCGGAGAACCATCGCGACCGGATTCTATTCCTGGAGATCGATCCCCGCAACCAGCCCAGTTTTCAGAATCTGGCCCTGTTAGCGAAATTTATGAGCCAAGGCGATCCCTCCCAGGAGCCGTTGATCCTCGATCCCCAGGATCTGTTTTTCGAGGGCGACCAGCTTTGTTACCGCAGGGGGGGGCAAACGGGAACAACGAAAAAAGTCATCTCCAGGCTGGTGGACGCGGATTTTAAAGCATATCTGAAAAAGATGACAACCGAAGGAAAGCCTGAGGTCATCGAATGCCTGCGGCGAATATATGCAACGCCATCCCTTTGGCCGGATCTGTCGAAGCATATTGCCGGTTTTTACCTGATCGACAAAAGCTCCATTACCAACCTGCGTATGCTGGAAGCAGTTGGGGTTGCGCCCCAAACCCAGCACATCACCCCCAGTCTGCTGGAATCGTTCCGCAAGGATCCGGACCAGTTGAAGCAGTTGGCCGTAAAACCTCTGCACGGGATGAGTTCCAAGGGGGTGTTCGTCAGCCCCGATCTGGATGTGGTGGAAAAGTATTGTTCCGAAGAGCCTATGCTGGCCCAGGAACTGGTCTGGGCCACGCCGGTGATGCCCAATATCAATGCAGAGTTGACGGATCCCGACGCCTTGGCGGGATTCTGTTCTGAAACCCGGTTGGTCTTTCATGCGGGTTCGCCGGCCGTCTTCGATTCGCCCCATGCAGCCCGCTGCATCCTGGCCCTTAGCCGCACCCACTACACGAGTAAAGATCCGGCCCGGAAAATTAAAAACGACGCTGCTGGGCGAGGCTGGTTCTCTAACATGGGAGCCATTTTGGCGGTCAAAACCGAACTGGGAATGACCGACAAGCGCGCGGCCGGACTGGGAATGGCCCCAATTTGCTGGCTTGATTAAATAGTGAAAGATAACGACTTATTCCATTTGGCTTCAACTATAATGAATCTAAAAACCTTTGACATTATCCAGACCTGTTGTGAAACGACAAATAATGGCGCCCAAATTAAGACGAAAATTCAACCGAAATTAAGCCCGGAGAAAAACGCCGATCTGATCGGTACCCTCGATCATTTTCCAGGTGTGCCGTCCCAATTCATCAATCCCCGCAATGTCGACATCTGGCTGCCGCCGAATTATGACAAAGGCGATGCCGGCGGGTATAATGTCCTTTATATGCATGACGGCCAGAACCTGTTTGAGCCGCAAAAATCTTACATCGGTGTTGATTGGGGCCTTGATCAGGCCATGGCCATCCTTTTTCAGAAGAAGCAAATTCGACCGACCATCGTGGTCGGTATCTGGAACACCCTACAAAGATTGTGTGAATACCTGCCGCAAAGGCCCTTTTGCGACTATCAGTCTCAACAGTCGAAAAGCCGGGTGATAAAGCGTTACGGGGGGGTGCCGACTTCTGACCGATACCTTCGCTTTTTAGTCAACGAGCTCAAACCCTTTGTTGATCGCCGCTATCGCACCCGCCCGGAGCGGGAGTTTACCTTTTTGATGGGGTCGAGCATGGGAGGATTGATATCGTTGTATGGGATCTGTGAATATCCGCATATATTCGGCGGGGCCGGCTGTCTTTCAACCCACTGGCCCATTGCACACCGGTCTTTCGCTAAATATCTGAAAGCACGGCTTCCCGAACCGGGACGCCATAAAATATATCTGGACTACGGTGACGAGGCCAATAGTGCCGGTTACCTGGCAAACCAAAACCGTGTGGAACAACTCATGAGAGAGAGAGGCTATGCGTTCGGAACAGACTGCCTCGCCAACTGGTACGCCGGCGATCCGCACTCCGAAACGGCCTGGCGTACCCGGGTCCACGTGCCGTTGCGATTTCTGCTGAAAAATAACCCCGAATGATCGAAAAAAACCATTTGCGCCAAAGGAGTGTCCTGTGCATCTTAAACCGACCGCCTTGATTTACAGTTCCCACAACCGCTGTGATTACCTGCACCGAGAGTGGATCGTCCAACGTGCGTTGGCGCATCCCCACAACAAAAGCGTATTGTACCTGCCTTTTGGCATGCAAAGCCGCGATTCTCAGGAGTTTTCATGGGGCACCTTCAAATGGTATTTCGACCAATTCACCCCCTATGGCCTCAATCCCATGGTCTTTTTCTGGAGCGACGTCCTGTCGCGCCAGGATGCCGAGCTCTTTTTCAATATGGTCGACAATGCCGAAGTCGTTATTCTGGGCGGCGGCGAAGTGAGTCTGGGTTTCGAGCGCTACGATGCCATGGGCGGTTATTTCTTCGATGATTTTGATCGGTTCAGGAACTGTCTTCACCAGCGCCAGAACGCCGGCAAGTTGACGGTGGGGTTTTCGGCCGGGGCCGCTCAACTCGGAGATGTTTGTGCGCAAGACGACTACCATCGCTGTTACGCCCTGATACACAATATCACCACCACGTTACACCATGAATGGAGCCGGGAGGCGGACCTGCGCCAATTGGCCCAACGGTTTCAGGGGCATCTGGCCTTCGGCTTGCCCAACGATGCCGGTATTGCTTCCAACCAAGGCTTTCTCACCTCGGGCAACAAGTGGCAGGTATTGCAGTTTATCATCGACAATTCCTGGGATTTTCCGGAAGACCATGTTCACATCAAGACGCGCCAGGGAATGGGCATCGAACACATTTATCACGACGGCCGAAAATGGACCTTTAACGGCGGAGATGTGCTGATCAGGATCGTTTCGCCGGACTACAGCTATCAGGGCACCTGGATCAAAACACCCAATCATCAAACGGTGATTGACTATTGGAGCCAATCTCCTTCCAGGTATGCCAATATCGACCATATTCTGGCCGAGCATTAGTAATCATCGACTCAATACATAGGGGTTTAAAATGACAAAAAAAATCGGAATTCTGAGAGGCCGGGAAGATAATTTTCCCAATGCACTGGTGGAAGCCATCAATCACAAAGGAAAGGGTGACGTGGTGGCCGAATTGGCAATCATGGGTGCCGGGCGCCTTGGCGAACCCCCGGCCTACGATTTGATTTACGACCGCATTTCTCATGATTACCCTTATTACCGGTACCTGCTCAAAGCCGCAGTGGCACTAGGCACCTATGTGATCCCCAACCCCTTGTTGTGGAGTGCGGACGATAAATACCTGGGGTTCACATTGGCCGCCGACATGGGATTGACGATTCCCAAAACCTGCCTTCTGCCCATTGCCGGCTCGACACGGTTGTACGACATCACATCCGAGTCCCTGCGCAACTTAAAGTTCCTGGCGCATTCCGATTGGCAGGCCCTTTTCGATACCATCGGCTTTCCGTGCTGGCTGAAGCCCGTCTCCGGCGGTGGCTGGCTGGCGGTCAGCAAGGTCCATAACCCGGATGAATTCTTCCATCTCTACAACAACGAAATATTCCACACCAAAACCGTTTACCCCGAAGACGCCGGCCAGGACATAGCGGTGCGCAATTGGCTCAGCCGGACACTGGTCTTCATGCTGCAGGAAGACATCGCCTACCAGCAGTTTGCGCGCTGTTTTTATATCGCCGGCGATGTCACCACGGTTCGTTTCGAACCGCCGGACCGTGTCGCCGGCGAGCGGCTGGGGCGCTATTCGGTTGATCCGGACTTTTTCGGCCCCGAACTGCTGGCGCGTATCGAAACGTATGTCCGAAAACTGAACCAGGCCCTGGGCTATGAGATCAATACCACCGAATTGTTGGTCAAGGACGGGGTTCCCTATGCCATCGACTTTCTGAACTTTGCCTGCGATTTCGACATCAATTCGGTGGGCGCCCACCTGGCCGGCATGGGTGTGGACAAGGTTTCGGATTACCTGATCAAATGTGTGACCGATGAACGTGCCCGGCTGCAAAACCAAGACAATGTCTGGCGCCACCTGATCCACGGCGGTCTCAAGTAATTCAGCCTGTTGGTCGCAGTGCGCGGAAGGCGGAATCGATAAAGCCGGGGATAATGGTTTTTCGCGTGTGCGCCACGGCATCGACGTTGTCGGCCAATCCTTGCATCTGTTGGTACTTGGTCAGGCCCCACCGTTCGATGATCTGATCCTTTTTTTCAGGATGGTACAGGTGCCATCGCATGCTGGCCGGGTCGCTTTCGGGATGAAACTGAGTGCCGACCATTTCGGGAGAAACCCGAACCGCCATGATGGCGCGTTCGAAGGGTACGTGGGGCCGGATTTTCTCAATGCAAAGAATTTTGGCGCCCAGGCTTTTCAACTGCGGACGGTTCGGTTGAATCACCTGCCAGTTTCTGAAGTCGCTGCCGTAAAATGGGTCGGCCAGGCCTTGAAGTAGTGGGTCGGCCTTTCCGGCTTCGGTTTTGTGGACCGGAAAAATGCCGAAGGACTCGGAATGACGTTCAACCACTTCAGCCAGACCGAAAAAGCGGACCATCATTTGAAATGAATGGCAGATGAAGAAAACATATTTCTTTTGTGGATTACCATTCTGGTTGTGAGCGTATATGCGGTTCACCAAGTTGAAATAGTTTTTCTCCCAGGCTTGTCCTTGACCGTCATAGGGGCTGCCCGGACCTCCCGATGAAATGAAGATATCATAATTGATATCCGGCAATTCGCCCCCATGGCGGGCATCGAAAAAATCGAAGACCACACCCACTCCCGACCGGTTCCCGACGGTTTGTTTCAACAGATCGCGTAAACAACGCAAGCCCTGGTTTGGCATACCATTGTTAAGATCGATTACTGCAATTTTGACGGTATCTTTAACCATTTTAAATTTTTCCTAAAGCCGATCTATATCGTAGTATTGGGATTTTGATTTTACAGGCCCTGAAAACAGTCGGCTCGTTTAATTTAACAGACTGAAAACAATCAAATTCTATACTATAGCCATTAAAAATATCATTTTTTCAAAAAATTTAGTTACCTATACCATAATGCAAATAAAAACAATAAGGGGACGTGGGAGCGTGACATCTCAGCTGTGTTGTCGTTCTTTCCATAGGCAGTCGTGTAACTGTGTCGGGACCCTGAAAGGGGATCCAATCGACACCAGACGGATTATAATCACCAATCCCAAAGGGTAAATTGGTAAAAGTATCAAGCCCAGCACCCTGTCTACAAGCAATAAACGCTATGACGCTTTCAACCCATCCTGATAGCCTACCGGGGGCATCCGTCAAAATCCACTCCGAGGGGACCGCTGTTGGTATCAGGGGAAAACCACCAAAAGGGATGTGCTTAGAAATGATCGATGGGTTGTAGAATAGTCCATATCAACTGCTGTAGTGTTTGTTTGATTGGGATCAACCAAGGTAGCAACCGGGGGATAGACCGGGTACAATTAAAAAGGGGCTACCCATTACTGGCTAACCCCTTGTTTTTATGGCGGGAGCGACGAGACTCGAACTCGCGACCTCCGGCGTGACAGGCCGGCGTTCTAACCAACTGAACTACACCCCCGAAAATGATATCAGCGTGTTGGCTGGTAGGCGGAACAGGGCTTGAACCTGTGACCCCCGGCTTGTAAGGCCGGTGCTCTCCCAACTGAGCTATCCGCCCGAATTTGTAAAGAGCCTTCTTTCCTTTACCGGAAAAAGAGGAAGTGCTTAGCTACCAATTCACCCTGACAAAGTCAAGTCCAAAATAAATGCGCTAACACTTTTTAATTGATGGATATCTGGGGCTGATCCGAGCCGCCTGGTTCCACCGGGATGGGCATGTCGTTGTTGGTGAACAGCCGTTCTCCCTGGCCCAGCACCAGCGCATGAACCAGCACCTCGTCCATGTGCTCCACCGTCACCACTTTCATCTGCCGAGTGACGATCTTGGGGATATCCCTCAAGTCTTTCTCGTTTTCCTTGGGAATGATCACCTTACGGATCCCGCCCCGATGGGCGGCCAGCATTTTTTCCTTCAGGCCGCCGATGGGCAGCACCCGTCCACGCAGGGTGATCTCGCCGGTCATGGCCACGTCCCGGCGAACCGGTCGGCGGGTCAGCGCGGACACCAGGGAGGTACACATGGAAATCCCGGCCGACGGGCCGTCTTTGGGAATGGCGCCCTCGGGAATGTGGATGTGCAGATCCAGTTCTTTGTAAAAATCCTTGTGGATACCCAGATAATCGGATCGGGAACGAACGAAACTGACCGCCGCCTGGGCCGACTCTTTCATCACGTCACCCAGTTTACCGGTGATGCTGAGTTTCCCTTTGCCGGGCATGGTCAGCGTTTCCACACACAGCAGTTCGCCGCCAACCTGGGTCCAGGCCAGCCCGGTCACAAGACCGATCTGATCCGTTTCCTCGATCTGGCTGATCTTGAATGGCGGCGGCCCCAGAAGGCTGGTGGTGGTGGCGGCCGAAATAGTATGTTTTTTCTCGTCCTTCTGGTTGACCACTTTTCGCGCGGTCTTCCGGCAGATGGATGAGATCTCCCGCTCCAGGTTGCGCACACCCGCCTCCCGGGTATAGCGCTGAATCATCATGAAGATGGCCGCCTTGGAAAAAGCGATGTTTTCATCCTTGAGGCCGTTGGCGAGGATCTGTTTGGGCACCAGGAACTCTTTGGCGATGTTGTATTTTTCCAGCTCCGTGTACCCGGGCAGCCGGATGATCTCCATGCGGTCCTGCAGCGGCAGCGGGATGTCCGGCAGCGTGTTGGCTGTGGTGATAAACAAGATATCCGACAGATCGTAATCCATGTCCAGATAATGGTCGTTGAAGCTGTAATTCTGCTCCGGATCCAGCACCTCCAGCAGGGCCGATGAAGGATCGCCCCGGAAATCCATGCTCATCTTGTCCACTTCGTCAAGGCAGAAGACCGGGTTGTTGACCCCCACCTTTTTCAGGGACTGGATGATCTTTCCGGGCATGGCCCCGATGTAGGTGCGGCGATGGCCCCGTATTTCGGCCTCGTCCCTCACACCGCCCAGGGACAGACGCACAAACTTGCGCCCCGTGGCCCTTGCAACGGACTTGGCCAGGGAGGTCTTGCCCACACCGGGCGGGCCCACCAGACAGAGAATGGGGCCACGCAGTTTTTTGACCAGCGTCTGCACCGCCAGATACTCGAGGATACGCTCTTTGGGTTTCTCGAGACCGTAGTGGTCTTCGTTGAGTATTTTTTCCGCCTCGATCAGATCGTTGCGGATGCGGCTTTTATTGAACCACGGCAGGCTGATCATCCAGTCGATATAATTTCTCACCACCGTGGCTTCGGCCGACATGGGTGTCATGAGCTTGAGCTTTTTGAACTCCTGCCGCGCCTTCGTCGATGCCTCCTTGGACATGCGCTTGCGCTTGATCTTCTTTTCCAGATCCTTGAGCTCGTCGCCCCCCTCGTCCTCGCTGCCCATCTCCTTTTTGATGGCCCGCATCTGCTCATTCAGGTAGTAGTTCTTCTGGGTCTTTTCCATCTGGTCCTTGACCCGGCCCTTGATCCGCTGATCCATCTCATAGACTTCCATTTCGAGCTTGATCAGCTTGACCAGAAGGGAAAGACGCTTGCCCAGGTCAGCAGTTTCCAGCAGACTCTGTTTGTTTTCAAGTTTGAAGGAAAAATGCGACGCGACCGAATCGGCCAGCTTCGATGGATCGGATATGGCGGAAATCTTGGAGAGCAGCTCTTTGGAGATGCTCTTGTTGATACCGGCATATTCGCTGAAGTTCTCTATCACCGCGCGCATCAGGGCTTCCACCTCGATGGTGTCACCGAGAACATCCGGCAGCAGGGACAATTCGACTTCAAAAAACTCAGGGTTGGGCACGTACCTTTCGACACGGGCGCGCTGTTTTCCTTCAATCAGCGCCTTGACGGTGCCGTCGGGAAGTCGCAAGAGCTGAAGAACCGCACCGATAACGCCCACATCGCAGATATCTTTTTCCGCGGGGTTGTCGACGCCGGCGTTTCGCTGGGTGGCCAGAAAGATGCGCTTATCCTTGTTCATGGCGCTGGAAAGGGCACTGACGGACTTGTCGCGACCGACGAAAAGCGGAGCCACCATATGCGGAAACACCACGATGTCCCGCAGCGGCAGCATGGGAAGCACTTCCGTAGGGGCTACCATCTCCTGATTCTTAAAAAACTTCGGGATATTGACCATAATTTATCGTTTGCCTCGATCCCCGGCAAACCCATTGAATCTGCCGGCGGTTGCTTGTATCAGGCCTGTTTTTTTGAGGGTTCGTAAAGCAGGATCGGCGCTTCTTTTTTCAGCACCACCTCCTCGCCGATCACGCACTCTTTGACATCTTCCTTGGAGGGGATATCGTACATGATATCCAGCATGCATGACTCCATGATCGCGCGCAGCCCCCTGGCCCCGGACTTTCGCTTCAGGGCTTCATCGGCAATGGCCGCCAGCGCGCTGTCGGTCAGCCGCAGGTTCACCCCCTCGATTTCGAAAAGCTTCTTGTACTGCTTGAGCAATGCATTTTTCGGTTCGGTCAGAATTCGGACCAGGCTTTCGGCGCTGAGTTCATCCAGGGTGGCGATGACCGGCAGCCGGCCAAGGAACTCGGGAATCAGGCCGAACTTGATCAGGTCTTCGGGTTTGACCTCCTTCAGCGTCTCGCCGAGGCTGCGTTCGTTTTCCTTTTTGACCTTGGCGCCGAACCCCATGAGCTTGCTGCCCATGCGACGATTGATGATCTGTTCCAGCCCGTTGAAGGTGCCGCCGCAGATAAAAAGGATATTGGAGGTGTCCACCTTCACGAAGTCCTGCTGGGGATGCTTGCGCCCGCCCTTGGGCGGAACGCTGGCAGTGGTCCCCTCGATGATTTTAAGCAGGGCCTGCTGAACGCCCTCTCCGGACACATCCCGGGTGATGGAGGGGTTGTCCGACTTGCTGGCGATCTTGTCGATTTCGTCGATGTAGACGATGCCGCGCTTGGCTTTTTCCACATCGTAATCGGCATTTTGCAGCAGGGAGAGGATGATGTTTTCCACATCCTCGCCCACGTAGCCGGCTTCGGTCAGACTGGTGGCGTCGGCAATCGTGAAAGGCACATTGAGAAACCGTGCCAGGGTCTGGGCCAGCAGCGTCTTGCCGCAGCCGGTGGGGCCGATCAGCAGGATGTTGCTCTTCTGAATTTCCACATCTCCGGCGTTGACGGTCGAATCCAGCCGCTTGTAGTGGTTGTATACGGCCACCGCCAGGATCTTCTTGGCCACGTCCTGTTCAATGACATAGTCGTCCAGCCGGGTCTTGATCTCGTGCGGAATCATCAGGTTCTCGAACTCACCCGCCTCTTTTTCATTCTCTTCCTCGATGATCTCACTGCACAGCTGGATGCACTCATCGCAGATGTAAACCGCCGGTCCGGCGATCAGCTTTTTGACTTCTTTCTGATTCTTCCCGCAGAAGGAGCAGAAGAGATTGTCATTGGGCTCGTCTTTTTTGGCCATGTCATGCCTCCGTGTCAGTTAAATGATCCAGGTCATCCCGGTTGGTGATAACATGGTCCACGATGCCGTAAACTTTTGCCTCTTTACCGGACATGAAGTTGTCACGGTCGGTATCCTTTTGGACGTCTTCCACGCTCCTGCCGGTGTGGCGCACCAGGATGTCGTTCAGGGCGTCTTTCATGCGCAGGATCTCTTTTGCCTGGATGGCAATGTCCGACGCCTGACCCTGGAACCCGCCCATGGGCTGGTGGATCATGACCCGTGCGTGAGGCAGGGCGTAGCGTTTTTTTTCGGCACCTGCGGCCAGAAGAAGCGCACCCATGCTGGCGGCCTGGCCGATGCAGACGGTGGTTACATCGGGCTTGATGTACTGCATGGTATCATAAACCGCCAGCCCTGAGGTGACAACACCGCCGGGGGAGTTGATGTAAAGGTTGATGTCCTTGTCCGGATCCTCCGATTCAAGGAACAGCATCTGGGCGATCAACAGGTTGGCCACATCGTCGTTGATGGCGGTTCCCAGAAAGATAATTCGGTCTTTCAGGAGCCGCGAGTAGATGTCGTAGGCCCGCTCTCCCCTGCTGGTTTGGTCGATGACCATTGGAATCAATGCCACGTTCTTGTCTCCTTTACATCTGTTTCGTGTTCATCGTTTGGCGCATCGCCTGTGCACTGCATCCGAGTGATGCCGATGGCACGATACACACAGGATACAGCGGCAGCGGTTGGAATGCAACGCCCGCCGCAATGGTGAATCAAAAAGCCTGCTATGAAGCCTCGGGAGCCTCTTTTTCCGGCTCCACCGATTCAATCTCATTCCTTTCCATAATAAGCTTAATCGCCTGTTTTTCAAGTAAGGCGTGCTTAAAAAGCTCCAGCTTGTCACCGCTGTTTCCGTAGAATCCCTTGATCACGTCCACGGGCTGATTGTAGGTGGCGGCCATCTCTTCGAACCCTTTTTCCAGGTCTGCATCGGCCAGTTCCATCTTTTCCTGTTGGATGATCTTACCCAGAATCAGCTGGCGGCGCACCTGTTTTTCGGCGGTATCGCGGTATTTTTCCGCAAGGCTCTCCCGGGAGATGCCCGCTTCCTCGAAGGTCTTGTTGTGGTAGGAAAAGGATCGCTCCGCATCGGCGATGATGCTGTTGAGTTCATATTCCACCATCACATCGGGAACCTCGAAATCGGTCTTTTCCAGGATCTGGCCAAAAATCTGCTCGTTGAGTTCCTGCTCGATGCGTTTGTCGTATCCCTGGGTCAGGTTCTCTTTGATTTTATCGCGGACCTCATCCAGGGTGGTAAACGGGCCCAGCTGCTTGGCCATTTCATCGTCGATCTCCGGCAGCACCTCTTTGCGGATTTCGTTGAGTTTGACCTTAAAGTCCACCGTATGGCCGGCCAATTTCTTGTTGAAGTAATCGTCGGGGAACGAAACGGTAATTTCTTTCTCGTCTCCGGGGTTCATGCCGACGACGCCCTTGTCGAAATCTTCGGCAATGTGTGCATCGCCGAGCTTGATCACGAAATTTTCAGTTTTCTTGGTATCCTCAAAGGGTTTGCCGTCCTTGAAGCCCTCATAGTCCACCTGCACGAAGTCACTGTTCTGCGCCGGGCGCGCTTCGTCGATGGGCTCCCTTTTGGCCAGGTTCTTCTGCATCATCTGGATCTGGACGTCCACCTCTTCGTCACTGGCCTTGTAAAGGGTCTTTTTCAGCTTCAGGTTCGTAAACCCGATGTCGGCAATCTCCGGGTGAACCTCGACCTCGGCATCGAAGCCATAGTCGCCCGTGCCCGCCAACTCGGGCGGATCGACGGTGGGAGAGCCGACAACCTTCAGCTTGGTCTCCTTCAGCGCATCCACGTACGCATCCTGGATCAGCTTTCCGGTCACATCGGCATTCACATCCTTTTTATAAAGCCGTTCGAGCACCCCGCGCGGGGTTTTACCCGGCCGGAAGCCTTTGACCTTGGCTGTCTTTTTAAGGGTCTGGTAAGCCTCATCCAATGCACGTTTCACATCCGCCTCGGGAACCTCGATGTGCAACACTTTTTTTACGGAACTGCGATCTTCAACGGTAACCTTCATATTCATCCTTTCTGAACCCTGAATGAAGCCCTTTTTTGAGCAGTTTGGGCTGCTGACCGGCGCCGAAAGCGGCTCGATTCAGGTAAAAAATTAAGCGCCCCGACGCGACAGGCATCAGGGCTCCTTTAAAAAAATCCCGGTAATGTGATTCGCTTGCAACAGCTGGGAAAACCCAATTTGAGCGATTCTCAATTTGTACCGCAGAGTTAATTAAGCTGTCGTTCCGCGGCAGCGAATGATGGGGCACGGCATCTGACGCCGCAGATGCGGACCCGCTATCGATAACTGCAAAAGGGCAACCGGTCCTTGCTGCCAACCCCCAACCGATGCCGGGGCAAAATGGTGCGAGAGGGGAGACTTGAACTCCCACTCTGTCGCCAGAGCTGGATCCTAAGTCCAGTGCGTCTACCAATTCCGCCACTCTCGCATGGATCCATCGAATCACCTTTTTTACCAAACCCATCCTGAAACTTGACTTTCTTTGCAAATAAACTAAACTTCGCAAAAAAATCAAACGAATTAAATAATATTGATAGACCCTTCTGTCAAGGATTTCACGTTTCCCATGGTCGCGATCAAACCATTAGCCATTTTTAAAACCCGGGTGTTTGTCACGCTGATCGGTTTTTTATCGCTCGTCGGGCTGTCGCTGCTGCCGGCTTTACCCTCCCAGGCGGCCGTGATCGTCCTGGATCCCGGCCATGGGGGAAACGACAGCGGGGCATGTCGTGGCAGCGCGTTTTCCGAAAAGCAGTTCACCCTGGCACTGGCACAGAAAATCGCGACGCTGTTGGAATCACGACACCGGGTCGAATTGACCCGGACTGCGGACGTTCAAATGCAACCGGCGGATAGGGCTGCCGTGGCCAACCACCTGCGGGCGGACCTGATGATCAGCCTGCACGCGGCGGTGGCCCCTTATTGCGGCGACCGAACCGCCGCCGTCTACTACCACAACGATGAACGACTGAAGATTCCTTTCGGGGCGTCGTCACAGGACATGCCGGCCGAATCGGATGCCGACCGACCGGCATGGAACCGGCTCCAGATCCGGCACCAGCATCAGAGCCAGAACTTGGCCGACACGTTGAAACGATCCTTGGCAGACAGCGAGACATTTGACAGTGTCACGGTCAGCGGCGTTCCCCTGGTGCCCCTGATGGGAGCCGATCTGCCGGCGGTGCTGGTGGAAGTGGGCTGCATGCACCCGGCTGCGGCAACAGACCCGCAAACGCTTAGGCAGCAACTGGACGGGTATGCGGCGTCACTGGTCAACGCCATCGAGACGGCCCTGCCCGGGCTCGTACAATAGGGTAAACAGTCAACGCTTGATGAACTCGTAAAAAGCCGCATTTCCGGCGGATTCGTAAACAGCCCGAGATCAAGGCTTGCGAATTTGGAGGAATGAGGCGTACTTATGGTACGCCGCAGTGATGAGAAATGAAGCGTAACGCCGATATCGGACTTTTTAAGGATCCGTCAACGCTTGCGAACGATTATAAACAATGCTAAGAGGGCACAAAATGTCGGGGCGTAGCGCAGTCTGGTAGCGCACCTGCTTTGGGAGCAGGGGGCCGGAGGTTCAAATCCTCTCGCCCCGACCATATTTTACAAATAAAAACGGGAAGATAGCGACTGTGGGTTTGTGGGTTCTCTCGAATCGTGTCACTCCCACAACGAACAATGGCAATATTCCTAAAACCTTTTGGGCCATTTCATTGACGTGTGCATTACCCTCAAGATGACCACTGTCCCAGCCTTTTCCACGTAGGGTAAAATATAAGGTAGGCTTGGCACGACGAGCTCCCTTGTACCCGCAACTCTTCCAGGACGTCCCATTCCTGGTTGATCGGCTAACATTTTTACGGCATTCAAAATTTTCAGAGCCGCATCAGCCGCTGCGGTGGGTTTGTCGGCGGCAATATAATCCACGGCGCTGTCCAAATTATCAAGCGCTCTGCGGGTCCATTTAACGCGCATCTACACCCCATTTTTGAAATCGGTCAGCCACTTCATCATCTGTTGCGATCTCACCCCGTTCCACTTCTTTCAACCCATCCTTGACTTCATGAACAAACCACTCTTCGTATTCTAGAAACCTTTCTATGGCTTGTTTAATTACCCAGGACCTTGAACGGCTCAACTCACCCGCCAAATGATCAACACGCCCTATCATACCTTCGTCAAGACGAATGGTTGTTGCTTTCATGGAGCACCTCCTCTATGTGTATTCTATAAGAATACACATGGCTACAAAAGAATCAAGTCTTGAAAGGTTCGTTTCGTACATGATTCATAGGTGACATCGAAAATACCGAGCGACATCATGAGAAGAAAAATTGATGTGCATTCACAATCCATTTCATTTTAATAAGCTACAACCCGACTGCGTAAATTGACAAACGATCGTGGAAAATCACAGGATATTGACAAAATTTATCAGCGGCCATTGCCATTTTTCGTTGTGACTTGGCTTATATTATCAATGATTTCAGGCCCACCATTGTCACCATTCGTTGGAGCCCACAAAATAGTTGTGGCCCTCACCGGCAAGGATTGCCTTTCACCAAGCAGGAAGAAGATCCCTTGCCCACTCCGGTAAAGGATCAACTTTTACTTCATAATTTCCATCCCTCATCACAATAATTTGTCTAAATGGGTCGTCCCTTGATTTATTGTCCAAGAGTCTCGCTTCATCGACAATAGATAAAGCTGTTTGAATATGTTTGATGGTTCTGGGTATCCTTGAGTGAATCTTTTCCGTTGGCACGCTATGCCCCCCCTCAGCGACGCGTTGTTTGACCCTGGCTTCATTCAAGCTCGAATCAAACAGATGAATAAATACAAGGATGATTTTATAGCCACTGGCCTTTGCCTGACCAATAAAATCGATCTTTGATTCATGAGAAAAAACCGTTTCAAAACAAAAGGAAATTCCTTGAGAGATCAGGTCTTCTCTGATCTTTGCGGCCACGGTTGCAGCTTGATGGCTTATGGCTTCCATGTTCTCTGGATCAATATCTTGAGCTATCAAATCTGCATTCACAAACTTGATACCGTATTTGGCAAGATACAGATTGTAGAATGTGGATTTACCCGAACCATTCCCGCCAGCCAATACCCAAAGCTGTCTTGGAGTTGTCACTAGAGCGCCCTGAATTCGCCGTTTTCAAAAGAACCGGTCTGTCTTTTTTCAGTGGCTGAATTCACCCGATCCAAGTAGCCGGGATGTTCAACGCTTGCCTCATAGTAAACCTTGGCAGACGTTACCTTTTTAGTAAGAAGTCCCCTGTCCCGATCATTTTCGAGATCATTAAAGACCGCGTCTGAATTGACAAGATTGGATTGAACGGATAGGGACACCTCTAATTTGATCGTTTTTAGGCCTTGAGACACAGCGAAAACATCCGCAATATCTAATTTGGATGAAATCGCTTTGCCTACTTTGGCCCAGTATTCAATCTGTTTAGCCTTTGATCTATTCTGGATTCTGGCCTCCCGCTCGGCTTGAAGCGCCAAATCCTTGTCTATTCTTAATGATACAGTAGCCATCATAACCTCCCGTCATCGGTCCACATGGTAGTGCGGCAACCTGAGTCATAATGATGCAGATTGCTACAAAAATAATATCGGCATGCAATTTTGTCAATCAAATTGACACGCGCTTGCCAGGGTAGTGGTCAGGTAATCGATTTCTATTGTGGGAGGATCCCAAGCTGGGTGTTAAATGCATCTAAGTGATTATTTGAACCTTCTAAGTAGAAATAAGTTTTGTTACAGAATCCATGTGTCGCTGCTCAGACTCACTTATGTTATTAGATATAAATGCGCCGTAAGCACTATACATTTCAACATATATGTCATGTGCCAATTTTTCTTCCTCAAATAAATAAAGTATTTTATCTTTTTCAGTAATGGTGAGCCCAGATGTGTTGGAAGGACCATTCGGACCTTTTGCCCAAAGAGGTGCGACTAAAAGAACGACAAGGATTAACGAAAGAAATGTTTTTGTTTTCATCTGAGATTTTACCCTTATCTAAATTTTATTAGTTAGACTTCAATTCTTACCTTTGGTCATAATATCAACGACTTGTATATTTTTCTCCCCAATAAATGCTTCACCATCAGTGTCATATCCGGTCAACACCAAAAGCAAGCGTTGTAGATGGATACAGAAACCAACATAACGTAGCAGCGAGTAAACAAGCAGAAGTTAAATGCATCCGTAATAATCTCAAAATATTTTTCCTTTTTAATGATAGTGGTTTGGGAAAACAATTAGGTGTAATGACTTTTAATGATTACTTTCTATTAACGTATTAATAGGGTGAAGATTACACATTATACCAAAAATATTATAACCAACTGTAATATTGTATAATATTTTTATACTTTTCAAAAAATCATCGATAATTCGCGGGAAGATCGGTTACCGCTCTTTTCTGCCCTTGTCATAAATACGCTATTGTTAACTCGTATGTAGCCCCTTTCTCTGCACAACCCGATGGGAATGGCAGAATATCGGTCGCAATAGGATAGTTGGGTGCTATAATCTGAACCAAAGGGAGTTAGAAAATGAAAACGAAAATCACACTAAAATCGCTGGAACAAAGGGTCAGCAGAGGGTTGGTCAAAGTCAATCAATCGTTGCATAAAACAAGAATTCGAAAAAGGACAATAGAAAGTCTGGGGCCATATTACATCGTTAACGATATAACAAATTCCATAACCGCTAAAATGATAAATCCTGATCGACTTGTGGAAATCGGCAAAGAAATGAATGTGCTGGCCAATTGGGAAGAGGTTAAAATTTAGAGGGCTGAATCTTGACTGAATGGAAAAGTAGCAACAGAGTCGCTTGCATTCAATGAGGCTGGTGATGCTCTTATAAAATTACTTTGCCTAATGGGTAAGTAACCATCATGTCCGAAAAGCCAACTGATAAAGAATTAGAAAAACGCATACAACAATTAGAACAAACTGAGAAAGCCTTGATTGAGTCTGAGTGTCAACGTTGAATAGAGCTGTGCAGAATGATAAATAAATATCAGTGATCCCTCCCAAAGTGTTTTCTGTCCTGAAAAAAATGCAAGAATTACGTAGCGTTGTTAAAATATAGGGTAAGCTCACCTTGATTCTGTTATGTAATCAAAACTCTATCGCTACAATTTTCAACCACAATATGTTGGGCCGCCGTTTCGACAGTTCCGGCTCCATTTCATATCAAATGAAACCCGCCTTTACCCATTTCTTAGCAGGATTTTAAATGACTGCCCGACCTTATGGACGTTAATTTATTCCCTGCATGTTGCTGACATTGCAATCATGCATACTCTTGAGACCATAGATGGTGCCGAGCTACCATTATGAGTCACAGTGAATAGCTCGGGCTTCGCATAAACCGATCAACCGTCTATATTTTGTTGGCAACAGAACCCATTGAGGATTACTATAATGATACCTATTAATCGTAGAACATTCATAATGGCCGCTGCAGTTGCAGTTACACCTACGTTAACCCAAGGGCAGACGCCCAACTCAAAACGGACGGAAACAGGAATCCTTGTCAAGGCTGATCAAGATCGGTTTATGCGCAGAAAGACAGTGCTCGAGGGTTTCCCGATTGACTCGAAGGTTGCAACGCAGGATACCGACGGTGGTCTTTTCATCATAGAGAATCTTAATGAAAAAAAGGGCGGCCCCCCGCGTCACCTCCACTATGAGCAGGAAGAGTGGTTTTACGCCATCGAAGGTGAGTACCTTTTGGAGATTGGTGAAGAGCGATTCGATTTGGGTCCAGGCGATTCCATCCTTGCTCCTAGAAAGGTGCCCCATGCCTGGGCATTTAAGGGAAAGGACCACGGAAGACTCCTAATCGCATTCCAGCCAGCTGGTCTAATGGAATCCTTTTTCCAAGAATTGGCAAAAATTCAAGGGGAGCCTGAAAAAACTGAATTAAAGCGATTATTTCACGCGCATGGAATGGAAATAACTGGTCCCCCGTTGTTTAAACAAGGGTGATTATGAATTCGTATGCCTTCTTTAAGACCTGATAAATATATGGTAGGTAACGGCAGTGCTGCGCAGCACCGTGAGGATAAGATCGATTTTCAGCTCGATCCCTAAAACCACCTTTTTCGACCTCGAAAACATCGGTTTAAGCCCAAAATATGGCCCTGTTTTTGTCCTGAAGCCCTGATAACCGATCGTCCAGCCTGGTCCGACCCCGCTTTCCCCGCTTTCCCATTTTTAGCACAACGCAGATATCGGGCAAATTGGCCATTTTTGGATGGGCATTACCTATGCAGAATTTCTGCTTGCGTTGATATTGCCGTACAGAGACCGCTGGACTATTTTTTCGTAAAGCGGTTGATGAATGGATCTGCGCTCAATTTTCTGTAACGCATACTGCTGGATGACCAACAGGGGCAAAACGATGCGTTCCCGGATCTCGATCGATTTTTTAGATATCGGTTCCTCTTCCATCAACGCGCGGTATCCGGAAATCAGCAGGACCATCTCTTTTGACAGCCGGTATTCGTCCAACAGCATGTTCCAGAAGTCGTGGTAGGCTTCATCCTTGGCAATATAGGCGGTCAATTCAAAATTACATTTGGACAACGCCATCATGCTGTTAAGGATCAAGGCCTTGAAAAACGGCACGCCGTTAAACAATTGTTTTAAATGATCGGTCTTGCCTTCAGCGACCAGGCTTTGGATGGCCGTTCCGACGCCGTAGTAGCCCGGAACATTTTGCTTCAACTGGCTCCATGCCCCCACGAAAGGAATCGCCCTGCAGATCATCGAGGTCCAGTTGTTCCTTGGCGCCCCGCTTGTCGGGCCGGCTGCCGATATTGGTTTTGCCATAATATTTCAGCGTGCTCTTGTTTTCCAGGTAGGGAATAAACATGGAATGGTTTTTAAGGGCCGTGTACTTTTTAAAGCTCAACTGCGCCAGTTTCTCGATAAGCTTGCCTGTCTTTCCTGTAAATCGTATTTTCTTTTTCAAACAAACGCGTGGACAACCCGGCGGTCAGCAGCTGTTCGCAATTATGCTTGAAATGCGCTTTGGTGCCATACATGCTGGTAATCGTCTGGCCTTGAATGGTGAGTTGAATGGCATGATTGGCAATGTTCTTACCATGTGAGGCATAGAAGCGATGGGTCTTGCCGCCCCCGCGCGCGGGGGGACCGCCCCGGCCGTCAAAGAATATGGCCTTGATACCGTTGTCATCGCAAACCGCCGACAGCGTCTCTTTGGTTGTATAGATCGACCAGTTGGCCTGCAGATACCCACCGTCCTTGGTTCCGTCGGAGAATCCCAGCATGATGGTCTGTCGATTCCGGCGTTGCGCGACATGCGCCCTGTATTGGGGGATATCGAAGAGGGCCTGCATGATGGATCCGGCGTTCTTCATGCCTTCCATCGACTCGAACAGCGGGATGATGTCGACCGGCACGTCACCTTTTTGCCACCCGCACCACCGTAAAAGACTGAACACAAACAGCACCGAAAACATATCCTCGGCGTGACTGATGACATAGCGGTTGCACCCCTCGCTCCCGTTTTTGCGCTGGATGCGCTTCATCTGCGACAATCGTTTGAATCGTATCCTTGATCATCGCATCTTCGAACTGATCGGGGTGCACCGCGATGTCTTCGCGCAGAAGAATGGCGATTAATTCGGCGTCTCCCAACTCGTCCAGGCGTTGGGCGATCAGGTTCTCTTTTTTCAGGATGGCCTGCACGGTTTCCCGGTGGACATTATGGTTTTGCCGGATATCGAGGATCGGCAAAATGCGTTTTGAAGATGTTGACTTTATCGATGAGGGTGTCCAGCTCGTCAAGATACAGGCTGTTGTAGTTCTCTATGAGGGAGGCCCTTGATATCGACGAGCGGATCCATAATTTCTTCATGGCGGATCGTTTGGGCCGGGTCGTACATGGTCGCGTAAAGCCTGCTCCTCAACTTCTCGAGGGCATCTTCCACCCCCCTGAAGGTCAGTTTACGCGCCAGTCGCTTGACATCGCGATAATAACACTTCATCAGGTTCATGCGCAGTTCATCGGCGACATCCGCGGTGATGGCGGCGGTGACAAAAGGATTGCCGTCCCGGTCGCCACCGGGCCAGAATCCAAGCTCGATGATCGCAGGGCAATCGAAACAGCTGTCGCGGAGGGTCTTTTTTACACTCGCATACAGCTCGCCCACGGCCTCATAATGTACATGGCGCAGAAGGTAGATAATGTTTTGGGCTTCGTCAAAGGGCGTCGGCTTCCGGGCATTGATCAGGGAGGTCAATCCCAGTTGCTGCAATGTCAGGTCGATTCCATCGATATCGTTGCGCGCTATCATCGTTTTCAGTTTGCCGATGATATTCAAGACCGAAGGCGAGTAAAACTGGGTCGGATGCGCCGTAAATACGAGGCGGGCACTGAAACAGGACAGGTCGTCAGTCAGGCTGCAGGTCTTGTCATTGCTCTTCAGCAGGGTGATGCAGTCCTTGAGCGACAGATGATCGTCCAGCTGCACCAGTCGTTCGAAGGCGGCATCTTCCGCACTGTCGTAGAGCACGACCTGCCGCTCGACGTACTGGATGACATTGAACATAAAATCAATTTTCTCTTTTTCCGTTTTTATGCCGGTGTGAACGCTGAAAAAGGAATCCAGGATCGCGAGTGGATCCCTGTCCGCGTCAAGGCCCTGTTGACACACATGGTGCAACAAGGGAATGAGCATGCCAATGTTGCTGACCTTGCGGAAAGGCAGATTCAAAAATAAGCTGTTGTAGATATCAAACTTATTCTTTACTTCTTTTTCAAATGCGTAAAGCCCTGCGTGATCATTCATCGGTTTCGTTTCCTTGATTGAACCTGACGATAAATTAAAGGTGACGCATCATATGCCGGTTACGCGCTTTGCCCGAAACGCATCCGGCTGTTCCCGAACACACGGAAGCGCCAGGCAATTCATTCATCCAGCTGGGTCCGACCGCGATTTTATCTTCAAAAAAACGTGTCGATGGCTGGACCGCCGGTCAAATAGTCGCTGCCCAGGCAGACAAAGGCGTCCATGACCAGCCAGGCCCGTGCACCGAAGACGATGTCCCTGCGCTGGAGCAGATCCCGCACCGCATCCCGATCCAGAAGGAAGACTTCGATGTCTTCCGAATCCTCGTTGTGACGCGTATCCGGCCGGCCCTCGACTTCGGCAAAGACCACGGCAATGGACTCGTCGGTAATGCCCGCGGAGGAAAAAATGGCCGGGCTCTGCCGGTAGACGCGCACCAGGTCCAACCCTGTCTCCTCGCGCAGTTCCCTGCCCGCACCTGCGGCCAGGTCTTCGCCCGGGTCCAGCAGCCCGGCCGGGAAGCCGTACTGGTAGCCGCCCACGGGGATGCGGAACTCCTTGATCACCACCAGCTTGTCTGCCTGCCGGTGGAAGGGCACGATGATGGCCGCATCAGGGTGATGAATCCGGCCGGTGATGCATTTGGGCCGCTCCCCCCGGCTGACCATGTGCCAGTGGTTGCGGTTGCCCCGCTGGTCCTCATAGGCCACCGCAACCAGGGTGACGAATTTGCTTTTGCTGACCACCGTGGAATCGATAATTTTCATAAGGGTGCCTTCACTATCATTTCAAATTGGCATATATGCAGGCTCTGGGCCCACCCTAACGCTGCAAAAGCCTGAGGGCTTCAGAGACAAGGATCCCAGGGTGGAGCCGTAATGATTCTACTGCAACTATAAAGTTTACTGATAACGGGAAGATTAAACCTCACGGATTTTCGGACATGGTCTTATCCAAACAAGATTGTTTTCAGCTTGTTCGTTGCGTGGCATCCAAGGATGGATCGGGTTTGGTCGGCATGGTTTGAAATAACCTTTCGTTGCATAGTTTATATATGCATTCAGGTGATTTGGCAAACCATCAGTTTGATAAAAAATGGATTTGCATAAATTATGACTGCAAAAAAGAGGATTTGTAAACCCAGGGTGTACGTTCTCGGGAGATTTTAAACCAGATCGCTATCTACCCGAACCCGCGCATGGCTTTCAATCAGCAAAACCGCCTTTTTGGGATGTTTTTCAAGGAGAAGGGTTGCTTTCAAAGATAAAACGCCGAGATGTAGAACGCGTATAAGAGAATCGGTATGACTAACAGCATGGCCATGTTGAAAATTGACAATTAAGGTGCGACCCGGCTATTCCTCCTGTAAGTCGGCTTTGTCTGGCCCCGGTTCTCATGGTCCGCAACCCGCCCTTAAACCGCCCTTTTCGAACGCGAAAACATCGTTTTAGGCCCAAAATATGACCCTGTTGTTTGTCCTGAAGCCCTGATAACCGTTGATCCCAGCTTGGCCCAACCCTGATTTCCCTGACATTTTCGATCTGAATTGGGCAATTAAAGAATCCCTGTCAATGCCGCTGACGCACCGGTGTGAAGCACCATATCGGCAATCCCGTCCAGCGGTGTTCGATCTTTATTGATGATGATGAGCGTGGCCCCGTTTTGCTTGGCCAGGGTGGGCAAGGACGCTGCCGGCTGCACCACCAGGGAACTGCCGACAACCAGAAAAAGATCACAGCTCCGGCTGGCCGTCACAGCCCGGTCCAGCACATCCCGGGGCAGCGACTCGCCGAAAAACACCACATCGGGCTTGAGGGTTCCCCGGCATGCCGGGCAAAGGGGCGGCAACTGATCCGCCAGCATGCCGAAGACCTCGTCCATGGAATAGTCGAGCCTGCATGTCAGGCATTTAATCCGCCGCGTATTGCCATGGAGCTCGAGTACATTCCGGGAACCGGCCAACTGGTGAAGCCCATCGATATTCTGGGTGATCAGGCAACTCAAAAGGCCCTTTTCTTCCAGTTCAGCCAGTGTTTTGTGGGCCGAATTGGGTCTGGCCGCTGAAATGATCGGGTACCTGATATCCTTAAAAAAGTTCCAGTAGTACGTCGGTTCTTTAAAAAAATGGTCAATACTGGCAAACTTGGACGGGTCATACGTGTTCCACAACCCATCATCACCGCGGTATGTTGGGACGCCGCTTTCAGCTGAAATCCCCGCACCGGTAAAAACGGTGATGGACGTTGCAGCGTCAATGTAAGGCTTTAGCATTGTTGTATGATCATTGCGCATCGTGGCGTCGTTCATGAATTTGACACATCCATTCACCTTGCCGCAGGAACACCATATGATATAGGCGTCGTCTTTGTAAATGCAGCATGTTGCAGCGGTTTCATTCCGTATCGGCGACAGTCATCGTTGTAGATAACGAATTGTCCCCAAAAGGCCTTGCCGCTCATGGCCCGCAATACTCGCCTAAACCGCCTTTTTTGACCTTGAAAACATCATATTAGCCCAAGATATGGCCCTGTTTTTGTCCTGAAGCCTTGAGAATCGTTCATCCGGCTTGGTCCGACCCCAGATCCACGAACCCAGATCCGACGCCAGATCTCCTTCGTCCAAATGAAAGGTTGGTAATAAATATGCTATCTGACCCTATTTAATTTTTTCACGCAAAGACGCTAAGGCGCCAAGTCAAACGGATATAATCCTGAACCTCTTTGCCGATTAATTCCTTCCGCCCAACCCTTCGACCGCTTTGGATTCAATGTTTCTGCATCTTTGATCGATCTGATGGACAATGCTCTTTATGCGGCGTTCATCCAGCTTGTTTCCGTTGACCGGCCTGGCAATACCTGCAAATTGTTTGGGGTTGATAACCAGAATGCCTTCTGAAGCGGTTCGGGTAATATACCATCCGGGGAGGGTGACCACTGGTCGAACCACCGTTTTCTCACCGGTGCTTGAGGAGAGCCAGCGTTCAAGCCAGACTGATTGAGCCTTTGCCTGCTCCAGCGGCTTGACTTCCCTCCATTTGGGGAAATGAATGCAGCGACCGTCGTAGTTCACTTTGGCATCAGCCGATCTGTTGTCCGAGGTGGGTTTGGCCCTGGCCTTGGTCTCCACAGCGAACACCCCGGCCGGCCCCACGACGATGTGATCGATGTTGAAATTGTCGGCCACGAAATCGTGATAGACATGGTAGCCTCGAAGCATCATCAGATTGAGTTCCTGGCCGGTGGCCACCTCACCCTCATAACCGAGACGTGTGCTGCGGCGAAGATTGAGAAGTCCAACCATTTTGAAAATAAGATAGCTTATGAAAAGTCCACCAATGATTATGTATACAAGGGCTGAACTCAGGGTTAACGGTCGCTTTTGAAAATAGAGATCCGAGATGTAGAGCGCATAAAACGCGATGGGCATGGCAATCATCATGGCCATGTATGCCACCAAATCATCGTTGATGGCGTCCAATTTCTCGATCAATGATTGACCGGGTGACCTGAGAAATTTGGTGGTGAACGGTGTACGCCGTTTCTTTAAGCCATGGTAAGCTTTCAGCAATTTTACTGCTGCAAATGCGATACCCAAGCTGGCGAAAACGAGGATGGCCGGTATAAATGCCATAGACAACAAATTTATCTCCACTCGATGCCCTATTTAAAACCCTAAAGGAACTATTAATGTCGAGCATCCGGCCGACGACCGTGTGCCAGATGCTGGTATCGCTCGGCGGCAATTGACTTCAGCCGAGGAACTAATCTCAACTGAATAAAAAGCTAAGCACATGACTTTATTTTCTTGCGGGAATCCCTTACAAAAACCTGATTCTTTCTTCGCTCAAGTTCAAACAACCCTATCGCTTTCATCATTTCACTGAGCTTGGAAAACCCGTAATTTCGAGGATCGAAGTCGTTTGCCGTCTTGCTGATATAACTGCCTACTGGAGACAGCTGTGCCCATCCAGTCTCATCCGATGCGGCTTCGATTGCCGAGCACACCATATATAGCAGCTTGGGGTCACCGCGGAGCTCTTTTCCTGAATGTGGCTTCAACGCCTTATCGGTGACGTCATCGTGAGACTGGACAAATACTTCAGTGTATATGAATCGATCACATGCAGTCACAAACGCACGCGGCGTTTTTCGTTCTCCAAAACCGTATACCCGCCGACCCGACTCACGAATTCGAGATGCCAGCCGGGTAAAGTCGCTATCGCTGGAAACCAGACAGAACCCTGAAAAGCTTCCTGTGTAAAGCAGATCCATCGCATCGATGATCATTGCGCTATCGGTCGCATTCTTTCCCGTCGTGTACCTGAATTGTTGTATCGGCTGGATAGAGGATTCTAAAAGTGAGGTTTTCCAGACCCCTAAATTTGGAGTTGTCCAATCTCCATAAATTCGCTTCACACTTGCCAATCCAAGCTTCGCGACTTCTGCCAGCAAACCCTCAATGATTGCCGGATTTGCATTGTCTGCATCGATTAGAACCGCAAGAGACGAATTTCCGTCTGAACCGTTTGCCATCATGATTCTTTCTTTAGTAAAAAACGGTTAGTATAGAGTACCTACTCAAGCGCCTTAAATCGTGAAAAATAAATAATTGTGATATGATCCCGCTATCCTCCCATTTTAAGTATTTTCGGTCATTTTGATTTGATCTTAACTTATGATTTTGACAGATTCGGTCACAAGATTCTAATTTTGTCGATTGACACAATAAATTTTTATATTTTTTGAACCGCGAAAGCGAGCGCTAACCCCGCCGCAAGCGACGGGGTTAGCAAGCGAACTGGAAATCGATATTCATCCTTACGGTGAACCCTCTCCGCGGCTTGCCGCGGGGAGGGTTCAATCAGATTCTCGACAATAGTCCATTTCAATCCATCTCTGTGGATGGTTGAGAGGCATACATGACTGATCAGATAACAAGACTGTCTAAATCCCAATACCTCAAAGGATTGCAGTGCCCGAAGGCGCTCTGGCTTTACAGGCATCGTCCCGATCTGGTGCCTCCCATATCTGAACAGAAACAGTGGTTGTTTGATTCAGGTAATGAGGTTGGCATTCTGGCCCCAACCTATTTTGACAATGGTACACTGATCAATGAAGCGTATTATGAAATCGACAAGGCTATAAGTTCAACGAACAGGGCAGCTGTTGGGGGGCATGATGCAATTTTCGAAGCGACCGCTTGTTCACCTGATGGTGCCTATTCAAGGATCGATATTTTTAAAAGGATTGACAGCACCAACCATTGGGATCTGATCGAGGTCAAACAATCCACTGAAGTCAAAGATTATTATCTGGATGATATTGCCCTGCAGAGATATGCATTCGTTGGGTCAGGGTAACCGCGGTCCATAACGCCGGTTTGCCCCTCAGCAAGGATTAAGCTGACGAAAGGTCTTTCAGCACCATTACCACCGGTAAGATAAATCTTTCTTGGAATCGCCTGGTTCAGGTCAAATCCCACATGGACCTTGGCTTTTTTTGATTTTTTACGGTAATCGGCCCAGTGCATGGATAAGGTGGCATCGATCAGGGAACCATCAATGCCCACCAGATTGCCCAGTTCGGGATGTTGTTTGGGTAAAATTTCAGAGGCCTGGGCCTGCAGGTTTTGAAAGACATGCATGAACTGCTCAAGCCCCCGGCTGTTGGTGGCCTCTGAAAAGCTGCTTTTTTTGATTCCGTTTTCCGGTGCGATTTCACTTTTGGCAAAATCATCTTCTTCGAGCACTTGCAGCAGATGTTGAGCAGAGTGGTGTTCTTCAAGGTGAAAGTAAACAAGCGCCCGCAGATGCTCTTCAAAAGTCATCTGCAAGGGTCGCTTGCCTTGTGAATTAAGAGCTGGCATTTGTGACGTTGCCTCAATTGCTGGTCGAAAAAGAGAGTAAAATTCGAGCTTGTCACGTTTTTGGAAGGGTTTGAATGTATGCGGCATGTATAACCTCCTGTAATAGTTGGATATACAAAATCGCCGCCCACATTGGCGACCCTATGTCAAGTAAAAAATACGTTTAACCTGCTGATTTTAAATTATTTTTATGCAATTTCCTAACCGGAAATTACTGATTCCGAATGCGTAATGTTGGAATTGAATATCGTCTAAACCCACGTAAGCATCGGTGGGTCGTTGCTCGGTAACAAGCAAAACGCCTTCGGATTCAGGCCCGTCGAAAAGCTCACCCAGATTTGCCATGAAGGAGTGGTACCATTTTGCATGTTTTCTTCGGAATTCCGAAAATTCTAAGACCAGCTCATGTTGGATCTCTCGGCTCCCGGCAAGGATGTCGAAAATATAATACAGATCTTTGGCTCTCTTTTGATATTCCCGACGCCGTTTTAAGATGAGTCCTTTTTGAAAAATATAAGCTGCCGGTGTTGGTACTTTCACAGCCAATGGCACCGGATCATCCATTAAATCGGTATCATCAATGGTCAAGACCAAGGTGTTTTCGATAAGTAGAGAAACATACCTGAGTGCCTCCGCATGAAGGCCCTCCTGGACTTTGAGGACAGCGTCCGGTTTAGAACCGGTTTGATCGGTCAGGAATTCGATTTCGACATCGATTCCCTCTATTGTACCCTCATAATGGATAATCGGCGGGTTATCCCTGCTCTTGAATTCCGCCTTTAAACCTGCTTCCACCAGTAGCCGGTCCACGGTCTTTTTTCCTATAATGGGGAGCTTCGTTTTGACCAGGAAATCGAAGTCCCTCGTGAAAACGGGTTTATACCGCCGATTTCTGAAAAGGTAACGGTAGTATAGAAACGGTGCCCAGCCGCCTCCCACCACGATTTCTGGCAAGTAGTCACCGAGTATATTTAGGGTCTTGTAAAGCCCCGAAATAAGGCGTTCATTCATTTTTTGCATCGGCTTCGAGCACTTTTTTAATCCGTCTGTCGAACAAATGGTTAGCCTGTTCGCGGCCCCTAAGCGGGTAGCCATGGAGGTCGATGTACAGTTGGATATCCGAAACAACGGGCAGGCCCTGAACGATCCGGCTGTCATAAAATGCGGAATGCCTGTAGTGGGGAATCATGAACACCACGTTCGCGCCTCTGTCCGCGTCTCTAAGATCCAATTCCTTTCTGAAAAATTCGATATCTTTTTCGTTTCCAACGTAGACGTGGACCTCTTTGTACACAGAATAGGGAGCAATCAGACTGGCCCCGGCCTGAACGCTGAGGGCGTATTGTACATTCTTTGGGATTTTCAATTCGCGCAGCTTCTGAAGAATATCCTCCGGCTGAACCGCCATACAAAAGTAGCTGTGCGCGTCGTTCTTTTTCAGGTTGTAGGTCCGGGCCCAGTCGTCCAAAATACTTTCCGGTGATCGAACCCCCAGTTTGTTCTTATCTCGGGCAACATAATTGAGCGCTTCGAGCGCCTTGGCCATCCTCGACACATAACCCGGATTAAGGCCCGTTTGCTTCGCCAGTTCCCGAATCCCCCATCGGTAACCGCCGCTGTTCAAGAGCACCCGAAGGATGATCGAAGCCTTGTCTGAAAACGGGTCTCTTCCTTTTCGTTTTTCGGGGTACTTATTGGGGAACCCAATTTTTTCGAGATAGAAGCTTTCATACGCCAGATACACGTTGCCAGATAGGTCGACAAAGCAAATGCCCCTTTCCCGGCACATGGACTGACGACGAGGGCTCAGGTAGAGTGCAGCTATCGCAGGCACAACATTTCTGTCGATGGCCGCAGCCTCCAGTCTGGCGATCTTGTTTTGCAATAAAGGTAAGCTGTTGGATGACACAATTTCGAAAATAACATCGAAATGCAGCCCGCGGAAATCAATCCGGCCAACAAGATCAAACTTGCCGAGGAGGTCTGAAGCAGTTGTGGAAAAAAAGTTAATGTTGAGCCCTTCAATGGGAAGCAGGTCGCGGCTGGCACTTTTTAACTCATTTATGATATCTTTTTCCCGCATTTTGTTGCCTTTTTTTTATTGTTGTCCAATTGGGCAACAGATTATTATCTGGCAACATCAATGTCAAGAGAAATTGTCGGAGGTCATCGTTTTCATACAGCGAAAAGTTCCAAGCCGATTTATTATTGCCTCACGCTAAGACGCTAAGCCGCTAAGCAAAAATGAAACCTAAAGGTCTTCTTCGCGTTCTTTGCGTCTTCGCGTGAGACTCTCGGATAATTTCAGGTGGCATCCAACAGTTTTTCGATGACCGCTGTCTTGTTGATATAGGGAATGTGGAGTTGGTACCTGGCCCGGGTCATACCAACGTAAGATAGGCGTTCGATTTGTTCGGCGGTTGCTTTGGTTTCGTCAACGGAATCCAGACCGATTAGAAACACGCAGGCATACCCTCCACGTTTGAGTGTTTCGTGGAGGCTAACACGTCTTCTTGTCAGATGAGGTCAACGTACCCCGCTTTTTCCTCAACTGACGAGTTACAATTGGTTCGGTTGCTGCCTGTCCGAGTTCCGCGTCCGTTGTTCACTGGTCAGGGTGTTTTGGGTTTCTGGTTGCCGGTTTTTCCCTATTTTCCCATTCCACCATCACATCAACATCAAGAGTAATGCGTATGGGGGGAGCCGCCGTATCGGTTAGCAACAAGCCGGTGGCACATCCGCCCAGGAAAACCACTTCATTGACAAGGGTCCCCAGCCGTTCAACCGCCAGCTCAAGCATTTTTATATTGGGGTTGCTGCTAGCCGGCATCGGGTTTCAACCTTTTTTTTATTTCCTGATGTGCCAATTGCCGTTCACGTACCCGGCCGCCACGAACAGCATCGACCAGGGTCAGCAGTTCATATAGTTTTTCGTCTTCCCGTGCCGCTTGCGGGACTGATTTGTACAATGGTGAAAAGGATTGCCCGCGAACCTTACCCTCCGGGTCCGGCCAAACCGGAGGCAGATCCTCGGAGGGCAGAAAAAAAGGTGACAAAACAGGTCCGGCATAACCGGTGGGCATCCCTCGGGTAACCTCCCCCGATTCTGGAACGAAAACATACGGCACACCGTAAACGAGAAATTCTTCCAGGTTGCGTGCGTTGGGGATGACACGGTCCCGTTGAACAGATGCCAGCCGAGCCTTGACAATTCGTTTCACGCCGGCGTGCACTTCGGATGCACTTATCCACAATGCCCCGGCCATGCGGCTGTATGACCATCCCTGCTTGCCGATGACTACCAGTTTCATCAGGATGACGACATCCTGCGGTTTAAGTATCATACCGCCTCCATTCTTTATTCGCGAATCGCGAATGAAGAATGGATTAACGGAAATTATTTGTCAAGCAGTTTTAAAACAGTATTTAAACCACCGAACACACGAAAAGCATATAAGACCTTTTGTGTAATCAGTGTCTTGCATGGTTCCATGCTAAAGCGCTCTCAACCCCTCCACCAACCGACTGACTTCTTCTTCCGTATTGTAATGCACCAAACTGATCCGGATAACCCCGTCGTCCGTATCCTTTATACCCAGCGCCTCGAGGCAGCGCAGCGCATAGAAGTGTCCGTTTCGCACGGCGATATCCTTCTTCACAAGTCGTTTGACGGCCTCGCTGCAACGCATGCCGTCTATCGTAAAGGCAATCGTCGCCGCCCGCGATCCGGTTTCGGCCCGGTCCTGCCCCATGATCCGGGTACCGGGAATGGCGCGAATGGCTGCTAAAACCCGATTGGCCTGGAAGGTCTCATGTTCGGCAAAAAGCGCGAAGACCCTGGCGGCCCTGGCGTGAAAACCGGACAACGATTCATTGAAATGGTGATCATAGATCGCATCGATGTACCCTTCGATACCGGCCAGCGCACCGATCTCCGCGTGCAGCGGCCCGGCCGGGTTGAACTTGTAGTGCGGCAGGTCGCGGTTGAAGTAGTGGCCCTGGGGTTCGAGGGTGTCGAGAACGGACGGCCTGCCCCACATGACCCCAATGTGGGTGCCAAAAGTCTTGTAGGTGCTGAACAGGTATAGATCCAGACCGCTGGTGGACACGTCCAGCACGCGGTGGGGCGCAAAGGAGACCCCGTCGCCGATGGCCAGCGCCCCGGCCTCGTGGGCGATGTCGCTGATGGCCTTGAAATCGTGCATGGTCCCCACGATGTTGGAGCAGAGGGTGAAACAGACCAGCCGGGTCCGCTTGCCCACCAGGGATTTGAGGTCCTCGATGGCCAGTTCTCCGGTCTGCGGATCGATCCGCCACTCTTTGATCACCGCCCCGAATTCCGCCAGCCGCCGCCAGCAGCCGACGTTGGCCTCGTGGTCCTGGTTGGTGACGATGATCTCGTCGCCGGGTGTTAGCAGGGGACGCATCGCCTGGGCCAGGACATAGAAATTCATCGTGGTGGACGGGCCTAGGGTCAGTTCGTCCGGGTGGCAGCCCAGCAGACCGGCCATGGCCCGGTAGCCGGCCTCCATGGCCTCACCGGCCTTGATGGAGGATTCGAATGGGCCATAGGGCTGCACCTTGGTATGCTGGAAGAAGTCGTGCAGGCGGTCGACCACCTGGCGGGGGACGTAGGAGCCGCCGGCGTTTTCGAACATCGCCCAGCGGGCGGTGTCGGGGTTGGAGAAGACCGGGTACTGGGCTCGAATGAAGTCTGTGTCTTGTTTCATTTTATTTCCTTTTCTGATCGACCGCCTGATCGGCGATCTGGATTGATCGATCCGGCCGGACGGCTCAGGGCCTCACCTGGCCCTCAGCTCAAAGATCCCCGGGCGGACACCTTCGGATGTGACCAACAGCGACATGGCGTCCGGCGAAAAACAGATCGCTTCGCGCTGGCGCAGCAAACGGCCCTCGTAAGGCGGGGGCAGACGGATCAGGCCCGGCCGTTCCCGCACTGTGGAGGCCCAGGAATCTTTGGGCATGCGACTGAACAGATAAGCGTGCTGGTAGGTCAGCACCACCATCTTACGGCCGTCCGGAGAAAGATCGAGCGCCGTGGGCTGGGAGTAGAATGCACCGAAAGCGTGCCGCCGGTCCTGGTCTGACGGCGGCGGAATCCGCTCGACGCCCCCCACCCGCCTTGCCGTCACGAACCTGCCGGCGACGGTCGCGGACAGCGGCACGGCGAACAGCAGCGGCGGCTCGTCGCGTTTGGTCAGGATGAGAATTTCTCCGGCAGCCGCATCCACGGCCACCCCTTCGGCATCGTGTTTCCCGTCCGGGTAGGTAAAATCGATGCGCCAGGCCACCTCGACCGTGCCGGAACGCCGAAGCCGGTCCCGGCCCGGCCCGGGCTCTTCGACCACGTAAAGCGTGTGCCGTTCATGCCGCTGTTGGTTGTCGCCGACATCGGCGATGAGAATCATCGGCCGGCCCTGCCACACGAACGTGTCCAGCCCCTCCCAGTCCCGGTTTGTCGCACCGGCCACCCGCACGCGCCCCCGGTCGCGGCCGTCAAGGCCCAGCGCGAAGAGAAACGGGCCGTTGCCGCTGTCATTGACGGCCCACAACAGATCGCCGGCAAGCATGGACGGTTCAAGTCCCGAACATTCCACGAGTCCATGCGATTCGATTCGCCCCACCATCTTCGCCTCGCCGAATCCGGATTCCGCCATCGACGGGGTCGCATCCTGCGCAGCGGCAGGATTCAACATCGGGGCAAAGACCAGACACAAGCTGAATGCGAGGAGCATCAAGTTGATCATGACAGCCATTAAGGGTAAACGCTGACCCGATATCAGTTAAATTGCGAAGTGACTCGCGTTGAATTTGGCGGTTTCATCAGGAACCTGGTAACCTATAAGCATGGTCAACGAATGAAAGCAAACCCAGAACGGTGAACGCTGAACCTGCATACCCTGTGCACCTGCCGGGAAATTGAACAATCGTTGCCTTTCCCCAAAGGCAGATCACCACGATCACATGGGTAGTTTTGACCTCTCATCATACGGTCAACCGGCTCACATTGTATATTTGGCTGGATGCTGTAATTTATACTCAAGGAAACGAACAACCGACAACAACCAAACAATCAATGAGGTGATACCATGGCCGAAAACAAAGTGCAGGATTACACTGAAGACAAGAACGAAGGACACGTTGATACTCGCGAAGCCAATTTCGAGTGTGAAAAGAAAGATGAAAACCTGGGATGTGACATGGGAATCGATGTCGCGGGATAACCGAAAGGAAGGTGCCCTATGATAGGCTTAACGCTGACGCTCGTTGTGCTGGGTTACTTCATGAACAGATGCATTGCCGGCCGGACATCAGGAGCCACCTGTAAAATCTGAGGGCATGATTGACGGCAGAGCTTCGAAATAACAGGAACGACAATTTAAATCTGCTAAATGGCGGTAAAAAAGGCAGGGCCTCTAACGGGGCTCTGCCTTTTTGCTGGACCGAAACAACCGCCTCATTTGAACCGCGATAGCGAGCGCCTTCGTGGTTCCTCGAGGAGGGCGGATGATGGCAACGCGCTTAAAAGGTAAGGTGATTTCGTGAAGCACGGTTCCGTGAGAAACTTGATCCTGTTGTCGGCTGTTGTCCTTATGGGAGTGATGGCAATGAAGATTTATTCGGCTAAAGATTGGCGCACCGCCAGTCGCGAATCTGCCAGGATCGCGCCCGATCCCGCAACCACGAACGAGGCGGTTCTACACGTCTACGGCGCCAATGCCTGGGGTTGGCGCGGCTGGTTTGCCATCCACACCTGGATTGCTGCCAAACGGACCGGCGAAACCGCCTACACGGTTTACGACGTGGTCGGCTGGCGTGGCTACCATGGCCAACCAGTTCTGAGGATTGCCCGGGACGTCCCCGATCGATATTGGTACGGCGAGAAGCCCCGGATTCTTAAAGCGCACAATGGAGCGGGGGTAGACGAACTGATTGCTGCAGTAAACCAGGCGGCAGACACTTATCCATGGAAAAGATCCTACAGGGCCTTTCCAGGCCCAAACAGCAACACCTTCACTGGCTGGATCGCCAGACAGGTGCCGAAATTGGAGCTGGATCTCCCTCTTTCCGCCATCGGTAGTGGATACCTGGAATAGAGGATTAAAAAGGAGGATTAATTGTGAAATTTACCATCGATCATTTTAACATCAATGTGCTGGACCTTGAGAAAAGTCTAAGATTCTATGAAGAAGCCCTTGGGTTGAGGGAGGAAAGAAGAAAATCAGCTGATAATGGCAGCTATATTATCGTTTTTCTGGGAGATGGAACAACGGCTAATAAACTGGAACTAACCTGGCTCAAATCTCAAGTGAAACCCTATGACCTCGGTGATGAAGAGTTCCACATTGCCTTTAAAACTCCAGAATTTGACGCAGCATATGCCCATCACAAAAAGATGGGTTGCATCTGCTTTGAAAACAAAGAGATGGGAATATATTTTATCAATGATCCTGACGGGTACTGGCTTGAAGTCGTGCCGGTGCGGTAGGGCACCAGAAGGCATCTCAATAACAGTTGAATTATTTTATGGCCAGCGCAACCTTATTTAAAAGTGCTTTTTTGCTCCCCAAGCCAATCAATTTCAACCGCCTTACCATTTCCATCAAATCGTATAAGGTACATGTGCTTGTATCCATATTCGGTAATGATATAAATCCACTCCTCGACAATTTGATACGTGTCTCCAGAATCATAGACGCCGACAATTTCCTTTGAAAATGGTGGTCCGCATTCATTGAGGATCTGTTGTTTGTACATTCCTTCGCCTGCTATGTTCTGGTTAACTTCGCCACAGCGAAAAGCGTAGGCATTTAAAATGGCACCGCATAAAATAATAAAAATCGTCTGCCAGATCATTAATTTAACCATGGCTGCCTCTTCGTTGAAAAAGTAACGATTAAACGCAATGGTTGTCCAATAATCTTATTGGTACGCGCTCTGAGTTTCTCCTCCAATCTCGATGAATTCGCCATAGGAGTATGGGCCTGGACCATCAGAAAAAACAGGTTATGGGCAACTGGGGTAAAAAGTGATTCAGCAGCGTCCAAGAAGTAGAAGCGGTGCAGAGGGAATTAAAACCTACCCATGCTGAAAATATCATATCGTGGCCAGCTGTCAACTGACAACCCAAACCTCAAATGGAAGACAGAAGTATCGACAAATTTAATTTTTCATCAGACTTACAGGCATTAAAATTCCAGTCCGCTGAATGGCGGTGAAAACAGGCAGCGCCTCTAACGGGGCTTTGCCCTTTTTCCGGTACTGCGGCGTCGCGGTAAAACAATGTAGACACAAGCGCCACCAAGAAAGGAAGTTCCAATGCCGAACACTCCGCCATGGACCTCGGCACAGTATCTCGCGCTTAAAAGGCCTAATCCTGTGCCGTCAGATTTCGTCGTGTAAAACGCTTCAAGAACGCGGTTTCGTTCTTGTGGTGGAATACCAGGGCCATCATCGTTGACTTCAAGCCGGACATGTTCATCATCCCCGGAGAGCTTCACCTGGATCTGGCCTCGCTTCCCGGTTGCCTCCGCGGCGTTGACGATAAGGTTCAGAAGGGCTCTGTGGATGGTTGATTCATCAACCGCTGCATAACTCTTTTCCGGTAAATCGCTCTTGATAGAACACTGTTTTACCGTTTTATGGGTCGCCGCCAGCTTGAGTGCAACGGCCACGGCGGAAACCACATCTGTTTTGTGAATTTCGCTCGAGAGGTGCTTTCCACTCACATCAGCCAGTCTCTTTGCATAGTCGTGGATCTGATTATTCACGCTTTGCAGGTTGTCGACATGCACCCTATCCGACGCTTTGAGTTCCTTGCTCTGGGACAATCTTTCTATGGCAAACTGACTTACGGTCAAAATGTTGTTTAGATCGTGCGCAATAGAAGACGCGAAGATTCCTGCCATGGCCTGTTTTCCCGCAGCCATAATCGCATCGCGTTGTTTTTCGCCGTCTCGCTCCTTGCGCTGCAGGCGTTGGAACAAAAAAAACAGTGCGGCAAAAATCAATAAAGCGGTAAGCAGCACAAATAATGAACCCTTGTACAATTCAACATATTCAAGCTGCTCCTTGGAAATAACGCTGGACGCTGCGATGTGCGATGAAACAAAGATGTAAATGATGCTGAAAAGGAAATAAGCCCCCGCGACAAGCGCCGCCAAACGGAATGGTTTGATGGATTCCGGAATAAAGGCCATCTCTTCGAGTAAGCGCAAGGAGCCAATTTTATTTTTTTTGGACACCTGTTCCCCTCAACTTGTTTATCGTCAACCACCGGTGGTTGAAAAAACAGTCGGTATCAAACCAGCGTAAAATGAATGTCGGAATCAGGACTCTGCTCGGGGGGGAAAAGTTCAGAAATGATCGAAAGGGCATGTAAAAAAATAAGTTAGCTTTTAGGTGAGGCCGCCCCCCTCCTCTGAAGGTCGGAACTTAACCATCGGAAATAAATTTACAAGCGCGGGAGGATGATACCGTGGGCCGTAAAAAAATGAAGCCGGCTGCACCGTAAGAAAAAAAATCGATTTTTAGTTCGCTCGCTACTGCGGTTCGATATCCTTAGAACACTGACAATGCCCCCCTGTCGCATCCAATATTTGGCGTACTTTATGTGACAGTTCAGAGACGCTGAAGGGCTTTTGGATGAAACCGTTGCACCCCCGTTTCATTATTTTTTCTGCCTGACCATTGATTGCATAGCCGCTGGCAAGCATGATCGGCATTTCCGGACAGGTTTCTCGAATGCCATCGAAGGTCCTGCCACCGTCCATACCCGGCATGATCATGTCGAGAATGACCAGGTCTACGCCGGCGCCTTTGCGGTGGACAACTTCCAATGCCTCCTCCCCACTTTTTGCGGTAATGACCTGATAACCCAGTCTTTTCAGCAAGGCCTGGCCGACCTCGATGATCATATCCTCGTCATCAACGATCAAGATGGTCTCGGACCCATTGTATATTTTCTTTTCAGATGAACATTCCTTTTCCACCAATTTTTCAGAAATCGGCAGGTAGAGGTTAAACGTCGTTCCATAGTCGGATTTACTCTCTGCGTGAATGATGCCCGCATGGTTTTTGATGATGCCATAGGCCGAAGCCAATCCCAACCCTGTACCCCGGCTTTTTTCTTTCGTCGTGAAAAATGGATCGTAAATGTGTTTAAGGGTCTTCTCATCCATTCCAACACCGGTATCCGTGATCGACACACGGGCATAGCGTCCGGGTTCCACCTGATAGGGTTTGCAGTCACTATCGTCCAACACGACATGTTTGGTCTCTAATCTCAGTGTCCCCCCATCGGGCATCGCCTGCCATGCATTGACGTAGAGGTTCAGCAGGACCTGCTCGATCTGCCTGCGGTCGGCCTCCACCACGATATTCGGGTCCTCGAATCGGGTCTCGATGATGATTTCTTTTTTGGTCCGGCCAAACATGTTCGCACTTTTAAGGACCAACTCGTTTATGTCTGTGGGCTTGACTTCGTATTTTCCGCCGCGTGCAAAACCCAGCAATTGTTTGGTAAGATGGGTCGCACTGAGGATGTAATCATCGATGGCATGCAGGTGCTCCAAAACGGGATGAGCATCTTCCAGATCCATTGAAATCAGGGAAGAGCGGCCCTGAATGCCCATCAGCAGGTTGTTGAAATCATGTGCGATGCCACCGGCGAGGGTACCCAGGGACTCCATCCGCTCGGCATTTTGAAGCTGGGCATAGAGCCGCTGCCGCTCGCTGATGTCCCGGATTACCCCGTGGGTGCCGACGTGCCGTCTCTCTCCATCGCGAGTGGATTCTTCGTAAATCCCCATGGATTTGAGTTCGACGGTCAAATATCTGCGAACGCTTTCGTTTTCAAGCCCGTCGCCAACCGCCTTCAATCGCAGCACAATCCCTGACGCGGCACGGGCTCCCGATCGCCGCTCGTCAAAAAACCATTGGGCCTTGTCTCGATCCTCCTCCCAGACAATCGTCGTATAGTGCTTCCCGATCAGACCATCGACCGTGAACCCCGACAGGTGTTCCAATGCTTCGCTTAAAAAGGTGAAATTTCCCTCGGCATCCAACGTGTAGATAATGTCCGGGCTGTTCTGAACCAGATAACGGTATTTCTCCTCAGACCGGTATAGTTTGTGGTTGATTTTATCCTTTTCCTGCTTCAGCGTTTTTTGATTGATCGCATTTTCAACCGTCCTGAGAAATTCTTCGAACTCAAAGGGTTTTCTCAGGTAATCGTAGGCCCCGCATCTCAGGGCGGCCAGTGCTGAATCGAGATTCGCATCTCCTGTAATTACGATAATGGAGGTGTCCGGATGCCGGGCTTTGATCTTCTCCATGAGTTCGGTGCCAAGGATATCCGTTAAATGGACATCCAACACAGCCAGGTCAAATGCATTCTGGTCTATCAGGGCCATGGCATCCCGACCGCAGGTCGCCGTTGTGACTTCGTAATCCTTGGATTTAAGGAGGTACGCCAGGCTCTGACAAATTCTGATTTCGTCATCGACGACAAGGATTTTTGGCGTTCGCCACATCAATGACACCCTATTTCTTTCGATTAAAGGCACCTTGTATCGGCAATTCAATTTTAAATGTGGTCCCGCGGTTCGGAATGCACTCACAGACGATCTGGCCATGCAGTGATTTAATGATGTTGTAGGCGATGGAAAGGCCTAATCCGGAATGCCCGCCTTCCTTGGAACTCACATAAGGATCAAACAATTTCTCTTTGATCTCTTCTGGAATTCCGGGCCCATCATCCTTGAATTGTATCTCGACATATCCATTGGAACCCTTTTTCCCGTACGCCGGCTTGCCGCTGATCGGTGGCGGTAGATGACGGGTCTGAATAAAAAGATTCCCGCCCGCTTGCATGGCTTCGGCCGCATTCTTAATCAGATTGATAAAGACCTGCTTGAGCCCTGCTTTTTCTGCGATGATCGGTGGCAGGTCCTTTTCGAGATCGGTGTGCAGTTCTACATCTGCATGTCTCAACAGGGATTCCTTGGTCAGCATGACGATGTCCATCAGCAGGGCATTGATGTCGGTCTTTTCCTGTGCGGGTGCTTTTTCCGTGGAAAAATCAGTTAATTTTCTCAACAGATCGGCAACACGGCTGATCTCTTCGCTGATAATGCCGATCTCATCCAGGGCGATCTCTTTGCCGGTCAGCTTTATTTCAAGTATTTTCAGGTAGTTTTTGATAATGTTCAATGGGTTGTTGACTTCGTGAACCACTCGTCTGGCCAGATCGCTGGAGGCCTCCGCCCGTTTGGCCTGAATGTCTTGCAATTGCATCTGCTTCAGATGGTCGAGCCGTATCGCCAAGGCCCCTTTATGGATGAAAAGGTTCAACAGCTTCTGGTTCTCCAAAAGGTGTGGCAAGTCATTTTTCTGGAGTGACAGTACCAGAACCCCCACGGCGTCACCATGTGCGATAAGTGGAAGACAATAGATCCCTTGCCCGTCGAGCAGGCGAATGATCTGTTCATCGAGAATCGTCAACGGACGCTGTCCCGCAGTTTCAAAAGAATCCAAGGGTTTCTTTTCGAGAAGTGCCTTTACCAACAAGCATTGATCCAGCCCCATGGAGACGGCAAGGCCGTGGTTCTTTGTATACCGGCCCTCCGTATCTTTGGGATATCCAAAAAGAACGCCTTTTTCTGCATCAAACTGAAAGTAGAGGAAACGGTTTAGGTCCAGCAGGATTTTCAGGCCGTCTGAGATGACGGACAGGATGTCATTGAGATCCTTTGTCGTTAAAAAACCCTCGAGCGAGCCCATAAGCAGCGATGCGTTCCTGACACCCCGGACCAGGGCATCCTGTACCTGCTGATCTTTTCCATCGACCACTTGCTGGGTGGGTTCATCCACGTTTATATCGATGCCTAAGGCATCGGCCACCTCCTTGGCCTCCTGGCCGGATTTCTCAATTAAAGAGATGCATTCGTCTGAACTCAACCCTAAAATCTTCTGGGCCAGTTCGACGCCTTGGTTCATTCCGAATTCGGCGTCCTGGCACAAAAAATTGGCAATGCAGACAGTCTGCGTCATTGGAAGGGCCTGGGCAATGCGGACCGGACTTTCATGATGGTAGCGCACGGCATCGGAAATCATGGGCTTGAAGTTCCAGCGATCGAGAAGCCAGGCCGCAACCTCGCAATGGGTTGCCCCCAGACGGGCTTCCCCCTCGATCAACGGCTGCCCATCATCACCGCCATTTTCAAGCAGCGCTTCATACGCCGAATTAAAATTTACCCACAACACAACCTTGCCGATGTCATGCAAAAGGCCGGAGACAAAAGCCTCATCCGCTTGACAGGAATTCATCTCAGAAGCGATGCGTTTTGATAAAAAGGCACATTGGAGGGAGTGCCACCAGAACATTTTCAGGTTGAAATTCCCGTTCTTTTTCGGTTTGGGAAAGGCTTCATAAACGCAGGCGCAGATGGCCATGTTCTTGATTCCGCTGGTACCGACCAGAACCACGGCCTGGTTGATTTCCTGAACTTTTTGAGGTAGTCCAAAATAAGCGGAGTTGACCAGCTTCAGAATCTTGGCACTCAAGGAGGGGTCCTTGCTTACGAGGGCCGCGATTTCAACGAGATCAACACTGTCCTGGCTGCAGGATTCAAACAGTTTAAGCAGTATATGAGGAAGCGTGGGAAGGTTTTTCAGGGTAGATAGTTTGTCAAAAAAAGGTTTCTGTGCTTTCATTTACAGCAGCCTTCTAAATCAGAAAGAGTATCAGACCAAGTCTTCCCCGTTGTGCCGTCAGAAATGCAGCGTTTCAGAGGTGGCTTCGTGAACCAGTAAATCCCCTGACCCGGAGAAAATCCGGGTGGTTTAACCCTAACAAGAGCCGGGTTATTGGTTATTAAAAATGAGTTCCTTCCACTGTGGTCATATCGGCATACTCAATTTTTACTTTAGCTTAGTGGGCGGTCAAGCAAATAGTCAAGGTTTATTCACCGGCACCGATCTTCAATTGCACAAATAAATTTAAAAATAAATTCTGAATTCCGGTAGAAGAATGTAAACCCCGGATGGTCTTATTTCTTCAGCTGATCTTCAATCTCTCTGAGGATGCTTCTCGGGGGGTGGCCGTTTCCGCCGATCATCTTTTGGATCTCCCGGGTCAACCGGTTGCGGGCCACGATCCTGGAGAGCGCCTGAACGCATTTTTTCAGCCTCTCGGCAGGGGAGGTCATCTCCAGCAGCCCCTGGCGTTCTGCGGGTGCGAACCCTTCCAGGGCCGCTATTGTAAAGGAGAGCTGTTTCGGATCGATGCGACCACCGAAGTTGGACGGGTCGAACCCGATATCGATGTCGGCCGCCTCTTTAAGCAGCTTCATGGCGGTTGCAATGACCTCCTTAAGGTTGTCGTCGGACGGAACCGTTTCCGCATCATCGAAAAAAAAGACCCGCGCCTCCATGAAGGCCCGGTCTTCGATCAATTCCCGCATGACAAACCGCTCCGCGCCCCGGGTCATGATGTCCATGCGGCCGTCATCGTAGCGCTTGATGACCTTATCGATCCTGGCCATGCAGCCGACCGAGTGGATGGCCTGCCCGTCGAAGAGCACGATCCCGAACGGCCTGTGTTTTGCCAGGCAATCTGCGATCATCTGTTTGTAGCGTTCCTCGAAAATGTGAAGCGGCAGCCGCATGTCCGGCAGCAGAACCAAGCCGAGGGGAAAAAGAGGGATCTTGTGGGCTTCGGTCATGGACACCTCCGGGATAAACGTTTATCGGGTGTTGCTGGGGACCCATCAGGCGGCCCAAACATATTCTGAAATGTGCCTGGCTAAAATCCGAGCGTGTCGGGAACAAGCCGCCGCGCATTGACCGTCGGAAAACCCAGCGCAATAATCCTGTCCGCCGTCTTCTGGATATCGTAATCGACGAACCGCAAATCGACTTCATCCGCGTCGGTGTCGTAAATCACATATTTCGCATGGGCATCGCCATCGCGCGGCTGGCCCACACTGCCGACATTGACGATGTATCGGGAGTCACTGCGCAGCCGCGTTTTGCCTTCCTGCAGGAAAATCATTTCCAGATTGATCTCATCGAAGGAATACCCGATCGGACGATGGGTGTGGCCCACGAAAACCATTCGCTGCGGGACCGCCTTCATGCGGGCAGCGATTTCGCCATGGCCGACCCAGTGCAAATAGGTGGTTGCGGAATCCGGGGGCATGCCGTGAACGAAGCGCAGGTCATTCAAGATGATATAGCGCGGCAACTGCCCAATGAAAGCCAGCGTGGCGGCGGAAACCAGTTTCCGGGTGATAAGGATCGAGGCGCGGGCATCGTCTGACATATCTTCCAGCCGTTCGTCTTCAAGGATCGCCAATTCGTGGTTTCCCACGACGCCGGCAATGCCTTTTTCAACCATAAAATCAACCACCGCCTCCGGCTCGGGGCCGTAGCCGACCATATCTCCCAGGCACACCGACTGGTCGACACCGTTTTGCTGGATGTCCGCATAAACGCTTTTCAGCGCCTCAAAATTACCATGAATGTCTGAAATGATGGCAATTTTCAAAAGGTTGCCTATATCTGTCTGCTATGTTTTCGAGATGCGTTCCAGTTACTTCACGATTTTTAAAAGCGCCTTGAACGCTTCTCCCTCTGCCACCCCAAGCAGTTCAAACAGAGCGGTTTCGACGCTCGTCCAACCCGCACCCGCATCTCTCATTTTCTGCAGGCCGATGGCCTTGTTCTCCGGGGTTCTTGAAGAGACGGCGTCGGTCACGACCTGCACCTCGAGGCCCATATCGACCAGATCGACGGCTGTCTGATAGACGCAGATGTGGGCTTCGATGCCTGCAATCAGGACCTGGCTGCGGTCCAGTTCCTTCAAGGCCTGCAAAAAGCGGTCGTTGCGGCAACTGCTGAAGCTCATTTTGCCGATCGGCGTGGAATCGGTTAAAAGATCGGCGACCTCAGGTATGGTCGGCCCCAGACCGGCAGGGTTCTGCTCCACCCACAAAACCGGAATTCCCAGGGCCTGAATGCCTTTGATCAGCTGTTGCAGGTTATCGAACAACCGTTCTTTTTCGTGCATCAAGTGGGCGAGTTTGCCTTGTATATCCACAAGCAACAACACGGCGTTTTTCATTTTCAGCATGATTGATTCCCTTCTTTGCCACGGTCCTGAAGCCAACGACGGGCAACGCGCCCGCTATCGCGGCTCACACTGCCCGGTACGTCTGTTCGACAAGTTCCTTACCATATTTTCTTTCAAGACGCCGGACGATAAAATGACCCCGCGCCATATCCTGAAAATGATCGATAAACAAGGTATTGACAATAGCCCCGCCCGCGGCGCCGATTGCTGGGACGGCCTGTGCGGCGGCTTTTTCCGACACCTGGATACTGAAGCGCTCGGCAATTTGAATGATCAGGCGAACAAGGGCGGGGGCGCTCTCTTCAACCAGGCCTTTTTCTGCAATATATTCGGCAGCTTTTGTGACAGATTGCGCCAAGGCGGCGCGAACCGCAAAATATCCCGATTCGGACGCGTCATCACTGACATCCGCTCCACCCAGGGCAAATACTTCAATGCAGGCTATTTTGGCGTCAACGGTATTGATCGTCTCCGCTTCACTTCGGGCGATATCGGCTATGGATCGCAGCATGATGGTTGTGGATATGGGCAGTTCGATGGCCAATGCGGGCAGCCCAAAGAAGCCCCCGATGCCACCGGTCGTGGCCACGGCCAGTTTGTGCCAGGTCGTCGAGGCTGCTTCACCGGGCGAATTCTTCATGGTGAGAACTGCCGCATGGATCGCCTTGGACAGGGCCTTTCGGGTCACTTCACCGATTTTCGCACTCCAGTTTTCGGGCAGCATGGCAAACCCTTTTTCAATCGGCGTTCCCAGAAAATGGGTGATCTTGGCGGCAAGGCCCGGATTTTCCAGCAGCCGCTTGGCTTGGATTAAATCATTCAGATCTCTTTGCTGCATTGTCATGTGTGTTCCCAGGAATCGGTTGAACAGAGCCATCCTAATCAATCAATAGATCAACCGTCTGCCCGTCCTTGAAGTTGACCAGCCCTTCCTCGCAGATTCGCAGAAAGGGAATGGCCGCACCTGTCAGGGCGATCAGTGTCAGCAGCGGGTCGGGAAATGATACACCCAGGTCCGCCGCCGCCTGCTGGATTGTTTTCAGCCGGGCAACGAGTTCCTCCAGCGGCAGTTCGGAGATCAGTCCGAAAATGGGCATGGCAAGCTCGGCGACGACGCGTCCGGCGTTGCAAACGACCGCCCCGCCCTGCATTTCGCGAATACGGTTGACGCATCGGGCCATCTCCATCTCGTCGGCCCCCACGACGATGACGCAGGAGGTATCCCATGCCGCACTGCAGGCCATGGCACCGGCGCGCATGCCGAACCCCTTGATCAGTCCGGTGAAACATTTGCCCGGAACCGTTGCCCGGTCGATCGCCGCAATTTTCAACAGGTCATTGGCGCTGTCCGTTTTGATTTCGCCACCCGTGACCGGAAGATCCAGCCGCGCCTCCCGGGTAACCAGGTCCGTCACCATCTCGATCGCGCGACACGGGGCCGTGTCGCCGTCGCCGTTGAAAGGCAGGCCGAAATCGGACGGCTCGACTCTTTTCGGGATTCGAATGGTGTCCAGGCTTTCAGCGGCAAAGGCGTGCTTGCGCGGCGCCACTTCAAGTACGCCATCCCGGGCGATGATGCGGCCGCTGCTGACCACAACCATCGCCCGGATGGTTTGCGGGTCGGGGATCAGAACCAGGTCGGCAGTTTTGCCGGGGGCGATTCCGCCGATGCGGTCGTCCAGACCAAAATGCTCGGCCACATTCAGGGTCGCCATCTGCACGGCGGTAACCGGGTCGAATCCGCAGTCGATGGCTTTCTGGACGAGATATTCCATGTACCCCATCTCCATCAGGTCCGAGGGTGATATGCCGTCCGTGGTCAGAATCAGCCGCCGGGTGTCTGCGATCATGTCCTTGATCCCTGCGATCTCGGCAAGATCCCGCCGAATACTTCCCTCACGAACCATGACATAGATGCCCAGCCGGAGTCGGTCCAGTACTTCCTCGGCCTTGATGGGCTCATGGCAGGAGGAGACCCCGCAGGCCGCATAGGCCTGGAGCTTGTTTCCCCTGGCCCCGGCGGAATGCCCCTCCAGCAGCTTTCGATAGGCCGTGGTGTTGGCCAAGATCGGAAGAAACACCTCCGGGTTTTGCAGCACCACCTGCCAATAGGATTCGCCCAGGCCGACGATCTCCTCCCGCGCCAGCAGTGTTTCCAGATCCGCCAGATCGATTCCCATGGCGGCCCGGCTGGTGGAGACCATGGCAGGCGCCGTTGCAAAGAACGTGATCGGCTGGTCTTTCAAGGATGCAAGAAAATCCAGAACACCTTTGATGCCGGCAACCGCATAGGGCTCCATGGTTTCGGTGACGATGGTGGTGGTCCCGCCCGTGGCCGCATATTTCAGAAACTCGCCGGCAGTGAACGACGAGGCGATGTGCGCATGGCCATCGATGAACCCGGGGATGAGGGTGGCGCCGCCGGCGTCGATGACCGTGGTGCCGTCGCCGATGGCATACCCGACATCCGGCCCCACGCAGGCGATCCGCTCCCCGCAGGTGCAGACCGACTGCCCGTCCAGAATCTCACCGGTGTAGACGTTCAGGAGCCTGGCATTGACAATGGCAAGGTCGCCGGGCGTGCGCCCCAGGGCCACATCAATCAGTTTTTTGGTTTGATTTTCGTTCATGATGGGTCATCGTTTCCTTTGCAGAAACCCTATGGGGTGGAAATGATCTCATTTGAGACGTTGTCCACGACGACCGGGGTCTCGAGGTATTTAAAAACCGGTTCGGAGCCATATTTCCCGCGCACGAACGCCCGCCATTCATCGGTGTACAGACGATCTGCCTCTTCACGCGACTGCCACAGGTAGACGCCGCCGGCTGTTGCGCCGTCCGGGGAAAGAAAGTAGTACTTGCGGATCAATCCGGGCAACCCCTGGTACTTGGGGGCCGTGCTCAAAAAGGTCTCGCGGGCCTGTTGGCTCGAGATCGGTTGGGGGAGTCCAAATTCAACAATGACGGTTATCATAATTATCTCCTTGTGGGTTGGACACGCCAGCTATTCGGTCATAGAACGCTTACTCTCCAAGACTGATTTCAAATGGGTCACCTTGGGGCCGCCTCGCCTCCAGGCGCGGCAACTCCCCAAAAGCGCATCGAGTCCTTCGACCGCTTCCAGGGATGCGGGCAGCGGCTGCCAGCTTTTGCGTTTGTGGGCGACATAGCCCTGGAACGCGGCCTGGCTCATCACCGTGAGAAGATGGGTCAGGCCGCGTTCCAGGGCATAGGTTTTCATCTCTATGGATCGGCTGTGGAAGGGATGGCCGTTTACCAGGTCTTTCAGGGAACCCATGGCACCTCTTTCGTGTCCTTTTTACCGGGAGCCGGTCTTCAGCCCGTCGTCGATCAAGTCCAGGACCGTCTGCTTCTCTTCCGGAAATTTATAGCCTTCGTAGCTGTGGGTGAACAAGAGCTGCCCCCGGCTGTTTTTCCAGGAGTTGCCGGCATGATCGAAACAGACACGGCCGGTGACTGACAACGCCTGCATGGTCAGGCGCAATTCACGCAGCTGTTCCCCGGGAGTCAGCATTTCGAAAGTCTGTTCGGCCATCTCGCAGGCCATGGGGGTGCCGGGCCAGGAGCGAAAGGGGCGTGATCGGATGTAGTGCGGATCGATCTCGCTGAGCACGCGGGCCGTGTTTCTGGCATGATCCTGCCAGCGGGCTTTGCCGCCCAGGCCGGGCATCCAGTATTCCGAGAGCTGAAAGCCCGCCGCCAGGGCCTTCCGGCCGCCTTTGATATGGATCTCGGCCGTGGCGCCTTTCTGGATTTTTTCGAGCACCGCATCATCCCCGCTCTCCAGTCCCACATGCAGCCGGTCCAGGCCGGCCCGGCGAATGGCCTTGAGTTCATCCAGGGATTTCTGCACCATGGTTTTAGACCGCGCATAGGTGGTGACCCGGACGATGGAGGGGAACGTGCTGCGCAGATACCCCAACACCTCGACCAGTTGGTCGGTTTTCATGATCAGGCTGTTGGCGTCCTGCAGAAACACGGTTTTGCCGCCGGACAGCAACCAGTGGTAAAGCATGGCAAAGCCCTGGTGGTGATTCAGTTCGGGGTATTTCCCGATCAGGGCGACGGCGGCATGCTGGGTCACCTCACCGTTTGGTCCGGACTGACGTGACAGCGCCGCGAGGTCGTCGCGCACGGCTGCCATGGCATCGATATCCTGTTTGATGTCGGCAACCGAGCGCACCTGGAACTTCTCGGTTTTATACATGCCGCAAAAGGTGCAGCGGTTCCAGGGGCAGTTGCGTGTCAGGCGGACCAGCAGGGAGTTGCTGCCGCCCTCGCTGGGTGGCCGGTACACGCCCGTCTCAAATTCATATCTATCAATGGCGGATTGAGTCATCGACTTCCCTTTTACCCCGTTCCCATCGCTTAGTGCCGGCGTGCATGGAGCGGGGTCTTGCGAATATTGGTTTCTGGTATGGGGCTCACCCTTCACGGATGGGACATGACGGGTTCCTCAGACATCGAGGTGGAAGAATTCAATCGCGTTTTTATTCAAAATCATGTCCAATTCGTCATCGTCCAGACGCGAGTCCCTCAGCCACTTCAGTTCCCTGTCCCAAGCATAGGGGATATTGGGAAAATCAGATCCATACATGATCCGGTCAAGCCTGTACTCCTTCAGGTCGATGCGTTCGTGAATGTAAAAATAGTTCGTCAGCACCATGGTCGTGTCAAGCCACAGGTTGTCGTATTTCTCGATCAACGCTTTGTATTCACGCGTCTCGCTGAAACCGAGATGGGGTACGCAAAGGGCAAGCTTCGGGAAATTAGCCAGTACACGCGCCAGTTTGTCGGCACTGCAGATTGTATAGGGATCACATCGGTATACGGGACTTTTGGGTTCTTTTCCGAAATGAACCACCACGGGTTTATCGTTGGACTGACATACCTCGAATATGCGTCCAGTATCGTCGGCATCGATGTCAAAGCATTGGACGTGGGCGTGCAGCTTCAGGCCGCCGAGTCCGGCATGGAATGCCGCCTGTAAAATCGTTTCGGCATTTTCCTCACCGGGGAAGACGGTGGCCAGCCCGGTAACCCGGCCGCGGTATTGGCGGCATTTTTCGGCCATGTAACCATTGAGCTGCCCGGCAATTCCCGGGGCATGCGCATATTGAAGGGCGATGATCCGATCCACACCATGGGACAACAGGAAATCAAATACCCGGGACGTGGACAGTTGATAGCGAATGTGCCAGGCGTTTTCATCGAACCATCGTCTGACGGCTTTAAACATAACGTCGGGAAAGACATGCACATGCGCGTCGATGACCCTGGGAAGACCGACCGGAATCATATTGCCTTCAATGTCATCGAGCGTGGGAAGATGGGGCTGTAACATAGTGGATCGCCTCCCCCTCAGTCTCTGTTGCGATACCGGATCAAATTCATGGCCATCATTGTCGCTACGACGTCGCGCGCCTGATTGAGCATTTCGCAAAAGGAGAACAGCACCCCCCGGTCGGGTTTGCTGCGCGACGGTTTTACCTGGTGTACGGTGACACGCAAGGTGAGCGCATCGCCGGGTCGCACCGGTTTCAGCCAACGCAGCGCATCGACACCCGGGCTTCCCAGGCTGGCCCGGCCTGGCAGATAGTGCTCCACAAACAGCCGCATGAAGAGGCTGCAGGTGTGCCAACCGCTGGCGATCAACCCGCCGTAAACCGTTTGCCTGGCGCCATTTGGATCGGTGTGAAAAAGCTGTGGATCAAACTGCTTGCCGAATCGGACGATCTCATCTTCTGTAATGGTAACCGGCCCGAACTCGTGTACAGCCCCCGCTACGTAGTCTTCCAGGCAGCGTTCCTGCGGTGTGGTACTGAAATGGCCTGGTCGCATTCGCTTGACTCCTTGTGCAACTGTTTAAACCCCGATCACCGGGTTCCTGTAAATGATGCGCGGTTCGATGCCGGTCCTGCAGGACGATCCGGATGATTCGCCGGGCCGCTTTCAACCCAGTGTGCGCACCGCGCGGACGTGGAACTGGCACGAGAAATCCTGCCAGCCGACAAAGGCCAGCGCGGCACTCACAAACCAGGCGGCCGCATAGGATTTTCGATCGCAGGTCCACAGGTTGGGGCGCGAGGGGTCAAAAACCGGTGGCAGGCAGAAATCGCGCATCACCGGCGGACGCTCCAGCAGTGAAACCAGTTCGTCCACGGTGGGCAGCCGCCAATCCGACGCACCGGCAAATCTGCGGGTGTTGATGTCGGCCACATAGGTGTGGGCCTTTCTCCAGGTTACCGGATAGTCACTGCCCACCCGTTGCCACTGCAGGCCGGTGGCTGCATCGACGACAGTCCCGTCGGCATGCCGGGCGTAGGTTTTAACCCCTCGATCCGTCAGGCTTTCCGGCCGCCACAGGGGGTCCAGGGCAAACCGTTCACGTGCGTGGCGGGTCCCAACCTTGATGGGTGCCGACCGCAGTCCACCCGGATCGACGCTTAAAGGCCCGGTTTTCAAATCGTCAACGCCCCTGCAGACCGCAGCCAGTTGGTCGCGCCAGCCCTGATACAGGTTGTCCAGGGCCTGTCGCATCGTGGCCGCTCCGGAAAACCGGTCTTCGGCAGCTCGCGCCATGGTCCGGTTGAAAAATGCGTCCCAGGCCGCATCCAGATCCGGGTTGAAACGACTGGCCGGCTGGATGGCCCCGTTGTCCAGATTCGCCTCGTGGGTGGGCAGCACGCCGGTCAACATCCGGTAGAGCATCACCCCCACCGGATAGCAGTCCGCCCGACCGTCGACGCTGTCCGGATCCGCTTCCTGTTCGGGCGGCGCGTAATAGGGCGAACCGACTTTAACCCTGCTGGGCGCGGCCGGTCCCGTTTCGCCCCGCAACCGGGAAAGTCCGAAATCGATCACCTTGATCCGGCCGGAATCGGTCAGCATCAGGTTAAACGGCTTCATATCACGATGGACGATGCCCGCATGATGCATCCGAGCCAGTGCGTCCAGGGTCTGCAGCGTGTAATTCACGGCTTTATCCAGGGGCAGCCGCCGGGTGGGCGCCTCCACCCGATAACCTTCCCCCATCAGCATCCCCAGATTCAGGCAGTAATATTCCATCACGAAAAACGGGATGCCTCCGGCCTCGTCATAATCCCAGACCGCCGCGATATTCGGATGGTCCAGAGATGCCATGGTGACGGCCTCGGCTTCGAATTGACGTCTGAGCTCCTCCACCCCCACCATTTTCACCAGCGTGTCGGCCGGTTTCAGGATTTTTAGTGCGGCGATGCGCCCGGTAACCGGCAGGCGGACCTTATAAACCGCACCCATGCCGCCCCGACCCAGCAGGCCGCAGACATCGTATCGACCGAGCTTCATCTGCCTGCCAAGATCCTTTCCGACCCGTCAAAGCAACCGCTGGGCATACTGGTCGGGCATGCCTGCAGGTTTAAACCCGGCCATGGCGGCCTGGATGTCATAAGCCACAAAACGGACGGTCAACGCCCAGGTCTCCGTATCCCAGAGCACATATTTAGCCCGGTTATCTCCGTCACGGGGTTGGCCCACCGCACCGATATTGATAATATGGCGCCTGGTCCGGTCCAGGAGGTGCTGTCCCTGTTCCAGGGTGTGGCGCATCTCATGACTGCCGTCCCAGCTGATCCGTTCCAGTTCATGGGTGTGTCCGACGAAAGCCACCGCCTCGGCATATCGTGAAAAGAGATCGGCCAGGTCATCATCCTTAATTTCGTAGAGGTATCTGAATGCGGAATCCGGCGGCAATCCGTGCACAAACAGACAGCCGTGCCGGATCAGAAACGGCGGCAACTCACGGATGTAGGCCACGGTCTCGTCGGAAACCAGCTCACGGGTGCGATGGAGGGCCTTACGCGATTGGGGATTGAACCACTGGCGGTATTTGGCTTTTGCCACGGCCAGCTCATGGTTGCCTTGAACCGACATGATGCCGCGCTTGCGCAAAAGGGCCATGCAGGCTTCCGGTTCCGGACCGTAACCCAGCGTGTCGCCCAGTGAAATCATCTCGTCAACACCGGGGGTCCGGCTGTCAATATCCCCAAGCACCCGGTGAAAAGCCTCCAGATTGGCATGAATATCAGATAATACGGCGATTTGCATAACCCGGAAGTTACCAGAAAACCGCATCCAATGGAATGGAGAAATCACGCATGACCGGTCCGTATCCCCTCACACGACAGGTTCCGTTCAAAATCGCGGGAACGGCCATCCCCATCCAGCCGGCCGCAACCATCAGGATGTTTTTCATATCCGATTGTTCCTGTCATTTACCATACGCCATACAGGCGCCTGGTATTTTCCGAAACCGCTTCCATCACCGCCGCTTCAGGGACATCTTTGATATGCGCAATCGTCTGGATGGAAACCGACAGGTTGGCCGGTTCGTTGCGCGCCGCCGGAGTCGGTCCCAGCACCGGGCTGTCCGTTTCGACCAGCAGACTGGCAAGGGGGAGCCGTTTGACCAGTTTTTGTTTCTGCCGGGAGCGGATGACCGAGGGGGGGATCGAAAAAAAATATCCCGCTTCGACCGCCGGCAGCGCGGTACCGGCCTTGCCGTCAAAGGCATGCATCTGGACCCGGGTGGCGCTGTTTTCCAGCAGCAGGTGTATCGCATGTCGGCCGGCTGACCGTGAATGGATGTTCAAGGGCAGATCCAGTGCTTTGGACAATTGAACAAACCGTTTTAAAATTTCTCTCTGCACCTCTTTTTGGGATTCTTCCTTGACCGCCCAATAATCCAGTCCAACCTCACCGATAGCAACCAGATGGGGGCGATTCAAACGGATGAAAGCCACCATCTCATCGGCCTGATCCAGATCGAGAATCGCCGGATAGAGGCCGGCCGCCGCCTTGAGCATGGGATAGGTCGTGGCCAGCGCCACATTTTTGCGGGCATCGTTCAGGTTTTCGCCAACGGCGACGATCGCCGCCACGCCAGCCCGTTGTGCACGTGCCAGCACCTCGGCACGGTCCGGGTCAAAGGCAGGATCACAGATGTGGGCATGCACATCCACGAGTTGGGTGTCTGGCATAGGCTATATAATTATATTTCAATCAGGCTATTCATAAACCTGCGTTCCAAGCCATATTCTTGACACTTCAGCAAGGATGTCAAGTCGGCCAGATGACCCTCATCTATCAATACGGGCAATCATATCTCTGGCTGAATTGATCCAGCACGACAAGCAGGGCATCGGGCAAGTTTTGCCTGACCTGCCGAACGATATCGGCGGGCACCTTCTTGTAATAGGCCTGGGCAATCGAACCGGCGATGCAGGCCATGGTGTCTGCATCGCCGCCCAGTGAGATGGCATTTTTAACTGCGGTTGCGTAATCCTTTGAAAGGAATGCTGTTGGGATCCCAGATCCAGTGCCAGAATGATCCCCCGTAAGGCAGGTTGGGGAAATTTCGGGCAAAGCACTTGATCGCCGTGCGGTAGTCCGTGCAGCGGATAATCGCGTTGGCGACCGCCAGGGTCATGACCGTATCGTCGGTAAACGCGGCCACCACCATCGGAAAAACAACCGTTTTGATCGGGCTGCTTTCATAGGGAGATCCGATCATGTCGCCGGCAATGGCTCCGATCATCTTAAGGTCCTCGACAGGTTGGCAAAAATCAGTCAATCTGTTTGGTTAGGCATTTGCAGCCGACACCGCGTATTCCAGATCAACGCTAACCACGAATGGGGCTCCTTACAGTATCTGCAGCAAACTCGGAAATCGCTCAATGAAAGCTGGGCTGGCGTGGAGGCATCAACGTATGGTGGACAACCGCATGATATTCCGGATGGGCTTGAAACGCGTTATCTGTATACTAAGCAAAAGCTTTTTCGACATCAAGTTATCTTTGATCGTCAACGATATTTTCTGATTCAAACCGGTCGAAATTGAATTTGCTCCGCCCATTCCAGGCGGGGCAGTTGCCATGACGGCCGCCTGCTGGCTTGATTGGGCAAAGCCTTTGACACCCGGCGGGTTCTTTGTGAAGATATAGCAATCTGATTGACTAACCTATCATTTCGTCAGGAGCCGCCATGAAACTTGTCGGTATGGACCGCAAACCCGCAATCATCGATATGTTTCGTCGCCATGTCTCTTCGGGCAAAGCCGATTTTTTTGAAAACGTCGGTGTCGACTTCGTTTTCGGCCGCAGGCAAGGACCGTTTGTCTGGGATGCCACCTCGGACAAGCGTCTAATCAATTGCCACTGCAACGGGGGCGTGTTCAACCTGGGCCATCGCAATCCGGAGATCATCGAGGCCCTGCAGGCGGGTCTGTTGTCGCACGATATCGGCAACCACCACCTGATCAGTGAACCCCGTGCCCTGCTGGCAGAAAAACTGGCCCACCTGCTGCCGGGCGATTTGGCCTATACCGTTTTTGCGGTCGGAGGCGGTGAAGCCATCGACCTGGCGCTCAAGTTGGCCAGGGGTTTCACCGGGCGGCCGACCATCATATCCGCGGACGGCGGTTACCACGGTCACACCGGCCTGGCCCTTGCCACCGGCGATGCGCAATATCGTGATCCCTTCGGCCCCAACCCTCCCGGATTCGTGCAGGTTCCCTTTAACGACCGGTATGCGCTGGCTGAGGCCATTGACCACAACACCGCTGCCGTTATCTTTGAAACCGTCCCCGCCACGTACGGCATGCCCGTTCCGAGTGATGACTTTTATCCTTTTGTCCGCAGCCTGTGCAATGAACACGGCGCTCTTTTTATCATCGACGAGGTGCAGACCGGTTTGGGGCGCACCGGAAGGCTGTGGGGGATCGAACACTACCATACCGTGCCGGATATCATGGTGGTCGGCAAGGGACTGTCGGGCGGCATTTACCCCATGGCGGCCACCTGCATGGGTGCTGAACTGGAATCCTTTTTCCGCGCCAACCCGTTTATCCACATCTCCACCTTCGGCGGGGCCGAAGTGGGCTGTCCGGTGGCCATGCGGGTATTGGAGATCTCATCGACACCCGCATTTCTCGAGCATGTCTCTCATCTGGCCGGTATTTTCAAACGCGGCTTCGAGCAATTGAAAGCCAGGCATCCGGAAATCCTGGTCGGCCTGCGGCAATTGGGCCTGATGATGGGCATCGAGATGGTCGATGAGGCCTGTGGCCCGCTTTTGTCCAAGGCCCTCTACGACAACGGCATTCTCAGTGTCTATGCCAACAACAACACCCGGGTCAGCCAACTGCTGCCGCCGCTGATCATCGATGCGGAGCTGGCAGTTGAAATTCTGGATCGGGTCGATGCGGGGTTGTCAGCGGCCAAACAACTCATGGGGTGATGAATCATGTTTACCATCGACGGAGAACTGCTGCAGCGTTTCGAAGCCGGACTCAATCCCCAACGGCTAACGGCCTCGGCGGTACCGGCCCGAATCATCGGATACGGCGAAATATCGGCTATTTTTCAAATTCAGGGAGACGGGAAGAACGTTTACAAACGCCTGCCGATTTTTGAAGATCGGCCGTCCGCCGAAGGCTATGCACGCATGCATGGCGAATACTGCGCGTTGCTGGAAAGCGCCGGCCTGCGGCTGCCCGCCCACGCCACGCACATTGTCGAGATTCCCGGCCGACCGGTGGCCGTTTATATCGCCCAGCAACGGTTTGCCGAAGAACGCCTGTGCCATCGAAAAATTCACCGCCTCGATGACGCCGGCTGCCTGGTCCTGATCGAAACGGTCTCGGCACAAATTGCCAAGGTGTGGGCGTTCAACGCCAAAACAGCGCCTGAGAGGGAACTGGCCATTGACGGCCAGCTCTCCAACTGGGTTGACGTGGGATCCGACGGGTGTGCACCGCAATTGGTTTACATCGACACCAGCACCCCCCTGCTGCGCAAACATGGCGTCGAGCAGCAGAATCCCGAGCGCCTGCTGAAAAGCGCGCCGGGTTTTTTGCGCTGGATCATCCGATGGTTTTTTCTAAACGATGTGATGGGCCGGTATTATGTGCCCAGACTGGTGTATACGGATCTTGCCGCCAACCTGTTCAAGGAGCAGCGGCCGGAGCTGGTGTCGAAGACGGTCGCCATCGCCAACCGCTTTTTAAAGGATTCGGACGCGCCGCTGACCGTAGCGGACATTGAACACTACTACGAACAAGACAAACTGATCTGGACTATTTTTCTTTCTTTTCGCCGGATCGACCGCTGGCTCAAGACCCGTCTACTGCGCCGGCGCTATGAGTTTATCCTGCCCGGCGCCATTAAGCGCTAACCCGCCTCTCCGTATGCCGGATTCCCTGCCTGACTTTGCGGACCCGGTCTGGTTTGGCCTGGGAGCGTTTGTCCCCGGCGTCCCTGACCTGGACCCGCCGGCCGTCGAAGGGGACGTCCTTCAGGCTGCGCCGGACTTTGTCGGCGGCAGCGCGGGCCACTTCGAAAAACGAGAATTCGCGTTTGAGTTCGATCCGGCCGATCTGCCGGGAGCGGATACCCGCATGGTCGCACACCAGGCGAACGATGGCGCCTTCATTTATTTTATCCAGGCGACCGACGTTGATGAAAAAGCGCTCGGCAGCGGATGCGTCTGTTCGAACCTGGCGGCGATTGCCGGCAGGACCCCCGGCCGCCGGACGCACCGCCGCATCGATGTCACCCGCTTCGCGGTAGTCTTTGAAAAAACGGTTGAAATCGGCGGCCATGACTCGCAGGATCAGTTCCTCCCGGTCGAGACCCGCCAGGGCCTGGCTGATCACGGGCAGGTAACTGGCAAAGGACTCCGGGTCCACCGGCGTCTCGACGATCCGGTCCACAAAACCAGCCACCTGCCGTTCACAGATCGCCCGGCCACTGGGAAATTTCCGGAATTCGAAACGCATGGCGTTGGCGCGTTCCATCGCGCGGATCCGGCCTACCTCCCGTGGGGTACTCAGGGCGATGGAGACGCCCGATCGCCCGGCCCGCGCGGTTCGACCGCTGCGATGGGTGTATATATCGGGATCATCGGGCAGGTTGTAGTGGATGATATGGGAGATCGCATCCACATCCAGGCCGCGGGCAGCCACGTCGGTGGCCACCAGGAGCCGGATCGACTGCTGCCGGAATTTTCCCATGACAAGGTCACGCTGGGCCTGGCTCAGGTCGCCGTGGAGGGCATCGGCCGGGTAGCCCTCCTGCACCAGGGCGTCGGCCACGCGCTGGGTTTCCCTGCGGGTGCGGCAGAACACCAGCCCGTAAATGCCGGGTGAGAAATCGATGATGCGTTTGAGCCCCTGGTAGCGGTGCCGTTCGTTCATCACGTAACAGGCGTGGGTAATATTGGGCGCAATGCCCTGGCGCCCGCCCAGTGACACCTGATGCGGGTCGTCGAGATAGGTCCGGGCAATCGCCGCGACTCCCGATGGCATGGTGGCTGAAAACAGCCAGGTTCGACGGTCGGCCGGCATTCGTTCCAGAATCCGGTCGATATCCTCCTGAAAACCCATGTTAAGCATCTCATCGGCCTCGTCCAGCACGCAGGTGGCAACCTGAGACAAATCCACCGCGCGGCGCTGCATCAGATCGATCAGGCGGCCGGGCGTGGCCACGACGATCTGGCAGCCATCGCGCAGCTGGCGGATCTGGTGGGCGATGCTGGCACCGCCGTAAACCGCCGCCACGCGGATCCACGGAAGGTAGCGGCCATATCCTTTCAGGTCCTCCGTAATCTGCAGACACAACTCCCGCGTGGGACACAGGATCACGCCCTGGGGGCCTTTCCGATCGGCATCGACCCGCTGGAGCAGCGGCAAGCCGAAGGCAGCGGTTTTGCCGGTGCCGGTCTGGGCCAGTCCGATAAAGTCACGGCTCCCGTTCAGCAGCTCGGGCAGGGCCGCGGCCTGAATCGGCATCGGTGTGTCGAATCCCAGCTCTTCAAGGGCGCGAAGCAGTTCTGCCCGAAGGCCCATTGTCTTGAAATCCATCTGTCCGGTTCTCCTTTGCTCGACCACAAAAAAAGCCGTCCAGCTCGATCCGGACGGCTATTTCGCTTTGAATTGGAAACCAAATGCCGGCCGAATCATATCGGCGGCCGACAAGCGGTTGGGTTATCGTTGAGGCGGCTTATAGCCGCGTCAACGGGTTTTAGCAATCATTTTGTGGGCAACCGCCATTATGCGACTCAACCCGCGGCCGGCGGTGACACACTGGGGGCGATGCACTGCTGGCTCTCCTTCAAGGGGTATTTGCCCGAGATATCCCGGTAAAACGCCCGGATCACGGCCATGTCGGCGTCGATGTCGCCGGTCGGCTGGACGGTGGGGCCGAATCCGCCGACCTTACGCCGATAGTCCAGAAAACCGAGCGCGATGGGCACTCCGGCACCGTTGGCGATGTGGTAGAATCCCGATTTCCAGTACAATACGCGCTTGCGGGTCCCCGATGGCGGCACCACGAGAACCAGACGGTCGCGCTGTTGGAATCGTGCGACGGACTGGGCCACCACATTGTTGGTGCGGGACCGGTCGATGGGCAGTGCGCCCAACCAGCGGAAAACGGGTCCCAGCGGCCAGCGGAACCAGGCGTCTTTCATCATGATCACGGCATTCAACCGGTAAATGAAGGCCAGGCAGAGCGTAAAGATAAAATCCCAGTTGGAGGTATGGGGAGCGGCGATGATGACATACCGGGGAAGATCCGGTTTGCGTCCCTCGGCTTTCCATCCCGCGCATTGAAAGACCAACTGCGCCAGCCAGCGCACCAGTGTCCGGATCACGATCGTTTCATGGATGGTCATGGTAATCGCCTTCTTAAAGGTTCGAAAGCCTTTGAACCCTCCCCGCGGCAAGCCGCGGGGAGGGTTCACCGAAAGGATAAAAAAATCGATTTTCAGTTCGCTCGCTAACCCCGCAGCACCGGTGCTCGGTATCTCTGCTCCGCGCCGACAAGCGACAGGGAACGCGCTCGCTATCGCGGTTCAAAACCATGCCATCGCGTGCATGCGGTCGACAGCGGGCCATTGGAGACAGGTAGACCGCGGACAGTACGTGTTGGCTTTGAGACTTGTTCCGTCGAGTAAGAATAACCGTTTGTATGCCATTGGCATCAGCATAACAACGGATTTGGCCGTTTTTACAATTGTTTTACACGCTTCCCGGTGTCAAAAACCGGATAATGCGCCCTGCCATCCGGTCGGTCATGGTCGTGCCGCAGGACCGGCATTTGACAATGGTGCCAGATTCCGGGAAAATGGTTTGCATTCAACGTGATCCTCCAACATACAACCGTTTGAAACGCAACTACATGGGAATCGAAAATCGACGGGTATCCTTTTTCAGGACCGGCGGCAGCGAGGGCTCGCTTCGTCCGAGTCCGTCGGCCATGGCATGTCCGGGGCATCTGGCTGGTTTTTTGTCTTAAATCGTCATCTGACTTCCGATTTTCGTTTCGTTTCCCGACATTTTTTGATAGTGCAGCCGCCACGTTTACTTTAAAACAAATTGAGGAGAAGTCATGGAAAGCAAATTCAACCGCCCCGATTCCATTTCCAAAGGCGCCTATATCATCAACAGGGCCCAGAGCGTGAAACTCAACCCCAGCGTCCTTTACGAGGCGGTGGTGGACCTCTCCTCGGAGGGGCTGTTGACCGCCAACTGCATCAATATGGCGGCGGGAATTCTGCTGGAAGACCTCGGGCTTCCCACCTATTTCTTCGAAAACATCAAGAAAGACTCACTCAAGCACATCCTGGGATCCATCGCCACGAGCATCACCGTCAAGGACGGCAAAGTTCTTCTGGTGGGGCGGGTGGCCCACATCGATTTCGACCTGGAGCAGGAAAACAATGTCCAGCGGGTCCGCATCGCCACCCTGGAGACCCGGGACAGCATGGAAAAAATTCTGGAAAATATGATCTCCGGCCACCGACGCGAGTACTACTATAGCCCGGAGAGCAAATACTATACCTACATCATCCGTCCAGAAACCGTCCATGACTATCCCCGGGAGGATTTCGCGGAGTCGCGGTTTCTGTTCACCCTGGCCGGGGACTACATGACCACCCCCGAGCCCACCCGGCAGCGCTACGAAAAATTTATCAAGGCTGCCGAAAAAGCCGTCACCCCCCTGATCGAGGTGTTCAACCTGCCCGAAACCGGGGAGATGCGCCTGATGTTCAACAGTGATTTCGCTTCGCCCCAGCTGCCCGTGCTGCGCAAGCTGTTCGAAGACCACGGCCTGGTGCTCAAGCGCGCCTACTGGGAGCCATACTGGGGCAAATCCCCCGTGCCCTCGTCGATCTGTTCCCTCTATATCCGGGGTGAACTGCCCCGCAAAAAGGAGGCGGAAGTGGTGGGCGACCTGTGCGCCTATCTCTCCTTCGGCGTCAACCGCCTCACGGACCTTTACGTAAACGGGCAGCTTACCTTCAACGAGATGCTCTTCGCCGGCAACGCCGCGGATTTCACCCACATGTTCATCTTCAAGGAGCGGGACAACGCCACGGACCGGGAGATCCTGCAGAGCCTGACCAGCAAGGATCACAGGGACGCCTTCGCCGGGAGGATCCACGGCTCCAACAAGTCCACCTATGTCTACAAGGCCATCCTGGAGGCGGTGACCGAGAACCCGGACCTGGTGAAGTTTCTCTACGCGCTTTTCGAAAGACGTTTACGCCCGGGGGTTAAAGACCGGATCGGCGATGCTGCGATGGGTGAGAAGTTCGCTGCGTTCGACAAGATCATCTCGTCACGATTTATGGACAACTGGCTCCACTGCGACATCTTCCGCTTCATGTTCAAGATGGTCTCGTGCACCCTGAAGACCAACTTCTACAAACCCGAGAAGCGATCCTTCGCCTTCCGCTTCGACAATGCCATCCTGGATCCTCTGGTCTTCGATCAGTTCGTCTTCGGCATCTTCTTCGTCAACGGCCACTACGCCTGCGGTACCCACCTGCGGGCCGGGGACATCGCCAGGGGCGGGCTGCGGCTGATCCGCGTCTCCCCGGCCAACTACCCCACCGAGATCGACAACGCCGTGCTGCTCAACTACGCCCTGGGTCCAAAGGCTCAGCGGCTGAAGCACAAGGATATCTGCGAAAGCGGGTCCAAGGGCGTCGTGGTGCCCCACGCCATCTACTCCAGCCACGGCATGGACGCCCTGTACGACTACACCGAGGGAATCATCGACCTGGTGCTCGGCGACGACAGTATCGTCGACTATTACGGCAAGCCCGAGATGATCTTCTTCGGCCCCGACGAGGGAACCGCACCGTTGATGGATGCGGTGGCCATCCGTTCGCAGGAGCGCGGGTACCGCTTCTGGAGAACGCTCACCACGGGCAAGAGCATCGGCATCCCCCACGACACTTATGGCATGCTGGGAAACGGCGACCTGTTCGGCCTGCTCGACCGCAAGGAAGCGGGCACCGACCTGCACGTCAACGGCTCCTCCGTTGTCGTCACCACGGACATGGACGCCATCTACGAGCGAATCGGCGGCAAGGTTGAGATCAGCGGCATGACCACCACCGGGGTCATGGGCGCCTTTAGAACCCTGATCACCCACTACGGAGCCAGTGAAGAAGATCTCAACCTGATGATGACCGGCGGTCCGGACGGCGACCTGGGAGCCAACGAAATCCAGTGCTACAAAGGGAAGATCTGTCTGATCATCGACGGGGGTTCCATCTTGTTCGATCCCCAGGGGCTCGATCGGCAGGCGCTGATGAAAATCGCCTTCATGCGGCACACCTCGCCCCGGGCCAACACCCGGCACTTCCCCACGGAGAAGCTGAGCCCCCAGGGCTTCATGGTTCCCCTCACCGCCAAAAATGTCACTCTTCCCGACGGCACGGTCGTGGAAGACGGGGCCCTGTTCCACCGCACCTTCCTGTCTGAACCCGACAACCGGCGGTTTATCAGCCAGGCGGACCTCCGGGCCTTCATCCCCTGCGGCGGCTTCAAGGACACCATCAACCGCGGCAACGTCAAGGCGTTCCTCTCCGTTTTCAAGGAGCTGCAGTTCATCGTCGACGGCGCCAATGTCTTTTTCGATGACGCCGCCAGGCGGACCATCGCCACCACCGGCATCAAGCATATCAAGGACACCACGGCCAACAAGGGCGGCGTCTTCTCCAGCTCCATTGCCGAAGTACTCACCGCTTTTCTGCTCGGGGACGACTATGAGGCCAGGCTGCTGGGCGACACGCAAACCCGCTGGGCCCTGATACGGGATATCATGATGCTGGTGGACAGGTATGCCCGGGCGGAAACCGAGATGCTCATCCGGATCCATGGAGCCGATCCGTCGGTTCCCCTGTTCGATCTGTCGGAAAAAACCAGTGAGCAGATCTTTGCTCTGCAGCGGGTCTGCGAGCAGAACATCGCCGTCATCTTGAAAGATAAAGCGCTGGTCTGGAAAGTCCTGGAGAACTACATCCCGGCCATCCTGATCAAACGGCTCGGCCGGGATGCGATCATGAACACGCTGAACGCCGAGGAGCTACAGCCCTACCGGGATGCCATCCTCACCAAGAAGCTCTCATCCATGGCCTTTTACCGCTTCGGCGCCGAATGGAAGGCCTTGATCGGAAAGGTGGAAGCCGACTTCACCGAGGGCATCCGGACCATCGCGTCGGCAATGGGGTGATGGCTGAGAAATAAGCGCCTCAGGTTCTTGAATCTTAAAAGGGCAGGCAACCAAACGATGACGCGTTGACATACCCTCTGGCCCTGACCCAACCTGCGATCAATGATTTCGGTATTCACTGACGTTTTTTTACACTGTGGATGTTTCCAACCGTCTGCCGCCATGACCTTCTGCTCGGCGCGAACCGGTTTGGTCAGCCAGCGCTTGCGCTCTTCAAGCGGTTTCGAACTGATGTTGCGTTGTTGGAGATGATCCTCTCATGGAAATGGGTGTCGGCGATCCGACCAGGCGGGGATTATTAACAAATACCATCCCCCGGCAGAGGATCGCACCTGCTATGCGCCTTCCCGCAGTCGCTGGTTTTACTTCCAGGCACAACCGGGGAAGGGAGGATCCACGCTTTATACCTTTCCAATTTTATAGTAAATATGGAAAATATCTGATTCACGTGTAATGGTTTTACCTACAACATCTGCGGCCGTGTTTGACTGCCCGGATCTATCCGATGGGAAGCATCATGAATTCTCTAATCCGAGCAAGCGCTTGCCGAGAAAGGGGATGGTGTGAGGGCTGGGGACACCGCCCGGCAAGGCAAGATGGAATGTAAACCTGAGTTGTCGGGTTCAACGGTTCAGGGTTCAGTGGTTGAGGGTGCACCGAAGACCACGGCCAACGTATTCTTTAACGGGAAACACTGAACCGGTGAACGCTTTCTGGATTTTAATGGACAGAAGGATGGTTTCGGTTTACCAAGAGTAATCGAGCAGGAGTTTCGTGCAGCGCGCATTCATCGGCAAGGAGGTCTCTGTGGAATTTTGCCTTCCATCGTTTTTTAAATCCAGGCGCAATGAAATCATCACCAGATGGGTTGACCTGCTGAAAACGGAAGTAGGTGCGCAGTATGCCGACAGGCCACGCCGGGAGCTGATGGGAACGGTTTCAAAAGCCTACGACGCGGAAGTGGATGTCATTCTCCGCAATGATTATGAAAAGATCAACGCCTTCATCACCGAAATCACAAAAATGCGCCTTGAATCCGGTTTTCTGCTATCCGACGTTCAAAAAGCGTTTGAACTGTTTCGCAGGCTGGCCATCGACCTTCTGATCAAGGAAACCACCTTGGCCGATTTTGCCGATTCCGTTGTCCGGATGAACGACTGCCTCAATTACACCATTCACCGTTTCAGCAATTATTTCCAGGCCATGCATGAGAAAAAAATTCTCGAGCACAATCGGATGCTGGAGGCGGAGATCCAGGCACGCACGGCTGAACTGGTGGAATCGGAATTGAATTACAAAACACTGGTGGAGGAGATCAACGATGGTTACTTCGTGGTTCAGGACAAGGTGATCGTTTTTGCCAACCAGGCATTCTGCAACATGCACGGCTATGGTCTGCAGGAGGTGCTGGGCGGCAATTTTTCTGATTTTGTGGCCCCCGGAGACCGTGAGAAAATTGTCGGGATCTACAAAAAGGGACTTGAGGAACGCACCAGCCCACGCACATTCGAGTACCTCCGTCTGACCAAAAAAAAAGAGGCTTATCCGACGGAAATTCAGTCGAAGGTGGCCCAATACGACAACAGCATCTCCAGAATCGGCATCTGCCGCGACATCACCAACCGGGTTCGGTTGGAGAAGAAGATGCGCGAAAGCGAGCGGATGGCCTACATCGGTCAAATTACCACTTCATTGTCCCATGAGATCAGAAATCCGCTCTCCGCTATCAAGATGAACCTGCAGATTCTAAATAAAAACCCCCAGATCAAAGGCAACGACCAGCGCCGTATCGACATTTCGGCCAGGGAGGTGAACCGGCTGGAGCGTATCCTGGAAGAGGTGCTCGACTTTGCCAAACCCCTTCAGATCAAAACGGGCCGGGTTGACATCAACGCCATCGTGGCGGCGTCCCTCGACCTGCTGGACATGAAGTTTGCAGAAGCGGGCATGGAGATCGTCACCGCTCTCGATTCGAACCTTTCGACCATTCAGGGCGACGAGGAAAAGCTGGGGCAGGCCTTGATCAATATTCTCCTGAATGCCCTGGAGGCCTCGTCCTATGGATCCAAAGTTAATATTCAGACCCGGTTCGGGTCTGGGAACGGAGGCGAGGTTGAGGTCATCATCGCCGATGAAGGCCATGGCATATCCAGGCAGCATGCATCGGAAATTTTCAAACCCTTTTTCACCACCAAAAGCAGCGGCACGGGATTGGGGCTGAGTAATGCACACCGCATCATCGACGCCCACGGAGGGCGGATCGATGTCGAGAATCGCCGAATTCCCGGCGCATTTTTTAAAATTACCCTTCCCGTCAACAGGGACCGCGGGAGCGGATAAATACACATGCACAAAATTCTGATCATCGACGACAAACATTCTATTCTGGAAAGCCTGGACATGTTTTTCACTGAAAAAGGCTTCCAGGTCTATACGGCCGACACCGGGGCGGCCGGTATGGCACTGTTCAATCGACACGAGCCGGATGTGGCAATTTTAGACATACGGCTGCCGGACACCGATGGCATCGCCCTGCTTGAGCAGATTCAGGCCCTTGAAAAACCGGCCAAGGTCATCATGATCACCGCCTTCCAAGACATGGAAACCACAATTCAGGCCATGAAACTGGGAGCCTACGACTATATTCACAAACCGCTGGACGTGGACAAGGTTGAACAGGCCGTGGAGCGGGCCTTGTACACCCTGAAAATTGACCGCGAGACACCGCTGATCAGTGAGATTACCCAGCCCCCCAATCCCGAGGTCATTATCGGCAAGAGCGACCAGATGCGCCACATATTCAAAACCATCGGGTTGTTGTCCCAGAATCGGGCGCCTGTTCTCATTCAGGGGGAAACCGGAACGGGCAAAGAACTGATCGCCCGGGTCATTCATCGCAACAGCTTGTTCGCCATGGAACCCTTTATCACCTTTGATTGCTCCGCCGTCGTGGAAACGCTGGTGGAAAGTGAATTGTTCGGGCATGAAAAAGGCGCGTTTACCGGTGCCACTCAATCCAAGGAAGGCAAAATCGAACTGGCCGGCAACGGCACGCTGTTTCTGGATGAAATCGGTGAACTGCCGTTGGTCATGCAGCGTAAATTCCTGGGTTTTTTACAGCGCAACGAATACGATCGGGTGGGCGGCAAGCACCCGCTCACCTCCAGGTGCCGGATCATTGCGGCAACGAATCGGAATCTGGCCGACATGGTCAACACCGGCCTGTTCCGCCAGGATCTCTTCTTCCGGCTCAAGGTGGTGATGATCCATGTGCCGCTGCTGGTGGACCGATGGACCGACATCCCGGATCTGGTCAATCATTTTCTGCAGAAAATCAACTGGGAGCTAGGCACGGACATCTTCAGCCTTGAAAAGGGCGTTATTGACCGGCTGAGCGCCCATACGTGGCCCGGCAATGTCCGGGAGCTGGAAAACGTGCTGGTGGAAGCCGTGGTAAGGGCCAGGGGTAAGGTGATCCTCGTGGATGAAATTGAAAACATCCTTTCATCCAGCCACCCGATTACCACCACCCGGCTGAAGACTTACTCCCTGCCGCATATGGAAAAAAACCATATCCGGATGACCCTGGACCGGCTGAACTGGAACCGGTCCGAAACCGCCCGGGTTCTGGGCATCTCCCCGCCCACCCTGCGAAATAAAATCAGGAAATACGGAATCGTTCCTTCCGACTGACAAGCGTGAACCACCTGAAAGTTTTTTTCTACCCCTGAAAGTTTCTTTCTGTTCCGCTCGACGCTCGATCCTCTCCTCGTTTTCTATACTATCAGAAAAACTATTTATTATCGTCAGGTTAATCAGTATCGAATCTATTTTTTCAATTTGGCACATGGATTGCTGTTTAAAATTCACTATCTAAATCACATTCACTTTTTTTTATTTCATCATCATTTTGAAATTATTCCATGGAATGGATCAGCAGGATGGAAATCAAAACCCTGCGGGACAAGGAACAAGAGCTCCTTGATGAAGTTTTGACCAAGACCGACTGGAATCTTGAGAAAGCCTCACGCCTTCTACAAATCTCCCTTTCACAAGTGAAAAAAAAAATCCGGGAACATGGCCTGAAAAAACCGGATGAACCCGTATGAACACACCAACCCGGCTGCAACAAACAAAGGAGGGACAAACGGATGAAAACAACCCATGGTAAACTGATGATGGTCCTGCTGATTGCTGTATTGATGGGACTTTCCAGCGGCAGCGCACTGGCGGAAAAGCCCATCGTTATCGGCTGTCCGCTCTCGACAGCCTTTCTCTATGGCTGGGATGCCGAAAGAGGCGTGACCCTGGCCATCGAGGAGATCAATGCGCAAGGGGGTGTAAATGTCGGCGGCAAGAAACGGCCGTTTAAAATCGAAGTCATCGACACCCGAGACCTGGAACCGGGAGTGCCGGTCAGTGAAGCGTTGCTGGCCGTGGAAAAGCTCATCCTGGATAAGAAGGCCGATTTCCTTATCGGCGGTCCGGTGCGGTCCGAGGCGGCACTGGCGGCCATGCCCCTGCTGAGCAAATACAAAAAAGTGTCCATTCTCACGACGGGGGTGCTGACACCCAAATACCACGCCATGGTTGCCGAGAATTACGACAAATTTAAATACTGTTTCCGGATTCACGGCGAAGCCAAGAATCTGGTGGGTGAAATTTTCGCTAATTTTGGTGATTTGAAGGCCAAGTATGGATTCAACAACCTGTTCATCATCGCCCAGGATGTCTCCCATGCCCGCGGCGCGGCGGAAATCATCAAGAAAGTGGCCACCGACAAAGGCTGGAATGTAACCGGTCTGGAGATTTATCCCACGGGTGCCACCGACTTTTCCATGGGCCTGCTCAAGGCCAAAAAAACTAACACCGAAATTATCAATATATGGATGGATATGCCCGAAAGTGCAATCCTTCTGAAACAGTGGTACGACATGCAGATTCCGGCTCTGCCCTTCGGATCCACGCTTGCCGCCGCCGAGCAGCCCGGTTTCTGGGACGCCACAGAGGGTAAAGGTGAATATACGCTCTGCAATGTGGTCAATGCCGGCAACGCGCCTTCCAACGCCACCCCCTGGACCATGAAATTCTACGATGCCTACACCAAACGCTGGGGGATCGAGCCCGAAGGACTGGGAACATCGAGCAGTTACATGGCGGTCTATACCTTGAAAGCGGCCATCGAACGGGCAGGCAGCCTGGAACCCGACGTGGTGGTGGCCGAACTGGAAAAGACCGACATAATGGGAGTTTACGGCAGACTGCGCTTTGACCCCAAAAGTCATCAGGTCATCCCGTCGACGGATCCCAAGGAGGGTGCCGTGGGCAGCATTTTGCAGTGGCAGAAGGGTAAACGGGTGGTGGTCTATCCCAAGAGCATTGCCATGGGCGAGATTGAATTGCCGCCTTGGATGGGGAAGTAACCTTCACGATACCTCGTTGAGGTGTGCCAGTCGAACCGTTGGGGATGCCACCCGAATGGTTCGACTGACGCCACCCCCAAACTGATCTTGCGTATGGAATTGCTATGGATATCCTGATCTACGGTACGATCAACAGCGTGGCCCTGGCCTTGTACGCCCTGGGGTTTGCCCTGGTTTACGGCATCTGCCGTCTGCCCAATTTTGCCCATGGCGCCCTGTACGTCCTCAGCGGTTTTATTGCCTGGACCATGATCAACACTCTGAAAAGCAATCTCCTGGTGGCCGTCGTGGCCACCCTTCTCGTTACCGGAATTATCGGTGCAATCATTTACCGTCTTTTTCTGATTCGTGTCAGGGGCATGGAGATCTCGGAGATCATCGCCTCCTATGCCATCGCCCTGGCCATTCTGGAAGGTCTGCGCTGGGGTGGCTTCAGAGGCATGACCTACACCCTGCCTGTTTTCATCGAAGGCAGCATCACCATCGGCGGCATTTCGGTGGATTATCAGCGAATCCTGGTGGTGGTCGTCGGCGCAGCCCTGGTGGCCGGTCTCTGGCTGTTCACCCATTACACCCGCGTGGGCCTGGCCCTCCGGGGGATGGCCCAGGACGAGCGGGCGGCTCTCATGCTTGGCATCGACTCGGATTGGATGGCGGTGGTGGCCATGGGGATGGGGTCCATGCTGGCGGCCTTTGCCGCCATACTGCTGCTGCCCCTGGGCAACATTGTGGTGGAGTCCGGGTATAATGTGCTGATCCTGGCCATCGCCGTGTGCATTGTCGGCGGCCTCGGCAGTTGGATGGGAGCCGTGCTGGCGGCCTTTCTGATCGGATTTGCCCAGATCCTGACGGTGGTTTACCTGGGGGCCCATTACCAGATGATGGTGGCACTTCTGGCCATTATTTTAACACTCATACTTAAACCGTCAGGTCTTTTCGGCCAGCAGAAAGAACTGGAGGAACGCGTTTGAAAATCGGAACCCAACAGCGTCGTCAAGAGAGAATCGACCGGGGTATCAAGGTTCGCACAGACGGGCTGTTTGCCTTGATGTCCTGGCGGGAGCTGTCCTACCTGATCGCCCCCCGGCTATTGCTCATCGGTGGTCTTCTGCTGCTGCCCCTGGTGGTTCCCGGAATGTATTGGCTGCGGGTGATTTCCATCGTCTGTATTTACGCCCTGCTGGCCCTGAGCTTTGATTTCCTGGCCCATTATGTGGGGCTGGTCTCCCTTGGGGGGGCGTTTTTCGTGGGTGTCGGCGGCTACCTCACCGCGCTGTTGAACACCGAGTTGGGGGTCAGCCCCCTGGTCGCCATCCCGGCCGCCGGCATCCTCGGCGGCGTGATATGCACCATCCTGCTGTTGCCCTGTCTGCCCTTGAGAGGCGTCTACTTCGCCATCATCACCCTCATGTATCCCCTTTTCCTCGCCCGTGTGATCGAAGCGTTGAACATTCTGGGCGGCACCGACGGCATCATGGGCATCGACGGCGTTCCCTATGTGTGGCTGGAGCAATACGGGATCATCGTGATGCTGCTGTTGATTCTCTTCGGGTTGCGCCGGTTGGTCAACACCGACCTGGGGCTGGTGATGCGGGCGGTCAAGGACAATGATCAGGCGGTCAGGGCCTCGGGCATGAATATTACCCACTACAAGGCACTGGCCGTTTTCATCGCATCCTCGGTGGGTTGTCTGGCCGGGGCGTGCCTGGTGCACACCTACATGTGGGCAGGGATCTCCACCTTTGCCCTGGATTTTTCGATCCTGCCCATCGCCGCCACCGTCATCGGCGGGGGGGGACGCTGGTCGGGCCGGTGCTGGGGTGCCTGATCCTGGTGCCCATATCCGAACTGCTGCGGGACTTCGGCACGCTTCGAATTGTGTTTTATTCCCTGATCCTGTTGGGCTTTATCGTCTTTCGCAGCGACGGGTTGATGGTTTACGGCCAACGCAAATATCACCAGTTTGAAAGATGGACGGACATATGACAGACACCCCCCTTCTGCAAGTCAACAACGTCACCAAGACCTTCGGCGGCATCATCGCCTTGAACAATGTCAGCTTTGATGTAAACAAAGGAGAAATCTTAGGGATCATCGGCCCCAACGGCTCCGGTAAGACGACCGTAGTCAACTGCATCACCGGATTTGTCAAGGTCTCCTCCGGCCGGGTGTTGTTTCGCGGAAAAACGATTACCGGCAGACCACCCCACAAAATTGCCGACATGGGAGTCCTGCGAACCTTTCAAATTATGCGTCCCTACTTCAGCCTGCCCGCCTACAAGAACCTGGTGATTCCGCTCTGCTCCCCGCGGGCGCGGCGCACCGGAGGCTGGCGAGGCGGCGGCAAGCTGGGGGATCGAAACACGGTGAGCATCGACATTTTAGAAGAGATCGGTTTTGAGCGGGACTCCTACGTCCCCTACAAGACCACGAACACCCTGCCCACCGGTTACCTCAAACGACTGGAACTGGCCCGGTGCCTGGCCCTCAAACCGGAGTTGATCATCTGCGACGAAGTTTTTTCCGGGCTCAGCATGAGTGAAATCGCCAGTATGGTGCCATTGATCGAACGACTGCAGATGGACGGGATCACGTTGATCATGATCGAACACCGACTGCGCGAGCTGTTTCAGGTAGCCAACCGGGTCATGGTGCTCAACTTCGGCGAGAAACTGGTGGAAGGCAGTGCCCAGGAGGTCATGGCCGATCCACGGGTCCGGGAAGCCTACTTTGGATCCGAAGTGGTCGAGGAGGTGATGAACCATGCTTGAGGCAAGCGATCTGATGGTCTTCTATGAAAACAATCTGGCATTGAACAATGTTCACATTCGTTGTGATCAAAATCAGATCGTAGGGGTATTCGGTGCGAACAGCGCCGGCAAGTCAACGCTGATGCATGCCCTGTCAGGCATCGTATTGGACATGCAGAAGAAAGAAGCCATGGCCGGCGGCGAACGCATCACCGTGGCCGGAAGTGTCCGATACCAGGGAAAGGAGGTGATGACCGTCTCGCCCAGCCGGCGGGCGAAGATGGGCATTGTGCTGTGCCCGGAACGCCGGCGCATATTCAAGGAAAGCACGGTGCTGGAGAACTTGAAAATCGGCGGTTATCTGGCCTCCCCCGCCCAGGCCAGGGAGACCCTGGCCTATGTGTTCGACGAATTCCCCGCCCTTTACCGGCTGAAGAATCGTATCGGCGGGTTCTTGAGCGGTGGCGAACAGCAGATGCTGGCCATCGGTCGCGCGCTGATGGCCCAACCGAAAATACTCCTCCTGGACGAACCCCTGCTGGGGCTCAGCCCGTTGATGCAGGCCATGCTCATGCGCACCACCCGGGAGATTCGGGACAAAAGAAAGATCTCCATTATCGTTACCGAACAATACGCCCGCCCGGTTTTTCCAATCGTTGACTACGCCTTTATTCTGGAAAACGGTTCTGCCGTATTGGAAGGCACGCGTGAGGAGTTGATGGACAACCCGGACGTGCGCTCGGCCTATTTTGGCGTTTAAAAGGGTGTTGAAAAACGTCATGAGCGCAGGCAAGACAAGGCAAAATTTGGCGAAAAAGCGGAGTTTATGTGTGATAAATGAGCATTTTGAGCCAAATTTTAAAGCTGTATTGTCAAACGCAATAGTTTTTCAACAGCCTGTTAAAGGAGTCTGAGAGTAGATGAACACCCGCACCGACGCACTGGAAAAAGAGCTGACCTTCAGCCGGTTCGACCGGATGAGCCAGAAATACCCGAACCGGTCCGCCCTTGTTTATCTGGGCGAGCACGTCTCCTATCGCAGGCTGAAGGACCTGAGTGAGCGCTTCGCCGGCGCCCTGTCGTCCCTGGGTGTGGCCAAGGGCCACCGAGTGATGCTGTACATCCCCAATTGCGCCCAATGGGTCATCGCCTTTCTGGGCATTCAAAAACTCGGCGCGGTGGTCGTTCCGGTGGCTCCCATCTACACGTCCCACGAAATCATCTACATGATCAAGGATGCGGGTGTAGAAACCGTGGTCTGCATGGACACCAATTTCTGCTATGTCAAAGAGGCCTTGGCGGAAACCGACCTCAAACGGGTCATCGTCACCAACCTGACGGACCTGCTTCCGGCTTGGAAACGGGTTCTGGGCCATCTCTTCGATAAGATCCCCACGGGAAAAGTGGATGCCGACCCGCGGGCGCATCGTTTTACCCGACTGCTCAAACACGCCCCCAGAACAGAGGCCGCAACGATAGATCCGGCGAAGGATCTCGCCTACATTCTCTATACGGGGGGAACCACCGGGTTTCCCAAGGGCGTGCCAGGCAACCATATGGGGATGACATCTTACGTCAACGACGTCACCGAAGATGTTGCCGGAAGATTCCTCAAGGAGGGGGAAGATGCTTACATCGCCGTCAACCCGCTCTTTCATATCATGGCCCTGGGCCTGTTCATGGCCGTCGGCCTCAACCGGGGCAACACCACCCTGCTGATGCCCATTCCCCAGGTGGATGCCATTTTGGAATCCATCCAACGCTTCAAGGTCCGGTGGCTGCTGGGGGTGCCGGCCCTGTATCGCATGATCCTGGAGAACGACCGACAGGACCGCTATGACCTCAGTTCTCTGACCTATTGCTATTGCGGCGGCGATGTGTTGCCCGAGGAGGTCAAGGAGCGCTGGCAGAAACGCTGCGGCACGCCCATCTACCAAGTCTACGGATCCACCGAAGTCGGCCATGTGGCCTACAGCCGAATCGGAGTGGAACCCAGTCCGCGGGCCATCGGTTTTCCCTTGAAAAGCCGGCAGTGCCTGATCGTCGATCCGATCACCCTGGAGCCGGTGGAGCAAGGCAAAAGTGGCGAACTGCTGGTCACCTCACCCTATACGCTCAAGTCCTATTACAACAAACCCGGGGAAACCCAAAAAACCTATGTGGAAATCGATGGAAAGCTCTGGTGCCGCATGGGCGATTTCGTCAGCGCCCTGCCCACCGGTGAGTTGATCTATATGGAGCGGTCGGCCGACATCATCAAACACAAGGCCTTTCGCGTGTCGGCCTCCGAAGTGGAGGCCGCCCTCCAGGACCACCCCACGGTGATCGGCGCCTGCGTGGTGGGGGTTCCGGACCCCAAGGTTGGCGAGCGCATCAAGGCGATCGTGGTGCTCAAGGAAGATGCCCGCGGTGTGGGCGGCACCGAATTGATCCGCTGGTGCCGGGACCGGCTGGCCCCGTACAAGGTTCCCTCCTATATCGAGTTCAGGGATATGCTGCCCAAATCCAAAGTCGGGAAACTGCTTCGCCGGGAAGTGCGCGATGACGAGATTCGACGGATAACCAAAAGTAAACCCGCAACCGTTTCGAAAGGAGCATAACATGGATCTTTTTTCGGCGATTGAGACGCGCACCAGCTGCCGACAATTCCTGCCTGATGCCGTAAGTAAACCTACCATCGAGAAAATCCTGGCTGCAGGGGTGCGGGCGCCGTCGCCGCTGAACGCTCAGCCGTGGCAATTCATCGTGATCACCGCACAGGCGAAAAAGCAGGAAATTTATGCGGAAGCGGAGCGCTGCCGGGCGTGGGCCATCGAACAAAGCGGCTGGACGTGGCTCGGCAAATATAAAACGGATTTTCTCCTGCAGGCCCCCGTATTGGTGGCCGTGGTGGGCGATCCCAAAAAAAGCGGCATGGACATGTTCCAGGAAGGCGGCCCTGTGGGGTATCAACTGGCCTGCGCCGCCGCCATTCAGAATATGATGCTGGCTGCCCATGCCCTCGATCTGGGCAGCCTGTTCTTTACCCTGTTCGAAAAAAGCCACATTCGACGCCTCCTCGACATTTCAGATGAGAAAACGCCGGTGGCGCTGGTGTGTGTCGGCAAGCCCGCTGGCCCTCAGGGGTCGGTTCCCCGAAAAGCGATCCAGGAGAAAACCGTTTACCTGAACTAATGGGATACCGTCGCAGCGACAGCCCCAGCCGCGACAACCACTGGAGGATTAGCATGTCGGAAAGCATCCTTAACGGTAAGCGCATACTGGCCGTAGATGATGAGGCCGATGTTCTGGAAACCCTGGAAGACCTTCTCGACGGGTATCCCGGATTGATTCTGGACCAGGCCTCTGACTACGAAACCGGCTACCACCTGCTGCGCTCATGGACCTACGATGCAGTCATCCTCGATATCATGGGCGTCAGAGGCTATGATCTGCTTAACGCGGCAGTCCATTTGAAATTTCCAACGGTAATGCTCACGGCCCATGCCTTTTCCGCTGAAGGCTTGAAGCGATCTATCACCCTGGGGGCAAAGGCATACATTCCCAAGGAACGCATGACCGACATCCCCGAATTCCTGGAAGATGTGATCACCCTCGGACATCGTTCAAATCTGAAGAAGATGTTTCAGCGGCTGGGCGGCTTATTCAGCCAGCGATTCGGGTCCCAGTGGATGGAAGATGAGAAAACGTTCTGGGATCAGGTAAGATCCGGAGAATATCAGCCGAAACCGGTCATTTTAAAAAAGTAAACGTCCGTTTTGATTACTCGCTTCAACAAGGGTGTCGAATCCGTCACGGGCGCATGGCCGACATCACCCCTGCCGGACAAAGCGCCGCGGCGAGAAGAAGCCTGTGTCGATCTCGGGGGTAGTGCCTTCGAGCAGGTCGGCCAGGATTTCACCCAACACCGGCGCGAACTTGAAGCCGTGGCCGGCCAGCGCCACTGCAAAGACATTCTCGTTCTGGGGCAGAGGCCCCAGTACAAAGTGGTCATCGGGCGTCAGGGTATACATACAGGTGTCGGATGTCATCGGTCGATCTGACAGCAGCGGCACAAACCGCTCCAGCATGTCCCGCATCGCCTTCTCCTCTGCCGTGGATACCGCGGGCGCTGGATGTTCCGGGTCGCCGTCGGCAAGCTGGTTGTGGAAGGCCGCCTTAACCCGTCCACCGGGCATGATGGCCGGCAGTGTGTAAAACTCCCGGTATGCGCCGCTGCTGCCGGCGGTATCGCTGACCGGAACCTGCCAGAAGTTGACAGGGAGTTGCCCCAGGCGATAACCCGTTGCGTCCGGCGGGGTGATCCAGTGGACGGGAACCCGTTTGGGCGTCAGCATGGCTCCGGCAACGCCCAGCAATCGACCAGAGCGTGCGCCGGCGGCGATCAGGACCCGCCCGGCGGTATACCTTCCCAGGGAGGTGCGAACCTCGACCCCGCCCGGCGTGGCCGTCCATCCGGTCACCGGTTCATCAACCTTAAGCTTTGCCCCGGCGGTTTCAGCCATAGCAAGGAATACCCGGATGCACGTTTCCGGGAAAACGATCCCCGCCTCTTTTTCCAGGCCGGCGGCAAAATGGCTGGGCGGTGCCAAGGAGGGCCAGCGCCTTCTGATTTCGGCGGCAGTCAACAAATCATGGGATATGCCGCCGGCCCGGGCGCTGGCCAGAAATCCGGAAACGGCCGGCCCATCCGGCGGGCCGATGGTCAGGTTCGGGGTCGTGACCAAAAGCCGCTCCCCGGCGTCTTTTTCCAGCCGGCGCCACAGGTCCCAGGCCCGAAGCGCCATGGGCAGGTATGCGGTGCCCTCCAGATAGGCCCGCCTGACGCTGCGGGATTCACCGTGGTGACTGCCCAGGATGTGCGGCGGATGGAACGCATCGAGCCCCAGAACCGACACCCCCCGCTGCGCCATGGTCATGCAGGTGGCCGACCCGGCGGTACCCAGCCCGACGACAATGACGTCATGGTGATGCATCCCGCCTGCTTTCTATGGAGGACGACCAATGATCGCGTCGGTGACCTGCCGCAGCCAGGGTCAGACGACCACGTTCTTTTTGCCGCCGTAGTACTTCATGAACTGCACCCGCTCGTAAACGGACGGATCCGTGCTCTTGGCCTGACTCATTTTCCCCTTGAATCCGCTGATCCGCTTGAATCCTTTGCGTGACATCCAGTTCTCCAGGCGCTCGAGCATCTCCCCCAGATAGGCGACGCCGTGTTGATATAGGCACGAGGCCACCTGGACCGCATCGGCACCGGCCAGCAGCTGCTTGATCACCGCATCCCCATCGTGGATACCGGTGGAGGCGGCCAGGTCGCAGTCGACCTTTTCCGCCATGATGGCGATCCAGCGCAGGGACATGGCCAGATCCGAAGGCGAACTGAACACGAACGCATTGGTGGTCTCGAATTTGTCGATGTCGATGTCCGGGCTGAAGTACCTGTTGAACAGCACCAGCCCGCCGATACCGGTCTGGGAGAGCCGCTGGATCATCGGCCCCAGATCGGTAAAATAGTGGCTGATCTTCAAGGCGGTGGGGATGGAAAGGTGTTGGGTCACCTGCTCGGTGACTTTGAAATAAATGCTTTCCCGGTCCACCCGCTTCTGCTTGAAATCCGTCGGCGGAAAAAACATGTTCAGTTCGAGGGCATCGGCGCCGGCCGCTTCCAGCTGCTTGGCATAGGCCATCCACTCGACCGACTGCAGAAAGCAATTGATGCTGGCGATAACCGGTATGGACACCGCCTTTTTGCTCTGCTCGATCAGGGTGACGTATTTTTTCAGATTTTCTTCCCGGACGACGTAGTTGTAGTAGTCGATGGGAACTTTGCGTCCATCGTAATCGAAGTACTGACTGTCAGCGGCATAATTTTTGGCCGTTTTCATGAAATCCGCATATTCCAGGGCCACCTCCTCTTCGAAAATGGATTTGAGTACCACCGCACCGGCACCGTGTTTTTCGGCGCTTTTGATTTTTTCGACCGAACTGGTCAACCCAGAACTGCCCATGATAATCGGATTTCTTAACTCGAGTCCCAGGTACTGCGTGGATAGATCCATTGTGCCTCCTCAACAAAAGGTCGGATTATACAGCCACGAGGCACCCTGCCTGCTGTTGGCTGCGGTATGATGGTAAAAAATCGATGGCATCCCAGATCAATGCGGTCTTTTCTCTAATTGGGCGATGATAAACAATTTGGGGGAAAAAATCCACTGCCATCCTCCGGTCGGTTGGTTCACTTGACCGTTGACGACATGCTTTCAATCGCGCGACTGGTTCACCACGGCTTTGCCCAAACGACCGACGGAAACCCGCATGGCTAAAAAGAAGTGAATGTTGATGGGTAATCGAGAAGGTTTTGAGGGTTGAAACCTGGGTTCACAAACCTGAAAATGCGCAGCGCCTCAAACGAGGCCCTGCACATTTTTTATTGCCGCACTGGCTGCGGCTGTATTAGCCATCTGCAGCGCCAACACGATTCCTTCAATCTTTTTTTTGACGCGGCTTGCAGAATGATTTGCCGGTTCGGTCAAAGCGGCAGTTGTTCATGAAGTATCGAACCAAGGCCATCGTCTGTTCAAATTCGGTCATGGTATCACCTCTCCGTGGATTGATTTTCAATGTGTCATAGAAAATTATTTTAAAGGACCTTGAGAAATATGCAATGGGAGCCGATTGGCCGCATGATGATAGGTTTATACAACCATACGGTCCCGGAGGTGAGAGGATAGGTGCACCGGTTGATCCATGACGCGCGTCGGGTGAGGGGCGATTGGCCCTCCCGGCGTGACCGGTGGGACAGAAAAGGTGCGTTGATCGGTTTTTGGACCACCCGATCAGCCCGCCGCTGGAAAGGCAAGAGGGGCTGGTGCCGAGCAAGACACCCGGGTACTAATGATCAGGTTTTGCATGAGAAAATCAGTGCTGGGCGCTTGACCCCGTTGCGGCTATTGGACGATCCCGCATGCCTTCCGGGGACCGCCGCCACCGAGCGATTCAGGGTGGTCCGAAAAGTTATCCCCGCCAGCATGAATCATCAGGCTCCGCCCCTTGAGGTCGGCCACCTTCAACCGCGGCGCCAGAACAGGCAGGCTCGATCCGCCGTTTTCGTCGACGTAGAGCGGGGGCAGGTCCCCAAGGTGGCCGTTGCCGTATGGACCTTCATGTCGGCCGGATCCGGTCGGGTCATAATGCCCGCCGGCGGCCAGCCCCGGTACCATCTTCCCGTCTTTCTGCTTGGGGCCGCAATCCGCATTTTCGTGCACGTGAAAACCGTGCAATCCCGGCGTAAAGCCGTTTATATCCGGTGTAAACAGTGCCCCGTATGGCGTATCCGTTACCGCAATGGTGCCGACGGCTTTGCCGGGCCCGGTATCCGTCGCGAGGAACATGCTGACCGTCGCCCCATCCGCCCATGCCGGACTGGAAACAAGCAGAAAAACTGCAACTATAATTGAAAACCATTTCATGGTTGTCTATCTCCTTTCACTCAGTGGTGGCCTTGCCGACCAATAGCTTGGCCCGCCGCAACCGTCCGGGGAACAATCCCATCGATTTCAAGGAATGGGTTTCTATCCTAAGGTAATGCATTCTCTCTAAATGAAAAGGGCCGGCCACACTCGCCGGAGAAGGGCACAGACGACACCCGTTCGATACCGGCCATACCCGCTGCTTCGTCCACCGCGGGCATGGCCGGTATCGTTGTGGGCAGACACCGGGCAGAAAGACTCAGGCCGTTGCGCCCGCCCCTGCCTTCTTGAAGGCCGACTTTGGAAAGAAACAATAGGGACATTCATCGGGGGCGTCATCGCCGTAATGGACATAGCCGCAGATGCGGCAGCGCCACGCCGGTTCCATCGCGTCAGCCCCGAGGGGATCGGCGTCACGATGCAGGGGCAGGTCTTCCAAAGCCGGCATGACGGCTTGGTATTGGCTCATCACGGTGCCGGCTATGATCACGCGCTGGACCTCGCTGGTGCCTTCGTAGATGCGCAGAAGGCGAACATCGCGCAGCAGCTTTTCGACGGGATACATTTTTGTGTATCCATAGCCGCCAAATATCTGCAAGGCTTCATTGACGACTTCCAGGGCGACCTCGGTGGCATACAGTTTGGCGACGGATGCATTCAGGGTGGGATCCATGCCCTGGTCGGCCTCCCAGGCCGCCTTGAAGGTCAGCAGGCGGGCGGTTTCCACCTTCTGATACATCTCGGCGATTTTGAACTGGATCGCCTGGAAGCCGGCAATGGGCATGCCGAATGCCTGCCGCTTTTTGGCATAGTCCATGGCATACTCCATGGCCGATCGGGCGGCGCCCACACCGAAGGCACCGATAATGGGCCGCGTGCGTCCGAAGGTCTTCATGGCCAGGACGAAGCCTTTGCCCGGCGGCGCCAGCACATTGGCTTTGGGTACGCGGACATTGTCGAATTTGAGCCCCACGGTGTTCGAGCAACGCTGGCCCATTTTGGGGATGGGGCGGCCGACCCGCACACCGGGCCAGCTCTTTTCCACCAGAAAGGCGCAGATCCCTTTGTGGCTCTGCTTGGGGTCAACCGTGGCAAAAACCGACATGTAATCGGCCAATCCGCCGTTGGTGATCCAGTATTTGGTGCCATCGAGGATGAAGTCCTCGCCGTCGGCTTTGGCCCGGCAGCGGATGCCGGCCACATCCGACCCCATCAACGGCTCGGAGGTGGCAAAACAGATCGTCTTGAAGTCGTTGAGAATGCGCGGCAGATAGCGCTTGCGGATCTCCTCGTTTTCCGACAGCAGCACCGGCTCCATTCCCAGGGAGTTGTCGAAGATCGATGTGGCCAGGCCGGGGCAGGCGGCCGCCAGCTCTTCCGTCAGGATGGCGGCCTCGACCAGACCCAGTCCCTGACCCCCATAGGCCTTGGGAATATCCAGGTTCATGATCCCGGCATCGTAGGCTTTGCGGATCACCGGCAGTGGGATATCGTCCTTTTCGTCGTAGTACCAGGCCACCGGCAGCACTTCCTTGAGCGCGAATTCGCGGGCTTTCTGCTGCAGCGCCAGCTGTTCCGGTGTGAGCGTAAAATCCAACATGCGTCCCCCCTTTCTCGAACGGATCGATAGATCTGATTAGCGTCCCGACCATTTAAACAACGGTGCTGCGATGGCCGCTTGGCGCATCGCAAAAACGGCATCTGCGACACGATGGCCGTGGCCAACCATCGCATGCCTGATTTCGGGTTGCAAGTGGCGCAAGTGACCGACCGCGCGCTTTTCCAGCGGCAGGGGGATTGAAAAGGACGCCCGCCTCGCAGCCGTTCTTCATGCGGATTGGTCTGCAGCGAGTCTGAACCGCGATAGCGAGCGCATTCCCCGCGGCGTGCCGCGGGGTGGGTTCAATCACCGGAAAACCGAACCGATAAAACAGCCGCCACCCCCACCGCCGCTGCCGCTGCTTGGGGGGGCCTGGGGATCACTGCCGTCTGCCGACCCGGTTTGAAAGCTGCGGTCGTTGCCGTTGATGGTGTCTGTGTCTGTGACGACGACCAGCCGGAAATGGTATAAGGTCTCCGGGGACAGTCCGGACACGGCAATGGCGATGCCTTGATTGGCCGTGGTTGAGAAGACATCGGAAATATCACCGTATTGGGTGGTCGGACCGTATTCGAAATAGTAGTCCACATCCTGGCCGTTGGCGTTCACGGTGCCGTTGAGCCGGGCGGTGCGTTGTGAGATGGCCGAAGCCGACCCGGTGATGGCTTCGGCCCCTCCCGGATCGCCGTTGATGTAAACGAGATCCAGCAGTTGACTCTGGCCCTCCACGGCAACCGTCCGGATTGTCTCACCGCTTATCCCCGATCCGCTGATGGTCACCGTATAGGTGCCGGCTTCGAGAATGGGCATGGCGTAACCGCCGCTGTCAGCCGTCACCGCGTGATAGGCACCCCGATCCGGCCGCACCGAGATACCGCCCATGCCTTCCCCTGGATCGTACTGGTCGTTGCCGTTCAGATCACGCCAGACCGTCCCGACCAGAAAACGGTCGAAATGATTGGGCTTTAAGGTGTCGGCACTGCAATAGTTGCCGGTTGTCACGAAAGGGCCCACATCCGTGGCCGGGTCGGCCTCGGCGACCACGGAAAGGCCCACATGGGTGTAATCCCCATCGATGGACATGATCGCCTTGCGATGACCGCGTCCGGGCTGCATGCCGGTGGAGTCGCCCCCGCCCCAATCGATATTGAAACCGGCATGCCCGTGGATGCCGCTGCGGGTATAGGAAAAAACATTGCCGCGGTAGGACAGGTAAGCGAACCCGGCGGCCACCACGCGGCTAAGTTGATCGTCGTGGTTCTGGCTGTCATTGGCGACGAGATAATCCGAGTGCGCCCTGGCGGCCTGGTAAAGGCGCACATCGAAGGCTGCCGGCGGTTTGGCCTGGATGGCCGCAAATTCGGCCAGCAGCACATCCAGGTCCACACCAAAGTTGGAAATGGCGCCGGCCACGTCCGCATCATCCATGGTGGCCAGCCATGTTCCTTCTCGGGTGGGATCGGTGCGGGCCCGGTTCATCAGCCAGGTCATCTGCTGTTCGATGCCGTCCGGATGCTGGTTGTCGGCTGTTTTGTGGAGGGTCCATTCCGTATCGGATGAGGCCGGTTCGGCCAGCGCGCGAAAAAGGGGGATTTCAACGGGCGGTTGAACCGCGGCAGGCGGATCGGGTTCCGGCAAGTGCCCATCCGGCATTTGGGCGGTGGCTGTGAATACGGCAAGGAACATGCTTGTGAACACAAATGTGCAGAATGCGAGACTTGGAAAACGATTTCGAGACTGGCGCATGGTTCTCCTTTTGACAATGCGGTTGTCGGCCACCGCTGAACATACCGCCCGTTAAACAGTCGCCGTAATTTCTCAACCATTTGTTATCAAACACGATCACAATTATCCTGGTCGCAACCCGACCGCCGATTTGACCCCATGATGAAATGGTTGCTGAACCAGACACCTCCCCGCCGATGCAGGTGACACGGGGTCAAGCGAAATTAGAATTCAAGGAGTGTGCCATTTTATCGGAAGGCGTCTTTCGGCGTGGGATCAACATGGAAGGAAAGGACAGCCTGGCATCCCCATGGACGCTGCGGGTGTGAAGCTCACCATGCGCAGAAAAACTGCAGATGTACATGCGGTAACTTTGGAAAATCGCTTGCATAAGCGCAGAAAAGG
>CAVONM010000011.1:0-33130 GCA_963697225.1 uncultured delta proteobacterium
GGGGAATTTTAACCACGCAATAGTCCAGGGTAGGCTCGAAGGACGCCAGGGTCTCGCCGGTAATGTCATTGGGGATTTCGTCCAGGGTGTACCCCACGGCCAGTTTGGCGGCGATTTTAGCGATGGGAAAGCCCGTGGCCTTGGAGGCCAGCGCGCTGCTTCGCGACACCCGGGGATTCATCTCCACGACGATCATATCCCCGTTTTGCGGATTGACGGCAAACTGGACGTTGGAGCCGCCGGTATCCACCCCGATCTCGCGCATGATGGCCAAGGAGGCGTCCCGCATGGTCTGGTATTCCCGATCCGTGAGTGTCTGAGCCGGGGCCACGGTGATGGAGTCTCCGGTGTGCACACCCATGGGGTCGAAATTCTCGATGGAACAGATGATCACCACGTTGTCGGCGTGATCCCGCATCACCTCCAGCTCGTATTCCTTCCATCCCAGCACCGACTCTTCCAGCATCACCTGGTGGGTCAGACTGGCGTCCATTCCCGATTTGGCAATGTTTTCCAGGTCCTCGGGATTATAGACCACGCCTCCGCCGGTGCCGCCCAGGGTATAACTGGGCCGGATGATCAGTGGAAAGCCGATGTCGTCGGCAATGGTGCGGGCCTCTTCCATGGTGTTGGCGATGCCGCTGTGTGGAATGCGCAGGCCGATGCGGTTCATGGCCTCACGGAAGCGATCCCGGGATTCGGCCTTTTCGATGGCGTCCAGGGAAGCCCCGATCAGCTCCACACCGAACTTTTCCAGAACCCCTTGCCGGGCCACTTCTACGGCGGTGTTCAACCCGGTCTGTCCGCCCAGGGTGGGCAGCAGGGCGTCGGGACGCTCCTTTTCGATGATCTTGGCCACGGCCTCCGGGGTGACCGGCTCGATATATGTGCGATCGGCTATTTCCGGGTCGGTCATGATAGTGGCCGGGTTGGAGTTCACCAGCACCACCTCGTAGCCTTCTTCCTTGAGGGCCTTGCACGCCTGGGTGCCGGAGTAGTCGAACTCACAGGCTTGGCCGATGATAATGGGGCCGGCGCCGATGATCAGGATTTTATGGATGTCCGTGCGTTTGGGCATGTGATTAAGCGGTTTTCATCATGTCTTTGAACTGGTCGAACAGGTATGCCGCATCGTGCGGCCCCGGTGATGCCTCCGGATGGTACTGGACGGAAAAAGCCGGCAGCCGGCGGTGCCGGATACCCTCCACGGTGTTGTCGTTCAGGTTGATGTGGGACACCTCGACGGTATCGGCTCCCAGACTGTCCATATCCACAGCGAACCCATGGTTCTGGGAGGTGATCGCCACCTTGCCGGTGGCCAGATTCTTCACCGGCTGATTGGTGCCGCGGTGACCGAATTTTAATTTATAGGTACGCCCACCCAGAGCCAGACCCAGGATCTGGTTGCCCAGACAGATGCCGAAGATGGGCAGCCGGCCCAGCAGTTCCTTGACCGTCTGGACGCCGTAGACCACCGGTTCCGGATCGCCGGGACCATTGGAGAGAAAGAGGCCGTCTGGCGCCATGGCCATAATGGCCGATGCATCGGTGGCGGCCGGCACGACCACCACTTCGACCCCGACGCGTTCCAGGCATCGGGCAATGTTGTACTTGAGGCCGAAATCAATGGCCACCACCGATGGACGATCCCCCCGATGCCGCCAGACGTCGGCATTCAATTTCAAGTTATCCGCCAGCATTTCGGGCTTGCCGCCGGTCCAGCGGTATGGCTGCGTGGTAGAAACTTCCCTGGCAAGGTCCATACCCACCATGCTGGCAATGGCCTTGGCACGCCGTGTCAGGGATCCGGAATCCAGGTCGGTGGTGGAGATAATGGCTCGCATGGCGCCGCCATTACGGATATGGCGGGTCAGGGCACGGGTATCCAGACCTTCGACACCCAGCACCCCCTGACCGGCAAGGTAGTCGGCAAGGGATTGCGTGGATCTGAAGTTGCTGGGAAACGGCTGGTACTCCTTGACCAGAAAAGCGGCCACCTGGATCTTTGCGGACTCCACATCTTCGTCGTTGACGCCGTAGTTGCCGATCAGCGGATAGGTCATGGTGACCATCTGGCCGCAGTAGGACGGGTCGGTGAGCACCTCCTGATAACCAGTCATGCTGGTGTTGAACACTACCTCGCCGCTGGCTTCTCCCGGACCGGTAAAAGACCGGCAGGGGAACGAGCGGCCATCTTCAAGTGATAGCAATGCTTGCATACGGTATAGTTTTTTCGCGGGCTGAGCCCGCCGCTATGCCTATAATTGATCAACACGTCAAGGTTCTGTGGTCAATTATCACATCTGATCGGCAAATCAACCCCCTAAAAAAGGCAGGCCCGCGGGCCTGCCTTTTTTTGCCGACACAAGTAAATCCAGCATTACCCGATGGGGGTGTTTTCCACCAGGTCCCAGATCCCACAGGGGCAAGCACCGGCACAGAATCCGCAGCCGATGCAGCGGTCCGGGTCCACCACATATTCGAAGGCGACATCCCCCAGGGCCTCGCGGCTGATGGCCGCCTCCGGACACATGGCCACGCAGATGCCGCAGTCCCGGCAAGTGCCGCAGGAGGAGCACTGGGAACCGCACTGATCCATATCTTCATACTGAATAATCCGGGGGTCCAGGTATTCCAGGGAAATGCGATTGATATCGATAACCATCTTCCGGTCCGCGCCGGGCCGCTTGCCGGCCAGAATCTCCGAGATGGTTTCGGCTGCCCGCCTACCGGCACCAATGGCGTCAGTGAGCAGTCCGGGCCGCACCGTGTCACCGATGGCATAAACCTTGGGGTTGGATGTCTGGTAATCGTCGTTGACGGCCACGAAACCACGCTCCGTTGCCACGTCGCCCGGCAGGAAATCCAGATCCGGTGCATCCCCGATGGAGACGACCACGGTGTCGGCGGGAAGCAACTCCCCGGTTTCCAGTTCCACTCCCTGGTCGGTAATTTGGCGGGTAAAGACCGGCCAACGGAACACGGCGCCCGCCGCCTCGGCGTCTTCTCGCTCCTTGCCGAAGCTTGCCGGCTCCTGGACGTCCAGCAGGGTAATCTGCCTGGCGCCCAGACGGGCCGCCTCGGTGGCCACGTCGCAGCCCACGTTGCCCGCGCCGATAACCACCACCCGATCGCCCGGTTTGGCTCGATTTTGTTTGGCATCGGATAGAAAATCCAAGGCCGTGATCAACCGTTCCTTGCCCGGAATGGGCAGGGTCCTCGGCTTTTGTGCGCCAGTAGCCACGATCACAAAATCATAATCGGCGATCAGTTGGGCCATATCGCGCTGGGTCAGCCGCTGATGGAGGTGAACATGGGGGATCACCTCAGCCGCCCGTGCCAGTTCTTTTTCCACCACGTCGCTGGGAATCCGGCTATTGGGGATAACCGACGCGATCTTGCCGCCCAGCGTGGGGGCGTTGTCGAACACCACCGCCTCATGACCCAACCGCCGCAGCTGCCAGGCCGTGGAAATGCCGGCCGGCCCACCGCCGACCACGGCGATGCGTTTACCGGAAAGCGGCGGCAGCTCCGGCATGCTGGCCATGATGCTGGCCCGGCCCAGTTGAGACACGTCCACCGGCGTCATAAAGGCCGACCCTTTGGTACAGGCGGTCATGCAGGGGTGGGGACACAGGTAGCCACAAACGGAGGCCGGAAAAGGGGTGAAGGCCAGCGCCAGGTCCACCGCCTCATCCACCCGCCCCTCACGCACCAGCCGCCAGCGCTCCTGCACCGGAATCCCCGACGGGCAGGTGGATTCACAAGGCGCCTTGAATTTGCGGTTTTCCCACACGGGAACGAAGCGCCGCAGGTCACCGTGGGTGATCAGCGGAATCGTGCTGCGATCAAGATCGGTGAGATCGCCGACGATGCCGCCTTTGCCCAGTTTGGCATCCCAGATGTTTTTCCTGAAATCGGCCATGGAGCGACGTTCGACGCCCTTCTTGTCCTGGGGCGACCGGGCGGCGATCAATTGCCACGCTTCACGGACCGTCAGGCGCTCGAACAATTCAAATCGGTCGATAGCCGCCAGAAACCGTTCAAGCCCGTCGGTCAGCCATTTCCAGGTATCGTCATCGATGGGCATCATCTTGGCATCGGCATGACTGAAGCCCTGATGCGGGCCACGAAACAGCACGCGACCGCCCACCATGCCCACCATGGGGCGATGGCCCAATACATTTTCAGGATTCTGGGGCTCATGGCCGCAGATCACGGCCACGCCACCGGCCATGAACTCGGCGAAATAGTCCCCCGCAGACCCCAGCACCCAGAGCTGGGGCGGTTCAAAACGGGGGTTGAACTTGGTCATGGTCATGCCCCGGGCGCCGATGTTGCCGGCTATGTACACATATCCCTGGGCCATCCCATTGGCCACGCCGTTGGAAGCGTGACCGTGAACGGTGATCGTCGCACCGGCGTTGAGCCAGCCTACATCGTCCGAGGCCGGCCCCAGCACTTCGATAAACGTACCCGGATACCCCATGGATCCCAACCGCTGGCCGGCATGGCCATCGATTTTGATATGTACGGGCTCGCCATCCGACCGCCAGAGGCGGCCACCGATGCCGTGCTGGCCAAAGGCATAAATGGTCAGCTGACGATGTCCTGCTTGCACGGCCTGTTGAATCTGTTCTTCCAGAGCCCGTGAGGTCAGGCGCTCGCCGTCAAGCATTCCCGATATATTTAAAGGCTGTCTGTTTTCCATGATCGCGTCTACTCCGCTGAAACAAATCAAACCACATACTTGATATCAAGTCGCTGAGCGGCATGGTAATCGCTGATGCCCAGGGCGTCCGACATGCCGATGGGCAGCGCCGTGGAACGGCCCAGCGGAGCCACAATTTTTTTCAGTTCCGTGTCAAAGGCCAGAAAAAGATCCACCACCCGTTCGGCCACCTGTTCCACATCCAGGCGGCGGTAGAGGCGCGGATCCTGGGATGTGATGCCCCGGGGACAACGGCCGATATTGCAGATGTTGCAGCGATCCGTCTCCGATCCCAGGCAGCCGGCAGCGGCCTGCATGATGTATTTTCCGGTCTGGACGCCGCTGGCCCCCAGCATGATCAGGGCGGCGGCATTGGCAGCCAAATTTCCGCTTTTTCCAACACCTCCCCCGGCAAAGATGGGGATCTCGTTCTGCATGCCCACCTTGACCAGGTTCAGGTAGCTGTCCCGGACGTTGGTGGCGATGGGGTGGCCCATGTGATCCATGGAGACGTTGTAGGCGGCTCCGGTGCCTCCGTCCTCACCATCGATGGCCAGACCGGCGGCATAGGGATTCCGAGTAAGGTTGTTGAGTACCGCCATGGCCGTGGATGTCGCTGAAATCTTGGGATATACCGGAACCCTGAAACCCCAGGCCATGTACATGGATTGAATCATCTTGGCCACCGACTCTTCAATGGAGTACTGCGTCTGGTGGGTGGGCGGGCTGGGCAGGCTGACCCCGGACGGCACACCGCGGATGGCGGCGATCAATCGATTGACTTTATGCCACATGAGCAAGCCGCCGTCACCAGGTTTGGCGCCCTGGCCGTACTTGATCTCGATGGCGCAGGGATCTTCCACCATCTCGGGTATGGCGTGGATAATCTCGTCCCAGCCGAAATATCCGCTGGCGATCTGCAGGATCACGTATTTCAGGAAGGGGCTTCTGAGCAGGCGCGGCGGGCAGCCGCCTTCACCGGTGCACATGCGCACCGGCATGCCCAGTTCCTCATTGAGGTAAGCCACCCCCATCTGCAGCCCCTCCCACATATTGGGGGAAAGCGCGCCGAAGCTCATGCCGCCGATGATCAGGGGGTAGATCTCCCGAACCGGCGGGATCCATCCATTTTCATTCACAAACTTCAGGTTCTGCTCCGGTGGCAGGATCCTGCCCAGCAGGGTCCGCATTTCAAATTCGTGACGGCCGGCATCCAGGGCCGGGTCCGTGAGCATGGAGATACGGATGAACTTGATCTGGTCCAGGAGACCACCGGGTGTGTTGCGCCGGCCGCCGCGACTGCGAGGCTGGCCGCCGCGGTTGATATGGTACCGAAGCTTGTCCGCTTCGTCGGACCGCATGGGGAAAATGGCGTCGTTGGGGCACACTAGACTGCAGGTGGCGCAGCCCACACAGGCATAAGCCGGGTCAGTCTTCTGACGGATGCCGTGGTAAACGTCGAAACTGCTGGCCGAATTACCCTGGGGCGCCAAGGAGACCTTTACCCGCCGCTTGCGGAACACACCCAGTTCGATGGCATTCACCGGGCATACCGCCGTGCAACGGCCGCAAAGGGTGCACTTGTCCTTGTGCCAGAGGATCTGCCAGGGCAGATCCTTTACGCTTAATGTGGAAGGGCTAATGGTTGCGTTTGGCTGCATATGGAAACCTCCTGGCGCTCCGGTCCGACAATAACCGTGTCCAGATGCATGGGTTGAAAGTCTTTGCTCTTGTCTCGATCGGGAACCGCAAAATCCAGGCCGCAGATTTCAGACGAGAAGGCGTATCGGCCGGGTCGGCCGCCCACCACGCCGGGACGCAGTTTCTTGCGGTCCTGGACCATGAAGAGACTGTGATCCGGCAGGCATCCGATCACGCAGTTGGGCCCGTCGATGATCAGACGGCGGCACGACTGCTTGAGTTGGGTCAACAGGGCGGCGTTGGGGTGATCCGCGATATCGGCATCCTGCAAGGGCGTAATCACGTGTTTGTAAGCCGAAATATCCAATCCCAGGCGCGTCTGGGTGTAGTGCAGGATGTGGGTGAAGACCTCCGAGTCGCTCTGGTAGCCCGAGTACCCGGGGAAGTTGCGCGACAGCAGGAACTCGCGGATAGGGGTGAATGCCGTGCATTCCCCGTTGGTCATGGAGGCATAGCCTTGAATGAAAAACGGGTGGCAGGCATACAGGTTGATGGCATAGTTGGTGTTTTGCCGGCCCTGGGCCATAATGACCCGGGCGTGCAGCTCCTTGCGGTCCAGCTTCAGGTAGTTGGCCACCTGGAGCGGGTCGCCGATTTCCTTGAGCATGATCACGTCCGGCCAGAAGGAGAAAACGATCATATCATCCTTCTCCTCTCCCATGGCCCGCAGTCGGAGGCGAATCTCCAACAGCTTTTCATAAAGCGCCGCCTGGGTATAGTCATCCCACTCTTCGGGGTATTCATAGGCGCGAATCAGGTAGATGTCCCGCTTGGGGACACCGGGGGGCGGGTTTTTGGGAACCTTGATGGTGATCTTGTATTTGGTCATGAACCCGACATCCATCATGAAGGTATCCAGACGCCGCAATCCCGCTTCGCTGAATATTCCGGACAGGATGGGTGCGTCCTTGATCTCCTCGAAGGGGCCTCCAAGGTCACGCAGAAACAATCCGACACCGGATCCATCGTGGCCCTCCCGCATGACGTCCATAGCTTCCAGGGCGATCATGGGAGAGACGGGGGTTTCGCTGGTCATGGCAAACAGTCGGCACATGGTTGATACACTCCTTTGGCTGCCGTGGCAAAAAAGCCCGGCATTGACCTGTCAATGACGGACCGGGATGGAACAAAAGAGCAAGTTGTATACCATAATATAGAACTCACTGAAATCCAATTGCATATTAACCTGTCGAGTCAGCCAGATCAATTAATGGAAGGCAAGTTTTTACATTACTGCAATATATTTGTCCACCAAATGACGATATTGTAATTCAAGGGAGTGTCCTCCAGAGGTGATCGTAACCTATCGAAAAAATACTGATCTTGGCAAAATTTGGGAAATCTGGTAAGCGTTCACAGGTTCAATGTCTGAACACTGAACCTGTGAACGGCTAATAAAGTTTCAACCGTTCGGCCAAAGTTGGTGCAACCCAATACAGGATATCTTCCACACCATGAAAGCCCCCCCCACAGAATTCCTGGACCGACATCAGCAGGAACAATGGCTCATTTTCTGTCAAGAAGCCCGGGCTACCGGCATGACTTTTTCCCCTGTGTCGGCCGGCACAAGAGCACTGGCGACAGCCTTTGACTTCAGTGAATTCGTTTCCACCAGCTGCATTCGACACCCGCACATGGCCTTGGATCTGATCGACAGCGACGATCTGCTCAAACCATACGATGACGGCCACATGGCCGGCCGTCTGGCGCCGCTGCTCCAACCGGTGGCAAAGGCAGCTCCGGACATTCCCATGGACGGCCTGCTGGCACTGCTTAAAACCGCCCTGCGTAAATTCCGGCGACAGGAGATGGTGCGCATTGCCGTGCGGGACCTAGCCGGCATCTGCGACCTGGACGACACCATGGCCGATCTTTCCGCCCTGGCCACGGCGGCCATTGATGGGGCCCTGGGTTTGCTGTTTGACCGCATGTGCGCAGCCGATGGTGTTCCCGAGGACGACGCCGGCAACTGCCAGCGCCTGGTGGTCATCGGCATGGGAAAGCTGGGTGCCGGTGAACTCAATTTCTCGTCCGATGTGGACCTGATTTTTACTTACCCAGCCAGTGGTGAAACCCGGGGCGGCCGGCCTTCTCTGTCCAACGAGGCCTTTTTTACCCGGCTGTGCCGATACCTGATTCAGGCCATCGGCGAAAACACCGCCGACGGCTTTGTCTTCAGGGTGGACACGCGACTGCGGCCCTATGGCGACGGCGGCCCGCTGGTCATGACTTTCGATCATATGGAAGACTATTACCAGTTCCAGGGTCGTGAGTGGGAGCGCTACGCCCTGATCAAGGCCGACGTGGTGGCTGGAGACCAGGATGCCGGACAAAAGCTGCTCCGGCGCCTGCGGCCGTTCGTCTATCGGCGGTATCTTGACTTCGGCGTGTTTGAGTCGCTGAGGGAAATGAAGCAAAAAATCACCGCCGAGGTCCGCAGAAAAAAACTGCACGACAACATCAAGCTGGGCAGTGGCGGCATTCGGGAGATCGAGTTTTTTGGGCAGATGTTCCAGCTGATCCGGGGCGGTGTAGTGCCGGCACTCCAGCAACCGGCAATCCAGATCGTACTGGACACGCTGGGCAAAGAGGGATTTGTGCCACAGCCGGTTTGTCGGGAACTCTCTCAAGCGTATCGCTTTTTCAGAAACACCGAACACCGTCTCCAGGAGACCAACGACCAGCAGACCCATGCGCTGCCGTCGGACCCGCTGGCCCGTTTGCAGCTGGCCCGGTCCATGGGATTCGACACGTGGGTCAACTACCTGCAGGTCCTCGATGGTCATCGCGAGCGGGTTCGGTCGCATTTCGACGGCCTGTTGGAGCCTGTGGCCAAAGCAACCTCCGAACGCGATACCAGCCAGGCGGCAACCGATATGGCCGATGCCTGGTCCTTTACCATGACAACCGGTGAGCCCCGACGGCTCCTTGAAACGGCAGGGTTTCAGGACAGCGATGCCGCTGCCACCCTTCTGGAAACCTATAAATCCGAACCGACCACCCGATCCCTGAGCAGCTCGGGAAAGCGCCGTCTGGACCGCCTGATCCCGCGGGTGTTAAAGGCAGTCGGTGCCTGCGACGATCCAGAGACCGTCTTGGATCGCGTTCTGCAGCTGCTTAAGCGCATTCAACAACGGATCAACTATCTTTCCTTACTCCTCGAATACCCCGACGCGCTGACCCATCTGATTCGACTGGTCAGCGCCAGCCCCTGGATCGCCGCCTTCCTGAGCCGTCATCCGATGGTGCTGGATGAGCTTCTGGATCCTCGCACCCTGTACGCCCCCCCCGGCCCCGATGCTTTGCGCGCCGGCCTCGCACGTCAACTGGCCACTGTGCCGGATGACGATCCGGAGTACCAGATAGAGGCGTTGTGCATCTTCCGCCAGATCAACACCCTGAGAGTGGCGGCGTCGGACATCACCAACGTGCTGCCATTGATGAAGGTAAGCGATCATCTCTCCTGGATTGCCGAAACGATCCTCGACAAGGTGGTGGAAATCTCCTGGAACCATCTGGTGGAAAAACATGGCCGCCCGTCATGCACCCTTAAGGGACAGACCTGCAAACGGGGATTTGCCGTCGTCGGCTACGGCAAACTCGGGGGGTTCGAGCTGGGATACGGATCGGACCTGGATCTTGTCTTTCTCCACGCGGCCGACCCCGGTGAAACCGTCGGCGGCAAACGTCCGATCGACAACACCCACTTTTTTTCCCGGCTGGGTCAACGGGTGGTTCATATGCTTTCAACCCACACGGCCGCCGGCACCCTTTACGAGACCGATATGCGACTGCGGCCCAACGGCGCTTCGGGGCTGCTGGTCAGCCATGTAGACGGATTCAAAACCTACCAGATGGACGAGGCCTGGACCTGGGAGCACCAGGCACTGATCCGGGCCCGCCCCATCACCGGGGACGGTGTGCTGAAAGACGCCTTCTCCACCATTCGGCGCCAGGTGCTCTGCCTGCAGCGGGATCCGGAGACGCTGAAGGCATCGGTGCGGGAAATGCGGGAACGCATGCGCGAAAGCCGCCTATCGGCCGGACCGAACCAGTTCGACATCAAAGAGGACATCGGTGCGATGGTAGATATCGAGTTTTTGGTCCAGCATCTGGTATTGCAGCACGCGGCCAACCATCCGGAAATTTCCCGCTGGACAGACAATGTTCGCCTGCTGCAGGCACTGGCCGAAACCGGTATCGTTGACGGGGTAACTGCCCACCGGCTCCGGCAGGCCTATCTGATTTTCAGGGCTGTGGTTCACCGGCTCAATCTGCAGGAACGCTCCCCCTGGTCGATTGCCATCGGTTCGAACACCTGAGGGATCTGGTTCGGCGCTTCTGGCAACAGACGTTAGATTAAAGAAAGGCCGTTGCAATGGAAGACAGGTCCTCCGAACGGTTGTTTCCCTTCAACCTGAATCTGGTGCTTGGCCGGGGTTTGGGTCGGCAGCTGCTGTTTTTTTGTTTGGGCCTTGCCATGGTGCCCACGTCCCTCGTCGGATTGATCAGCTACCAAACGGCCTACCCACGCCTGGAGCAGGAAGTCCGCCGGAACATCCACATCGCTGCCGAATTGAAAAGCCGTCAGCTTCAACGGTTTTTCGATGACCGGCTGGCTGACGCCGACAAGCAGGGCCGTGGACACGCCACGGTATCTTTTTTCAACACCGTCCAACGGATGGTGGAGGAGCCCGTGGAAATCGGTGCGGGTTCGCAGCTGTATCTGGTGGATTCCGACCTGACACTGCTGGCCGGCACCATCGGGTCGCCGCATCTTTACACCGGCGTCAGGGTGGACACCGCGCTAACCCGGTTGTGGCGGGAAAACCAGTCTGGTGAAGGCATCCGGTCATCCCTGGCGGAACCTTTTGCCTATGCAGGACCGGGCGGCAATCCGGTGATAGGTACCTACGCGCAGATACGCCTGGGCGATTCCCCGTATGCCTTGATTGTAGAAATTGAAACGGCGGCAGCGTTGGGCGCCATTCATCCGCTGCGCGCGGCAATCGTTGCCATCCTGATCCTGACGGGCGTGGCGGCACTGGTGGCATCGGCGATCCTGGCACGAACGATCGTTGAACCGATACGCGATCTTTCCCGACAGACATCGATGGTGGCACAAGGTCGCTTTGACCATGACATGCATGTAGCGGCCAGCTATGAGATCGGTGAACTGGCAGCATCCTTCAACAGCATGGTTCACCATCTCAAAACACAAAACGATACCCGATCGCGGTTCATGTCCGGGCTGGCCAACCTGCACCGGTTGGTCGGCAATGGACAGGGGTTGGCGGAGCTGTCTCTCAATTCGCTCGAATTTCTTTCCGACTTTCTCTATCTGTGTCAGGCAGACTTATTTATCGTGGATAACGACGGCAAGCTCAAATGCATCAGCCGGTTCCCGGGCCATCTCAATGGTGAGCGACAACCGGTTTTAGACCCGAAAGATGGGCGGATCGGTCAGACGGCCGAATTTGAAACCATCGCGATTTTTCAAAGGGAAGCGATCAGCGGCTCGGTGTCGCCCGTTTCCACGCCTGACCTGGCTAACCTGATCGTCGCGCCGTTGATGTGGCGGCAAACCGCCATAGGGGTTCTGGAGCTGTCGAAAACAGGCGTATTCAGCCGATTCGATTATCATTTCGTAGAAGCGGCGGCGGCGGTCATTGCCGTGGCCGTCGACGCCGCATCAACCCGGCAGCAGGAGGAGGCCCTGCTGGAACGGACCCGGGAACAGGCTCAGCGATTGAAGGCGCGTGAAGCGTCGCTCGAAGAAAACACACACCAACTGCAGATGCAGAGCCGGGCTTTTCAGGCGTCCGAGGAGAAGCTCCAACTCAAACAGATGGAGCTGGAAGCCGCCAACGCACAGATGGTGAAAAACGCTGCCGATCTCGAAGCTCACATGGCCATCCTGGAAACACAGAATTTGGACATGGAGAAACAAAATACCGAGTTGGAAAAAGCCCATCTGGAATTGGCGGAAAAAGCCCGGCAGCTTGAGATTTCAAGCCGCTACAAAACGGAGTTCATGGCCAACATGTCCCATGAACTCAGAACGCCGCTCAACAGCATCCTGCTGCTTTCCCGGCTGCTTCTGGAGAATAAGGAAAATAACCTGGCCGCCCGGCAATCCGAGTTCGCCCAGACCATCCATTCGGCGGGAGAAGACCTGCTGAACCTGATCAACGAGATTCTGGATCTGGCCAAGGTGGAATCGGGGAAAATGGCGGTGGAGCTTCAAGCGGTGCGCGTCCAATCCATTGCCGACGCCATTCAGGTAAGCTTTGCACCCCTGGCCGAGCAGCGCGGCCTCTTGTTTGCCATCCATGTGGCACCGGAGGTACCGGAACGACTGATCACCGACCGCAAGCGCGTCGAACAGATCGTCAAGAATTTTCTCTCCAATGCCTTCAAGTTTACCGCCAGGGGATCCATCCGCATGGAAATCACGGTTTCCCGCGAACTGGTCATCTGCCGGGGTGCCGACGACACCGGTGATCATGGCTGTCTGGCCATCAGTGTTGTGGATACGGGAATCGGCATTCCGGCGGCCAAGCAGCAAATGGTGTTTGAGGCTTTCCAGCAGGTAGACGGCTCGACCCGGCGCAAGTATGGCGGCACCGGATTAGGCCTTTCTATCTCACGGGAACTGGCCCGAATGCTGGGCGGCATCATTACGCTCGAAAGCGAAGATGAACAGGGAAGCCGGTTTACGCTTCACCTGCCCATCATCCCACTGCCCGAAAAGGAACCGGCGGTGATCCGAAGCGATACATTCGAGCGCACCGCCACCCAGGCGGCTGCGTCGCCATCCACGGCAGATGAGACCGAAGCGACCCCGGGGATGGATCCGGTTTCGGATGATCGCCATCGGTTGGCACCCGGGGACAGATGTATTCTCATCATCGACGCGGATCCAGATACGACCGAACCGATCAAAGCGGATGCTTACCAAAAGGGCTATAAAATACTGGTGGCAGAGCAATTCCAAACCGGCCTTCATTTTGCCGATTACTATCAACCTGCTGCCATTTTCGTAAACCTGGGGCTGACCGATGCGCACGGCTGGACGATGGTTCACCGAATCAAGGCCAATCCCAGTAGCCGGCACATTCCCGTTTTCACTTTCTCTTTGCAGGCAGATGACTTCGCCGCGGCGGTTCAGGGGGCAGCAGGCCATGTGATCGAACCGGTCACCGCCCGTCACCTGGAAGCGGCGTTTCAGCGGATCGAATATCTGGAATGGACCGAAGATCGAACGATTCTCGTGATCACCCCGGATCCGGATGCCACCGCCCAGATCACCGACGCTGTCGGCGGCAAAACGATACGTATCATGACGACGGCCAGTGCTGCCGAAGCAAAAACGATCATGAAAACGGGAGTCATAGATGCCGCGATCGTCCATCCAACGATACCTGCCGCCGAACAGCGCAGTTTTCTAACCGGCATACAACACGATCCAATGCCGGTGTTTCTGTACCCGGGGACGTCATTGGATATCAAGCCTGCAGGCGGTGTCGACCCATTTTCGGCTGGCGTGAACCTCAAGATAGTCGACGCAGCGGAGCAGCTGCTGCTGGCGCTGGCTTCGAGTCTTCACCTGTTGCCTGAAGCGCTGGACGAGTCCCATCGCGATCGGCTGCTGGCCGTGGACGGCCGCATGCCCGGGCTAAAGGGTCGCAAAGTACTCCTAGTAGATGACGACATGCGAACGGTATTTGCCGTATCCAATGTTCTGGAGGACCAGGGAGCAGAGGTGTTCACCGGAAAATCCGGCAAGGAAAGTCTTGACAAACTGGACGGGTTTCCGGACATTGATCTCGTTCTTATGGATGTCATGATATCTGATGTGGACGGTTACCAGGCCATTCGGGAGATTCGAAACCGGGATCGCTACAAAACCCTTCCCATTGTCGCCCTGACGGCAAAAGCCATGCAAGGAGACCGCGCCAAGTGCATCGAAGCCGGCGCCAACGATTACCTGGCCAAGCCGGTGAACCTGGATATACTGACGTCCATGCTTAAAATCTGGATCGCCCAGCAACCCACCGATCCGGAGCGTATCGGCGCATCGTCTTCCATTTGACGAACCCACAGGACGCGACCATGTCATCAGATGAAAAGATAAAAATACTGGTTGTGGACGACCGGCCCGAGAACCTCATGGCCGTCGAAGGCGTTCTTGAGCGACCGGAACTGTCCATCATTACCGCCACATCCGGCAACGAAGCGCTTGGGCTGGTTTTGGAGCACACCTTCGCCCTGATCCTCCTGGATGTTCAAATGCCGGGCATGGACGGCTTTGAGGTGGCTGAGCTGATGCGAGGCAGCGGAAAAAGCCGCCATATCCCCATCATATTCCTCACGGCCATAAGCAAAGACGACACTCACGTCTTTGCCGGCTATGAGAAAGGTGCGGTGGACTACCTGTTCAAACCGCTGGACCCGCTGATCCTGAGAAGCAAGGCCAATGTCTTTGTCGAATTGTTTCAGCAGCGAAAAAAACTTCAACAGAGCAATTTAGAATTGAGCCGCGCGGTGGCGGAACTGGAAGCCGTCAACCGCCAAATCCGTGAGCAGCAGAAATCGGTGATCGAGGAGGAACGCCTGAAAGTTCTGCTTCAGATGGCCGGTGCCACGGCCCACGAACTGAACCAGCCGTTGATGATTCTGATGGGAAATGTTCAACTGATGGAAATGGATGGCAACATCCCGGCCCACTTGGCCGGTCGGGTGAGTAAAATCACCGAAGCCGCCAACCGGATTTCCGACACAGTCAAGAAGATCCAGACCCTCCACCACGACCAACCCAAAACCTATGCCGGCGGGAAAACCATCCTCAACCTGGATCAGCATGTCTCTATTCTCGCCATTGAGGACAAAGATGATGATTTCTCCAAAGTCAGAAAGATCCTGCAGGATCACCATCAACTTGCACTGACCCGGGTAAGATCCATCCGGGAGGCCTTCAGCCGTCTGGACAAGGATAGGTTCGATCTCGTTTTTCTGGATTACCTGCTCCCCGACGGCACCGGCCTGGACTTTCTTGAAGCCATCAACAACAAGGGGATGGAGACACCGGTGGTGGTCATTACCGGCCAGGGAGACGAGCTGATCGCCTCCCGGATCATCCAGGCCGGTGCCATCGACTATCTTCCCAAGGCCAAGGTGAGCGGCAAGGCGCTGCTGCGTATCATCTCCAATGCGCTGGAAAAGGCCGGTTTGAAGCGGGAGATGCGCATGGCTCAGGAGAAGCTGGCAGAGATGTCCGTGCGCGATGAATTGACCGGCATGTTCAACCGGCGCTATTTTCGGGAAGCGCTGGAACGGGAGATCTCCGGTGCGCAGCGCTACGGTCATGGACTGGCGCTGTGCATGATCGATATAGACCATTTCAAGCGGGTCAATGATGCCCACGGACATCTGTGCGGGGATCGGGTCCTCCAGGAGTTCGGGCGGTTGCTGAATGACAGCATCCGCAAATATGATGTGGGCTGTCGTTACGGCGGCGAGGAGTTTGCCGTCATTCTCCCGGACACTTCGCTGGATAAAGGGTCGGCCCTGTGCGAGCGGTTTCGGGAGCGGGTGAAGGAGCACGAATTCACCTACGAGGAGCTGACCCTTCACATCACCGCCAGCGTGGGTGTCGCTGCCCGGCCAGCCGGCGGTATAATCACCGGCAGGCAATTGGTGGATCAGGCTGACAAAGCCTTGTACCAGGCCAAAAGCCAGGGGAGGAATCAGGTCGTCGCCATTTAGCCGGCAGGTTGAAAAACGGGGGCGAAAGCCGTAAATAAAAACGCCGGGGCGACTTAAACAGATGCACCCGGCGTTTTTTTGTCAAGCTTTCCTCAATCGCTCAGGACGGATCAACCATCAGGATTTCCTGGCGCCGGCATACCCGATGCCTTTGAGGGCCTCTTCCATTTCACCCAGGATGGTCGGGTCGTCGATGGTGGCCGGTACATTGTAATCCTTGTTGTCGGCAATCTTCTGGATCGTGCCGCGCAGGATCTTGCCCGAACGCGTCTTGGGCAGCCGCTTGACCACCGTGGCCGTCTTGAAGGCCGCCACCGGGCCGATGCGGTCACGCACCATCTGGACTACCTCCTTGATGATCTCCCCGTCGGCCTTGGTAACCCCGGCCTTGAGCACCACGAAGCCCACCGGCACCTGGCCCTTGAGATCGTCATCCACCCCCAGCACCGCACACTCGGCCACATCTGGATGGTCCGAAAGCACCTCTTCCATGGCCCCCGTTGAGAGACGGTGACCGGCCACGTTGATGATGTCGTCCGTGCGGCTCATGATGTAGGCGTAGCCGTCCGCATCGATGTAACCCGCATCGGCCGTCTTGTAGTAGCCGGGGAACTCTTCCAGGTAGGACTCCACGTAGCGCGCATCGTTCTGCCACAGCGTCGGCAGCGTGCCCGGAGGCAGCGGCAACTTGACCACCAGGGCACCGATCTCACCCGGCGCCACCTGATTGTTGTTTTCGTCCACGACCTGCAGGTTCCATCCCGGCGCCGGCTTGGTGGGTGAGCCCTCCTTGACCGGAAAGACATGCAGGCCCATGCAGTTGGCGCAGATGGCCCAGCCCGTTTCCGTCTGCCACCAGTGATCCACCACCGGTACCTTCAGGGCCTCTTCGGCCCAGTGCAGGGTGTTCGGGTCCAGCCGCTCACCGGCCAGGAACAGGGTCTTGAAGTTGGACAGGTCGTACTTTTTCATCAGCTCGGCCTTGGGATCCTCGCGCTTGATCGCCCGAAACGCCGTCGGCGCTGTGAACATGGCCTTGACCTTGTGCTCGCCGATTACCCGCCAGAACACACCGGCATCCGGCGTGCCCACCGGCTTGCCTTCGAACAGGATCGTCGTGCAGCCCTTGAACAGCGGGCCGTAGACGATGTAGCTGTGACCCACCACCCAGCCCACGTCAGAAGCTGCCCAGTAAACATCCCCCGCGTCCACATTGTATATGTTCTTCATGCTCCATTTCAATGCCACCACATGGCCGCCGTTGTCGCGAACCACACCCTTGGGCACGCCCGTGGTACCTGAGGTGTATAGGATGTAAAGCGGATCCGTCGCCGCCACTGGCACACAATCTGCCGGCACTGCCGCAGACATGGCTTCCACCCAGTCCACATCCCGCCCGGCGATCATGGACGCCTTTTCCATGGGCCGCTGAAGGATGATGCACTTGCCCGGCTTGCTGGTGCTCATGTCGATGGCCCTGTCCAACAAGGGCTTGTAGGCGATGATCTTCTTCACCTCGATGCCGCACGACGCCGTCACGATCACCTTGGGCTTGGCATCGTTGATGCGCGTGGCCAGTTCCTTGGCTGCAAATCCGCCGAAGACCACCGAGTGCACCGCCCCGATGCGGGCGCAGGCCAGCATGGCCATGGCCGCTTCGGCGATCATGGGCATGTAAATCAATACCCGGTCGCCTTTTTTTACCCCCTGGGCCACCAGCACACCGGCAAAACGGGCCACTTCGTCACGAAGCTGGCTGTACGTGTATTTTTTGATCGTGTCGGTGACCGGACTGTCGTAGATCAGGGCCAGCTGGTCCCCCCGCCCCTGGTCGATGTGATAATCCAGGGCATTGTAGCAGGTGTTGATCTGGCCCCCTGTGAACCAGCGGTAAAAGGGCTTGTTGCTGTCGTCAAGCACCTTGTCCCAGCGCTTGTACCAGTGGCAGTCCTCCGCCGCCTTCGCCCAGAATCCGTTCGGATCGTTGATCGACTGTTCAAATGCAGCTTGATAGGGATTGGTCATGTGGCCTCCTTTTGCCGTTGGTTAAAATATAGAAGGGAAACACCGTTGCATGGTGACTGTGATATTCTGGGTCCATCGGCTCCGGTATTTCTCCGGATGACGCGGTCTCGGGGATAACCACCTGTGGTCGTTCGGCAGCCTTTCAGTGGTCGACAGGTCAAACCGCCAGAAAAGAATAGAGAAAAAAAACGATTAATGTCAAGCATAAAAGATGAATTTCATACAGTATGTGAATGATTGAGATGATACATCCCCTGTGTTGACCCGTGTGGGCTTTTCAGATATCGTTTCACAGGTGTTTGCATGTCCTGGACCGACCTCTCTTTTTTCCGACAACTCTCAAAGGAAGCATTCCATGCCGTCGCTGAAAGCAATCATCCACGAGAGCCTGTTGCTGAAACTGTTGGCCAGCGTCGGCCTGATGTTGCTTCTGTCCCTTGCAGTGTGGGGATTCTTCAATTTTCGATACATGCAGCAAAAGTTGGTGGGCAACATCACCGCCGGCACGCAGCGGCTAAGCAACACCATCCGACTGGGCACCCATTATGCCATGATGCTAAACTCCAGAGATGACATCAAGCAGATCATCAACAACATTTCCAAGCAACACGACATCGTCAACATCCGCATCTACAACAAGCAGGGTGAGATCAAATTCTCCAATCAGGACGCCGAAATTGACACGGTCACCAACATCAAAAACGAGGCCTGCTACATCTGCCACCGCAGCGATCCACCGGTGCATCAGGTGTCGCTGGCCGAAACCGTGCGCACCTTCCGGTCGAAGAGCGGCTACCGGCTGATGGGCGTTATCAGCCCGGTTTACAACGAGCCAGGCTGTTCCACCGATGCCTGCCATGTCCATCCACCGGATAAAAAGGTGCTGGGGGCCATCGATTTGGTCGTATCGCTGGAGGAAGCGGATCTGGAGTTGGCCCGCTACGAAAGAAACCTGGTCGCCCTGGCCGCCTTCATTTTTCTGACCACATCGGCCATGATTCTCCTTTTCATTTACCGCTTCGTGAAATACCCAATCAAAAAACTCATCGACGGTACCCGGCGCATCGAAAAGGGAGATTACTCGGCACCGGTGGAAGTTGACCAGGCCGATGAAATGGGGCAGTTGGCCAAGGCCATTCGACAGATGGGCACGGCCATCGACAGCAAGCAGAGCGAACTCAACAAGCAGCGCGACCAGTTCCAGAACCTGTTCGAGATGGTGCCCTGCGTCATCACCGTGCAGGACCGGGACTACCGGCTCATCGGCTACAATCGCGAATTCGCCGACAAGTTCGCTCCCAAGCCCGGCGACTTTTGCTATTGCGCCTACAAGGGGCGCACGGAAAAATGCCTGGACTGCCCCGTCGAGGCCACCTTTGCCGACGGCCAGTCCCATTACAGTGAAGAGACCGGTGTGGACAAGGACGGCAGCGTCAAGCACTGGATCGTCCGCACCTCTCCCATCCACGATGAAAGCGGCGAGATCGTGGCGGCCATGGAGATGAACCTGGATATTTCCGAGCGCAAGCAATTGGAAGAAAAACTGGAACTGTCCGAAAAAAAATACCATGCCATCTTCAACAACATTCCCAACCCGGTCTTCGTCCTGGAGATCCGCAGCCTCGAGATTCTGGACTGCAACAAGAGTGTCCTGGCGATTTACGGCAAAGCAAGAGACCAATTGATCGGTACCTGTTTTCTCGATCTGTTTGAACCCGATGAGCGGGAAACCATGGCCTTTCGCATGGCCACCACAGCGGTTCTGAACCAGGTCCGCCATGTGGGTGCCGATGAGAAAAGGCTCTATGTGGACATCCGCATCTCCCCGTCCGAATACACCGGCCACCGGGTGCTGCTGATAACCATCAGCGATGTGACCAAGCGGCTGGAAACGGAGCAGCAGTTGATCCAGGCCAGCAAAATGGCCACCCTCGGCGAAATGGCCACCGGCGTCGCCCACGAGTTAAACCAGCCCCTGTCGGTGATCAAGACAGCCAGCAATTTTTTCATGCGCAAACTGAAGAAGAAAGAGCCCATCCGCGATGAAATTCTGCTGACCATGTCCGAAGAGATCGACAGCCATGTGGAACGGGCCACCAAGATCATCAACCACATGCGGCAGTTCGGAAGAAAATCGGATCCCAACCTGGAACCGGTTCTGCTTAACGAGGTACTGGAACGGGCCTTCGAAATCTTCAGCCAGCAGCTCAAGGTGCGCGGCATCGACGTCATCTGGCAGACCGATCCTGATCTGCCACGGGTGATGGGCAACCCCAGCCGCCTGGAGCAGGTGATCATCAACCTGCTCATCAACGCCCGGGATGCCATCGAAGAGCGATCCGACCATACGCCGGAAAGCATGACCCCCCGCATGATCACACTGGTCACCACCAGTAACACGAAGACGGTCTCCTTGTCGGTGTGCGATACGGGGAGCGGGGTGCCGGAGCCGATCCGAAGCAAGATTTTCGAGCCCTTCTACACCACTAAAAAAGTGGGCAAGGGAACCGGGCTGGGGCTGTCCATCAGCTACAGCATCGTCAAAGAGTGCAGCGGCTCGATCAATGTTACGGCGAACCCGGGAGGCGGCGCGTGTTTCAACCTGCACTTTCCCATTGTGAAAGATCCTTCATGACCGACGACATCCTTCTCGTAGACGACGAGGCGGGCATCCGCAAGGTGCTGGGCATTTCCCTGGCCGATCTTGGATACACGGTACATGCCGCCGAAGATGCAGCGGCGGCCCTGACAATCTTCGATGCTGTCCATCCGTCCATCACCCTCACCGACATCAAGATGCCAGGCATGGACGGCATCGAACTGCTCAAGGCCATCAAGGGCCGCTGCCCGGACACGGAGGTGATCATGCTCACCGGCCACGGCGACATGGACCTGGCCATCGAGAGCCTCAAGTTCCAGGCAACCGATTTCATCACCAAACCCATATCCGACGATGCACTGATCGTTGCCCTGAAGCGGGCCGGTGAACGCATCGAAATGCGACGTCAGTTGAGGGCCTACACGGAAAACCTGGAACACCTGGTGGAAGAAAAATCCCGTCAACTCATCGAGGCGGAACGATTAGCCGCGGTAGGGGAGACGGTGGCAGGACTATCCCACGCCATCAAGAATATCGCCGGCGGTCTGGACGGCGGAATGTTCGTTCTGGGAAAAGGCATCGAACTGGAAGACGCCGCCTATTTGCAGCAAGGATGGGAACTGGTACGAACGAATGTAGACCGGATTAAGACCCTGTCTCTGGATCTGCTGAACTTTGCCAAAACAAACCGTCTGACATATCGGCTGGTAAATCCCGAGCAACCGGCCCGTGAAGTCTTCGATTTGATGCAATCCCGGGCCCGGGATCACGGGATGGATCTCATTTTGGACGTGGCGGGCGGTCTGGCCCCGACACACATGGACCCTGCGGGCATTCACCAGTGCCTGATGAACCTGGTCACCAATGCCATTGATGCCTGCGTGGATACGGATCCGGCGAAAGGGGCGCAACGCATCACCCTGTCCGTCCGCGCATTGAAGGACGGGGGCGTACGCTATCAGGTGGCAGATTCGTGTTGCGGCATGGACAAACGGACGAAAGCCAGGCTGTTCCAGCGCTTTTTCACCACCAAGGGTGAACGGGGCACGGGCATCGGGCTCATGCTCACCCGAGCCATTGTTCAGCGCCACAACGGGACCATCGACGTTTCATCACAACCGGGGAAGGGGTCTATTTTCACGATTAATCTGACGGGGAAACCGCCTGAGCGATAGGTCGCCGGCTCGCTTAGCCACAAGGCGGGTGTAAAAATTGAATATGCAGGCCATGCACCCTTGTGCATGATCTTCTTGGTCCAACACCCGAAAGATGCCCCCCACACGAATCCGAGTGGGGGGTTGGGTGAGTGTATACCCGCCGGAAAATCCCCGTTTGGAATCCACCAGTCCCGCCCGTTTGAAGATTCCCCGCGGCAAGCCGCGGTGAATCTTCACCGTAATGATAAAGCAATCGATTTTCAGTCCGCTCGCTAACCCCGCCGCAAGCGACGGGGAATGCGCTCGCTATCGCGGTTCAACTGACCCGTGATCACCTCCAGAAAACGCGGGGGGATGGCCTGCGCTTTGGCGATCACGGAGGTTTTTACCGGTTCATCACCCGGCTGTCTGGCCAGTTCGAAGATGGCGCGCAGGGCATATATTTAAGAACATTTACCCTAAATATGAATAGCGGCATCTGATCTGATTTCTATCTCAAAATTTATTTATCTTACTAATATCATTTATATTTTTCAATTTTTTTAAAAATATAAAAAAATAATTGACAATGCATAATAATCCCTACTATTAAAGTCAGGAAAGAACCTGATCATATGAGTCAAGAAGGATTCGGATGCTGGTTCCACCCAAGAAAAACCAATATGCCCTGCGCGCCATCTTCGAGCTGGCCAAACACATGGACCAGGGGCCTGTAAAAATTTCGGACATCGCCGCCGCCCAGTCCATTCCGCTGCGCTTTCTGGAAGTCATCCTCAATCAGCTCAAGGCCAGCGGCATCGTTGATTCCAAACGCGGCTTCTATGGCGGCTATTTTCTGGTCAAACCGCCTAACCAGGTGTCCGTTGGAGATGTGCTGCGTTTTCTCAGCCGGAATCTTTCGCCCAGCGACTGCATTGCCTGCGTATCAAAAACCAGTTGCCCGTTTGACGGACGGTGCGCCTTCTCATCCATGTGGATCCGTGTGAAGCAGGCGGCCTTCAACATATATGATGAAACCTCTTTTCAGGACCTGATCGACCGGGAGCGGGAAGCCGGCTGGCCAGGTGAGCAATGAAGGCGGGATCCCCGCACGAAACGAAGAACTGCATACCCTAAGGATGTCAACGATGCGGAAAGGAACAGTTCATTTGAAAGCTTGTGGCATGCTGCTGGTCATGGTCACGATTTTTCTGTTTGCCGCAGGGGCCGTGAAGGTGGAAACCTCGGTTGAAGGCCCGATAAAAAGCGGGGCGGATCTGATCATGATCGATACCATGAAGGCCTCGGGCCCGCTGGAACGCCCGCCGGTGGTCTTTCTCCACAGCCGCCACACCGAAGCGCTGGCGCGGATCAACCGCGACTGCAGCGCCTGCCACATGGCCGATGAAAAAGGGCGCCTGTCGCCCAAATACAAGCGACTGGTCGATGCAGACCGGCAGACAGTGGCCGACACCTACCATATCAACTGCATTGCCTGCCACCGGGAACTGGCCGGTCCGGACCAAAAGAGCGGACCGCAGACCTGCGGAGGATGCCATCAGGCAAATCCCGCGGTCGCGTCCACCTGGAAGGATCTCGCCTTCGACAAGTCCCTGCACGCCCGCCACGTGAAGGCCAACGCTGAAAAATGCGAAAGCTGTCACCACAAATACGACAAACAGGCCAAACAGCTGGTTTATGCCAAAGGTGAAGAGGGTGCCTGTGTGTATTGCCATAAGGACACCCAGGTGGACAACACCATGGCCTTGAAAGAAGCCTCCCATTACGAGTGCATCGGTTGCCACCGCGACCGCATGGCCAAGAATCTGCTGGGCGGCCCCATCAGTTGCGTGGGCTGCCACGATGCCGACTACCAGATAGGGATCGAGGTGCTCACGGATATCCCTCGGATGAAACGCGGGCAGCCCAACGTGGTACTGGTCAAGACCGGCGAGGAAACCAAGCCGGCTGACGAACGCTCAGCGGCCATGGACCCCGTCCCGTTCGATCACCAATCCCACGAGGTCTACAGTGACAGCTGCAAGGTCTGCCACCACGCCAGCCTGCAGGCGTGCAGCAGCTGCCACACCAGCGCCGGCAAAAAGGAGGGTAACCATGTCAAGCTGGCCCAGGCCATGCACAGCGTGACCGATCGAGCCAGCTGCATTGGCTGCCACCAGGCGAAACAAAAAGTGCCCGAATGCGCAGGCTGCCATGCGTTCATCGCCCAACCAGCCAATCGCCAGGACCCGTCCTGCAGGGCCTGCCATATGGCCCCGCTGCCGGCCTATGTAAATCCGGCCAATGCCGAAGAGACCGCTGACGTCGCCCTGGACCTGTTGCAGGCGCGTAACCTGGAAACAAAAACCTTCGCAGCCGACCAGATCCCCGAAAAGGTGACCATCGGCAAGCTGTCAAATCAGTTTGAACCGGCCGCCCTCCCTCACGGCAAGATCGTGAAGTCGCTGATCGACAAAATCCGCGGCAGCAAGCTTGCCGGCTACTATCACAGTGAAAAGGGAACCCTGTGCCAGGGCTGCCATCACCACAGTCCACCCGCGGAAAAACCCCCGGCGTGCAGCAGTTGCCATGGCGAGACAATTGAAGGCGCAGACGCGTTCAGGCCCGGTCTGGTGGGCGCCTACCATCAACAGTGCATCGGCTGTCACACAAACATGGGCATCGAGAAGCCCGATCCCCGGGACTGCAATGCCTGTCATGTAGAGAAAAATAAAACCGCAAGTTGAGGGTGAACCATGTCACTTTCCAGGAGAAAATTTCTCGGTTGGATCGGCGCGGCTGGCATGACCGCCGCAGCCGGCAGCAAGGCGTCTGCCGCAACCACGCACCATTTCGAAGGCTATGCGGAATCGTTGGCGGTGCTTCACGACACCACGTTGTGCATCGGTTGCCGCCGATGTGAAGGCGCCTGCAACGCAGTCAACGCGCTGCCGGCGCCGGAAGTGCCTTTTACCGATCTCAGCGTCCTCGAGAACCGGCGGCGTACCACATCCAAAACCTACACCGTGGTCAACCAGAAACCGGGCAACGGTGATCGGCCGGTTTTTGTTAAAAACCAGTGCAATCATTGCCTGGAGCCGGCCTGCGCCTCGGCCTGCTTCGTCAAGGCCTTCAAAAAAACCAAGGAAGGCGCGGTGGTTTACGACGCATCGGTTTGCGTCGGTTGCCGCTACTGCATGATCGCCTGCCCCTTCGAAATACCTACCTACGAGTACGACAGTGCCTTTTCACCCCGGATAATGAAGTGCACCATGTGTCATCCGCGGGTGCTGGAAGGCAAGCTGCCCGGCTGCGTTGAATCGTGTCCCACCGAAGCACTGGTTTTCGGCAAGCGCGACGACCTGCTGAAAATTGCGCGGCAGCGCATCACCCGCCGGCCGGATACATACGAGGACCATATATACGGCGAACGGGAAATGGGCGGCACGTCCTGGCTCTATCTGTCCGGCGTGCCCTTCGAAACCATCGGTATGCGTATGGATTTAGGGGTGACGCCGGCACCGGAACTCACGGCCGGCGCCCTGGGCGCGGTTCCCATGGTGGTCGGTCTCTGGCCGGTGCTGCTCACCGGCATTTACGCCATGAGCAAACGCAAAGAAAAGATCGCCGCCGAAGAGAAGGCTCAAGCGGTGGCGGCCGCACTGACCGAGGCCGATAAAAAGGCAGCGGCCAAGCTGGACGCCAGCGTGGAAAAGGCCAAACAGGAAAAGACCGCCGCCGTCGAAAAGGCCGTGAAGGAAGCCCTCGAGGCCGACGCCAAGGCCAGAGCTGAAATCGAAGCTGAAGCTGAAACCGACGCAGCAGCGAAGAAACCAGAAGAGACGACCGGCGACGAAAAAGACGCCTAAGCGGCATGTCAGCCGTACCCAGCGAAACCACTCAGGAGGAATCCTTTATGTCTGAGAATACAGCCACCATGGGCAAACCGATTTTCTCACCGTTCAATATCGTGGCCGGTGCCATTTTGCTGGTGGGAGGAATCCTGACCATCCTGCGCTTCACCCAGGGGCTGGATGCGGTCACCAACCTGTCCGACTATAACCCATGGGGTATATGGATCGGCTTCGACCTGCTGGTGGGCGTCGCCCTGGCCGCCGGCGGATTCGTCACCTCGGCCGCCGTGTATATCTTCGGCATGAAGCGCTACCACGCCGCCGTTCGTCCGGCCATCCTCACCGGTTTTCTGGGCTACGCCCTGGTGGTTCTGGCCCTGCACTACGACGTGGGCCGCCCCTGGCGCCTGCCCTACCCGTTCATCGTTCAACGCGGCACGACTTCCCTGCTTTTCGAGGTGGCCGCCTGCGTGGCTCTTTACCTGACCGTGCTCTTCATCGAATTTTCACCGGCAGCGCTAGAGTGGCTGGGTTTCAAACGCGCCCGCAACATCGTGGTCAAACTGACCCTGCTGCTGACCATCTTCGGAGTGGTGCTGTCCACCTTGCACCAGTCCTCCTTGGGTGCCCTGTTCCTCATCGCGCCCTCAAAGCTTCACCCGTTGTGGTACACGCCGTATCTGCCGATTTACTTTTTCGTCACCGCAGTGATCGCCGGGCTCTCCATGGTGATCTTCGAAAGTACGTTGTCCCACCACTTTTTTTCACACAAGATGGACGCCGCTCACCTGGCGGAGAAGAACACCGTGCCCCTGGGCTTCGGCAAAGCGGCTGCGTTCGTGCTGGCTGGCTATTTTATCATCAAGGTCATCGGTATCAGTGCCGGCAACACCTGGCATTACCTGGCCAGCGGATACGGCGCCTGGTACCTGGTGGAGCTGCTGGGCTTCGTCGCGCTGCCGGCCTTTCTATATGCGGTGGGGGTGCGGGACAAGAACGTCACCCTGATCCGCTGGACGGCCGCCTGGACCGTGCTGGGAATTGTCGTCAACCGCTTCAACATCTGCCTGGTTGCCTTCAATTGGCACCTGCCCGCCAGTGAACGCTATTTTCCTCACTGGATGGAGATCGGTATCAGCGTCTTCATCGTAACCCTGGGCATCGTGATCTACCGATTTATCGTCACCCGCATGCCCGTGCTCTACCAACACCCGGACTACGACGCCCATTAACCACTAAAGGAAAAGCGATCGCCCATGGAAACCATCAATACGCTTCAGGAGTTTATGCTCCATACCAAGAATATCACCTATGTGCTTATGGTCGTCGCCCTGCTGGGAATCGCGGGGTTCTGGCTGTTTCTCACGGAACGGGACGATGATTAATAATTAAAGGAGTACCCCATGTATGAATTTGTAACCGGCCCCCTTGCCTGGCTCTCCTTCGGCATCTTTTTTATCGGCCTGCTCTATCGCCTGGTGTGGTACATCAGGGGTCTGAACTGGCAGATGGACCGCGTCACCTATTCGAAGAACGTGGCTTACGGCATCAGAGGCGCCCTGCGCTCGATCTTCTTCTGGCTGGTGCCCTTCGGCACCCACGGCTGGCGATTTTACCCCGGGTTCACCATTCTGGTGTTCGTCTTTCACATCTGCCTGCTGGCCACCCCCGTGTTTATCACGGGCCATAACGTGCTTCTGCTGGATCGCTTCGGCTTCAGCCTGCCGACACTGCCCGAAGGTCTGGCCGATGGAATGACCCTGGCCGTGCTCGTGGCGGCGGTGTTCATCATCCTGCGGCGCATCGCCCTGCCGGAGGTGCGCATCCTGACCAAACCTTACGACTTTCTGGTGCTGGCCATCGCCGTAGCGCCTTTTTTGACGGGTTTTATCGCCTATCATCAGGTGGGCAGCTACGACTTCTGGATCGTGGCCCACGTGTTATGCGGCGAGATCATGCTGGTGGCCATCCCCTTTACCAAGCTGTCCCACTTTCTGCTTTTTTTTCTCTCCCGGGCACAGCTGGGAATGGATTTCGGAATCAAACGCGGTGGCATGAAAAACAAGGGAATGGCCTGGTAAGGCCTTTGTAAAAATAGGTGATAAAATGCCCGAAGGAATTCTTTGCAACAAACAGGTTGTCGATACCAAGGAAAAGCTCACTGCCCTGTTGGCGGACAAAAGCGGCAAGCAATACTATGCCGAGATGAAGCTGCTCGATGTGGACAGCAAGGCCCTGTGGGCCACGCTGGAAAAAACCTGCAAGTCACGACTGCGGACCTGGCTGGAGATCTGTGCCCACTGTGGCATGTGCTCCGACAGCTGTTTTTTCTACCTGGCCAACGACAAGGACCCTAAACAGGTGCCCTCCTATAAAATCCAGTCCACCCTGGGTGAAATGATCAAGCGCAAGGGCAAAGTGGACAATGACTTCATGCACATGGTCATGGACACGGCCTGGTCCAAGTGCTCCTGCTGCAACCGCTGCGCCACCTACTGCCCCTTCGGCATCGACATGGGGGTCATGTTCGGCTACGTTCGGGGATTGTGCTTCTCCCAGGGATTCGTTCCCTGGGAATTGAAGATCGGATCGGGCATGCACCGCATCTACAACGCCCAGATGGACATCACCACCGAGGACTGGGTGGACACCTGCGAGTGGATGGCCGAGGAGTATGAGGAGGACTGGCCTGGGCTGGAGATCCCTGTGGATAAAGAGGATGCGGATATTATATACACGGTCAACGCCCGCGAGCCCAAACACTATCCGGAGGACCTGGCCGAGGCGGCGATTCTCTTCCACCTTGCCGGCGAGAACTGGACCGTTCCCAGCCAGGGATGGGAGGAGACCAGCCTGGCCATGTTTGCCGGAGACTGGGGTGCCTGCAAGATCCAGGTGGAAAGCGTCTATGCGGCCATGGACCGGCTCAAGCCCAAGCGCATGGTGGTCACCGAGTGCGGTCACGCCTATCGGGCAACGGTTTTGGAAGGACCCTATTGGGCAGGGCTCAAGTCGGGCAAAACGCCGGTTGAGAGCTTCCACTATGTGGAGTGGGTGGCCGAAGCCCTGCGCACCGGAAAGTTGAAGATCGACCCGGCCAAGCGAATCAAGGAACCGGTGACCTACCAGGATTCGTGCAACTATGTGAGAAACGCCGGGCTGGGTGACTGCGCCCGTGAGATCATGAGCTATATTGCCGAGGACTTCCGGGAGATGCGGCCCTGCAAGGAGCACAATTTCTGCTGTGGCGGCGGAGGCGGGCTCAATGGCATCGGGCTCTACCGCCAGCAGCGCAACATCGGATTGAAAGTCAAACGGGACCAGATACTGGCCACCGGGGCCAAACTGGTGGTGGCCCCCTGCCACAACTGCTGGGACGCCATCCGGGACCTGGAGGAGGTCTACAAGATCGGTATCCGATGGTCCTTTCTCAAGCCGCTGCTCCTCAGTATGGTAGAAGTCCCGGAGCATTTGAAGCCTCAGGACGAATAGCCAGAACGTACGATGGAAAACGTCCACCTCAACATCGATGGCACCATTGAGACGATCCGCAGGGGAGATCAGGCCGCCGTGCTGGCCTGCCTGGCGCGACAGGTGGAGCTGGCGCCAGGTTACACCCTGCGCAGCTTTTTCAGAATGCTGGACACCTATGAAGCCCTGGTTCACCTGAACGCCTTCTTCCCCGACCTGCTGGATCAGTTCCGCAAGGGGCAGGCGGACGGCTGCCGGGTCAGCGGCATTGACTGGCTTGTCCTGGAAAAAACGGTGGAAATGGTCGGATTTCCGGGGAACCCGCGCCTTGACATCTACCGGCGATTTACCGGATGCCACGGTGAAAATTCGGTCCAGATCAAAGATTTTCAGGTAGATATGCTGCTTGACACGGAACTGCGTCTGGGAAAGCTGAAGCACGTCATATTTGGAGACCAGGTCGATGTCTTCGAGTTTGATACCGTGTTCACCCTTTTTGAATTGGTAGAGGGAATCGGCTGGGAACTCGGATTTCACGGAACACCCAGGGAATGCCACATAAGTTGAGCGATTACGCATTCGCTTAAACCAGGTGCCAGATAAGGAGATAACTCATGTTTAAAAAAATCCTGTTTGCAACCACGGCGTCGCCCGCATGTGACAACGCCGCCAAAGTGGCCTTCGACCTGGAGATGAAATGGGATGCCGAGCTCTGCGTTTTTCACGTGCTCGGCGTCCCCTCGCGTGGATTCAGCTCCTTTGTCACCGACGTCCGGACAGGAGAAAACGAACAGATCGACCCTGATTATGTAGACTGGGTGAAAGAGGAGATGAAGCATACCTACGCTGATCTTCTCAAGGACAGTGATAATGCCACGCTGGAGGCGGTCATCGGCGTTCCCCAGCGGGAAATCCTGAGAAAAGCCCGTGCCGAAGACGTGGACCTGATCATCATGGGCGCCCACACCCGGGACGAAGACATCGGGGCCGCCCGCTATCGCAGCGTGGTGGGCAGCACCATGCAGAAGGTCGCCAAGAGCGCCCGCTGCCCGGTGGTCATCATCAGCCGCCCCTGCACCACCTGCTGGAAACTTTTTTCCAACATCGTCGTGGGCATCGATTTTTCCAAACCAGCCACCAGCGCCTTCCTCTGGGCCGCGCGATTGGCCAAGGAAGTCAAGGCGAGACTGCACATTTTTCATGCCGTGGATATCAACGCATCCGAACCGGGAAAAGTAAAAGGTCAAGCGGAAATCGAAGCGCGCATCGAAGCGGCCCGAAAAAAGATCGACGCCAAATACCTCTCGCAGCTCAAAGGGTTCGACAATTTCGAACTCGGTATCCGGGAGGGAACGCCTTACGTGGAAATTCTCAAATTTGCCCGGGAAAAACAGGCAGACCTAATCGTCATGGCCCACCATACCCGGGAGATCGATCCCGAAATGGCGCTGTTGGGCTCCACCGTGGAACAGGTGGTGCTGCGATCCTCCTGCCCGGTAGCCAGCGTCAATCATCCGGACAAGGCTCAGGATGAATAAAGCGGATTCGTCCAGGGGAACCATCCTCATCGTCGACGATGCCATGGACATGCGGGTGTTCATTTCCGCCTTGTTCAAAACCAACGGATACCGCACCGAAACCTGTCGGGACGGATCGGCAGGCCTGGCAAAAGCCCGGGAAATCGCGCCCGACCTGATTGTACTGGACGTAATGATGCCGGGTACGGGTGGCGCGCTGATGTACAAAAGCCTCAAAACGGACCGCCTGCTCAAGCACATTCCCATCATCATGCTCTCGGCCGTGGGGCAGCGGTCTTTCCAGCACTATCTGAAAATGCTCAACATCAAACTGGCGGAGCCGCTTCCCGATCCGGACGCTTACCTGGAAAAACCACCTGAGGCCCAGTACCTGCTGGACACGGCGGTTGAGCTCATGGCTTTACGAAAAGGGTAGACATGCAAGAAAAAATCCTGTTGGTCGATGATGAGGAAGGCATCCGGAAAGTTCTGGGAATTTCCCTCATGGACATCGGCTACCAGGTATTCACCGCGAAAAACGGCAAGGAGGCCTTGGCGGTTTTCCGAGAGCACAGCCCCCCCATCGTTCTCACCGACATCAAGATGCCCCTCATGGACGGCATCGACCTGCTCCAGCAGATCAAGGCGGAAAGCCCGGACACGGAAGTGATCATGCTCACCGGCCACGGAGACATGGATCTGGCCATCAAGTGCCTGAAGCTGGAGGCCACCGATTTCATCACCAAGCCCATCAACGACGATGTCCTGGAAATTGCCCTGAAACGGGCCAACGATCGCATCAGCATGCGCACGCAGCTTCGGGCTTACACCGAAAACCTGGAAAACCTGGTACGCGAGCAGACCGCCAGGCTGATGAAAACCGAACGGCTGGCGGCCGTGGGCCAGGCCATGGAAGGCCTTTCTTCGGCGCTTCGCGGCATTGCCGGCGATCTGGATGCCGGCATCAACTGTTTCAACGAACTGCCCTGCTTCGTCGCCATCCATAACCGCCACCAGGAGATCATCGCCATCAATCCACTCTACCGGGAGCGGCTGGGGGACCACGTCGGCCAGGCCAGTACGGCTGCTTATCCTCCGGACAGTGTGGAAACATCGCCGGTAAAAGAGACCTTTGCCACCGGCACTGGCATGCGCCGCCGGGTCACCGTGGTATATGCCGACGGCACCCTGGGTCCGGTGATGGTCCACACCGCCCCCATCCGCGACAGCCAGGGCGCTGTGGAGCTGGTGGTGGAGATCGGGGCCGACATCGGCGAGGTCCGGCGCCTGCAGGAACGGCTCCAGGCCACCCAGCAACGCTACCAACAACTCTTCGACGAAGCGCCCTGCTATATTACGGTGCAGGACCCCGACCTGACCATCCAGGCGGCCAACCGCCGCTTTCAGGAGGACTTCAACCTGACTGTCGGCGCACGATGCCACAACATATACAAAGACCGGGACGGTGGATGCCCCGACTGCCCGGTGGCCAAAACCTTCAGCGACGGCCAGTCCCACCAAAGCGAGATGGAGGTGACCTCGAAACGCGGGGAGACCTACCGGGTGTTCATCCAGACCGCACCCATTCGCGACCTGGCCGGCAACATCACCCACGTCATGGAGATGTCCACCAACATCACCCGCACCCGCCGTCTGGAGGACCAGCTGGCCTCCTTGGGGTTGATGATCGGATCGGTTTCCCACGGCATCAAGGGGCTGCTTACCGGCCTGGACGGGGGCATGTACCTGCTGGATTCCGGATTCAAAAAGGAGAATCAGGAGCAGATCCGCGAAGGATGGGATATCGTACGCTTCATGGTCGGGCGCATCCGGGACATGGTGATAGACATCCTCTACTATGCCAAGGAAAAAGACCTGAAATGGGAAACGGTGGAGGTCCTCGGTTTTGCCGAGGAGGTGCTGAATACGGTGGGACCCAAGATAATGGGACAGGATATCACCCTGACCCACCGTTTCGACCCCGCCATCGGCCGCTTCGAGGTGGATGCAGGCATTGTTCGCAGTGCCCTAACCAATATCATCGAGAATGCCGTGGAAGCCTGCCGGTCGGATCGGTCGGGCCGGCCTCACGAGATCTGCTTCGAGGTCACTCAGGATGCAGATCACATCTATCTGAATGTGTCGGACAACGGCATCGGCATGGACGAAGCGACCCGTGCCAATGTTTTTACACCCTTTTTCTCCTCCAAAGGCGAACGCGGCACCGGCCTGGGGCTGTTTATCTCCAATCGGATCCTCAGCCAGCATGGCGGCGGAATTTCTCTGGAATCGGAACCGGACACGGGGTCACGCTTTTCGATTAAAATCCCCAAGAAAGACGAGTCTAC
>CAVONM010000012.1:0-43058 GCA_963697225.1 uncultured delta proteobacterium
CCCATGGAAACCATCAATACGCTTCAGGAGTTTATGCTCCATACCAAGAATATCACCTATGTGCTTATGGTCGTCGCCCTGCTGGGAATCGCGGGGTTCTGGCTGTTTCTCACGGAACGGGACGATGATTAAAAATTAAAGGAGTACCCCATGTATGAATTTGTAACCGGCCCCCTTGCCTGGCTCTCCTTCGGCATCTTTTTTATCGGCCTGCTCTATCGCCTGGTGTGGTACATCAGGGGTCTGAACTGGCAGATGGACCGCGTCACCTATTCGAAGAACGTGGCTTACGGCATCAGAGGCGCCCTGCGCTCGATCTTCTTCTGGCTGGTGCCCTTCGGCACCCACGGCTGGCGATTTTACCCCGGGTTCACCATCCTGGTGTTCGTCTTTCACATCTGCCTGCTGGCCACCCCCGTGTTTCTCATGGGCCATAACGTGCTCCTGCTGGAGCGCTTCGGATTCAGCCTGCCGACACTGCCCGAAGGTCTGGCCGATGGAATGACCCTGGCCGTGATCGTGGCGGCGGTGTTCATCATCCTGCGGCGCATCGCCCTGCCGGAGGTGCGCATCCTGACCAAACCTTACGATTTTCTGGTGCTGGCCATCGCCGTGGCGCCTTTTGTGACGGGCTTTATCGCCTATCATCAGGTGGGCAACTACGACTTCTGGATCGTGGCCCACGTGTTATGCGGCGAGATCATGCTGGTGGCCATCCCCTTTACCAAGCTGTCCCACTTTCTGCTTTTTTTCCTGTCCCGGGCACAGCTCGGCATGGATTACGGCATCAAGCGCGGCGGGATGAAAAACAAGGGAATGGCCTGGTAAGCAGTGCCCTTTAGTGATAACCCAAAGTAGGAGATAATCAATGCCCGAAGGAATGCTTTGCAACAAACAGGTTGTCGATACCAAGGAAAAGCTCAACGCACTGTTGGCCGACAAAAGCGGCAAGCAGTATTACGAAGAGATGAAGCAGCTGGAGGTGGACAGCAAGGCCCTGTCGGCCACGCTGGAAAAGACCTGCCGGTCCAGACTGCGGACCTGGCTGGAGATCTGCGCCCACTGCGGCATGTGCGCCGACAGCTGTTTTTTCTATCTGGCCAACAACAAGGATCCCAAGCAGGTGCCGTCCTACAAAATCCAGTCCACCCTGGGTGAAATCGTCAAGCGCAAGGGCAAGGTGGACAACGATTTCATGCACATGGTCATGGACACGGCCTGGTCCAAGTGCACCTGCTGCAACCGCTGCGGCACCTACTGCCCCTTCGGCATCGACATGGGGGTGATGTTCGGCTACGTTCGGGGGCTGTGCTTCTCCCAGGGATTCGTGCCCTGGGAACTGAAGATCGGCTCGGGCATGCACCGCATCTACAGGGCCCAGATGGACGTCACCACCGAGGACTGGGTGGACACCTGCGAGTGGATGGCCGAGGAGTACGAAGAGGACTGGCCGGGGCTGGAGATCCCCATCGATAAAGAGGATGCCGATATCATCTACACGGTCAATGCCCGGGAACCCAAACACTATCCGGAGGACCTGGCCGAGGCGGCGATTCTCTTTCACCTTGCCGGCGAGAACTGGACCGTTCCCAGCCAGGGCTGGGAGGAGACCAGCCTGGCCATGTTCGCCGGTGACTGGGGAGCCTGCAAGATGCAGGTGGAAAGCGTCTATGCCGCCATGGAGCGGCTCAAGCCCAAGCGCATGGTGGTCACCGAATGCGGTCACGCCTACCGGGCCACGGTCATCGAAGGGCCCTACTGGGCGGGCCTCAAGACGGGCAAGACGCCGGTTGAGAGCTTCCACTATGTGGAGTGGGTGGCCGAGGCCCTGCGCACCGGCAAAGCTGAAGATCGACCCGGCCAAGCGAATCAAGGAGCCGGTGACCTACCAGGATTCGTGCAATTACGTCCGAAACGCCGGCCTCGGCGAATGTGCCCGTGAAATCATGAGCTACGTCGCCGAAGACTTTCGGGAGATGCACCCCTGCAGGGAGCACAATTTCTGCTGCGGCGGCGGCGGCGGTCTCAACGGCATCGGCCTCTACCGCGAGCAGCGCAACATCGGCTTGAAGGTCAAACGGGACCAGATCCTGGCCACCGGCGCCAAACTGGTGGTCGCGCCCTGCCACAACTGCTGGGATGCCATCCGGGACCTGGAAGAGGTCTACAAGATCGGCATTCGCTGGTCCTTTCTCAAACCGCTGCTCCTGAGAATGGTGGAGGTCCCGGAGCATTTGAAGCCCAGGACGAATAGCCAGAACGTACGATGGAAAACGTCCACCTCAACATGATGGCACCATTGAGACGATCCGCAAGGGAGATCAGGCCGCCGTGCTGGCCTGCCTGGCGCGACAGGTGGATCTGGCGCCGGGCTACACCCTGCGCAGCTTTTTTAGAATGCTGGACACCTATGCAGCCCTGGTTCACCTGAACGCCTTTTTCCCCGACCTGCTGGATCAGTTCCGCAGGGGACCGGCCGACGGCTGCCGGGTCAGCGGCATGGACTGGCTTGTCCTGGAAAAGACGGTGGAAATGGTCGGATTTCCGGGCGAACCACGCCTTGACATCTACCGGCGATTTACCGAATGCGACGGCGGAAAATCGGTCCCGATCAAAGATTTTCAGGTGGATATGCTCCTTGACACGGAACTGCGTCTGGGAAAGCTGAAGCATGTCATATTCGGAGACCAGGTCGATGTCTTCGAGTTTGATACCGTGTTCACTCTTTTTGAATTGGTAGAGGGAATCGGCTGGGAACTCGGATTTCACGGAACACCCAGGGAATGCCACATAAGTTGAGCGATTACGCATTCGCTAAACCAGGTGCCAGATAAGGAGATAACCCATGTTTAAAAAAATCCTGTTTGCAACCACGGCGTCGCCCGCTTGTGACAACGCCGCCAAAGTGGCCTTCGACCTGGAGATGAAATGGGATGCCGAGCTCTGCGTTTTTCACGTCCTCGGCATCCCCTCGCGTGGATTCAGCTCCTTTGTCACCGACGTCCGGACAGGAGAAAACGAACAGATCGACCCCGATTATGTAGACTGGGTGAAAGAGGAGATGAAGCATACCTACGCCGATCTTCTCAAGGACAGCGATAATGCCACGCTGGAGGCGGTCATCGGCGTTCCCCACCGGGAAATTCTGAGAAAAGCCCGTGCCGATGACGTGGACCTGATCATCATGGGCGCCCACACCCGGGACGAAGACATCGGGGCCGCCCGTTATCGCAGCGTGGTGGGCAGCACCATGCAGAAGGTCGCCAAGAGCGCCCGCTGCCCGGTGGTCATCATCAGCCGCCCCTGCACCACCTGCTGGAAACTTTTTTCCAACATCGTCGTGGGCATCGATTTTTCCAAACCAGCCACCAGCGCCTTCCTCTGGGCCGCTCGACTGGCCAAGGAAGTCAATGCGAGACTGCACATTTTTCATGCCGTGGATATCAACGCATCCGAACCGGGAAAAGTAAAGGGTCAGGCGGAAATCGAAGCGCGCATCGAAGCGGCCCGCAAAAAAATCGACACCAAATACCTCTCGCAGCTCAAAGGGTTCGACAATTTCGAACTCGGTATCCGGGAGGGAACGCCTTACGTGGAAATTCTCAAATTTGCCCGGGAAAAACAGGCCGACCTGATCGTCATGGCCCACCATACCCGGGAGATCGATCCCGAACTGGCGCTGTTGGGCTCCACCGTGGAACAGGTGGTGCTGCGATCCTCCTGCCCGGTAGCCAGCGTCAATCATCCGGACAAGGCTCAGGATGAATAAAGCGGATTCGTCCAGGGGAACCATTCTCATCGTCGACGATGCCATGGACATGCGGGTGTTCATTTCCGCCTTGTTCAAAACCAACGGATACCGCACCGAAACCTGTCGGGACGGATCGGCAGGCCTGGCAAAAGCCCGGGAAATCACGCCCGACCTGATTGTACTGGACGTAATGATGCCGGGTACGGGTGGCGCGCTGATGTACAAAAGCCTCAAAACGGACCGCCTGCTCAAGCACATTCCCATCATCATGCTCTCGGCCGTGGGGCAGCGATCTTTCCAGCACTATCTGAAAATGCTCAACATCAAACTGGCGGAGCCGCTTCCCGATCCGGACGCTTACCTGGAAAAACCACCCGATGCCCAGCACCTGCTGGACACGGCGGTTGAGCTCATGGCTTTACGAAAAGGGTAGACATGCAAGAAAAAATCCTGCTGGTCGATGATGAGGAAGGCATCCGGAAAGTTCTGGGAATTTCCCTCATGGACATCGGCTACCAGGTATTCACCGCGAAAAACGGCAAGGAGGCCTTGGCGGTTTTCCGAGAGCACAGCCCCCCCATTGTTCTCACCGACATCAAGATGCCCCTCATGGACGGCATCGACCTGCTCCAGCAGATCAAAGCGGAAAGCCCGGACACGGAAGTGATCATGCTCACCGGCCACGGAGACATGGATCTGGCCATCAAGTGCCTGAAGCTGGAAGCCACCGATTTCATCACCAAACCCATCAACGACGATGTCCTGGACATTGCCCTGAAGCGGGCCAACGATCGCATCAGCATGCGCACGCAGCTGCGGGCCTACACCGAAAACCTGGAAAACCTGGTACGCGAGCAGACCGCCAGGCTGATGAAAACCGAACGGCTGGCGGCCGTGGGTCAGGCCGTGGAAGGCCTCTCTTCGGCGCTTCGTGGCATTGCCGGCGATCTGGATGCCGGCATCAACTGTTTCAACGAACTGCCCTGCTTCGTCGCCATCCATAACCGCCACCAGGAGATCATCGCCATCAATCCGCTGTACCGGGAGCGGCTGGGGGACCACGTCGGCCAGGCCAGCGCAGCTGCTTATCCACCGGACAGTGTGGAAACCTCGCCGGTAAAAGAGACCTTTGCCACCGGCACTGGCATGCGCCGCCGGGTCACCGTGGTATATGCCGACGGCACCCGGGGTCCGGTGATGGTCCACACCGCCCCCATCCGCGACAGCCAGGGCGATGTGGAGCTGGTGGTGGAGATCGGGGCCGACATCGGCGAGGTCCGGCGCCTGCAGGAACGGCTCCAGGCCACCCAGCAACGCTACCAGCAACTCTTCGACGAAGCGCCCTGCTATATTACGGTGCAGGACCCCGACCTGACCATCCAGGCGGCCAACCGCCGCTTTCAGGAGGACTTCAACCTGACTGTCGGCGCACGCTGCCACAACATATACAAAGACCGGGACGATGGATGCCCCGACTGCCCGGTGGCCAAAACCTTCAGCGACGGCCAGTCCCACCAAAGCGAGATGGAGGTGACCTCGAAACGCGGGGAGACCTACCGGGTGCTCATCCAGACCGCACCCATTCGCGACCTGGCCGGCAACATCACCCACGTCATGGAGATGTCCACCAACATCACCCGCACCCGCCGGCTCGAAGACCAGCTGGCCTCGTTGGGGTTGATGATCGGATCGGTTTCCCACGGCATCAAGGGGCTGCTTACCGGCCTGGACGGGGGCATGTATCTGCTGGATTCCGGATTTAAAAAGGAGAATCAGGAGCAGATCCGCGAAGGATGGGATATCGTACGCTTCATGGTCGGGCGCATCCGGGACATGGTGATAGACATCCTCTACTATGCCAAGGAAAAAGACCTGAAATGGGAAACGGTGGAGGTCCTCGGTTTTGCCGAGGAGGTGCTGAATACCGTGGGACCCAAGATAAAGGGACAGGACATCACCCTGACCCACCGTTTCGACCCCGCCATCGGCCGCTTCGAGGTGGATGCAGGCATTGTTCGCAGTGCCCTGACCAATATCATCGAGAATGCCGTGGAAGCCTGCCGGTCGGATCGGTCGGGCCGGCCTCACGAGATCTGCTTCGAGGTCACTCAGGATGCAGATCACATCTATCTGAATGTGTCGGACAACGGCATCGGCATGGACGAAGCAACCCGCGCCAATGTTTTTACACCCTTTTTCTCCTCCAAGGGCGAACGCGGCACCGGCCTGGGGCTGTTCATCTCCAACCGAATCCTCAGCCAGCATGGCGGCGGAATTTCACTTCAATCAGAACCGGACACGGGATCCCGCTTTTCCATTAAAATTCCCAAGAAAGCGAGTCTACATCCCGGCTCGCGTTGTCACATGATACCCGAGATGCGCTAACATTTGTTCTTCAATATTAGCCACATCCTTGTTGTCATCAACCAGAAGGATGCGTTCATTACCCTTTTGGATGGGTTGCGTTTCGACTTGCACGCTTTCCTGAATGGCCTCCACAGCGGGCAGGTATACCTGAAATTCAGATCCCTTCCCCGGATCACTGTAAACACCGATATGTCCGTCATGGCTTTTCACGATACCGTGAATAATGGCCAGGCCTAAACCGGTTCCTTTATCTTTATCTTTAGTGGTGAAATAGGGATCAAATATTCTGGCTATTGTTTCAGGATCCATTCCTGGGCCGGTATCGGTTACCGTCAGACGGACATACGGACCCGGCACCATGGCCTGGTCTTCTATCTCTTCGACAGTTAATTCGACCTTTTTCAGAACAACCCTCAGTTTCCCGCCGGTTTCCTCCATGGCGTGGTAGGCATTGGTGCACAGGTTCATGATAATTTGATTCATTTGGGTGGGATCTGCCAAAACCAGGCCGCAATCATCCCTGATGTCTTCTTCGATTTCGATCGTAGCGGGCAACGACGAACGAACCAGTTTCAAATCTTCCTTAATGATCGAATGTATTTTAAGGGGCTTCTTTTCGTGTTCTCCTTGACGGCTGAATGTCAGGATTTGGTTTACCAGATTCTTGGCGGTGTTGGCTCCGGCTAGTATTTGGGTTAAACCCTGCCGGAGCTGGCTGCCATCGGAGGCATCCATCATCAGCATTTCGGTGTATCCGAAAATAGGGGAAAGAATATTGTTAAAATCATGGGCGATACCACCCGCCAAATTACCGATTGCCTCCATCTTTTGAGCCTGCTGGAGATGGGCTTCAAGCCTTAACCGGTCACTAATATCGCGCTTTACCGCCACGTAGTTGACAATCGCCCCCTTGTCTGAAAATACAGGCGAGACTGTGGCTTCCTCGGTAATTGGTGACCCGTCCCTTTTCTTGTTTATAAAGCAACCCCTCCAGGTTTTGCCGCTGGATATGGTTTGCCAGAACTCATGATAAAACTTCTCATCGTGTTTTCCGCTTTGCAGGATGCGCGGGTTTTTACCCAAAACCGCTTCCTGTGAATAGCCGGTAGTTTTCTCGAAAGCCGGGTTGACATAGGTAATCAATCCATTGGTGTCGGTGATGACAATCGTCTCTGTTGACTGGTCCATGGCCATGGTTCGGCGCTTGAGATCCGTCTCCATCTTTTTAATCTCGCTGAAATCGATAATCAGCCCCCGCAAGCCAATCGGACGATTACCACGCATAAAACGCTTGGAATGGACAACAACCGGGAACCGGGTGCCATTTTTCCTTAGGGCCGTGTATTCCACACCTCCTAAAATATTACCGTTCATGATCATTTGTATGTTTTGAATCGCCCGGTCTCGCTCCTCCGGGATTATCATTTCAAGGGTATTTAATCCTTTATCAAAATCTTCTTTGGTATACCCAAAAAGATCAAATGCATTCTTGTTGACATACGAAAGCTTACCGGATGCATCTGATTCGAAAACAATTTGAGGCAATGCGTCTGCTAATTCTTTATATTTTTCTTCACTCTCCCGCACTGCATCTTCGACTTGCTTACGCTCCGTTATGTCCTGAATCGCGCCTTCGATGTGTGTGACGCGTTTTTCCGCGGCATTCCACACTGGCCGGGAATAGTCTCGCATCCAACGGAGATGGCGATCTTTGGTAATTATGCGATACTCAACTGTTTTTTCCCGGTTGGACAATAATGCCTGCAATTGATCCTGCGCAACGGTTATATCATCGGGGTGTACTAAGTACTCCCATCCGCCCAGCGACTGTAACTCTTTACGCGAATATCCGGTCACCCGGGTTAACGCGCCGGTCGTCCATTCGTTGACGAGTTCACCATGGGGCTCGACCCGGTAGGAGTAAGCATAGTCCGAAGTCAGTTCGGATACAGCGCGGTAACGCCTCTCACTTTCGCGCAGGGCTTGCTCTGTTCGCCTTTGTTCGGTCACGTCCTGTGCCAGTACCATCTCGGCCATACGCTGTTCATACATCAGCGTATGGGAGGTAATCTCAACATCGATAACACGCCTGTCCTTCTTGATATGGCGCCAGACTCCGGCCTTATCCAGGCCATCGCTCACCTGGTCGACATTGTCCAACAGGCGCGGTACGTCTTCAACCGGACGGATATCCTTGATGGTCATGGAGAGAAATTCTTCGCGGCTGTAACCGTAATGTGAGATCGCCGCGTCGTTTACGGCCAGGAAGGCGAGCGATTTAATATCGAAGATCCACATCGGGTTCGGGTTCGAGACAAACAGGTCGCGGTAACGCGCTTCGCTCTCCTGCAACGCGCCTACCGCTTCACGGCGCTCGGATTCCGCTTTCTCAAATTCTATAACCCGTTTTTCCAATTCTTCATATGTTGGTTTTGTTGACATCAATAGTGCATCTATCTCCAAAAAAGGATTGATACTTTTCGAACCTTTTCTTCAATCAGAAAAAAATCTGCGTATGCGGCATTTCATTATACGCCACCACCCGACCGCGGATCATGGATTCAATTTTTCCAAGGGGGACAGAGGAGATTATGGCATCTTCCGGGCATTCGCGAACACACTTGAAGCAATCGAAGCAACGCGCGTTAAATACCGGGCCTGGATCAAGGGTCACGGCCCCTGCCGGGCACACCGTCTCGCAGGTCCCACACTCGGTGCACCGATCGTCATCGATGGACTTGGGAATGATCATCCAGGGGTGATCCATTTTTTTCTTAAAATCGGCGCCGATCGCCTGCGGCTGATAGTCAAGCTCGCTCAAGGGCATGGGGTTCGTTGTTGACGTCGACAGACGTTCATATACTTTGGTCACCAGGCGGCCCACCTGCTGATCGTCGTCAGCGTTCGGATGGCCTTGGCCCACCGGATGTTCTGACTGCCACATCATCGAATGGACGGCCAGCACCTTGGCTCCGCCGGCCAGCATATATCCCTGGTTCTGAAGCACCTGCCCCATTTGCCAGAGGGCGATGCCACTGATGGCCCCTCCCCAGGTGACAAAAGGCACGGCTGCACAGCCATTGGCCGGTGGGAGGTCGCCGAGAAAGGCCATCACCGGCGGCACGGCCATCTCCCGGTACACCGGGGACCCGACGAAAAGACAGTCGTCTGCATTGGCGGTTTTCAGCAAACCGCTAAAAGGTGACAGATCCTGGCCGGCGCCTACATCCAGCAGGTGAATCCCGATGGATCTCTCTGCCAGAGCATCGGCGATGACCCGGGCCACATGGCCGGTGGACCCAGCAGGTGAACAATAGACGATAAATGCGGTTTTCATTTTTGAAGCCTTCGAAACAGAGACGGGTTACCATTCCCATCATGATTGGATGGCCAGTATAGGCATCACTGCAGTTCCATGGCCTTTTCCGGGCAGATCTCCTGGCAGCAGAAACAGGTGACACAGAGGTCCATATCCACCTGGGGCAATTCGTCCGGCATGGACAAGGCCTGGGCCGGGCACTGCTCCACGCAGGTCCCGCAGGCCGTGCAGCCATCCGGGTCCGCCCGGGGCGTGAGCCGGGTTTTGCTTTCGAGCATTTCCTGAACCGCCGCATTGTCCTGGATGGCTTCGCCGCCCAGAGGCGGCAGCTTAAAATTATCCAGGGGCACCAGATTGCCGTCGATTCGAATCTCGTCCATGTTCCAGGTGCCCAGACCGGCTTCGGCGGCTCGCCTGAGAAACCGCAGCCGACCCGGATCCATTCCCATCATGGTCGCCATAACCGCATCCACGGCCACGGCGTTGTCCCCAGCCAGAATCAGGCCGATCTTGCGCAGTTCCGGTGAGGCCGGACCGTTGCCCTCCATGCCCACCACGGCATCCACGATGAACAGGTCCGGCACCCGCAGCTTGAACACCTCCACCACCAGATCGTGAAACCGGGATGGATTGCCGGCAAGCCTGTGCAATCTGGCCTTCTGGGCACCGGGCAGGATCCCGTAGCTGTTCTTGATAGCACCGGTAATAACCGTAAGCCCGTGGGTTTTGAACTTGGGCAGACTGATGACGATGTCAGCCTCGACGATGGCCCGGGAAACGTTCACCGTCCCCATGAAATCGGGATGAAGGGGAACGCGGACGGCATCCAGGCCGATGTTGCGGTAGTAGCCACGGGCGGCGGCCATGAGACCGGTCTGCTCGAATGCCGCCTCATTGGCGCCGTAGCTGAAAAGGCCGGGATTGTCACCCACGACAATCGAAGCCGGTCCCAAGGTTTGTACTTTATCCACCACCGCCGCCAGCACGGCTGGATGGGTGACAATACCCTCTGCGGCTTCCGATCCCCGCAGTACGTTGGGCTTGATCACTACCTTTTTATCTTTGAGATCCTGGGGAAACAAATCAAACGTACGGTCTATCGCCCCACGGACGGTCTCGTAGCTTGCCGGATGGATCATAACCTGATGCATGGTGGTGCTCCTCCTTCTATCGGTTAGCTTCCTTTGAGCATGCGCATCAGCGTCCCATCCCGATCGACAAAGTGGTGTTTCAGCGCTGCCGCAACATGGATGATGATGAAGGCCGCCAGCAGGACGGCGGTCACACCGTGAGCCTCCCGTAAGACGTTTCCCAGCGACGGACTTTGCCACACCAACGGGGGCAGTTTGAAAATTCCGAAAACGGAGACTGGATAGCCATAGGCCTGGGACATGAGGATGCCCACCAGCGGTTGGAGGAGCAGCAACACATACAAAAAAATATGCACCAGGCGGGCGATGCCGTTCAGCACCGGGATGTTGCCCAGGTCACGGGGTTGTGGATTGGTGAGCCGCCAGGCGATGCGGCCGATCATCAGCAGAAAGATGACGACGCCGATAGATTTGTGGCCGGCAATCACAACGGCCTTAAAACCACCAGACGGCAGAATAGACAGCAGGCTGCCGCCCACGATCATGCCGATGGCCAGCGCAGCGATGAACCAGTGCAGCAGGCGCGCAATCAAACCATACTGGTCGCGGGTATTCATGAGCATGCGGACCTCCTTAAACATTCTCTGTGATGGCGGACATGCGATGGCATCCGGGGCCGGGCAGAGGAAGCGGTGGATATAAAATTTGGCTGCTTAATAGTAGCGAATTGCGATACTGAAGGCAAGCCGATGTTAAGTGGCAAAAAACAGCATGGGCTGTCATTTTTTTATTCCGGATGGTGCTTGCCATAAAGGATCCGGCCCAGTTCCCGGTGGGTGAAGTAGGGGTCGTCGTTGCGCAGGTAGGGCAGCAGGATGCGTTTCTTGCGGACGATGTCACGGGAAATATCCGCGAAGATGGCATCGGGATCGAACAGGGCCGCAGTGATGATGGCCTGGCCGAAGGGGTTGATGATTTCGCTGCCGCCCCAGAAACGGAAGGGATTCTCATCGACGGCCTCATGGTCAGGGTCTTTCTGTTCGCACGCGTCGGACCTGAGGTCTTCAAACACCTCGCAGCCGACCCGGTTGGCGCACAGGTTGTAGACGCCGAACACCCGGGAGTAAAACCGGTTGATAATGTTCCAGCTCTCGATGTTGGAAAACTCGTTGCCCATGGAGCCCCGAGAGGAGTTGAACATGGTGATGAAGATGTCCGCCTTCTGGGTGACCCCTAAATATGGCAGTGAGGGGTGCCACAGGTCGTTGCAGATAAACGGGGCAATGGTCAGGCCCTTGAGTTTGAAGACGCGGACATGCTTGCCGCCGGAGAAGATCTTGCGCTCTTCGAAGACGCCGTAGTTAGGCAGATTGAGCTTGCGGTAGGCGAACAGGATTTCACCGTCCACGGCCACCAGCGCCGAATTGTAAAAATTCATGGCCTGGGATTCTTCGATGAACCCGACGACGGCCGCCGTCCCTTTGGTCGCCACCGGCCAGTTGCTTGATCTCCGGCGAGTCCATGCGCAGGGCCGCTTCGTGGTATCTTTCCCGGACAAAATAGCCGGTCAGGGAAAGCTCGGGGAAGACCACCAGGTCGACACCTTCTGCCTTGGCCGCTTCAATTTTTTCAATCGTGGATGCCAAGTTGGTTTTGACATCCAGCAGGACCGGATCGGTCTGGTAGACCCCCACTTTCATTGATGGAACCCTTTCATTGGTCGTGAATGAAGGATAGACCCGTGAACAATCACCGGTCAGGTGTCGGCTGTCGTGTATCCGGTGATGATGGGATCAATGGATGTCCATTGGTCGGCCGACCAGATTTTTTCTTTCAGATGGTTGGCTTTCAGCTTACCAATGATCGGGCCGGTCAGCCAGAGAAATTTTGCTTCCAGATCGCTGTCCGAAGGCAGCGAATCCGGCGGCTCCCATAAGGCTTCGATGCGGCCGGATCGGTATATCTCACCCGTTTTGGTCTCGACCACCACTTCGGCCGGGGCTTTGGCCGGAAACTCGGCTTCAAATTCAGGGACGACTTCGGTGGAGACCCGATCCAGCATGCTCAGCAGATCGGGGTCATGCAGGCGGGGTGGCAGGACCTGGCCGGGTCCGACTTCCCCATCCAGTAGGGCGGCGGCCACCGGGAATGCCAGGCTGTACTGGGCCTCCTCCGTGTTGCGGGGGTGCCCATGAGGCAGACGAGCGGCGGCTTCGAAGGTGCGCACGCGGATGTGTCTGATCTGATCCGGCGTCAGGTGGTTGTGCCGGACGATGTTGAGGGCACCGGCCACTGCCGGTTGCCCCCAGCGGCAGGCGGCATAGGGCTTGAAATAGAGGTTGAGTATCTCCCATTGCCGCCCGAGGTTTTCCACCCATGCCCGGTCCGGGGCATCGTCGAACAGCGGGCGAATGCCGGTGAATCCATCCCGGGCCATGATCGCGGACAAGACCGCCACCATGCAGCCCCAGCCGATGCTGTCCTTTCCCATGGCGGGTGTGTCGATGCCCTTCATCATGGGGGCGATGGGGGCGTGGTATTCGGCAGCGCCCATGGCATGGAAGATCTGGCTCTTGGTGAGGCCCACCAGCCTGCCGGCAGCCGCCGCACCGGCAATGGCGCCCCAGCTTCCGGAGGAGTGGTAGACCTCGTATGTGGCATGCCGGATCACCCCGGCACGGATACCCAGTTCGTATGCCACCACCAGGGCGGTAAGAAATTCCGCACCGGAACATTCGCCGGCCAGTTGAGCGGCGGCCAGCACCGGTGGCAGCGCGCATGCGCCCGGATGACCCTTGACGTTGCGGTAACCGTCGTCGATGTCCAGGGCATTGCCGAAAAACCCGTTGGCCAGGGCAGCACCGGCGGCCGACACGCGCTGGCCGGTTACCATGATGGTGGCCTGGTCGCCGCCGAACTGTTCCAGCGCTGTTTTGCGCATGATGCCGGCAACGGGTGTACATGAACCGGCGATCATGGCCCCCAGGGTGTCCATGAGGCAGCGCTTGGCCTGGTGTTGAACGCTCGCGGGCAGGTCTTCCCAACGAATGTTCAGCGTGAAGTGGATGGCATGTGAAGTCAGTAAGCCCATGGTACCGGTGTTCCACCGTGTTAAAGGTGGATGTTGAACTTCTTCCGCAGCGCGTGCTCGACATCCGCCGGGATGTAGGAATTCTCTTCGGCTGCAAGAATCTTGCGGGCGATCTCCTTTGCCCGTTCACGGGTGTCCATCGATCCGCCCTGGTCCCACTGGTGACGGCTTTTTCGATCGGTCACGCCGTTTCCCTGAAAATACTCGCTGCGCATGTATTGCATGGTGTGGGGTGACATCATAAAGTTGCCCGCCGGCCCCACCGCGTCGATGACTTCCAGGGCCAGGTGGTCGGCGTCAACCTCGATACCTTTGAGCACCTTGCAGGCCATGCCGATGATCTCGTCGTCGATGACGAACTGTTCCGGAGCCACCGTTAGCATGGACTCCAGCATGCCAGCACTGTGGTGCATGTAGTTGGAACCACCCATGGCGCCCAACAGGATGGTCATGGCTTTTTCCCAGCCGGCCTGGGCATCGGGCAGTTTGGCGTCGGTCAACCCGGCGGAGTTATAGTTGGGGACGTTAATGTGAGCGGCCAGCTGGTGGATCGCCGCATTCATCATGCCGCATTCCACGCCGCCACCCAGGTAGCCCATGGTGGCCATGTTGGCCATGCCCGGAATGCCGCCATAGAGCAGCGGCGCCCCGGGTTGGGTCAATTGGCAGATGGCGATGCCGGCCAGTTGCTCGGCATGCAGCTGGGCCAGAGTGCCGGCCATGGTCATGGGGCTGGTAGAGCCGGACATGGGCGCGGCCGACAGGGCCACGGGAATGCCCTGACGGTTGCATGCCTGCATGATCCGTGTGGATTGGGTGCACAATTTCAACGGCGAAATAGCAAATGAGGTGATAATCGAAATAAAGGGTTTGGATTTCAGCTGCTGCTTCCCACCGGCCAGCATGGCGGCGATGTCGATGACCCGGTGCAGTCCCGCCTCGTCGTTGACGCCGCTCATGACATGTTTTCCGGTGGCCTTGAGGCAGGCGTAAAACATATTTACGTCGTAATCGGCTTCGGGGATATCGGTGGGGATGCAGGGCCGCAGGAGGAAATGAATGTGATCCAGGCGGTCTACCAGGCGTCCGAGGTCGTACAAGTCCTTGAGTGTCGACGAACGCGGCTGGCCGGTATCCAGGTCGAGGATTTTGACGGCGGCGCCGCCCGTGCCCAGATGGACCTTGTCCTCGGTCAGGTCCAGGTCATTTTTTCCATCGCGTGCGTAGAGGATCACCTGCGAAGGCGCCTTGGCGGTCTGTTGCAGGATCAGATCACGGGAAAAACGGATCCGTCTCCTATCCCGGTCAACGGTTGCACCGGCATCGGCCAGCATCTCAACCGTTTCACCGAGGCCCGATTCATAGGTCATCCCGGTCTTCTCGAGGATGGTCAGTGATGCGTCGTGGATGGTTTGGATGCCTTCAGGCGACAACGGTTTGTAGATTCCCCCGTCAAGACCCTTGAGACGCATTGGTTCGACTCCTTTGTATTTGATATGCGTGACAATACATCTGGCCATCTTTCATATGAAGGAATAAATGTCAATTATGATAAACTCGTAAAAAAAATCGCGTTTCAGACGGATTCGTATAAAGCCCGAGATCAAGGCTTGCGAATCGGGAGGAATGAGGCGTACTTATGGTACGCCGCAGTGACGAGGGATGAAGCGTAACGCAGATATCGGGTTTTTTACGAATCCGTCAATTATGGATGGAATCGGTCAGTACGACAATATACAGCTCCCGAGGACCGTGGGCCCCATGGACGAGGGTTGCCTCGATATCCGCCGTTTTGCTGGGACCGGTAATAAAGGTCATGCAGCGGGTAATACCTTCGCCCTGCTCTGCGGGGTTCCATTTCAGCAGCGTGTATAACTCATTCAAGTTGGAAAGCATCTGGTCGATCCGAATCACCGCGATATGAATGGACGGCAGCAGAGAGACGCAACGGGGCTGTCCGGGGCGGGTTTTCATGACCAGGGTCGCCGTTTCCGCGATACAGTAGTCGGCCGCGGTAATGCCGATAAAGGCACTTTCAGCGTGCTGACGAAAGCTATCCTGCCGGTCGGCAGTCCCGGGTTCCCTGTCGGCGAAATAGACAGGTATGTCGAAAGGTCGAAGAGAGGCGGCAAGCCCAAGGCGCTTGACGAGCGGTTGATCCCAGGCAACCACCGTCTTTTGGTCACCCCATTCAGCGCATTTTTCGGCAGCGATCTTCGAAATCGGGGCGGCAGCCGAGTCCGCGTCCTTTTCGACCATGACGCCCACATTGACCAATTTGCCGGCTTCGATGAGTCTTTCCAGCAAGCGTATATGAGATTTTTTGCCTCGGTTGGCGATTTTCTCAAATAGCCGGTTATCATCGGCATCCGGCCGACATTGGATGATATCATCCAGTGATCGTATACCGGGATCTTCGCGGTTCAGTGCCCTTTTGACATGTTGGATAAATTCAACCCTCCCGTTTGGTCTCATCCCTTTTCCCCGGGTGCACGTTCGATTCGATAGCGTTGAATGAAACTTTGAGGAGCCAGCCGCCTCAGATCACGGCTCTGGGTCCAGCCGTTGCCGGCAAAAGGAAGACGGCTGATCATATTCTGTCTGCCGGGAAGCAATTGCTGAGCGAGGGACGCGCCTTTGAGAAACATCTCGTAAGCAAACCGGTGGCGTATCAGGTAGGACCAAGCGGTGAAGGCAGCCTGCTCCGCCCTGCTTTTAATCTTAACATTCCAGGAGGCGTCCCCTTCGGCCAGTTTGGCACGAAGCAGAAGCAGCATTCGGGGGATATCGATATTGACCGGGCAGGCCGGCATGCAGGCCCCGCACAAAGACTCTCCCAGGCAAAGATCACTGGCCTGGTTGATGCCGGTGAGAAGCGGGGTGACCACCGCCCCCACCGGTCCCGAATAGGCCGATCCATAGGCATGCCCGCCGATCTTCCCATATACCGGGCACATGTTGAGGCAGGCCCCGCAACGGATACAGCAGAGCATCTCCCTGAAATCCGGATCCGCCAGGATTCGACTGCGCCCGTTATCGACGATGATCAGGTGAAACGCCTCGGGACCGTCGGTGCGCCCCTGTTCTGCGGGCCCGCCGATGTAGCTCACATAGCCCGCCATTTCCTGTGCTGCCGCTCCCATGGACAGCAGTCTGAAGAGAATGGCGTGGTCTTTGAGATCGGCAACGATTCTTTCCATGCCCATGAATGCCACGTGCACCCTTGGAAGGGTTGTGGCCATGCGGATGTTGCCTTCATTGGAAACGGTGGTGATATGCCCGGTTTCGGCGCAGGCGAGATTGCATCCCGAAATTCCCATATCCGCGTCAAGGAATTTTTTACGCAGCGCCCGTCTGGCGGCAAGCGTCAACGTGGGCGGGTCGTCCGTGTAAGGGATGCCGAGTTTATCCGCAAAAAGGCGGCCGACCGCTTCCCGGGTCTTGTGAATGGCCGGTGCGATAATGTGCGACGGAGCTTCACCGGCGAGTTGAATGATGTACTCGCCCAGGTCGGTTTCCACCGTTTCAATACCGGCGGCCTCCAGGGCCGGGTTGAGCCCGATCTCTTCGGCGAGCATCGACTTGCCCTTGACTGCCAGAGAGACGTGATGTGTGCGGGCGATCTCGATGCACCGCTTGACTGCGGTTTCACCATCGGCGGCAAAATGAACATGCCCCCCATGTTGTTCTATCTTATCGGCCAGCGCGTCCAATAAAATATCGAGGTTTTCAATCGCTTTCATCCTGATCGCATGGCCCTTGAGCCGAAGGTCCGGGCCTTCCGGGAATCGGCGGTAACCCTCAGCCGCTCCCCGGCCGAGGCGCTGCTGAAGGTTGGCCAGGGCCCGTTGCAGAACCGGGTCTTTGATGGCTGCTTCGGCTTTGGTTTTATAATTCGACGTATGCAAGTGGCTCCTTTTGATGAAGACCCATCGGGCGGGTCTAAACGCATCGCGATTCCTTCAGAAGACAATCCACCACGAAGGCCGTCACCTCAAGGTTAAAAAACTATGAACGTTGAACATCCAACGCCCAAATTCGTTTTCATAAACCTTTTATTCTTCAACTCACAACAATTGCTTTAGGAAATTCATCTGACAATATGTCTGGTAGGGTGGTCTACTTATTGGGTTAGCGAAAATAAGCACGCCCGGAACGGAGAACGCTGAACCTTTGAACGGACTATCGTCAACCGGCCAGCAACTGTGCCAGGTGGATGGTTTTCACTGGAGACCCGATCCGGCTCAGCCGCCCCTGGATGTTCATCAGGCAGCTGATATCGCAGCCGGTGACGGTATCGGCGCCGGAGGCAAGAATATGGCTTATTTTTTCGTCAACCATGGCGACGGATATTTCCGGGTATTTAACGGCAAACGTGCCCCCGAAGCCACAGCATTTGTCGGCGTCTTTCATCTCAATCAGTTCTGCCTGTCGGATGTTTCGTATCAGGCGTCGCGGTTGTTCGGAGACACCCAGCCCTCTTAACAGGTGGCAGGAGTCATGGTAGGTCACCTTGCCGTCGTAACGGGCACCCACATCATCGACCCCGAGAACATCCACCAGGTACTGACTGAGTTCAAATGTTCGCTGGCCGACACGCACAGCCCGGTCGAACCATTTTTCATCGCTTTCAAAAAGTCCGGGATAGTGGTGTCTGACCGTACTGACGCATGATCCGGAAGGACACACGATCACTTCGGCATCCTCGAAGATTTCAATGAATCGCTTCGCCGCCGCTCTGGCCGCCTTGCGATATCCGGCATTGAAAGCCGGCTGCCCGCAGCAGGTCTGATCGACGGGGACATTCACCGACAGGCCAAGCCGGTCGAACAGCACCACCATCGCCTCGCCCACTTCAGGGTAGAGGCTGTCCACCAGGCATTGCACAAATAGGGTTACCTGCATTTTATCGACGTCCATCTCAACATTATTTGGGGAAAAAAGGTTTGGTTAACAACCCCGATCCCCCTTGTGCACAGGGTTGACACAAGAACGGTTTTTACGCTTTTTCACTTGAACCCTTGAACCCTGAACCCTATCAACTAAAATCGGTTCACCGTGTCAAGACCAAACCAGTTACACCTTGGCCAGGGCCTGCTCCAGGTCGGCAATGATGTCTTCAGGATTTTCCAGACCGACCGAAAATCGGATCAAGCCGTCGTCGATGCCGGCAGCCTTGCGCTCGTCGGGGGTCATGTGCTCATGGGTGATGGTGGGCGGGTGCATGCAGATAGAGCGGCTGGTGCCGAAGGTGACGGCGTGCACCACCAGGTTGAAGCTGTTCATCACCGTGGCCGCCCCTTGCATGCCTCCGGGCGCCACGAAGGAGAGCAGGCCGCCGTGACCGGACATCTGCCGGCAGGCCAGCGCGTGCTGGGGATGATCGTCCAGACCCGGGTAGTTGACCCGCTCCACTTTGGGATGGTCGTGCAGGTAGCGGGCCACGGCCAGGGCATTGGCGCTGTGGCGCTGCATGCGCATGGAGAGCGTTTCGATGTACTGGAGGGTCATCCAGGCCTCCATGGGCTGCATGATGGCCCCTACGAATTCGGTGGTGTTCCAGCGGATGTCCTCCACCAGCGGCTCCGGCCCCACCAGGGCGCCGCCGAGGATAGTGGCGTTGCCGGCCATGAATTTGGAAATGGAGAGCATCACCATGTCCGCCCCCAAATCCAAGGGCCGCTGAAGTGCGGCGGTGGCCGTGGTGTTGTCGACCATCAGCGGCACCCCTTTGGCATGGGCCACGTCGGCCACGGCCTGGATGTCGGTGACGAACAGGCAGGGGTTGCTGGGGGTCTCCACCCAGACCAGCCGGGTCTTCTCGTCGATCTGGCGGTCCCAGCTTGCCGCATCGGCCGGATCCTCGACGAATCTGAATTGAACGTTGCAGCGTTCGGGAAAAATCGTTACCGCCTGCTTGTATCCCTCGCCGAAGACATTCAGAGAGGTAACCACATTGTCGCCGGGCCGGGCGATCGTGAAGATCAGGTTGAACAGGGCCTGAGACCCGGAAGCGGCCGTCAGACAGGCCTCGCCCCCTTCCAGGGAGGCGATGCGCTCCTCCAGCACCGTGTTGGTGGGGGTGCGGGTGCGGCCGTATACCGGGCAGGGTATTTTGTCGAACGTCTCGTAGGGAAAGGTGATGGACTGCACCAATGGCGGCACAAAGGACCTGAAGTCGTTCTGATTCTGCATGGGGTCGAATCCGGCATGCAGGCTGCGGGTCTCGAAACCGTCGGCGGCATCGTCGCGGATCGGCCGGGGCACCTTTTTGTCGTAAATCCAGGGGTTCCTGAGAAAAAAATGCTTGTCGTCGGACATAAGTTGTTCTCCCGTAAAAACATCAAAAAATAGCCAAAATTAGTTGCGATTTCAAAATGACAAGAAGCCAGGAGCCAGAACATAATAGCTGATCAGCTCATAAGCTGGTGAGCTGATAGGCTGAAAGCTCAAGGCTCAAAACTGAAACCCAAAACCCAGAACCCTGAACCTGTAAACGCAACAAATCTATTCCTATTTCCCATCAATCCACGCCTGCTCCCTCTTCACGATGGCATTAATCTTCGCCCTGACATCCTCGGGCAAAGGATCGACCGTATGGGTTTTTAAAATTCGATCCACTTCCCTGGCCGCCTTGTCTTCCAGGGTCAGGCGGCCGTTTTTCTCCCACAGGGAGTAAGGCCCCTTGTCGAACAGCTTGGCGTAAAACGGCTCCTTGTAGTGGCGCATAGTATGGGGATGCTGTAGGAAACTGCCCGTGGGGCCCACCTCGTCGATGGCATCCAGGGCCAGGGTTTCGTCATCCACGACGACGCCCCGGGTGGCGGCACGCAAAAATCCAATGGTCTCGTTGGCCATCACCTGAAGCTGAAGCGAGCCCTGAAGGCCTGAGTCCATGAAACCGACATCGTGGACGATGTTGGCCCCGTGAAGCAGAGCGGTCATCAGGCTGATGGTGCATTCCATGCCGGCCTGGTGGTCCAGCACCTTGGCATCGGTGGAGCCGCCCAGACCGAAAACGGGCAGGTCGTAGTGTTTGCCCATGCTGGTGGGCACCCCCTGCTCGTCGGCCAGTACGTAGTTGCCCACCATTGTTTTCAGGTTGTAAGGGCCGCCGTTCCATCCCGGAAGGGCGATTGGCGAACCTTCGCGGACCAGCTGAGAGAGCACCACCCCCAAAAGGATACCGGCGTTCATGGATGCCATGCATCCGGCAATCGTGGCCGGCGAGTTGACGCCGCCGGCATTCAAGGGGATCCACAACTGGGGCAGCCCTTTTTCGGCCAGGTAGATACACTTTTGCAGGGCCTCCTGGTTGGCCACCAGCCCGGAGGTCACGTTGATGTAGCAGGTGGCAAAGGGAAAACGCCGGAAGGCTTCGGGGCCCCCTGCCACGGCTTCGCACATCTCAACGGCCGCCACGCAGCCCTCGAAATCCGGCGAGACGAACACGATGGGCTTGGTGGTGTGGTTGAGCATCACTTCCATCTGGTAGCGGTCGTAGATGCGCTGGTCCACGTCCTTGGGAAGAAACAGGGACATGACGAAATCGATCTCGGGAAGTGCATCCATCACCGTGGCTGCAGCCACGACATCCTCTATTACCGGCGCCCGGCGCTTGCCCGTATGGTGATCCAACACGGTCAGGCAGTCCGAACCGCCGCCATAGTAGGTGTTGTATCCCCAGGCCCGGATGGCCGGTTTTTTATGGCGGTCGTAAAGGGTCAGACGGCGAGGCGCCAAGGCCAGCGCCCGGGTCACCATGTGTTCGGGAATGCGGATGCGGATGCCGTCGGCAGAAGCGCCGCCGGCCACCAGGATCTCCCGGGCTTTTTCATCGTGGACATCCACGCCGGTGCGTTCCAGAATCTCGAGCGTTCCAATGTGGATTCGATCGCATTCCTGGTGGCCCATGCGGGAATAGCGGGCACTGGTCAACCGGTTTTCATGGGTTGGTATCATTCGTCACCTCTTTTTGATATATCAATTTTGATTTAAGTTGTATCAATTACTATTTTATGAAAATCTAAAAGTCAATTTTATTGTTGCACCTTTGCCGGTTGTTGATATTAAACAGGCCAAAACCCTATCTTGAACATGGAGCCCCCGATGCCTCAAAAGACCAAAGTGCGCGCATCTAAAAATCAGATATATGCCACCCTGAGAAGTGAAATCATTTTGGGGCACCGCAAACCCGGCGAACGGATGGCCGTCGACGACCTCAAGACCCGGTTCGGCACCAGCGTGACCCCGGTACGCGATGCGCTGCAGATGCTCAACCAGGAAGGGTTGATCACCATCAAACCCCGCTCCGGGTATTTTATCGCCCAGATCACCTTGAAAGCGCTGCGGGACATGCTGGAACTGCGGGAGATTCTTGAGATCGCCGCCGTGGAGCGGGCCGCCGAGACCATCACCGGTGCTCAGCTGGCGGCACTCAAGAGGGTTCACGCCGGCTACACCGGAGACGGCGACCAGGCTTACACCCGCTACACCGACGAAAATACCCAGTTCCACTACCTGCTGGCCCAGGCATCCGGAAACCAGGAGTTGGCCCTGGCCCTGCGGGGTTTGCACGACCGGCTCGCCCGCTTCATGGTGATCCGCCACGCGGGCAAAAGCCTCGAAGAGATCCACGCCCGGCTGATCGATCGGCTGCAGGCCCATGACGTTTCCGGCGCCAGAAAAGCGATCTTGGACGAGGTGACCGAAAGCCGACGGGCCATCATGGATCGAATCATGCGAGAAGAGGCAGCGTTCTGGCATGTGGGAGCGGGGGGAGATCCGGGCAACGGAAAATGATCCGGACACCTGCCTGTGCCGCCATCTCAAGGAGATTGATCATGCGGGAACGAATCGTCGAGACCATTGAAACGGCGGTTGAACAAGCAAGCCGGCAGTCGGATATCGTATCCGCCTGGAAGAAGCCGCTGGTGGGATTTGCCGACGCAGGGGACCCGCTTTTCGACGAATTGAAAACAGCCGTCCGCCCGACGCATGGCTTGCCCGGGGACCTTCTACCCGGCGCCCGAACGGTGATCGCCTATTTTCTGCCATTCGAGCCATCCATCCCCCGATCCAACCACCGGGGCACGTTCAGTTCCGAGTCCTGGGCCGTCGCCTATATCGAGACCAACCGCCTGATCACCTTTATCAATGAACGGATCAACGAACTTCTGGAACATGAGGGCTTCCGAGGCACCCGCCTGCCGGCCACCCACAATTTTGACGAAGAACAGCTCATGAGTGACTGGTCCCACAAGCATGTGGCCTATATTGCCGGCATCGGCAATTTCGGGCGCCACCACATGCTCATCACGGACAAAGGCTGCTGCGGGCGCCTGGGAAGCGTGGTTACCGATGCCGCCATCGCGCCCACACCGAGAATCGACCGGGAGCGCTGCCTGTACAAGTTCGACGGCTCCTGCCGTAAATGCGAACAGCGCTGCCCGGCCAGAGCTCTCGAAACGAATCCGTTTCGCCGTCACGCCTGCTACGATCGGCTTCTGAAAAATGCCCGCCTGCACGAACGCCACGGGCTGGCCGATGTCTGCGGCAAGTGCGCCGCCATCGTGCCCTGCTCCTTCACCGACCCGGTGAAACGCGCCTCCCGGCGAATCCCTGAACCGTTCGGACAGGGTGCCTCTCCGGCAATATGCCGCATCCCGAAGGATTGATCATCGGTGGAAGCGTTGCTTTGGCTTCATGCAGTGGTAAAAAAGAGCCGGGTTTGGCAACCCAGGATTTATCGGGGAACTCTCAATAAGGTGTGGTCATTGAAAAATTAACCCTTGACTCATTCAGTAATTCGAACCTAAATTAATTTTTTAGAATTTTTTATTTTTCCTTCCTGTTAAACGATATTGCGAAAATCTCAAAAATTTGCATCTGGCACCGGCGGTTGACTGTTCTGCCAATTCGCATTGATGCTTCGGAGTTCCAACACGGGCATCGATGGTTTCAGATAACATATCGTATCAATTATGCGCGTTGACGTTGCTGGCGCCAAAAAACCGTTGGTGATAGTGAGCGACAACATTTCAGACAGTGGCGGTAAAAAAGCTCAGATCCGCTTTAACTGATCCGCATAATAGCAGGAATTCCAGCCCAGGATTTCCCCGACAAATGGAGCTGCATTACAAATGAAACCAAAACGGCCTGCAAACTGGCGCTCAATAGTAACAGCGAGACAAGGTGGTTCAGCTTTTTACGGCCCAGCAAAGATGCTAACATTTATTCTCTTGTTGTTGGCCGGAATTCCACAGACTGTCCATGCAGATTGTGACGTGACTTTTCGGTGGAATGCGAGCAATTCGGCACCCGAAGGCTATCAATTGTTTGGCCGTGAAGAAGGCCAATACTACGACGATGATACCCCATGGTGGCAGGGCGATAGCACATTTACGCAATGTACTATCGACGGGTTAAGAGAAAACAAGATCTACTTTTTTGTTGTGAGAGCTTTCATCAATGATGATATGAGTGGCAATTCCAATGAAGTCCGATATGCCTGTGGTGACAACGGAAATGTGAGCACGACAGATGGCGGATCCGGTTCCGGATGTTTCATTCAATTAATTTTTCGATAGCGTACTTGCGCCAGATGATTGGTAATATCAGCTGGGATTGCTGATTGCTTTAAATCTTGTTGGAATAAGCCCGACACAACTTTTGACTAATCTCTGTGTACCCAATCGCAGTGACCACATAGCCCAACATCCAAAGAATGACCATCATGGCCGCCAATATGCCCTTTGTCGGAGGCGGAGGACCCAAGACTGCAACCGCAATCTGAATTGCCTGCCAAACAGACCGATTTGGCTTTTTTTCCGGTGTCGGTCAACACGCCTCGTCGTAAACGGCCGCAACTGCGGTAAGCGCCCCCGGTCGCGGGCGGTACCCCTGGGCGCTGAGCACCGTTTCAAGGGCTGCCAGCAGGAGGGACACGTTCTTGCGTCGGCAGGATTGACCCATCAGGCCGATGCGCCAGACCTTGCCGGCAAACTGGCCCAACCCGCCGCCGATCTCGATGCCGTATTGGTTTAAAAGCGCCTTGCGGACGGTGAGGTCATCGACCCCTTCCGGAATCCGCACCGCGTTGAGCATGGGCAGCCGGATCGCCTCCGGAACGAGCATGGCAAGCCCCATGGCCTCGATGCCTGCGACCAGCGCCCGGTGATTGAGACGGTGGCGTGCGTGTCGCTGGTCCAGCCCTTCTTCGGCGATCAGGCGCAGCGCTTCGCGCAACCCGTAAATCATGTTGATGGGGGCGGTGTGGTGGTATTTTCTTTCGGAGCCCCAGTAGTCCCGCACCATGCTCAGGTCCAGGTACCAGCTGACCACGGGTGTTTTGCGCCGCTCCATCGCCTTGACCGCAGCCGGGCCGAAGGTCACCGGCGAAAGGCCCGGAGGACCGGAAATGCATTTTTGTGTGCCGCTGTATACCGCATCGATCGAAAGCGCGTCGATGGCCACCGGCATCCCGCCCAGTGACGTCACGGCGTCCACCAGAAACAGCGCGCCGGCATCGTGGCTGATCCGGGCCAGGTCGTCGAGAGGCTGGCACACACCGGTTGAGGTTTCGGCATGCACGACGGCAATCACCTTGGGCGTTTTGCCTTTTATGGCCTGCCTCACAGCCTCTGGGTCGACGGCTGTCCCCCATTCGGCGTCAATCCGGATCAGTTTGCCGCCGATGCGGTTGACGATATCCGCCATGCGCGTGCCGAAGACACCGTTGATGCACACCGCCACCTCGTCGCCCGGTTCGACCAGATTGACGAAACAGGTCTCCATGCCGGCGCTGCCCGTCCCGGAGACGGGAATGGTCAACTCGTTGTCGGTCTGAAACAGTGCGCGCAGCAAATTCTGCGTTTCGTTCATAATCGCCAGAAAATAAGGGTCGAGATGACCGATGCAGGGCGCGGCGATTGCCTGCAGCGTTCTCGCGGGCACATCACTGGGCCCGGGCCCCATCAGAACACGATCCCCCGGGTCGATGTCACGAAAATCGTCCGCGTTTAAGATCTCCCAGCCTTTAAGTGCTTTTTCCATTGGTGCCAAACTCCTTCATTTCCCGCTGAATTTACAACAACCCCTTCAACAGATATTCGACGCACTCCTGGTAGTAGGCGGGATAGTCCACCTTCAGGTGTTTGAATTCCGGGTACGCCAATTCTTTTTCGCCTGGCAACCAACAGGCGGGTCATCCGATAGAGCCCGATGGATACGGCCAGTTGCATGTTTAAAAACTTGATCGCCTTCTGCTCAGACAATAGCGGCAGCGATCAGGGCGGCACCGATGGCACCGTTGACCTGTGCATTGGCCGACACGCAGATGGGTTTGCCCGATTTTTTTTCCAGCGCCCGGACCACACCGATGTTCTTGGCCACCCCGCCAGTCATCATCACCGGTTCGGTGATGCCCACCCGGCTGGCCATGGCGATCACCCGGGAACCGATGGATTCATGGATGCCGGCAATGATGTTCTCCCGGCGTTCGCCCCTGGCGATGAGGGAGATCACTTCGGATTCGGCAAATACGGTGCACAGGCTGCTGATGGCGGCCGGCCGGTCCGCTTTCAGGGACATCTCCCCGAAGACATCCAGGTCCACCTCCAATGCCCGGGCCATTACCTCGAGAAACCGGCCGGTGCCGGCGGCGCACTTATCGTTCATGGCAAAGTCGGTGACCCTGCCGGTGGTGTCCATGGCGATGGCCTTGCTGTCCTGGCCGCCGATGTCGATGACGCAGCGCACGGCCGGATCCTGAAAATGGGCGCCGGCCGCGTGGCAGGTAATTTCGGTGACGGCCTTGTCGGCAAAGTCGACACTGTTTCGCCCGTAGCCGGTGGCCACGATCCGATTCACCTCATCTTTGCCGATGCCAAGCTTCGCCAGCAAATCGACAAAAACCTTCTCCCCGGCATTCCTGGCGTTGTACCCGGTCAACATCACTCTCGATCCAATCAGTTCACCGTCCACTATCAGCGCGGCTTTGGCGCTGATGGACCCCACATCGATTCCTACAGTAATCATTTCAAGATCTCCATGAAGGCATCGATGCGAGTATCAATCTGACTTTCGGAAAAGTTGCGTGCATCGGTCATGTCCGCCTCGATAACCAGGGAGGGAATACCACGCTTCGCCTGGACGATGCGCTGGATGTCGTACTGCCCCAGACTGTATGGCTTGCAGCTGCGATTGGAATGCATCACCAGGCCGTCTGCGCTGTATTTATCCACCATGTCCACCACCATGTCGGCCATCTGATCCGTACCGATATTGATATAGACGCGCGAGTAACCTTGGGCCATAGAGTCTAAAAAATCGTTTTCATCCAGATACTTAAGGGTTCCACACCACGACGAGGTGTAGGTGTCCGCCACCAAGCAGGCATCGTGGGCGGCAAATTTGTCAGACAGCCAGCGGGTGCGGAACCACACCGGCAAGTTGTCCCATAAAAGACGATATTTTTCACCGGGCACAGCGGCGATTCCGGTGGCCACCCGGGTTTTCATCTCGTCGAGAAGTTCCGTGTAGTAGTCGACCACCGTCTGGGTGCCGCGCAGGGTGACGATCAGCGCCAGGTGGAAAAAGGCGTCGAAGGCACTCATGGGGGCCGGCCGGTGAACCGTGGTGTCCAGCACCTGCTGCCAGAGGCGCTGGCCCGCCATGGAGAGCCGGCCCACCTCGGCCAACCGCTCGTGATCGAACCTTTTCTTGCACTGGGTTTCCAGAAAAGAAATATACTCATCCAACTGGGCGCGCACATAGGCGTGGGCTTCCCGGGTGTATTCGGTGTGGTTGAAGGGGGTGTCCAGGATGAACAGAGGTACCTTGAAATAGCGGGCCTGCACCTCGTACCACTTGAGTACCGTGCCGCAGATATTGTTGCAGCACACCAGCATGTCCGGCCGGGGCAGCCCCCCGATGGGGCCGCCGTCGATGGTGGCGCAGGCAATGTCGGCCCTGGCGTATGAGCACAGGTCGCCGGCATAGCCCATCTCCTCGGCCTTTTCGCACAGATCCACGCCCATCTTGGCGGCGCCGATCATGGCCCCGTGATTTTCCGGGTATACCGGGATCACATCCATTGCGATCAACGGCTCCACCGGCCCGCCGCTGGTGATCCAGGCCACTTTTTTTCCGGTCTGGTCGGCGGTTTTTGCGTCGATGTAGTAGTGGGTCATGATATCCTTCATGCGCCCCACCGACTTGATTTTGCGCTTTTCCTTTTCGGGATCAATGGGGTTTTGGGGATCGCTCATTGGGTTCTCCTGTAAAGCGGCGGGAGGTCGCTGATTTTTATTGTTGTTCCCGGTTTCGTTGGAGCGGCTTCCAGCCGCGATTAAACCGCTGGGGTAATTTGCTATCGCGGCTGGAAGCCGCTCCAGCGCGATCCCTTTCCAACCGCTCGATTTAAAACGCTAGAGCATTTCCATAAAGGCCTCACACCTTGTCCTGAACTGCCCCTGAGAGGCGGTCTGCTCTTCCAGTTCCACCATCAGGCTGGGAATGCCTTCGGCATCCAGCATGGACTTGAGATAGGGGTAGTCAAAGGCGTGCGGGTCGCAAAATTTCAGGAAGAGAAGGATAACCCCCTGTGCCCGGGATGCTTTGGCCAGGCGGACCAGGTCGTCGCCCCGGCTGGTGATGCCCGCATGCTTGGCCGGGCAGATGGCCCGTCGGGCATAGCGGTCGGCAATGGCATCCATGGGATCACCGCCGGTATCTGCAAGACCAGTCAGCCCCCGGGAGCCGGTGCACAGATCGTCCCCCACCACGGCACCGCCGGCCGATTCGATAACGCCGTAAATGTCGGGCAAGTTGCAGACCCCGCCGGAGAGAAAGATGCGTTTGGCGCCTGTTGATCCCGGTTCAGGCCGCCGCTCCAGCGTGTCTATCACCTGGGCCAGACGGTTGCGGAAATCGTTGCGGTCCATGACCATGGATGCCCGCACAATGGTGTGAACGTCGCTGCCGGCAATCGTACCGGGGCGATCGTTCCGGAGCTTATAAAGCCGCTGCATGGCGGATCGGATCCCGTTATAGGTGTCGATGGCATCTTGCAGGTCTTCATCGGTGATGGGTTTCTCCAGTACCCCTTCCAGGTCGGTTCTGGCCTTCCGCATAACCGCCGTCATATAGTTCCGGGCGCTTTGGGTATTCAACTTGACCGGCAGCACCACATCCAGGTGAAAACCGGTTTTAGCGTTCATCCGCCAGATGTCGGACAACCGCTGGATGGAATCGCAGGTATGGGGGAAGATGGCACCGTCAAGAAAATCAAGTTCTCCTTTCAGTGCGTCATCGAGGGCGCCGCGGACCAGGCTGCAGCTGTAAGTTTGCAGGTGAGCGTCCGCTTTTGATATGCTTCCGCTGCCGCCGACGATGCGAAACGCCAACGCGCCCCCGGCAAGAATCAGCTCTTCGGGTGCATAGGAACACAGGGTGCCGATCACCTTGCCGCCGGTCTGTTCCTTCCAGCGCCGGGCATAGGCTTTCGGGTCTGCACAAATATCTTTAAACCGCTGAATGGCTTCCATCAGGGTTCTCCCTGTCTGATGCAGTCAATGGTGTGCGGAAGGTCGCCGTAAACCTTTAACCAGGGTCTGTCTGAAGCCATCGGCGAGTCTCCTTCACCAAAAATGGATCGAGTTAGGGTCGCAAATACGTCTGTTGTTCTTAATATCGAACGACGGTCGACATGTCAACCGAGAGTTGCTTTGCCCGGCTGAGGATGGTACAGAGGAGCCACTCATTCACGGATCAACCATTTCCAATTATCGGTTGTAAAAGGCTGAACCGCGATAGCGAGCGCATTCCCCGCTGCTTGCGGCGGGGTTAGCAAGCGAACTGGAAATCGATTTTTTATCCTAACGGTGAACCCTCCCCGCGGTTTGCCGCGGGGAGGGTTCAATCCATGGCCGGCAGAGATACGTTGAACAAATTGAAGCAGCAGGAGCGGGAAATCCGTGAAAACCTGATCGTCGATGCCGCCCGCACGGTATTCGGGTCCAAGACCTACGATCAGGTCAGCATGAACGAGATCGCCAAGGCGGCGGGCATCGCCAAATCCTCCATCTACACCTATTTTCCCAACCAGGAGGCGCTGTTCGTGGAAACCGCCTTCAGGGATACCGGAAAATTTATCGCCGTCCTGGAAAAACGCGTCCAGGCGGAGCAATCGCCCTCGCTGGCAGCGTTCATCAACGACTATCTGGATTACCACATCGAACACGATGCCCACTGGCGCATGATCACCCACTTTGCCCTTCACGGAAATATCGGTGAGGCGTCGGCGGAAAAGCTGAACCAGATCTCCAGGCAGGTGATGGATCTTCTGGAGACCGTGTTGAAAAAGTTCGACTACAAGGGCGACACCCGTCTGCTCTCCCACACCCTGTTTGCCGCCTTGAGCGGCATCATGATCAGTTTCAGAAAATATCCGGGGCGAACGGAACCGGCGCGCATCGCCCACATGAAGCGTATCGCCAAATTGGTGGAGCGGATGCTGCTGGTGTTTATTCAACAGGAAGCGTAATATTGTTCATTTTTCATAGATGGCTAACTCGATGTGATTTGATCGCAGATATCGTTGGAGCGGCTTCCAGCCGCGATTGCTGCCCCAGCCTTGCGTGATCGCGGCTGGAAGCCGCTCCTACATGAAACTCAACAGTTTAACTGTCATCGAGGGGCCCATGCTCGGCATCCACGATTTTCCACTGTTTGTGATTTCGTGCATCCTGCTCAATATCACCCCCGGCCAGGACACCTTGTATATCCTCGGCCGCAGCGTGGCCCAGGGGCGGCAGGCCGGCGTCATGTCCGTGCTGGGCATCATGACCGGCGTGCTGGTCCACACCCTGCTGGCGGCCCTGGGGCTGTCCGTGATCCTGGCCACCTCCTCCCTGGCATTTTCCATCATCAAGTATGCCGGCGCCGTCTATCTGGTCTGGATCGGTTTCGGATTCATCATCAACCGCAACGACCGTTCAGCGCTGCCTGATGCTCCGTCGTCGGCGCCCAACCCCTGGAAAATCTTCCAGCAGGGGGTGCTCACCAATCTGCTCAACCCCAAGGTGGCCCTTTTTTTTCTCTCGTTTCTGCCCCAGTTCGTATCTGTTCGGTCGGACTTGGTATTCCTGCCGTTTATGACCCTGGGCCTGGTCTTTTTTACCACCGGCAGCATCTGGTGCCTGTTCCTGGTTTACGGTTCCGCCTGGGTGTCGGCGCGATTCCGCGGCCGCACGTCGACCGGCGGCGTGCTGAGAAAACTCACCGGGGCCCTGTTCATCGGTTTAGGCATCCGACTGGCCTTGTCCCAGGCCCGATAGCCGGGCGATAATGAATGACAAAATCAAAAGGATGCGAACATCCGCGGGCAAAGGGAGTGATCTCTCCACCCTTGACAGATCCGGATGATGCCTTAAAATTATTCCTAATGCTAATTCATCATGGAGAGCGGCGTGAGGGAACTGGCCCTGTAATCGCCCGGCAACCTTTTTTCCGCAAGGTGCTAATTCCAGCCCGAAAGGGGAACATGTGGTCTTGATGACAAGGGAAAGCCTGCCTCTCCTTTTGGAGAGTATTTTCACATCACCATGACCCGCCTAAACTTTTTGCATCATTAAGGAATCAAGAACGCTTATCCCAAATCGATGGGCAACAAGTTAAATAGATAGTCCGTCAACATGCGATCCATTGAAGCGCTTCGGGCGTGATCACCCTGATAACAATTGGGATCTCTCGACATTCGAAGTGCTCAATTCGGGTGTGCGCCGAAATGACTGATAGTCATCCTCCGGATTCATTCATCGGATAACGACGCCTGCAGTTTCTTGTTGTTCAAGATGATCGTTTACCACCTGGATGAGGGTTGGTATGACCTTAAAATATCATCGACTGATTTCAACATGATGAGAGGGTAGACCCAATGAAAAAGACAGTTTTCATATACTCAGGAGAAGGGACGCATGACAGTGGAACGCGTTTCCGACTCTTAAAGCATTCACCGTCCTGGTCGCAGATAGAGCATATTCTCAAGTCAAAACTGAACCTGGATCTGGAACAACTCTGGAAGCGTGAGATCGGCCGGCATCGATGCCCTCACAGTCCTTTGCTGACCGTGGTATCTCAGATTTGCATGTCCGATATCTGGTGCAAATGGGGATATCGGCCGGATGTGATGATCGGCCACAGCACCGGGGAATTGTCGGCAGCCTACCAAGCCGGCTTTTATACGCTGGAAGATATTCTCGTGTTGGCTTATCGAATCGGAGAAGTCGCTTCCCGGCTGGATGGGGTAATGCTGCACGGCAGGTTGTCCAATGCGGAGATAGGTCAATTGCCGGTCAACCTTTCATCGTTCAATTTCGAAGACGAAGCGGGGAAGCATGTCACCCTGAGTGGCTACGCTGTCGAGATGGAAGCGTTTTTGGAGAAATATCCCGATTTTGTCAGAATGAAATTGCACCATCCATGGCACCATCCAGATTACCAGCGTTTTTCAGCGCAATTGGCCTATGCCAGATCGGGCCGGGCCGATGAAGGCACGTTTGTGTCGGGCGTCACCACGGGATTTGAAACCCGCCTCGACGATCGCCACTGGCACCATTGGCTGGTCAATCCCATCGATTTTATTCAATCCATGCGCGCCATCAAAGAGCGGTATAATGATCATCACCTGGATATCATCGAAATCGGTTTTCATCCGGTACTGAAAAAGTGTTGTGAGATTTTTAGCGATTACACGTATGTCTCCTCCATGTTCCGCGACGAAGATGACATCAAATGGATCTTGTATCAGCGAACAAAACTCGAACAAGACGTTTTTTTGAAAAACCTGAAGCAGTCCATCGATACCTTCCGGCCGCAGTTGGATTTTGGCATGTCACTGGCGTACCAGGGGTTTGACTCTTTGGCTTTTGCCGAGTTGTCGGACCTGCTGCAACCCTATTTCCCATCTATCGCCCCTCAGGATTTCTATCGCTATAAAACCATTGATCAGTTGATCGAACAGTTCGGCATCAAAGACTCGGTTGAACTGCAGGACAACCGATCCTATCAGAAGAACGGCGTCGTGATTTCCGGGATGAGTTGCCGGTTGCCATCTTCCGTGGAAACCCTATCGCAATTCTGGGAGACGTTGGTGAGCAACGTCGACCAGGTGAAATTGGAAACAACAAGAGGTGGCTCCGAAGCCGGTTTTTTAAATCATGCGATTACCAGATTCGATCATCGGTACTTCAATATTTCCCCGGCCGAAGCCCGGACCATGGATCCGCAACAAATCCTGGCCCTGGAACTGGCCGAGATGCTATGGAGAGACGCCGGTATCGATCCAGAGACACTGGATAAGAAAAGAGTCGGCGTCTACATCGGTGTATGGAACCAGGAATATCGGGGAGACCGAACGTCGGCTTACTATCCGACCGGGGTTAATCCAAGCATCATCGCCGCCAGGATCAGCTATCATTATGATCTGAGGGGACCCAGCTGGGTGTCCAACACCGCCTGTTCCTCTTCACTGTTGGCCGTCCATTACGCAGCCAAAGATATTGAAGCGGGCCGAGTGGACTACGCGATAGCCGGCGGTGTCAATATGCTGCTGGATGAAGAATTTACCATCACCATGAGAAAATCCGGATTCCTGTCCAGCGACAACCGATGTAAATCGTTTGATGACGCGGCCAATGGCTATGTCCGCGCCGAAGGCGGCGGGCTGGTTCTTTTGGTCAACAAGTCATTAGCCGCGGAATATTATGCCGAGTTGACCGGCTCAGCCATCAACCAGAACGGCGCTCGGTCCCAGGTGATCACTGCACCGCATCCGGAGGCCCAGGAGGAGCTGATTGCGGCGGCCTGCCAGGATGCAGGAATTGCCCCGCATGATATCGCCTACATCGAAAGTCATGGTACGGGGACGAAAATTGGCGACCCGATCGAGATGTCTGCAATTCAGAACACGATTGCCAAAGACAGGGCTGATACACTTTACATAGGCTCCGTAAAATCCAACATCGGGCATTTGGAATCCGCCGCTGGCATTGCCGGTTTACTGAAGTCGGTGGCGGTTTTAAATCACGGGATCATCCCGCCCAATCTTCACTTTCAACAACCCAATCAGTATATTGATTTTCGATCTCATCCTGTCCAGGTGGTTACCGAAGCGACCCGGATCGATCATCAGGCCAATATCGGTGTCAGCAGTTTCGGTTTTGGCGGCTCAAATGCCCATATCGTTATCAAAGGCGCGGAAGCGTCTGTCCGAAAGGAAATCCGCCCCGTGGAAGTCCCGTTTGATCGTCAACGGGCCGCCTCCCTGGACGCATACCTTCACGTAAAAGCGTCGGAACCTGCCGGGCCACCCATTGAACCGGCTTCTCACCAACCCGGTTCGGATATTCGGCGCATGATCCAGATCCTGTTTACCAGCGTGACCGGCGTCGAAGAGATAGATCCCGATATAGAGCTCTTGGAGCAAGGGCTGGATTCGATAAGTGCAACCGAAATGATCCATCGTCTCGGAGAGGAATTCAATATTGAAATTGAACCGGAGGTACTTTTCGACAATCCACTTTTGGATCAATTTGCAGAGGCGATTGAGGGCCGCGCTGCCGATGTTTCTCAACAGCCTGCAATACGAAAGGCGAACCTGAATGGCCGATTTTAAAACCACCCATGTTGGATCTCTGCCCCGCCCCCAGGAGATGATTGGGAAGGTGCTGCGCAAGCAGGAGGTCACCAGAGATGATCTAAAGCGCTACCTGGCCGGCCTTATCGACAAGCAATTGTCTTTGGGAATCACCTATATCAACAACGGCGAGTTGCCACGAGCGGATTACGTCAGTTCGACCGTCGGCCGGATATCGGGTTTCGGCAGTACCGGAATCGCACCGATCCCCATGGATTTGGAGGAATTGCCCGATTTTTCAAGACGCTTTGGCGGTCGGAACGGATTGATTACGCTGAATCCAAACGCGCCGATTAGACTGCCGGCATGTTCGGAACCGCTTTCATACATCGGTGAAGCCTCGCTGCGGGAGGAATTGGAGATGATGGCCGATGCCTTCAAGGCGTTGGCGAAAAACCACCCGGAAGCCAATTCGGAGCTCTTTTTCACCTCACCCTCTCCGGGAACCGTAGCGATCTTTATGGAAAACAAATACTACGCCACATATGAAGCCTACCTTGATAATATCGCGAAGGTCATGAAGCGGGAGTATGACCTTATCGCCAGCTACGGGTTTCAATTGCAAATCGATTGCCCCGATCTGGCCATGGGCAGGCACACCCGGTTCAGCCATCAAACAGATGCGGAATTTCTTGCTATCATCGACACCCATGTCCACGCCCTGAACCAGGCACTGGCATCTGTCGATGCGGACAAGGTCCGGGCTCATATTTGTTGGGGCAACTATGCCGGCACCCATCATTGCGATATCGATTTTAAGAAGATTTTTCATCAGGTCATGAAAGTCCATGCCAGGTTCATCTCCATAGAAGCCAGCAACCATCGCCATGCCCACGAATGGACCGTTTTCGAAGATTTCCATTTGCCGGAAGATAAAGTCTTGATGCCCGGTGTCATCGACACTTCATCCAACATCGTGGAACATCCTGATCTGGTGGCCCAGCGACTCACCCAATATGCAAAGCTGCTAGGCCCGGACAGGGTGATCGGATCGACGGATTGTGGTTTCGCCACCACCGCTTCTGCCGCCAACGTGTCCGCTGAAGTGGCTTGGCTGAAACTGGCTTCTTTAGTGGAAGGTGCCAGGCGGGCAGGCAGGCATTTCGATTAAGGCTACTGAAAACACAATAATACCAAAGGATAACCAAGGAAATACCATGAGCATTACCAACCATTACGCCCACGGTGTGCGAATCGCCAATTTTTCCAATATGGATATACCGGCTGAATATCTGCTGAGGTTCGATTCCGAAGAGAGTGCGTCAATCGTGAAGAAAATTAGGCAACATGCAGATTTACCCTATGTATACATCGTCGGCAATGAACAGGCCAAGCAGGTTGCTGACATATTATCGGCGCTAAAAGCCATACGTTCTCCTTGCTACCCATACGCAATCTTTTCCGTCGATGATGCGGATCTTTCGTTTGAGGGCCAGGACCTGGATATTATTCCTATCGACAACACGAATACGGATACCCTCCGGCGCCGAATCACTGAATACACGGCTTTACGATTTCAATTTGATGATCGCCAATTACGGATCGATAGTGCCGGTTCACCGCCGGCAACGGCCGAGGTGGCCATTGTGGGTGCCGGTGTGACCGGTCTGTATGCAGCCAACCGATTGATGGAGCGTGGCACCTCCTTTTGCATCTTCGATAAAAGTGACAAGGTCGGCGGCATTTGGTCCATGTATGCCAATGCCACGTCCCGGGTCAATACCTCCGAGGGTGCCTATCGGCTCATTGAGAACATGACCCGATCCAATCGCGACCACTCGGCAACGCGGGAGATCCTGGAGGATGTCACTCAATTGTCAGCCAATGTATCGGATCATCTTTTTCTGGAAACCGAGGTCCTCGGCATTGAGAAAACGGAAAAGGGATATCAGATCAGGTATAACAGGAAGGGAGTGCCATCCGTCTTGGAAAGCAAGGGCGTCATTCTGGCGATCAACGATCGTGTCGGAACGCCAAGAGAACTTGAATGGCCGGCTCGGTCAACGTTTCAGGGAATGATCGTCAGCGGTATCTCCGACCAGGCCAAAGAACTGGATTGGCGCAATAAAAATGTGGTCGTTGTGGGAATGGGCGCTTTTGCAATTGAAAACGCCAGGACCGCGCTGGAAGGCGGAGCACGCCATGTGACCGTGATATGCCGGCGCCATGGCACCATATGCCCAAAGATTATCGACTACCTGAACTTTGCCACCCCCTACGATGATGACTTCAAACACGACAAAAAAAGCAATATTCGCAACATGATGTACTGGAAAAAACTGTATCAACTCAGTGGGGCTACCCAACCCGAGTGCTGGATGGGAAAAATCAAGCATGCAGGGCACACCATCAGTGTTTCCGACATTTGGTTTATTGCGCACTATCTGAAAAAGCTCGACACCATCACCGGTGAAGTTACCGATTTGTATGAAAACGGGGTTGTCGTTAACGGTCAACAGCGCATCGATACGGATATGATCGTTAATTGTATCGGATTTGAGCGCAATGCCTCGGTGGCCAGAGCGATATGCGGTTACGCTGAAATGTATAACACCAATTATGTGGACAAAGATTTCATGTATCTGGCAGATGCCTACATCGACGATGACGCCTTCAATTCCTTTTTCGGATCAAGCGTCATCGAAATGGTGAAGTTCTATATGGAGGTATATGTTAAATATTTTGACGATCCTGAATATGAAAAAATGAAAGGTATGGATGGAATAGAAAAAATTGGCATCGAAGATAGAAAGTGGTCCCACTATATAAAAGGCGCCGCTGCCCTTATCCTTAACGATCCTGAACTAAATCAAACCGCCAGGAAGCAGGTTGCACAAAGAACAATAAATTTTCTTGAAAGTCATGACCTGGAAACCTATATCGCAGAAAACAAAAGAGAGTGGATCGATTCGCATTCAATGCTGGCCGGTAAGCCGATGAATGAAGAGGATTGTTTGCCGTTTGTTTTTGAAAAATTACTGCCGAAACCAAACTAGTTTGATTGCCAATAATTCGGACCAGTCGGACCGGAGGAATTTTCGATCCAAACCGGCGTGCTGCGGTCGGGCAAGGCCGTCACCCATGTGGAGGCCAAGCTGGTTCAGCAGGAAGCGGTGCGATGCGTGGTGTTGGGCAGCTTTGGCAGTGACCGGGAATCCGCCATCCGGATCGATCCTGCGCCGCGACCGAAAATGGTCGAACCGGCGAATGCCATCGAACTGCCGTATATCGAGGGCCTGACGCCGGCCTTCACGCGACACTTCGCCTATCGGTGGGCGCTGGGCGAGTTGCCTTTTTCGGGCAAGGGCGGCCATGAAATCGGCGGATGGATCCAGTTTCGCGAGCCAACCGATTGCCTCACCGAAGAGTGGCTGGTCGCCCTGGCCGATGCCTGGCCCACCCCGGTGCTCGCCATGCTCGAGGCCCCTGCGGCAGCCAGCACCGTGACCTGGGAGATGGGGTTCGTTCACCTGAACCGCCAGACCTGTACGGAGAATGACTGGTGGAGCTATCGCTCGGTGGCGGACAGCGCTGAGAACGGCTACGTTCACGAACGTGCCGCCATCTGGGATCCTGACGGGCGGCTGGCGGTGTATAGCCGGCAGACGGCGACGGTGTTTGCTTAGAACCTGTCTCAAAAATAGTCTAAGTGCCCATGGCGGCGTTATGAAACGGCTCAACATGCTCACATACTGGATGTATGCTCCGCTATTTCGCCGTTGCATGCCTTGCCCTGAACCCTGATCCTTATTTTTGAGATAGGTTCTATCAGGAAAAAACGATTGCGCTTGACAATACGGCGTTAAAATTTGGTGAAAAATGCTCACATACTGCGTGTATGCTCCGCTATTTCAACATCTTTTGCCTTGTCTTGCCTGCGCTCATGACGTTTTTTAACACCCTGATCGGGATTGGGAAATGGTGAAGCGGCTCCCAGCAGCGATTGGTTTTTCTGGTTTCGGCCCTCAGTCTTCCGTCCTCAGACCCCTCCAAACCCATGCCTGAGGGCCAGCTTTTGAAACATCTGGGTAAGACCCGCACCCAAAGAGAAAACGGAGCCGATGTCCAGGTTTCGGTCGGCGGATTTGTCGAAGAAAATGTTCAGGCTGGACCCGAGGCCCTCATCCGGGCACCAGTAGCAGATCATCATCGGCACCTTGGGCAGCGGGTGGAGCACCACGGAGATGTCCGATTGGAACTGCCGTTCCACCTGTCGACCGCTGAACAGGTGGACCACGTCGTCGAACAGATCGGTATAGCTGTCCGCCACCTGCAGCATGGCTTCTTCGCACCGCTTTTGAAACAACGGGTATCGGTCTTTGCCGTTTTTCAGTTCCCGAAAAGAGACCCATTGGCCGGTGGGGTCGACGCCTTTCCCGTTGATTACGTAATCGAAAAAGGGCGCCGCCACCCAGGGATTGACGTGGATATCCGAATAAAGGTTGCCCTGCCGGTCAACACTGAAATCCTTGCCCAGGATTTTCAGGGTCAGGCGGCCGTTTTCAGATCGCCCACCGGTTCTCTCGGCAGCCATTGCGAGATCGATGCGGGAGATCTTTTGCTTCATCATCGCCATGAAGGCTTCCCGGTTCTCTTCGATGGCGTTCAGATCGGTGGGATCTCCGGAAAAGCGCTCGATGACATCAGGGCTTAATTTCGGGCATTCACTGATCTTCCGTTTGCCTTGAAACACAGCGCCGGCAAGTGCCAGGCAGGTCTTCTCACCGCACTCCCTGCAGTTGGACTTGTCCAGAAGCTGAAACACTTCCATGGCGTTTTTCGGTGCCGGCATAGGCGACCTCCCCGATGGCAGACCTTGACAGGCTGTTTATCGTTTGGTTGAACAAGACCGCACTATAACGAGAACCGGTTAATTTGTCACCCCTCGATATTCAGGTGGAATGGCCGTAAAAAGGAGCGCGTGACAGTTACCAACCAAAAAATTATAACAGGAATGTGGTTTTGCTTGGTATTATTTAAAACGTGTTCTATTAACCGCTGAAACATAGATGCGGGGAGGCCCGATCATGAGTGTCTGCGTCCAGGGAAACGTTCTCGAAGAACTCTTGAAACTGCTGAAACTGGAAAAAATCGAAGAAAATATTTTCCGCGGCCAGAGCCAGGACCTGGGCTTCGGCAGCGTATTCGGTGGCCAGGTGTTGGGTCAGGCGCTGTCCGCCGCCTCCCAGACCGTTCCCGACGGGCGGCAGGCCCACAGCCTGCATGGTTATTTCATGCGGGCCGGCGACGCAAAAAAACCGATTGCCTACACCGTGGACTGCATCCGGGACGGAAGAAGCTTCACCACCCGCCGTGTGGTGGCCGTTCAGAAAGGCCGGGCCATCTTCTCCATGGCCGCTTCGTTCCAGATTGACGAGCCGGGTTTCGACCACCAGGACGAGATGCCCGAAGTCAAGGGGCCCGACGGGCTGGAGCCGGAGATAGAAACCGCCCGTAAACTGGCCGACCACATCCCTTCGGGTATCCGGGAAAAGATCCTTTGCGAAAAGCCCATCGAGATCCGCCACGTCAACCCGATCAATCCGTTCAAGCCGGAAAAAAGAGCCCCGGAAAAATATGTCTGGTTCCGAGCAATCGGCCCCCTGCCCGATGAAATGGCTGTCCACCACTACCTGCTGGCCTACGCCTCGGATTTCAATCTGGTGGGCACCTCCCTGTATCCCCACGGGCACACCTTCTGGGAACCGGAGATGCAGATGGCCAGCCTGGACCACGCCATGTGGTTTCACCGGGATTTTCGCATGGACGACTGGCTGCTCTACGCGATGGAGAGCCCCAGTGCTTCCAGGTCCCGGGGGCTGTCCATCGGCCGCATTTTCACGCAGGACGGCCGGTTGGTGGCCACGGTGTCCCAGGAAGGACTGGTTCGCCATCGGCCGCAGAAACATGAGTTACTGCGCTGCTGCTGCCGCTGCCTCCGGCATGGGCGGCACCAGCAGCGACGGATCCAGACGGGTGTCAAACCAGTTCATGCCCCAGTGCAGATGGGGGCCGGTAACGCGGCCGGTCGCGCCCACCTGGGCGATGACGTCGCCCTGGTTGACCCGCTGCCCCGCTTCGACCAATATTTTATGCAGGTGCATATAGGTGGTGGACAGGCCGTGGCCGTGGTCGACGATCAGGGTGCCGCCGGAGTAAAACATGTCGTTGTGGGCCATGCTCACCACACCGTCGGCCGGCGCCTTCACCGGCGTACCGGTCGGCGCAGCGATGTCCACGCCGTAATGGGGCCATTTGGGCTTGCCGTTCAGATATGCGCTGACTGCCGTAGACCCCGCTGATCCTGCCGATGACCGGCCAGATGAAGGGTCGGACAAAATCGGTGCGCGCATCGTCCATTTGGCGGGCCTTTTTCACCAAGGCACGATCTTTACTGATTCGTTTTTGATCTTCAGGTGACGGGCTGACTTTGCGCGGCGGCAATCCATCGATACGCTGGATTTGGTAAGTGCGTTTTTCGATAGCGACCGAATGCTTCTCGACCTTACCGGAGGGCTGGTGAAGCTCGATCACCGACGTCGCTTCCGCGTCCCGGGCAAAACCGATCACAAATAGACCGTCCGCCGAGACCCGCACGGCTTTCCCATGGAAATGAACGGTGGTCGCAGGGTCGATTCGGCCGATGGCCATGCCGCCTTGAACCAGTTTCCCCTCCAGCGTCAGCGCCCGTGCCGGAATCGGCAGGCAAAGAAGGGTGATGATCGCACCAAGAATGAACCGTTGCATGGGCTGCCTGTCTTAGCTATTGTCCATCCAGAAACAGCATCTTTCGGTCCATGCCTGCGTTCTCGCTCGATTGAGCACGTAGTGAAGCTTCAGCGCTATCCTCGACGTAGTGCCACTACGCCTGCGGTTTCAATTTCGCTGCGGCCTTAGCCTGAACCAAAATCTACCATTTCTGGGTGGACACTGATATTTAATCGGTAAACCGCAAAAACAAAGCAAACAAACCAATTATGGTGGACTCGTAAAAAGTCGCATTTCAGACGGATTCGTAAAAATGCCGAGATCAAGGCTTGCAAATCCCGAGGAATGAGGCGTACTTATGATGGTACTCCGCAATGACGAGGGATGCAGCGTAACGCAGATATCGGCTTTTTTACGAATCCGTCATTTTGGGGTATTATACACGGGTTGGGCGTGCGATGGAAGGTCTGAGGCGATCCGGACAAGACTACTCACGTAGGGAGAGACACGATGCACACACGCCGTCTGGGAAACAATCATCTTGCGGTGTCCGCTATGGGCCTGGGCTGCTGGGGCATGTCCCACGCCTATGGTCCGGGGGACGAAAACGACACCTCACGGAAAATGTGGCGGCCGCGGCCATCCGGCTGTCACCGGAGACCATCAAGGCCTTGGATGCCCTGGGTGGGAAGGTGGCCGGTGAGCGGCACAACGCCCAAAACCTTCAGTTTGTCGACCACGAAAACGGCTGGCGTTGAAATTTGGAGATTGTGATTTGGAATTTGGTGCTTGAAATTTGTTGCTTCTGCATTGGCCGGGTCAGGGTATTAAAACCCCTCTCGCCCTCTCGCCCTCTCGCCCTCTCGCCCTCTCGCCCTCTCGCCCTCTCGCCCTCTCGCCTCTCGCCCTCTCGCCCTCTCGCCCTCTCGCCCTCTCCCTCTGACCCCTCAATCCCTCAATCCCTCAATCCCTTGAACCCCTCAACCTCTGCTTTCTGCATCGATCCGTTTATTCCGTTTCATCGAATTGGCCTTGAATCGGTTCAGGGCCACGGCACTGCCGAAGATCAGCAGTCCGCCAACCCAGAAGCGCCACGATGCCGGATCCCCTAAAAGGGCAATGCCCACCATGGCGGTAAAGATCACCTCACTGGACATGAAAACACCGCCCTCCCACCCTTTGCAGTAAAAAAAGCCCTGGTTCATCAGCAGCTGCGCGGCGACCGAGACAAAAATGATCCCCAGCACCATGGCCCAGGCCATGCCTGTCGATGGCAACAGCGGGGCCCTGGCAAATTGGGGAAGGGTCACCAGCATGCCCATGGTGCAAAAGTAGAGATAGATGATGACCGGGCCGTTTTTTTCTCGAAGGGTCTTGATCAGGGTAACGGTGAGACCGGCGAATGCGGCGCCGGACAAGGCCATGAGCTGGCCGAAAAACCCCCCTTCCAGCTTGAAATCGAACAGCACGCCGATGCCGATGACCACCACGGCAATGCAGGCGATTTCCGCCTTGGATAAACGGTCGCCGTATATCAGGTAGGAGAAAACGGCGGAAAAAGCCGGATAGGCGTAAAAGATCACCAGGGCGGTAGAGACCGGCAACAGGCGGATGGCCGTGACGAGGGAAAGAAAGGCAGCCGAACCGCTGAATCCACGGATGATCAGCAACCGGGTGTTGTGGCCCCGATAGGGGTTGCCATGCCTGCCGAAAACCATGAGCAGCACCGCTGCCCCGCCAGAAAATCGATAGAATCCGATGTGCCAGATGGTAAATTCGGGGCCGATCTGTTTGATCAACAGGTTGAGCATGGTGAACAGCAATGCAGCGGCAAGCATGAGCAGAGGTCCGGCAACGGCGGCATCCATTCTGACCTGTTGGGGGGCATTTGTCGGGGACATATTGTAAGCCTATTAAAATTTGTGATTTCCACCCGACCCAAGTTGTTAATTGAAGCGTCGTTGCAAAACTCCCCTCAGGGGTGCTTCTTTGGATGGGCACGGCTCTCAGGAATCAGCGGTTTCAGGCTTGTG
>CAVONM010000013.1:0-307162 GCA_963697225.1 uncultured delta proteobacterium
AAAGTTGCGGGCCGCGATGGTATTGGCCGTGGCGCCGCACAGGCCCTTGCGGGTGTCTTCACCGTCGATGCCGCCCTTGGGCAGGGGCAGGCGGCAGGGGCCCATGGCGCAGTTTTTACAGCAGATGCCCTGGATACCGATCGCGCAGGGTTTCATTTGGACGGCGCGGTCGAATACCGTGTCGATGCCCAGCCGCTGGGCGCGGGCGATCAGTTCCTGGGTTGCAGGATCAATGGAAGCGCCGACCGGATCGGCCAGTTTGGCGCCTTTGTCTTTGGTTAGTTCTGCCATCAGAGGTTCCTCCTCGTATTGATTTCGGCAAGGGTTGACGATTCAAGGTTTAGTAAAGTGAGACGCGTCGGTGGACCCAGTCGAGCCGGGCGAGAATTTTCTCGGGCTCGCTCTTTTGCTCGGCGGCAGGGGTCATGGGAACCACCTTGTCGGCGGCGCCGGCTTTGCGTTCGGCAGCCATCTTGGCTCTTTCGGCAGCACGCTTCTGGCGCAGAGACTCCTCGGAGGCGTCTCTTTCGGCGGCTACCTTGGCGGCGGCTTCCTTCTCCGCTTTTGCCTTGGCGTCTGCGGCTGCTTTGGCCTTGGCCTCGGCATCCGCTTTGGCTTTGGCTTCCGCCTCGACCTTGGCCATGGCATCTGCTTCGGCTTTGACTTTGGCGGCGGCTTCGGCGTCGGCCTTTGCCTTGGCGTCGGCTTGTGCGTCTACCACCGGAGCGGCGGGGGCAGCTGCCGGTGCCGGTTCGGCTTTCTTTGCAGCAGCCGGCTTGGCTGCGGGTGCGGCGGCCGGTTTGGCGGCCGGTTTGGCAGCAGCCTTGGGTGCAGCGGCGGCTTTGGCCGGGGCGGCTTTTTTCTCTTCTTCGATGGTCAGGTCCGGTGCCGGTGCCAGGGCGGCCAGATCCACGGAGACGCCTTCCAGCCGTTTGGCGATGGGGGCGATGTCGGCGGCGCTGCCACCGTCCATGGCGATGTCGATGAATGCCTTGACCAGCCGGATGGCCTCGGGGTGACGCATGATCAGGATGTCGGATCCGGCCATGAGGTAGGTGACGGCGCCCACGGCTTCCATGAGGACGCCGCGTTTCTCCGGATCACCCAGGGTTGGGGCTTCGTCCACACCCTGCTTGGCTTCCTTGCACTTCCAGATCTCGTTGGCCAGGTTGTTGATGATGGGCATCTGGAGTTTGTCGTCACCCTGGGCCATGGCGGCCATTCTCAGGCGCTCCATGACCGAGTAGCTGTACTCCAGGCCGTAGCCCAGACCGCCGGTGGTGGGGTCGATGATCACTCGATCCATGGGCATGCCCAGGTTTTCCAGCAGAATGTTGACCTGCTTGGCCAGGTTGACGTCGATGGGAGACGAACTGATGATGGCGTGGCCATAGCCCATGGCGGCGGCGCCGATGCCCTTGTGGTTCTTGTCCTCCACCGGGCCTAAGGTCAGCTGCACGTCCTGGCAGTCCTGGGCGATCTGCTTGAAGACCGCTTCGTCCTTTTCGTGGTTGGCGATGCCCCAGACCACCAGGGGAACATCGATGGCGGCCAGCACCTTTTTCACCGTGGCTGATGCTTCTTTCGGGCTGGCGTCGGTGCCGTTGGGGTCGATGCTTTTGAGCTGGAGCACGATAATTTCGGCGCCGTATTCCTCAACGCATTTTTTTGCCCATGCGGCCGGGTCGGAGACCACGTCCTTAAAGGGTTCCATTGCCGCTGCCGGCCACTCCTCGGGGGCCATGTCCCAGATCTCCATGGCCACTTTCGGTTTGTGGGGCATTTCCCCCTCAAACTGATAGAGTGGGTAGCAGGTTTCGCCTCCGACAGTAATGGCTTTGTCGCCTTTACCGATGGAGATCGCCTTTATCGCACCTGCATAGGATTCCTTGTAGAATTCGAAACTCAAAGTTACCTCCTTATCAGCTACCGGTTAATGATTGAGGTGTACTACAGCCATGCGGTGGTTCATTGTGCGTGTGACAGGGCGAAGCGCCCCGGTCACGAAATGAAAAGCTCAGGCCCCCTTTCGTTTAAGTATTTTCTATATGTAGTATCTACAGCGGTAGATAAAAATCCGTGGAAGAGGATAGGCGGGTATAGGACAGTGTTGCGGTCAGTGTGATGGATCGTTTTCTTTTTCATGCAGCACAGCATCGTCAAAACAGTCCTCTGGTACGCCAATGATGACTAATTTGTCAGCCGGAAAAACAGATTGTGATTTGTTGCGAAAGGGCCACTGGGGCCGAGATGACCTCCCGCTTCCCAAAGGCGGAAAACCAAGGATTATTCTTATAGGTTGAATGGTTTATTTGTCAATAGAGGAGTGGGATTAAATCCCAAATCTTACTATATTGTCTTCATTACGTAACTGGCATCGACAGCCGGTAAAACACCTACCGGCAGAACCGCTGTTATCCTTTATAGTTATGACCATATGCGCGTCTGACCGGCCTCGGTCAGGACGGTTGCCGCCGCTGAGCCATGCGCTCCTTGAGCCGGGGAAACTGGTTAATGTCCGTGTGGGGCAGGAACAGGGCCGCCACATAATTGTCCATGTAGGATGGGGTTTCCGACAACTCGAAATTGGTCATGCTGCGGGTCGCCTCCACCACATCTTTGCGGATCCGGTTGGTCAGGCTGCTCATCTTGGCCCCCAGGAGGGAGCTGTTGCCGATAAAGGTGACCTTGTCCGCATCGATCTCCGGCAGCAGCCCGATGGTGATGGCCTTTTCCAGGTCCACGTAGCTGCCGAAACCGCCGGCCAGGATGATGCGATCGATATCCTGCATGCCCATGCCCACCTCGGTCAACAGGGTCATGCAGCCGCTGAAGATGGCTCCCTTGGCGCGAATCAGGTTTTCGATATCGATTTCGGTAAGGGCGATGTCCCGGTCGATCTGGGTCTCACCGGCCCAGGCCAGCACGTATTCCCATATCCCGTTGTCTTGCCGGATGCGGTTCGTGGATAGCTCCCTGTTGAACTTGCCCAGGTTGTTGATCAGGCCGAGTTCGAACATGACGGCGGTCATGATGATCAGCCCGGATCCGCAAATGCCCTTGGGGCGCAAATTACCGATGGTCATGAGCATGGGCTCCCAGGTGATCGGATCCAGAGAGAAGTCTTCGATGGCGCCTTTGGCCGCCCGCATGCCGAATTTGATACCGCCGCCTTCGAAAGCCGGTCCGGCGCTGCAGGCGGCGCAGGCCAGCCAGTCCCGGTTGCCGATGACGATTTCGGCGTTGGTGCCGATGTCCATGAACAGGGTCAGCCGGTCGTCCAGATACATCCCCGACCCCATGACGCCAGCCACGATATCTCCGCCCACATAGCTGGAAACAGCCGGATAGACTAATGCCGTGACGTGATCCCGCAGATCCAGGCCGATATCCACCGCCCGGATGGGCGGGTAGAGCGTGGACGCCGGCACGTAAGGGGAGCGGCGAATGTAGCGGGGATTGACCTGAAGCAGCAGCTGGGTCATGGTGGTGTTGCCGGCCAGGGTGATGGCGGCGATATCGTCCGGGTCCACCTTGGCACTGCGTACGATCTTGCCGATGATGGTATTGATGGTTTCCGCAACCACCTTGTGGAGACGCTCCAGTCCGCCCTCTTTTTCGGCAAAGACAATCCGGCTGATCACATCCTCTCCGTAGCTGATCTGGCCGTTGAACTCGCCGTGTTCGGACATGACCGCCCCACTTTTCAGGTCGATGAGCTGGCCGTAGACCGTGGTGGTGCCGATGTCCATGGCGATGGCATAGTTGCGCTCGGTGGTGTCTCCGGACTGGACGTTGATAATTTCGGTCTTGCCGCTGTCCATCACCGGCCGGGCCAGGGTGGCGGTGACCCGGAATCCGTCTTTTCGCAGTGTTTCAGGGATCTTGCGGATCACCGGCAGGCTCACCGTCAGGCGGTGTTCTTTATGGTGTAGCTTGAGGTGGCTGACCAAGCGGGTGACGTCGGGCAGGTGATCCTGGTTGTCGGGTTCGGGCAGTTCAATGTAAACCTTTTCTACCGGCGGCAGGAAAAGCCCCTGTTCCTTCAGGTCATTGAGGTCCATCTGCCGGATACGGGCCGTGCGCCGCGGGACATAGCCCTGGCTGAGCACGCTAGCGTCGACGGCTGACTCCACTGGCACGCGGACGATCACATCTCCGGTGATCGTCGACCGGCAGGCCAGGCGGAAGCCTTTTTTCCGGTCGGCCTGGCTCAACTGCTCGCTGAGGCCTCCCGCCACCTCGCCGGCTTCCACGATGACCCGGCATTTGCCGCACACGCCCTCGCCACCGCAGGAGGCGTTGATGTGCACCCCGGCCTCCATGGCTGCCCGGATCAGGCTTTCGCCGTTTTTGACCTTGATTTCGCGGTTGTGGGGGATGAATTTGATGGTATGGATGGTCATTAATATCATCCTTAAATTTAGTGTGGTTACTAACTAAAATATTGTTTTTTATGTAAAAAAATCAATAACCAATAAATCACAAAAATCAAAAACCAAATGACAAACAAATCACAATGACTAAAATTGAAAATTCCAAACAACTGGTGGTTTTTGGTCTTATTTGACATGTGAGCATTGTAATTTGGAATTTATTTGAGGGTTGGTGCTTGTAATTTGTTGTTTCCGGATTGTGAATTGAAGGAATGCTGTCTTATTGGGTTCTGTTTTCCGCCAATCCCATAATTCCTTAATTCGCAATCCCTCAATTGGTTTTTGTACGTAGCTGTCCGCCCAGTATAAATTCCCCGCCATCGGCTCCCCTTTACCGGTCAGGCGCCTGCATTTACGAATGCCTTAACCGGATCGCTGTTTGAGCGTATATTCATAACGGGTCGTTGCGTCTTTATCAAGGAAAAGTCATTTTGCAATCCCGGGCCCGCCTCGGCTCGCAAACCGGTTTTGGAGGGAACTGAATCCGATTCATTTTTTCTGCATGTTGACATTATGACGCATATATTGTAACGAACTGAAGGTTTTAGCTATTTGTTTGCAACGTCGGTAAAATCGGTGAAGGGCAAAAGGGCATGCGTTCTCCAAGCTGCTGTCAAGATCGTAACTTAAAAATTCCCCTGGTAAATTGACGTGTTGCAGGAAATCCGATGATTTATTAACCAACCATTAAGGAGGAATGCTGTGAAAAGACGAGAATTTATCAAGAAAGCGGGTGCTGGGGCCATTGCTGCCGGAGCCGTGATCGCAGGCGCTCCTGCCGTACATGCACAAAAGACGATAGAAATTACCATGGTGACCACGTGGCCGCGTGATTTGCCCGGTCTGGGTACTGGCGCCCAACGTTTTGCTAAGCGCTTGACCGATATGACCGACGGCCGGATGAAGGTGAACTATTTTGCCGCTGGCGAACGGGTCAAGGCATTCGATTCCTTCGATGAGGTCGCCTCGGGCAATGCGCAGATTTATCATGGCGCCGAATACTATTGGAAGGGCAAGCACCCGGGTTTTCCTTATTTCTGTTCGGTTCCTTTTGGACTAACCTGCAACGAATTCAACGCCTGGATTCGCTTCGGCGGCGGCCAGGAATTGTGGGATGAACTGGCTGGAGGATTTGGCATCAAAGGATTGATGTGCGGCAATACCGGCTCGCAGATGGGCGGATGGTTTCGCAAGGAAATCAACTCCGTCGATGACCTGAAGGGCCTCAAAATGCGTATTCCCGGACTCGGCGGCGATGTCATGGCCAAGCTGGGCGCTTCCCCGGTTTCCCTTCCCGGTGGCCAGATTTATGAAAACCTGATTTCCGGAGCAATTGATGCGACGGAGTGGGTCGGCCCCTGGAATGATGCTTTCATGAAGTTCTACGAAGCCGCCAAGTATTACTACTACCCGGGCATGCACGAACCCGGCTCGATGCTGTCTATCGGCATGAATAAAAAATGGTGGGATGGCCTTTCAAAATCTGACCAATTGCTTATTGAAGCCGCCTCATCCATGGAAAACGATGTCATGATGGCTGAATTCAATGCCAGAAACGGAGCGTCCCTTGCCAAACTGGTCAAGGATCAAGGCGTACAGTTACGTGAATTTAACGATGATATCTACGATGCTTTTGGTGAAGCATCTGCGGAAGTATATGCAGAGACACGCAAACACAGTGCACTGGCGGCAAAGATCGATGACAGTTTTGTTAACGCACGCAAAGAGTTGGGAAGCTGGATGAAGATCTCCGATCAGGCCTACCTCAACCAGCGTAATCGTGTACTGGGTCTGTAATCGATACGAAAAATTCTTTCATTGAAAATATGGTACCCCCCGGGGTACCATATTTTACGTCTATAGGGAACGTTTCAAAAAACCCATTCGACTGAAGGAGTTGGTACGGCCGCACAATCACATTATATCCACCACCTCACATATGAACACCCACAACTTATGAACTCATCAGACACCATCGATACAAAAGATATATCAAACACAGTCATTGAGAACGATGCTTCAGGTAATAAAGTCATCATTTTGGTGATACGCGCATTTGCAGTATCGATCGTCGCGATCATGCTGTTTTTTCTAATTAACAATTACCTGAATGTTTGGCGGCAATGGCCTGGATTGCCATCTTTTTTTTCACACCAGGGCTGGCTTGGCCTGGAAGCCTTACGCACCCCTCTTGTGGATGACCAGATTACCAAAGGGTGGCTTCAGCTTCTGAGCTACTTGGGAGCGGTTGCGCTCACTATCCTTTATGTCCTGTGGACTCGCCAACGTACCTTGCGCGCGGATGCCGAAATGCTGTCCGGGTTTGCCGCCTATATCATTCGGGCGGCCTTCTGGGTCGTACTGATCATCGGCTTCGTCGATATCCTCATCTCTTTTCTCAGGGTCGAGAACCTCCTGCCAGCATTGATTGGTGATGATTTAACCGAAGCCCTCGGTCGCCCCCAATTTCGCGGCCTATATTTGCACTATCCATTGATCCTGCTGTCGTTGGTCATTGCTATTTTTAATCGATCGCTGGGATTTACCTGGTTGGCCTTTTTGGTCGTGTTGGCCGAGTTTCAGATCGTTATTTCCCGATTTGTTTTTTCCTACGAACAGCCTTTCATGGGAGATCTCGTGCGTTTCTGGTATGCGGCATTATTTCTTTTTGCCAGTGCCTATACGTTGGTTCATGACGGACATGTCCGTGTCGATGTGCTTTATTCGCGTTTCGGTATACGCAGCAAGGCCTGGACCAATACGGTCGGCACACTGCTGTTGGGCTTGCCATTGGGGTGGATTATCCTCATGACCGGCATGTGGGATAAAACGAGCAGCATCAACAGTCCGCTACACAGTTTCGAAGTTTCCCAATCCGGTTATGGATTGTATGTGAAGTACCTGATGGTTGGATTTTTAGCCGTCTACGCGGTGTCCATGATCATACAATTTTCCAGTTACCTGCTCGACAAGGTCGCTGACCTTCGTCAGGAACCAGGTGGTGATCAGTTAGCCGGCAATTCATAAAAGATCATAAAATGAAAAGGATCACTACATGGACGTAGTCTTTATCGCTATTCTCCTTTTAATGATGATGGTTGCGCTTTCGTCGGGCTACCCGGTCGCCTTCTCATTGCCGGGAGCCGCCATTTTATCGATTGGATTGGCAGCGCTGTGCGGGTATCTGTTTGCAGGAGATCCCAGCGCCTACTTCGTAGAAGGGGGCCCCTTAACGTGGCTCAGTGCCGGCGTGACCAATTTTCGAAGTCTCTATTGGGATGTCGAACGGGATACCCTGATCGCGGTTCCATTGTTTATTTTTATGGGCATTATGCTCCAACGTTCCAAAATTGCAGAAGATCTGTTGGTTACGATGGCCCAACTGTTTGGGCCGGTACCCGGCGGGTTGGGAATATCCGTTGTCCTGGTCGGCACACTGCTGGCGGCGACTACCGGTATCGTCGGGGCCACGGTCATTGCCATGGGATTGATTTCACTTCCGGCAATGTTGCGCAACAATTATTCCAAACCATTGGCAACGGGCACGATTTGCGCCTCGGGCACGCTAGGCCAGATCATTCCTCCCTCGATTGTTCTGATTATCCTTGCCGACCAGTTATCCGGTGCTTCCGATCAAGCCAGCACGATCCGCAAAGCAGCGTATAAAGCTGCAACCGGTGAATTCAGCATGCCTTCGGTCCTGGATGTCACCTCTACCAGCGCCGGTGAAATGTTTATGGGGGCCCTGGTACCCGGTCTGGTGCTTGTCGGGTTATATATCCTTTATATCCTGATTGTGGCCTTTTTTAAGAAAGGCTCCGCGCCGCCGGTACCTTATGAAGGCAAATTCGATCGAACATTCGCCAAGCGGGTTGCCTTGGCGTTGACACCGCCGTTGACCCTTATTCTTCTGGTGCTCGGCTCGATCATACTGGGCGTGGCCACGGTCAACCAAGCCGGTGCGGTGGGTGCCGTCGGCGCCATGGTCATGGGGGGGTATCGCCTGACCGAGGGTCAACGCAACACCTATTACCCTGCAATTCTGGCAGTCGTCTCGACCGTTGTCATTGCGGTTGTACTCTCCTTTTATGACCTGAACGTCAAAAGCATCAAGCCGGGGGATGCTATCGGTATCTTCCTGGCTGCGGTTGCGGTCATCGGGCTGTTGATTGCTGTGGCCTGGAGTGCCTGGCGAATATATAAAATTGAAGATACCCTCAACTCGGTCATGGTTGAAACGGCCAAAACGACATCGATGGTTTTTATTATTCTGATTGGTGCCGCCATGTTGACCGCTGCCTTCCGTGGTTTTGGCGGGGAAGAACTGGTCAAGCATTTTTTATCCAATCTGGAAGGTGGATTCTGGGTCCAATTTATCGTCGTCATGGCGGTGATGTTCGTTCTCGGTTTTTTCATCGATTTTCTCGAAATCGCCGTTGTCGTCGTCCCCATTGTCGCCCCCATTCTGCTTGCCGACCCGGGTGCCAATGTGACTGCCGTGTGGTTTGGCGTGATGGTTGGTCTTAATCTTCAAACCTCATTTCTGACGCCGCCCTTTGGCTTTTCCCTGTTTTACCTGCGTGGCGTTGCACCCCCCATCGTTAAAACACTGCACATTTATCGTGGAGCGATTCCCTTTATTGGATTGCAGGTGGTTGCATTGGTGATTGTTGCGCTTACGCCCGCCATGGTGAACTACCTGCCCACTCGTATTTCTCTGAGTGCCGATACGGCGCCGCCGCCGATCAATCCGCGAATGCAGCTTTGTATTGAAGAATATCTCTTTGATTACTATGATGAACAAGGTGGGCAACTGCGCAACCACGTCAACACGCTGCGTGCTTTGGATCTCAGTTTTTTACCGGAAAAACGACGCGAAGTGTTGAACGAAAGCCTGGATCGGACCCTGAATACGTTTGATTTGATCGCCAAGGTTCGCCTGGCTGAAGAGAATCGCGTCGGTTATTCATCCGAATACCGTCCCCAGCATCAGCATGTTCGCCGGTTGCAGTCAGACATGCGTATTATCGGCCTGAAAGTCGCTAAATTGAAGCAGGATTTGACGAGGACGACCCGGAGCGATTCCCCGGACAGGGATGAAATCATCCGAATCGAAGCAGGCATCGAGAAAGCCGAGGCGGCGATAACCGACCTTCAAAATCAGATTCCCGAGAGCTGGGCTGGCGTCAACAAGCGTTATGCGGATTTGGAAAATGCCGAAGAGAAGGCCCGCAGAGATTACCGCAGCAACGTCGATCAAGCGTATAAAACGATTGCGGAATTACGAGAGGTCATCGATGGCGCAGATGAACTGGCTGCGCTTGAACCGCAAATGACCGCTCTCGAAACAGCAATTGCCAATGAGCCGGATGAGGCTGCCATGGAACGGATCGAACAAGCAGAAAAGGCGCTGGGTAAGGTTGCCGGCACAAGCGACATCAAGTCCAAGCTTTCCAAGGCACGCAGGGCGCTCAAGGGAAATGAACCAGAACCGGAAAAGGCCATTCAGCTCCTGAGCGAAGGCTTGACAGTATATTCGGCTGAAGTCGATTGGCGTCGTCGCGCAGCAGCTGTAATCGCCCCTGCGCTTGCTTCCTATGACCATGCTATCAAGGACTCCATCGGTCTTCGATTGCAGCGACGGTTGACGGATGATCAGGTCAAAGCGGTTGCCAGTTGCCTGTCGGTACACCGCGATTTTTCATTGCAATTCTAAAACCGGTCTCAAAAATGGCGGTTACGATCACGGCCTTTAGGTATGCATTGGGGAGGTGTGTCGGAAAAGGCCAGCTATGATATCATCCAGTCCGAATTAAGATTGAAGGAATAGTCGGCAGATCTGGGGTATCGAGTTTCGGGCCGTCAATGCAACACCACACCATCGGTTCCGGCAGTATGCCGGAACCGATGGTTTTTTTACGTGTCCATCCAAAAGCGGCATCTTGCGGCCCAGCTCGGCGTTCTCGTGTTCTGGAAATCCTCGATGTAGCGATGCTACGCCTGCGGTTTCCAAAACCCTGCGGCCTTGATCTGAACCCCAAGCTACCATTTTTGGACGGACTCGAACCGGAGAGAGATTCGCGCCTATGACCGAATGTGCGGTGGGTCAACGATGGGCCAGTGAAATGGAACCCGAGCTGGGCGCGGGCATCGTTGACGGCGTATCGGGCTGGCGGATTCAGCTGAGGTTTCCGAAAAGCGGCATTACCCGGATATATGCAATCCAAAGTGCTCCCATCCGGCGAATCGTCTTTCACCCCGGTGACCGTATTGAAAACGAGTGTGGTGAGTCCATGACCGTCGATTCGATTGAACCTCGATAGCGAACGCATTCCCCGCCGCTTGCCGCGGGGAGGGTTCAATCCCGATATACAAAAATAACCGTTTCCGGATGGCCACTATTTATTGATGCGTTCCTGGCTGGTTTGGCCTTTGCCCTTGCTTCCGTCATGCCGATTCTGGTTCTTACCCCCACCGGCGTATGCAACCGTTGAATAAATCAGCATCACCGCCGCAATTAAACCGGCCATTTTTTTCATTTTTACCTCCTTTTAGGTGGTTGGTTGAAACGATAACGGAGGAAAATGAAAAAGGTCACAGTGGAACCTTCAATAATACAGGACGGCGTTGGCCTTTCGGATATTGATCCGTTTTATTCCTTTGGGCAATTCATACCAGTCACCGATGCCTGACGATTCCGTTCGGTATACCAATGCAGCCGTGTGGACAACGAAGTCCAGCACCTGCGGATCAACGGGTTGGCCGTTGAGCTGCAGGGAGACCAGATCGATACGGGCCGCCCCATCACGGGTCAAAAAAACCGCCTTGAAATCAAAATCCAGATTCTCGCCGATCAGGGCGTCCAGGTTGAGCCGCTGCGCATCAAACCGGATTTTTCCGTGGACATGGTTGTGATCCAGCAGTTTCACCGTCAGGCTGTCGCAAACCGGCTCCTTCTCCTGTGCCAGACGGTAGGCAATGTAGGCGTTGAGCTCCTTCTCGGTTACTTCAGTGCTGAGCTCCTGAGTGTCGGACCGGGGGGGCTTCTCGGCGATGACTCTGAGGATGTGCCTGACCGTGAGCGCATCCTTGGTGGTCTGATCGATGGCGCCGATCAAAAGCACGGCACAAGCTAAAACGGCGATCAATCCGCGCCAGCGCAAATAGTTCCTTGTCATCTCTTTGCTTTTCAACCTCCGTATATTGTTGGATCCTGCCTCGATGCCAAGCGCGACACCAGAAGCGTCAAATCGATGACCAGTTTAGCAGATCGCGCGAACCGGCACAATTAAAGAATCCCCATGGCGAGCCGCGGGGAATGCGCTCGCGATCGCGGTTCAGAACTGCAGGGAATTCCCGATCTGCTGATCTTCGCCGGTAAAAAGGGTTGTTTTCGTTATTGGTCATGGTAGAAAAGGGCGCGACAAGCCCGAGAAAGCAGACGAACAGGACCATCCGTGACCGACAACCAAAAGCAAATCGACCAATTCCGCAGCCTGCTTAAAAAGGCCATGCACAGCGACGCCATCGCCCTGCGCCGTGAATTGGACCGGCTGGTACGGTCCCGGAAAAAGATGGCGGACGCGCAGATGGCCCGACGCCTGAACGGCCTGGCGCCGAAAATCCGTGACGCCGTTGCCAGAGGGCAGCGGCGTCGTGAAGGGGTTCCCCGATTTCAGGATCTGACCCATCTGCCGATCACCGCGGCAAAGGCGGCGATCATCGACAGCATCCACAATCATCCGGTGACGATCATCTCCGGTGAGACCGGATCGGGAAAAACCACCCAGATCCCCAAATTCTGCCTGGCTGCCGGGCGCGGCATCAACGGCAGGATTGCCTGCACCCAGCCCCGGCGCATTGCCGCCACCACGGTGGCCGCCCGCATCGCCGAGGAGTTGGGAGAGGTTCTCGGACAATCGGTGGGTTACAAGATCCGTTTTCAGGACAAGAGCGGCCCCGACGCGTACATCAAGGTGGTTACCGACGGCATTCTCCTGGCGGAAACCCAGGGCGATCCCTGGCTCAACGAATACGATACGATTATCGTCGACGAGGCCCACGAGCGCAGCCTGAACATCGACTTTGTGCTCGGCATCCTGAAACAGCTGGTCCACAAACGAAGGAACCTGAAGCTGATCATTACCTCGGCCACCATCGACACCGAGAAATTCTCCAAGGCATTTGACGATGCACCGGTGATCGAGGTGTCCGGGCGGCTTTATCCGGTTGAGACACGCTATTTCTATCCCGATGCCGACCCGGAAGACAAGGAGGACCGCACGCCGGTCGAGTTGGCGGCAACCGCCGTGGATGGGCTGATGGCGCAGCCGCACCCGGGGGGACATCCTGATTTTCATGCCCACCGAGCAGGATATCCGGGAGACCTGCGAGACACTGGGGGGGCGCCATTTTACGAGGACCGTGATCCTGCCCCTGTTTGCCCGGCTCAGTGCCGGGGAGCAGCGCAGGGTTTTCGCGAGCACGGCGGCCCGTAAGATCATCGTGGCCACCAACGTGGCCGAGACCTCCATCACGATTCCGGGGATCAAGTACGTGGTGGACACGGGCCTGGCGCGCATCTCCCAGTATGTGCCCCGGTCCCGGACCACCTCGTTGCCGGTGGTGCCGATTTCCAGGAGCAGCGCCGATCAGCGCAAAGGGCGCTGCGGGCGTGTGGAAAACGGGGTGTGCATTCGCCTCTACACCGAGGAGGACTACGCCAACCGGCCCCTGTTCACCCAGCCGGAGATCCTGCGCTCCAACCTGGCCGAGGTCATCCTGCGCATGATCGCGCTGAAACTGGGAAATATCGCCGATTTCCCATTCATCGACCGGCCGGCTGAAAAGAGCATCCAGGACGGATTCGACCTGCTGTTCGAACTGGGCGCCATCGTTCGCCCGGACGGGAATCGCAGCAGCGCCGGAGGATACCGGTTGACGGAAAACGGCCGCACCATGGCCCGCCTGCCCATCGATCCGCGTCTCTCGCGAATGCTCATCGAAGCCCGCAAGGAAGGTTGCCTCGATCCTGTCGTCATCATTGCCGCCGCCCTCAGCATCCAGGATGTGCGCGAGCGACCGTTGGAGAAAGAGGCCCTGGCCGACCAGGCCCACCGGCAGTTCGTGGACCCGCTTTCCGACTTTGTCACCGTGCTCAACATCTGGAACGCGATCCATGACGGCAACAGTCGGCCCGGCAGCATGAATGAACTGAAAAAGTTCTGCCGGCAGCATTTCCTCTCCTTTCGCCGCATCCGCGAATGGCGGGACATTCACGGCCAGATCAAGGCCGCGCTGAAGGAACAGCGCTTCGGTCGCAAGGAAAGCAACGGGCCGGCCCTTGAGGAACTGCCGGCGGGCGACCAGGCTGACGACGGTTCGTTCCATCCTCTGTATGCCGCCATTCACCGCGCCATCCTGAGCGGGTTTTTGTCCAACATCGCCATGAAAAAAGAAAAGGTGTTCTTCCGGGCATCCAAGGATCGCGAAGTGATGCTTTTTCCCGGTTCGGGCCTGTTCAAGAATCCGGGCAACTGGATCGTGGCGGCGGAGATGGTGGAGACCTCGCGCCTGTTTGCCCGCAAGGCGGCGACCATTGACGTGGCCTGGCTGGAGCCGCTGGGCGGTGACCTGTGCCGCTCCAGCTGGTCCGATCCGCACTGGGAGCGCAGCCGCGAAGAGGTGGTGGCCCGGGAGCAGGTGACCCTGTTCGGCCTGCCCATTGTCCAGGACCGGCGCGTGGCCTTTGGCCGCATCGACCCGCAGCAGGCATCGGACATCTTTGTGCGCAGCGCATTGGTGGAAGGCGACGTGAAACAGCCGCTGGATTTCATGCACCACAATGCCGAACTGGTGGAGGCGGTGCGCAGCATGGAAGACCGCATTCGGCGGCGGGACATCCTCGTGGACGACGATGTACTGGTGGCGTTCTACAAGGAGCGGCTGCCCGGCGTGTTCGACATCCGGACCCTGAAACATCGCATTCGCAAGAAGGGCGGCGACCGATTCCTGCGGCTGGATCGGGAGATGCTGATCCGCTATGCGCCGGATCCTGATGTGCTGGACCAGTTTCCCCGTCAGCTGGATCTGGGCCACCGGGTCCTGGCCTGTGACTATGCCTTCGAGCCGGGAACGGAGGTCGATGGCGTCACCGTCACCATCCCGGCCGAGAGTACCGGAGATGTCCCCCGGCAGCAGTTGGACTGGCTGGTACCGGGTCTGCTGAACGAGAAGATCACCGCGCTGATCAAGGGGCTGCCCAAGACCTACCGGGTCAAACTGGTGCCGGTGGCCGACACGGTGCAGACGATTCTCCGGGAAATGCCCAGGGGGCGGGAAAGCCTGCCCACCGCCCTGAGCCGTTTTCTCTTCCAGCGGTTGAAGGTGGATATTCCGGCGGCGGCCTGGCCGGTGGACGGACTGCCGGACCACTTGAAGATGCGCCTGGCCATCACCGATGCCAAGGGCCGGGTCGTGGCCAGCGGCCGGGACGACTCCCTGCTGGACCAGCGGGGGTCGGATCCGGCCCTGCCGGCGGGCACGTCGGCGTTGGCCAGGCAATGGGAACGTCGAGGCATCACCACCTGGGATTTCGGAGATCTGCCGGACGTGCTCGCCGGCGCCGATGAACGGGGCACGCCGTGGCGCCTGTACCCCAGGCTGGAGGCCGACGGCAAGGAGATCCGCATTCGGCTGTTCAGCGATTTGAAGGCAGCCGAGGCCGCACAGGCCAACGGGGTGGCAGCCCTGCTGGCCCGCCATTTTGCCGACGATCTCAAATTTCTGAAGAAGAATCTGAAGCTGCCGGCTGCTGTTGAAACGCCAGACCGTTTATTTCGGCGGCATGGCCGCCATCGAGGCGCAGTTGTTCCAGTGCGTCACCCGCGAGTTGTTCGCTCACCCGATCCTCACGGCGGCGGACTACCATGCCCGATTGGACGAGCTGACTGCGCTGCGGGTGCACCAGTGCGGACAGGACCTGCGGGATGCGGTGATCGCCGTGATCGAGGCGCACCACGAGGTCCGGTGCCGGATCATGGACGTGGAAAAAAAGCGCATCGCCGCACCGGTGGTGGGGCAGTTTCTGCAGACCCTTAAAAACGAACTGGCCCGCCTGGTTCCCGATAACTTCGTGCTTCTTTACGACCGTCAGCGCCTGTCGCACCTGGTGCGATACCTGAGCGCCCTGTCCATTCGGGCCCAGCGGGGATATACCGACCTGGAGAAGGACCGTTCCCGGGAAACCCTGGTCGCGCCGTTTGTCGAGCAGCTCAAGCGCATGCTCCAGTCCATGGATTCGTCGACTTCAGCTGAAAAGCGGGCGGCCGTGGAAGCATTTTTCTGGACCATCGAAGAGTACAAGGTGTCGGTTTTTGCCCAGGAGGTGGGCACCGACGGGCCGGTGTCGGTCAAGCGGTTGAACAAGCTGATCGGCGAGATCGAGCGGATGGTGTAAGGCAGGGTTAATCGTTCAGGGCTCAAGGCGCGCGAACTGAAGATTGCCCACGTCCAATGGCGAACAGCCTCATTACCTTATGCCTTGTTGGCAGAGTTGCCATTGTGTTTTCCTAAAAGAGGTATATGTTGGTACACCCGAAGACAGCCGAAAAAGAATTTCTTGACTTCTTCATCCTTTCTTCATCCTGACCAGATAAACTCAAGATTTATTTCGGGCGGCAATTCTGCAGGGCGCCATTGCCGCCCGGGTGCATGGTCAATACCAAGGAAATACGATGTCGGAATATGTAAAAAATCGCTTTGCTTTAGTATCCCTGATGATATTTCTGTTCATCAGCCTCGCTTCAATCACCAGAATTATTTTGATGGTTACTTCCTTTAGTCAGATTGATTTCGGGGTATTAGCCTTAATAAAATTATATTTTGTGGGGTTTATTTATGATTTCGTTGCCGCTGTTTATTTCGTAGCTCCGGTGGCAGTGTTTTTAACGTTGATGCCCAATAAGGCATTTAACAACAGATTCAACAAATACGTATTCTGGGTTTTTCTGTTTATCCAGATCAATCTGCTAGTATTTAATATTTTTTCGGAGTGGTTTTTCTGGGAAGAATTTGGAAAAAGATTTAATTTTATCGCTGTGGATTATCTTGTGTATACGAAAGAGGTTGTGCATAACATACTTGAATCTTATCCAGTCCCCCTGCTTGCTGGATCGATCCTCATAATCAGTTCCTGTCTCTTCTATCTTATATATAAAAAAACAGGTGCTCTTGATTTTTCATTTAAGTCTTCTCAAAACTTTATACAAAGATTTAAAATCAGTGTGTGGTTTATTTTTCTGCCCATGATATTTTTTAACATACTTGACGAACAGTCATTAGCAAATATTTCAGATAACCAATTCAATAGTGAGCTTTCAAAAAATGGGTTATATTCCTTATTTTCCGCCTTTCGAAATAATACGCTAAACTATGATGAGAATTATATTACGGAGAGCACCGAGACTATCTTATCTCATCTTCATACCAGGTACCAATTTGATGGCAACTATTCAAGATCGATAATAAAAAAAGGCGATGAACGCAAATACAATGTTATGCTTATCATGGTTGAAAGCCTTAGCGCTGAATATATGGGAGCATTTGGCGATGAAAGAGGATTGACGCCAAATCTTGATAATTTAACCCGACGTTCGCTGTTTTTTAATAATTTTTATGCAACCGGGACAAGGACAGTTAGAGGAATGGAAGCGGTGTTGCTCTCAGTACCACCGACACCGGGGAGAAGTATTGTCAAAAGGCCAGATTGCCACGATATGTTTTCAGCAGGATTTCTATTCAAAGCAAAGGGTTATGAGAATACATTCATTTATGCCGGACATGGTTATTTTGACAACATGAATGATTTTTTTTCACACAATGGGTTTGTAACCATAGATAGAACGGATATGAATCGTGACGAAATTACATTTTCCAATGTTTGGGGGGTGTGTGACGAAGATCTGTTTAACCGGGCACTGAAAGAATCAGATAAATCTTATCAAAACAATAAACCGTTCTTTAATTTCATCATGACGACTTCAAACCATCGGCCATACACATATCCAGATGGAAAAATAGAGATACCTTCGCATACGGGAAGATCGGGAGGTGTTAACTATACAGATTATGCAATTAATCAATTCATCGCCGGTGCCGCATCTAAACCCTGGTTTAAAAACACCCTATTTATTGTTGTGGCAGATCACAATGGCGGAAGTGCCGGCGAAACGTCGCTGCCGGCTTGGCGATATAAGATTCCCCTCATTATCTATGGGCCTCATATCATAAAACCAGCCGTTGTGAGCAAGCTGGCGTCACAGGTTGATCTTATGCCGACTCTTTTTTCTATCATGAACTGGAGTTATGAAAGTAAATTTTATGGGGAAGATATCCTTGACGAAAATTTCAATGAAAGAGCGTTTATTGGAACGTACCAGAAATTAGGTTTTTTAAGGAATAACAGGCTTGTTATCTTGGAACCGGATAAAATTATTCACGAGTATAAAATAACGCACCAGGGCCTGTATGATGTAAAGTATGAAGAAATTGATCCATTTCAGGAAGATAAATTAGATGCCATCACTTACTATCAAAGCGCAAGCTATTTCTACAGGATGGGAATTAGCAGATGGAACAATTAAAATTTGAACCGCGATAGCGAGCGCATTCCGCGTGGCCTGCCGCGGGGAATGTGCAATTGGGCGAGGTTTTAAGATGGATTGGACGATCGACGGATAAATAGAAAAAGGGAAGGCCCGAGAATGCAGACCTCCCCTTATGGTTGATCAGGAGCAATTTTGAAAATGCAGTGCCTCCTGCCGATTAATTAATCATCATCGTCCTCACGGTCGTAACGGTCCTCACGGTCGTAACGGTCCTCACGGTCGTAACGGTCCTCATGGTCGTAACGGTCCTCATGGTCGTAACGGTCCTCATGGTCGTAACGGTCCTCACGGTCGCGGTCCTTACGGTGGTAACTGTCATGGTCATTCCAGAATCCACCACCGGTGTCTCGACAACTGGGGGCGTGTGGAGGCGTCTCGACGACCGGCGGAGTTGCACCATCCACTAGGATTTGTACGATATCCGTCGATTGCAGCAGCCCGCTGTCCGCTACCGTCAATTCGAAGACCAGGGTTTCACTGTCGCCGTCGGCAACTGGCGGAGCGGTGAAGATCGGATTGATCGCACCCGGTGCGGAAAGGGTTACCGCCGGGCCGTCAGTTTGCTTCCAGGTGTAGGCATTGTCAGGATTCAGGGGGCCGTCGGGATCGGAGGATCCCGAACCGTCTAAAGTCACTTCATCTCCTGCTGCGACGGTCTGATCATCGCCGGCATCGGCTACCGGGCCCTGATTGGTGCTGCCGGTCGCGTCGGTCACGTTGACCACAACGCTGTCGGTGGCCATCAATCCGTTTACGTCGGTGACGGTCAACTCGAATGTCAGCGACTCGCCATTGGTTCCCACATCCGCGATCGTAAATAGCGGGTTCGTCGCATTCGGGTTGGACAGATCCGCAATTACCCCAGTGATATTCACCTGCTCCCAAGAGTAGGTCGCAATACCGTCGTCGACGTCAGTCGAAGCACTGCCGTCCAAGGTTACCGGTGTACCCTCTACAACGGTCTGATCGCCACCGGCATCGGCCACCGGTTCAACATTGACCCAGGAAACGTTTACGATGGTTGTGTCCGAATCGGTTGCCCCGTCTGCATCGGCCACGGTCAGGCGGAAGGTCAAGGCCACGCCTCCGGGTCCGACATCGGGCGTGTCGAAGGTCGGCAGCTCTGTCGTCGGATTCATGATGTCCACGGTGACAGGGCCGTCGATCTGTTCCCAGAGGTACGACGCGATGCCGCCATCGCTGTCATCCGAGTTGGAGCCGTTCAGGGTAGCGGGCACACCTTCGGCAACGGTTTGATCCGGGCCGGCATCGGCCACCGGTTCAACATTTGGCGTGTTGCTGGCGATCATGATATTAACCGCATCGGATGCGGCGGCGGATACACCACCAAAGGAATTTTTGACCCACGCATAAAGTGTCTGGATCCCATCCGCAGCGAACGTGTACTGACTGGGCGGCGAAGACTGCCAACCGGGATCGTTTGCGCCGGGCGCGGTGGCCGAGGTGGTCAGCAGGTATCCATTGACACTGGTCTGGTTTTGGGGATCAGAATATGTGACTATCAAGGCGTCAACGGGAACGGTGATAGAATCATGGGACGCTGGGAGTTGAAAATTGGTGATCACCGGGGTACCATGACAGGAACTGGTGCTACAATTTACACCTGACCCGGCCAAAGACCCATACGCGTGTACCTGGCTGATGAGAACAAGTGAGAGTAAGCTGAAAAAAAAACCTAACATATACTTCTTCATGCTGACACCCTTTCTGATCCAGCTTGATGGATCAATGTGAAAATTATGATTTCTTTTGATTTGAGTGAACAGTCTTGAGAAATTGTATTATTATTTGTGGCCGATGAAGCTTTGTTTTCAATTCACCTCCTTTTTAGTTTTGGTATAGTCAGCCGACGCCTCGCTGGTTGTTCCACAGATGGTATGAGCAACTGGTGTGCCAAAACAATTTTAATAATAAATACATTGTATTATGCATTATTATTCCGAAATATAACCCGGCGGGTTACCAGAATTGCACTTTATGGAAGAAATTTGTTGTATACAAAATTTTGTACAGTTAAACCGCGATAGCGAGCGCATTCCTCGCCGCTTGCCGCGGGGAGGGCTCAATGATGTTGGCTAACTGCAGGCGGAATGGATCTCGATTCGACCCAGTGAGGCTGCCCTATAAGAAAAAGGTGAAACGTCTCATGGCATGCAAAGCGGCAGCTTTTAAGGAGTGCGGGTTTGGGTCCGTATGGGGATGAAGGTTATTGGGGAAACCGAATGCCGCGCTAACAGCTAAGTGCAATAAAAATGACTTGACACGGAATTCAACAATCAAAGGTATGAACCCCAGAGCAAGCTCTGAACTCAAAAGGAAACTCGCTTCGCTCGCACTTCATACCCCGCAGCAGAGCTGCGAGGAATTCTTTGATTAACTTTTCTCACGCTCTCACGCTCTCACGCTCTACGCTCTCACGCTCTGACCTCTGACCTCTGAGCCATCAGCCATCAGCTGATTCATACCTTCCCGCCAACTGCTCATATCGCTTGGCTTCGTTCATCCGGCCACGCTTGCGGCATCCCTGGGCGTAGATGGCGCACTTGGTCGTCAGCATGGTCCTGGCGGCCTTGCCCTGACCGGCGGAGAGGACACCGCTTTCCAGCAGACGGGCGATGGATTGAATCCGGTATTTGTCCAGCTCGGGCATGCGTGACAGCTGGTCGTCGTGGCCCCCGCGCTTGACGATCAGCGGCTGGTCGATGAGATGGATCGGGTGCTTCCAGGCGATGCGCAGCCACAGGTCGTAATCCTCACAGGCGGGCAGGGCTTCGTCGAACAGACCCACCTGGTTCAGCAGGGATCTTCTCATCATAACCGCCGACGGGCTCACCAGGCACAGGGCCAGGCTTCTTTCGAAGATCATGCCGGCTTCCTTGCGATGGCGTTTGCCCGGGTTGACGCGAACCTCGTTGCGAATCCAAATCTCTTCGGTCTGGCAGACCAGCGCATCGGGATGGTTTGAGAAAAACGCCACCTGGGCGGTCACTTTTCCCGGCAGCCAGGTGTCGTCCGAGTCGAGCAGTGCGATCAGTTCTCCGTTGGACGCCCGGATGCCGGCATTTCTGGCTGCGCTGACGCCCCGGTTGGCCTGCCGGACGACGGTGATGCGATCTCCGAACGTTGAAAGCAGGCCGTTGGTGTTGTCGGTGGAACCGTCATCGACGACGATCAGTTCGAAATTGGCATAATCCTGACCGAGAACCGATTCGACGGCCTGCTCGAGGATCCATCCGCGGTTGTAGGTGGGCAGGACCACGCTGACCCGGGGTTCTGCCGGTATGTCGACGGGCCTATACTTCATCATTCGTCGCCATTCATGTTGTATTCCTGCAGCTTGACCCGATCAGCCGGAATTGACAGCAGGGTCAATATTTGAACCGCGATAGCGAGCAGCGTCACCGCCGCTTGCGGTGGGGTTAGCGAGCGAACTGAAAATCGATTTTTTATCCTTACAGTGAAGATTCCCCTCGGCTTGCCGCGGGGAGGGTTCAAAGCCCCTTCAACCGACTTCACATGTAGAAGATCGGCGGAAATTATTTCAAGGTTGATGAATTGATCAATTTCCATTATATTATCTAAATTCAATGTTCAAGTTGCGCCGGCTCGATTTTTCTTTGTCACCACCGAATAAGCGGCGTTTATCAATGCTCCGAATCCTTTGGGGTCTTGCACAATTCAATGCAGTTGACGCAAAGCGCTCCCAGAAGCAGTTTCGATAAGATGTGAGGCTTTTAACCGCCGAATTGATTTCAGCACACCCGCTTTTTTCGTAAATGCTGACAACCTTTCAGTTTTTCATGCAAGGAGGGATAGGATGCCGGAAGGTGTCTAGGGTCAGTTGATAACAACAATGTAGAGGAGGGAAGAACCAAAACAAGTCGTTCAAGGCACAGTTGAACAATAACCGGTCATTGACATTGACCAAACCAGAGGAGGTTCGGATGAAAAGATCACTACTTGTTATTACTGCACTATTTTTCGGTCTGTCACTCATGGTTGGCTTCAGTCCTGCTCCGGCGCAGGCGGAAACCACCTTCGTCACCATCGGTACCGGCGGTGTAACCGGCGTGTATTATCCCACGGGCGGCGCGATTGCGCGTCTGGTCAACAAGGGCAGAAAAGAGCATGGCATCCGCTGCTCAGTGGAGAGCACCGGCGGCTCCGTATACAACCTCAACGCCATCCGAGGCGGTGAGCTGGACATGGGCGTGGCCCAGTCCGACATGCAGTATTATGCATTCACCGGTACAGGATCATTTGCGGATGCCGGTCCCGACAAAGATCTGCGCGCCGTCTTCGCCGTTCACCCCGAACCCTTCACGGTTGTCGCCCGTGCTGATTCTGGGATCAAGGACTTTATGGACCTGAAGGGCAAACGGGTCAATATTGGCAACCCCGGTTCCGGTCAGCGCGGCACCATCGAAGTCCTCATGGAAGCCCTGGGGTGGACCAACAACGATTTCAAACTGGCCTCCGAGCTGAAAGCGGCCGAGCAGGCCGGCGCACTGTGCGACAACAAGATCGATGCCATGGTTTACACCGTCGGCCATCCCAACGGCTCCATTCAAGAGGCCGCCACCTCCTGCGACGTTGTCATGGTCAGCGTGAAAGGCAAGGTTGTGGATGACCTGGTGGCCAAGCATGATTATTACCGCAAGGCGATCATTCCCGGCGGCATGTACCGCGGGACGGATACCGACACACCCACCTTCGGCGTGGGCGCCACTTTTGTCTCCTCCACCAAGGTGCCGGAAAAAACCATCTACGAGATCGTCAAAGCGGTCTTCGAAAATTTCGATGAGTTCAAACAGCTTCATCCGGCCTTTGCCAACCTGAAGAAAGAAGAGATGATCAAAGACGGACTTTCCGCACCCCTGCACGACGGTGCCATCAAGTATTACAAAGAAGCCGGTCTGTTGAAATAGTTCACCCGAGTTACCCGTGCGCAGCGAGTCGCTGCGTACGGGTTGTTCTTTGCAATTATTTATTCTGCAGCGAGGCGGTATTAACGCATGAGCGAGATGATTGTCGAACCCCGGGTTGCGGCAGAACTCGTCCAGCAATAGCGGTTGCCCATTGCGCCACAAGGAGGAATCGTCACCATGGTCAAACTGAAAAGCAAAACGGTGTCACCCATCGATCCCAATGCGTTGGTTGCCGAGACGGAAACCGGTGCCCGCAATCCCACCGGCGCGATTCCCAAAAACATACTCTTTTTTGTGCCCCTGGCCTGGACGCTGTTTCAACTGTGGTATGCTTCTCCCCTGCCGTTCCTGTTCAACTTTTTTGTGCTTAACGACACCGAAGCCAGGGCGATTCACCTGGCATTTGCCATCTTTCTGGCCTATACGGCCTATCCGACGTTCAAATCCTCACCGCGGGACTACATCCCTGTTCAGGACTGGGTCATGGCCCTGGTGGCCGCGTTTTGCGCCTCCTATTTCTTCTGGTTTTACGCGGAACTGGCCAACCGCCCCGGCCTGCCCACGCGCATGGACCTGATCGTGGCCGTCGTCGGCCTGATCACGCTGCTGGAGGCCACCCGTCGCGCGCTGGGCCCGCCCCTGATGGTGGTGGCCGCCGTCTTCATCACCTACACATTTGCCGGGCCCTACATGCCCGACGTGATCGCCCACAAGGGCGCCAGCCTGGTCAAAGGCATGACCCACTACTGGCTGACCACCGAGGGTGTCTACGGCGTCGCTTTAGGTGTTTCCACCGGTATGGTCTTCATGTTCGTGCTCTTCGGCGCCCTGCTGGAGTCGGCCGGCGCCGGCAACTACTTTATCCGCACCGCCTTTGCCGCCCTGGGTCATCTGCGCGGCGGTCCGGCCAAGGCCGCGGTGGTGGCCTCCGGGTTGACCGGCCTGGTGTCCGGGTCGTCCATCGCCAATGTGGTCACCACCGGCACCTTCACCATCCCGCTGATGAAAAAAGTCGGCTTCTCCCCGGAAAAGGCCGGGGCGGTGGAAGTGGCCTGCTCGACCAATGGGCAGCTGATGCCGCCGGTCATGGGGGCGGCTGCCTTTTTGATGGTGGAGTACGTGGGCATCTCTTACGTGGAGGTCATCAAGCACGCCTTTCTGCCGGCGATCATTTCGTACATCGCCCTATTTTACATTGTCCACCTGGAATCCTGCAAGATGGGCCTCAAAGGCATGGAAAGGACCGTGGTCACCAGTTTCAAGCATAAGGTGCTCACGGCGCTGATGACCTTTCTGTTCATTATTATCATCGGCGGTGCCACCTATTACGGTCTGGGTTGGATCAAGGCCGTTGCCGGCAAGGCCGCCATCTACATCGTCTGTGTCCTGCTGCTGGCCGCCTACCTGCTGCTGCTCCAGTTTGCCTGCCGGGTTCCGGAGCTGGATACCAGCCTCGAGATCGTGGAACTGCCTGAACTGTGGCCCACGGCCCAGGCCGGGTATTACTTTCTGCTGCCTGTCGTGGTGCTCATGTGGTGCCTGGTGGTCGAGCGCCTGTCGCCGGCACTGTCCGCCTACTGGGCCACGATGCTGCTGATCTTCGTCGTACTGACCCAGCGACCGCTCAAAGGATTGTTCCGCAAAATGAAGGGTGATGAATTCGCCTTCAAAGCGGGTTTTGGCGATTTGATCAAGGGCTTCATCAACGGCGCACGCAACATGATCGGCATCGGTGTGGCCACCTCGGCTGCCGGCATCGTCGTCGGTACGGTCACCCTGACCGGCATCGGCCTGGTCATGACCGAGTTCGTCGAGTTCATCTCCGGCGGCAACCTGATGCTGATCCTGCTCTTTACCGCCGTGATCAGCCTGATCCTGGGCATGGGGCTGCCTACTACGGCCAACTACATCGTCGTCTCCACCCTGATGGCGCCGGTGATCGTGGAACTGGGCGCCCAGAACGGCCTGATCGTGCCGCTGATCGCCGTGCACCTGTTTGTCTTCTATTTCGGCATTCTGGCCGACGACACGCCACCGGTGGGTCTGGCCGCCTTTGCCGCCGCCGGCATATCCGGTGGGGACCCCATCCGCACCGGCATCCAGGGATTCATTTATGATATCCGCACCGCGGTGCTGCCGTTTATGTTTATCTTCAACACCCAGCTGATCATGGTCGGTTTGACCGGCTGGTTTCACCTGGCCGTGGTGATTGTTGCCGCGGTGGCGGCCATGCTGGCCTTTGCTGCGGGCACACAGGGCTATTTCCTGATCAAATGCCGCCTCTGGGAGACAGCCGCGCTGCTGCTGGTCGCCTTTACCCTCTTCCGCCCTGGCTATTGGTGGGACATGGTCTATCCGCCACTGGTCAAAATGCCACCCACCAACCTGGAGGAGATGGTGGCCGCCATGGAACCCAGCAGGCGCCTGCGCATCGAGGTCAAAGGCGAGACAATGAACGGCAAGGAATACACCAAGACGTTGATGCTCAAGGTGGGAGACGAAGCCACCGGCAAGGAACGGCTGGCGGGTATCGGCTTTGCGACCCGCGAGGAGGAGGGCAAGATCCTGGTGGACAATGTGGTTTTTTCCAGCCTGGCGGAAAAGGCCGGCATCGACTTCGACCAGGAGATTCTGAATGTCCAGATCCCCAGCGACCGGCCAGACAAGGAGTTGATGTTCATTCCGGCGCTGTTGCTCTACGGGTTGATCTGGTTTGTTCAGAACCGGCGCAGTAAAAAGCTCCAGAAACTGCCTGCAGCAGCCTAATCGTACTTCGATTAAATTTTGCTGTCAGTCCTAAAAAAATGCCAATGTTGTGGCAGGATCGATTTGTTTTCATACCATCCAAAGATTGTCCGGGAGATCAGACCATGTTTAAGAAGATCCTTGTTCCGGTGGATATCGACTACCCGGAAACGGCGGCACAAGTTTACCAGAAGGCGGTTGCCATTGCAAAGCTCGGCAGTGCCGACATCCGTCTGGTTACGGTGATGCCCGGTTTCGGTATGCCCATCGTTGCCTCGATGGTGCCTGAGGAGATTCGTGAGGAGGCCGCTGTGCGGGTCAAGGCGGCCCTGGAGCAGTTTGTTGCCGACTATTGTGACAAAACAGTCACCTACAGTCTGCGGACCGGAAAAAACTGGGAGGAGATCGTCAGCGTCGCCGACGAGTGGCAGGCGGATCTGATTGTCGTCTACCACAACCGCCAACATGAGATAAACGACGTGTTCAGCCGATCCTGTTCACAGCGGGTTTCCGATCACGCCAATTGCAGTGTTTTAAGGTTGCGAAACGTTCAACCCAAACCCGAGGGCACGTAATTTTTTTAGCCCAAAAAAACACTTATCTTTCAATCCCTGGGAGGAAACATCATGACCACCCAGCTCATCGATCAGAAAGGTATTTCGCAGAAAGGTATCTCGAATTTCATTAAACGAATAACGGTGCTTTGCGCCGCCGTGGTATTGGGAACCCTTCCCCTGGGTGCCGCCGCCGGTGAAGTGCTCCTGGGAACCGGAGCCGCAGGTGACTTTTCTCATTTTACCGGACGGGCGATCTGCCGGATTCTCAACCAGTCACCCGGGGAGTTGAATTGCCGGGTGATTCCTGCGCCGAATGATCTCCACAACTTGACCAACCTGAACGGCGGATCGCTGGATTTGGCCCTGCTCGATTCGCGCCTGCTGTATGACGCCAAGACCCGCAAGGGTCAGTTTCAGTTCCTGGACATCCGCTATGACAATCTGGGCGCGCTGTTGTCGCTTTATCAGCTGCCCATCATCCTGGTCGCCCGCAGCGACGCGGGTATTGCCGGGCTCTCGGATCTGAAAGGGAAGCGCATCAACATCGGTATCGCCAACACGAAGGTGCGTGAGGCCGTTGATTTCATCATGACGGCCAAGGGGTGGGCCAAAACGGATTTCAAACTGGTGCAGGAGCTGCCGGCCACCCTGTCGCAGGACACCATGGCATTTTGTCACGGAACCGTCGATGCCATGGTGCATATCGGTGTGCATCCGGATTCGGCGTTGCAGGAGCTGATGGACCTGTGCGCTGCCGTGCCGGTGGACATGGACGATGACGATATCACCCGCGCGATTAGCGAAAATCCTGCCGTCTCAGTGATAAGCATGCCCCCCGCCACCTACCCCGGTCTTGAAAAGCCGGTTGGCTCGTTCGGAACCACCATCATGCTCGTGGCATCGGGAAGCCTCGATGATGAGACCACGGTCGCAATTCTGGCTGCCTTGGAAAAGCATCAGGCCAGTTTGCAGAGCATCCATCCGGCGCTTGCCCAATTTTACGTGAAAGCAGCGGATGATCCGGATATCGGCCTACCCCTGCACCCGGGTGCGGCAGACTATTTTTCGTCCCAGGGAAAATAATGTGTCGAATACCACCCGCTGCTTTCAGTCTCCCTGCGGGATGATCTCGGTTTCCAATCAAACCGAGCATTCACACTGCATTCGATACCTGTGCCCGCTGTTGGTTCTGCTGTTGAGCCTGAAAGCGTGATTGTCGTCAGCCTGCCCTCACTTGACAGCGATCCGTTTGCTATGGATGGGGGGCGTTGGCCCGATATGTGGCGTTGATCCAAATCTGACGGATTCGTAAAAAACCCGATATCTGCGTTACGCTTCATCCTTCGTCACTGCGGCGTACCGTAAGTACGCCTCATTCCTCATGATTTGCAAGCCTTGATCTCGGGATTTTTACGAATCCGTCGGAAAGGTGACATTTTTTACGAGTTTATCAAATCGCTATCGCGGTTCAATTCACGATCTGTCAATTTCAGGACCACTGCGTGGGTCCAGAGACATGATGACTGCGGATGGGCTTTTCATGGGCACGAAGGCCACCTGGTCCTCTACCGCCACGATTTCTATTTTTTCCTGCTTTCTCAAATAGAGAGTGGCCACGGCGAAGGCGCCGTTTATTAGCAACCAGAAAGCGAAAAGGCCAAAAGGGGAGTCCAGCAGGGTCATCACCCCGGAGGCCAGCAATGGGCTGACGCTGGCACCGATGCTGTAAGCGAAGAGCAGGCCTGCACTGACGGCTACCGCGTCTTGTCCACCGAATATATCATGCGACCGGGCCACCGAGACCGGGTAGACGGCAAACATCAATGCGCCGAACACTCCCATCCCTGCAGCCATTCCCCCGAACGAACGCGTTCCGAAGACGAACATGAACGTGCTGACAACGGCGATAGCGGTTGCGATCGCGGTGAGGACAACGGTGCGGTCAAACCGGTCGGACAGGGTTCCTACCGTCCACTGGGCCGCCAGGCCGCAGAACACCGTGATGGACATGATCCAGGACAGCTGGCGTAGCGACAGGCCAATTTCTGTGCAGACCACTGGCATCATGGCATAAAAGGCGCTGTTGGTCAGGCCGGCGGCCATGCTTCCAAGCATACCCAGCGGTGCCCGGCGGAAAATTGATATGAAATGGTAGGGCTTGGTTTCGGGCAGGCTGGGGTGGACGCCCTCGGTCGCTGACACCGGCACCAGGCAGAGGGCGAAGATGATACCGGCAATGATGAACAGCGTTTGCCCATGCACATCTCCGACGTTGAGTAACTGCTGGCCGATGCCGATACCCAGGTAGGTCAGGGTCATGTAAATGGAAAACACCCGCCCCCGGTAGCGCGATTCAGTACACTCGTTGAGCCAGCTCTCGATGACCATGAACAGACCGAAGGTCGTGATCCCGCTTAAAAATCGCAGTGCCCCCCAGAACCATGGACTCAGATAGAGCCCGTGAAGCAGGGCCGTGGCTGTCGTCGTGGCGGCAAACACAGTGAAGGCCCGGATGTGTCCCACCCGTTGGATCAACCGATGGCAGGTAAATGATCCGGTCAGCAGGCCGGTGAAATAGCAGGACAGGACGATGCCGGTGGTGCCGGTTGAGAACCCCTCCGCGGCCATGCGGGTGCTCAGCAGCGTGTTTAACAGGCCGTTGCCGGTCAAAAAGACAAAGGCGGCGGCAAACAATGCACCAAACGCACCCAGGGTGGTGACCATGTTATTTCCTAGTTCAGGTTCATCACGGCTCGAGACAATCTGCCTGCTTCAAAAGAGACCACCGACAAAAGCAAATTTGTGCCGAATAAGCAATCCATTTTTCTCCCAGGCATGGGTTTGTCCGGTTTGCATTTGCCAGGATGATGAATACCCTATCGTATACAGTGAAGCGGCTGAAACGAAAGGAAAAGACAATGAATGACATCAATGCGTGCAGACCCAAAATCATCATGGACCTTGAAGCTCTCAACACTACCAAAGCCCAGGGGTGTGTGGCCTGCGGCCGTAAGTTCAATCTCGGCGACGCGGCTGTGCTGGCCTGCGGCGCCTGGGGAAGCGGCTCGCGATACATTCACGAAAACGAGGCCGTTCTGGACAGCCGGACGTCCCAGTATTTTGAACGCGGGTATTACATGAGCCTGAAGGCAGGTACCTGAACAGCGATGGCGGGTGCATTCTCCGCTGCAGTGAAGAGGCTTGGCGCCCGGCGCCGGTGGGTGATGGGTGAGGGAAGGCGTCAGATCGCGAATCGTTTGCTCTTGAACAGCGGCAGCGGGTCGATGAGATGCTTCTTGAACCAGCGGGGCAGGTCCGCCGACCCCATGCCATAGGCCATCAGCTCCACGACTGAAAATACCGGTAGTCGCCTATGGGCATGGCTTCTGAGCTCAAGGTTGAGCTGGCACATGGCACACGCCGTGACCACGCACTCGGCGCCCGCCGAAATGGCCTTGTCCATGATGTCTGTGACCATGGGCGCCACGATGTCCGGTCTGGCCACCGATAGAAAAGCCCCGCAGCACTTTGCCTCATATCCCCATTTAATCGCATCGGCACCCAGCCAGCCCATGACCGATTCCATGCTGCCGTGAAGCGTGGGGTGGTTTTTGAGTTCCGGCGGCGCAGCCAGTAGGCAGCCGTAATAGGGTACATAGCGCAGACCCGTCAGAGGCTGTAGCAGGGTATCGCGATACGGTTTTTCCTTCAGTCGGCCGGGCAACAGGTCCATCAGATGGTGCACGCGGAGGTCCTGGTCGAGGGTGTCTCCCAGAATTTCCCGGTTGACCCGGCGGCTGGTATCGTCACTGCGAAGCTGGTTGGACGCCACCCGTAAACGGTTGGCGCAGCCGGCACACATGACCATCAGGTCCTGGCCCATGGACTGGGCTTGAAACAAGTTGCGGGCGGCCAGGGAAACCGCCAACTGCGGTCTAACCGCGTGGACGGAAGACGACCCGCAGCAGTTCCAGTCCGGCAGTGCCGACAGGTTGATGTCCAGCCGATTGCAGACCTGGTGCAGCGCCTCGTCGATTTCGCGGGCGGTGGAACTGAGGGTGCACCCCGGGTAGTAAGCCAGATCAATGCTATTCATGCGTGTCGAAGCTCTTCCTGCGCCGGTCGTAGTGGGTGAAAATCCGATCCAATTCATCACGATCGGCCACATTCTGGGGGAGGATTTCCAGTTTTCCACGGGTGATCATTTTCAGGCCCGACTGCAGATCGGAGAAAAGCCTGCCCGAACCCACCTTGAATTGAACCATCGCCGCCAGTTTGTTCAGCCGTCCGTGCCTCTCGATGGATCCAAAAATGTACTTGTGAAAACGGAAGATGGCCATCTCCGGGGCGGCAATGCCATCACGAATGGCCAACTGGCGAAGGGCATCCATGACCGCGGCCACATCGATGCTGTTGGGGCACTGGCTGGAGCAGGTATGACAACCCACGCAGAGCCAGATGGTGTTGCACCTGAGGGCCTCTTCCCCTCTGCCCATCTGGACCAGGCGAATGACTTGATTGGGCAGCAGATCCATATGCTGCGAGAATGGACATCCTCCGCCGCAGGTCCAGCAATGCCAGCACATGCTGATGTTCTGGCGGGAGACATGGTTGACGATCTTTAAGAAACGATCCACATCTACCTTGGCGTTGACATCCGGTTCAAGGGGTGGGCCATTGTTTGTCACGTGATGTCCTTTATTCAATTCATTTGCCGCTGAGAGACCCTTTCACAACTTCGACCCGGTATCACAGATCTACATCAATTGTTCTGTCTCATGGGTTGACACAACTGTCGCGCCTACTCGACTGGTTGCCAGTACCCTTCCTGCTTGACGTATCTCACCTGGGACGCGGGTACCCAGATCCGCTCCTCATGATCCTGCTCGTATCTCCAGTGGTCACCCATCCACACCTTCTTTACGCCGTAATCCCAATAACCGGGTTCGGTGCGCGTGTCCATGACAGGCGGAACCCAGACTTCCTCTGGTTCGGGGGGCGGTGCCGGCAACACCGGGGGGGGATTGTTCACGATGATGATCGGCTGGATTTCCCGCACCACAGTCGTGGTGGCAGGCCACCAGTAGCCGGGACGGCCATACCCGGGTCTGCCCGGTTTATAGCCCGGATGGATCGGATGGACGGGCTTTCCCGGGGATCCCGGAAGCAACGGCCGCCGGGACGGCTGTCTGAAGCGGCTGCGCATGTCGTGGGAAGCGCGCCTGGCTGATCGATTAACCCGACTTCGTATATCCTGTGACGACGGTTGAGTGTTGGATCGTATGCCGAACCGATGATGCGTCCCGGAACGGCTGCGATCGGCTAACAGATCCTGGGGGACGGCGAAAAGTAATATAAGTGTAACAAGCAGTATTCTTTCCATTGCCCATCCCTTTCGATACGGTTTCGTATCAGAAAAAGTAGGTCTCACCATGACTCAGAGGGATCCATCGCCGGAGAAGCCCTTTTTCGCCAAGTGCTTTTTCCAGTTCCGCTGGCGGAAAGTGAACCGGTTCGTCGCCCAATTGAAACGTCCCCCAATGGGCGATCATTAGTTGTCTGGCCTCGATCTCCTGAAAGGCCTGAACCGTTTCTGCCGGGTCCATGTGGCTGGGCGCCATGAACCACCGCGGCGCATAGGCGCCCATGTTGAAGATGGCCAGGTCGATGTCATAATCGGCAGCCAACTGCTCGAATCCATCGAAGTAGGCAGTGTCTCCGGAAACATAGATGGTCGGTCCGCCGGCGGTTTTGATCAGGTATCCGCCCCAAAGGGATCGGTTGGGCCCGATGACGGGGTTGCGCATCGTCCAGTGGTTGGCGGGCAGAAAGGTGATCTCCCTGGCGCCGTCGCTGGTGTGCTCAAACCAGTCCAACCGGGTGCGGTGGGTCATGCCCACTGCGTTGAATTCCCTGTCGTATCCCAGGGGGCTGATCACATGGGTGCCCGGATTCAAAGCCGCCAGTGACCGATGATCCAGATGGTCGTAGTGGCCGTGGGTAATCAATACATGGTCCGGTCGCGGCATGTTCTCCAGGTTGAAGGCCAGGGGGGTAAAATCCTTGATGAACCAGAAGATGTCGTTGAACACCGGATCGATCAGCAGGACACGATCCACATCCTTGATCAGCACGGTCGAATGTTTAATAAAGGTGACCGACACACCCCGATGGGCCTTTACCGGCTCCCAATCGATGACGACGGGTGAAATCGGCTGGTCGTCAAGGAAATCACCGTAGGCATTCCTGTGAAAGAGTTTCCACGACAGCACCTGCCAGAATCGACCGTCGCGCGGGATTCCCATGGGATTCGAAAAGATGCCCGACCCGTGGTGCATCCTGCGTCGGGCCAATTCCCGCAGGCTGTCGCCGTTGAGCGGTCGATAGTGAAGCCCTGCCGATGGGCCTTTGGTGTCTGTGGCCGCCTGCACCACCCGGGGCAGAAACTGGGCTGCCAGCAACGTCCTGAATGCCGCTGAGAGTCTGCCCATGAACCGTCTCCTGGAGATGCGCTGATTCGGGTTAGTCATATGTACAGGTGTGTTGAATGGTTTCCGCTCCTCTGCTCATAGTTTAATGTTTAAAAGTAACCATGATCAAAAGGGGATGCAACCGCACGCCGGTGTCCATTGGGACCAATCGCTTTTGGTCAACCACGAATGCGTGAGTCGACCGGGTACAACCGTCAACCGTCGTCAATGCGACCTACTGCTGCGTCTGAATATAGACATACCCGCCGCTGCCGTAACCGAAAGCTTCAAAGACGTGATGGTAGTCACAGGACAGCCCCCTGTAGAAGGTGTCGAAATCCACCTGGTAGGGATTTTCCTGTTCGGGGTCCACATCGAGCATGGTGACCCGTTCGCTGGCTGAATCGTATGCGCCCACAGGCGAAATGTGGGGGATATTCAAGGTGGGAACAAGGGTGCCTTGATCGAAGTGGGTGATGATCAAGCCGTTGCCATGGCGATCAAAGTCCCGCAGGCGCTTTTTCAGTCTCTCGCGGACAGGTGATTTCAACGGTGCATGTTTGGGCGTCTGGACGATATCGACGGTTCGAACCTTCAGGTCGTAGGCAGCGATGCTGTCCTTGACCACCTGGCCCAACAGCGGCAGCGGCAGTCCGCGGCGTCCACGGTATCCGTTATCGCTCATGCGTTCTTTCCAGTGGCCGGTGGTCACCCGATCGAGGATATCGGTTTGACGGATGGGTTGGATATCCTTGTTTTCCAGGGACCTGATGGCGTTGATGCATGATACCACACTGGCCACCGAACACGAGGATTCGTGAAACTGCTTGACATGGTATTGCCAGATAGCCTGCTTAAGTGGATTCCATTGGGGCTGGGCAGGGGTATGGATGGTTCGAACCCGGTTGCGTCTAAACGCACCGGTTCCTGTCATCCGATGAAAGCCATACCGGGCGTAGAGGTAAGGGCGAATCAGGTTACGAAGCAGGTTCATGTCCATCCCTCATGTGAAAAAAGTAATCTAAAATATGAGCATTGATCGGACCCATTCAAGCATGTTACCCGATTCATTGCGAGATCGTTGCCGGATGTCGTCAATTATTTGTCACATCTTGTCCGGTTTCCCGGACAGATCTTTGCTTGACGACGAATCATCTGATAACGAAAGACAGGACTGATAAGGCTTTGGGGACGACATTGATCAGTGGTATTGTTTTTGCTTGGCTATCTTGGTTGTATACGCAAACAAAGGCCTACAAGAAAGTGTCGCCATGCATCACAAACCTGTACGGTTATGGATTCTCGTTTTTTCGGTCTTGCTCGGCCTGTCCCTTCTGTCCGTCCATGCCGCCGAAGAACCCTTTCCCCTCTACCCGGTCATCGAACCAAATGTCACGTTTTGGACGAACATTTATGCCCGCTATTCAACCACCCAGGCCGTCGTCCACGACAGTGTTCATCTGGATATCGTTTACGAGGTGATCGACCTTAAACCCTCAGACCACATGGGTGCCCGGAAAACGAACCGCCGGAGAATGAGACAGGCCAGCCAAAAGGTTGAGTCGATATTGGAGCGTCTGGCCACCCATCCGCTGGCGGAAGATACCGACTGCCGACGGGTGGCGGCGCTGTTTGGACCCGGGGCGGAGGCCCGCACATTCAGCCATGCCCGTCATCGGGTTCGCTGTCAGATCGGTCAGCGGGACCGCTTCCAGGCCGGCCTGATTCGTTCCGGGGCATACATCGACCGGATACGTGCCATTTTAAAATCCAATGGGGTGCCCGAGGATCTGGCTTATCTGCCCCATGTGGAATCATCCTTTAACACCAACGCCTACAGCAAGTTCGGTGCCGCCGGCATGTGGCAGTTTACCCGGTCCACGGGCAAGCGATTCATGACGGTGGATTATGTGCTGGACGAACGGCGCGACCCCATTGCCGCTGCCCGGGCGGCCGCAGTGCTGCTAAAGGAAAACCACGATCGGCTGGGCAGCTGGCCCCTGGCCATCACCGCATACAACCACGGTGCTGCAGGCATGCTGCGGGCCAAGGCCGCTCACGGCGATTATCCCGATATTTTCAGATCCTTCAAAGGCAGCACGTTTAAGTTCGCTTCGAGGAATTTTTATGCCGAATTTCTGGCCGCCCGCCGGGTAGCATCCGATTACCAGCGCTATTTCGGGCCCCTGGCCCTGAATGCACCCATTCCGTCAAGAACCCTGAGCCTGGATGGCTTTGCGGCATTCACGGATCTTTGTCGCCATTTTGAGGTCTCCCCAAACGTGGCCCGGGCCATGAATCCAGCCCTGCGGCCGCCGGTGTTCAGCGGTCAGAAGTATGTCCCCAAAGGATATGTTCTGAACCTTCCCGACGTCCAAGAACCAGACCGCCTGTCGTTGGCCGAGATTCCTTCGAAATTATTCAAAACAGCTCAGAAACCCAGCCGGTTCTACACCGTTCAGCGGGGGGATACGGCCGGCAAGATTGCCCGCCTGCACCGGGTGACGGTGGACGACCTGATTCTGGCCAACAATATGGATCGGCAGGCGACCGTTTATGTCAGGCAGACCCTTCGCATTCCCCAGGCTGGAGAATCGATTCGCAGCGAAAAAAAACCCCAGCCGCCAATGCCGCGGGACCCCGCGGTGCTTGTGGCGGCTGAGGAGCGTGCCTTCACCAGGTCTGTCATACCTGAGCGTATCCCTGTGGAGCGCGCTGCCCTCCGATACCGGCGTCCGGGGCCGTCTCCTGCCGACCTGATAGCCATGACCGACGTCGAACCCGAAGCGGCGTCGAAAGATATGATCGACCAGGATCTGGGGGCAGAACCAGAAATCATCAGTGCTGATGTCGCCTTTACCCAGATTATCCAGGACAAGCAGCAGCCGGTAGGGATCATCCAGGTGGAGGTAGAGGAGACCCTTGGTCATTATGCTGAGTGGGCCGGTGTCCGTGCCTCAAGGATCCGTCGCCTCAACAATTTGCCTTTTGGCCAGCCGCTGCAATTGAACAAACAACTTAAAATACCTCTGGATGCCATACCTGCCACGGATTTCGAAGCCCGACGCTACGAGTTTCACAAGCGGCTGCAGGAGGATTTTTTTACGGCCTATCGGGTGGGCGAACTCCAGCGATACCGGGTCCAGCCGGGGGACAGCTACTGGACCCTGTGCCGGGATAAATTTGATCTCCCGCTATGGCTGCTCAGACACTACAATGCCGGGGTGGACCTGGCTGCCTTGAAGGTTCACCAGCCGCTCATGATTCCCGCCATTGAAAGCCTGCTGGAAAACGGTCCGGCGGCGGCCGCCAGAGAAACGATTCCGGAAGCCTGAACTGCAGCGCAATGCCTGATCCCCGCTGCCTGTTGCGGAGCGATTTCGATTTTGCTGCCGCATCGTTTCTTTTTTCCCAGAGACGACCTGCCCAATCCTTATGACGATGCGGATACCCGGCCGTTCGCAGCTTGACTAGCGTGCGCAATCCCTTTATGATGCCTGTGACTCGATAATTGCCGGTCCCGATCAACATCTTTCAGGCCCACAGGCATTGTTTCCATGACCGATAAAATTCCGCTGCCGGCGAGGCTGGCCGCTATGTTTGTCTACAGCCGCCCCGTCCTGATTTTTGGCGGCATGATCTGTGCCCTGGCGGTCATATGGGGAAGAAGCCCGGTAGTATATACCGTCGGGGTTTCCTTTCTGATCCTCTCAATGATTTTCGATCTGGTGGATGGCTGGTTCTCGGCCCGCTTCAGGCCCAACGCGCCGCTTGCCCCCCTGGCGGATCGGCTCACAGACAAGTTGGTCTATTCCATTATTTTTCCGGTCATCACCGCCGGAATGATGTGGCGTTTGCTGGTGTCGGAGACGGATCCCACCCAAGGCCAGTTGATGCATGCAATCCTTGTCCTGGTGCTTTGTGTGACGGTGCTGGTGCGGGACAGCTTTGCCTCCTTTATGCGCGGGTTCGCCATCCGCCAGGGAGCAGAGCCGGAGATCAGCGAATACAACCGCATGCGAACCATCGTGGCTGCACCGGTCAGCGCGTTGCTTTACGCATACGCTTTTTATATCCCCGAAGGGCCGGAGTCATGGATCTATTTTCGCATCTCCTATCTGGGCAACCTCCCCCTGCGAATCCTTTTTTTCGTCGAAATTCTGTTTCTCATCATCAATCTGGGGTCCATCGCCGGCTATTGCCGCAAATACGGCACCGCCTGCTTGGATGAGCTGTGTTACGAGGACGAGGTGCTCAGACGAAAAATCCTGTCGGTATTTCCAAACGCCCTGACGGTGATGAACGCCATGATGGGGCTCATCGCCGTGTTTTTTGCCTATCAGGGACGGATGCGGGAAGCCTATCTGATGATGATCGGAGCAGCTACGTTCGACAAACTGGACGGCGCCCTGGCCCGCCGGTTGGGCTTGACGGAACCCCTTCCCGATGAACCGCCGAAGAAGAAAATCAACATGGGCAGCATCATGGACGATCTGGCTGACGCCATCAGCTTTTGCATCGTGCCGGCCTGGATTTTCTACGTCACCCTGAACCGGTTTGGACAAGACCGCTTCGTGCAGCTGCCCGTGGGGTGGATTGCCGTATTCTATGCGGTCATGGGTGTGGGCCGACTGGTCTATTTTACCCTGGACAAGACGCCGATTCCAGGTTTTTTCAAGGGGTTGCCCACACCTGCGGCGGCCATGCTGGTCATGTCACCGCTGGTGATATTCGACCATGCCCTGGCGCTCTCTTCTGAACGGATCCTTTTTTGGGGGGGGTTCGCAACCGGCACCATGGTGTTTGCCGGGGTGATCATGAACCTGTACCCCATCCGATACATCCACCTGGGACGGACCATGAGCCGCCACCCGTGGTTTGGCCGCGCGAACCTGCTCCTGCTGACCATCAGCATGTTCACCCCCGTTTTCGGGCAGATTTGTCTGGGATATATGATCCTCTATCTATTGTCACCCCTGTTTACATGGCGTATCCACCCTGAAGATGCCGCCCGCGAGAGCCGGCAGGAAAAATTGTCCGAAGGCTGATCGATGGTTTTATGGTCAACAACCCAATGATTGGAGTAGCACGATGGCGCTTTGCCCCTGCGGAAGTGGAAAAAATTATACGGATTGCTGTGAACCGCTGATCAAGGGCGATCGGTTCGCCGACACCGCCGAAGAATTGATGCGAGCCCGGTATACGGCCCATGCGAAAAAAGAGTTCGACTATATTTTTGAGACCACACACCCGTCCAATCGCCAGGATGCCGACCGGAAAGGTACGGCAGCCTGGTCCAGGAAGCTGGACTGGCAGCGGCTGGAGGTTCGGAACTCAGAAAATGGTGGGCCGGACGATTCGGTGGGCACGGTGGAGTTTCTGGCACGCTATCGCAAGGACAGCAAGGCCTTCGATCACCATGAAATTGCAGAATTTGTCAGGGAAGACGGCCGCTGGTATTTCAAGGACGGCCAGGCGCCGCAGCCCGTACAGGCCGTCCGCCAGGGTCCGAAAATCGGGAGAAACGACCCCTGCACCTGCGGCAGTGGGAAGAAGTATAAAAAATGCTGCGGGGCTTGAAAAACATGGATGACGGAGGTCGGAAGCCTGAGGACTGAAGACCGAAGCCGTCGCTTTCAAACCATACGAGGCCCGTCAGAGCCTTAGCATGGCGGAGGTGAGAATATGTTTATCGACCTGTTAAGATCGCGCCGGAGTATTCGTAAATTCGAGGATAGACCCGTTGAAGCGGAAAAGGTTGACCTGCTCGTGGAGGCGGTCCTTCGGTCACCCTCTTCCAGAGGGGGCAACCCATGGGCGTTCGTCGTGGTCACCGATCCCGCGATCATCAACCGATTGTCAACGGCCAAACCTCACGGCGCCTCGTTTTTGGCCAACGCCCCACTGGCCATTGTGGTCTGCGCGGATCCGAGGAAATCGGATGTATGGGTTGAAGATGCCTCCATTGCCGCCATTATCCTGCACCTGGCAGCCACCGACCTCGGCCTGGGCAGCTGTTGGATTCAGCTGCGCAATCGCGATTACGATGACTCGACAACCGCCGGTGAATTTGCGGCCGAAGTACTGGGTCTGCCGGCAGACTTGGTGGTGTCCGCCATCTTGGCCATCGGATATCCGGCCCATCAGCCGTCACCTCACCCGAAAGCATCCCTTCAGCGCGATAAGGTGAGTGTCAATCGTTACGGCAATAAAGGCTAACGCACAGCTCTTTCAACGGCAACGGCCGCCGGAAGCCCGGCAGCCGTCAGCAGGTAAGTTCAGGCGGGCCCGAAAGCGTTTTCGAAGAGATTACGGATGGCTTTTCTTCCGTCGTCGGTGAGATTCCGGGTGCCGGTGCCCGCAAAGGTATGCTTCTCAATTTTCGGCACTCCGGCCGTCCACTTGCTGCCTTCCCAGACAAACCAGCCCCTGCGATCCTGATCATAGACATGCACCGGCCGGTTGAACAGCTTGGCCAGTTCCACGCCCCAACCGGTCCCCCCCTTGACCGTTTCATCCGGCTGAATCCAGCCTACGGCGATTACATGGTAACCGCTGTTGACCATGTGAAAAATAGTCTGGATCACCTTGCGAATCTTGTTGGCCTGGGCGAATTTGCGACCCATACGGGCCGACACGATCTCCATGCTGACGTTTCCTTTGTCCAGCTCTTCAGGTGTCAGCTCGCGGACCCCGCGGGAACGTTCGATGCTGTGTCCCTCAAATGAAAAGTTGACCTCCTGGATGCCCCAGGCTTCGGCCAGTCGGCCGAATTCGGATTCGGCACCTTTGTGACCGCCGCTGTAGAGGGTGATGTGGGAGCGATCTGGCATCATTTTCTCCTTTGGAAATTAGGTATTGGGGTTAAGAAAAAAAAGGCCCGTTTTATGCGGGCGGTCGGGTATTTAGAACACACATTCGAGTAACTATCTCACCCTGCCGTTGGCCGGCGGGGTGAGATGGAGATTATAAGTGCGGAATCGGGGATTGCAACCACAGGCAACCCGTTTATTTTAAAATTTTACGAATTTTTTATGTCGGCGAATCCGATTCCGGTCGAAAATCTCGATTGCATGACCCCGTTCGACGGTGTATCGTTGCCTGGAGTTGAGCCATTGAGGCAGAATGAATGCAGTTTTTCTTCCCATTAGCGTCTTAGCGGAGGCCTGCCATGTCGAAGTCACGAGACACGAAAAAAGATAACAAGAAAAAGCCTGCCCAGACCCCCAAGGAAAAGAAAAAAAACAAACAGGAAAAGAAGCGGCCCCATGGCGTTTATGAACAAGGGTAGTCAGCGTATTTCTCTGATTGTGGACGGGCGACCCCGTCAACCTGAATGGCATCTCCGCCGAACGTTGCCCCGGGCCTGCCGCACGTGGCGGCGTCAAGCGTCAATCGCTTTTCAGCGGGACGCTACGATTCCGACAGGATTGCCTTGACCCTCCCCACCTGGCCGTCGGTCAGGCGTACCTTGATGCCGTGGGGGTGATGAGGGGAACGGGTGAGGATCGCTTCGACCGTACCCCGGGTGAGATGGCCGCTGCGTTGGTCCGCTTTGAGGACGATGTCCACCCCGGTGCCCGGGTGGATGTTTTTTCGGTACTGGCCTTCCATTTGCCTGAGCCCTTTTTCCCGCGATTAATTGCGACTGTGACGGTCCAAATATTCCAGCAGGTTCGTCATGGCCTCGGTGGTATCCTGCTGCGACAGGGTTCGACGGATTTCCACGATCTTCTTGAGTTCATCCTTTTCCAGCAGCAGTTCCTCTTTTCGCGTACCGCTCAGGCGGATGTCTATGGCCGGGAAAATCCGGTGTTCGGCACAATCGCGGCTGAGGACCAGGTCCATATTGCCGGTTCCTTTGAACTCTTGATAAATGATGTCGTCCATCCGACTGCCGGTCTCCACGAGAATGGTGGCGATAATCGTCAGCGACCCGCCGCCTTCGATATTCCTGGCGGCGCCGAAGATCTTGCGCGGCACTTCCATGGCGTTGGCGCCGAGTCCACCCGAGAGGGTCCGGCCGTAGCTTTCCGTCTCGGCGTTGAAAGCCCGCGCCATGCGGGTCAGCGAATCGATGAAGACGACCGTGTCCCGGCCGACTTCCGCGCATCGCATGGCCGTGTGCACCGCCAGACGGGTCATGCGCATGTGCTGGCCGATGCTCTGGTCTGCGGAAGAGTAGAGCACATGGGCGTCTTTCAGCCCCCGCTTGAAGTCGGTCACCTCTTCCGGGCGTTCATTGACCAGTAGAATGAATACGTCCATTTCCGGGTCATTGGCGGTGACCGAGTTGGCCATATGGCGCAACAGGGTGGTTTTCCCCGATTTGGGCGGAGAGATGATCAGGCCGCGCTGCCCCCGGCCAATGGGGACGATGAGGTCGAGGGCCTGACCGGTGAGATCCTTTGGCCCCTGTGACATACGCAGCCGCTGGTCGGGGTTGATGCTGGTCATGGTGTGCATGGTTTCGGTCTGTGTATACCGTTCCAGGGACAGTCCGTTGACCTGTTCCACAGCCGCCAGCTTCAAGTTCTGGTTGCCGGGATTACCGGGTTCCCCCCGGCCTTCGATGAAGGTCCCCTCCCGCAGGCCGAATTTACTGATCATAAACGCCGGGACAAAGGTGTCTTCCGGGCTGGCCTGATAATTATTATCGATGTTTCGAAGAAAACCGAATCCTTTGTCCAGTATCTCAAGGTGTCCATTTACCGGTCCCACTGGTTGACTCCCGGGTTTGTTATTTTTCATTAGCATCTTTGAAAGGCATGATCTCGATCCAGTACCCGTCAGGATCTGAAATGAAATATAGACCCATCCCTTCGTTCTCGTAGCATATACAGCCCATCTGGTCGTGCAGCGTGTGGGCGCCGTCGTAATCATTCACATGAAAGGCCAGGTGGAATTCGTTGTCCCCCAAGTCATAGGGCGTTGTGCGGTCCTTGAGCCAGGTGAGTTCCAACTGATGCTGGCTGCGTCCGTCACCCAGATAGACCAGGGTAAAGTCGGGATTGTCCCAACGGCGGTTTTCTGCCAGGTTGAGCGCTTTTTTGTAAAAGTCGAGGCTCTTGGCGAGGTCCAGGACATTGATGTTGTTGTGGGCAAAAGTGAATTCCATTGACGCAACAATCCTTTCTTAAAAACTGGAATGCACGGCATGTGCGGATTCGTCGAGTTGTCAGGGCCGGAAATCGGAAAGCATTGAACCGCGATAGTTTGCGCATCCGCCGCTGCCTGCGGCGGAGAATCATTAAGATGAATACCCTTGCGATAGTTGTCAAACCGGCGGGAGTTTCGCTACATTGGTGCTGGCGATGTAAAGATGTTGAAAATGCCGACTGAGTGAGCGCTATAATAGAACAGTTGAACGGCGATGACAACCTTAATCACCAAGCAGGAGATCAACATGATTGACAGTGACCGTTTCGACCCCTTCAACAACCGGCTGTGCCGCAATGTCCGCAACGTGTTGTCGCAAAATTTCAAGAAGGCGTTGGAACTAAAAAAAATGCAGCCGGTGCGGCGCGTTGCCTCTTTTTTTTTAAACGACTCGGTGCCGCCGTGTGTCCGGAGATATATCGACCATCGCCTGGCCGCCTATGAACAGGTGCTGGCGAATGTCCGGGACCATCAGCTTGACCATCCGCTGGACACGGCTGTTGCGATCTGGGACCAGCATCTTTTTTTCGAGACCCACGAGTATCTCGAACCGCACTGGATGACCGCCGACGGGGACGAAAAAAAGCTGCTCCAGGCCATCATCCGGGCAGCCGGTGCATACGTGCACCTGGAGCAGGGGAATCTCACCGGAGCCAAGCGCATTGCCGCCAAGGCGGCGGCCGTGCTGGAGGTGCATCAGGACCGGTTGGCACCCTACGCCGACCCTCGGCTGCTTCTGGCTAAGCTCAGGGCCCTGGACCCCACGCCGCCGATGCTTGCCGGAACTGCCGGGCAGACAAATCGATCGATGCGGACGATCGATCGTCCATGATGTCATCGGATCACATCAACCCCAGTTCAACCAGCAGCGCGTAGACGCCGGAATGGCGAAGGCGGATCCGGATAAACTCGGCGATGGTGGGCTGCCAGGGGCGATGACGCAGGGCCATCCCGGCTTCCCGGGGCAAGCGTGCGCCCTTTTTGTGATTGCAGGCCCGGCAGCAGGCCACGCAATTGTCAAAATCGTTTTTCCCCCCCCGCGACCGTGGAATGACGTGGTCCATGGTGATGGGCTTGGTCCGGGATCCGCAATAGGCGCAGGCAAACCGGTCCCGGGCCAGGACGTTTCGGCGTGAAAAGGGAACGCGGCCCCGGTAGACGCTTCTGACTACCTTGACCAGCACGGCCACCGCCGGTGCCCGGAACGTGCGGCTTACACCCTGGATCACCCGATCCGAAAACTTCAGGACCCTGACTTTTTCGGCGAACATCAGGCCCATGGCTTTTTTCCAGTCCACCAGGCCGAGAAAAGAATAATCCCCGTTGAGCAGAATGCAGCTTCCGTTCATGTCGCCGATTCCTCTATCAGGGTATCGATGTAAAAGGTGTAGGCGATGGGTGGAATCCCATACCATTTGAGCATGGGCAGATCACGCAGTCCTTCCAGTGCCTGCCGGGAAGCCGGTGTCATGAAATCCTCCTCAATCGGGTTGTCGCTTTGAAAACGGGAAAGGCTGAATCGAATCTGGAATGAATAAATAAATCGGTTTTTACCACCGTTGTCAATATGCAATTATTGCTGATTGACACCGGTGGTGGAACTTTTTAAATTGGCTCGTCAATACTTACAACAACCGGCCTTAAACCGATCAGACCAAGGAGAAGAATGATGGAGCTGTTCTCGCAAACCCAGAGGGACGCCCTTACCACTTTCGTGGACCCGGACCGCTTTTCCACCGGCCAGTCCAACCGCGAGCTTCACATCAAGGATATCTCCCCACACCGGGGCAAACTGCCCGCCGGCATCATCTGGCCCATGACCACCGGGGAAGTGTCCACCATCCTTGCCTACACTTATGCCCAAGGTATTCCCGTCACTCCCTGGGGGGCCGGCACCAGCACCGAAGGCAACCCCCTGCCGATGCGCGGCGGCCTGGTGATGGACATGACCCGCATGAACCGGATCATTGCCATCCGGCCCCAGGATCTCCAGGTCGATGTGCAGCCCGGCGTGTTTCGAAAAACCCTCAACCAGCATACCGGCCGGTCGGGGCTTTTCTTTCCGCCGGACCCCGGCGCCGACGCCACCATCGGCGGCATGATCGCCAACAATGCCTCGGGCGTGCAGACCATCAAATACGGTGCTACAAAGGACTACGTGATGCGCCTCGTGGTGGTGCTGCCCGATGGACGGGTGATCCACACCGGTGGAAAGGCTCACAAATCCTCATCGGGCTACGATCTTACCCGGCTCTTCGTGGGGTCCGAGGGAACCTTGGGGGTGGTGACCGAAGCCACCTTGAAACTGGCCGGCATTCCCGTCGTCCACCTGGCCGTGACGGTGATCTTTGACTCTCTTGAGGCAGCTTCGGAAACCGTGGCAGTGCTCATGGGATCGGGGTTGGCGCCGGCTGCGCTGGAACTGCTCACCCCGGAACTCATCGCGCTGATGAACCGGGAAAAGAACCTGGGACTTGCCGAAAAGCCGTCCCTGTTCTGCGAATTTCACGGCATCAGCGAAGCGGCACTGAATGAGACCGCAGCCCTGGCCGAGGCACTGTGCCGGGACGGCGGCGCCCTTGGCTTTAAAACCGGCGTCAAGGAACGGGAGCGCAAGGAGCTGTGGCGGGCCCGACACGAGGCCTGGGAGACCATTCACCGGGCCTATCCGGGGCGGGAGACGCTGATCGTCGACGCGGCGGTACCCATCTCCAGCTATCCGCAGATGGTCCTTTTTTCCCAGCAGCAGCTGGATGAAAAAAAAGCCGTGGGGTTTGTTTTCGGCCACGCCGGGGACGGCAATCTGCATGTGGTAATGGTGGGTGACCCGGCCGATGACCAAGAATGGGCGTCCCTCGAGGCGATCAACCACAGCATCGTCCACCGGGCGGTGGAAGTGGGCGGGACCTGCACCGGCGAGCACGGAATCGGTGTCGGCAAACGTCAATTCATGCAGCTGGAGCACGGTGAGGGCTATGGACTGATGAAGCAGATCAAGGACCTGATGGATCCCAAGGGATTGATGAACCCGGGGAAGATGTTTCTATAGACAGCTTCGGGACGTCGCTGGCACTGATTCATGTCGATGTCAGTCTATGCCACAACCGGACAACCACGCATGGAAGCTATGGGCATCCTAACGGTCATGGCTGTCGGTGCTTTACTTTCTGGCTTTGCCGGCAAGGTATTCGATGGTGACCCGCACCACAGTCGTTTGGTCCATCAGACGGTCGATATAGGCGTCCCCGGCAGCAATGTGGTCGGGGGCATATTTGGCCACCAGGGCACGCAGAGCGGTTTTTTTCAACATCTTGTCTTCGATGACGTCGGCATTGCCGGACACCACCACGCTTTCGTAGCGGGTGGAGAATTTTTCGGGCAGCAACTCGGTCTTGCCCACCACACAAAAGGAGACCCCTTTGTTGGCGGTGATGTTTTCCAGCTTTTGACCTTCGGTGGCACAGTGAAAAAAGATGTTGTCTTCGATCACAACATAATTCACAGGTATGCCGTAAGGTCGGTTGCTTTTGTCCGACGTGCTCAAAATGCCGTACTCGCCGCGTTGCAGCAGCGCCTTGGCGGCGGTATCGTCAAGCCGCCGGTCTTCCCGCCTCAATGGTTTCGTCATGGGGGTATCCCTTTCCCAGGGGTTGTGCCGATGCGCCTGTCATCGGGTTGGTTTCGCCTTATTGTCCGGATACCTTTTTTTTGTGTGGATTGCAAATCAAAGCGGCCAATTAACCGAATGAGTATGTGGAGGTGGGCAGTATTGCGGCCCCTTTCGATTCTGTGCATGCCGAGGCGCTTCCTTCAATCGCTGCCAAACTCGTCACCCCTCCAACTCGACCGTCTCCACCAGCACTCGTGCCGTACCCTGCTTGTAAAAGCCCAGCCGCTTGGCGGCCCCCGCGCTCAGATCGATCATCCGTCCTTCGATAAAGGGCCCGCGGTCGTTCACCCGAACGACGATGCTGCGCCGGTTGGACAGGTTGGTCACCCGTACGAAGATGGGCAGGGGCAGGTGTTTGTGGGCGGCGCTCAGCCCATCGGGGCTGAAGGCCTCGCCGTTGGCCGTCATGTGGCCGCCCCGCTGCCGGTAGGTTTCATCACCGTACCAGGAGGCGATGCCTTTTTCACGATAGGTCGTGGCCTGTGCCATTGTCATGGGTACATAGCGCTTGCCCCGGACCGTGTAGGGTGAATCCTTGACGCGGCCCTGGGCAATGGCCTCCTTGGGGGACAGTCCGTCGATGGTGTCGATGTCGTCATGGGTCAACGGCCAGGAGAGCGGCGCCGTAATCACGTCGAAGGTGAATCCGCCGACGGTGTAGACGGTGCTGCCGGCAAACTTGGTCACCTTGTAGGCCATGACCACGGTTCCCTTGGTCAGCCGGTAGGTGGTTCGTATCACACCGCAGGCGGAAAGGATCAGGCATGTCGCAGCCAGCAGGGCGATATAATAGCGCACTGGCCGATTGCTTTTCCGATTACCAGGCTGTTGAAAAACTATTTCGTTTGGCCAACCATCGTTAAAATTTGGCTCAAAATACTCATTTATCACACATAAACTCCGCTTTTTCGCCGAATTTTGCCTTGTCTTGCCCGCGCTCATGACGTTTTTCAACACCCTGTTATGCATGTTTTTGATAGTGATTATTGTTTGCGCACCACCAGGCTGCCGATGGAATAGCCCGCGCCGAAGGAGCAGATGACGCCGTGGTCGCCCGGTTGCAAGTCCTGGTGGTAGAGGTGTAAGGCGATCAACGAACCGGCCGAGGCGGTGTTGGCGTAGCGGTCCAGCACGATGGGCGCCTCATCGAAGGTGGCCTCGCGTCCCAGCAGTTTGCCGCCGATATGCAGGTTCATGTTGATATTGGCCTGGTGAAACCACCAGCGTTTGATGTCTGGCACGTTCAATCCATGTAGTGAGATATGGTCCGTCAAGTGCTGGACGGCCATGGGGCAGACCTCTTTGAACACCCGGCGGCCGTTCTGATGAAACAGCTTGTCGGCACCGAACGGGTCCACATCGTTGGCCCGGCTGACATAGCCGAAGTTGGAGCGCACATGGCTGGAGAACTTGGTTTTGGCCCGGGTGCTGAGAATTTCATAGCGGTGCGGCGCCGTGGAGGTGTCGGCACCCTCCACGATTGTCGCCGTGGCCACGTCGCCGAAGATGAAGTGGCTGTCCCGATCGCAGTAATTGACCTGGGGCGAGGTCAGTTCCGGGTTGATGGCCAGCACGCAGCGGGCCGTACCGGCCGCGACCATTTCGTAGGCGCGGTGCAGGGCGAAGGTGGCCGCCGAGCAGGCCACCAGCATGTCGAAACCGAAGCCATTGATGCCCAGGACCTCCTGCACCTCGATGGCGATGGCGGGATAGGACCGCTGGGTATAGGCGCATGAAACGATGACCGCATCGATGTCGGCCGCCGTCTTGCCGGCGGCGTCCATGGCGCTTCGCGCCGCGTGGACGGCCATTTCGGCCTGGTCGGAGACCGCCTCGTCCGGCCGTTCCAGAATGGCCGGGCGCATGCGGTCCACATCCAGAATCCCGTCCTTGACGTAGACATAACGCTGTTTGATGCCGGAGGCTTTTTCGATGAATTCCACCGAACTGAGCGGTTTCGCTTCCCGTTCGCCGGCCGCGATGGCCTCAGCATGCCGGTCATTGTAGCGATTGGCCCATTGGTTGTAGGCGGTTACCAGTTCGTCGTTGGTGATGATATGGTCGGGCGTCCACAGCCCGCTGCCGCTGATGACAACCCTGGGGCGTGCTGAAGCTGACATGGCGATCCTTTGCAATTATTTCAAGACGTTTTCAAAATCGTCGATCAGATCCCGCGTGTCTTCGATGCCCACGGAAAGGCGAATCAGGGAGTCGCTGATGCCGGCAGCCTTGCGTTCCTCGGCGCTCATGCCCGCATGCGAAGTGATGGCCGGCCGGGTAACCAGCGTCTCCACGCCGCCTAAACTGGGGGCTACGATGGGTACTGTGACGCGCCGCATGAATCGCTCGGCGGCTGCCAGGCCGCCTTTCAGTTCGAAGCTGACCATCCCGCCGAATCCCTCCAGCAGTTCTCTGGCCCGGCCATGGCCGGGTTGGTCGGGCAGGCCGGGGTAGTTGACCCGATCGACGGCAGGATGGGCGGCGAGGGTCTCGGCAAGCTTCTGGGCGCTGTGGTTCTGGTGACGAACGCGCAGGGCCAGGGTTTTCATCCCCCGGTGCAGGAGAAAACAGGCGTGGGGGTCCAGGCATCCGCCCAGGTGAATCAGCTTGTGGGCGATCTTTTTCAACAGCGGCTCCGTGCCGATGACCGCCCCGGCCACGATATCCGAATGGCCGTTCAGATACTTGGTACAGCTGTGCAGGGAGATGTCGTAGCCCCATTCGGCCGGCCGGAAATTGACCGGCGTGGCAAAGGTGTTATCGATCATGGAGATCAGGCCGTTGGCTCTGGCAAACTCGGCCAGGGCCTTCAGGTCACCCACCTGGATCAGCGGGTTGGTGATGGTTTCCACATACACGCCGCGGGTGTTCGGCTTGAGCATGGGCGTCCAGGATGCGGGATCGTCGGCGTCGATAAAATCGAACTGAAACCCCAGGGGGACCAAATCCGAGACGATGAAATCCTGGGTGCCCCCGTAAAGGCAGTTCTGCACCAGGATGTGGTCTCCGGGGGAGAAGAGGGCCAGCAGGGTCGTGGAGATGGCTGCCATGCCGCTGGCCGTCACCAGGGCAGCCTCGGCGTTCTCCAGGGCCGCCAACTTTTTGTGAAGCACCTCGTGGTTGGGTGTGTTGTTCATGCGGATGTATTTCAATTCATCATAGCTGGACTGGCCGGCGTACTCGAAGGTGGACGACTGGAATATCGGCAGGCTCACGGCCCCGCAGATGCGCGTTTCGGGTTCTCCGGCATGGATCAGCCGGGTGTCGATGTGATGCTTTTTACTGGCCATGGTGACTCCTTTGATGGTCCCAAGGGTTGAAAATTTTTATTTGATCTTTACTTTCTTTCCATCGGAATGAACAGATTAGCATGTTTTCTGGGGAGAGACCATGATCGAATCCAGTGCATTCGGTGTCATGACCATTGACGGCCGCACCTATACCTCCGATCTGTTCATCTTTCCGGACGGGCGTGTGCAAGACGGGTGGTGGCGGCGGCGCGGGCACGCGCTGGGTGTTGATGATATCATGGCGCTTGTCGACGATTCACTAGATCTGATCGTGGCCGGCACGGGCATTAGTGGGCGCATGCGACCGGAGGCCGACCTGTCCACCTTTCTCAGGGAAAAGGGCATCGATCTCATTGCCGAACCCAATTCTGGTGCCATACCAATCTATAACCAGAAGGTCACGATGGGATTGAAGGTTGGTGCCTGCTTTCATCTGACTTGCTGAAAGGTCCGTATGACCGTTGATTTTTCAATCGCTAACCATGAGACAACCATCTTCAATGGCAACAGCTAACATGTCGAAATCAGAACGCGACACCGATTTCAAAATGGTCCTGGAAATTCACAATGCCGGCGATCGTGTCTTTTTGCGATCGATCCTGGATGCGGAAGGGATAGACTACTTCATTCAGGGGGAGACGGTTGCGCCTTACATCTTTAATGCTGTGCCCATGCGGCTGATGGTCAAAAAGGATCAGGTGGCGCAGGTCGAGGCACTTTTAGGCAACTTTATGCAATCCTCTGCATATGGTGGATTAAAAAGAATGATCGATGAATCATGAATTTAAATTAAAAAGCATTGCCCCCATTTTCCTCATGGCTATGGGTTCCCTTCAGAAAAACAACGCGCAGCAGATGGAACAGGGAGTGTGCGATGATAAAGATAGCCGCTGTTTTCGGCAGCCCCCGGCGCAAGGGCAACACGTCAACCCTTCTTCACCATGCCATCGCCGGCGCTCGTGATGCGGGTGCCCAAGTCACGGAAATCGTGTTGCGGGATTTGGACATGTCGCCCTGCCTGGAATTCTACGGCTGCAAAAAGGACGGGCGGTGTGTGATCAAGGACGACTATGGGGACATAGAGGAACTGTTTCAGCACATCGATGGCCTGATGCTTGCCTCACCGATTTTCTTTTACACGGTCAGTGCCCATACCAAGATCCTGATGGATCGCTGCAATTCCCTGTGGGTCAAGAAATACTGGATCGACAAGCAGCCTTTTGGCCGTAAAAACTACCCTCGCAAGGGCCTGTTCATCTCCGTCGGGTCGACCAAGGGTAAGAAACTGTTCGACGGTGCGCTGCTCAGCGTCAAATATTTCATGGATGCTTTGGATATGGAGCTCTGGAAAACCCTGCTTTTCAGGGGAATTGAAACGGAGGGGCAGATTTTTCAGCATCCATCGGCCCTGAAGGATGCCTCTGATGCCGGTAAAGCGCTGGTAGGGACATTGTCGGAACGCCGAGCATCATAAGTCGTTTTCATTCAGAATCGGCATCTTTCCTCCCAGGCGGCGTTCTCGCTCAATGACAATCCTCAACTTAGTGCGGCTACGTCGGCAGCTTCAACCTCGCTGCGACCTTGACACCTTCAGCTTTCAGTTTGCTTGGCTATCGGCGGAAACGTCGTGGCCCGGGCGAAGGCCATGGCGAAATCAGGTTCGGAGGCCAGTTCCAGATAGCGGATGCGGCGGCTCAGGGCGCGGGCTTCCGATCTCAATTTTTTATCCAAGAGGGCCATTACGATCCCCACGCCTGCCAGATTTTCTCTGGGGATAACTTCTCCTTCGGCAACGACCGGCGGAAGCATGCCGATGGCCAGGGCGTTTTTCCAGTTGAAGCGGGCCCCGAAGGCACCGGTGAGGATGGTTCGGTCGATTTTTTCGATGCCTGCCTTGCGCATGAGAAATTCGATGCCCGTGATAAGCGCCCCCTTGGCCAGTTGAATCTGGCGGACGTCTTTCAAGGTGACTGCAATATCGCTGCCGGTGGTGGTTTGATCGCTGCTTGCGATGGTGTAGTGGCGTCCGATGCCCGCTTGGTCGGAAACCACCCCGTCGATGGTCTCATCCAGCCGGCCGTTGGGCAGGATGGCCCCGATGTGGCGCAGGGCGGCGATGGCGTCTATGATGCCTGAGCCGCAAATGCCCATGGGCCTGTTTTGTCCGTCATTTCCCAGTACTTCGTAGTCAATGCGGCGGCTGCCTTTATCCGGCCATGCACGATGGATGGCGCCGGAGACCGCACGCATGCCGCAGGAGATCTGGGCCCCTTCCAGTGCCGGACCGGTGGCGCAGCTGGTGACCCACAATCCTTCCCGGTTGCCCAGCACCACCTCGCCGTTGGTGCCGATATCCACAATGAGGGTGATCTCGTCGCGTTCGTGGGGTCGGTCGGCCAGAATGGCGGCCATGGTGTCTCCACCCACAAAACCCGACACGACCGGCATGAAAAATACCGAAACGGCCGGATCGGTGACCAGCCCCAGATCTCCGGCGCTGAATGGCGGCGGGTTCAGTGTCAGGGGCAGATAGGGGAAAACCCCCAGCCCATAGGGATGAAGCCCGGCAAAAACCTGCTGCATGGTGGTGTTGCCGCAGATGCCCACCTCATCGATGTCGCCGACTGTGGCGCCAACCTGTTCCAGGCAGCGGGTCATGAGAAAATTGATCGCTTCGGTGGCCAGATGTTGGAGTTGATCCAGGTGCGCATCCTTTTCGTTGATTCGGCTGATGCGGCTGATCACGTCCTCGCCGAAGCGCCGTTGGGGATTGACACAGGCATCGGCGGCCAGCAGTGCGCCGGTCTCCAGATTGCACAGATAGCCTGCCACCGACGTGGTGCCCAGGTCAACGGCGAACCCGAGGCCGGGGGTTTGCCTGCCTGCCAAAATACGGTGTAGGCCGGTCTCTTCGTGCACCACCAGGGTGAAGGCTTTCAGGCTGTCGCGATATTTGGCCAGCTGCCGCAAGGATGCAATATCGGCAGCCGAGGCGGCCGGTTCGCCGACCTGCGCAGCCAGCCAGTCCAGCAGGCTTTCCGGGACGTGGTCTGTTTTCAGGCCCGGCGAGCGGTCTTCAACGGCCAGGCGCCGGGTCATGGCATCCACTGGATAGCTGCCAGCGATGCCGGTTTTGCCTCTTGCTTCGGAATTTCCAGCCAAGGTGTCGGGGATGGTGACCGTTCCTTTGCCGATGGCCCGGGCCTGGCAGGCCAGCCGGGATCCATCGGCCATTTGATCAGGTGTGAGCACATCCAGTTCCGCCTGGGTGGCTGAAGAGAAATTCGCCTTGGGATGGACGATAACGCGGCACTTGCCGCAGACCCCCATGCCGCCGCAGTCGGCACGGATGTCGATGCTATGCGCGGCACCCAGTTCCTGGAGGGTTTGCTCTTCCTCTATGGCTACCTTGAGACCGGCCGGTTCGAAGGTGACCTGGCGGATGTGGCTGAAATTTACGGTGCCAGCGGTGCTCATATCCGACCGATGTTTCTTTTCCCGGCTGCCGTCTGCCTCGACGGTGGTGTCTGCCCCCCCGGTGAGCAAAAAACTATCGCTGCCATAGGTTTTCACCCGATCCGCTGCCGTAAACCAGCCGCTGCTGCGTACCTGCAGTTCCCGGGAAAGAAAGGCTGATCGTACATCTAACCGACCACCGGCCACACGCCACTGGATGCAGCGGTAAGGCGTGAAGCCCGCTTCGCTTTTCGATCGGCTGCGGGTGGCGATACCGCCGGTTTCGGTGGACCCGTAGACCTCCACCAGATCCACGCCCGTTGCCTTGGAAAATGCCGCGCCGTCGGCTTCGGCCAGTGGGCCGGCCGAGGAAAAAGCCAGCCGCAGGGCGCCTTTTCCCGGCGGGTTTTCTCTGAGCGCCTGGTAGTGGACCGGCACGCCCACGAAAATGGTGGGTGACGTGTCGGTCATTTGACGTTTGATCGCTTCGGGAAAGGAGGGGGTCTGTGCCACCACCCGGGCAGATGCCACCAGGGGTACCAGCAGGGAATAGAGCAGCCCGTAAATCTGCAGGGCCGGCACGCTGGCCAGAATGCGGTCGCCGCTGCTGATCTCGTAACACTTTATCAGATAGTCCACTTCGCCCAGCAGATTGCGCGGCGTCTTGGACCACAGGCGCGGGGCGCCGGTGGATCCGCCGGTGAGTAGAACCACCCAGGGCCGGTCAGCATTGGGCGCTTCGTCAGGCGCCAGGGCCTCCGCTTCGTCGTCCAGTTGCTGGGGTTCGATGACCGTAATCGTTGTCGGCAAGGGTGCTGGGGGACGTGTGATGATTCGGGTGAAGCCGGTCCGGCGATGAAGTTCGGAAACTGTGTTTGCTGAGAAGTCATCAGGAATCAGCAAGCTCGGACCGTCGACGAGTGTCGCCAGTATGGCCGCGGCCAATACCGAGCGATCATCCGTACCCATGCATACCGGGGCCTTGTCTTCGCCGTCGCTGGTCAGCACCGCCCGAATCCGTCTGGCCATCCGGTAGATCCCATCGTAATTGATGCCGGGCATGGTAAATGCCTGACCGGGTCGTTCCGGTCCCGACAATAGCCGTTGCATTCGCATCACCACCGGATCGGTCTTTTTCTTTGCCTCGGTCATTGAATGAGAAGTCCCTTCAAATGGTTACTGTTATATCAGGCTATCGATGGGGTCAAGGTGATTAACCGGCTGTCCACTTGACACCGTCCGATTATTTCACTACCTAACGGGTTCTCGCCTGCACCTTTGTCGAGATGTGATCGACTTGTAATTACCTGTGGAGGTCCATGGATGTACGGTTGTACCCGCCCGCTGACCAATCTTGAACCCAGCTGCATCGCACAAAAAACCTTTTGCCCGATCACCGGCAGTGTCCCGGCATCGGCGCCTGTGGGCTGGCGTAGATGCCGGACTGCACCCGAACGGTCTGCCCATGACCGATAGGCCAGATTCGCGATTGCCAGAAAAACCACCGGTCGTCTTGGGCCTGCTGGGCGGCCTCGCCGTCTTTGTTTCAGCCTTTTGTTTTTACTTCTCCACAGTCGTGATTCGTTGGTCCCGTGAGGGGGTGGCCATCGATTCCGCCTATTTCGCTTTTTTCCGATTCTTGCTGGGATTTGCAGTGGTCTGTGTGATCATGGGTGTGCGCCGGCAGAAACCGGCCCCCAGGCGCTATCATCTTCTCATCGGCCGCACACTGGGAAACTGCATTGCCGTGTATTGTTTTTACCAGGCGGTGCGCTACACCTCGGTGGTCGAGGCCAATATTTTGAACATGACCTATCCCATCTTCGTGGCCATCCTGTCCTGGATCCTGCTGCGCCGCCAGCGGGATGCGGTTGCCGTGGCCATGGTGGTGGTGGCCATTGCCGGGGTCTGGCTGATTCTTCAGCCCGGCCGCATGGGCATGGGTGTCCACAGTCTCTGGGGATTGAGTTCGGGGATCAGTGCGGCCGTTTCCATTTTCTATTTAAATCTCAGCCGGCAGCACCACGATGCCAACACCGTCCTGTTTTACATGTTCGGCCTGGGATCGGTGTTGATGTTTCTCTTCTTCCGGGAGCATTTCTTCTGGCCGAATGGCCGTGAGCTATATTATCTGACGCTGTGCGGCGGGGCTGGCATTGCCGGCCAGTTTCTGATCACCCTTGGGTTTCGCTATGTCACGGCCGTGGAGGGCGGCGTCATCTCCTCGACACGGATATTGCTGGCCGGCATACTGGGGCCGTGGTTGGTGGCGGATCCTTCTTTGGGAACGGCTGGATGGATGGGTGCCTTGCTGATCTTCGGGGCCAACGTGGTGCTTGCTGTTCGCAAAGGCCGCTGACGCGACCGGCTTTCCTACCGGTGCATCACCGGCGGATACCAATGATCCCCCAAACGGAAAACACAGCCGATTTACCTGGGCCTGGCCACGTGCCAAATCATATCCGTCCGGTTTCCGGAGGTCAGGCAGGTGAGTATTTCGAATCCGCATTTGTCGAGGGTGGTGCGGATTGCCGTTTGGCTGCGGCAGCAAGCCTGACGTCCGCCTATTCTGAGCGCCAAATGCACTAGCTGCCGGCGCCAGTGGGGTCTGTTCGACCGGGGCAGCAGCGATCGCATGATCAGACGACCACCGGGAAGCAGGCGCTCATGGATGCGTTCCAGGGTTTTTTCCAACTCCCAGTCCTGCAGGAAGTGACCTACGTCGATCATGGTCGCCAGATTCAGCAGCACATCCATTGCCGGCAAATCGGGTGCGGATCCCCTGACGATGCGCCCCTGTTCGCCCAACACCAGGGCAGCCACCCGCACCCGCTCGGGCTGCGGATCGATGCCGTGGATGGTGGCGTGGGGATAATGCTCGGCCAGCCAGCAGGCCGACACGCCGTACCCGCAGCCCACATCCAGGATGTTGGCCAGGTCGGTTTTTTTCGGCACCAGTGCCGCCAGCTCACTCAAGAGCGGGTCCACCCGTTGCGAGTAGTGGGCAAACAGGCGCGGGCAGGGCGCCATGTTGCGGTAGCGCCAGGCGACGCCTTCGGCGGCTGGGGGTGGATTTTCGAACCGTCGTTTCAACAAAGGGGGCAGGATCAGCAGCGTGCCGACAAGGCAATAGCCGATGCCGAAAAAGGAGATCTGTCCGGCGCTTTTCAACAGATCATGATCGGCGCCCCAGATTGCGGCAGCACCCACCAGGGTGCAACCGGCGGCCATGACCAGTGCCGTTCGAACCACCGAGAAACAGGGATTGTCGAACCGCTGGTAGCGCTGGTATCCCCGGACCATGAGCAGGGGACTGCATACGCCCACGCCCAGTATGATTACCGACAGCAGCATCAGTGCGGTGAGGTTTAGTGGGTGGCCCAACATGCCCATGGTGCCCAACGTACAAATATAGGCGAAGGCCGGGGGCAGCAGGGCAATGAGCAGCAGGCCCATATCGGCCATATAGAAGGCCAGCAGAAAGGTCAGGACTGCCCCGATGAGCAGCAGCATCGCGATAAGTCCATCGTACAGCCGTTTTTCCATGCGTTGGGAGAGGTGTGCCGGATCGAATATAGCCGATATGTCGGATATCCGGTCGTAAAATCGCTGGTTGTCAAAGTGCACACGGGGGGTGATGCGGGTTACCTGGCGCCATTGACCGTCGTTTCCGTCCCTATGGATACCCAGCAGCGTCTGTACGCTCGGCGGGATGGTGGTCGGGTGGGGGGATGCGGCGGTGATCATGGTCAAAAACGGGTCAAATACACCCTCGGCAAACCCCTGGGCCGCGCCTTCCCGATTCACCGCCGCGCTGACCATGCGGACGCGTTCCGCGGTCCAGAATTGGTTCCAGGCGTCGAAATTGTCTGCGCTGCGGCTGCGTCCGGGCCAAAACAGGGATGGTGTCAATGCCTTTTCGATGCTGCCGGCGTGGGTTTCGGTTTCGAGTCGCTCCAGCAACCGGTCGTTTTTGGCCTGAAGGGCGGCCAGGTCGTTTGCCTCGGTCACCAGATAGACGCTGGAAAAAATGTCACCCCACACACGGGTGATCAATTCCTCCGCCGCACGCGTTTCCCGGCTGACGCCGCTCATGGCTTTCGGGTCCGTGGCAATGTGGGGCCGGATGAAAAGGGACAGCCCCACCGCAGTCAACAGGGCCAACGCCAGTCCCGGCCAGCCGGCTGAAAAGAGACGGCCCAGCAGCCGTGGAAAACGGCGTTCGGCAGGCACCGCACGGTGCTGGTCGTCCGTCAGGATCCGGGGGAAGACGGTGTGGACGAACAGGCAGGAAAAGCCGATCCCCATTGCAGTAACCCACCCTATTTGTTCGAAAACGGCAACGCCGCGGGCGGCCATGGCGCCGAAGACACCGATGGTGGTGAGCACGGCCGGCAGCCCGATGGCCCGGATTTCACGGGAGGCCTGCCTTGTCCGTTTTTTACCGCCATTGTCGACAAAGAGCATGTAGGCGATGCCGTGGTGTATGGTGATCGAAACCATTACACTCCCGAAGCCCAGTACCATGATGGAAATGCTGTCGTGACTCAATGAAAAGACGAAAACGGCCATGACTGTCCCGACCAGTGCCGGCAACAGGGCCAACAGTCCCGCCAGAGGATTGGAAAAGGCGGCCAGCAGCAGTACACCGATGCCCACCGCGGTCCACCGGATGGCCCGATGCACGTCCCGTTTAACGATGGTTTCGTTGTCCAGGGTGGAACGAAAGGTTCCTGCGGTGGTCAGGGTGATCCCACTGCCGATATTTTGTTTCAGGCCCTCATCCAGTTCGTGGAAGAATCCTGTCAGGGCGCGCGCCACGGTCGTGTCCGTGCCGTGACCGATCGGGGTGGCCAGGATCAGCAGGTGGCGGTGGTCGGCGGAGAGAAAACGGCCGCGGTGAATGGTCGTCCCGGGTGTTGGATTCATGGCGGCCAGTCGGGAGAGGATGCTCTGGCGCAGACCCAGCGGGTCGGTGGCCAATGCCGATGCTGGACTGATGCCGGCCATCCGGTTGTGGTCAGCCCCGCTCCTGGTCAGGGCTTGATGAATTGCCTCGTCGGTCAACAACGGGGCGACCTGCTGCGCCAACTCCCCCGCGGTAAACAATACAGGCAGATGATGGCAGACCAGATCCGCCAGATCGACAAGTCCCTGCTGCATAGACGGATGTTGCCTCTGCGCGAACAGGTCGCTTTGCTTCATCCGGTTTTCGACCATTTCTGCGGCGGCGACCAGTCGTGACATATCCCCCTTGATGGATTCGATGTCGATGGCGATTTGATTGGTTTTTATGATGCCCAGTCCGTCGGCAATCTCAGGGTTGTCCGTGAACAGCGGGCCTGGCATGTCATTATCGATGGTGATGCGGTTGAATGCGACCAGGAAAAGGGTCGCACCGATGAGGGTGACCGCTGCCAGCGCAAACATGTTGATGGACGAATTCAGTCGCATGCGGATCGCCTTTTGGGCAAGAAACGGGTTCCAGGAAACAGCCGGTTGATGTGTAGCGTCAGTTCCATCGGGTCATTGTTGACGATCACCGGCAGCTGCGGTACCCGGATGCATGATTCCGGAGAATGATCCGGCTCCATGGCTTGGTGCCGGTTATTTCTGAACGCCCCATCGTTCGCGGATGTTGCGATGGTGGCAGGCCACGATGAACAAGGCGGTCACCACGGCGCCGACGCCGGCCCGCCAATCGGTTCCCATAGCGATCGTCGTTCCGGCGGCCAGCGTAACCACCATGGCAAAAGATGACAGAAACGGCGTTCGCCAGACCAGGTGTGCCGCCCCCCAAGCCAGGGTGCCGACACCGGCCCACATCGGTGCGATCACCAGGGTGAAACCCAGGTAGTTGGCCACCCCCTTGCCTCCCTTGAGGCCGTGAAAGCAGGGAAAGCGATTACCCAGGATCAGCCCGAGGCCCGCCCATGGCACCTGCCAGAAGGGCAACAGTGATCGGGCCACCAGGGCCACAGCGACCGCCCGACCCACGTCCAGCAGCAGGACTGCCAAGGCCCAGCCGATGCCTGCCTGCCGAAAGACATTAGTGGCACCGGGGTTGCCGCTGCCGTGACGACGCGGGTCACCGCGACCGGTGAATCGAAATGCCAGGATGGAAAAATTTACCGATCCGGCCAAATAGGCAGCGGCAATCATGAAGATGAATGTCGGCAGATGTGTGGCGGGCATGATCATTGTTAAGCCATCAACAGAAAAAGGTTAACCTGCATGATGTTTCGGATCGAAGTGGCCATCTGATCACAGCCAATCCCAACGCGGGGGAGTGTATTTTCACCATCCACGGTTCAATTCGGGTTGGGTTCAGTTTCGCTTCGGGCCTTTTCGTGTCGATACGATATCGGCAGCTGCTGATACGCGGATTTCGGCTGAAGAGCAATAGTCTTGAAAGGGCATGATTGTCAATCCTCGCCGTGATCGCTGACGGCAACCAATGACCCCTCCGGCAACAGGCGGTCGACCGGCCAATCTGCTACAAATCCTTGACAATTGATTGCCGAACGGGTCTATTGGACATCTATTTATTGCTTTTATTCCAACACGATGGGAGGAGCGATGGGGCTTAAAGAGCACGAATACATCAGGCAGACACTGGAGCGCTACACCAACTGCAAACTGGAGGATTTTTGCAGCCACGTGCTGATCACCAATTTTCGTCAGTACATCAAAGCCTTTTCCGAGCAAACCGGGTGCGACATTCATGAGGGCAATTTCCGGATCGTCAATGCACCGGCGTTGGACTGCACAATGATCGATTTCGGCATCGGCTCGCCTCAGGCGGCCCTGGTAATCAACGGCCTGGCCTACCTGGACAATCTGAAGTCGGTGGTCATGCTCGGGATGTGCGGCGGTATCGACGACATCCTGGAAGTGGGCGACTTCGTGGTGCCGACGGCCGCGATTCGGGGGGAGGGAACCAGCCGCCATTACCTGCCCATGGAATTCCCGGCCCTGCCGGCCATGTCCGTGAACCTGTTGTGCATCGGTGCCGTCAAGGCGCGCAAGATCGTTCCCCGCTGCGGTATCGTCTACACCACTGACCGCCGATTGTGGGAATTCGATGACGCTTTCGTGGACCACCTGCGTTGTCAGCGAATCCTGGCGATCGAGATGGAACTGGCCACGCTCTTCTCCGTGGCTTACCGCTATGAAGTGCCCATCGGTTCGATCATGCTGGTTTCAGACATGCCCTTGCAGCGGCGCGGCATCAAAGACAAGAAACTGCACGAGGAAATATACAAGAATCACATGAACATCCACCTGGATATTGCAATGGATGCCGTTTCCAATCTCAAGGCCCGATGGCCGGATGTGGAGCGGCAGTTGCACAGCGAGTGGTAATAGGCTTTAAGATAATGCATTTGGGCTGCGTTATCGGTCGTCGCAGTATACCAAATACGGCTTCCTCCCTCTGGCCTTGCCAAAAACATTATCTTGAAGCCTATGGGTGGGGCGTCGTGCCATTTCACGTGTTATGCCGGCAGGATGACTTCCAGTTCGATTTTGGAGAAGTCGTCCTTGCGAAGGGACAGGTGGTAGCCACGCACCTTGATGTTGATCCTGTCATCGGAGGCCTTCACCTCCTCCAGTTCAATGATACTGCCAGGGGTGATGTCCAACTCCTTTAGCTTGTCCACGATGGTGCCTTTGCCTCTGACGCGGATCAGTCGGGCGACCTGACCCGACTCGAGGCTTTCCAGGGTGATCGTTTCCCGCCTGGCCTGTTGAAACTGCCGTTGACGTTTTTTTAGATCATCCATGCATCGGGTGATGGCGTTCTCACACCCGGACAGGGCATTGTCCTTCTCGCAGAACTGGCGAAACCCCCCGATCCACTCCTCCCCCCCGCGGGGGCATATCTGGATGAACTCCACGAAGCGCACCAACCGGTCGATGATGGTCGGCGAAACGGCATGCTCCATCTTGCAGGCGGTGTCTTCCGCCTCCCGCTCCTCCACATCCAGCACTTTGGTGAAAAAATCCTTGAGGATTTCGTGGCGGCGTACAATGTCCCGGGCCAGGATTTCACCGCGGGGAGTCAGGGTGATCACGTCGTAAGGGGCGTAGTTGATGTGGCCTTTTTCCGCCAACAGCCGCAGGGCGCCGGTGACCGAGGCACTGTTGACCGCCATGCGGACAGCAATGTCCTTTGCCCGTGCGGCCTTTTTACCGGAGACGATATGGTATATGGCCTCCAGATAATCCTCCATACTGGCGCTCAGTCGCTTGCTTTTCGGCATGCTGTTACTTATCTTTGTTTGGCATCCGTTTACAGGATCAAGCAGGTCGTACCATGAATGCCGCGGTTGACGAATTCGTCAACGCGGGATTCCAATCGTCCGCGGAGTGTACACGGGCGGTTGAAAATGTGTCAAGATGATTTTGGAAGCCCTAAAAAAGCAAGGAACGTCAATCACATGGACCCCAAAACGGTGGCTTGCCGGACCCGCTAAGCCCACAAGGAGGAACCGATGACGGAAAACAGTGCGCTGGATATTCTTAAACATGCAATTCTGCTGGAAAAGCGGGGGAAATCGTTTTATCGGACGGTGGCAAATCAATCCACGAACAGTGATGTGAAGGCTTTCTTTGAAACCATGGCCACCGAAGAAGTCCAGCACGTCAAAATCCTTTCCGATCAGTTCAAGGCCTTCAAGGAAACCGGTAAATTCAAACCAGCGGACACCCTGGAAACGGGCTCCATCTCAAAAAATGTTTTGACGCCGGAGGTCAAGGGGCGCATTGCCGCTGCAGATTTCGAAGCGGCAGCCATTTCGGCGGCCATGCTCATGGAGGAGCGTGCCATCACGCTGTATGCCAAACGAGGCAATGAGGCCCTGGACCCGGAAGAGAAAAAACTATACCAGTGGCTGGCTGACTGGGAAAAAGAACACCTGGCGTTTCTCGCCGCTATCGACGCGGAGTTGAAGGAGCGAATCTGGAATGACAGCGGTTTCTGGCCCTTCTAAATCAATCTTCGCCACCTCCCCGCGGACGACCCCAAGTCCCGGGGAGGCAGCTGCTTGACTGTTTTTTTCCTACCAACCAGCTACCACGCCTTCCTTCATCCAGTCGTTGAAAATATTAGCGGCGGCCTTACCATATTAGAAAACAACCATCACGATCCGTGATGTTGAGATAAAGGAGATCATCCAATGAACGAAAATGCAAGTGCCAAAGAACTGTTCGAAACGGGAATGACTGAGTTTGCCAACGCCAGGTATGACAGAAGTATCGCCCATTTTACCCGGGCAATCGAAAAGGACACCGGCCATGCGCTGGCGGCCGTCAGTCGCGGGGCGGCCTACCTCAAGCTGGATATGTTGGACCTGGCGCGGGATGATTTTGAGCGTGCAATAAAGATCGATCCGGAGTATGCTCGAGCCTATCACATGCGTGGGCTGGTCAGCGAGAAACGAGGGGACGATCATACCGCTCTGGCCGATTTTGACCGGGCCATCGATCTGAATCCGGATTACGGCGCCGCCTATTACAGTCGTGCAGCCCTTCACGCAAAGATGGCCAACACGGAAAAAGCCCAGGAGGACATCGAAATGGTGGCCCACCTGGGAAACCGCAACATGGAATCCTTCATGAATGAGAACAACGTCTGGCATACCCAGCAGATGCGGGTGGAGGACGCCATCGAAACCGAACTGCAGCGCTAAATGACTTCGATAAAATTGACTTGACTCGGTCGGTGGGTATGGATTAAGTTTGCATCAATCATAAACAGACGCCACGAAGACGTTGCGGTAAACATAAAAAAGAACGCGTTACAAGGCCACGAAGGCATCGGCAGATAAATTTCATCTGCTTTAGTCTCGCGGCCTTTTTCGTTCTCAGCAGTCGAAACGAGAAGGTTTTTTAAATGGAGGTTCCCGGTCATGTGTGAAGCCAATGCTTATATGGTCAAAGACGATGAAGAAACCCTGCTCATGGAATCCGTCGACCTGGTGGAGCCCGAAGCGGACGGCACGTTCCGCCTGGTGGGGATTTTTGGCGACCAGATTGTTATCAAAGGAAAGATCAAGCGGATGAATCTTGTGGATCACCGCATTCTGTTTGAAGAATAGAAGACCCGCCTGCCATTTAATATCTCAAGCTACTCAAGTCGAGAGACCAGCTCTGCAGCCGTTGAACAGTTCTCACCGCCGGCCGCTTCGATACTCCGTCGATAATTATGGCTGGCTCGTCCGCCGACCACCAGCGGGAATCCATTATTCAGCAAGTCAGACAGGCGGGTGAGTTCGTCTTGCATGAAGGCATCATCGACGCGACAGGTGATGCTCAGGGCAATCATTTCCGCGCCAGGGATAGAACAGGCAGCGGCGATCTCTTCAGCCGGCAGATTAAAACCTAAAAAGACCGGTTCCCAACCGTGATCCTGTGCAGTAACGGCTACGGCCAGAGCGCCCAGGTAACAGCACTGGCCGGCCGGTGCGGCGATCAGCAAGCATGGCTTTTCAGCGGCATCGCCGGTGGGATGACTCAGCAAGCCAATGAGTTGCGCATGAATGACGACCGAGGCCATCTGTCCATGAACAATCCGCAATGATCCATCAGACCACCTGCGGCCAACCTGCTCCATGAGCGGACAGAATATCGTGTCAATCAAGGCTTGACGGCTGAAGGCCGCGGCTGCCTGCCGCAGTATGCCCTGCAGCGCCTTGCCGTCAAGCATGGCAACGGCTTCTAAACTATGGCTGACTATCTCAGTTGGGGCGATGCCGGCGGGCATTTTTGAATCGTCGTGAGTTGGCTCGTTGGGCTGGATGGCGGGTGGTGTGGTGGGTTCCGCCAGCTCGACCAATTGGGCCCGATCGAGACCGGCAATGTGCGATATGCTGTGGCCATTCTGGATCACCCGTCTGAGCAGGACGAGGCGGTCGATGTCCGACTGGCTGAACAATCGGCGGCCATTGGCCAACCGCTGCGGCGCAACCGCATGGTATCGGCGTTCCCATGCCCGGATCACATGGGTGGAAAGACCGGTGTGTAAACTGACAAAGCCAATCGGAAAGGCAACCGGACCGGGCATCGTATCTACTCCATTCGAGAAAAATGTGGCCTCGCGCAAACGATCCCATGAATGCTTAGCGCCCCGCCTGTCGTCGATGACCCATCATGCATAGCAAAACACACTTTTCATTGTTGACAATTTGCCCGCTACCCCACCAAAAGCAGCAGGGGTAGTTTCTGTAGTGGCGGCTTTTCCGAGTTCATCGACGCTGGCGGGCCCGATTTTATTCGTCGACAAGTTTGGAAATGGCCAGCGCGCAGGCATTCACGGCTTCATCAGGTCCATCCAAGTTGATGATATGATTTTCAAGATCAAAATCTACAATCGTGCAGCCATGGTTTTCAACCGTCATCTTGATTACATTCAAAAATGTTGCTTCATCCATAAGAGTCATCCTTCCCATCCGTCATCCTGCGACAAAAAGGATTGCCGGTGACAGATTTACGTCAATGTTGGGTCAAATTGATTCGACCAACCTATTTGCCTGGGGCACATCTGTCAAGATGCATGAACCCGCGAAAGCTGCCCGAAAAATGGGGCACGGGGAACCGGAGATCCCCGTGCGTGATCGAGTCAGAACCATCAAATCGTTGGGGCAAATGTACATGCATGCAGTTTTGTCCCCGCCTTTGCAACCATCGCATTTTTCAGCGATTACGAAACTAGGCATATAACCTCCTTGCCTGTTCGGGTTAAATGTGACGCGCATCCTCGGTGCCGAAACAGTTGCAGATGGCACTATGATTTATGCCATGCCCATCATGGCACTCCAATAAAATAGGGCAGCGGGCGCGTGTGTCAATGTTTTGTCTAGTTAGAGGACTCAGTTTGTTGGGTAGTCGCCCATTGATCGACGCGGGCATCTCGTTTCCACCGAAGACTAACGGCAGCCGATTCTTCTTGTGCATCAGGCGCGACTCTCCGAACCATTCAGAGTGGCATGCGGATTACCCGGCTTCCGATCAGAAAGGGCTCAATGCTCATGCGGCGAAACCAACCAAATGGTGAAGGCGTCTCGATTTTTCAGGCCGACAAAAAAACGAATTGCCAATGTCAAAATTGTGTTTAATATCTGTCTAACAAAACTTATTAATTTTGCTTATTCACCTTAACGATAAAATAATTGTGAAGATAATGAACGTTCTTCGAAAACGAGCTAGTGTCAAGAAACTTCGCATCGGGCTAACGGATAAGGACCTCGAACGCCTATTTGAGATTCACGCCACAGATTCGGCTGCAGTGCTGGCCAGGCGGACAGGGTTGCCCTATTTGATGATCTACAACATCGTTCATAGGCGGGTGATGTCGGTGAGCCATCGGCACTACATGACGCTATACGGCCGACCTGCGCCCCAGCAGGTGACGTTGAAGGTGGATGGTGAGCTATTCAGGGCAATGGCTGAATTGTGGCTGTTTCTCAACCAGGGGCTCACTCGGGCAGACCTTTACCGTGAGCTGTTTGGACTGGAATCTCATCAAAAAACCGATCACCGGATTTTCAATGGAAAGATCCATGCCGTCGATGCCAGACTTGAGCACATCATGAGACAGAAATTTTCAAATGCGGGTGTCGACACGCAACTGTTGAATCAATGGCTGGAAGAATTCGATTCGATGCCGCACAGCGATTGGGTTCCGTACTCCCGCATACGGCCGGCACTGGTGTATCTGTGGGAAAAATTGGGCGTTCACCCGACATCGGTGTTGAATCAGTCCGTCGTCAGATACGAAACCGGAATCCTCAAGCGCGTTTCCCGGAGCACCGCTGATCGAATCGAGGCGTTAAAAAACAAAACGGAAAGGGAACTCCGGGAAGATCGAAAACAGGATACGGAGAAGATCAAGGAATCTGTTGTCGGTGGAAAACGCGGGTACACGCTTTATTCCGACATCAGGGACGAACTGTTTTTTTTATGCAGAACCACACGAAGAGGTGCCAAATACTATTTGGGACGAAGCCCTTGGACCTATGAAAAAGGGAGGGCCAAACGAATTGCCAATTGGAGAGCCATCAAGATTTTGCAGGACTGCGATCGGTTCATCCGGCAGTCACCCGCCATACCCCTGGCCAATCTGCCACAATCGCGACAATGGGCGCAGGTCCACCGACTGATCGATGTCCTGGTGGCCCGAACCGCCCAGCTGCTCTCCGACAAGGATGGCATCGCTTTCGAAAAGCGCATCCTGCGACCGTCTCACACGCGGGTTGAATACAACAACCCGTATCATGGCTTTACACCCTTCGACATGGCCTCGCGTGTGTTGGGGATGAAACCCAGGGCCTTCGACCTGATGGTGGCGAGAAATTGTGAAATTTTCAGGACCGTGGGTAAATTCGCCCAGCGCTGGTACCTTCCCGACCTGTATCTGCGGGAGCTGTCCAGGAAGAAAGATTTTGAATTGATCTCGGCCAAATATGAATTGATGGCCAAAGACGATCGCCGCCCGCGGCCAATCGATGCCTGCATGAACTAGCTGGAACGGTAAGGCCAGACACCATCCTATTTAAACGCATCTACGCTGGATACGTTGAATCGGTTGTACAACAGATCGATGCCAAAACCCGGGCCACAGCCGACTTCCAATGCCCGTGCCCTCCTTGTGGGACCACCCATTTCCAACAATTGCCGCGTTTCAAGATGGTTTTGCAGAAAGGCGCGAAAAGGGCTGGGGATGAAGAGGCGCTCTAAAAAATTAAGTTGCATTAATCAACTCCGGGCCGAGCACGACACGCGCCCCACTTTGTCGGGCGATGCCCTTGAGCATATCGCGAAACACCCATTGATGGGCCGGATAGAGGCCATACCAGTAGCCCAACCCCAACAGTCCCCGGGACAGGAATGCCGACTGGAGCACCAACTCGGTATGGCCCGATCGGGGGGACAGCTGGAACACCATCAGCGCGCCGCCGGGCGCCTTCATGCGAGATTCGAGTACCAGTCGGCGGGGGCGATGGATCTGGGACACACGCCAGAAGTGAAAGTGCTCGTCGACATCCAGCTGTCTGGCATGACGACGTCTTTTTTTCAGGCCGGGACCGCCGATGAATGCATCCAGTGCCCCCCGGGCCAACCAAAGTAAACGGTTGCCATAGTACCCCTGCTCTCCGCCGATGGCCTCGACGGTCTGCCAAACCGTATCGATTTCCGCCGCCAGGACGATGCGAAAACCCATGGTCAGGGTCGTTCCGCCGGCATAATCGGCATCACCGCAGGCGGTCCATTCCGGCGGCAAGAGCGTGTCGATGGGCAGGTCGCAGGCATCCTGCTCCGCCTGGGGCTGCCTGTCCAGGGCGATTCGTATGGTCTCCTCAGCGCGCTGCAGCGCCAGCGGGACGATGTCGCGGATGCGGTTGTCTCGGCAGACCACCGGAATACTCAACCCCTCGGCCAACGGTCTGGCGATGATCGACGGAACAGGCGTGACCAGGTGGATCCAAAGGGAACTCAATCTGGGGGTCAGCACCGGTACAGGGAAAATGATCCGTGGCATCAACCCGGCAATGTCGGCGTAGGTATGGATGAGGTCGCGATAACTGAGCACCTCCGGTCCGCCGATATCGAAGGTTTCGCCGATGGTCCCGGGCGATTCCAGGCAGCCGCACAGGTAACCCAGGACATCCGTAATGGCGATGGGCTGGCAGGGGGTGCTGACCCATCGGGGGGTGACCATGACCGGCAGGCGGTCCACCAGGTATCTGAGCATTTCGAACGACGCGCTGCCCGACCCCAGTATCATGGCCGCCCGCAGACAGGTCACCGGCACGGCGCTTTCCCGGAAAATCGCCTCCACCTCGTGGCGTGAGCGCAGGTGCTTGCTCAAATCCGGGTGGTCTGCGTCGCCCAGGCCGCCCAGGTAGATTATTCTTCGGACTTTGCGAGTCGATGCGACCGTCGCCATGTTCAGCGCCGCCCTGCGGTCGGCGTCGGCGAATCCGTGCTTGCCGGCGATCATGGAGTGGATCAGGTAGTATACAACCTCGCAGCCAGTCACCGCCTGCTCGACGGAGGCCAGGTCAAGGGCATCCATGGCCACGATCTCCACGTTGGCGTGACCGTGCCAGGGACGGTTTTCCAAGCGCCGCGGGTTGCGCGCACAGGCCCTTACCCGATAGCCCTTGGCGAGAAGCCACGGCACCAGACGGCCGCCCACGTAGCCGGTGGCACCGGTAACCAGGATGGGTCGTTTGTATGTGGTCTCTTTTTTGGCCTTGGTGTTCATTGGCAGAGCTTTCGCTTTAGGTCAAAAGTCTTATGCGAAGCGGCGCGAAACGGGTTCCAGGGTTCATGGCCTGACTGCGCCTGCTCATGCGAGCAGGCCATAAACCATGAAATGGGCAATCACCCGGCAATCGAAACCAGGGATGCTTTTCCGATATACGCCATGGTCTCTTCATACTTGTCCCGCTTGCTGTATATTGAACCCCGCCATGAAAAGAGGAACGTATCAGTGTCAGATCAATCGGCGGGCATCGTTGATGCATGTCATTTGCGTCCATACATGTTCAATACTATAATGAGATAATCACGAAAAACCAATACCCAAACGGAACCTACTGACCCCTGACGCTGTCGGCTGAAAATTGACTTCTCTATGACAATGGTCATCCTAAATGGGTAGCCCGGTCAACCCGATCCACGCAAGCAATCGCGACACACCCATTTCATGTGCAAATTCATTTGCAAACGGGTTACCATACAAATGAGGAGTTCAGTCGCCATGAACGCGCCGCCGGCAGCAATAGTAACACCTGATGCAGGGCCCCTGTCTATCCATGCCCACCGCCTGACCCGCATATACACGGTCGGTTCGGTGCAGGTGACCGGTATCGACAGGATCGATCTTTCCGTTGTCCGGGGCCAGTTGGTGGTGCTCAAGGGCGACAGCGGTTCGGGGAAAAGCACGCTGCTATCGTTGTTGGCCGGGTTGGACCGGCTCTCCACCGGGGAGCTGGTCGTGGCCGGCCACGACCTGAATCACTGCAGGGAAGCCGAACTGACCGACTTTCGACGCAATACCGTCGGTATGATCTTTCAGGCTTTCAATCTGCTGCCGACGTTGACCGTGCTGGAAAACGTCTGCCTGCCTGCACTCCTGGCCGGCCGCGCCTTCCGTGCAGTTCGATCCAGGGCAGAGGAACTGCTCGACTGGCTCGGCCTGGGCGACCGCCTCAACCACCAGCCGCGTCAGCTCTCCGGCGGAGAAATGCAGCGCAGCGCCATCGCCCGGGCGCTGATCAATGATCCGGCCATCGTTCTGGCCGACGAGCCCACGGGGAACCTGGACTCACGCAATGCCCGCAAGGTCATGGCCCTGCTGGCCGATCTGAACCGCCGGTTCGACCGGACCGTCGTGATTGCCACCCACAGCGACCTGGCTGACGAATACGCCACCATGGTGCTCAGGCTGCGAGACGGCCGCGTGGCCCCATGAACGGCGCCATGGCGACGATGTCGGGCGGCCTGCGCCTGTTTGGCTGGTTCACCCTGCGTCACCTGCGCAGCCACATGGGTCGGACCCTGGCGGTGCTGCTGGGAATTGCCCTGGGTGCGGCGGTCTTCACCAGTGTCCGCCTGGCCGTGCAGGCCACCATGGATTCCTATTCGCGAAGCATGGACCTGATCGCCGGCAGCAGCGACCTGACCCTGTTCCGCCCCGGCGGCCGGGTCCCCGATACGCTGGTGGCGGCGCTGATGCAGAACCCGTTTGTCCTCACGGCGTCGCCGGTTCTGTCTGCCTATGTCAGACCGGCCGACCATGAAACCCCCTTCCTGTTGATCGGTTTCGATCCCATCCTGGATCGCGATCTGCGCAGGTGGACCGTTCAATCCACGGGTGAAGGCAAGGCGGCCGACTGGGCGTCGATGATGACCCAGCCCTTTTCCTTGCTGATCGGGGCGAAACTGGGCCAACAGTTCGGCTGGCAAGAGGGCCAATCGATCAAGCTGGTTCACTCCCGGCAGACCCTGGATTTCAAGGTCCTGGCCCTGCTGGATCCCGGCGGGCTGGCTTTGGTGGAGGGTGGTCGCATCGCCATGTGCGACATTGCCACCTTCCAGGAATTCACCGGCCAGTTCGGCCTGGCGGACCGCATCGACATACGATTGAAGCCTGACGCTGCAGGGGACGCATCGACCACCCTGCAAGCGCTGCTGCCCGCCGGCGTCGTCATGCGGTCGCCCTCGGCGCTCAGTGAAAGCGGCCAGGGAATGATCCGGGCCTACCAGCTCAGTCTTACCTTTTTGAGTTTCATATCCCTGTTCGTGGGCATGTTTCTGGTCTACAGCCTGGTGGCGCTCAATGCCGCCGCCCGTCGACGCGAGCTGGCGGTCATGCGGGCCACCGGTGCGTCGGGGCGGCTGCTCTTTTTCCTGTTCGTGGGCGAAGGGGCCTTTATCGGCCTGTGCGGATGGCTGTTGGCCCTGCCGATCAGCAGCCTGCTGGTCAAAACCCTGCTGGCGGGTGTCAGCCGGACCGTGTCCGTGCTTTTCGTTCGCGTGCAGGTGGATGGACTGACCCTGGACCCCTGGGAAATTCTGCTCTCCTTTGGCGTCACCCTGGCCGTTTCCGTGCTGGCGTCCCTGCAGCCGGCTCGCGAGGCCATGCAAGTACCTCCGCGAGAAGCGCTGGACATCTCCCCCACCGCCAATATACGGCCGCGACTGATTCGTCGCATGGCCCTGGGGGGCCTCGGCCTGCTGTTGCTGGTCTATCCCATCGCCCGGCTGCCCAGCCCGCCGTCGGTCTCCCTGCCCGGGTACCTGGCGGCGTTGCTGTTGTTTGTGGGCTTCGCGCTATTGGCTCCCCTGATGTTGCAGCAAGTCGGCCGGCTGATGGCCCCGCGGTTGCTGTACCTGGGCGGCCAACCGGCTTTTTTGGCCGCCGGTTACCTCAAACAAAGCGGTGTCCAGACCGCCATTTCCGTGGGCTCACTGATCACGGCGGTGGCCCTGTTTACCGCCCTGGTGGTCATGATTCACAGCTTCCGCAGCACCGTGGCCCTGTGGGTGCAGCAGAGCATCGCCGGCGACATCTACATTCGCCCCAAACTGGCCGAACTGAATCGTTTCCGTGACCCGTTGCCGCCGCGTGTCGTGGCAGCGGTGCAGACTCTGCCGGTTCCCGTTGAACTGGTGCCCATGCATCGCCTGGAATTGCAGGTCAACGGACACCAGCACCTATTCGAGGCCATGGATTACGACGCCTATGCCAGGCGCAGCCGATTTATCTGGATGGGCGGCGACATCCGGCAAATCGAAGCCGATCTGATCGCCGGCAGGGGCGTCGCGGTATCGGAGGTCTTCGCCAACAGCACCGGTCTGAAAGCCGGCGACCGCTATCGGGTCCAGATCGGCAGGCATCTGTTCGACGAACCGATCCTGGGAATCTTTCGCGACTACCGTACCCGGGGCGGCGCGGTGTATTATTCGCTGACCCACTACCAACGGCGCTTCGACGATCCGACCTGGAGCGGCGTTCAGGTCAATTTAACCGAGCGCGGGCCCGGTCTGGCGGGTGCCGTCGACCGGGTGCACACCGCGCTTCTGGATTGCTGCGGGGAGACGATCGAGATGATGGAGGGCCCGAGCCTGCGCCAGGCCGTCCTGCAGGTATTCGACGAAACTTTTGCTATCACCACCGTCCTGCTGCTGATTGCCCTGGTGGTGGCCGCCCTGGGAATCGCCACCACCCTGGCCGTGCTGGTGCTCCAGCGCCGCCGGCAGCTCAACACCATCCGCGCCGTGGGCGGCAGTGCCGCCCAGCTGCGGCGCATGATTTTCTGGGAAGCGGGCCTGATCGTGATGGTAGGCCAGGCAGCCGGGCTGGCCTGCGGGTTCATCCTGTCGACCCTGCTGATCTTCGTCGTCAACCGGCAATCGTTTGGATGGACCTTCGTCTACCAGGTCGACTGGCCGTCTCTGCTCGCAGCCGTGCCGTTGATTTTCGCTGCGGCCCTGCTGGCCGCCCTGCCGGCGGTCAATCTGGCCCTGAGCTCGTCACCGGCCATGCTGCTGCGCGGGGGAACCCGTTAATAATACTTGGTTGGAGGGGAAATTATAAAATGGGACGCTGCAGGAATTTCAGCCTTCTTGTCCGGACCGCGTTGCTGATTGCGCTTTCCGCCTTTACGGCGATTGCGGCAGACAACGGATTTCTGCAGGTCACCGGCCCCTGCCGGCTCTTCTTTCCCGCCGATCACGGCCCCCACACGGATTACCGCACCGAATGGTGGTATTACACGGGTAATCTGACCGACGGAGACAACAACCGCTTCGGCTTTCAGCTGACCTTTTTCCGCAGCGGGCTGCAACCGCCCGACCAACGCAGACAGTGGCCGGATCCGGCCTCGGCCTGGCGCACCGACCAGATTTACCTGGCCCATGCCGCGGTCAGCGATATCGACGGCGGCCGCCACTTGCAGGCTGAGCGGATGGCTCGTCCGGTTCTCTCCCTGGCCGGGGCGGACCAGGTGGGTGGCCTGGTAACCATCCACGTCCATGGCTGGCAGGCCGTCATTGCGCCCGAGGCGCATCGCCTGCAGGCCAGCGCCGAAGCGTTTGCCCTGACCCTCGACCTGACACCGGACAAGCCTATTGTCCTGCACGGTGACAGCGGATACAGCCGCAAAGGTCAGTCGCCCGAGCACGCCAGCTGCTACTACTCTTTTACCCGCCTGCTGGCCTCGGGCAGCCTGACCGTGGACGGTACCCGCCATGAGGTTCAGGGATCGGCCTGGATGGACCACGAGTTCAGCACGGCTCCCCTGCAGCCGGGCATCACCGGCTGGGATTGGTTCAGCCTGCAGTTGGGTGACCGGACCGAGATCATGATCTTTTTACTGCGTCAACCGGACGGGACCTTGAATCCGGCCTCCAGCGGTACGTACGTGCTACCCTCGGGGCAGACGCGGCACCTGTCGCGCGGCGATGTGCGCATCGAGCCACTTTCGCATTGGACCAGTCCCATCAGCGGCGCCCGCTACCCGGTCGAGTGGCAGGTGGCCGTGGTTCCACTGGACGTGGAGCTGACCGTAACGGCCAACCTTGACGACCAGGAGATGCGCACCCCGAACAGCACCAATGTAGTTTACTGGGAAGGCAGCGTGCAGGCCAAGGGAACCCGCAACGAAAAGGCGATCGATGGCGTCGGTTATGTGGAGCTGACCGGTTATGCCCGACCGTTCGATGCACCCATGTAAGCTAACACACCCCTGGTTTGACAACGCAGGTCGTGTGGATAGCTTACTTCATTATTCACCCGGGCAAACAGGAGGCGATATGAAAGCAATTACCGCCACCATCGCACTGATGTTCATCGGCGTTTCGATGGCCGCCGCTGCCGGCAGCCCGTCCGTCAAACCGTCGGTTTCGAAAGATGCGCAATACTACAATGCAGGCGTTGACTTGATGCTGGCCAAGAAATTTACCGATGCGGAAAAGCAGTTCCGCAAAGCCCTTGAACGCAACGAGCGCTTCGCCGAAGCTCACAACAAGCTGGCCTACACCCTGCGAAAACAGGGTCCAGATCACTACGCCGAGGCCCTCGAACACTATAACCGGGCGATTGAATTGAAGCCGAACCTGGCTGAACCCTACATGTATCGCGGGGTGCTGCACATTCAGATGGGCAAACCCTCCCTTTCCCAGGAAGATCACAATAAACTCGTCGCCATGAATTCGCCCCTGGCCGCTGAGCTGCAGTACGTGGTCGAAAACGGCCGCGAAAAAGAACCGGAACCGTTTTTCGGTGTGTCTCGTAAAATGTGATCTGGAAGATCAAGTGGGCCCAGACCGGGATTGACAAAATTGAGATTTGGATGACAAGCGGTCGCGTATGTCGTATTATATCCCATAATCGCCTGATGTGCAGACGGGCCTTGTATGGCCTGTGAGAATGGTGGAAACCCCCGCCCATCGTCCCCACCACCAGACACCCAAATTTTCTAAAGGAGAACATATGGACATCATCGATGCATTGGTCGGTCACCACCAGGAACTCAGAAAACTCTACCAGGCGTCGGAAAGCGATGCGGGCCGGTTCGCCGAATTTGTGCGTCACCTCGTGGTTCACCACACCATGGAGGAGAAGTACTTTTACGATTTGCTCCAGAAGGTCGCCGATGCCCGCCACGATTCCCTTGAAGCGGTCAACGAGCACCATATCATTGAATTGATCATCAAGGATGCCGAAGGATTTCCTAAAGATCACGAAGGCTTTCCCATCAAGGTGGAAGGCCTTGGCGAATACACCTCCCACCACCTGGACGAGGAGGAGGCGGAAATCTTTCCCATGGCGCGCGCCCGTTTCAGCCCCGAGGACCTGATGATCCTGGGAAAGCTATTCCTCGAGGCCAAACAAAAAATGCTTGCCATTGAATTACCGGAGGTGCCTGCGCAGATCAATCAACGGGCTGCTGGCTCGAAACAGGTTCAGGCCAGCTCGCAAGGGCTTGGCATCGGCAGCTTGAAATAACGACCCCGTCCGATTCATCTAAACATCTATCGAAAATGGAGAAACCATGGATATACTGAAAAGAGAGCTGGCACCGATTCCGCAGCAGGCTTGGGCTGAAATCGATGCGCAAGCGGCAAGAAGCCTGAAAGCGATCCTGTCGGCCAGAAAAGTCATTGACCTGACAGGGCCCATGGGACCGGATTTTCCAGGAGTGCCCGAGGGACGCCTGGAATATCCGGGCAACCAGTCGCCAACCGGGCTGTCCTATGGCATTCACAAGGTTCATCACCTGGTGGAGACCCGTATTCCCTTCGAACTGGACATCAAGGAGATGGACAATGCCGTCCGTGGGGCCAAAGACCTCGATTTGGCCAATCTGGAAGCCGCCGCACTGGAGATCGCCCTGTTTGAAGAGAGTGCGGTTTACCACGGACTGCCCCAGGCCAACATCAAAGGGCTCAAACATTGTGCTGATCAGGAATGCCTGACCATCGGATCGACGCCGGAACAATTGCTCGAGGCTATCGCCGAGGGGCTGACTGTCTTCGCCGGCCGCTCCGTCGAAGGACCCTTCTCCTTTGTCGTGGGGCCTAAACTGTGGAGCCGGATGTCCGCACACCTGCAGGGCTACCCGGTTAAAATGCAGGCTGAGAATATCCTGGGCGGAACGGTGCTGCTTAGCCCCTATCTAACCGGCGATTTCGAGATGGAAGCATACATGGTCTCCCAGCGGGGCGGTGATTTCGAGATCATTTTGGGCAACGATCTGGCGATCGGCTATGACAGCCATACGACCAGCACCGTCGGGCTTTACTTCACGGAATCCTTTACCTTTAGAATCCTCGATGCCGCCGGCGTCATTCATTTTACGGCTCAGGTGTAGGTCAATCCATCCACGGCGTAACAGAGACCACCGCCATGGCTGCTTAACCCAAAATCGAAGGAATAACTAAAGGAGGCTAACCATGGTCGACAAAGCGGCACTGTGTGAAAAAATAAAATCGATATACCCGGACATCGGCGAATGTGGCATCGACATCAAAGTGGATTATGACGATGAAAAGCGGACTACCATTTTATACCTGCGCAGGGGCAACAAGGAAGTCAAGCACTACCTGCCGGATGAAGACGCGGAGGCATGTATGGCGGGGCGGCAGTGCGTCGCCCTGGGTGTGGAGATCGCCCAGCTCAGGGATGAGCGCTACCTCTGATGGCAACCTGAACTTTAGCGGCACCCACCCAAAACCATTTTCGAATCGGAAAACTGCGGATATAGCCGGCGTCGGCCAGTTGCGGCAGCAGGGTTCCGGCCTGGCGCAGGGAAAGCAGCAGGCCGACATAAACGGACGGGGCACAGATGGCGCCCAAGAGCCAGAGAAGCACCAACGTGGCGCTGGCCACCTGTTCAGCCAATCTGGAGGCAGCGCCGTTGAGCAAGTTCATCACGTACTTCTCAGGCGGTGCGCTGCATTCCGAATCGGGAATGGCTGAGCATGCCCTGTCGTAGCGGTCATCGCCGCTCAATTTCCCATAGACCCGCTCGACGTGGCTGGGCTTGGATGCCATGTCTTGTTCTCACTCGCTCCTTGCGTTAATCTTTGGCTTTGAAACTGGCCGAACCGCATGAAAAATGGACAATGCCCACTCTCGGGGCCAGCTATCCATCCGCTTGGCTTTCAAGGGCATGGCGCTTCAGCTGAGCCAAGGGGACGTGATTCAAGACCCTGCTGTGCGTGGCGGCAAGGATTACTGGCGGCGCGCAGCCGTTTTCTTCGGCCTCTTCCCATCGGTCGACACACAGGCACCAGCGATCTCCCGGCTTGAGTCCGGGAAAACCAGCTGTCGGCTGGGGCGTGCTTAGATCGTTGCCGCGACGTCTGGTAAATTCCAGAAATGCATCGGTCACCTGGGCGCAGACGCCATGTCGACCGATGTCGCCGGGTCCAATGCGGCAGTCTCCGTCGCGCAGAAAACCGGTCAATGGTTGCAGGCTGCATGTTTACAGCGATTCCCCGATAACGTTAACCGCTTTTTGGTTTGCCATGGCAAGCCTCCTTTAAAGATTCAGTGTAGTTGTGTAATAACTCATGCCTAATAAGTTATGGCATCCGACGGCAAGGGCAATGTCAAGCGGGTGGTTGTAAGATGACAGTTTCAAGCTACCGGAAAGACCCCTTTTGAACCACAACGGCTACCCACGACCTTTCTCGGGCGACGGGTATAATGGGTCGACACGGTTCCTCTTTTTATCTATAGTAATCCAGCCGCTTTTGAGCGGGTACAATTCATCAAGGTTTTCAAATCGGCACGACCATCGCTGACTCGCCTCTGCCACGTGGGATGGCCAATGGATTGACATGACGACCAACGCCAAGAAATTGAAATTGCTGGTCACCGGGGCTTCCGGGTTTATCGGTTTCGAGGTCTCCCGTCAGCTTTCGCGCGGTGGGTATCGACCCCGGCTGATGATCCGTCAACCGGGCGATGATTGCGAGATCTGTCGATTCGATGCGGACATCGCCCTGGCGGACCTGAGACATCCCGATTGCCTGCGGCAAGCCGTCAAAGGTGTCGACGGCATCATTCACCTCGGGGCAAGGGCTACTTTCGAATCATACGCCACGTTGAAGCCATCCATCCTGGATGGGTCGATCGCCTTGATGGAGGCTGGTATCGAGGCCGGGGTTCGCCGGTTTGTATACAGTTCAAGCATGCTCGTATACAGCGGCCAGGCATCCCTTGTCACTGCCGATACCCCGGTCAATCCGGTACTCGATTATGGCCGCATCAAGGTGGACACGGAAAAGCGGTTGTCGGCGATGGCCGCATCGGCGGGCATGGCCTTCACGGCCCTGCGGTTGCCGCATGTATACGGCCTTCGAGATCTTTATTTTCGCCAACTGCAAGCCGGTCGTCTTATTCTGCCGGGGCTAGGCAAAAACATCTATACGCACCTTCACGTCGCCGATGCGGCCGCGGCCATTATCACCTGTGCGGAGCAATCCTATTCCGGCGTCCTGCCCGTTGGCGATCGCCTGCCATCGACATGGGCCACATTTCTAAACATCGTCAGGCAGCACTACCCAAATGCCCGCGTGCTTATGTTTCCCCAATGGTTGGCCCTGCTGGCCACGGCCCTGCTGACGCCGTTCCGACGAATTCGCCCCAACCCTGGCTTGGAAACACCGGGTGCCGTGCGTAGCTACAATTTCAATCTCGCCGTCGACCCCGACCTGCTGTGGCAGGACCTCGGGTTGGCACCCCAGTATGGGACCATCCGCGAAGGCATCCCCGCGGCGGTTGCCTCAAAACGAGATACAGACATCTTGACCACCCGGTTGAGGTGAGAAAACCGGATGCGTGGAACGCCACGTTGCATCCAGCCTATTCGAATACGATTTGCTGGATAGCCAGATAATGCGTTACCTCATTTTTTTCATTGTGGATGGGGGCAATTTTCCATTGCATGATAAACTCTGAGCCATCCTTGCGATAATTGATGGCACGTCCATGAAATACCTTTCCATGGGAAATATCGATGTTTAATTGATCGATGACCGCCATGTCTGTTTTCGGCCCTTGCAAAATAGACGGGGATTTCCCCATAACCTCATGCGGTCCGTAACCAGTTAGTTCACAGAACGCCGGGTTGACGTATATGATCGGATAACCCGGCCCTGCTTCGGAGATGATGATCGAGTTGTAGGACTCTTCCATGGAAGCCTCCAGCAGACGCTTCATAATATACCGATAGTTTTCATCTTTATCGAAAATCTCAAAAATATCATTTTCGGGTTTCATTGGCTTTCCTCCTGAACAGATGTGGTTGATTGATTAGATTAGGTTGTTGAGCATAACGTATAGGACCGGGTTGATCTTTAATAAGACGCTTTTTGGAAAACGCTAAAAAGGCCCACAGGATAGGGTCGAGTCACCAAAACGAACAGTGGATGCCAATATCAGCCATGGGCCACCGATGCGAATGGTTGGCGGATATGTGATGCTACGGGTGCGGCAACAAGGGATCAATCGAACATGAAGGCCACAGAGGCGGCCCCCAATCCGGCACTGGCGCCGATGACTGGTGAGATGTTGACCTCGGCCACCGGGGTTTTGGCGGCGAGCGTTGTCATTTGCCGCGCATACCAATCGGCCGCCGACCGGTTGTTGGCATGCAAAACAATATAGTTCCAGATGGTTCGGTCCCGACTGGTGAGGTTGATGTGCGCCATGACCTTTTTCATATTGGCCTTCTGGCTGAAGGCCTTGCCAAACACCATCGAATTCCCGTCCGTATCCATCGACACAATCGGATTGAGGTTGAGAAGTTTGGCCAGCAGGCCTTTCAACGGAGAGACGCGCCCCCCCCTGACCATGTATTTTAGCGTTTTTACACTTACCAGGATGCGCGTATCGTCAATCCATCGAGCGGTCTGGTCAATAATCTCGTCATGGGCGACCCCCTTTTCAATTGCCTGGGCGATGCGCAACACAATCAACCCCAACCCACCCGAGATGTTTTTCGAATCAATGACGCTGATGGGTTTCCCGCAAGCACGGCTGATTGTTTCCGCGGCTTTGCAACTGCTGAAATAGGTCCCGCTGAACTTGGCGGTCAGATGGACCGCGATAACCGCATCGTAATGCGCTGCCAGACGGGCATACAGATTTTTGAAAGCAATTTCGTTCACCTGGGCGGTTTTGGGGTAGTCGTCTCTATTATCGATGCGCCGGTAGAACTGTTCGGGGTGCATGGTAATCTTATCCAGATAGTGATTGTTACCGAAGTAGATGTTTATGGGCAGCATATGGATCTGATAGTCGTCGATCAAGGCCGGTGAGAGGTCGCACGCCGAATCGGTGACCAGGGCAATCTTCCATTTTCGCTCATAGATGACCTGGCTCTGCCTGAGCATATCGTCGGCTTTTTGAAAGGTCAGGGTCCCATGATGCTGAAGCGTTTCAAACAGTCGGCCCGGGTGGCTGGTGTGGACATGCAGACGGCTGGCCTTAGCTGCACCGGCAACCACGACGGAATCGCCATGTTCAGAAAGGATCTCGGACAGCCGGTTGTGATCCAGGGACACATTGCGGATTATTGCCTCCGTACAATAGCGATAAACCACTTCCTTGGGAACATCGCTTTCTACCGGCATTTGATCGCTAGTGTCCTCCCGCACGCGGTCGTCGGTGGTCAACTTGACGAGATGGCGGATGCTATTTTTACGGATACATTCAATAATGCCGTCAATAAAATAGACGAAGGCCTTGGCGCCGGCATCGACCACATCAGCCTTGGCCAGGACGTCCAGCTGCAGTTTGGTCTCGGCCAACGCCTTTTCGAGGATTGCTTTCGAGTCGACAAACAATTGGCCAAAATCGTCGATTCGGTGCTGCTTAGCGTCGATGAAATCGGCCCAGGCGCTGACGATGGTCAAGAGGGTGCCTTCCACCGGGTCCGCCACTGCCTGGTAGATGTATCGCACCGCATTTTTTACGCTTGCAGTAAACGGCTCAATCGAAACACTGGCCAGGTCGTCGGTTTCACTGCTCACACCGAAGAGGAACTGGGCGAAGATGATGCCTGAATTACCGCGTGCGTTCATCAGGGCCGTCTCGGCAATCCGATCAAGCATTTGTTTGTATGGCCGCTCCGGCCTAACCGAATCGACGACCGCACCTAAGGTAAATGCCATGTTGGCTCCGGTGTCGCCGTCTTTGACGGGAAAGACGTTGATCCGGTTCAGCCGCTCCTGGTTGGCAACGACCTTCCGGGTGCCGGCCAGGAACATGTAATACAACCATCGACCATCAATTTCTCTCATAGGGCGGGTTACTTTACTACCATCAGGTTGATTGAACCCCAATATTGCATAAACAGTATGGAAAAAGATAGCTAAATGAAAGGTGTCATAATGAATATAAACAGGATTCTACCATTTTCTGGATGTCACCAACGGTGATTTTCCAAGAATGGCTCAGTTTATCTCATTATGTTTACCTTCCAGGGAAGCTGGAGGACTTCAGATCCCGTGTTGTCAAGGGATCGCGGTAGCCGAATACAGCTTCACCCTTGACGCCTTAGCTCTGAAGCCCTTCAGCTTTTGCAACGTTGGGGTGAACAGTTCATCTGCGGGTGGATAGCCATCAATAAACCCCATTATCGGTCATGCGGTCAAGTAATCAAAGCAAGACAGCATACCAGGCCTTCTGGAAAGGCCTGAAGAATTGGTTTCAATCAAATGCGTTTCATGTCAGTGTCATGCTGCCATTTCCTGTTCAGCGGTCACTGCTCCGGAGCTCCTGTTTGTGACCCCATCGCGCGTGACGGCCTCGGCCAATTCGAACAGCGCCTCTCCTTCGACGACTTCATCTTTGAGCAGTTGACCGACCATTTTAACCAGCAGCTCCCGGTTGGCTGTCAGAATCTGTAAAGTGACGTTGTTTTTTCATGTCAACCCCCTCATTTGTCTATGACCGTGACTCACTTAACAGGCCAGAGGCATCCGATCCGTATCACATTCATCGCCGGCACCGATGTCCGCGGGGGAACCGCCGTCTTTTGACGCTTTGCCATCAGGCTGGTCGGCGAACGCCTCGGCGATGGCTTCGTCAATGCGGTCCACGGTCACAAAGGTCATCTCGCTGCGGACCTCATCAGGCAGCTCTTCAACGTCGGAGTTATTCCGCCGCGGCAGAATCACCGTTTTCAGTCCGGCGCGATGGGCTGCCAGCGCTTTCATCTTGATGCCGCCAACCGGAAGCACTCGGCCGCGAAGCGTTATTTCACCGGTCATGCCGACATCGCTGCGAACAGGTTTGTCGCTGAAAAGGCTGGCCAGGGTCATGACCATGGCCACGCCTGCCGAGGGACCGTCTTTGGGCAGCGCACCGGCTGGGACATGCACGTGCACATCCGAATTTTGGAAGGCAGACGGATCGATGCCCAACAGTTCTGCTTTCGTTCGCACATAGCTGAGTGCAATTTCGGCACTCTCTTTCATCACACTGCCCAACTGACCCGTCAGGGAGAGTCGGCCTTTGCCCGGCATGCGAGATGCCTCGATGTAAAGAATATCACCCCCGACCGATGTTACCGCCAGACCGGTAGCGATTCCCGGCACATTAAAGGTTTCCGATCGCTCGGCGTCGAAACGCTCCTTCTTCAAATAATCACGAACCATCTGTTCCGTTACCACCACATGAGACCACCCCTTTTCGCTCAGCGCCACGATGCCTTTGCGGCAGATGGCAGCGATATGCCGCTCGAGATTTCGCACACCGGCCTCGCGGGTATAGTCGTGGATAATTTTCAAGACGGCATCCTCCACAAAGGTAACCTCGTCATCCGCTAACCGATGCGACTTGAGCTGACGGGGAATAAGGTGCCGTCGGGCAATCTGATGCTTTTCGAGCGCCGTGTACCCATCGATATGGATGATTTCCATGCGGTCTCTCAGCGGGCCCGGTATGGTGTCCAGCCCATTGGCCGTAGCGATAAAAATGACTTCGCTGAGATCGAAGTCCACATCCAGGTAGTGATCGCGAAAGGTGCTGTTTTGCGCCGGGTCCAGGACCTCCAGCAGCGCGCTGCTGGGGTCGCCACGCCAGCCCTGACCGATCTTGTCGATTTCGTCGAGCATAAACACCGGATTGCGGGTGCCCGCCCGTTTGATTGACTGGATAATTCGTCCGGGCATCGCTCCGATATAGGTACGACGATGGCCGCGTATTTCGGCCTCATCCCTGACGCCTCCCAGACTCATACGGGTAAATTTGCGGCCCAGGGCACGCGCCACGCTGCGTCCCAAACTGGTCTTGCCGACGCCCGGAGGGCCGACCAGACACAAAATTACGCCCATGGCGGACTTTTCTTCAGCCTCGTTCTGCGCCCCTTTTCGGTCCTCTACAAGACTCCTCACGGCAATGTATTCGATCAGGCGTTCTTTGATTTCCTCCAGGCCATAGTGGTCCTCATCCAGAATGCGCCGCGCGTCGGCAATGTCACCGCTGTCGTCGCTTAGTTGTCCCCAAGGCAGATCGATCAGCCAGTCAAGGTAGGTCTTGATGATCGGATACTCTGCCGATTGGGGAGGCATTTGCTGCATGCGTTCCATTTCGCGGACCGCTTCCTTTCGCGCTTCATCGGGCATGTCTGAACCCTCGATCCGCTCGGCGTAATCATCCGACTCCGACGAGGGGTCATCGGTTTCGCCCAATTCCTTTTTTATGGCCTTGAGCTGTTGCCTCAAAAAGTAATCCCGTTGCGATTTGCTCATTTTTTCTTGAACTTCGGACTTTATTTTTTTTCCGATGTTGAGCATTTCCTTTTCGCGCGACAAATGCGAAAGAAGCACACGAATTTTCTGAGACACACTGTCGATCTCGAGCAACTCCTGCCGCACTTCCGTGGTCAGATTCATGTTGAATGTCGTAACGTAGGTCAGCTGAAGCGGATCGCTGATGCGCGATATCGTCTCGGCGGCCTCTTTTGAAGAATTCGGGGTCATTGCCAGCACTTCAAATACCGTGTCACGCAACTGGCGTTGCAGCACCTCCAACTCGATACCCGTTTCCACGATCTCCGGGGCGTGAAGCACACTCGCCTTGAGGTGCGGGCCACCGGTTTGCCAAGTGGACACCTTGAACCTGCGGATTCCGTTCAACAAGGCGACCATGACACCCTCTTCATTTTTTTTGGCATGCAGAATCTTGGCAATGGTTCCAACCTCATAAAGTTGACCCGGTACGGGATGTTCGATTGCCGGGTCCTTGACCGTCAGCAGCCCAACCGTCCGATCCGCTTTCATGGCATCGTCGATCATAGATGCTGAACTGAAGGAGATCATGAACGGCACACTCATCTGAGGAAACGCCACCATGCTGCGAACCGGCAAAATGGGTATGATGTCCTGAGCGTCGGTCTTGACTTCGATCATGTCGTCTTCGTTGCTGCTTATAACCTCATTTGTGTCTAATTTCATAGTAACACCTCAGTGTTTGGGTTTGATCGATGCCTCTTTAAATTTATGAAATATATGTTAAACATTATCTTGACATTGGCAATCGGTTTTTTTATTATTTGTTCATGAACTTAAAGTCTACCTACACCATCAAATATGTTGCGTCGAAAACAGGGTTGAAGCCTTACCTGATTCGGAGTTGGGAAATGCGTTATCAGGCAATTTGCCCGCAGCGATCCGACAGCAATCGCCGATGTTTCACCGATAACGATGTCAAGCGATTGAGATTGCTCAAGCTAGCGGTGGACGAAGGGCATCCCATCTCCGCAGTCGCCAAAAGGAGCAGCGATGAACTCAGCCGCCTGCTGGGACGGGGTTTCGCCTTGGTCAATTGTGACGACACCACCGATTTCGGTACTGCATCCAGTGGTTTTGCCGACGGCGCAATGGCTGCGCAATTCGTCGAACAAGCGCTATCGCATATCATTCGACTGAACCCGTCGGCGTTGGAGCATGTGCTGAATGGTGCGGCTGTCGACATGCCCCGACAATCATTTTTGCAAACGGTGGTGTTGCCCCTGTTTGAAAGAATCGGTGAGCTCTGGCGCCTCGGTAAATTGAAGACCATCAACGAACACATGGCATCGATCGTTGTCCGTACCATTTTATGGGATATGCTGCGCAGCGTCCACCTATCCGAGGCAGCCCCCAGGATCGTTGTTGCCACACCTGTGGGCCACTGGCATGAACTGGGAGCCTTGGCTTCAGCGCTGGCGGCGTCTGAATCGGGTTGGCGCGTCTATTATTTTGGCCCCAACCTCCCGGCTGAGGAGATCGCCTATGCGGCCAAAAAATTCAGTGTCAGGGCCTTGGCCCTGAGCCTCTGTCACCTGGTTAACGATCACCGCCTGAGTGGTGAACTGAAAAAACTCCGTCGTTTGGTCGGCAGCGACCTGCCGATCTTTATCGGCGGGCCGGGTACCGAACCGGTTCGCCAGACCCTCGTGCAAATCAACGCGGTATCGGGTATCAATCTGGGTGGATTCAGGGATAAGCTCGAAGCGTTGGCCAAGGCGTGAGCCGCCTTTGTCAATCGGTGCCGCAAGGCTTCATGCAGAAAATCGATTGTGGTCATTTTGATCGGGGCGGGGAGACAGATGTGAAATGGCCGTCAGCAATCCTTCCGGCTGACGGCCATATGCTCTACTGGACCGGTTTCATGCCGTGCACCTCTGTAAATGCGTCCCACTCATCGACGCCGACTTCACCATCACCGTTGGTGTCGATCATGTCAAAACCGGAGCGCCATTTTTCCACGTTGGGCGTGATGAACTCGTTGAATGTCAACACACCATCGCTGTCCTTGTCCAACGCTGTCATGTCCCAAACCATACTCATATCCCCGTGCCCGCCGTAATGGTGTCCGGCAAATGCGATAAACGGCAGCGTCAAGGCTACCATTGCCAGTACCACTGCATATCTTTTAACTTTCATACGGACCTCCCAGCTCACATGTGGAGCATTATTGGTGAAAAGTTAAACAAATATTAAACTTCAGATGCCATTTGTCAATGGTGATCGATTGAACTGAGATGGCGAGCGCATTCCCCGCCGCTTGTCGAAGCGAAGTAGAGATTCCGCTCATCTTGTGGATATAGTTGGCAGATGAGACGTAGGGTTTGGTTGCCACCATGCCGCCATCGGCGAACTGGCTCATTCCTCGGGTGTTAACGATCTCCACCCACTGAACGGCATCGATATAGACGCCCAGATACCAGTTGTCGACTTCATTTGGGTGGACACCTGCCAAGAGGGCGAAATTGCCGGTGATCATCAATCGATAGATGTGCTGGGCGACATCGCTGCGGGACGTTAAAAAATGCTCCGCGTCAACGACGGTCGATGGAACGGTCAGGCGTGATGCGAGGTCTGCGGGCTCGATGTCGAGGCGGTATTCGCCCGGTTGCATGTCTTCAAAGCGATCCACCTGCTGCTCCTTGATCAATCGGGCCAGATTGCGCTTAAAGGATCGTTCATTGTGTGGGTCATCCAGGCGAAGGTACACCAAACGGTGTCCCTGGCGTGAGAGGGCCGCGCCGAAATGGCGCATGGCGCTGAAAAACACTGAATGGGGTGCTTAACGGAGTCCGTCTCCTGGCGCACTTCCATGAGCGTGTAAATGGTGTCTTTGCGAACCTTCTCGAACCAGCTGTGTTGCGCGTTGAGTTGGTTGCCGGGGATCAATCGAAGGGTTACGCTTCTCTTCATCAGTGTTCCTCCCCAAATGTTTGGCGGCCATGTGGGGTTCAATTACCGGTCGTGGGACCGGGTTGATGCTGGGTGTGTCATTGACAAGAATGCTTGGTGACGAGAACCAACATAGTATAAACACCGGTAAACGACCAATAATTCTCCTCAGGACGTTGATTAAGACCTGCGCGTTGCCTGTTGAGGTTAATTCTCGATAGGCCACCATTCGTATTCTTTTCGAGCTGGTAGTATTTCGCCATCATTTTAACCGAAATCAGTCATCATTGCGGATTCATCCTAACTAGTTAAATTGTTAAATATATGAATAATTTTATTCATCCCAATCTTAAGGCACAAGCCTGCATTTGATTCTGAACGAAGATGAGAATCAACTGACAATTTCAAGTCGCTTTCTGAAATGTTGAGGATATTTAGAATGATTGTATTTTTCATAATCTACACAGTTTTTTTCATAATCGCGTCTGCCGCTGGTTGGAGTGTCGCATCGTCAATGTGACTCTCCGGATCTACTGAAGCATCCGCATCTTGTTTTTAGAGGCGATGCTTGTTGTTTGGCCCAGCATTTTTAAAAGTACTTTCAGGTCATATTTATGATTCAAAGGCGCACGATCGGCATCATTGGCAAGGGAAACGTCGGCGTGGCTGTGGCGTATGCCATTTTCTTGCAGGCAAGGGCCAATGAAATTATCCTGATCGATAAAAACCGGAAAAAAGCCGAAGGTGAGGCCATGGATCTTACCCACGGGCAGGCCTTTGTCGAAAAGACGGTCGTTCATGTTGGGGACTATTCCGATCTTGCCGCGGCTCAGATAGTTATCATCACTGCCGGTGTTGCTCAACAGCCGGGCGAACACCGTATCGACATTGACTTGGCAGACATCGACTTGTAGTATCTCACCTTTTCGTGCATGATCCTGATTGTGGGTTATCGGCACACGCTGGAAGGTAAAAAATAGGATGATTGAACAGAAAAGAAGACAACACCCCCGCTGTATGGAAGACACGGCAGTCAACTATCATTTCTTGAACCATTCAACGCAGCATGAGGCGATCGCGCGGAATTATAGTCGTTTCGGCATGTATTTCGAGGCGCAGCGCTCATTGTCACCGGGAACGATTATCGTCCTACGCAGATACGGATGCAAAGATCCTGTCGACCCTGATCTTGCACCTGCTTACTGTTCCGGGGACCGTGAGGCTTCAGAAGCATGCCAGGAACTAAAGACGCAAGTATTTGGTGAAGTCAAGCGCAGTGAGATGCTTAAGGGGACGACGGAGGAGCGCTTTGGTATCGCTGTCCGTTACATTGGGCCGGCAACATAGTCCATTCAGGTGCGAAATTGCTATCCTGACTTTTCATGGATTTCTTTAAGCTTTCAAAACTGTCTGGATAAATGGCAAATGTGTATTAAGACCGTCTCGAGACTCTTACTATGCACAATATCGTTCATTTTTTTGAATGGCTTCGTCGGTATGCCAATTCATCCTGCCACTGCTGAACCCGATGCTGAAGAGCTGCTCAACAAACAACGGATTGTATACAGAATAAAACCGGAAAGAAGAGGTGGAGAGGCATTCAAACTGATTTACCTCGTACCGGTTCCGGTCGATGTTTTCTGGAGGTTCAAGACCGACTTTGGTGGTGATTTCCTTCTCAGCAACAGATACATAAAGGAACATCGGCTTATCCTTGAGTCGGGCAATGCCACCGTCACTGAGAACAGCTACTCGAACGCGCCAAACGAGACGTTCAGATGGCATACGACCCTGTATCCCGATCAACACCGCTTGGATTTCCAGTTGGAAAACCCCCGGGAATGCGGGCAAAAGTTCCACTATGGCACGATACGAATGGAACCATTCCGATCATACACCAAAGTCACCCACACGGCTTACTTTGATTTTTTCGGTGCATTTATCTGGGTTAATCTTCGCATCGCAGGCGGCATGACCTCATTTTTAATGTACACCGCCCGTTGGGAAAGGGATACTGTTTTGCGCTTACGGCACCGATACGAGACTGAACCCTCCCCGCGGCCGCGATGAGCGGAATCTCTGCTGTTGCCCCGACAAGGGGCGGGGAATGTGCTCGCTATCGCGGTTCAGCAGGTCAAATGAAGGACTCGAACGCTTGACCAGATGCGCCGCACCATAGAAACTGTTAAGACTTCCTTTTATTTCTTCGGGTAACGATTGTGAAGGTTTCAATGCGATTGTTCATTTTGTCATTCATTTCAGGCCTGCTGTCTTACCTCTCGGTTTCATTGCCGCATCTGTTATCCGCTTGGTTTAACCTGTCAGATGATGCCTTTTTTATTCTTCCCGGGTTGTTTTTCGGTATGCTCGTCCTCGCACCACGCGTCAATAACGCAAAATTCCGCGCTCTGCGACGCGTGGGCTTGCTGATTTTCAGCTTAGGCGCATGGTATGTGGCGGTGACGGTTGGATTCCAGGTGTTACCGTGGGTCCATCAATTGGCGATGCTGTCGTGTGGAATATCGGGAAGTATCGGTGTGCTTCTGCTTATTGCAGCAAGCCGCTATCTCGTGCCTTTGAATTTGAGTGTTTCTTCTCTTCTGATTGCTCTGCTCGTTGGTTTTATCGGCGGCGGTATCATCGGCATGGCCCTCGTGCAGCCAAGGACCAGCTTGTCCAGTGAATTGCTCTATTTTTTTGGTTTTCTATTTTGGCATTGCGGTGTTGCCTGGGCGCTTTTAGGCAGACCACGGACCACCGGCAGCAACAGACCGAGGCGCACTGCGGCATAAATCGCGCAGCTGCCTGCTAAGGTCTGATCCACCATACCAGACAACCCAATGGGACAGCCGAGAGTGGGGCCTTGGAAAATATCGAATCGCGAATGCTCGCCTTTCACCCTGAAAAAATTGTTGTGACAATGATCACACAACGCTTCAGTACCACATTTTCAGTTGCTCTGGAAACAACGTTGGATGAAGATGGAACGAAACGTCGATGTCTTTCTCGGCGTAGGCCCAAAAAAATCCTTGTCTGAATCCTGCGCAATTGGTTTAATGCCGGATAATATAACGATTCCAACCACAGGGAGGTGCCCGTGATCCATCAATTCGACACGGTAATCGTCGGCTCCGGCGGTGCCGGTCTTTATGCCGCACTGGAAGCCAGCCAGCAATCCAAAACGGCGGTTCTTTCCAAGCTTTACCCGATCCGCAGCCATACCGGTGCTGCCCAGGGTGGCATCAGCGCCGCATTGGGCAATGTGGAGGAGGACAAACCCGAATGGCACGCCTTCGACACGGTTAAGGGCGGTGACTACCTCGTTGATCAGCAGGCGGCCAAAATACTTACCGAAGAGGCTGTCCAGGCAGTCTATGATCTGGAGAACCGCGGCCTGCCATTTAACCGTACACCCGAGGGACGCATCGACCAGCGCCGCTTCGGCGGCCATACGCGCAATTTTGGCGAAGGCCCCGTTCGTCGGGCCTGCTATGCGGCCGATCGTACGGGTCACATGATCCTGCAGACACTCTATCAGCAGTGTATCAAAAACGAAGTGGCTTTTTTCGACGAGTTTCAGGTTGTGGATCTGCTCCTGGACGGGACCACCACCCAGGGGGTCGTGGCCGTGGAACTGGCCACCGGTGAGCTGCATGTCTTCGCCGCCAAGGCCGTCCTGTTCGCAACCGGCGGGTTCGGGCGCATCTTCAAGATCACCTCCAACGCCTACGCCAACACGGGTGACGGCCCGGCGGTATGCGCCCGGCGAGGGATTCCCTTAGAGGACATGGAGTTCTTCCAGTTTCACCCCACCGGCATCATGGGGTTGGGCATCCTGATTTCCGAAGCGGTGCGCGGGGAAGGCGGCATCCTGCGCAACCGGGACGGGGAGCGCTTCATGCAGCGCTACTCGCCGACGCTGCTGGATCTGGCCCCCCGCGACATCGTCGCCCGGTCCATACTGACCGAGATCCGCGCCGGCCAGGGGATTCGCGGGGATCGCAAGATCGATGACTACGTCCATCTGGACGCCACACACCTGGGCAAGGCGGTCCTGGCCAGCAAACTGCCCGACATCACCGGCTTCTGTAAGACATATCTGGGTATCGATCCGGCCGAGACGCCCATACCGGTGCTGCCTACGGCGCATTATGCCATGGGCGGAATCCCCACGGATGTTCACGGGCGGGTGATCATGGACGCTGCCGGAACCATTGTCGACGGCCTATACGCGGCCGGGGAGTGTGCATGCGTTTCCGTGCATGGGGCCAACCGTTTAGGGACCAACAGCCTGCTCGACCTGGTGGTGTTCGGCCGGCGGGCCGGTCAGCACATCGGCGGCTATGTTAAGCAGGCCGACATGCCCCAGCCGAACGCAACCGCCGCCGACGAGGCGCGTGCCTTTATCGATCGCTTGACCGACGGCTCATCCGGACCCCACGGTGGGCACATCACGGATGAGATGCAGACCACCATGATGGAAAAGGTGGGGATTTATCGCAACGAGAAGGAGATGCAGGCGGCCGTGGATGACATTCAGGCGCTGCGGCAGCGCTACCGGTCCGTGCGCGTCCAGGACACCGCCAAGCCGTTCAACACCGACCTGCTCGAAATTATCGAGCTGGGCAACCTGCTGGATCTGTCGCTGCTGACGGCAACGGCAGCCCTCGATCGCCGGGAAAGCCGCGGGGCTCACAGCCGGGAGGATTTCTCGGAAAGGGACGACGGCGACTGGCTCAAGCACTCCCTGGCCTATCTGGAAGGGGACACGGTCAGGCTTGACTACAAAGCGGTAGACACAAGCATTTGGGAACCCAAACCGCGCACCTATTGATTCCAAGGAGGCGACCATGAAAATCATCCTCAACATCCAGCGTTACAACCCCGACGTCGACGACGCCCCCTACTTCCAGGAATACAGCGTGGAGGTGGGTCCCAACCAGCGGCTGCTGGACGCCTTGATGCTGGTCAAACGCTTTCAGGACGGCAGTCTGGGGTTCCGCAAGAGCTGCGCCCACGGCGTCTGCGGGTCCGATGCCATGCGTATAAACGGGAAGGACGGCCTGGCCTGCAAGACCCTGGTCAAGGAGGTGGCCCAAAAGGAAGGCGATACGGTCACGCTGGAACCGCTCAGGTACCTGCCGGTTCAGCGCGATCTGATCGTCAACCAGGCCGAATTTTTCAAGAAGTACCGTTCGGTCAAGCCGTTCCTGATCAACGACGAACCGGTGGCGGAAAAAGAACGCATACAGTCACAAGACGAACGCATGCAATTCGACGACACCACCAACTGCATCCTGTGCGCCTCGTGCTACTCGGCCTGTCCGGTTCTGCAAGACAATACCGATTTTCTGGGACCGGCCGCCATCGCCCAGGCCTACCGCTTTAACGCCGACACCCGTGACCGTGGATTCGATGAGCGCTTGGCCGTGCTGGATCAACCCGATGGCGTGTGGCCCTGCCAGAACCATTTCAAGTGCACGCAATCCTGCCCGCGTTCCATTCTGATTACCAAGCGGATCAACCAGACCAAGCGATTGATCGAGAAACACAAGGAGAAAAAGGGCGACAACTGAGTGCGTCGTCTCAGTGCGGCGTATCGAAAGAGTCCAGCAGCATTTCGGGATGATCGGCATCATCCCCTTTGGCCTCGGGGTGGCTGTTGATGAAACGGGCACAGGCGTTCCAGCGCAAGACGGCATCCTGGTTGTGCGGGTCGCAGCCGGCCAGCGCTTCACCATAGGCTTTCATGGCTTTGACGAACCAATCATAAGCCACGGTTCCTGAACCCGGGCCGCCCTGATTGAAATGAAACTTGGCCCGCCGCTCGAATACAATCCCAGTGTAATAGGATTTGCAGTAGGCGCTGTCCAGCCGGGCCACGATGTCCCGGGCTTGTTCAAAGGAGGGGTTGAGCCCGCTCTCGGAAAACATGTCGGTCAATGCCAGCAGAAGGACGATCAAGGCATCCTGATTGTCGGGGGCGACCGCCAGGATGTCCAGGCAGATGCTTTCCGCCCCGTCCGGTTCATTGAGCATACGATAGCGTTTGGCCATATCGAGTGCGGATGGAACCGCTTCGGGTTTGAGGGTTTTCAGTTCGACCATATCGACCTCCCTTCCGGTTAAGTTGACAGCAGCCATCGATCACTGGAAACCACTATTATACGAAGTATTCACTTATTTTCAAGAGGCGGTCACCATCCAATACCGTTTCGTAACGAAATGCTAGAGGGATGCAAACCCTGTCGCCACGCATCAATTGGCTCATAAGGATAACTATTACCGTGATCGATTTCAGATGACGGCAAGGGGTGTTTTGCATGGACATTGAAGACAAGCTACCGGGCCGAAACGGATACCACCCATGACCTCTCGAGCCACCCTCGTGCTTGCCAACCACCGCCCGGAAACGATTCCAGCGGCGCAGCAGCTGATGGTCCGCCACGATAGGGTGATTCTCGAAGAACCGCCCGACCCTCAGTTCCTGTCCATGCTCAACGGGCAGGTGCCCATCGATGCCTACCTCGAGACCCAGGACCTGGAGTATCCTGAATTCAGCCGCCGCATGGCCGACGTCCTGCGCGAATGCCATCGGGCCGGCACCCGGCTATACCAGATCGAGCCCTTTATCGACCATCTGCTGTCCATTCACGAACGGTTTGCCGGCGGGGACGGTCCGTCGAACCTGCCGACCGGCACGGCCCTGCACCGGGTCTACCTGGCCGAACGGGAAGCCACCGCCGCATTGATCGACTTTTACACCGTGTCGACCAGCGGACCGTTGGCAGCTACCATCGAGGCGGTCAAGCGGTTCGCCCGCAGCGATGCTCAGCGTTTCGCATTGCGTGACCGGATGCGGGCAGCGGCCATGGCCGACGTCATCGCGGCCCCCGGCCGCACCTATATCGAGGCCGGGCTGATCCACTTTCCCCTGTGGCACGAGCTCAGGCGGCGGCTGCCGACAGGCTACCCCCTTCGCGTGCATTTTCTCATGGCCGATGCCGTGCGATCCATGGGCTATCGCAGTCACCTGTATGGCCCCGGAGACCTGCTGACCCTGCACTACCGTTTTCACCCGCAGCGTCGATTTCAAGGGGAAGATCTTCTCGCGGCGCGTGCGCTGATCTACAGCAAACTGATCGCCAAGGACGAGATTATCGACGCCGACGAACCTTATCCGCACACCCGTGATGAATTGGAGGTGGGTGCCGTGACAGCCCGGCTCACCTTGACCGACTGTCGCCGCCTGTACCCGCCGATCCGAGGGGCGGCCACCACTACAGCCCGTGAGATGGTGCGGCACTATCTGGGCTTTTTCGAGGAAACAGACGAGCCATCCATGAACACAGGGAAAATACCGCGATGATCAAAGCGATGCTATTCGATTTCGGGCTGGTTATCTCGACCCCGCGTTCGACGGACTGCTTTCGCGCATACGAACGGGATCTGGGGATCGCCGAGGGCAGCATCAACCCAATCATGTTCGACGGCCCGGCCTGGCAGGACGCCCTGATCGGTCGGTTGACCATGCAGGCCTACTGGCGTGCCATCGGCCCGTCGCTGGGCCTGACCAGGCAACGGCAGATCGACGCCTTCCGCTGTCGCTACTACCATGACGAATCCGTCAACCCAGACGTCCTGCGCCTGATTCGGCGGCTCCACGGCACTTACTACTTGGCGGTGCTTTCCAATCATCCGCCGGGCCTGGATCAATGGCTGAGCGACTGGGGCATTCGGGATCTTTTCGACGTGATTTACTGTTCCGGTGACGAGGGCCGGGTCAAACCCGATCCAGCGGTGTACCAAGCCACCCTCGACCGCCTGGGGGTACGGCCGGCCGAAGCCGTATTTATCGACGATACCGCGGGGCACGTGACGGCCGCGCAAGCCTTGGGCATTCACGGGATTGTCTTCAGTGATGCCCACCGTCTCGAAAGGGATCTGGATACCCTTTTGGGTGAGGACCAGTCAGCTCATCTGCCACCGCGCACCATCGAGACCCCGTATGAAGGTTAAACCCATGACGCATCGGAAGACCGCGAAAAGCCTGCTTGGAGCCCTCCTCCTGGAAGGCGGTGGTGAGTTCGGTGGCAGGATGGCGGACCCCGACCGCGAAGCCCTGTCTGCTGCAGGTGGTCCAAGCGCAAGGGTCGCCATCATCCCGGCCGCAGCTGCACCGGACCACAATGACGAACGGGCCGGACAGAACGCGGTGCGCTGGTTTCGACATTTAGGCGCCTTGCAGGTCGAAAGCCTGCCCCTGGTCGACCGGGTCTCAGCCAATGACCCCGCCATTGCCGACCGCCTGCTCAAGGCCCGACTGATCTACCTGCTGGGCGGGTTTCCCGCTCACCTGGCCCTCAGCCTTCAGGGCAGCCGCAGCTGGCAGGCCGTGCTGCAGGCTTATAAATCCGGCGCAGTGATTGCCGGCAGCAGTGCCGGAGCCATGGTGCTCTGCAGCGATTATTACGACCCGGCGGGCCACGCGGTCGCCCCCGGCCTCGGACTTCTTTCCCGCACCTGTGTCATTCCCCATCACGAGACCGTTGGCTGGCGCTGGGCGCCCGTTTTACAAAAAGCGCTGCCGGACGATGTGCTGTTGGGAATCGATGAAGAAACCGGTGCCCTGAACCTGCCCGCGCAAGACCACTGGCGAGTCTACGGCAAAGGGCGGGTAACGCTTTACCGCAAAAACCGGGTGACAGTTTTTGGCCCCGGCCAGACATTCCGTTTGGATGGTTGAGGCAACCGCCACGCCAATGTGGGAAAACCGGTCACACCGCCTTGAGCGGAATTGCTCAGGACAGTCGAGATCGGGTCGGCTTTTGACTTGCATTCCGAAATCCTCTATACTCATTTGAATTCTATCCGGACTCAGCGGTATGGTCTTGCCATCCGATGACCTATCGGATCCGGCCATGGCGATTACTCTGAAGCGCTCCCACTGCCCTGTTCAATCATGAAAGGCCCCATGGCAAATCCTCATGGAAAAATAGTTCTCATGGGTTCCGGTGAGCTGACGGCCACCATGGTGGAGGTGCACAAGGGCCTTTTGCAGCAGTTGCCGGGAACACCCCGGGCCGTATTTCTGGACACCCCGGCCGGTTTTCAACTCAACGTGGACCAGATATCGGCCCGGGCGGCCGACTATTTTCGGACCCGTGTCCGCCACCCGCTGACCGTGGCCTCGTTCAAGTCTAACACGCCCACCAGCGACTATGACGACCTTCAGGCAAACCGCGTGTTGCGCCAGGCCGACTTTGTTCTCATCGGGCCGGGCAGCCCGACCTATGCCTTGCGGCAATGGCAGCAATCGCCCGTACCCGATCTGCTCGCTGACTGCGTAATCACGGGTGGATGCCTGGTCGCTGCCAGCGCCGCCGCCCTGACCATGGGCCGCTTCACCCTGCCGGTATACGAAATCTACAAGGTCGGGCAGGATCCGCACTGGATTGACGGCCTGGACCTGTTGGGCCGCTTCGGCCTGAACCTGGTGGTGGTGCCCCACTGGAACAACGCCGAAGGCGGCAACCACGACACGCGTTTCTGCTTTATGGGCGCCACGCGGTTCGATGCCATGGCGGACATGCTGCCGCACCGACTACCCATACTGGGCCTGGACGAACATACCGCCTGCATCCTGGACCTGGCCACCGATCAGGCCGAGGTCAAGGGCATCGGCGGCATCACCGTGCGAACCCCCGACGGCGCGATGACGGTCAAGAGCGGTGACCGTTTTGCCCTGTCGGTGTTGCGGGAAGGGTCGATCACACCCAATCGGATCGTTGAACCACCCGAATCGGAATCCGTGCCACTGCCGACGGATGCCAACCAAGCGTTCTGGCTGAGCGCGCACGACCTGGTAGCCCGCTTCGAGACAGGCCTCGATCAAGGGGACGCGCGCGCCGCGACGAACGCACTCTTGGAGTTCGACCGCATCGTCTGGTGTGCCCAACACGGGCTTGAGGATGAGGCGGTCGTTGCCCAGGCCCGCGACACATTACGCGATATGATCGTTCTTTTGGGAAACCAGATGGCCGCCTCACCCAAACTTCGGGAGGAGCGCCTGGCCCCGCTGGTGGAAGCGCTGCTGGGTCTGCGCCAGAAGCTGCGCCGGGAAGCGCAATGGGACGCGGCCGACATGCTGCGTGCCGCCCTGAGCGCCATCGGCATTCAGGTGGAAGACACCCCGGACGGCCATCGCTGGCACCTGACATCGCCATAGTCGATGCAATGCCTGACAGCGGCCATCCATTCACTGAGGAATCGATAACCATGAAGCAACACCCCCAGCTATCTCTGCTGTTCGTCATGCAGGCATCGCCATCCGGGCCGGCGCCGTTGGTCGCCTATCTTGACGCGATCCCCCATGTCCGAGTGGATGTTGAACCGGTTTTGCCCGAAAATCTGAGCGACTACGACGTCTTGATCACGCTGGGGACTGCGGCAGGTGCCGTCGGGCGGGAATTGGAAGATTTTGTCCATGCGGGTGGTGGTTGGCTGGTCGCAGTCGATGCATCACCCGGTCCCCTGCCGGCCCTGCTGGGCGTCGCCGTCGAGCCGCCCGGACCGGAGGCTGAATTGCGCGTGCTGTTTGAAAGGCCTGATCACCCCTTGGGCGTTCGGCTGCCGGATGCGCTCTATCTGACCGGGCGTTACCAGGTGCTGACGCCCACCGATGATGACACCGAAACCCTGCTCTATGCCGACTGGCACTATGCGCATACCCCGGTGCTCACCCAGCGCCCGGTGGGCCGGGGCCAGGTGGCCTGTACCACCCTGCAGGCCCTTGACCATCCTGTGGTGCAGCAAATTTTCTACCGCCTGCTTGTCAATCTCGCCGGCCGCCCGATCACGCCGGATCCACTAAGCGTGGGGATTTTGGGCTACGCCCCCTCCGTGGGACGGCTGCACGGCCTGGGTATCGACCACACCGCGGGGCTGGAACTGCGGGCCGTGTGCGACCTGAACCCGGCGCGCAGCGATCAGGCGCGCAAGGATTTCCCGGATATCCGGGTTCTGCCCACGGCTGACGCGCTGGCTGCGGCTGACGGAATCGATCTGGTCATTGTGGCCACGCCCCCCAATATCCATGCCGACAATTGCCTGCAGATGATGGCGGCCGGAAAACATGTGGTTTGCGAAAAACCGCTGGCCCTGAACCGCCGGGAGACCGATGCCCTGCAGAACCTGGCCCAGCAAAACCAGGTCCATTTGAGCTGTCACCAGAACCGCCGGTGGGACCCGGATTACCTCACGATCAAAGATAGCCTGAAACGAGGGCTCATCGGCGAGCTGTTCTACCTGGAAACCTTCGTTGGCGACTATCACCACCCCTGCGGGTACTGGCATTCGCACGCTTCCGTCTCCGGCGGCACCAGCTATGACTGGGGCGCCCACTATCTTGACTGGATCGTCAGCCTGATTCAGCGGCCGATTACGGCGGTGATCGGCACCCGCCACAAACGGGTCTGGCGGGATGTGACCAATGCCGACCAGGAACGCATTCAAATTCGCTTTGAAGGCGGCATCGAGGCCGAATTTATGCATTCCGACATCGCCGCGGCCCGCAAGCCGAAATGGTATCTGCTGGGCACTAGCGGGGCGATCACCGGCCGCTGGCAGGATGTGCATACCCACACCATCGATAGAGACCATTACTACCGCCGCCACGATATCCCGGTTACCGAGATGACGCCGGAGATGGCCATTTCCTATCGCCGGGCCGAGGGTGAGATCATCCGCATCACCCCGGCCGTGGCCGAGCGTGAGCCCTATTGCTTCCACCGCAACCTGGCCGACCATCTCCTGCTGGGCGAACCGATCACCGCCCCTTTGGCCGATTCCGTCCAAGTGGTGGCCATTTTGGAAGCTGCTGCCCGCTCCATGCAGCAGGGAGGCACGCTGGAGGCGCTCGATGGCATCTGAGATCCAATGGGGCATTCTGGGCAACGCCACCATCGCCCGCAAATGCGTCATCGGCGCCATCCAGAAATCGCGCAACGGTTGCGTGCGGGCACTGGCCAGCCGATCGCCTGAAAAAGCGCGTGACGTGGCCAGGCAGCACGGTATTCCCAACCTGTATGGGAGCTATCAGGCGCTGCTCGACGATCCCGCGGTAACGGCGGTTTATCTTCCGCTGCCCAATCACCTGCATTGGCCCTGGACCCAAAAAGCGCTGGCGGCCGGCAAACACGTCCTGTGTGAAAAGCCAATCGCCTGCAACGCCCAGGAAGCTGAATCGATGGCCGCCGCTGCCCGCAAGGCCGACCGGCTGCTGATGGAGGCCTTCATGTATCGCTTTCATCCGCGCAGCCGGCGCATCAAGCAGATGGTCGTGCAGGACGAGATCGGCAGGCCCAGGCTCATCCGGGCGGCGTTTAGCTACCCCATGGCCGCAAAGCTCCTACAGAGCGGTGACAACGCCCGCCTTCGGCCGGAAATGGGCGGCGGTGCGTTACTGGACGTGGGCTGTTATGGGGTCAGCGTGGCCCGCTGGTTGATGAACGCCGAACCGGTGAGCGTCCAGGCCCAGGCATCCTTTCATCCTTCCGGCGTGGACTGGCACCTGATTGGCAGCCTCTATTTCGGCCCCCGGCGCATGGCCGTCGTCGAAGCCAGTTTTATTGCAGCCCTGCAGCAGACCTACAGCGTGGTGGGGGACCGCGGGGCCATCGAGCTGCCCCACGACGCCTTTATCCCCTGGGAGAAAGACGCCGTGTTCGTGCTGCGCGGCCTTGACGACGAGACCGGCACCCGGCAGACCATCGCCGGTGTTGACGAATATCAATTGATGGTGGAGCATTTTGCCGACGCCGTGCTGGATCTTTCACCACTGGCCTATTCACCCGAAGAGAGCATCGCCAACATGCGGGTGTTGGACGCCCTGTCCCGGGCCGCCCGCAGCGGCCGGCGTGAGGCGATATGACCGGCGACCCAAAGTATCCGCAAGGGATGGAAACGGAAAACGGCCCCATGCGCAGCGCAGCAGCGACCCGCCACGATGTTCGGACCGAAACCCTGGAGAGCCTGGCAAGATACTGGCAAGGTGGCGAACATACGCTGAAATGGGCCTGCCCCTTCGTTCTGCCACAATGGCTGAGCGCCTGGTGGCCAATCGCTGACAGGGATTGGTCACCATATATCCTGTCCGTATACCACCAAGGGCTGCTGGCTGGCATCGCCCCGCTGATGCGAAGAGACCACCAGGCCCGTCTCATCGGTGATGCCGACCTCTGCGATCATCTGGATGTCGTCGTGGTCCCGCAGCATGCCGAGAAATTTTGCCAGGCCCTGCTCGATGGTCTGGCGCGTGACGGGGTCCGAGAGCTGGAGTTGTCGCCAATTCGCCAGGATTCATCGGTGATGACCCACCTGATACCCATGGCCGAAGAATGGGGTGTGCGGGTCAGCCATGACCACCTTGCCCAATTGTTTGCCATGCCACTGCCCGCCAGTTGGGAGTCCTATCTTCAGGGTCTGAGTGGCAAGGAGCGCCATGAGATCCGGCGAAAGATCAGACGGCTTCACCAAGCCGGCCGCGTGACCCTGCGCTGCATTGGTCATGCTGCCGAGGTGCCGGCGGCCATGGAGACCTTTTTGACCCTGTTCAAGGCCAACCGAACCGACAAGGCGGCCTTCATGACCGACAAGATGATGGCCTTTTTTCTCCGATTGGCCGCTAACCTGGCCGCATCGGATCTCTTGAAACTGTACTTTTTGGATCTGGACGGCCGGCCCGTCGCGGCAACCCTGTGCATCGATGACCGGTCCACGGTCTACCTTTACAACAACGGCTATGATGCGGCGTACCAGTCCCTGAGCATCGGCCTGCTGAGCAAGGTGCTAACCATAAAGGCCAGCATCGGTGACGGCCGGCAGGTCTATGATTTTCTCAAGGGCTCGGAAGCATACAAAAGTAGATTGGGCGGCCAGCCGATAGATGTTTACGGTTGCTCGCTGGAATTCGGCCAAACTGGGAAATGAGATGTCGATGAAGCCACTGACCATCGCCATGCTCAGCATCCATTCCAGCCCTATCGGAGAGCTGGGCACCCGTGACACCGGCGGCATGAGCGTCTACGTGCGGGAACTGGCCCGCGAAATGGGCAACATGGGGCACCAGGTGGATATTTTCACCCATGCGTGGCGCGACGATGCATCGACGGTAGTGGTCCTGGCCACCCGTGTCCGCCTGATATCACTCAGCATCAGCCACCGCGGTCCGCATTCCAAGGCCGGTCTTTATGCCCATGCGGGCGACCATGCTGCAACCATCGAGGGCTTTCGCCGACACCAAGCGCGCACCTACGACCTGATCCACAGCCATTACTGGCTTTCGGGTCACGTGGGCCGGCTGCTCAAGGAGCGCTGGCAGCGGCCCCACGCGATTACCTTTCATACGCTGGGCGCTGCGAAGGCCGAGACCGGTGTCGGCGCTGTCGAACCCACCCTTCGGCTGGCGGTTGAAAAGGAGCTGGTATTGGCCTGTGACGGTCTGCTGGCACCCTGTGAGGGTGAAAAAACCAATTTGATGCATTATTATGGAGCAGATGCAGCCAAAATCGCCATGGTCCCCGGTGGCGTTGATGTTGACCACTTTCGGCCCATGGACAAAACCATGGCCCGGCGGCGGCTGGGAATTGACCCCCGCGTCAGCTTGCTGCTTGCCATCGGGCGGCTGACACCCCAGAAGGGACAGGACCGGATCATCGAGGCGCTGCCCCACATTGAAACCGGGAGCCGGCCGCAGTTGCTGGTGGTGGGAGGCAACGGAGACGGTGACCCTGAACGGCGACGCCTGCAGAATATTGCCGCCGCAGCGGGCGTGCAGGAACGGGTAACCTTTTGCGGCAGCGTTGCCCACCGCGACCTGCCGGTGTATTATGCGGCGGCGGATGTCGTCGTGCTGGCCTCACATTATGAAAGCTTCGGGCTGGTGGGTATAGAGGCCCTGGCATGCGGGCGGCCGGTGGTTTCCACCCCGGTGGGTGTGATGGCCGAACTGGCCCGCCTGCAGCGACCCGGCATTATCACTGCCGAGGGGTCACCGGCCGCCTTGGCCGCAGGTATCACCATCGCCGGGGATCGGGCGCTGGACTGGCCCGACCACATCATTCGCCAGAGCGTCAGGGACTATGGCTGGACCAACGCGACTGCGGCGGCCCTGGCGGCCTACCGGGCCGCCATGCAGGTCGCCCCTGCCGTCCATGGGTGGCCATGAATGCCCGGTCATTCAGCCGATGCATTGCGTCTCACATTGATCGGTAACACACCCATCACGTTTCATCCGCCATCGTCCAACCCGGGCGGATGATGAAAGGATAACCATGAAACTGATTGTTCATGACACGATTCCGGACGCGCCGGCACGGAAGCCCTGTGACGTCCTCGTGCTCTCGGCGCATCCGGATGACGCCGAATTCGGGGCTGCCGGGACGGTCATTCGCTGGGTCGATGAGGGCCGGCGCATCGTTTATGCCATTGCCACCAATGGTGACAAAGGTACCAGCGATCGCACCCTGACCCCTGAGGTGCTGGCCGCCATTCGCCGGGACGAACAGGCACGCGCGGCCACATCTATCGGCGTCCACGAAATCGTTTACCTGGGATACCCGGATCAGGGTCTCGAGGATACCCCCGCGCTGCGCAAGGACGTCGTTCGCCTGTTGCGGATTTTTCGCCCCCGCATACTGGTCACTTCGGATCCGTATCGGCGCTATCTTTGGCACCGGGACCATCGCATCATCGGCCAGGTGGCCATGGATGCCGTGTTTCCTTACGCCCGGGACCACATGGCCTATCCCGATCTTCTCGAAAAGGGCCTGGAACCCCACAAGGTGGCAGAGGTCTTCTTCTGGGGGACCGAAGACATCGACTACCGCTCGGATATTACCGACACATTCGAGCGTAAAATCAAAGCCCTGCGCTGCCACGCCAGCCAGATGAAAGAATTCAGGTTTTCGGACCCGGTGGAATGGTTAAAGGAGCGCTGTCGCGAGATGGCCCAAGGCTCCGATTTTGAACTGGCCGAAGGGTTTCATCGGGTGGCCCTGCCGATGTAGCCCTTTCTGGTGATTCCCATTCATACGGTCGGCATCCGCGGCTGCGGCTGCCTCTCCATTAAAACCTAAAAAAGGTGATAAACGCGTGTACAAACGATCCGAAGCACCACACAACGCCAGGAACAGCCCCACCCCCGTTGCGCGGCCTGAAGGTCGCCTGGGGGTGTTGATTCCGGGTATGGGGGCAGTGGCCACCACGTTTATCGGCGGTGTGCTGGCAATTCGCCGCGGCCTGGGCAAACCGATCGGCGCCCTGTCCCAAATGGGTACCCTGTCGATGGGCGGCGCCCCGTCCGAGGGCGACCGCCTGATCCGGGATGTGGTTCCCCTGGCCCGGATGGACGACCTCGTTTTCGGCGGCTGGGACATCTTCGATGACGACATGTATGCCGCTGCCGTCACTGCCGGGGTGCTGGCACAACCGACCCTGGATGGCATCCGATCGGACCTGCAGGCCATACGGCCAATGCCGGCAGTGTTTGACAGGCGTTATGTCAACCGGCTCGACGGACGCCACACCAAGTCGGGACGCTCCAAAATGGATCTTGCCGATCAGGTTCGTGCGGACATCCGGGCTTTCAAGGCCGCCAACGGCCTTGCACGCATGGTCATGATCTGGTGCGGCAGCACCGAAGTCTATTCCCAGCCAGGGCCGGTGCACCAATCCGTGAGCAGTTTTGAAGCGGGTCTGAAAACCGACGATCCGGGAATCGCCCCCAGCATGATATACGCCTATGCGGCCATCCAGGAAGGTCTGCCATTTGTCAACGGCGCCCCCAATTTGACAGAGGAGATTCCCGCCCTGCAGGCCATGGCGCAGCAACACCAGGTGCCCCTGAGCGGCAAGGATTTCAAGACCGGTCAGACCATGATCAAAACCGTTCTGGCACCCGCTTTCAGGGCGCGGCTGCTGGGGGTCGCCGGCTGGTTTTCCACCAACATATTAGGCAATCGGGACGGCGAGGTGCTGGATGACCCACAGGCGCTGAAGGCCAAAGAGATCAGTAAACTGAGCGCGTTGGAGCATATCCTGCAGCCGGGATTATTCCCCGATCTTTACGCGGATCTGCATCACAGTGTCAAAATCAACTATTACCCGCCGCGGGGTGACAACAAAGAAGGCTGGGACAATATCGATATTTTCGGCTGGCTCGGGTATCCCATGCAAATCAAGATCAATTTTCTGTGCCGCGACAGCATCCTGGCTGCCCCACTGGTATTGGATGTGGCCTTGTTTATGGATCTGGCGGCACGCGCCGGTTGGCACGGCCCGCAGGACTGGCTCTCTTTTTATTACAAAAGCCCGATTACCCCCGCGGGCGTATCGGTAGAACACGATCTGTTTAAACAACTCGAGCGATTGACTGCCAGGCTGAACCAGGCCGCGCAGGCGGCCGTTCGAAGCAAGGCGTTTAGTGGCAACCACCAAAAAAGGAGACTTTCAACATGAAGCAACTGCAACCGGGAAATGCAGCACCGGCGTTCAGCGCATTGGATCAGCACGGCGGTAGCGTCAATCTGTCCGATTTCAAGGGGCGCAGGGTATTCATCTTTTTCTACCCCAAAGCCAATACCTCCGGCTGAACGACCCAGGCCCAGGCGGTGCGGGACGCACTGCCCGATCTGACGGCTGCCGGCGTGGCCGTTATTGGCATCAGTCCGGACCCGGTCGCTCAGCAGAAAAAATTCGACGACAAGCACGGTCTGGGGTTTGCCCTGCTCAGCGACAGCGACCACCACATTGCCGACGCCTACGGCGTGTGGGGCGAAAAGAAAATGACTGGCAAGACCTATATGGGGATCGAGCGGTCGGCGTTTTTGATCAATGAATCTGGCAACATCAGCGCCACCGGTTACAACATCAGCCCCCAGCAAACGATGCCCGCATTGAAGCAGTGGCTGGCGTGACGCAACGCCGACCGTGAACCGCGGTGTTCTGATGTCAATGAAATCCTTGCCCCATATCGATTTAATCGCTCAAATTTAACCGGTGGAGAAAAAAGATGAACGCGCGACAGATAATGGACAGCGATGAATTCAAGCGCTGTGAGGCCTTTCACGGCCACGTGTGCGGCGGGCTGGCCATCGGCTATGTGGCGGCCAGGGCCGGGCTGGACTGGCTGCGGGAAAAGCGGGCTCTGGACGAAGAACTGGTGGCTATCGTGGAAACCGATGCCTGCTGTGTGGACGCTATCCAGGTGGTCACCGGCTGCACGTTGGGCAAAGGCAACCTCATCTTCCGGGACTACGGGAAGATGGGCTTTACCTTTTTCAACCGCCGCACCGGCCAGGGGGTGCGGTTGGCCATGAAACCGGACACCATCCGCGTCAACCATCGGCAGGTCGAACTACTCGGAAAAACGCGTGACGGCAGCATCACGGAAGCGGAAAAAGCCGAATTGGAAACATTGGGTAACCAGCGAACAGCCGAGGTGTTGGAAACCCGCGCCGGCGACCTGTTCTGCATGACACCGGTCACCGCCGGCATGCCGGACAGGGCCCGCATCGAGCCCTCAACACCCTGCGCCCGCTGTGGTGAGCCCACCATGGGGTCCAAACTGGCGTCGGTGGATGGCCACGCGGTTTGTCGGGCCTGCTTGGCCGCGGATTAACTAATGGTGCCTCTATCGCGGGAGAATGTCGCGGCCATGGGTCACTTTGCCGCGGTATAGATGTCGTTCACCCGATCCCAGTTGACGACGTTGAAGAAGGCGCCGATGTAATCCGGCCGGCGGTTCTGGTACTTCAGGTAATAGGCATGCTCCCAGACGTCGATGCCCATGACCGGTGTCTTTCCCTGGCTGATGGGATTGTCCTGGTTGGGCGTTGCCACGATCTCCAGATTGCCCTTGTCCAGCACCAGCCAGGTCCACCCGCTGCCGAAAAGGAGGGCGGCGGTATTCGAAAAGGTCTCCTTGAATTTCTCATGGCTGCCGAATCGTTTTTTGACGGCATCGGCAACCGGCCCACCGAACGTGACATCTTTTTTCAGCATCGGCCACCAGAACGAGTGGTTGGCATGCCCGCCGCCGTGATTGCGCACGGCTGTGCGGATGTCCTCGGGAACTGTATCGAGACTCTTCAAGAGCGCTTCGGCGCTTTTATCCTTAAACACCTCATGACCACTGAGGGCGCCATTCAGCTTGTCCACATAGGTCTGGTGGTGCTTCGTGTGGTGAATTTCCATGGTCCTGGCGTCGAAATAAGGTTCTAAAGCGTCATATGCGTAGGGTAGTTTTGGCAATGTATGATTCATGGTTGGTTCTCCGGGTTGTGGTTTGCCAGCGGGAGATGAACCGACTCACCTGTGCGCGACTAAACGCGCCGATTCCACGTGAACCGATGCTGTCCCGCTGTTGACAAACAATGGCGACGCACCTAAAATAAATCAAATCGATAATTATTATATCAACATCAAAAAAAACTATATTACATGATTACCCATACCCAACTGGAGTACCTGGTGGCCGTGGACCGCCACGGGAGTTTCTCGGCGGCAGCCGCCCGGTGTTTTGTCACCCAGCCGACGTTGAGCATGCAGATTCAAAAACTAGAGGCGGAATTGGGTGTGACCTTGTTCGACCGAGGCCGGAAACCGGTTGAGGCCACACCTGTCGGGAAGGCCGTCATTGACCGGGCCTACCGGACGCTGCGGGAATTCAAGGGCATCGTCGAGTTGGTCCATGATCAGCGGGAAGCCGTCTCGGGAGAGCTGCGCGTGGGCATCATTCCTACCCTGGGTGCTTATCTGCTGCCCCGGTTCATCCCGGATCTGCTCACATCCTATCCGCTGGTTCGGATGACCATTCAGGAACGGCTCACCGGTGACATTGTCGAGGGGTTGCGGCGGGATCTGCTGGATGTCGGCATTGCCGCCACGCCCTTGGAAGAAAAAGGGATTCGGGAGACGCCGTTGTTCCGTGAGCCGTTCTATGCCTTGGTCTCCGCCGGCCACCGGCTGGCAGACAAGAAGCGGCTGTCAACCGGGGACCTCGCGCCGGATGAGATGATTCTGCTGGACAGCGGCCACTGCCTGCGCAAACAGGTGTCCCGAATTTGCATGGGGACCTTTAACCAGGATGATCACCCGTCGGTCAGGCTGCGATTTGTGGGTGGCAGCCTGGAAGGCCTGATACGGATCGTGGAATCGGGGTACGGGGTCACGCTGCTTCCCGAATTGGCCGCCATGACCCTGGCAAAAGGTTCTCGGGAGCTGCTGCATCCGCTTGAAGCCCCGGTGCCCGCACGCGAGGTGAGCCTCATCACCCATGGGGAAGGCGTCAAGACCCGGCTGCTGGAGATCCTCAAACTGTCGATTCTAAAGGGTCTTCCTGCTGGGTTGAAAGATGCCGAAGGCGGTCACGCCCTGCGCGTTATCGGCGCAGGGAAGGCCTGATTGCTTTCCTTGCCGCATCGGGGGCCAGCAAAAGGATCACGCCGGCCGCCACCACCAGTGCGCCGGCAATTTCGATCGGGGCCAGGGTCTCGCCCAGGATCAGGTGGGCATAGAAAACGGCGAAAGCAATTTCGGACATCACCAGAATGGATGCGATACCTGCCGGCAGCCGGCCCAATGCAAAGGTAAAAACGAAAAAAGCGAAGACGGTGGAGATGCCGATCAACCCCCCGAACCACAGGTAGGCGATGGCAGGAACCGGCGGGGGCAGAAGGCTGCCTGTGAAAAACTGGCCGGGCAGCAGGATCAGGGAGGCGATGCCGAATGCCCAGGCAAGCGTCACCACGGCACTGTAGCCGCTGCGCAACGCCTTGCCGAAGAGGCTCCATCCGGCGTACAGTGCCGGTACGAGAAAACCCACCGCAATACCGGCAAGGCTGACCTCGGGTGCACCGGCCTGGATGAGCCCGGAAACCAGAACCGTCCCCATGGCGATGACGATCAGCGAGAAGATCTTCAACCCGGTGAGCGGCTCTTTCCAGACCATACGGGCCACAACCATCACCATCGCCGGCATGGCCGCCTGTTGAATGGTCGTAATGGCCGCACCGTTGAGCCGGTACCCCAGGTTGAGGGCCACGTGAAAGACGCCCAAACTGACACCCATGCCAGCAATCACGGGCCAGTCCGAGCGACGGATGGCCATGCTTTTTCGTTCGGTACCTGCGGCCAGTATGAGAAAAACGACGAACGCAGCCGTATCTCGCCAGAATGCCAGCGTCAGGGACGACACCTGGTCGTCAACCATGATCAGCTTGACGAATATGCCCGACAAGGCCCAGCAGGCGGCGGCCAGCAGGACGGCGATGGTGCCGGTTAGCGTTGCCTGGATGGTTCCGGGTTCGACGGTTGGCATACGATTCCCCGCACGTTCAGCGTTGGACCAACAATAAAGGTGGAACCATACCTGCCATTCGGCTTCAATTCAAGGGAAGTCTCCGGTAATGGCCGGGTTTTTCCGGGGTGAAAAAATGATCCATGGGACCGTGCTCGACGTAGTGTCTGTGCCATCGGTCCAATGCATCCCGATCCAGTTCCACACCCAATCCGGGGCCCTCGGGAACGGCGATGACATTGTTGGTCTGGCGAAAGGGACCGCCTTTGATTACATCGGCGATCTGCCAGCGGAACAGGCTCTGGCTGGGCTCGTGTATCCAGGGCATGGCCGCACTCATGTGCAGGTAGGCGGCCGTGCAGATGCCGGCGTCGCCGCTGTAGCACCAGAAGCCTACGCCCATGGCTTCGCAGGCGCCGATGAAGCGAATGGCTCGGTTGATGCCGCCCAATACGGCAAAGTTGACCACGATGAAGTCGGGAACACCCAGGGCCACCGCCCGGCGGAGGTCCGGGACATGGGTGGAGAAGGGGATAGACGAGTGTCGGCGCAGCATGGCCATCTCTTCGAATGTGGCCACCGGGTCTTCGTAATTTCTTACATCGTAGGGTTCGATCTCCCTGAGCACCCGCCGGGCCGTGGACAGGGACCACTGCATGTTGGAATCCAGGCGGATCATGGCATCCGGTCCCAGGGCCTCCCGGATCGCCTTGACCGTCTCGATTTCCAGCCGTGGATCTCCCTGGATCAGCTTCCCCTCAAAAAAAGTGGAGCCGTATTCCGCTTTCATGCGCACACAGTAGTCGGCTACGGCCTTGGGACCCATTTCACCGCCGATACCGTCTTTTTTAACCCGGAAAGCGAAATATTCGGTAAACGGGATCTCTTTTCTCACCGCTCCGCCAAGCAACCTGTAGAGTGGCTGATTCCAGATTTTCCCTCGAAGGTCCCACAAGGCGATTTCCAGGCTGCCGAAGGCCGTGACGCTGGAACTGTCATCGGTATTCTGCACGATCTGCCAGGGCGGGATGCACACACTTTCGATCTCGGCAATACCTAAGGGGTCTTTGCCGATAATCCGAGGCGCCAGGTCTTGAATGACTGCTGCCAGATGGGCCGACGGTGCTTCGCCCAGTCCGGTCAGTCCTTCGTCGGTTGCCACCTCCACGATGGCTTTGGATGTGCCGGGGTAGTAGCCGCCGGTCCATAAAAACGGTGTTTCCAGAGGAATGTTGACCGGTGTTACCGTCACCCTGGTAATCTTCATCAGTCTGCTCCATTGATTGTGGCAGTCGAATGCCGTGCCAGTTGAGGGATTGAATCCCCGAAGTCGGGTTTGGACTTCCGGTCCGAGCACGGCGTAAAGCCGCTCACATCCTTTTAGTGTATTTTAGCGATCCGCTCATTTCCAGCCTGCCTGCATCTCGTCCAAGGTCCTGATGGTATCTGCCGGAAGCGGTTCCGGCAGATGCGCCATCTTTTTCACGGTCACTTCCTGGAGCCGCTGCTCGAAGGTTTTAGCTCCGGCGTTTTTCCATTGGTCGAAGACCATGCGTTCGAAGATCTCTGAGTACTTTATTTTTTTGAAGTTCTTGAGGGTATGGGGATCTTGTAGATAGTGCCCGCCCGGACCCACGCGATGGATCACATCCAGGGCCAGGGTCTCTTCGGTCACGGGAATGCCCTGCATGTAATGGTTGACCGAGTCGACGATGTCATGGACGAGCACCATGAATTCCGGCGAGGCCACGGAACCATGGTCCATCCAGCTGCTGCAGTCGTGTACGAGACCCGATCCGGCCGTGGCGGCGGAGAGAATCTGGAGTGCGGCTTCGGCTCCCGCCTGGGCGTCGCAGAACTTGGCATCCGTGGCGCCGGCGGTGCCGAAGAAGGGCAGCTGGTAGTTCTGGGCCATCTGGGCCATGGCTGCCGTCATCAGGCTCATCTCCACGGCGCCGTATGAGAAGATTGTCGAGCGCATGTCCATGATGGTGGTAAAGGCACCGTAGATGAAGGGGGCACCAGGATTCACCAATTGATGGACCACCAGGCCGCTGAGGGATTCGGCGCTGGCCTGGACCAGCGCGCCGGCAAAGGTGGACGGTGAACTGCCGCAGCACTGGGGCGCCGGGAAGTTGATCAGCGGGATGCGGTTCTCGGCGCAATACATGACTTTGTCGATGGCCGGGTCGAAATAGACCAATGGTGAAATAGGCTCCGAGTAGTGTACGATGGTCGGCCCCTCGTCGAACTTCTCCTTGCCGCCGCACAGCAAGAGCGCCATTTCGTAGGTGTCTTTGACGCTGTTGGTGTCTTTGCAGCAGAAAACCAGTGGCTTTTCACAGTTTTCAAACACCTTGCGGGCGATGACCCGGTCGGCGATGTCCGCGGGCACGTCGTCGGCCATGCCGATGGTCATGCACCACTGGAAGTTGGGCAGGGCGTCGCAAAGGGCGGCGGTGGTTTTGACGTTGTCGCTGACGAACCGCGAGCGTTCGTGGGTCGCGGGGTCCATGTAGTCGACACAGTCCAGGCTGGGGCCGAAAAAGCTCTTGTCCCGCTCCAGAAATACGGTTCGCTCACCGGTGCGCTTGGCCAGAACAATGCGCGAGGGGGCTTTGCGGATGGCATCTTCCACCAACCACCCTGGGATCTTGACCCGGTCGCCGTTTACCTGGGCGCCGGCCCCGGCCAAAATCTCCAGAGCTTTGGAGTGGGTGATCTTGACTCCCGTGCGCGCCAGCACGTCCAGCGTGCCCGCGTGAATCTGGGCAATCTGTGCGTCGTTGACGACTTGAAGACGGGGCTTGAAGTAGAGTTCATCGGTGGTCATTCCCATGATTGGTCTCCTCTCTAATAACCGTTTGCGTGCTTGCGGCCTCGATTGGTCAGTTGCGGCTGACGCTGATTCCGCAACTTATGTGCCATCGCGGTCGCATGGATCGTAAATCAGCCAACACCTTTGATATTGTATCCATAATAGCTGATTTTGGGCCGAGTGGGCCGTTTAAAAAAGTGAAAAATAATTTTCTTTTTTTCAGTAAAAAAATAAAAATAATTTTCAGATCTAAAATGTTCGAAGCCAGTGCGTAAAGGAATAGGATTTATCTGGAAACGGTGCCTGTAAACCCCTGCAGAACTCAATTACCAGCTCAAGGATGCCGGGGCCAAGGTTCGGTTCTGCGTGGACCATCCCCAGTTCTACGTTACCACTGAAAAGGCTCTTTGGGGTACCGAAGTGGAAGTTATTCTCTTCACCCATCCCAAAGTGGCCTTGGCGGCTGTGGTGGGGGTGTCAGACGCTAAAAACGGTGAGGCCATCAAAGCCTTCATCCAGTTGAAGCTCGGCGAAACGTCTACCGAAGAGGAGATTCGCCATTTCTGTAAAGCGAACATGGCTGGATTCAGACGACCCAACGAACTTGCCCACTTTTCGGTGAGCGCAATGCATTGTCTAATTTGCTGGATCCACACATATATCATACAATGGTGCTTTATACCGGCATTGACAATCTAAAACTTGTCCGATAAGTTCTCAATGAATTTTTTAGCTCCTGCAAACTTAACTGTATCATCCGAGGCTCCCATAACAGCTTGATATAATTGCTGCTTTTATTTATCATCGAGCATTCCGGCGAATGTATGAATCCAGTTTGATTTCAATATGATGAGCTTGTCCGGTCGCCGAATCAAGTCAAGCTTGACGAGAGGACTTTGGACGTTCAAAACGCTTCAAAGGATGAAAAGAATTGTCCAACGATATCGATTTAAACTTGGGAACATGGTTTGTATGGGCAGGTAAAAAGGAATCCCTCTTGCGACGAGCCACCCAGGTACCAGTAGTTCACAGTGTGTCCTTTGGTTATCATGAACTCCCCTGCACAATAGACTGATCGAGAAAAGGAGGAAAACCTTTGTGAGCTTCCAGAGCGCAGAGAAAAAGACCTATATTCTTGAGGTGGAGAATCTCTCCAAAGCCTTTAAGGGCTTGATGGCTGTAAGCAATTACCACCTGAAGCTTCGGCAGGGGGAAATTCTGGCCATCATCGGTCCAAACGGCGCCGGCAAGACCACGGTCTTCAACCTGCTGACCGGATACATCCGTCCCACCCACGGGACCATTCGCCTTTTGGGCAATGACATTACCAACATGCCTCCGGATAAAATCAGCATGCTCGGTATCGGTCGTACGTTTCAAAACATACGGCTCTTTCCAACCATGAGCGTGTTGGACAATGTTAAGGCGGCACAACAGGCGCATGACCCGGACAATCTTTTTACCACGTTGTTGACGTTGCCCTCATTTGTTGCCCGAGAATGCAGGTTGACCCGGCGGTCACTCGAACAACTGGCCATGTTCGACCTCGATGTCCAGGCCGAGGCATACGCCACCGCCCTGTCATACGGGGATCAACGCCGGCTGGAAATCGTGCGGGCCCTCGCTTTGCAGCCCAAACTGCTTCTTCTCGATGAACCAACAGCGGGTATGAACCCAATGGAGAGCATGAAGGTGCTTCGCCTCATCCAGCGGATTCGGGATTTGTACGACCTGACAATCATAATTGTCGAACACAACATGCCTGTGGTCATGCAACTTTGCGAGCGCCTCCAGGTATTGAGTTATGGCCAAATCCTGGCCGAAGGATCACCGGAAGAGATCCGTGAGAACCCGAAGGTGATCGAAGCTTATTTGGGAGTTGAGACAGATGCTCAGGTTTGAAAACGTTCATGTCTACTACGGCCAGGTACATGCATTGAAGGGAATCACAGGTGAAGTCAACGAAGGTGAGCTCGTTGCCATCCTTGGCGCGAATGGCGCCGGAAAATCCACCACCCTGATGAGTGTTTCGGGTATCCTGAAAACGCGTACCGGCAAAATCATCTACGAGGATAAGGATCTGACCCAGTCAAGCCCATACGACATCGTGAAGCTGGGCGTGATTCAATGCCCCGAAGGAAGACACATCTTCGGAGGCTTGACGGTCCGGGAAAATTTACTCATGGGTGCCGTGCAGCGCCGCGATCGCAGTGAAGTAAAGGAAGATATCGATTGGGTTTGTTCTCTATTTCCATTGCTCGCCGAGCGCTCAGGGCAAACCGGCGCAACATTGAGCGGCGGCGAGCAGCAAATGCTGGCCATCGGACGATCACTGATGGCCCGTCCGCGCTTGCTAATGCTGGATGAACCTTCCCTTGGCCTGGCACCAGTTATCGTACAGACCATTTTCGATGTGATCAAAAAATTGCATCAGCGAGGGGTAACGATTCTGCTGGTTGAACAAAACGCTCGCAAAGCACTGCAGGTAGCAGACCGTTGTTATCTGATGGAGACCGGAAGTGTGGTGTTGAGCGGTACCGTCGAAGAATTGCGCGGCAATCCAGAAATTGAACGTTTTTATTTAGGAGGTTAGGTCCGATGACCTCAGTCGAGTTTCTCATTCAGCAAGCAATCAATGCTATCAGCATCGGCAGTCTCTATGCGCTCATGGCCATCGGCCTGGCAATGGTGTTCGGGGTCCTGCGCCTGATCAATTTTGCCCACGGGGACCTCATCATGGTCGGCAGCTATGCCGCGTTGTTTCTGTTGGGGATGGGTTTGCCGTTCTGGTTGGCAGCAATGGCCGGCATTGCCGCCAGTACTATCGCGGGACTCATCATGGAACGCATTGCTTATCGTCCAATTCGAGGTGCGCCAGATGTAGCGATGCTGCTGACCTCGTTTGCCGTGACCATACTCCTCGAAAATGCTGCGATCCTGATTTTCAACCCCACAGCGAAGCCTTTTCCTGCACCGGCAATTTTGAAGAATGCTCTTCAGTTCGGCTCTCTGCGGGTCGCCAGTCTTGATATCGTTGCCATTGTCGTGGCTTTCACCCTGCTAGTGTTGCTGACACTGTTTATCACCCGCACGGAAGTGGGTATATCGATGCGAGCAGCTTCCGAGGACCTGTTGGCTGCCCGGTTGGTGGGTATCAATGTCAATGCCGTGATTGCTTATGCATTCGCCATCGGCTCCATGTTAGCTGGCGTGGTCGGCCTGTTGTGGAGCATTCGTGTCGGCAAGATCGATCCGTTCATGGGGTTTTATCCCGTGCTCAAGGCGTTCGTGGCTTCGGTCATCGGTGGGTTAGGCAGCCTACCCGGGGCGGTGTTGGGGGGCTATGTTTTGGGTGTTCTGGAAATCCTGCTGCAAGGGTTGCTCCCAGCTGCGCTGACGCCCTTCCGTGACGCATTCGTGTTCGCCGCTCTGATTATATTATTGTTGTTCCGGCCCAACGGAATTCTGGGTTCTACCGAAAGGGAGAAAATCTGACATGCAACGCCAACGCCCTTACCATTTACTCACCGTGGCACTTCTATTGGCGGTGACTGTCGGGGGCCTGGTTTATACTCAACAGGCAGCCAGCGCCTACATTCAGCGTATCGTCGTCGGGCTGGGGATCAGCATTATCCTTGTCGTTAGCTTGAATCTGTCCAATGGCTTCACCGGTGTTTTTTCTCTCGGCCATGTGGGGTTTATGGCTATCGGTGCATACACATCGGCCATTCTGACATTGCCTTTGGGCCTTAAACGCGTCAACCTGCCGGACTTGCCGGGTTGGCTGACCAATGTCCAATTGTCATTTTTTCCGGCGACCTTGATTGGCGCTCTATTGGCCATGGTCATCGCTCTGCTGGTCGGACTCTCGTTGATGCGGCTCAGCGGACCCTATGTCGCCGTGGCAACGCTGGGATTCCTGGTGATTGTCCAGGTGGTTTTGGTGAACTGGGCCTCCATGACGCGGGGCTCCCGCACATTTTCGGGAGTGCCCTCGTTCACCACGCTCTGGTGGGTGTGGGGGTGGGCGGGTTTAACCGTTTATGCCATCTGGCGATTGGCCCATTCTTCCTACGGGCGGCGTATGATGGCTGTCCGTGACAACGAGATCGCAGCCCAATCCCTCGGCATCAGCGTGGTCCGCTCTCGCCTCATCGCCTTTTGTGTCAGTGCTTTTTTTACGGCGGTTGGCGGCGCCCTCTGGGCACACTTTATCATGGCCTTTTCACCAAAGTCCTTTTATTTTGCAGAGACATTCAGCATTATCACCATGTTGGTTATCGGCGGCTCAGGTTCGGTCAGCGGGTCAATCGTCGGTGCTGTTTTCATTACCGTGCTGTCCGAGGTTTTGCGCAATGCAGAACGGGGCATCGACATCGCTTCTCTCCACATTCCACCCATGTATGGAGCGAGCCAAATTCTGGTTGCCATTGCATTTATCGTGGTGATAATCTTTTGGCCAAAGGGATTGCTCGGAGACCGTGAAATCAACTTTAACCGCCTGTGGTCCCTGTTCCTGCCACCCCAAAAATGAAAAGGAGGTTCGTTCAACAAGTGACATTGCAGGCGTAAATTGACAAGCTGACAGACCGAGGTGTTTGCATTCTCGATAAGGGAGAGACCATACTTGACCACCAAAGAAAAGGAGAAAGCCCACATGAAAACACGTTCCCTCTTGATGACCCTGGTGCTTACGGCTTTACTGGTGAGCACATTGGCTGCATTGACCACGCCAGCCGCTGCAGAATCCGTTAAAGTCGGCGCGATTTACAATCTTACGGGCGGGATGTCTTCGTTAGACGTGCCCGCAGCCAACGGCGCGAAGCTGGCGGCAAAAGAAATCAACGCTGCCGGCGGTGTGCTCGGCCGCGAACTGGAGCTGGTCATGTATGATGGCAAGACCGATGCCGCGACAATCGGCAATGCGGCTACACAGCTGGTCGAATCCGACAAGGCCGTGATCATGATCGGATTTACCGATTCTGACATGACCCTGGCTGCTGCACCCATCGCCGCCAAGGCTGGCATTGTATTTCTTACCTCCGGTGCGACGTCGCCCAGATTGCCGGAGCAAGTCCCCGAATACCTGTATATGGCCTGTTTCGGCGACAACGTTCAGGCGGCTGCCGGCGCCGAATACGCATACAACACGTTGAGTGCAAGGACATCCTACCTGCTCATCGACAAAGGGATGGAGTATACCCTGGGGCTTGGGAAATATTTCAAAGAGCGCTTCGTCGAGCTGGGTGGTAAAATCGTTCTGGAAGACACCTACCAGACCGGTGATACCGACTACTCGGCCCAGATCACCAAACTGAAAAGGCTGGGCACCCTGCCCGATATTCTCTTCATCTCTGCGGGGCCTGATGAAGTCGGTGTCATTGTCAAGCAGTTTCGTGAATCGGGAATCGACAAACCCATCTTCGGCGGTGACGGCGATGACACGCCCCTGTTGGTCGAAATTGCTGGAAAGGGTGCTGATAACACGTATTTTTCCACCCATTCCCTGATGGACGCCAAACTGGGAACCGACGGAGTGAAAAATTTCATTGCCGCCTACCAGGCCGAGTACAATGCCCCACCGGAGAATGCGTTCGCCGGCCTTGGGTACGACACGGTCAAGCTGCTGGCCGACGCGATTAAACGTGCCGGATCGGATGATCCCAAAGCCATCCGGAAAGCACTGCAAGAGACAAAGAATCTTCCAGGTATCACGGGTGTCATCACCTACCAGCCAGGCAGCCGTATCCCCCAGAAGGGGGTGACCATGATCCTGGTAAAGAATGGCCAGTTCACACTTGCCGCTGAAGTCGTGCCGGAGAAGGTTCCCGCGCCATAATTGATAGAAGACCATTATGCTGCAACTGAATGCAGGTATACACAGCATGTTCAATCCCGTATGTGCGGCATGCACCGCTGTACTCAACGTTTCCCACGGTGTCGCTATGCAAGAATGTGCTGTGTATACCCAAAGAGGATATCTCTATGACAGTTTACCAAGCTGAAGAACTTAACGGTCACAAGTACGGAAACCACAAGTTCGATAAGGTCATGCTGACCTTGGGGTCGTTGGAAAATCATGGCTTTCATTTGCCGTTTGGCACCGATGCTTTTGTGTCCTACCAGTTGGCCAGGGAAATAGCGGCGCATTTTGACGATATGCTGCTTCTCCCGCCGATGTTCTATGGGATGAGCGAGCACTATAAGGATTTTTCATTCACGGTCTCGCTGCAATTCGAAACGTTGACCGCCCTGATCCGGGATATCCTGGATTCGTGCTACCGGGAGGGCTTTCGCCATGTGTTTATTTTCAATGGGCATGACGGAAACAGCGCTTCCATCGAGGTTGCTGCACGCAGCTTCAAGGTGGCTCACCCGGACATTAAAATTGCCGTACAAGATGCCTGGTGGGTCACTGCGGGTAAACTTTTGCCAAAAGACACATTCGAGGTCTGGGATGGCTTGGGGCACGCCGGTGAAGGGGAAACGAGCATCTGTCTCGAGTTATTCCCCCACCTGGTTGACATGGAACATGCCAAGGGCGTCGTGCCCAATCTTCCGCCCAATGCCGACCTCAAGTGGAAGTTTAATGAACTGACCGATACCGGTGCTTCGGGGGATCCCACAAAGGGCACCAAAGAAAAGGGCGCCGCCATGCGTAAGGTTCTTGTCGATGCGGTGGTGGCGTACATTCGTCACATGGATAGCATCAACTGGGACTATCAGATGAAGAAATGATACAATCTCAAGCAATAACGAAGTGGCTTCAGGAACAGTCGACCCTGTATATGGATGACCTGCAAGCGCTGGTCAATGTTGACTGCGGGACTTCCAACAAGGCCGGCGTGGAGACGGTGGGGCGGCTTTTCCGCTCCCTTTTGCGTGCCGACGGTTTTGAACTGACCGAGTTTCCCCTTGTCGAGTATGGGGATTGTTGTTTGGCAAGGTTGCGCGGTACCGGTAAAGCACGCATCTTGCTGGTCGGCCACCTGGACACGGTCTTTCCAGACGGAACCGTTGCCGAGCGACCCATGCGAGTAGAGGGGCGGCGTGTTTTTGGCCCGGGCGTCAGCGACATGAAAGCCGGTCTGTTGACCGGACTGTATGCCGTCCGGGCGCTTCTACACGTCGGCTTTCACGATTTTGAAAGGATTGATTTTTTTATCAATACCGATGAGGAAGTGGGCTCACCGGCATCACGGTCTCTATACGCACCCGTGGCAGAGGCGGCAGATGCGGCTCTGGTCCTCGAAGCCGGCCGGGCCAATGGTGATATTGTTAGTGCCCGCAAAGGTGGCGCCGTTTACGGCTTCAGTGTCCACGGCCGGCAGGCTCACGCCGGCGTCGAACCGGAAAAAGGCGCCAGCGCCATTGTTGAACTGGCCCGTTGCATTCAGGAGCTGACGGCACTGAACGGCTTGCATCCGGGCTCCACCGTCAACGTCGGTGTCATCGGAGGCGGAACGCAGGCCAACGTGGTGCCTGACCGGGCCTGGGCCAAGATCGATACACGCTTTGGCACCTTAGCGGCGGGGCAAGCCCTTGACCGGGCCATACGTCGTGTGGCGGTTGCGCCCAAGTTGGCCGGCACGCGCATAGAGGTGACCGGCGGCATCGAAAAAGGGCCAATGGAAAAAACAAGGGCAACGGCTTACCTGGTCGAACTGGCGCAAGGCGTCGCCGGAACACTCGGTTTTTCCTTTAATGACGTGCAAACCGGCGGCACTTCCGACGCGAATCACATCGGCAAGTTAAACATCCCCGTGCTGGATGGGTTGGGACCCGTCGGCGGGGACGACCACAGTCCAAAGGAGTATATGGATGCGGATAGCGTTGTGCCCCGGACGGCTCTGCTGGCGGGACTGATCGAAGCTATTGCATCCCATCGAGACAAGTTGTTGGCTCTCAGTTAGCTGGTTGAATTTTCAAGGAGATCTATGACACCGGAACAGGTTATTCAAGAAGCACGCGATGCCGGAATGCGGCTTGTTCGTTTCCTTTACTGTGATAATGGTGGCGTCATCCGCGGCAAACTCACGCACATTGACGGGTTGGCCGGCCGATTAACGGGCGGTATGGGTCTGACGGTCGCCATGCAGGCCTTCACCATGCTCGATCAACTTGCGGTCTTCGAAGGCATGGGACCGGTGGGCGAAGTGCGCATCATGCCGGACCCGGCCACCTTCAAGATTTTGCCCTTTGTCCCCCACTCGGCAGGGATGACATCCGATCTGTTAACCCTCGATGGACAACCGTGGGCCGCCTGTCCGCGTACTTTCCTGAAGCGGATGATCGCTCGTGCAGCAGGGTGCGGCATCGTGGTGCAGTCATCGTTTGAAAACGAATTCATCCTGTGTCGCCGTGAGGACAGCAAGTTAGTGCCGGCGGACGAGGCGCTGTGTTTCAGCACGACGGGTATGCAGGCATCCGCGTTCGTCATAGACGATATGGTCGCCGTGTTTGACAAAATGGGAATGCGGGTTGATATGTATTACCCGGAATACGGGCCCGGACAGCACGAGCTGACCATTCGTCATGCCGAGGCACTGACCGCGGCCGACAATCAAATTTTCTACCGTGATACGGTTCGGGGGGTAGCCCACAACCACGGCCTGGTCGCTTCATTGGCGCCGAAGCCGTTTCCCGACAAGCCGGGCAATGGTTGCCACATCCACTGCAGCCTCTGGGATCCATCCGGGGAGACCAATCTCATGTGGAGCGCAAACGACCGTTATCACGTCAGCGATCTGGGCTATCACTTTATCGCCGGCATTAAGGCACACCTGCCGGGCTTGGTTGCGCTCACGGCCCCAAGCTACAACAGTTACCGACGACTCATACCACACATGTGGGCCAGCGCGTTTACCTCATGGGGGCCCGATAATCGGGAGGCCGCCATCCGTATAGCTTCGCCATTCTGGGACCAGGAGGCCGCTTCGATCAATCTTGAGGTGAAATCTTCCGACCCGAGCAATAACCCCTACCTTGCCCTTGGCGGGGTCATCGCCGCTGGTATAGATGGGGTGGTCAACAAACTCGATCCGGGAGAGCCGATGCTGACGGATCCTGGCGACCTGAGTCGCGGTGAACTGGATCGGAGAGGCATCTGTCGCCTGCCGGAAAGTTTGGCCCAAGCGGTGGACAATCTGGAGAAGGACGCGTTTTTGATGGACGCCCTTGGCCCGATGTTGGCGAAGTCTTACCTGGCGGTGAAGCGGGCCGAGCACCGCAGCTTCGCCACCAAAGACATTGACTTTGAGGTTCATCATCATATCAACACGTTCTGACGAAAGGCGGGGCGCATCAGTGTAACCTATCCACCAATGGCCTTGGAGAGACCAATGACGTTAGATTTTTCTGCCATTCCGATTTTGGATCATCATGCCCACCCGCTTCTCCGCCGGCCACCGGCCACGCCCAGCGATTGGCTAAGATTTTTTTCAGAAAGCAGTGATCCGGACATCATCTCCCATCACGTTCCTCACACGCTGTTTTTTCAATTTGCCGTAAATGCCTTGGCCGGATTTCTGGGTTGTGAGCCGACGCCGGGAGCGGTTCTGGCAGCGCGAGACAAGCTGGGCCAGCAAGCTTGGCGCGAGCGCTTGATACACAATGCCAACATTACCGGCATGCTGATGGATTATGGGTTTAAAGGTAAAGAAAGCTATACCCACGACGAACTTACAAAATTGCTTCCCTGCCGAATTGAGCCGATTTTACGCCTGGAGACGTTGGCCCAGGAACTCATTTTGCAGCACGATACATGGGATCAGGTATTAGACGCATTCCTTGCCGAGGCCGAAGGCGCAAAACGGGCCGGTTATGTGGCCTTTAAAAGCATTATCGCCTACCGTACCGGCCTGAACATCCGGAAGTGGACGCGCAGTGACGTTAAGGCGGCTTTTGAGGGGGTAAAGGAGACGGCTCTGCGCGAAGGCCAAATTCGCCTGGCGACACAGCCACTCAACGATGCACTCGTCATTCAGGCGCTGGAAATCGCCGAACGCCATCGGTTACCGTTCCAGTTCCATACGGGATTTGGTGACGCGGACGTCGATCTGTACCTTGCCAATCCACTGAACTTCAGGCCCCTGCTTCAAAGCGGAAAATATGCCCATGTCCCATGGGTGCTTTTGCATCAAGGATACCCCTATGTTCGCGAAGCAGGTTATCTGGCCAGCATCTATGGCAATGTCTACACTGATTTGTCACTGGCAATCCCCTTTGCGGTGAGCGAGGCCGATTCTCTGCTGACACAGCTTCTGGGTCTGGCGCCAACCAGTAAACTGTTGTATGCCTCTGACGGCTTCAGCGTGCCCGAGCTATTCTGGCTAGGCGCTAAAGTGGGTCGTGCCGGCCTTGAAAGAGTGCTCGGTTTCCAAGTAGCTATCGGTGTGCTAAGCGTCAGTGAAGCACACGCTGCGGCAGAACAGATATTGTTCCGGAACAGTGAAAGGCTTTATCTTTCGCCTTGATGGTAAGCCGCAACTTCACAACATACAGCAACACGGGTGACTGTGCAGTATTCATGCATGTTGGCATTAACCGCCAATTGAACCGCGATAGCAAGCGACGATAACCCGGTTTTCACCGCCACCCACAGGAGATGACGCTATGGCCACAGCTCACTGGCCCACCAAAAACTGGCCCGACGGTGTTCCCCACGAAATCGACGGATACGACCACCCCCTGTTTCAGTTGCTGGATGACGCGGCGCGAGACTATCCGAACCAGACTTACACCATCTTCAACGATGCATCCCGCACCTTTGCCCAGGTCAAGGACACGGCCGACCGGATCGCCAATTTTCTTTATGCAAAGGGCATCCGCAAGGGCGACCGCGTGGCCATTTTCCTGCCGAATCTGCCTCACTACCCGGCCATCTTCTTCGGTATCATCAAGGCGGGCGCCGTCTGCGTGACCTGCAACCCGCTCTACACACCGGCCGAACTTAATTATCAACTCAAGGATGCCGGGGCCAGGGCGCTGTTCTGCATGGATCACCCGCAGTTCTATCCCACCACTGAAAAGGCCATTCAGGGCACCGAGGTGGAAACGGTGGTGGTCTGCAGCGTCAAGTCCTACCTGCCCTGGTTGAAGGGTTTCCTGGGCGGCCTTTTGGGCAAGATCCCCCACGCCGAGCGGCATGTTCCCGGGCATTTGATGTTCGACGATATCGTGGCCAGCGCTCAACCCACTCCGCCGGCGGTGGACATCGATCCGGCCAAGGATCTGGCGCTGATCATTTACACCGGCGGAACCACCGGTGCGCCCAAAGGTGCAGCTCTGACACACGCCAATTTCGTTTATAATCTCAAGGCGCTGGATGTCTGGGCGCGACTGGACTACGGCGAAGGCGGGCCGATAGAGGGAATCCGCAGGGGCGGTTATCACTGCTATTTGGGCGTGCTACCCTGGTATCACAGCTTTGGCATGACCTGCGCCATGCTATCCGCCTGCTTATCGGGAAGCCGCCTGATCTGCGTGCCGGACCCGCGTGCCGGCGATCCCCCGTTTACCGAAGTACTCAAACTGGTGCAGAAGCACCGGCCGACCCTGATGCCGGCGGTGCCGACAATCTTCGTGGCTTTCGCCAACCATTCCCTGCTGAACCAGTTTGACCTGAATTCCCTGATGGCCTGCTTTTCGGGTGGAGCACCACTGCCTCCGGAGGTGTGCAGGCAGTTCGAGGAGAAGACTGGCGCGATTATCTTCGAAGGGTATGGGTTGAGCGAAACGGCCCCGATAGCTACAGCCAATCCCTCTTTTACCGCTACGCGCAAGATCGGGTCCATCGGTTTTCCCGTGCCCGGCACCGACGTTAAAATCCTGGATGCAGATACCGGCCAGACCGAATTGCCGCAGGGCGAAGACGGCGAGGTGGCCATCTGCGGCCCCCAGGTCATGCAGGGCTACTGGAACAAACCGGATGAAACGGCCGAGGTGTTCCGGGAGATCGACGGCCGCCGTTTTTTTCTCACCGGAGACATCGGTCACGTGGACGATGATGGCTACGTGGTCATCACGGACAGGAAGAAAGATATGATTCTGGTGGGCGGCTTCAACGTCTATCCCCGGGAGGTGGAAGACATCCTCTTCACCCATCCCAAGGTGGCCCTGGCGGCCGTCGTGGGGGTGTCGGATGCCAAGAGCGGCGAGGCGGTCAAGGCCTTCATTCAACTGAAACCCGGTGAGACTTGCGCCGAAGCGGAGATCCGCGAATTCTGCAAGGCGAACATGGCCGGCTACAAACGGCCCAAAACCATCGCATTCCGCGACACGATTCCGGTTTCCAACGTGGGCAAGGTGCTGCGCCGGGTGCTGCGGGATGAGGAACAGGGAAAAGCCTGAAGCCGTCGGCTGACCGGCGGCCTTTGGTGAAAAACAAGCCCGGCCCCTCTGCGTTCGATCAGTTCCGCTTCGACGGTTTTTACCGAAGGTATGGACAATCAGGACGCCTGGATTCGCATGCCCGTCATACCGCCGACACACAACCTGAAGGTTTTATCGAGGTCGGACAAAACTAACTATCTGTAAACTGATACTCAAATTTATGCCGCGTCATTTAGAGGTGACAGCCTCGTTTCTGATACGAAAATTGAGGATTCTTAGGCACAACGCATCGCCAGAGGAACTTTGTTGTTTGTCGGAGCTGTTAAAATAGGTTTCTAAATCTTTAAAATGCCAAACTTATTAAATAAAGAGACAATTGAATCCATCCATGAATGTGCCACAGATATATTAGCAACCGTAGGTGTTGATTTTGATATGTCCAGTGCCAGAGAGCTTTTTAAAAAAAGAGGTGCCAAGATAGAGGGAAAAAGAGTGTATCTTCCTCCTACTCTTTTGGCCGACTCCCTGTCTTTGATTCCAAAATACAAATATGCGCCGACAGGCAATAAAAAGCTTGTTGCTGCCTCTCCCTTTTCAAATTCACCGATGATTTTGGATGATATTTCAGGACAAAGTCGGCGTGGTACCATTGATGATGTCATCAAAATGTATCAACTAGCGGAAACGTCCGATCTTTATCAATCTGTTAATCCCGGGGTCGTCGATCCGGAAGGCAACGACAGTGACGATCCGTACATCGCCCAAATCGCCATGCTCTTGAAATATTCTGATAAATGGCCGAGTTTAGGGTTATGCGCCACAAGAGCGAACACAAAAAATGGAGATGTTTATACGAGCGCTAAAAAAGCGATTCAGCTTATCAAAGAGATTAAAGGAGGTGGCACAAATCCTGTAATGGGGCAGGGGATATGTCCAATGGCACCATTATCTTATGACGAAGATAGCCTAATTAATTTAACCGTCTTGGCTGAAGAAGAACAAAATATTACAATTTTCCCCTGTACTCTCTCTTTCATGACTGGCCCAGAAAGTTTAATGGGAATAGTCATTCATGACGTTGCCCTCTCTCTGGCAGGGGCTGTTTATATCCAATTACTTAAACCGGGTACCAATGTGAGCTTCAGTAATTTTTCCACAATGACTGATATGCGGACAATGCAGCCAGTATATGGAAGTCCAGAATACCTAAATGTTCAAATTATGTTTTACGAAGTATGTCTTCATTTTGGTATGCATTGCATGCTTTGCGGATGCTTTTCTGATGGGACTAAAAATGATTACCAAGGTGGTTTTGAATCCTGTTTAACAGCACTTGCGCCTTTTATTATTACAGATGTGGAAGAAATCTGGTGTTACCCTGGCCATATGGCGGCATTTGCAGGAGGCAGTTTTAACAAGATCATATTTGATGAAGAATTAATGACCAATTGTAACCGGTTTCTTCAGGGCTTAAACCTTTCCATAGATCCCCTTCTTAAAGACAAACTCGGAAAAGCGGTTGAAACCAAAAGTTTTCTTACAATAGGGGATGTAAGCATCTATAGAAAAGAACAAAGAGTTACTAATATTTTTGATAAAAAAGGAATTCCTTCCGATCCTTCTTCTTCCAAACAAACAATAGACCTTAATGCAACAAAGGAAATAGATAGGCGGTGCGCTAAATACATCCTTCCTGAACGCAGTAAAATGCAAAAAGACCTTCTTCAAAATTACTTGCCAGCTCAATGCAAATATTAGTGACGATGGTTGCGGTTATTTGACAGCACCGTGGATACCTACCCATTAGGGTTAGATGGCTTCAATAAGGGTAATGCCAATCAACCTCACAAAATTCCTCCCGCCCGAATTGCAGCTTGCCAGCATCTGAATCCGGGTGGATTCGGATGGAACCCTATAGCTTCTGGTCATCCGGAAAGATGAGCGAGCGGGTTTTACATCCCGGTATTGCAGAGTCTGCCCGGTCGGGATGTGCTTCTCCTTCTTGTACGGTTATATCATTATAATCGATATATTAAGTCATCTTCATTGGTAGTACCGTTAAGGGTTGTGATTGCAAAGCATACGATCCGACCAGCATAAATCGATATGCCTGTAATTAAAGCTAAAACCTTATAAATTACTATAATGGCCGGTTATTGGTTGGGTCAAACTACGCTTCCGTTTCCATGTATAATCAGTTGACAATGCCCTTTTATTGAAATAGTGGTACTACCATCAATTGTGACCATCATTTTTTTCTATCCCGTGACAACTTAATGCACCATTGAGCAAAAGGTTCTTGGTACAACGTTGCCGCCAAAAATGCGGACAGCCATATCTTTTCTGCGCCCTTGGCAATAACTCATGAAGGAAACGGTTGATCGATGTTCAGTCCCGTCAACGGCAAAGGCATGACCGGTAATGTGGCGCTTCAGATCGAAGCGGCTATTATGGAAGGGCGGTTGACTCCCGGGGAAAGAATTCCCAGCGAACGGGATCTGCAAATTCTTTTTAAGACCGGCCGCGGTGTGGTCCGGGAAGCCCTTCGGGAGCTGAAGCAAAAGGGCCTGGTCGAAACGCGGAAAGGCGGCCAGGGCGGAACCTATGTCAAGCGGATCGGCGCCTACGATGCCAGCCAGCCGCTGGCGCTGATGATCAAACAACTTGAAATCGACATCGCCGACCTGATCGAGTTCCGCGAGTCCATCGACAGGACCGTTACCATCCTGGCCATTTCGAGGGGAGACAATGCCGAGGCGGAAGCGCTGGTAAAGGGGGTGGCGAAGCTGGAAAAAGCCGGACTGTCACCCAAACCGTCCATGTCGCGGATCAGGAAGGTGGACCGCGAGTTGAACCTGCTGCTGGTGAAGATGACCAAGAACCCACTCTTCGACTGGATCATGCAGACCATTCAAATCAGCTTCGGCTCCTACGACTACGTGCTGTACGAAGATGCCTATTACCGTGAGAAGACGATTAACAACTGGCGCGAAACGGCCATGGCCATTGCTGACCGGGAACCGTTAAAAGCCCTTTCGTTCATCGGTTACCACTACGTCATGCTGAATCGGTGCATCCGCGAAAATAAAGACAAACAGACCATGGACAGTCAAAAGGACGGCAAAGCATGATGACATCCGCAACGGATGCCGACCACGGGGCCAATCCCATCTTGAAAGCCACCCATCTCACCAAGAAGTTTGGCGAACTGGTTGCCGTCAATGATCTGAGCTTCACGGTCGAAAAGGGACAGATTTTCGGCATCGCCGGTCCCAACGGGGCGGGAAAGTCCACGGTCTACAATTTGATCACCGGTTTCTATCCGTTCGAGGGGCGCATCGACTTTGACGGTCGCGACATTACCGGGCTGCAGCCCCATCGCATCTGCCAGCTGGGAATCGCCCGCACCTTCCAGGTCCCCCAGACCTTTCCGAGCCTGACGGTGGAAAAGAGCATCAGCGTGGGCAACCGCTTTGGTGCACCGGGCCGCTTTGACCCGGACTATGTGGAAGAGATTATCCGCTTTCTGGACATGCGGGCCATTCGCCGCCAGTCCACCGGGCAGCTCAATCTGTTGGGCAAGAAAAAACTGATGATGGGGGCCGCCCTGGCCACGCGGCCGAAAATCCTCATGCTCGACGAGCCCATGGCCGGCTCCAATACCAGCGAGATCAAGGACCTCATGGCGTTTATCCGCCGGATCAACCAAGACATGGGGGTTACCATCATCATCATCGAGCATTTCATGAAGGTGCTGACCGAGTTGACCGAGACCCTGTTGATCATCGAAACCGGCAGCGAAATCTGCTGCGGGGATCCCGTGACTGTGACCAGCGACCCGCGGGTGATCGAAAGCTATCTGGGGGATGCGTATGCTGACGGTAACTGATCTCAACGCCTATTACGGGCAGTTTCACGTGCTCAAGGACGTCTCCATCGAGGTGGAGAAGGGGACGGTGGCAGTGATGCTGGGGCCCAACGGCCACGGCAAGAGCACCCTGTTGAAAGCCATCTGCGGATTGGCCGAGCGTGTGGAGGGAAAAATCTCATACGGCGGCCGGGAGATTGTCGGAGAGCCGGCGGAGAAACTGGTCAACCGGGGTCTGGTCTATATTGCCGAAAGCCGCGAGCTTTTCCCGGAGATGACGGTCCTGGAAAACCTGAAGCTGGGCGCCTATTCAAAAAATGCGCGGCCCCACGAAAAGCGCAACCTGGAGATGGTTTTCGACCTGTTCCCTCGGCTCGCCGAGCGCCACCGCCAGCTGGCCTCGACCATGAGCGGTGGAGAAGCCCGGATGCTGGCCATCGCCCGAGGGTTGATGGCCAACGCCGACTTCCTGTGTGTCGACGAGCCCTCCCTGGGCCTGCAACCCAACCTGCGCATGGAGGTTTTCACGATCATCCGTGAGATCAACCGGCAGGGAATGACCATCCTGCTCGTGGAACAGAACATTCCCCAGATTACCGAGATGGCCGACCGGATCTATGTCCTCGAAGAGGGACGCATCTCCTTTTCCGGCAGCCGGGATGACGCTTTAGGCAACGAACACCTGAAAGAGATTTTTCTGGGCATGTAAACGTGCCGCCCCCTTGTCTTTAAACGGAGCGAAGCCAAGATGACAATCAGCGAAGATACCCTGTTTTTAATCTACGAACTCATCGACGTGATCATCAGCGGACTGACCAACGGCTCGGTATACGCCCTCATGGCCGTGGGGCTGACCCTGGTTTACGGGGTTACCAAAGCCTTCAACTTCGCCTATGGCTCCTTTTTCAACCTGGGCGGGTATTTCGCCTGGATTCTGATCAACCTCGTCGGGCTGGTGGGGGGCTACTTCTCGATCTTCCTGGCGGTGGTTCCCCTCATGTTCGCCGTGGGCTACGCTCTCGAGAAAACCATGGTGGCTCCGCTGAGAAAGCGGGATGAATGGGAAATGAAGGTTATGATGCTGACCCTGGGGCTGGCATTGTTCATGGACAACTTGTATGCCGTGGTCTTCGGCGGCCGCGTCAAATCCCTGCCGCCCATCCTGGAAGGGACCCTGGAAGCGGGAAACCTGATCTTTTCCTACCAGGACATTATGATCTTTTTTCTGTCCATCAGCGGCATTCTGATTTTTGGCTGGATTATGAACAACACCCGCACCGGAATGGCTGTGCAGGCCGTGGCCCAGAACCCCCAGGGGGCCAAAATTGTCGGCATTCCCAAAGACCGCATTTTTGCAGCCACCTTTGCCATTTCAACGGCCATGGTGGGATTCGGCGGCATTCTGCTCAGCCAGAAGTACTTCATCTCACCCATGTCCGGCGGTGCCATCATGATCAAATCATGGGTGATTACCGCTTTCGGCGGCATGGGCTCCATTCGCGGCGGCCTTTATGCCGCGTTTATTATCGGGATGCTCGAGGCCTTCGTGGGGTGGATGTTCGGCATGAGCTACGGCATGATCGCCCTTTTCGTTTTACTGCTAACCACCCTGGTGTTCCGGCCCCAGGGGCTGATGGGAAGAGGCTGAAGATCCATGAGTATGAAACGTATGCTGACAATGATGGGGGTGGTATACGGGGCCATGGCCCTCATGCCCCTGTTCGTGGGTGACGTCCGTTTTATCATGCACATCCTGATCATGTGCCTCATCTGGGCCGTGGTGGCATCCTGCTGGGACGTCATCATGGGATTCGCCGGCATCTTCTCTTTCGGCCAGGTGGCCTTTTTCGTCATCGGTGCATACGCCTCGTCCATTTTTGCGGTCAGTTTCGGTATCCCGGCGGTGCTGGCCATCCTGTTGGCGGGCCTGTTCACGGCGGCCATGGGGGTCCTCGTGGGCCTGCCCTGCCTCAAGCTGGCCGGGCCCTATGTGGCCCTGGTGACCTTCGGCGTGCACATGACCCTGCTGCCCCTGCTGCGCGGCGACATCGGTATCGCCATCGGTTCAGGCGGTTCGGTGGGAATCCTGACCGTCCCGCCCATCAATATCTTCGGGTATTCCTTCAGTTCGGCCAACCTGGTGCCCACTTTTTATTTGATCCTGCTGGTGACCATTATCTGCTCGCTGACGATCATGGTCGTGATCAAATCCCACTGGGGAACCGCTTTTTTGGCGCTTAAAGATTCCCAGGAGTTTGCCATGAGCCTGGGGGTGAGCGCATTCAAATACAAGCTGATGGTGTTTGCCCTGACCTCTTTTCTCACCGGCATCGTCGGGGCGTTTTACGGTCATTACATCGGCATGATATCGACGCGCATGCTCGAACTCGACCTGTTCTGCACCCTAATGGTCATGCTGGTGGTGGGCGGCATCGGACACTTTCCGGGGGCCATATTGGGGGCGATCATCACCGTTACCGCCAACGAGCTGCTGGCGCCGCTGGGCTCCTATCGGGCCGTCACCATGGGCGCCCTGGTGGTGATTCTGGTGCTGGCGCTGCCCAACGGTGTCATGGGGTTCTGGACCAAGCCGCTGTCTGCCGGGGCGAAGCAGGGCTGAGGAAAAAGCACATCAACTGGCAGTAAACTTTATTCAACCAACCCGATTTAAATGAAAGGAAGGGCGCGAGATGAAACGAGTGACGATCCTATCGACGGTAATGGTTTTATTGGTTCTCCTGGGGCCGGTGGCCATGGCAGCGGACACCATTCCCGTGGGTGTGCCCCTGGCCATGACCGGTGCCTATACGGGTTCCGGCGATGACTACTTCAAGGGCATCAAGATGGCCATCGACGAGATCAACGAAGCCGGGGGCCTGCTGGGCAAGCAGATCGAGATCATCCGTTACGATTCAAAAGAATTTGCGCCCGAGGTGGTCATGCAGGGCGCCGATTTCCTTTGCGGCCAGAAGCAGGTGGCCTCCGTCCATGCTGGATGGGCCGGTTGGGGCCAGGATGTCCGCGCCTACGGCAAATACGAGGTGCCCTTTTTCTGCCGATGACGGCTCACAGGCCGCCGTGGATGTCTATAAGGAAAACCCCGAGCAGTATTCGAATATCTTCCAACTGACTGATGTGGGCATCGAACAGGCCAAGAGCATGTTCCGGGTGCTGATGGCCCTGCCTTATACCTACCCCAATAAAAAGGTCGTCATCATCAACACAGACGATTCATGGGGCGTTGAAGTGGGCGACACCCTGGAGTCCAGCTTCAAGGAAAAGGGGTGGAAGGTTGCCAAGCGTGAAACCGTGCCATACGGCACCAACGAGTGGGGCGCCATCCTGACCCGCATTCGCAGAATCAATCCGGCCTTGATTCACATCGAGATCCCCAGCGCCCAGGAGAACATCACATTTTTCCGTCAGTTCATCCAGAAACCCACCGATTCGATATTGAGCCTGGGTTGGGGCATCACCCCCCGCGAGGTGGTGGAGAACTTGGGCGACAGCGCCGACGGAGTCGTTGGTGAAATGCCTACCGGCCTGCCTGGCCCGGTGGCCCCCAATGCGGCGGGCCAGGCCTGGATCGACAAGTTTGTGAAGCTCTACAACCACCAGATCCCGGCCGGTTCGTGGGCGACCTATACCGGCATCATGGCATGGGCCAACGCGGTCACGGCCGTGGGCGATGCCTACAACTTCAAGGCGGTGAACACCTACCTTCGCGAAAACGGCTACGAGGGGCACCAGGGCTTGATCAAATGGGACAAGGACAATGTCCTGCGTGCTCAAGAAGCCGCACCGGTGGTGCACTACCAGGTGCAAGGCGGCGAGTTGAAGACCATCTTCACCGATCCGCCGACCAAAGCCTACAAGGACAGCCAATTTATCGTTCCGCGCTGGATCAACTAGTCGAGGGTTCCATGCCGGGGGGCTTTTTTGGGGTTTGGCCCCCCGGTTTCACTTGTCAACTATCATGCGAACCGGATGGCTCGCCGAAATTGACGATGACCGACCGCTGCTTCATCAAAACCAATTTTGACCTGTGTACCGGCTGCTGCCTCTGCCAGCTGGCTTGCAGCATGCGTCTGCTGGGTGGTTACAACCCCCACCGGGCATTGCTCAAGATCGAGCACGCCCGTGAGAATCTCTACCATTTTCCCACGGTCTGCAACCAGTGTGCCAACCCATATTGCGCCACTGTCTGTCCTGTCCAGGCTATCAGTAGAGACCCCGCCACCGGAGCCATGGTGGTTGATCATGAACAGTGCGTGGCCTGCAATCTGTGCCATCGGTACTGCCCCATCGGCGTGGTGGGTGTGGACGTGGATTTAAAAAAATCGGTCAAGTGCGACCTGTGCGGCGGCGCCCCCCGCTGTGTGACCGCCTGTCCGACCGGCGCCCTGCAACTGGCTATTGGGCGGGAGGTGAACCATGGCTGACGGCAGCATGGGACAATTCCTGGTGGCTGACCTGACCTGCCGTGAGGCCTGGAAAGTCCCGCTGCCCCAATGGCTCAAGGATGATTTCGTCGGCGGCAAGGGGTTCGGCGCCAAGCTGCTCTATGACCTGGCGCCTGCCGGTGTGGACCCCCTCGGACCTGAAAACGTGATCATGTTCATGGCCGGGCCGCTCACGGCCACGGCGGCACCCGCCATGCGGGCCTGTGTAGTTACCAAATCCCCTCTGACAGGCATCTACCTGGATTCGTTCTTCGGCGGCCGCTTCGGTCCGGAGATCAAGTTTGCCGGTTACGACGGCCTGATCATCATCGGACGAGCCGCCCGGCCCACTTATCTGTGGATCCGCGACGACCAAGTCGAATTCCGTTCGGCAGAAGGCATGTGGGGGACCGATGCTCTGGCCGCCAACGATCTGGTTAAAAAAGACCTCGATTCGCCGAAGGCCCGGGTGGTGACGATCGGCCAGGCTGGTGAGAATCGGGTTAAGTTCGCCTTGATCAGCTGTGAGTTCAATCGCCAGGCCGGCCGCGGCGGGGCCGGGGCGGTCATGGGATCCAAAAACTTGAAGGCCATCGCCATCTCAGGCAGTCGCCTGGTTAAAGTAAACGATCCCAGCGCATTTCATGAGGCTTGCGATAGGGCCGATGCCGATATCCGTGAAAGCGAGACCTGTTCGGCACTGACCGACAGCGGTACCAGCAACGCCGTGCCCTGGTCCAATTCTGTCGGAACACTACCTTTTCGCAACCACTTCGACCAGGTCGATGACAAAGCCGATCAGTTGGGTGACGAGGGGCAGAAAAAACACTTGTTTCTGGGGAAAGCGGCCTGTTTCGGCTGCCCGATTCGTTGCAGCCAGATGGGTGCCGTCCGTACGGGCAAATATGCCCATACGATTACCGACATCGTGGAGTATGAATCAGCCGCCCTGATGGGAAGCAACCTGGACATTCACGATGTCCGGGCCGTGGCCCACCTGGTAAAACTGTGCGATGCCTACGGCCTGGACAGCATGTCCACCGGCGGGACCATCGGATTTGCCTTCGAAGCGGCTGAAAAGGGGATCATCGATCCACCGGAAGGCGTCACGCTTGCCTTTGGCAGCGCGGCCGGTGCCGAGTACCTGATCCATGCCATTGCCCTTCAAAACAACGAACTGGGCCGGTTACTCGGCCAGGGGGTCAAATGGGCCGCTGCACAGCTGGGAGGAGATGCCGAGGATTTTGCCCTTCACGTCAAGGGGTTGGATATCCCCGGGTGGGCGCCACGCGGTACCCCCGGTATGGGACTGGCGTATATGACCGCCGATCGCGGGGCCTGCCACCAGCGCGGTTTCATGGTGGCTTATGAAGTGGGCGGCAGGGAATACCTGGGGAAGCCTGTGGATACCTATGGGTTGACCCAGAAGGCGGAAATTCTCAAGGTCGAGCAGGACTACCTGACCGGACTGGATGCACTGGTAAAATGTGATTTCGGCGCGTTTGGGATCACACCGGTAAGCTATACCCGCATGTTCAATGCCGCCACCGGTCGGTCGGTGGACGCCCGATTCTTCGACACCTTGGGGGAGCGCATCTGGAACCAGACCCGGCTTTTCAACCTGCGCGAAGGAGTCACGGCAGATCAGGATCGTCTGCCAAGGCGGATCGTCGCGGAGCCATTGCCCGGCGGGCCCCACAAAGGGCGCCGTATCAGTGAGGCGGACATGGCTGTCATGCTGGCGGACTACTACCAGCAGCGCGGATGGGACAAAAACGGACGCCCGACGCAAGGCAAACTCCAGTCGTTGAATCTGGACAGGTCCGTGCGCTTTACGATCATCCCGAATCCAATTTCCGAAGAAAAAGGGAGATAACCGCGCCTTCGTCTTAATTCCCCATGCCCACAGCCGCGCCTTGCGGGTGCCCCTGTTCAGCAGGATTGGGATGCCGTCAAATGCAAACGGGATTTTGTCAAGTTGCCAATTTTAAAGACTGCCAAGCGCGGTCACTACCGTGAGTGAGGACAAGAAAATGGTTCAAAAACGATACGACTATATCATCGTGGGAGGCGGATCCGCCGGCTGCGCCCTGGCCAACCGGCTCAGCACCAACCCGGACAACCGGGTGCTGGTGCTGGAGGCCGGACGACCTGACTATATCTGGGATATCTTCATCCATATGCCGGCCGGACTGACCGTCCCGTTGGGCAACAAGTTTTACGACTGGTGTTACGAGAGCGAACCGGAACCTCACATGAAAAACCGGCGCGTTTTCCATGGGCGAGGCAAGGTGCTCGGCGGATCCAGCAGCATCAACGGCATGATCTACATCCGTGGCAATGCCATGGACTACGAGCGCTGGGGCAAGGATGCCGGCATGCAGAATTGGGACTACGCCCACAATCTGCCCTACTTTAAACGCGCGGAGACCCGTCTCATCGGTGCCGATGAATACCATGGCGTCAACGGCCCCCTGCTCCTTGAAACGGGCCCCTGTGAAAACCCGCTCTTCGGTGCTTTTCTCAAGGCGGTTCAGGAGGCCGGATATCCCCTCACGGAGGATGTCAACGGCTACCGTCAGGAAGGATTTGGGGCTTTCGACCGCAATATCTACCGGGGCCGTCGGCTGAGCGCCGCACGGGCTTACCTGCACCCGGTCAAACACCGCCCCAACCTGACCGTCATCTGCCGGGCCTTTGTCAATCGAATCCTCTTTGACGGGAAAAGGGCCGTGGGCGTCGAGGTTGTCAAAGCCAAAGGGGCCGCGCGCAAGGTGTACGGCGGAGAAGTCATCTGCTGCGGCGGTGCCATCAATTCTCCCCAACTGCTTCAGGTGTCCGGGGTGGGCAGCGCCGTCGAACTGGAGCGCCTGGGAATACGCCCGGCGCACGATCTTCCCGGGGTCGGGGAGAACCTTCAGGACCACCTGGAAGTCTATGTGCAGTATGCGTGCAAGCAGCCTGTGTCCGTTTACCCGGCCATGCAGTGGTACAACAAGCCGATGGTGGGTTACCAGTGGCTTTTCCACCGCAAAGGGGCGGCGGCCACCAACCACTTCGAGGCCGGCGGATTCATCCGCAGCAACGACGATGTGGCCTACCCCAACCTGCAGTTTCACTTCCTGCCGGTGGCCGTCCGCTACGACGGGTCTTCTCCTTCCGGCGGCCACGGTTACCAAGTCCATGTGGGCCCCATGTACTCCGATGCCAGGGGTTCGGTGAAGATCAAATCCGCCGACCCTCGGCACTATCCGGCCCTTCGGTTCAACTACCTCTCAACCGATCAGGACCGGCGCGAATGGGTCGAAGCCATCCGATGTGCCCGTAGAATCATGAATCAGCCAGGCTTTGAACCGTTCAACGGCGGAGAAGTCTCTCCCGGGCCGAAAGTCGAAACCGACCAGGAGATACTGGACTGGGTGGCCGCAGACGGCGAGACCGCCCTGCACCCGTCGTGTACCTGCAAGATGGGTAAAGACCCCATGGCCGTGGTCGACCCGGACAGCATGAAGGTCCACGGCATGGAAAACCTCCGTGTGGTGGACGCATCCGTGATGCCCTATGTCACCAACGGCAATATCTATGCTCCCGTGATGATGATTGCCGAGAAAGCGGCCGACCTGATCCTGGGCAATACCGTGCTTCCGCCTTCACCCTCACCCTATTACCGCCACAACCCGGCAAAACCGGCATTGTAAGGCCATGCTTACCCCGGAGGGTGAACAAGGAACCGTCCATCATCTTCCGAACTGACCCCATACTTATTTTTCTAATAGGAGGTATTGATGAAAAGATGTCTATTGGTGATCCTGTTGACAGCGGCGGTTGTGAGTTCATTCGGTAGGATTGCATTTGCAGAGGAAGGGGGCATATTCGCGATCGACAATTTCAGCAGCACGATTATCTTTACCACCGATTACATGTACGATGGCGTATCGATTTCGGATCAGGATCCGGCAATCCAGGGATCGATCGACTATTCTCATCCGGGAACGGGGATCTTCCTGGGACTGTGGGGATCCAGCTGGGACGACGGCGGTTATTCCAATGACGTCGAGCTGGGTGTCTGGGGTGGTCAGGCCGGTTCCCTCGGGCCGTTGGATTACGATGTCACCTTGTATTACTGGATATATCCCGGTGCGGAAGATAACGGATTCGAGTTCAATTATTTCCAGGCGGGATTCAATCTGGGCCATACCTTCGAAGGCGTGCCGCTCACGCCGTCCGTGACCGCCGGATACGTCTGGTCGCCAGATTTCTTCGGCGAGGAGGGAATTTACCATAAGTTTATCGGCAAGGTGAGCCTGTCCATGCCTTATGGCATCGCCCTGGGACTCGAAGCGGCCCATGTGGAAGTGGAAGGCGGTGCTTCAACGGGCAACGGCAACGGCATGGATGGCGGCGACGGCTACGATTTTGAATACTACCGCATCGGGTTGTCCAAAGACCTCATTGCGGGATTCAATGTCGATCTGAGCTACTATTACAACAGTGAAAAAGATTTTTTCAAGGACTTCTCCGGCGGTGAAGATGTTGCCGACCCACGGTTGGTGTTCACCCTTTCAAGAACTTTCTAAACGGACTAAAACTTGATAAATAAGATTCTCCGCGGCTTGCCGCGGGGAGGGTTCAATTGTCTTGCCCCGCTCGTGACGGTTTTCAACGTTCATTTAAACAACGGTATCGAAAAGGAAAGGGGAATGAAATGAGAAAACGAGTATTTCAGTTCGCCAGTCTATCCCTGATTGTTCTAATGATCGCAATCGGCTGTTCCAGTATGCCGGGTAGCCTGCCGGCTCCGCAGGCGGGAAAGGCCAAAAATGTCATTATGATTATCGGCGATGGCATGGGGCCGGAACAGGTCGGGCTACTGCTTACCTACGCCAGGCAGGCGCCCAATACGGTGATCAAGGATAGAAGAACGGTCTTTGACCGGATGATGGACGACGGGGGCGTTATGGGGATTTCGCTGACCTACCCCAGCGGAGCTCTCGTTACGGATTCCGCGGCGTCCGGCACCCAGATGGCCACCGGCCAGTTTGCCGGATCGGAAATGATCGGGGCGGACAAGGACGGCAATCCGGTGGAAACGGTCCTCGAAAAAGCGATCAAAACGGGCAGGTCAACCGGACTGGTTTCCGATACTCGCCTCACCCATGCGACACCGGCCGCTTTTGCCGCCCATCAGCCCCATCGGAACATGGAAAACGAAATTGCCGTTGACATGTTGAATGCCGGTCCGGATGTCATGCTGTCGGGGGGATTGCGCTATTGGATTCCCCAGGAGGCGAATGACAAGGAATCGGCGGAATACAAAGAGCTGGAGCAGATGACTCAGGGCTCCGTCAAGCTCAAATCCAAGCGGAAAGACAGCCGGAATTTGCTGAAAGAAGCCCAGGACAAGGGCTATGCCCTGGCTTTTAACCGATCCCAGATGGGAACGGCCCAAGGCAAGTTGTTAGGCCTTTTCGCATACTCGGCGTTGCCGGACGGCATCAAGGTGACCCACAGCCAGGACAGCCCCGACCGGACCATTCCCACCTTGAAAGAGATGTCTGCCAAGGCAATTGAGGTGTTGTCTAAAAACGACAAGGGTTTTTTCCTGATGATCGAGGCCGGTATGATTGACTGGGCCGCGCATTATAACGATGCCGGGTTGATGCTCCATGAGATGCTGCAGCTCAACGAGACGGTTGAGTATGTGCTGGACTGGGCAGAAAATCGCGACGACACCCTGATCATCGTGACAGCTGATCATACCACCGGGGGCTTCGGGATCAGCTACAATGCTAAAAACCTTCCTCAGGGAAAGAACCTGCCTGGTTCCCTGTTTCAGGGAAGAGAATTCAAACCCGGGTATAACTTCGGCAACCCCGATGTCCTGGATAAAATTTACAACCAGAAATTGAGCTACGGAGATATCTTTTACGGCAAGTTTGACAGTCTGCCCAAGGAACAGCAGACGCCGGCCAAGCTGGCGGAGATCGTCAACGAGAATACGGAATTTACCATCAGTGAAGACCAGGCCGCTGCCATCCTGGCAACCGAAGACAATCCGTACTTCTCAGAAGGGCACAGCTATCTGGGAACCAAGGTGGTGCCCAAAATGGGTTCGACCAGTGCTTTTTTTGTTTACCAGACCGATGACAACCGGCAGAATCTGTTGGCTAGAGAGGTGGCGGCTGACCAAATGGTGGTCTGGAACACCGGCACACACACGGCTACGCCTGTGCTCGTTTTCGCCAAGGGCTCACCCGAGGCGATGGCACCGTTCGGCAATGTGCTTCACCACACGCAACTGGGCCGCTACGCCATTGAAGCTATCCTAAACCAGTGATACCGGTAAGCCATTTGACAGTAGCCAAGAAGTGACAACAATGCCGAATGGGCTGACCATTCGGCATTATTGTTGGATCGGGTGAAACCCTGGCGCGGGCAGCGATGGAACTGTGAAGCCGCTGTGTTACCCCTGTTATCTCTTGGTGGGACGAAGGCTGACCCACCTTTTTCAACGGTCGGTCAGCTGTTTTTCCCGTTGCCGTACAGGTCGTCCAGCACCTTCTTCAGGTAGCTGCCTTTGGCTTTGAGCAGCTTGGAGCCACGGGTGATTTTACAGAGGCTGATCCTGAGCTCGGCGGCAATTTTGCGCTGGGTCTTGCCTTCGTAAAGGTCTTTGAGCAGTTGCCACCGGAGGGTGAGGGTGTCGATTTCGCTGGGCGTGAAAATCTCCCGGAACAGCACTTCCATTTCTTTGCGGTCCTCGGTCTGAGCGAAGAGGTCAATCAGTTCCCGGGTAGTGGTTTTCATGGAGATGGCCCTTTATATGAGGCAGGATGCCGTCGGGTTCATTGGTGTTTTATTTAAGCGGTTCGGATAGGAATCATTGCGCAATTAGTCCTTGCCGCGACCACAGGGGAAAAAGAGCTTGATTTTGGCCGCCCTCCTATATACTTAAAAGGCGGCCGCAAACGTTTCTGTATGGCAGAACATAAAAAAAATCCTGTGGAAAGGAAAGGAAAAAGTTTATGAAAAAGCTTTGTCGCGCCTTGACTGCCCTGTTTGCGATCACAGCAATGATCCATGCTGCACCGGCTGCTGCGTCGGATCCGATCCTCATCGGCATATCTAAAATTGTTTCCCACCCGGCCCTTGACGCCATTGAAAAGGGAATCCAGGAAGTGGTGAAGTCCCAGTACCCCGATGCGCGGTTCGACCCGCAAAATGCCAACGGTGAAATGTCGACCGCTTCGTCCATCGCCCAGAAGTTCAAGTCAGAGAATGTGACCCTGGCCGTTGGCATCGCCACGCCTACCGCCCAGGCGCTGGTCAATGTACTAAAGGACCGCCCGGTGATTTACAGTGCGGTTACCGATCCGGTGGGCGCAGGGTTGGTCGGGTCGACGGAGAAAGGCGAGAAAAATGTGACCGGCATTTCAGACATGACCCCGGTGAGAGCACAGATCGAACTGCTCAATCGCATTAAGCCTATTCAGACGCTCGGACACGTCTACGCCAGCAGCGAAGCCAACGCCGTCAGCCTGGCGACCATCGCCCGGCAGGTGTGCAAGGAGATGGGCATCAAGTTTGTCGAAACCACCGTATCCAATTCCGCCGAGGTGAAACAAGCCGTTCAGGCCATTGCCGGCCGGGTGGACGGCATCTACATTTCCAACGACAACACCGTGGTGTCAGCCCTGGCCGCCGTGACCAGCGTAGCCAAAAAGTACGACATCCCGGTCATGTCGGCCGACCCCAGCAGCGCTGAAACGACCCCGGTGCTTGCCGCCTGGGGCTTCGACTACTACAAGATGGGCAAGGCCACCGGCCGCCTGGTGGTCCGTGTCCTCAAGGGGGAAAAGCCCGAAAGCATCCCCACCATTTTCATGACTGATGCGTCGGACGTGGATCTGTTGATCAATCTGGATGTGGCCGACGAACTGGGCTTGACCTTCCCGGAGGATGTCATCGCCAATGCCAATACGATCATCGAGGACGGCAAGCTGATCAAAAAATAGTTTTCCTTTCGATATTCATGCAGAAGGCGGAAAGCCGGGGATGGTTTGGCTTTCCGCCTTTTGTGCCACTATCCATATAAAGACTGATCCAACATGCTTGAAGGAATTTTTGTCGAAGGGCTGATATACGCCATCATGGCCCTGGGGGTGTTTTTCACCTTCCGTATTCTCGATTTCCCTGACCTGACCGTGGACGGCAGCTTCCCCATGGGCGCGGTGATTATGGCTACCTCGCTGACCGGCGGGATGCACCCGCTGACCGGATTGCTCCTGGCTTTTTGCGGCGGCGTGCTGGCCGGATTCGTTACCGCGGCCATCCACAATCGACTCAAGGTGCCCCATCTGCTGGCCGGTATTCTCACCATGACCATGCTCTATTCGGTGAACATCCGCATCCTGGGCAACCGGGCCAACCTGCCCCTTCTGCGCGTGGATACGATCATCACCCACATCACCGCCGCTGCCCAGGGTCTGGTCCCTGCGGATTGGGCATCGCTGATCTTTTTCGTCCTGGTCGTCCTGGCCATCAAGTTTGCCTTGGATGTGTTCTTTCATACGGACATGGGACTGGTGTTCGGCGCCATGGGCAACAACGAGCAGATGGTCAAGGTCCAGGGGGTGAACCCGGCCACCCTCAAGCTCATCGGTGTGGGCCTGTCGAACGGGCTGGTGGCCCTGTCCGGTGCCTTCGCCGCCCAATACCAGGGCTTTGCCGATGTGAACCTGGGGCAGGGGATCGTGGTGTCCGGGCTGGCTTCGGTGATGCTGGGTGAGTTCATCATCAAATCCAACCGCATCGGCCTGCTCACCCTGCGGGTCATCCTGGGCGCGATCCTGTTCAAGGCCATCATGTACCTGGGCCGTTTTTACGGCTACTATATCAACATGACCCCCAACGACCTCAAGCTGATCGCCGGTGTCCTGATCATCGCCTCCCTGGCCGTGACCAATTACCGCCGCATTCGCGGCAAGGCAGGAACCGCCGCATGATCCGTCTCCAGGACATCAACTGCACCTTTCACGCGGGCACCCCCAACGCCAAGACGGTGATCCGGGACCTGAACCTGGCCGTGGGCGCCGGTGAATTCGTCACCATCATCGGTAGCAACGGCGCCGGCAAGACCACCCTGTTCAACCTGATTTCCGGCAACCTGCCGCCCACATCCGGCAGGGTCTTCATTCACGGTGAAGATGTCACCGACCACCCGGAGTACAAGCGGGCCATAACCATGGGCCGCATTTTCCAGGATCCGCTGGCGGGCACCGCCTCCAACATGACCCTGGAGGACAACATGATGATCACCTACAAAAAAGGCTTCAAGTGGCCGGTCATCAGCCTCAACCGCAAAATGCGGACCTATTTCAAAAGCCAGCTGGTGAACTTGAAGATGGGTCTGGAATCGCGGATGAAAGAGAACATCAACACCTTGTCCGGCGGCCAGCGCCAGGCATTGACCCTGTTGATGATGGTGCTCTCCAATCCGGATATCGCGCTGCTGGACGAGCACACCGCAGCTCTTGATCCGAGCAACGCGGCCATCGTGATGGACCTGACCACCCGGTTCATTACCGAACACCACCTGACCACCATGATGATCACGCACAACATGAACCACGCCATCGGTTACGGGAGCCGGCTGCTCATGATGGATGCCGGTGAAATTATCATCGACGTCTCCGGTGCGGAAAAAGCCAAGCTCACCGTGCCCAAGCTGCTGGAGATGTTCTCCAGCGTCCGCCGCCAGGCCTTTGAGAACGACGAGGTGCTGCTGTCGGCGGGAGGCCGGTGACCCGGATCCGCGTGCGGACGATTGAACCCAATGATTGAATGGAAGCTTCCCGAAGCCTGCCTTTTCGATGGGCGCACCGTGCGATACGGGGTCAGCGGCGATGGCCCACCGGTCGTGGTGGTTCACGGCACACCCTGGTCGTCCTTCAATTTGCGACATATCATCAAAGCCTTGTCGCGAGATTCCACGGTCTACTACTATGATATGATCGGTTACGGCCAGTCGGACAAATCACCGGGCGATGTGTCTCTGGGAATTCAGAACCAGGTGTTGGACTTTCTCCTGGATCACTGGCGGCTTGACAACCCATCGATCATTGGTCATGATTTCGGTGGTACGACGGTTCTTCGAACGCACCTGATCAATGGATGCGATTTCGACAGGCTCGTACTTATCGATCCGGTGGCGGTCGCTCCGTGGGGCTCGCCTTTCTTTCAGCATGTCCATTCGCATGAATACGCCTTTGCCGGCGTTCCAGACTACATTCATGAAGCCATTGTCCGCGCGTATGTCAAGACAGCTGCCTTCAAGCCCATCGATGACACTACCTTGGATTCCATCGTCCGTCCGTGGACCGGTCCAGACGGAAAAGCGGCATTTTACCGGCAGATCGCGCAGGCGCATTCGGGCTACACGGATGAGGTGCAACCCCTGTACACCCGGATTTCCAGGCCGGTCTTGATCCTTTGGGGCCGTGAGGACACATGGATCCCGCTGGAACGCGGCGAGGCGTTGCGCGATATGATCCCGGGTTCGTCATTTCACGTCATTCCGGATGCCGGGCATATAGTGATCGAAGAGCAGCCCGATCAGCTTATGGATAAGATCCATCCTTTTATTCGGAATGGGGACGCCGAGGAACACGCTTAATTCATTCGCCGGCAAAAGCGCTGCGGCGGACATGGCATGGTCTAACGACCAGGCTCGTTCGACAAGCATTATGGCCGACCCTTTTCTTGCGAAAGGCATAATACCTTAAGAAACAGTTCAGGCTTTGAAACGACGGTTATTTTTAAAAATGACTGAGTGGTCCGCGGATATGATCGACCCAAATGTTTACAAAGTCATCATATTCGGCGGTTCCTTTGAGAACGGGGACACAGTCGATGCCGGATTGGGAAAAAATCGATTTCCATGAGTCTGGTTCCTCGCCGGCCATATCGTTTTTGGCATGATCGCCGGCAACCGACATAAAAGGCATCAGGTACGCCTTTTTGATTTTTTTCTGCAGCATCAGGCCCTTGATCAGTTCGGCATCGGGATATCCCTCCACGGTGCCGACGAAGATGTTTGAATCCTTGAGCTGGAGCTGGAACATCAAAGCGGCATAAAAGGCATTGGCTGGATGGTGGGTGCCATGGCCCATCAGGACAACGGCGTCACTTTTCTTCCGGCTGTTGGGAATTGATTTCAAAATGGCATCGACGATTCGCTCCATATCCGCTTGTGTGGACATCAGGGGATACCCGATAATGATTTTTTGAAATCCGCCCATTGTTTTGAATGCCCCAACGGTACGACGTAAATCGTGGTATTCTTCTCCCCCAATGGTATGCAGGGATTGAACGGCCACGTGGGTGAAGTTTTCATCCTGCATCTTAGCCAACGCCACCGCCGGAGAATCCAGGTGTTTGCCCTGCTTGGCCAGTTTTTCGCGGATGATGTGCGACGTATATGCCCAGCGAACAGGGACACCGGGGTAGGCGGCCTTAACTTTTTTATCGATATTTTCAAATGAGACCTGGGCGGATGCTGCACTCGACCCGAATGCAACCAAAAGAATGCCCACTTTTTTAGGTGTTTGGCTGCCATGGCCGGGTGAGGCAGAACCATTTGTAGACATCATAAAGAAAAATAGAACCATCAATGAAACACACCCTTTTTTTATGCTCACGTTGTTCCTCCTCTTGTTTATTCGTTTACGTCGGATTTCATTTTCAAATGTGCGCAACAAGATGATTAGGGCTCCCGGATGGGTAGACATGGCATTCGAACGTCACCATCAGGCCTGATCGAACCAAGGCCGTTAACTTAGATAAAACGATGAAGGACTTCCTGCCCAGAAATCCTCCATCACTTTATCCGTTCGGGTGCGGCATTAACCGGCATAAAAAAAGCCCTTCATGCAGGTATTGGCATGAAGGGCTGCACCCAGCTTTCTTGGCCCTATGGATATATTTCCGAGCCCCTTCTATCGGGGGATTGACGGCATTTACAAAGGCAGGTCTTCTGGCTTTCGGATCATACTACTGTCTGCGCCTTCCCGTTTCGGTGAAATACGGAACAGTGGCTTTTACAGATGTCGTCCCCGATTACAGCGGCGGGACCGCTCCCGACTCCAACGGGATTCCCTATCAAGCCCTTCCGGGCACCTTTGAGTGAATGGCATATCCAACCTGATCGTTTTTGTCAAAGGCTAAAAACGTTTTTCCCAAGTGTGTCGCCATGCCATACCAATCGTGGAATTTTTCTTGACTCGCATGGGTGCGTCTCTATAGTCTTTGCCAGGAAAAGCAGTTTCTTGTCGATTCGTATACAATCCAACGGGAATCAAAAATACTTTTTCAGCCGGATTCGGCCGGCGCATTGTTTATCGGTTTAAATCATAAAACAAAGGAGATGAAAAATGGCGACAAGCGATGCATTCGAAAAAAAGCCTCTCTGGTTGTTAATAGAGGAGAATATCCTTGCGCTCGATTCAAAGGATCTCGCAGGGGAAAAGCTGGAACCATCAATTCAACGGGTTGCGGGTGAGCTTGACAATGCCGGTTTCAATGTTTCGCGGCACGGGGGAAATCTGCTTAAATTGAGATGGGCGGTCGAAAAAGCGCTCAAGGCCGGACGTCCCCTGCTGAAGGATTTCAACGCGGCGATCGCGGCACTTAGCCTGGAGGACGTGGCTGACCCGTATTCAGCAACCACCAAGCTCCTCGACGACATGGGAAAGACGTGGCCAGAGCTCAAAATCCCCGAGCGCAGAGCAGATGTGATTCAGATGGTCGAGCAGACAAAGCTCGATCTGCTGATTGCCAAGGCAAAAAACCTGCCCGGCGATGAAAGTATCCGATTGCTGATTAAAGAACAGGTGGCCTCTCAGGTCATCACCAGCGCGTTGGAGATTTCCGATGAGAAATTGAAACAGGTGAGGGCTGAGATAAAGAAGGAACTTGCAGAAAGGGAAAGGGTGGCAACCCTGCTTGAGGCGATAGCGGACAAATCCGACGAAGAAAAGGTCAAGCACCTGTTTGAGAAGAACGTCTCCGTAGAATTGATAATCGAGATGGCCAAAGTTGACCAGGGCGTGATCGATGCTGCCAAAAAAGCCATGGAAGAGGAGCTGAAGGAAAAACAAAGGCTGGCAGAAGAGGAAGCCGCACGGAAAAAGGCAGCGGCTGCCGGGCCGGCGCTGGAAGATATCCCCCCGGATGAGTTGATCGGTTACATTGACTCCATTCGAGAAATTATGGAATTCAGCGAGGAAGAGAAGGAAATCAGGATTATGTGCGAGCAGAGTTCCATCCCCAAGAGCCTGGTGGACATTGCCGTTTCGGAGCCGGACAAACTGGATGAACTCGAAAAGAATGCGCAGGGATAAGGGGTATGTTCGTCAACGTAAAGAGGGATCATCCTGAAATCGGCCATACACAATAAATTGTGTATGGCCATTTTGGTTCAAGACGACAAATCCGGGGGATTGATCTTCAGCAGCCGTGCAGCGTTTTGTCCGCATACCGTTTCCATCTCCTCCGGGCTCAAACCGGCATCGGTCATCTCTTTCAAGTACCGGTCGGGCTTGAGCAGGGGATAGTCGGTGCCCATCAGGATCTTGTCCAGTCCCACCAGGTCTTTGGCATAGCGATAAATCCGGCTGTCGTAGAGAAACGGGGAGGCAGCGGTGTCGTAGTAGACGTTTTTCAAGGTCTCCTTGACCGCTTTTTTAAGCAGGTGGTAGAAAAAGAGTCCGCCTCCCCAATGGGCTAAAACAATGGTATTGTCCGGGAAGCGTGCCATGGTTTCGTAGATCTGGATCATGGTGTTGGGCGTCTTTCCCGGGTATAGGTGGCCCACCTCCTCGTTGGTGTGCAGCAGGACCGGCACATCATGCTCCCGGCACATGGCCATGATGGGGCCCAGGCTCAGCTGGCATTCACCGTCGATGCCGCAGCCATAGAAAGCCAGCTCCCCCACGCCGCTCAGACCGGCGTCCAGGCAGCGCTGAACCTCTAAGGCCGCGTTCGGATTCAGGCTGTCCACGCAGCACAGACCACGCAGCCGCTGCGGGTATCGGTTCACCGCCTCGATGACATAGTCGTTGTTTCGCCGGCAGGTGTCGGGTGTACGCCAGGGAAAACCGAACACCACCGACATATCCACCCGTTGGTCGTCCATCATGTCGATGATGTCCGAGGCGGACACCAGTTTGGATCGGGGGGATTCGTATAGCAGCTTGAATTCGGGTTCGGCATCGAAAAAACGATCACGGTGATCCCGGATCTCAGCGGGGAAGGTGTGTACGTGAAAATCGATGATCATGTGTGACTCCATGCAAAGCGGTTTTCCATATTGACTATGGGGCTTTTTCTTATACAATGCAATCCGCGCTTGCAACAAAGTTAAATGTTCACAGGTTCAGCGTTCAGCGCTGTAGACAAAGGCAACATCGAAGATCCGAAGTCCTTACAAAGGGCCGCCTGCCCATCGGTGGGCAGAGCCCGGAGCCCGGAGCCCGGAGCCCGGAGCCCGGAGCCCGGAGCCCGGAGCCCGGAGCCCGAAGCCCGAAGCCCGAAGCCCGAAGCCCGAAGCCCGAAGCCCGGAACCCGGAACCCAGAACCCAGAACCCAGAACCCAGAACCCAGAACCCAGAACCCAGTTTATATGTTTCTGATCGCCGGCGTTCAACCCAAAACCAGACGGCTGGATAATCATCCGCAACGATGCCCAGCCTGTGGGCTGAACCAGGCCTTTTCCACCCGGGTGGATCACTACCTGAGCCTGTTTTTCATCCCCCTGATCCGGGTGAAACGGGGAGACCCTTTTTTGTTGTGCGAAGGCTGTCAGCGACCGGTGGATGGCAACCGGGCGCCGGTTCAGGAGGTGCCGCTGTCGGGCGCTTCCTCCGTTTGTGTGGCCTGCAAACGTGGATTCGACAGTTCATTTAAATATTGTCCACATTGTGGGCAGCGGGCTTAAGTATCAAAGAGGTGCATATGCGTGTGTCGAGAAGGGCAATCAACGGACTGAGCCGTCGTGAATTTCTGATCATGACCAGTCTGGCGGCCACGAGCCTGGCTACGGGTTGCGCCACCAACCCCGTCACAGGGAAATCCCAGTTCATGATCATGGATGAAAAGCAGGAGATTGCCGTCGATCGGCAGCAGTCTCCCCACCAGTTCTCAGCCGATTACGGCAACACCCAGGACCTGATCCTGCAGAGCTATGTTCAGGCCACCGGCAAGCGGCTGACCGGCAACACCCATCGCGGGCAGATGCCCTATAACTTCCACTGCGTCAATGCCAACTATGTGAATGCCTATGCCTTTCCCGGCGGCAGCATCGCCTGCACCCGGGGGATCATGCTGGAGCTGGACAATGAAGCCGAGCTGGCCGCGCTGCTGGGGCACGAACTGGGGCACGTCAATGCGCGGCACACCGCCGAGATCATGTCCAAGGCCCAATTGGCCAACATGGCCGTCGGGGGACTGACCATCCTGACCAGCGTGGCTGTCGGTTCCGGAGCCGGCAGCCTTGCCGGGCAGTTGGGTCAGCTGGGCTCCGGGGCATTGCTGGCTACGTACAGTCGTGACAATGAGCGTCAGGCGGACGACCTGGGTATGGTATACATGACCCGATCCGGATACGGCCCCCAGGGCATGGTAGGCCTCATGGAGATGCTCAACAGCATGAACCGGCACCAGTCAGGCGTCACCAATCTTCTCTTCGCGACCCACCCCATGTCCTCGGAACGCTACCAGACATCGGTGAATCAGGCCACCAACGAATACCGGCAGTTCAGCGGCCAGCCGCTGTATCGGGAGCGTTACATGGACAGCACCGCTGGCCTGAGAAAGATCAAAGGCGCCATCAAGAAGATGCAGGACGGCGAGGAGGCCATGGGCAAAGAACAGTTCAGCCAGGCGGAAGGGCTGTTCAAACAGGCCCTGGACGAAGCGCCCAATGACTATGCAGGGTTGCTGCTCATGGCCAAGTGCCAGCTGGTTCAGAAAAAAGACGGCGAGGCGGAGCGCTATGCGGACCGGGCCAAGCAGGTCTATCCCGACGAGGCCCAAGCTTACCACATCAGCGGTATCACCAAGATCCGCAACAAAAAGTACGACGCCGCCTACGAGGATTTCAGCATCTACGAGCGGCGTCTACCGGGAAATCCCAACACGGTTTTCTTCAAGGGGTTGTCACTTGAGGGGATGCAGAAGATCGAGCCAGCGGCCCAGGCCTACAATGCCTATCTGCAGCAGGTTCGGCAGGGTAAAGAGGCTCAATACGCGTATCAGCGGCTGAAGGAGTGGGGCTACATCAAGTAGAGGCGTTATGAACGATGCCGCTGGTTGCTTAACTGCCGGTCTGGAGCGCCACGTGGTGCTGGTGGCACCGGAAATCCACTGGAACACCGGAAACATCGGCCGCACCTGTCTCGGGGCCGGAGCCAGGCTGCACCTGATACGCCCGCTGGGATTTTCGCTGGAAAGCCGCCAGGTCAAGCGGGCCGGCCTGGACTACTGGAGCCGGGTATCCCCAGGCATCTGGGACAGTTTCGACGCGTTCTGTGAGGCGTTCAATCCCGTGGAAGGTGAGATTGCGCTCTTTTCCAAGGCAGGCAAACGGGTTTTCTGGGAGATGCCGGTCTGCCGGCGGATGTTTCTGGTGTTTGGATCCGAGACCGGGGGCCTTTCAGCGGCGATTCTCTCCAGCTACCCCCGGGATTGCTATCGAATCCCCACCACCGGTGATATACGATCGCTGAACCTTTCCACCGCAGCGGGTATCGCCCTGTATGAGAGCATTCGAAGCGGAAAGAAAGATTCAGGTATCAGCCGATGGTGAGACTTATTCTGATCGGCCTGCTGTCCGGATTTTTCTTCAGCTCCACCTTTGTGTTGAATCGGATCATGAGCCTGGACGGCGGTCACTGGGTGTGGAGCGCCAGTCTGCGCTATGCCTATATGATTCTTTTGCTGACGTTCTGGCTGCTGGTGTTTCGTGGAACGGCCGCCTTTGCCCGCACCCTGGGCCTTTTTTTCAGCAACCTGGCTTTTTGGGTGGCGGCGGGCAGCATCGGCTTCGGGGCTTTTTATGCCCTGATCTGTTTCAGCGCCGATTATGCACCCGGTTGGGTCGTGGCCACCACCTGGCAGTTTACCATTATCGCGACGCTGGTGGTATTGACAGCCTTCGGGCGACGTTTTCCCCGACGGATATGGTTATTTTCCGCCATCGTCTTTTCCGGTGTGTTCCTGGTCAACGTCAGCCAGGCAGGGGCGGTCGATCCAGCGGAACTGATCAAAGGTGGCCTGCCCGTATTGATCGCCGCATTCTGTTACCCCATCGGCAACCAACTGGTGTGGGAGGCCAAGACCGGCCACGGTCGTTTGCCCGATATCAGCGGCCCGGAATTGGAACACCCCTTTGCCAAGGTGCTGCTCATGTCCCTGGGCAGCGTTCCCTTCTGGACCCTGCTGGTAGTCGTGACCGCACCGCCACCGCCGGTCGGCGGGCAGATTGTGAACACGGCCCTGGTAGCACTGTTCTCAGGTGTGCTGGCCACGAGCCTGTTCCTCTTCGCGAGGAACGAATCGAAAACCGGCAGCCAACTGGCTGCCGTGGACGCCACCCAATCCAGCGAGGTGATCTTCGCCCTGGCCGGTGAGATTCTGATCATCGGTGCCGCACCGCCCAATGCCCTGGGGGTGTTGGGGATAGTGATTACCGGTGTGGGGCTGGCGCTATTTGTCCGGTTTCAGGAAGCGCCGGTTTAAGGGCCTGGTAAATATATTTAACAACCGTCCCCGCAGACAACCGAAAAGGAGAAACACCATGGTAAACCATCCCGTTTTCAACAAATGCGTTGTTGCCCGTTCATCGGTGCTGGCGGCTTGCGCCTTGGCCGCCCTGTTTCTGGTGCAGTGCAGCGGCGGTGGCGGTTCGCCCATTTTTGTCATGGAACCGCTGCCTTACACTCAGGATGCCCTGGCCCCCACCATCAGTGCGGACACCATGGGATTTCACTACGATAAACACTACGCCGGCTATGTGAAAAAGGCCAACGAACTGACCCAAGGGATGGGTTTCGCCGGCAAGAGCGCTGAAGCGGTGGTCCAGGCGACCGCAGGGGACGCGTCCAAAACGGCCGTCTTTAACAACGCCGCCCAGGCATGGAACCACGGCTATTTTTTCAAATGCCTGAAACCGGATGGCGGGGGCGTGCCGGAAGGCCTGTTGGCGGAGATGATCGATGCAGCCTTCGGCAGTTTCGTGGATTTCAAGGCGCGCTTCATCACCGCCGCCAAGGATCAGTTCGGCAGCGGCTGGGTATGGCTGGTTCTGGACGAGGGAAAGCTGGCGGTGGTCACCAGCGCCAATGCGGACACGCCCCTTGCCCATGGTCTGATCCCGCTGTTCACCGTGGACGTATGGGAGCATGCCTATTACCTGGACTACCAGAACCGGCGGGTTGATTTTGTCACCTCCGTGCTGGACAATCTGGCCAACTGGGATTTTGTGGCCGCTCAGCTGGAGAAAACCCAGCCTTCCAAGGGGTAAGGGTCTGAACAACAAAGGCGATCTTCAGGAGGACAATTCGTTCCACTCGCCGGAAGTGGGGCTTCCCTCGGCGTGTCAACCATGACGCCTGCTGCCGCGACGCGAACCTTTTAGAAACCATGTCAGCCCACATCTTGTCAGCCTTGCCGAAAAAAGAAACGCTGCCCGTTACCATGGCGGACGGGAGCCGGTCGAAGATTACCGCGTACCCTGTTGATGATGGTCGCCGCCCGGTATGCATCCTCATGCCGGCCATGGGCGTTCCGGCGTCCTGGTACGAACCGCTGGCCGGCACATTGGGCCGCCAGGGGTTTCAGGCTGTCACCGCCGATTTGCGGGGGCATGGTGAAAGTTCGTTGCGGGCTTCACGGTCGGTGGATTTCGGGTTCTGCGAGATGGTCACCCAGGATCTGCCGGCCGTGGTGGCAGCTGCGGCAGGGCGATTTCCCGGCTGCCCCATCTACCTGTTGGGACACAGCTTGGGTGGCCAGATTAGCGTGCTGTACGCCAGTCTTTTTCCCGGTCGGGTGGCTGGGATCGTTTTGGTGTCGAGCTGTTCGGTCTATTTCAGGGGGTGGACCTTCCCCACCAATCTGACAATCCTACTGGGAACCCAATTGGCCTGGGGAATTTCAAGGCTGCTCGGTTACTATCCGGGCCGGCGTTTGGGCTTTGGCGGCCGGGAGGCCAGAACCATGGTACGCGACTGGGCCCATAATGCCCGCACTGGACGTTACCAGCCGGCCAATTGCAGCTGTGATCTGGAGGCAGCGCTTGAACGGGTGGTCACGCCTATGCTGGCCATTGCCATTGCTGACGACCGCCTTGCGCCGCCCCTGGCAATCCGATATCTTTGCGACAAGTTGAAAAATGCTCCGGTCCATTACCTGCACATGGGGCTCGACGAGATTCCCGCTGCGGGGCAGAATCATTTTGCCTGGGTGTCCCATGCCGATGCCATTGTACGGGAAATGGGGCTCTGGATGGCTACCGACCCAGTTTGTATAAGGAGTTGAATCCGTATGGACATGACACAAGTTACTATCGAACTGCTTGATAAAATAAAGAAGGACGCCCCTCTGGTGCACAATATCACCAACCTCGTGGCGATGAACCCGACGGCCAATATACTGCTGGCTGTAGGGGCGTCGCCGGTGATGGCCCACAGCAGCAAAGAGGTGGCGGACATGGTTGCCATGGCCGGAGCCCTGGTGCTTAATATCGGCACCCTGTCGGAAAAATGGATAGAGTCCATGCTGCTGGCTGCCAGGGCAGCCAATCAACGGGGCATCCCGGTGATACTGGATCCGGTCGGCGCCGGTGCCACCGGTTACCGCACCGGTACCGTCAAGCACATCCTCGGTGAAGTGAACATTTCGGTGATCCGGGGCAATGCATCGGAGGTGCTTTCTTTGGCTGTTGACGACGTGAAGACCAAAGGGGTGGATTCATCCTTAGCCTTGTCCGACGAAATCGTGGCGGCCGCCGGTGCAATCGCTCGGCAACACGCCTGTATCGTGGCCATTTCCGGGGAGAATGATATCGTTACCGACGGCGGTCGGGTGTTTCGGGTGGCTAACGGCGTGCCCCTGATGACCCGGGTAACCGGCTTGGGATGTGGGCTATCGGCGGTTGCCGGCGCTTTTTGTTCCGTGGCGCGGGATGACCTGCTGGCCGCTACCGCCGCTGCATTCGGTTTCTACGGGTTGTGCGGGGAGTTGGCCTTGGGTATCAGCGACCGGCCGGGCAGCTTTTTCGTGGCCTTCGTGGACACGCTTTATTCGGCCGGCAGTGTGGAAATCCACAAGCATTTGAGGATACAATGACCGCCGTCAACCGGCATGGCGATCCTTGCAGGAGACATGATTCATGAAGTCGTGCAGAGAATGCAAACACCAGGTGAGTGAGCAGGCTGTCGTCTGTCCGGACTGTGGGGCGCCGTATCCGGCCCGTGAGCGCTGGGACGGATACGGCTTTGAGTATAAAAGCCAGTCCACTTTTCTCGGGCTTCCCCTGCTGCACATTTCCTTTAAATACCGGCCCAATCGGATGCCGGTGGTGGCCAAAGGGGTGATTGCCGTGGGGCAGTTCGGCGTCGGGGTCATCAATATTTCTCAATTTGGCATCGGCGTGATCAGCCTGGGCCAGTTCACCATTGCCGGCTATGCCCTGGCCCAGTTCGCCCTGGCCTATTCGTGCATCGCCCAGTTTGCGGTATACGCGGATCAGGGCGTCGGACAGGTTCTGGTTACGTGGGCCGAACTGCTGGGACGGTTTTAGACAGTGTCCATCCATAAACGGTTATTTTGCCCGATATCTGTGTTATGCAAAAAATTTTATCCTCAGAATATCAACTATATGCTTGCGGTAAAATTTTTCGCACGCCTTGATCTCGACCCAAATCCCTCGTTTCTGGACGCACACTAGATAGGAATCTAAGAATATGAACCCTGATTTTCGACGACGGCTGCTTCAGGGAGATCTCCTGACGGGTACGATCGTTTCCCTGTCTTGCCCGCAGATTGCCGAACTGCTTTCCCGATCCGGTTTTGACTGGCTCTTCATCGATGGCGAGCACGGCTGCCTCTCCGCAGGTGAGGTTCAATTGCTTCTGCAGGCAGCCCAACCCCAGTGCCCTTGCGTGGTTCGCGTGGCGGCGAACCAAGAAGTAACCATCAAACAGGCCCTGGACGCGGGTGCGGACGGCATTATCGCCCCGCTGGTGAACGATGCCGACACGGCGGCCCGGGTGGTGGCGTGGGCCAAGTATCCGCCGATGGGACAAAGAAGCGTGGGGATCGCCCGGGCCCAGGGATATGGCGCCTCCTTTGCCGAGTATGTGACTCGGGCAAACGCGGACACGGCCGTGATCATCCAGGTGGAACATGTCCACGCGGTTGCCAACATCGCATCGATCCTCGATGTATCCGGCATTGACGGGGTGTTCATCGGTCCCTACGATCTTTCCGCAAGCATGGGAAAACCGGGGAATATCCAGGATGCCGATGTTCAACTTCAAATCGAAACGGTCCGGCAGGCGTGCCTGAAACGCCGCATGGCTCTGGGAATATTCGGTGTGGATGCCGCCGCGGTGGCGCCCTTTATCAAGCAAGGCTATACGTTGAATGCCGTGGGGATGGACACACTGATGCTGGGGCAATCGGCCCGGCGGGTTCTTTCTGAGCTGAAAACGTAAAGCCCTTATCGACATTCGGCAGCCCGGATGGCCGCTCCCAAGTCAAAGGCAAGCCGCTGGTAATCGCCTGCAAAGCGTTCCCAATCCGCCGGTGTGTCACCCCTGGCGTTTTCCATAACTGTCAATACACGGTTGACCGTACGCTTGAGCCGGATGCAAATGGGCACACGGATGGCGGCATGGATGTCCCCCAGCAAGGGTTCAATTTCCATCAGACGGGCGCTGGCCAGGTAATAGACCGCCGGAACACTTTCCGGAGCCAGCTGATAAAGCGCTTTAGCCGCGTCTAAAAACCGGCTTGGCGTCTGTTCGGCGGTCTTGCCGGATGGATCGCCTTGCAGACGTCTCAGGGATTCGCAAAGCTTCTCCCGGTATTGAAGCTGAACGCCGGCAGCGTCCCATGACAGGTTTAAGGAAAGTCCTATTTCCAGTTCATCGGCGGCGCAGGCGAAATTGACGGCGGGTTCCCTGCCCATTTTGGCCAGTCGAAAGCAGGCATCACCCTTGTTCAGATGAAGCTGGCCGCACCCGTCAGACGACCTTCCGCAGGTGATTGTCTGTGCGGCGATCCATTCATGGTCGCCACGCGCTGCGTGCTGCTGGAATTGACGCAACTGCAGACTGACACAGCCGGAGAAAATAAGCATCAGTGCCAGGCAGGCGGCCAGTGCGGGCTGCCCCCGCTTCGAAGGGGTTCGATGAACCGGTGGCCAGGTATGCGGCGTCATGCGCGAATGGACGGTTGATGTCGCCAGCGAAACAAATCTCCTGGTTTCAGGGCCGCGGATGGGGTTTTTGCCAAGATGGTACAGGCTTGTGGATCGGGCGTATCGGAATGAAGAGCAAGTGGAACAGGCCTATGCGTCTGTTGAGAAACGACTGCCCTAGCTGGGATGAATGCCATTTCCGCTAAAGTCGTGGCTTTCTCCGCCGCTCCTGGTGAATGGAAACCAGTTTTTCGCTGATCGCGTCGAATATGAATTCGCTGGGGGCGATGCCTCTGGATTTGCAAAAGTCTTCGACGCGGTCGTACAATGCCTTGGGAATGTCCGTACAGATGCAGTCACCGCCTGTCGCTTCTGATTTTTCACTCATCACATTGCCCTTTCAGGGGCTCCCCGGTTCTGCGGATTCAGTTCATGTATCGTGTGTAGGACAATATATAGCTCGGTTTGCGATATCGTCAAGCGATAAGATCGTTGGTAAATATCAGATCACATGTTTTCGGCAATGGTTACCGTTCGATCGCCAAGCATATTCACGTAGCTGCCCATCTCGTTGTCGTACCAGCCGTAAATGACGGCCTGGGTGACCGGTGCGCGCACCACCGTGTCCGTGAGGCGGCTGAGCACGGACTGAGAAAAGCCGGGGATGTTGGCCAGATCCAAACTCAGGTCTGCCGTGCGGGTATGGGTTTCATGGCCCTCGATCACTGCCGCTGCTTGGGGAGAGCCCAGAATATCCCCGGAAACATTCTGCTGCTCTGTGTATTTCAGATAACCGTTGGGGTCCAGTTGTGCGGCCTGGTCGTAGACCGCGTTGAGAACCCCGCGGCGGACTGGTTCTTCGGAAGGGCTTTCTTGAATGCTGAGCACCAGGATGATCAGAGACCCAGAATTGACTGGCACCCGCACCGATTCGGCAATGAATCCGATGTGCTCCATTTCGGGTATCACCAGTCTCAGGGCTTTTGCCGCGCCGGTGGAGGTGAGGATGATGTTGTTGATAATCGACCGGTTTTTTCTCAGATCGGTTTTGCCGGCCTTGGGCAGGCGATCCAGAACCTGCTGGGAGCCTGTGGCAGCATGGATCGTGGCCATGGAGGCCGACAGGATCCGCTTGGCCCCGAAGGCGTTGATCAGCGGCTTCATCATGTGGGCCAGGCAGGTGGTGGTGCACGAGGCGTTGGAAATGATCCGGTGGCGCCGTGGGTCGTAGTCGTTGGCGTTGATCCCCATCACCGTCGTAACCGCATCGCCGGGCATGGAGACGCCCTCTTCCTTGATCTGTGAAGGGCGCGGAAACCACCACCTTTTCGGCTCCGGCTTCCAGGTGGCCCCTGACCGACCCTTTGGGGTGGTCGACCTGCAGGGTTGGATCCAGGAACTGACCGGTGGTATCCACTACCAGACGTACGTCATTGGCCTTCCAGTCTATGGCCTGGGGGGTTCGTGCGGTTCTCAACAACCGCAGGGTGATGCCGTCCACGACCATCGTCCCAGCGCCGTCGTCGATGTCGGTAATCACCGGCTTGGCCTGGTACCCATGGAGAAAGGTATGCAAGGCGCCATACGTGGAGTCCCGTTCCAGATAGTGGGCGATGTCCACCAGGCCTTTGCCGGCCTGCCGGCCGATGTTGACCACGATTTCGTTGAAGTACCGCCGTCCCACATGATGCCACAGGGTGAGTTTGCCGATGCGGCCGAGGCCGTTGATACCGATTTTCATCTTTCCCTCGTTCATGGCATTTCCTCCTGCTCAGGCTTCCCTGATCTTCATGGTCCCTTGATAAACTGATCCCTCCCGACCGTCAATGCTTATATGGTCACCCGACCGGATGACGACCTGGTTGAATTCGGCGGTTTTTTCCTTTTCGTTACACACCAGGGTGCCGCACCCCACCACACAGGTCTTGCCCAGCCGATGCGCCACAACCGATGCATGGCTGGTTAGCCCACCCCTGGCGGTGAGTACGCCGTCACTGGCAAAAATCTCCTTGATGTCGTCGGGAACCGTGTCTCCGCGAATCAGGATCAGCGCCGTGTCCGGTTCGGTTTTCCGCCAGCGGTCGATTTCCGCCAAAGTAAAGACGACCCGGCCGCTCATGGCCCCGCCGGCAACGCCGATGCCGTGACCCAGATAGCGATCCTCCGGATTGGCTTCCACGTCGAAGGCGAGCACGGTTTTTCGCTCCCGGATGGCCATGTCACGGGTCTGGAGCAGGTAGATGTCGTCGGCGGACGGACCTTCGAAGGTGAATTCCATCTCCTGGGGGCTCCAGCCTTTTTTATAGATCAGCTGGGCCGCCCATTTTCGAATGGCCGCATAAACGGCCGGGTAGTGGGTCTCCAGGGTGATGTCCGTGTCCCGCATCTCGATCTCCTGCTGCTTGACCGAAATGGGCAGGGTCCTCACCAGTCCCGCGACCACGTCTTCTCCCTGGTTTTCCAGGGTGAAATCGCCCCAAGGACTCAAGGTGTCCCCGGACCAGCGGGGGTTGTGGGTGAAAAAAACGCCGGAGCCCGCCTGTGGGGAGATGTTACCGAAGACCATCTCCTGAATCGTGACGGCGGTGCCCCAGTCGTCGGAAATGCCCATAATTTTCCGGTAGGTCTCTGCCCGGGGGGATTCCCATGAAGAGAAGACCGCGTTGATGGTCATAAAGAGCTGGTCCAGGGGATCTTCGAGCATCTCCACACCCTCGTCCTGGATCCTGGCTTTGTAGGCCAGGGCCACCATTTTCATCTGCTCGCCGGTGAATCCTTTTTTCAGCGGGATGCCCAGCCGCGTCTTGAATTCGGCAATGATGGCGTCAAAATCGTCGCGCGCCAGCCCGAAGGCCATGCCGTAGCATTGCAGGAACCGACGGTAGTTGTCCCAGGCGAACCAGGGGTTGTCCATCTTGTGGGCCAGACCCTCGGCGATTTCCTCGTTGATCCCCACGTCCAGGAAGGTTTCCATCATCCCGGGTTGAGAAATGGAGGCGCCGCTGCGCACCGAAAAGAGCAGGGGGTTGGCCGGGTTCCCAAACCGTTTCCCGCTGATTTTCTGGAGCTGGGCAATATGCTGCCGAACCTGCTGGCGGAAGTTCTTCTTCACCGGAGCGAAACCGTCGATCAGTTCCCGACAGCGAAAGGCCTCGGTGGTCACGATGAATCCAGGGGGCACCGGCAGTCCCAGGTTTTTCAGTTTGAGCAGATTGAGCCCCTTGTTGCCCATATAGATGATGCCGAAGGCGCTGTTGTTGACCGCTTGCAGGCTGGTTATGATCCGCTGGGGGTCATAGTTGAGCAGCAAATGGAGCTTGTTCTTGGGCAGCATGTTGGACTGGTGAAACAAGGTGTTGAGAATCCGGGTTAAAAACAGATCCAATTGCTGCAGGCCTAAGGAGGCGGCGATACGGTCACGGAAAAAAATCTCGGAGACCCGGTGCTTGAGCTTCTCCGCATCAACGGCGTTCTCCCGGGGAAGGTATTTTTCCAGGATCCGGTCTGCAGGCATATGGGAAAGAATGCGTGTCAGGTTCTGCCCGTGAATATTGTTGAAGTAGTCGTTGATGATATTTTTTACGGCGACGGCGAATCCCTTGAAAATATCCAGGTACTGGGTGAAGGTGAATCCTCTGACCTCCAATGCATGGGCCAGTAGGTCCAGTTGAAGTTCCAACTCTGCCGAGTAGATGCCGTCCAGGCGAAGGGCCTTGTCGAACAGGGTGAGTCGCTCATAGATGTCGTGAAACGTGGCCCGGGTGATCAGGCCGAGATCGATCTGGTCGACCAGCTCTTCGAACAGCACGTTGACCAGGGACTCGACCCGAAAGGTGAGTCCCAGCGCGTCGAACTTGCGTTCGTGGTAGCTGCCGTACATGGAGGGAATGTCGATGGTGATGTGGCGTTTTTTGTAGATGTCCGCCCGGATTTCGTAGGTCTCCTCGGAGAGAATCACCGCCTTGAGCCGCTCCAGGTAGTCCATCAGCATGAACAGCCGCCGTTTCAGGTCGGGCTCGTCCAGGGCCGCGCGCAGCATGTCAAGGTCCGGAAAAGATTCCCTGTCCAGCTGCTGCATGTGGTGGCGGAGGGATTTATAGTCCAGTTGGTATTTGTGGTAAAGCAATTTGTAAAATGCGGCGATGAGCGCTACCCGCTCGGCGTCGACAGCATTGTTGCCGGGCGCTTCTGCCAGCAGGGTCTGGATGCGTTCGTTTTCCTCCACGAGCAGTTCTTCGGGAATCGCCATGCCCTGGTTGCTCAGGTGCGTGAAAAGGGCGTTGACCCCGTCGATGTATTCACCACGGGCATCGATCTGTGAAAAGATGTTGGGGGGGACAAAGGGTTGAAGCGGGGCCTTGTCCCGCGTCTGCCAGAAGTGCAGCACAGCCTCCATGAACCGGATGATTCGGTTGGAACTCTCCACATGACTTTGCTTTCGCAAAAAATGGATCAGGATGTCCCGACGGTGGGTGATTTCATCCAGCCGTGTGGAGATGTCACGCAGGACGCCCTCTGCGCCAATATCGTTAAAAAAGGAGGGAAAGAGGCGGGTCAGCTGTTTGGATAGATTGTACACAGGCCCGATTTCACTGTTGAGAAAACGGGTGATGTCCCTGGGGAACAGGTCCGTGTCTTTGATGAATATCCCGGATAACGAGAGTTTGATGATCAGACTGGAGAGCAGTCGTGAGGACCATTTGGGCTTGCATTCGATCAGCTCCAGCCATGTTCGGATGTTCTGCAGGTGCGCCGAATTGACCTGGATCTGCCAGTCGTTGCCCACGCCGCCCAGCATGGGGGTCTGAAATCCCAGATCCACCACCCGGTCGATAAAAAAGTTCACCTGGTCGATCTCGTCGGTCTTGTAAACCCCCTGGCCCATGTTGAGAACACAGGTGAGGGTCGTGGCCGGAAACTGCTCCGTCCGGGTTTTCAGGATATACAAGGTCTTTTCGATCAGGTCGCCGATGTTCCGGTAGCTCTCATTTTCGATCAGCCAGCCCACGGTGCGGTTGATCTCTCGCAAGGCCTCTTCATGGATCAGGTTCAGGTCGGAAATGCTCATGATATGAAAAAGAAAAATGACCTTCCACTGCTTGCCCTTACCGCCGCCGGCGCCAGCCTGAAGCAGCATCTGGGGCATCTTGCGGTATCGCTCGACGATGGCACTGAAATCCGTTAAGGAAAGCAACTGGTCGAATACCGACACGGCGTCGGTCTCCGGCAGGCGATCGATCTGGTGAAGATAGTCCTTCAAGGCGTGCAGCGCTTCATGGGAAATTTCTGAAAAACAGGCGCGGACAGGTTCCGGATCACGGATTCGGCCCGCAGCCGCTTGAAAACAATCCCACGGGTCCTTGACCTCGCACCAGAAATCATAGGTGACACTGCAGGTGCGGATCAAAAGGCGATTGAGCACCGCATGATCGGTTATCGCGCTGTTGCCTCGATCCCTCAGCAACCGGATGATGCGCTGGATCGGGTAAAAGCTTTTAACAAAGAGAAAAAACCGGTCGCCAGGGCAGTCGTGGATCCAGTTGAAGGCCGTGTTGAGTGCCGGCAGAAAATCGGGAAGCCGGTCATGCGATTCGCCGATAATCTGCTGCAGATACAAGAGCAGGTTGTCCACCGCATCCGTGCGGACATCATCATCCACGTCGGCCTCGATGACCTCGCTGAATATCCCGACCATGACCTCAGCCGCTTCTACGCCACGGGGGTGGGACTGAAACAGATGGAAGTAATCCAGCGCATACCCCCGGGCCTCCCCCACGATAAATTGCCAATTGCGATAGGGATGGCTCAGCTCCCGAAGGAAGGTGTTCACCCCTTCCATCAAGCCGAAGTAGCGTGACATGACCGCCTGAATAGATTCATAGCGGGCATCGATAATAACATCCACATGGGTGCTGGCCAGGTTGGCTTCAAGGGCCTTGGACTTGATCATTGTCATATACGAATAGGATCCCCTCGCGGTTCCGGTTGTCGGTTTGAAACCAAACTATCAAAGCGATGCCAGTATTTCAAGCTGAGCCTTTCAGTGGCCGTTCACGGGTTCAGGGTTCAGAGGTTCAGGGTGCACCGAAAACCTGAGCCAAAGTAACTACTTACGATCAACGCTGAGCCGGTGAATGTTTACATGCCTGAGATACTCGCTCTGGGATTGGTGTTTTCATCAGGAACTTATTTGCTTAAGAACTAAGGTCAACCAATAGAAAACAAACTCAAAACGGTGAACGCTGAACCGGTGAACGCCTGCGCCTTTCCGGTTTTCGATTTCCGTTTTGAGAAAATTGTGATATTTGACAAATACCTTCTGCAATCATAGGGTTGACCCGCTCCCGGTCTGCCGGCTGAGCATCAAAGGATTTGCCGTGCCGGCATGAATGCGCCTGGGGTCGCCAAACTGCCTTTTCACGATAGACAGGTCAGGGCCATGGATGAAAAAGAAATACACCTGGATGATGCCGCTGAACAGCTTTTTTCGCAGATCGAGGGAATCGAAGAACACAAAAAAGGACGATCGTCGTCGGAGTTGATGGCCGAGAGCCTGGCCGAAGAGCAGAAGCAGCAGGACGTGTGGCGGATTTTGCTTTGCGAAATTGTGCATCATATCGCCGGCTATTTTCAACGCATGGATCTGGACGCCCGACAGACCGAGGAGCGTCAGACTTTCGATCAACTGACGGAGACCCTGGCCAAGCTTTCCCAACTACCCCAACAGGCAGGGCGGATTCTGGTCCGCTTTCGAGGCCTGTCCGCCGGTTCGGATATTCCCGAGCGGTTGGATTATGAAATCCTTTTTGGAAACATGGTGGTTGACCTGGATTTCGTTCCCACGATGATCAAGCGTCACGGGTCGCTGCTCTCCCACCTGATGGGCCAGCTGCTGGATGCTTTCGGAATTTTTTCCGACCGCGGCATCAACAACCTGCACCTGAAACTGCCCAAAGGAGATCCCGATTCATTAGACCGGTTGCGTCGCAGTCTTCACATTCTGTGCCGGCTTTACCGGGCGCACGGGAACCAGCGCGACATTGTCCTGGGAACCGGTAAAGAGAACCTGGTGCCCATGGTAACCGATGAGACGGGGAGCCTGAGTACCAACCTGACCCTGGTGGCCGGCGTCAATCGATTGGGCGCCAAAACCATGCGCAACCTCGTTGCCAAGGTGGATGCATGGATGCAGAAAAAAGAGGCATCCGACGAAGGCTGTCAGTTTACCAGCGTGTACAATGCCATTTTCGGTCTGCCCAAGATCAGTGCCCAACTGATACCTCCGCCCCTGGAGGTCAACAATCTGGACTGGCTTATGCGGGGAGAGAGCGAAGAGCGCTTTACCCGGGAAAAAGCCAAAGTGGCGCGGATCATCGCCAGCGTGGAGGCCTCGCCTGAAAAGGCCGCCAAGGTGATAAAAAGCGTCTACGGTGATGACTACCAGAAAATCAATTCTCACCACCTGGAAGAGCGGCTGGGACTCTCCTCCGGTCTGCTTCAGGCCATCGACGATAAACCCAAAAGCGAAGATGCCCGGCAAGAGGTGTTGAACAACCTGCAAAAGCGTCTGGATACAGTCAGAGACGATGTGTTCGACAACCTGTATTTCACCCGTTCCGAAGATGGCGAGGTGGGCGGCCGCGGTCCCATCTTGGGCGCGGTTCACCGGCAGTTGCATAAGATGGTCTCCTTTTTCAAGGGGCGGTCTTCCACCCGCAAGAAGTTGACTTCCATGGTTCACGGCACCATCCGGTTCGAAGAACGGGATTATGAGGTCCTGTCCGAGGATTTTGGCATCGATATGGATGAAGCCCGCCAGTTGGTTGATGTACTGAAAAAGTGTTTCAACGACAAGGGCCGTTTCCTCAAAGGGTCATTTGTCGACGCGCTGTCCCGATTCACCCGCTACGAGAAAAAGATTTTCGAGTTCCTCTGGCGACATCTCAAGGATGTTGTCGCGCCGGAAGACCGCACCGCTTTTCTCAATTCCCTGCAGATGCTCACCTCCAGGATGAACCAGCCCAAGCGGGCGTTCAAGATCCTGCTGGAGGATATTCTCAAGGACCCTGGTGATATTCAATTCTCGGACGCCAAAGCATTGGTGCTGGCCAACCTTATTCTCCACGAATATGACAAGAGCCTGGCCGACATCGAAATTACGCCGGAGGACATCCTTTTCAACCAGCGTGGTCTGAACAAGGAGGTGGCGCAGTATGCCGCGTGGCGCATGGATCGCGACCAGGAAGCCTTCTTCGACAAGGTCCGGACCATTCATCAAGCCCTGTGCGAAGCCCTGGAGTTCGGCATGACCCGCAAGCACCGGTTATCCGCGAAGGACCTCCTGGGTCTGGAGCGGGAGGTTTATATCTTTTTGTCCATGATCGAAACTAGCGTGGGGCAATCGGTGCTGCGCAGTGCGCTTTCCGAATACGGCAGCCCAGAATCGGACCTTTACTTTCTGAAGGAGAGCGAACGGGTCATGTCCCACCTGCTGCAGAACCTTCGCATCGCCATCCGCGGACTGGCCAACATCGGCAACATGGATAACATTCCGTCTCTGGACGCCGTCAAGACCCGCGAGGAGATCTTTCAGCGCCTCAAAAAAACCAAGGCGCACCGTGATCAGTCCCGCCTTATTTCGGAATGGGTGGATGAAGCGGTGAAGATCATCAAGTTCCGCTCGTAGTGTCTATCCCTAAATGGCATCTTGCTGCCCAGTTCGGCGTTCTCGTGTTTTGTAAATCCTCGACGTAGCGCTTCTACGCACGCTATCGCTCCGACGGCTACGCCGTCAATTTCAAAAACCCTGCGGCCTTGATCTGAACCGCAAGGTACCATTTATGGATAGACACGAAATTGCGCCCTCCCACCAAAATGATAAGATCCTCCCCATGGGAAATCAGTCCGTCCGTCAAACGATGACGGATTCGTAAAAAACCCGATATCTGCGTTACGCTTCATCCTTCGTCACTGCGGCGTACCATAAGTACGCCTCATTCCTCAGGACTCGCAAGCCTTGATCTCGGGCTTTTTACGAATCCGTCGGAAATGAAATTATTTACGCGTTCATCAAATGATATTGCCTGTTCTTATAACTAAACATTTGTAATTTAACAGGTTGTTCTTGATTTAAACCATCCGGTGGTTTTCGCACCCCTCCGCTACCCCACCTTTTTTTGAGCATACGCAAAAAAACCGCTTGACGTTTTATGAGCTTATGCTTAAATTGAATTTGATCAAATGCTCATTTGCGTGCAGGCTGCCCAGCGGGCAGACGGGGTGACATCAACGCATTCAGGTTTGTTGTTTAGGGAGGTTAGACCCAATGATCATTAGCATCGCCAGCGGTAAAGGGGGTACCGGAAAGACCACCGTGGCCACCAATCTTGCCGTGTCGGCATCCGGCCCGGTCCAGTTGCTGGACTGTGACGTGGAAGAACCCAATGCCCATCTGTTTTTACGGCCATCCATCCAGGAAACAAAAACCGTCACCACCCCGATTCCTGAAATTGACCTGGAGAAATGTAACCAGTGCAAGAAGTGTGCGGAAATATGCCGGTTCCGGGCCATTGCCGTTCTCGGCGATACGGTGCTGACTTTCCCCGAGCTTTGCCACAGCTGCGGCGGATGCATGGCGGTATGCCCGGAGGGGGCAATCACCGAGAAAGGACGGGAATTGGGCGTTCTGGAAGCCGGTGCCATGAACGGCGTTTCCTTTGTCCACGGGCGGCTGCGGGTGGGAGAAGCCATGTCTCCGCCGTTGATCCGGGCGGTTCGAGACCGCACCTGGGCCGACGGCCTGACGCTGATCGACGCCCCGCCGGGCACCTCATGCCCTGTGATCGCCGCCATGAAGGATACGGACTTCGTCCTGCTGGTTACCGAACCGACCCCCTTTGGCCTGCACGACCTGAAATTGGCCGTGGAGGCGGTGAAAATACTCGAAATCCCCATGGGCCTGGTGATCAATCGCGCCGATGTGGGTGACGACCACGTCAGGGAGTATGCCCACGCCGAAGGACTCCCGATCCTTTTGGAGATTCCCTATGACCGGCAGATCGCCGAAAGCTATTCCCGCGGGGAAATGTTTGCCCTGGCCCTTCCCGAATGGAAGGCCCGTTTCCGGGAACTGATTGAAAAAATTGAAACGATGACTGGAAAGGGGGCCGGTGCACAATGAAGGAACTGGTTATCTTGAGCGGAAAAGGGGGCACCGGCAAGACCAGCCTGACGGCAGCGTTTGCCACCCTGGCCACCGGTTGCCTGCTGTGTGATGCGGATGTGGATGCGGCGGATCTGCATCTGCTGATGCATCCCGATATTCGCAAACGGACCGATTTTCAGGGTGGGGGGGTGGCCGTGATCGACCCACAGCGATGCACCGGCTGCGGAACCTGCGTCGAGATGTGCCGGTGGTCCGCCATCGGGCCGGATTTCGTCGTCGATGAGATCGGATGCGAAGGCTGCGGGGTATGTGTGGATTTTTGTCCGGAGCAGGCCATTGATTTTCCTGTCAAAACCTGCGGCCAGTGGTTTATTTCCAACACCCGTTTCGGGCCCATGGTGCATGCCCGGCTGGGCATTGCCGAGGAGAATTCCGGGAAGCTGGTGACCCTGGTGCGCCAGCAGGCCAGGCAATTGGCCGAAGAGAGAGGGCTTGACCTGATCCTGACTGACGGCCCTCCGGGTGTGGGCTGCCCGGTGATCGCCTCGGTGGGCGGTGCCACCAGCGTGGTGATCGTTGCCGAACCCACCGTATCCGGCATCCATGACATGGCCCGGGCCATCGAATTGTGCCGCCATTTCAAGGTGCCGGTAATGGTGTGCATCAACAAGTTCGATTTGAATCTGGACAACAGCACCATCATCGAACGCATGGCCCGCGAGGGGGGCTTGCCGGTGGTCGGTCGCGTTCCCTTCGATCAGGCGTTTACCCGGGCGATGGTGCAGGGCAAGACACTTCTGGAATACGACGGCGCCGGGCCAGCAGGCGTTCAGCTGCGGCAGGTCTGGGAAAGCATCTTGAACACATCAGCCATGAGGGCTGAAAAATAACACTATAAAGGAGACTGTGATCAATATGGAAAAAGGAAGAATCGCCATCCCTTCGATGGAAGAAGGGGGTCTTGACGGCAAACGGGCGGGGCATTTTGGCCATTGTGACACGTTTACCCTGGTGGACGTAAAAGACGGGGTTATCGAAAAGATTTCCACCATCGCCAATCAGGGTCATGTTCAGGGCGGCTGCATGGTGCCGGTGAACCTGCTGGCGGACAATCAGGTCAATGCCCTGATCGTGGGCGGCATCGGCATGCGCCCGCTCATGGGGTTCCGTCAGGTCGGCATCGATGTTTACCACGACGACCAGCGGCAGGATATCCGCCCGGTGGTGGAAGACCTGATATCGGGACGGCTGCCCAAGATTGCCGACGATCAGGTGTGTGGTGGTGGCGGACATTAATCTGAAGAGGGAGGAGGTTACATGAAAATTGCCGTTACATCCACGGGAAAGGATTTGGAGTCACCCATGGATCCCCGTTTTGGCCGGGCGGCCTATATCCTGATTGTCGACAGCGACACCTTGGATGTCGAGGTGCTGGACAATACCGAGAACGTCAACGCCTTCAAAGGCGCTGGTATTCAGGCCGCCACCATGATCTGTGACAAAAAAGCCGAGGTTCTGCTCACCGGGTATTGCGGTCCCAATGCATTCAAAGCCCTGGATGCCGCGCGGATAAAGGTCGGCGGTGATGTGAGCGGTACGGTTCGTGAGGCGGTTGCAGCGTTTGCTGACGGAAAAGTCAAACTGACGTCCGAACCCAATGCCGAGGGGCATTGGTAAAGCCTGCCCCTGCGATAATGCTCAGAAAGCACCGATTTTTCTTCTCCTGACTTCCTGAACCCATTTGTTTTACCGCGTTGACGGACAACCATTTGACGGCAGCGCTTCTTTGCACTATTTTAACCAGTATCGACCGAAAACAGACCCATGACCACCGTTTGCTCGACCCGTAGCTTTCATCGGATGATTTTTCCCATGGCCGGCATACCGGCCGCCGTTAGGATGAAAATCGATTTTCAGTTGGTTCGCTAACCCCGCCGCAAGCGGCAGGGAATGCGCTCGCTATCGCGGTTCATCGAGAAATGACCGGCCGCCTCCAAAGCGGTCAAGACTAAACAAGAGGCGTCCCCATGCGTGTCCTTAGAAAACCCCGACGAGTCACCCGAAGTCAGCCGGTGATTGAGGGTGCCGGCGTTCATCTCAAGCGGGCCTTCGGCCACAGTGATGCGCCCGGGTTCGATCCGTTTCTGCTGCTGGACGATTTCCGGTCTTCGCGCCCCGATCACTACCTCAAGGGTTTTCCCTGGCACCCGCACCGGGGCATGGAGACCATTACCTATATGCTCGACGGTTCCGTGGCACACGGTGACAGCATGGGTAACTCGGGAACCATCGGCCCGGGGGACGTGCAGTGGATGACTGCCGGCAGCGGCATCGTTCATCAGGAAATGCCCCGGGGGGACGCCATGGGAAAAATGGGGGGATTCCAACTGTGGGCCAACCTTCCAGCCACGCACAAGATGATGGACCCGCGCTATCAGGAGATTCCGTCCCGTCAGATTCCCGAGGTCCTTTTGGATGGCGGGATCCGCGTCAGGGTGGTGTGCGGCCGGATGGGCGATGTGAACGGGCCGGTCACCGATATCGTCATCGATCCCCAGTACCTGGACGTGTCCATGCCGGCGCACACCCGTTTCAGCCATTCCGTCACCCCGGGATACACGGTCTTTGCCTATGTCGTCGCGGGGCGAGGCGGTTTTGCCGAGACGATTGATTCCCCTGCGATGGAAAACGGCACCCTGGTGGCCTTTGAAGACGGCGACCGCATCGCCGCAGCCACCGCCGACGATGTTTTCCGGTTTCTGCTGATCTCGGGTAAGCCCATCGGGGAGCCGGTGGCCTGGCAGGGGCCCATTGTCATGAACACCCAGGCGGAACTGGATCTGGCGTTTCGGGAATATCGGGACGGGTCGTTCATCAAACCCGGCGCCGGGAACCCATGATGACCGACGCGTCCGAACGAAGCAATGATGTCCGGGTGGAAAGCTGGTGCGAGCTGTGCGAACGCCTCTACGACAATTCCTGGCAGGACTCGCTCTTGCGGTACCGCTCCAACTATGCCTTTCGGGGACTTTCTGACACGGCCTATGACCTGAAGACCAGTTTCACGCGGCGATGTGGCGCTCACTCGCACTTAGAGTACCACCTGCTGCGTAATTTCAGCAAGTATGCCGAGATGCCCTGGACTGGAGAAAACGCCTCGGACTGGCGCTGGCTGACTGTGGCCCAGCACCATGGGCTGCCAACCCGGCTGCTGGACTGGACCTACTCCCCGTTTGTGGCGGCTCATTTCGCCACGGCGGACACGGGCCACTTCGACTGCGACGGCGCCATCTGGTTTGCCGATTACGTCAAGATCAACAAGATGCTGCCTCGTCCGCTTTCAGACGAATTGATCAACGTCGGGGCCCATGCCTTCACCCTGGAGATGCTCGAACACGCGTTGGGCGACATCAAGGGCTTCGACGCCCTGGGCGAGGAGTTGGTGCTGTTTTTCGAGCCGCCGTCCATCGACGCCCGCATCGTCAACCAGTTCGCCTTTTTCTCGGTTATGTCCAGCCCCACCGCGCAGCTGGACCTGTGGCTGGAGAAGCATCCGGATATTTACGGCCGGATCATCATCCCCAGGGCGCTCAAGTGGGAGATACGAGACAAACTGGACCAGGCCAACATTACCGAACGCACTCTGTTTCCGGGACTGGACGGCCTGGCCCTGTGGCTCAAGCGGCAGTATACACCCCGGACCTGAACGAAATTATGACGGTTATCCAAAGGAGGAACGCACGATGACGTCTGAAACATTCAACGCATTGGTCGTGAAAGCCGGTGAAGACAAAACCTTTCTGCGGCAAATTCAAAAGAGAACCGTCGATGACCTGCCCGACGGGGATGTGCTCATCCGTGTGGACTACTCCTCCTTGAATTACAAGGACGCCCTGTCGGCCACCGGCAACAAAGGGGTCACCCGCAGCTACCCCCACACGCCGGGCATCGACGCCGCGGGCACGGTCGCAGACAGCCGGGTCGATGCCTTCAAAAAGGGTGACCCGGTATTGGTGACCGGCTACGACCTGGGCATGAACACCTCGGGCGGATTCGGCCAGTACGTGCGGGTGCCAGCCGGCTGGGTGGTTCCGCTGCCCAAAGGCCTCACCCTGAAAGAGAGCATGATATTCGGTACGGCCGGTTTCACCGCCGGCATGGGCATTCTTTTTCTCACTGAACGGGTCAAGCCCGAGGACGGCCCCGTGCTGGTTACCGGCGCCACCGGCGGGGTGGGCAGCGTTTCCGTGGCCGTGCTGGCCAAGCTGGGATATACGGTGGCGGCCGTCACCGGTAAAACCTCCGAGGCGGCATTTCTCAACGGCATCGGCGCATCGCAGATCGTTGCCCGGGCCGACGCCGCAGACACGAGCGGCCGTCCGTTACTCAAGGCCCAGTGGGCCGGGGTGCTGGACACCGTGGGCGGGGAGATCCTGGCCACGGCCATCAAATCCACGCATCCCTGGGGCACCATTACCTGCTGCGGCAACGTGGCCTCGCCCGACCTGCCGCTGACCGTTTTTCCCTTCATCCTGCGCGGCATCCGGCTGATCGGCATCGACTCGCAGAACTGCCCCATGGACGTCCGGCTCAAGGTGTGGAAACACCTGGCCGGTGACTGGAAGGTCGAGGGTCTCCACGATCTGTGCAAGGAGATCGGCCTGAAGGGCCTGAACGAAAACATCGACCTGATCCTGAAAGGCATGCAAAAGGGAAGGGTGGTGGTCAACCTGGGCGAATGACCCACCGGTGATGGCGTGATCCCCATGACGGGACCCCATTGGTCACGCACACACAGACCAGAGCCGCGAATTCGGCGCTGGCGACCTGAATGGGAGATTGACGAGCGATTGGGTGATTCCAAAAGCACGGTTGGTTCTTCTCGGCTTAACATTCGCTGCCGGCTAATCCTCATCAGCAATAAGACAAACCTGCAAACATTTCTGCCGTCTATTACAAAAGTACGAGGTTATCCCCCATATATTCCCCCTATTAATCCCGTCTTACAGGATCGAGCCTGTAGCGATATGATTCTCCGATAACTGACAAGCATCCTTTCGTAATGTTGACCCTTGGTCCGAATCGACTCCCAGCGCAACGCCGCTGAAGCCTTGCTCTTGACACCGTTCCCGCTGATTGGCTTGACCGCTGTATCCATGATGGGCAGTCGAAGGCGTTGCCTTATTATTCTTTGAACGCCGCACTTGCACGTCGTGCTACATTGTGGTAGCGTCAACTTGTATCGTCATTCGGGCCAATCCAACCAATAATGCCTTACCGTTGCAACATACGCCAACGTTGAAAAGGCGAAGCGCATGGTCACCGCCCCAACGACCAAAGATAAGCACGCTCAGACGAACGATCCAACCATCGTCGCAACCTTTCCCGTCGTGCCGATCGTTCCCGGATGGGATGCACGGCGGACCATCGCGATCGCTTCCGGCGCGGATATCGATCGTTGCTGGACCTGTGGTGCCTGCGACAATGGATGTCCGGTGAGCCTCGCCACCGAACGGCTGCGTCCCCAGCGCACCGTGCGTATGGCTGTCTATGGAATGATCAGCGAACTGCTGGCCCTGCCGGATATCTGGTATTGTTTGTCGTGCCGACGCTGCCTTCAAGGGTGCCCCAATCGGGTCAAGCCTTTCGAACTGCACCGATACCTGCAGAACGAGGCCATTCGAACGGGGATTCTCTCTGCTGACTTTCTCATCGCCTACCGCAAACTTTTTGCCGAGTTTCAGCGGGTTCGATGGCGCGCCGCCGCCCACTGCTTCAGAGGTAGTTTGGATCACCTGCCTGATCAGACCTGGTTTCAATGGTTGAAAAAGCCGTTGCCCCATGCCCTTTATCGTCCCGTTGCCTTGGGGGTGAAGCGGAAAGCGCGCCCATCGCCCAAATCGGAAATGGTGCTGAACGGTCAGGCCTGTTTCACCTGCAGCGAATGCAGCGGATGCTGCCCGATTATCTGTGATGGGGATGTGTTTGATCCGCAACGAATCATACGCATGGCCAATCTCGGACTTTCCGACGAACTGCTCAGATCCCCCACCATCTGGCTGTGCCTGGGGTGTCAGCGCTGTACCGACGCCTGCTCTCAGACCGTGAGCGGTTACCACATCATCCGCCAGCTTCAGCAACAGGCCATTGAAAAAGGGTTTGTCGATCCAGCCTATCCCCTTCGACTGCTCGCCGCCGATCGAGTGATCTATCCGAAATATCTTGATGAAATCGACACACTGATTGGCCTGTATCGCTTGAAGGCATGTACTGACCTCAGCGGCGAGGTCCGCTTCATTGACAGAGACACGGTAAGGTGATTCATCATGTGGTCCAGACCCAACCGTTTCGGTACGCGTGCTTCCCTGATTTGCTGTTTACCTTTAATTGCGTGTCTGCTGCTGATGGGCTGCAAAACCGATCCAAACACGGTGGTCGTCGATTTTTCAAAAAAGTCGAATATCCTTCAGCCGGCCATTCGTGAAGGCAGTCCCAATGCATTGCGCATAGCGGTGGCATCCATCACCTCACCCAAGCAAACCATGATATTTTATCATGAATTGCTCAGGTACTTCGGTGAAAAATTAGAGCGGGACATCACGCTTGTTCAACGAAAAACCTATGCAGAGGTCAACACGCTGCTGGGAAGCGGCGATATCGATCTGGCTTTTATTTGCTCGGGACCCTATGCCGTTGAGAAAAACCACTGCCGATTAATCCCGGTCGCCGTGCCGGTGGTCATGCACAAAGAAACCTACCGGTCCTATCTGATCGTCAATCGGGATAGCCCTTTCAGCAATTTTGAGGCCTTGCGCGGACGAACCTTCGCCTTTTCCGACCCGGAATCGAACACCGGTTTTCTGGTGCCCACTTTTATTCTGAACCGCATCGGTGAAACCGCCGATCATTTTTTCAGCAAGACCATTTACACCTACAGCCATGACAACTCCATCATGGCGGTGGCCAGGAACCTCGCCGACGGCGCTTTTGTCCACGAACAGATCTGGGAATATTTCAAGCATCAAGACCCTGATTTCACTTCTCAGACCCGGGTGATCTTCCGATCGGAACCCTTTGGAAACCCCCCGGTGGTCGCTTCATCGCACTTGCCGTCACCAAACATTTTACGGATCAAGCACCTGCTCTATAATTTGCACCTGGATCCACAAGGAAAATCCATCTTGGACCATCTGATGATCGAGCGGTTCGTTCCCGTCAAAGAGGAACTTTACGATCCGATCAGACGCATGGTCCTGACCTTAAATACGCAGGGATCATCGAAAATCGCTCATGAAAAGTCTGCGCACTAAATTACTGCTCACGGTGGCAGCCATCATCCTCGGATGTGGCGTTAGTTCGTCCGCCATCATGTCCTATTGGTACAGCCGCAACCTATACCAGATCTCCAGGACTGAAGCCGAACGGCTGGCGCATCAGCTTGCCCTGGAAAGCACTGAAAAAGTTCTGATCAACGACATTGTCGCCCTCCAGAAAATGATCGATTACAACATGAACCTCAATCCCTCCTTGTCCTACGTTTTCATTTTGAGGAGCGGCCAGGTTCAGGCCCACAGCTTCCAAGACGGATTCCCCATTGATCTGGCCAATGTCAACTATTCTCCAAAGGGCGATATCGGTAACACGGTTAGATTGAAGACCGTCCAGGGGGAGAATTACTACGATATTGCCTGGCCCATATTCGACGGAGAAGGCGGTGTCCTGCGGTTAGGGATTTCAGAAAATAAATACATCAATCAGGTCAGACGGCTGTGGGGCCACATCACGTTGATCACCCTTGCCCTGTTGGTTGTCGGATTTCTGACCGCCAACCTGTTAATCAGGAAAATGACCCGTCCGCTGTTGAAACTCGCCGATGCGGCCGAGAAAATCGATGAAGGCCGGCTTGATTTAAAGGTTTCCGTACAAAGCCATGATGAAGTCGAGCGGGTGGCTGCCGCGTTCAATGCCATGCTTAACCGGGTCAAAGATTATACCCAGCGCCTTGAAGCCAAGCGTGATGAAATCAACCAGGCGTACACCCAAACCCGTAAATCTTTTGAAATCCTTCAGCAGATTGGTGCCCAACCGACAATCGCGGATATTTGTTACTATATGATACACCGGTTCAAGGAGGTGGTGTCATGCCAGAAAATGGCTATGGTGGTATTTTTCGATACCCGTGAAGACCTCATGCTGGTCACCGAACGTGCTACTGAGAACCTTGACGCGGCGAGTTACCACCATATGGCTGATTTGGTGAAAGGCTTTGAATCGGTAGCCTTTGTCAAACGCGACCGGTTCGATCATCAGGTGCTGCCGGAAGAATTCAGAGCTGCCGACCGGTTGGTGGTGATTCCAATCCACCATGAACAGCAGCTGATCAGTGCACTGTTGATTGCCTGCACGAGTAATTGCACCTGCAATAAAAAGGGCCTCGATGTCATCGAATTGATTTTTAAGCAAGCCGCAGGGGGCATCAAACGAGCTGCCGTGCAGGAAGCCGAGTTACGCAATTTGCATGATCAGATCGAAAAATCGACCCATTTCAGCGGCATCGTTGGCAAACATGCCAAAATGAAGACCATTTACCAACTCATCAAGGACACCGCACCCACCGATGCCACCGTCTTGATTCAGGGAGAGAGTGGAACCGGCAAGGAGTTGGTCGCCATGGCCGTGCACCGCCACAGTCAACGAAAAAATGGTCCTTTTGTGGTGATCAATTGTTCGGCTTTCCCGGCAACACTGCTTGAAAGTGAGCTTTTTGGCCATGAAAAAGGGGCCTTTACCGGAGCTGTCAAGCGTAAGATAGGGCGCTTTGAACAGGCCCAAGGGGGCACGGTGTTCCTCGATGAAATCGGTGAAATATCACTGTCTGCCCAGGTCAAGCTCCTGCGTGTCCTGCAAACCCACCGATTTGAAAGAATTGGGGGGGAGCAGACCATTGAAGTTGATGTGCGCGTGATCTCCGCCACGAACAAAAACCTGATGGACGAGATAAAAAAAGGTCATTTTCGCGAAGACCTGTTTTACCGACTAAACGTGATCCCCATCAATCTGCCACCGCTTCGGCTTCGAAAAAATGATATCCCGCTATTGGCGCGTCATTTTCTATCGCATTATGCCGAGGCGCAACAGAAAAACCGACTCACCGATTTCAGTGATGAAGCGATGCGGCAATTCATGGCCTATGCCTGGCCCGGCAATGTCCGCGAACTGGAAAACGCCGTGGAGCATAGCGTTGTCCTGGCCAAGGGGACAGCGGTGCAGGTGGCCGACCTACCGTTGGAGGTTCGGGATTTGTGTGGGACTGCCGACGCCCATGAACAGGAAACCAAGAGGGCGTCGATCGTGACCAACGAAAAAAAACTGCTGCTGAACGTCCTGAAAGAGACCGGCTGGAACAAAAAGCTATCCGCGCAGAAGCTCGGCATCAGCCGCAGTACCCTGTATAACAAGTTGAGAAAATATGCCATCAGACAAGACCGGCGGAAAATAGTGGATCAACATCGTCCTCACTATGGGTCTTGAGCGATTGCCAAGTATGCTGCGGCACCGATCATTTACTCTACCGATCCCCCCTCCCCACGCTTTAGTCATGCGTAATCTCCTCGGAAAATCTTAGCGGGTGTCTTTTTACTTGGAATCAGGGTTATCCGTGTCCAGTTTTTACACACAGTTAACTGACTGTATCTATTTGATTTACTCGATTTTACGGATTTTGCGTCCATCCACTGCACACACCATCGCTGTGCGGCCCCCGCTTTCAGGGCGATTGATATGTATCCTGGTGGAACATTCCCTCGTTACTCCAGCCAAAGAATAAATACTTTTATAGCATTTACAGGTAGTTGACCTCAAAGAAATGGAATTGCGGCGCCAGTGGTATATGAATTGCTCTAATCCATGCAGCGGCGGGAGTATCCATTTGCCGCCGTTGTGCCTGCCCATCGGGACTGTCATGGAAAAAGAATTCTTTATTATTACCAACAATTCCAATTTCGGCAATTCATTCATGGGACAGCTTCCAAAAGGTCAATACCGCGCAAGTGTCCTGACCTCCTTAAAGGCCTTGACCGATGAATTGCAGGATCCATCGACGTGTATCGCCGCGATGGACATTGACACCTTTGAACCCGACATTCAGCAGATCAGGGCGCTTAAACGCAAGTATTCGGATCTGGTTCTGCTTGCATGTTCCGAGCGCAAATTTCATCCGGAGCACAAAGAGGTGCTCAGCGAACATTTTTTTGCATGTCTGACCAAGCCGATCGATATGGATGAATTGCTCTACCTGATAAAGGATGTCTGAGTTTCGCGTCGTCCAGTTGTCTGTTTAACACGCTATAATTCGATAACTATAAAATAAATACAATAAGTTAACTTCGAGCCCAAGTGATAGGAAGGTTGGTATGACGAGACAAGCAAAAGGAATGATCGTCGCTCTGGGATTGACGGGATTACTGCTGACCGCCTGCACCACCGAAAAACCGATAGACATGAAGCGAATCCTGGCTCAGGAAAAAACCTATGTCGGTTCCGATACCTGCAAGATGTGTCATCTGGAGCACTATGATTCCTGGAAGGAAACCATGCACAGCCTGATGACCCAGGATGCCCAGACCAACCAGGATTTTATCATTGCCCCCATCGATGAAACGGAGATCCGCAAGGACCTTGCCGAACTCGGCGATCAGCTCAAAACGGCGGCAGACAGCATCTACATTCCCAAAATCGAAGACATCAAAATCGTCATCGGATCCGAATGGAAACAGCGCTATGTCGTGCAAAAAGACGGTGATTATTATATCGCGCCAATCGAATACCAATCCGATAAACACCGGTGGCTGAATTATCATGAGCAGGATTGGGACAAGCGCTCCTGGCTGCAGTTGTGTGCCGGCTGTCATGCGACCGGAGTTGATATTGAAAAGAAAACTTACTCCGAACTGGGGGTAGCCTGCGAAGCCTGCCACGGTAAAGGGTCCTGGCACGCCGCGCTTCCTAAAACCGCTGTTTTCGAGAAACGGCAGACCATTGTCAACCCAGCCAAATTGACCAGCGGTGTGGCCGCGCAGATCTGCGGTTCCTGCCACACAAGGGGCCAGGCCACGCAGCACAAGGACGCCGGCTGGGCCGTCGGTTATCAACCGGGAAGAGCATTGCAGCCCTATTTTCGCTCCAAGGTCTACGAAGGGGACAATGTAAAACAATACTATGCCGCCGACTTCTCCAAGGGCCATCATCAGCAATTCATCGACTGGCAGCAGTCGGCACATTATAAAGAAGGGGTGACCTGCACCTCCTGCCACTATGTCCATCAACTGGGTATCGCCCTGACCGGCTCCCAGACGCTAAAGGCAGGCTCGCAGCAGTGTTTTGAATGTCATCAGATCCTGAACAAGACCACGGGACATGCCATCCACTCTTTTGCCAATTGCATCGGCTGTCACATGCCCAGAATCGCAGCCAGCGAAGAATCCGGTCTCAACCACAGTCACGTGTTCTCCGCCCTTGTACCCAAAGATACGATGGACAATCCCGAGGTGCCCAACTCCTGCCAGGCGTGCCACAAACACAAGGATGCCAATTTGAAAGAGTTGCAGGAGAAGGCATTCCCGGGATCCCTGGATGCCTGGTAGTCATCGCTTCTGATAAAGGAATCTCTAAATGAAAACAACCGGACGCCACCATCGTTATTTTGCCTGGATGGGATTGGCTGCGCTAGCTCTGGGGATTGCCGGCGCTGCCCAGGCCTTTGCCCAGGAAGAGGTGGCGTCCTCGCTGAGACAATATAAGAACCGCCAAGTCAGCAGCGGTTTTTACGAGCAGTACGAAGTCAGGCCGACCCGTCTCTCTCCAGTTGGCGTTCCCGGGGTCGGCCAGGGTATCTTTCCGTATAGTCCTGCAGCGGCCCAGGTCAGGATCCGTCGACGGCTGGCCGACTCCCACCGCGGCATCAAATTCTATGCATCCTTGCGATGTGTGGACTGCCATAAAGCGGAGGTTAGCGATATTCATTCGACCCGGGCCAACCTTACCTGCAGGCAATGCCACGGCGGCGAACCCATCGCCAGCATCGACCATTTCTATTCCCCCATGAATCCCATCCGGAGGCATGCCTATGTGTGCGCCAAGTGTCATGAAGGCGCCAGCGCCTCTTTTGCCAGCTACATTATCCATGAACCCCCGGCCGGATCCATGAAGGCAAGAACACAATTTCCTCTCCTGTTCTTTACCTATTGGTTCATGTTCATACTTCTGGTTGGCACGCTGGCCTTTTTCATCCCGCATAGTCTGGCGGCTGGCGTAAGGGAGTTCGTCATCAAAATGAAAGCGCGGAAACATAATGTCAGCGAATCGGATTAGGCGCTTCAGCGTTATCGACAGGATATTTCACCTGTCGCTCATGCTGACGTTCATCACCCAGGCGGCGACCGGGTTCAGCCGGCTGTACTACAGTACTGTCTGGGGGAAATCGTTGACCCATGCCTTTGGTGGTTATGAAATCTGCCTGACCATCCACAAAGGGGTGGGGGTCGTGATGATCATCGGGCTTGTGATTCATACGCTCATTCTCTTCAAACGGGTGGATTGGAAAAATCCGATCAACAGCATATTAGGCCCGGACTCCCTGGTGCCCAACTTTCAAGATCTGAAGAACATGAAACAACGCATTCTCTGGTTTTTTGGCCTGGGACCGGCACCGCGCTTCGATCGCTGGACTTATTTTGAAAAATTCGATTACTGGGCCGTCTATTGGGGGTTGCCACTTCTGGCGATCACCGGCCTGATGGTTATGTATCCACTGGTGACCAGCCAGTTTTTACCTGGCTGGTTCCTGAATATTGCCGTTCTGCTCCACCGCGCGGAAGCACTGCTGGCGGTAACCTATATATTTATCGTCCATTTCTTCGTCGGCCACCTGAGGCCCATGAGCTTCCCGATGAACGAAGCCATGTTTTCAGGAAGTGTTCCCATTGACGAGATCATGGAAGAAAAACCGGCCTGGATCGAGCGTATCAGACAAGAGGGCAGACAAACCGGTCTACGTGCAGAACAGCCGGTTCCCTGGTACCGAGTCACCTACTATGTTTTTGGATACGCGGTCCTGACCTCGGGAATCTACCTGCTGGTCAACGGTATCATTTACAGCCGCAGCATCAACTTGCACTAAACCTTCCAACCGGCCAGGACAGCCGTTGACGAGACGCATGAATCGATCAGACCATAAAATAAACGAACCAAGGGTCGATCTCCACAAGATGCGGGTACTCGACGTTATCTTGATCGTCACAATTCTTCTGGGATCCGCAGGAGGGCTGTTGGGCTCGACGATCAACTGGAAGGAACCCACATCACAAGTAAAAGAAATCATCGTCTATCATGATGGGACCCTTACTGAGAACATCACTTTGGACAAGGACCGGCAAATCTCTTTATTGGCGGGTAAAATGGTACTGGAAGTCCGTAACAACAGTGTACGCGTGCTGAGGTCGGATTGCCCCCGTCAATTTTGCGTCCATCAAGGATGGGCGAACGTCGAGGGTGAATCGATCATCTGTGTACCATACAAGACGTTGATCGAAGTCAAATCGACGGCAAGACCGATGGTGGATGCAGTCGTCTATTAGTTGGTGTTGGTCGATTGCAGGACACCAGGAAGACCACAATGGAAAATCAAAGCACAGACTTTCACACCGACCATAAAATATGCAAGATCGCCTTGCTGATTGCCTTGGCCTGCGTTCTGCAAATATCGGAATCGATGATTCCTCATCCCATACCGGGTTTGCGGTTGGGGCTGGCCAACATGCTGACGTTGACCGCGATGGTGGTCCTTGGCTTCGGTTATGCGCTGGAAGTGGCTATCCTGCGAACCGTTCTCAGTTCCCTGATCATGGGGACGTTCATGTCGCCCACCTTCATCCTGAGTTTGGGCGCGGCTGTTGTCAGCACCCTGGTAATGGGATTTTTTTATTGGCTCTCCGGACTTTCTACATACTGCCGCCTAAGTATTATCGGCATCAGCATTATTGGTGCCTTTGTTCACAACCTTGTCCAGCTGTATCTGGCCTACCTGCTTCTGGTTAAACACGCCGGCATTTTCGTATTCTTACCGTGGTTGAGTATTGGCGCCGTGGCCACGGGGTGGATCGTTGGGGTCGTGACCGGCGGCGTCTGCCTGCGGCTTCAAGAGAACTACAAAGGTATGCGTATCGAAGATTTGAATGCGGACAGTGACGCCCTGCAGCTGAGATATTTCTCGCCTGGGAATTCATGGCTTCATCGATTCCCGGCGGAGGTCAAGTTAATCAGCTTGTTGGTGCTGGCGGTCTCACTGTTGGTGGTCACGCATGTTGGCTTTTATATCGGTTTTTTTCTTTTCCTCTGCGTCATGCTCCCGCTTTCGCAGACACCTCTATCATTTCTCACCTCGGTTGTCCGGAAATATCTTGTACTGATATTGGTTCCATTCTTTCTGCCTCTTTTTTTCAGTTCCGGAACCCATGTCCTCATCAGTTTTGGCATATTTAAAATTACCAGCAATGGCCTGAACCTTGGTTCTCTTATTTCCATCCGAATTATTTTTCTTATCCTGACAAGCGCTTTGCTTATGCGAACCACATCTCCACCCCAGTTGGTAAGGGGTTTGGGCCGTCTGTTACGGCCATTGCAAATTGTCGGTGTTGAACCCCAGCGGATTGCTACCCTGTTATCGATGGCCTGGATGGCCGTGCCCCATTTATGGAACACCACACGCGATACGGTTACCGCGACGGATTTTAAAAACATAAAAAATATCAGGGGTCTACTCCCCTTGTTAAGCAACCTGATTGCCACATTGTATTTAAAAACGGAACCGGACAATAACCTTTGGAATCAACCGTCTCGAAAAGAGATGCTTGATTCAGAAAAGTCATGCATATCGTCGTGAAGGCTACTTTACGGTCATTTGATGGAAGTGATCTTTAAATCTGGTTTATCGAACGAATGACTTTGTCCTTCGAGAGATAACCGCTGGAAAAGGGGGCGTAAAGAGATGAATTGGAAACCAGCCTTAATAGCAACCTTTGCACTCCTGTTCTTGAGCAGTGCAATCGCCGGCGCTGATGATTTGTCCGATCTTAAAACCCAAGTAGGAGATCTCCAAAACAAAATCGAGGCGCTTGAGAAGAAACAGCAGCAACAGGATCAACAATTGGAGAGTGTTCCGGAAATCGCTGAATCTGTCGAAGCACTGCAAGACCAGCCTTCGGCAAGGGAAGTTGTTGCCGAGGCCATCGGCAAACAGGCGACGATTGGCGGGCATTTTAAATTTTACCTGGCCGACCAATCCACGGGAGAGGTCAACGGTGAAGACCAGCACAACGCTTTCGGGATGGGGATCAGCAACCTCTGGCTTTACATCAATAAAGGCCTGACGGATTGGCTGCAAATCACCGTGGCGCCCGAGATCGTCGTACTGGCGGAAGCCACACCATCCTTAGGCGCCCCAATCACACGGTCAACCTCTGCAAGTGTCGACATCGATCTGGATGAAGCCTTTTTGACCGTTCGCTTGCCAAAGATGTTCGAACTGAAGGCCGGCGCATTTTACCCCTTCTTCAGCGAGGAGTATGCAACCAAGTCATGGTGGCATGAGCAGTATAATCAAAACAATGGCCTGGCCACCCTGCAGGCCATGCAATCCACGGGGCTTGAACTTTATCGCAATTTCGATTTTGAAAACTTTTCCCTGCCGGTTTATCTGGCCGTGATCAATGGTGAAGATCGCGGTGTTAATCAGGACACCCGCTTCACGGATAACAACAGCGCCAAAACGGGACTGCTGCATCTGGCACCGGAATTTTTCGTTTTCGATGGACGCCTGCGGCTGATGGGTTCGGCCGGTTACGGACGCTGGGATGATCAAGGTGACAATGACGCCTACCAATGGGCCGCTGGAGCAGAGTTCACACGGTCGAGCCTCAGCTTTAGCGGCGAATATTTATACCGTTGGCGCGAAGCCCTGCCGCTCCTCGGAGGCGGCACGGAAGACGGGGAAGATAAAGGATGGTATGCCAAAGTTAAATATTCATACAACGAAAAATTGCGATTTGTGCTCAAATATAGCGACGTCGACCTATGGTCGGCATCGACGGACCAATTGCTGACCGACAATTACAAATCGGTATCGTTCTCTGGTGGCTGGTGGATCACAGACAGCTCCACGATCATTCCGCAGATTGAGTACGTGGATGCCGAACGCAGCGGCACCCTGGATACCCTGGAATACTGGCGCTATACCCTTGGGTGGCGCACCACGTTTTAGAGTGAGGGCTTTAGAAATGCACCAGGCTATCTCTTTACTACCGATTGTTCAACGGTCAAATGAAGGAATGGGTGTGGATAAAAGCCGATTGCGCAAATTCATGATCATGGCGGCCTCGGTTGTCGGCGTTCTGCTTTTAGCTTCGCTGGCTGTGCGATCCTACAACATGCATCGGTTCCATGTCGAAAAACAGACCCGTTTCATGATGGACACGTTCGTCACCATGGTAGTGGTGGGCCCACCCGAGACCGGTTCAGCGGCCATAAAGGCGGCTTTCGAAAGCATGCAGGCGGTTGCCGACAAATTCAACCACCTGGACCCCAAAGGGCCCATTTATGCCTTCAACACCAATGGCGTTCCCATCACTGACCCGGAAATTTTGTTGGTCGCTCAAAAAGCACTGGCGATCTCCCAGATTACCGACGGTGCTTTCGACATCACTGTCGAGCCGCTGATTGAATTATGGGGGTTTTACGGCGACACGCCCGCCTTACCGGATGCTTCGGCAATCCAGGCCTGTCTGCAGAAAACCGGATATCGGCATTTAAACATTCGTGACGGAATGCTGGTCAAGGACGATGCGGCCATCCGAATCGACCTGGGCGGAATAGCCAAGGGTTATTCAGTCAGCCAGGCGGTGACCGTGTTGAAAGACATGGGAATCCGCTCGGCCTTGATTGACGCCGGTGGCGATGTCTTCGCCCTGGGCAAAAGAGGGCAGGATCTCTGGAAAGTCGGCATAAGAAGTCCACGCGGTAATGACATCTTGGGATTTATGGAAGTGGAAAACCTGGCGGTCATGGGTTCGGGTGACTATGAACGGTTTTTTATGCACGATGGGAAACGATATCACCACATTTTCGATCCCAAGGACGGATACCCGGCCGAAGGAATCCGTGGAACCACGCTGCTGCATGCCGATCCGATGTTGGCCGATGCTTGGAATACCGCCATCTTTGCCTTGGGACCGGAAAAAGGACGCGCGTTGGTGGAAAAGATACCCGGCATGGAGGCGATTATTATTACCGACACGGGCGACATCATCTACACGTCCGGACTGGAAAATGCACTTAAACTCGATTCAGAAAACATTAAGTCGATTGCAAGGAGAGAATAAATGATCAAGCGATGGCGTATTTCAGGATTCACCCTGCTCGCGGCGTTCGTCAGCCTGCAAACGGTCTGCTTTGCCTTTACCCTGCTGACCGAAGAGCAGGCGCTGAAGGAAGTTTTCTTTGCCGATGCCGAAATCGAAACCGAAGTTCAGAAACTTTCCGGAGAAAAACTGAAACAGATCAAGGAACACCTTGGCGGCAGCCTCATATACCATCAGGAAGGCTCCGAATCCGCGGAAGTACAAAGTGAAAGGGAGACCACGTTCTACTTTGCCAAAAAGGGCGGTGAACGTAAGGGCGTTGCGATCATCGATGTACAGCCGGGCAAGTGGGGACCGGTGACGTTCATGACCGCCATGGATATCAAAGGGACCGTCAAGGCCGTTCGCGTGATGAGTTACCAGGAAATCAGAGGGAAGCCCATCGCCCGGATGGCTTTTATGAACCAGTATCGGGGAAAGAATGTGAATTCCACATTGACCGTCGGCAGGGACATCGTCGGCATCAGCGGGGCCACCATCTCATCCCGGTCTGCCACGTTTTCGGTTAAAAAGGCCTTGGTTTTGTATGAGGTGTTTTACCTCAAATAACTTTGTAAATCGCCGATTTGTCCCGGGCATCGTTTCCGCATTCAGTTCAACGAGGATGCGATCATGCAAAGGCGGTGGAAAGAATAGTCGGCATCCATCATTAAAGTGGGAGGTAGTCATGTCCAGTCGGCCAAATAGATTTAGTGCTGTAGGTTTTGTCCTGATCCTTGCCTTCGCCTTGTTTGGCTGTTCCGGCGGGAACTCAACGCCTAGCCAACAGACCACCTTGACGGCGCAGTCCTTTAATGAACAATGCGCCCTGTGTCATCGTGCCACGAGCATTGCGGACATTGCCGCGGTGCACAGCAATGAGAGCAACAGCCCGGAAGGTAAAATTACAGCGGTTGCCATTGACGGTGGCACCGGCGTGGTCACGATCAGTTTCAAATTGTTCGAGAGCGAGAACAATCTGATTCCCCTTGCCGGCGTCGCCAAAGGCAATATCCGCTTCAACCTTGCCAAACTGGTGCCCGATGGTGACGGCGTGTTGAATTGGCAAAGCTACATCAACACCACCGAGACCAAACAGGCCGGTGATCCCGGCAACGCACCCGACGGCACACCGACGCCCGACGGCACCACTGCAATCCAAGCTACCTCTGAAAGGGCCAGTGACGATAGCGGCGTGTTCACCGATAACCTCGACGGCACCTATACCTATGTGATGGCCATCCGGGTCAACAGCGTGGCGGTGAGCTTCGAACCCACCCGCACCCATCGGGTGGCCATGCAGCTCACCGGTAATGTGGCCAACGCCTTCTTTGATTTTAGACCCGACACCGTTGACGTCACCGAAACCCGCGACGTCTCCGACAATGCATCCTGCAATGAGTGCCACCTCAAATTGGGCCTGCATGGCGGGGACAGAATTCAGGTCGAGTATTGCGTGACCTGCCACAACCCCGGCTCGACCGATGCCAACAGCGGCAACACGGTCGATTTCAAAGTCATGATCCACAAGATCCATGCCGGTGAGGAGGGACCCGAGGTCCAGGCCGGGGGCGAGTATGCCATTTGGGGATTTCAAAACAGCAAGAACGACTACTCAAAGGTGGTGTATCCCCAGGATCTGCGCAATTGCACCAAGTGCCATGATATATTGGACGCGGCAACACCCGATGGCGACAACTGGAAGAAAGTGCCTTCCACAGCCGCATGCACCTCCTGCCATGAGGCCCCGGACCTGGCCGATTTTCCAACGTTCCCCGACCTCACGCCGGATGAGATCAAAGAGGCCCACGAAATTCCTTCCGTGGCGGCGGCCGCAGCTTTTGAATACAACATCATCAGCATTGCGGGCACCAATCCCGGAGAGACCCCGTCGATCACCTTTTCGGTGACCGATCCGAAGAATGCCGACGCGCCCTACGACATCCTCAGCGATCCTGCCTTTACGGCCGGTGGCGGCGCCAGCCGGTTGGCCATCCTGATCGGCTGGGAAACCACGGATTATACCAATACCGGCAGCGGCAGCACACCGGCTGAACCGGTTTCCATCAACCCGCTGTCCGCCGGCGTGGCCACGGACAACGGCGACGGCACCTACACCGTCACCTCCCCCGTACCCCTGCCCAGCACGACGGTGGGCAGCGGGGTGGCGGCCATCGAAGGGCATCCGGCCGCCGACTTTGACGGCGACGGCACCTACTCGGACCGGGTCCCGGTAACCAGCGTGACCCAGGCCTTTGCCGTCACCGACAGCAGTGCCGAATCCAGGCGTGCTGTCGTGGATATCGACAACTGCAAGCAATGCCACGCTGTTCTGAGCCTGCACGGCAACAACCGCACGGATAACCCCCAGGTGTGCGTAATCTGCCACAATGCCGATGCCACCGACATTGCGGTCAGACCGTCTGCAGCCAATGCCGTGGACGGCAAGGTCGAACAGGCCATCGATTTCAAGTACATGATCCACGCCATTCACGCCGGGCAAGCCGATCTGCACGGGTTTCGTGAAGAGGGTATCGTCATTTACGGCTTCAACAGCAGCGTCAACGATTTCAGCGAGGTGGGCCTGCCCAGTGGCCTGGACAACCTGAGGAACTGCACGGGGTGTCATGACGGGTCAACCTATACCGTCCCCCTGGATGAAAACGTGCAGCCGACCACGACCCTGACCGGAGCCGATCTGTCCAGCCCCGATGACGACACCAATACCACACCGACCGCTTCGGTCTGCTCATCCTGTCATGATTCGCTGGCATCGAAAACCCATATGGCGGAGCAGGGAGCATTGTTCGATTTCGTTCCTTTTAAAGAGGAGGCTGTCAGTCCCGGTGGAGATCAGGCCGCCCTGTGCGGTCCCGGTCCAGTATCGGCACAGCCGGGTGGGCACAGCAGCCGAACCGACTGCTGCAGCTGCCACAGCAGTAACTAGCCTAATTATGCGGCAAGGATGTCATTTGGAGCACCTGTTGTTTAGGGTGCTCCATTCTTTTCGTAGGGATGAGATTATTCTTCCTGTGGTGCTTTGCCAGAATACATAACCTTTAGATTCGTAAATTCTTCCTTTTCCGAATTGCCAAGTGTCCACACAGGCAGGTACCGACAATCGCCGGTTTGAGACAAACCGGGGGGAATAGGGGCCGATCGGTTACCGTCATCCGTGCGCCATCGATTGCCCGCATTATCCGTTTGACAATCCATCCATATCGTCAAATAATAAGTCAATGAACCGTTGTATCCGGCACCTGATTGGCCGTCCCATCGACCCCTATTGCCGCCGCTTGCCTTTCAAATGCCGGAAAAACCGCTATCGACTCCCCGCAACGGGCGACTGCATGCGTCTTCACCCTACACGAAAAAGGAGGCTCCCATGAGTGTCAAAGTTCTGATTACCCGCACGGTTCCCGGCGACAAGGGCAGGCAAATGCTTCAGCTGTTCAGGGAGATGCGCTCCCTGGCCACGGCCCAGCCCGGCTACATCTCCGGTGAAACCATGAAGAGCAACGACCGGCCCGATGTGTTCCTGGTCATCAGCACCTGGGAATCTCCATTGGACTGGGAAAAATGGCTGTTGAGCAAGGAGAGACAGGCGATCCAGGAGAAAATGGACGCGCTGCTCGGCGGCAAGACCCACTATGAGATGTTTCACTACGGTCTGCGGGCGTGATTGTCGGCGGCGGTGATCAGGTCGGCCACGTTGCTGAAGAAGTTCGTATCTGAAAAAACGCCTTCACTGTCACCCAGGCCGGTAAAGTCGAACCGGAGCACGGCGATGCCCTTGCGCGTCAAGGCATGGCTGACGGCTGCCACGGCTTTGGTGTGTTTGCTGCACGTAAAGCAGTGGGCAAAGCGTGCATAGGCGTCCGGGACCGCCCTCAGCGGCAGATCCAGCCGTCCGGAAAGCGTCTCGCCGTTGGTATTTTGAAAACTGAGTGTCTTGACGTTCATTTCTTCTCCATGGTGGAGGATTCAGGGGGTGAAACGTGATCAGCGCAAATGGCTGCTCACGCTAAGCCGAGTTGCTGGAAACAACAATTGTAGGCACCAAAGCTAAATAACAAATTACAAAGAACAAATCGCAAATAAATTCCAAAATACAGTATCCAAATCTCAAAATAGGGCCAATCCCAACCGTTGATGGTCCTTTTGATTCCGCCAATATTGAAGGTTGGCGTATGTTTACTTCAAGATCATGAGGTTTGGAGCTTTGAATTTGATAATTGTGATTTATTTGTCATTTGGTTTTTGTATTTTACTTATTTCATGTCTTTTGTTGCCTGCATAAAAAACAAGGATTTCATAAGATACTATTTGTGTTGAATCCATTGGGTCACCTCATCCACCTGAGTCATTTCAAAAAATTCCATGCGGATACCGCTGAACAGACTGAAAATTCCCACCCAGGTGTCCTTCCAGAACCGGTCGCACACGACGGCCACCTTGTCGATGGCGTGGTCGTAAATCCGCAGGAATCGCAGATCATCGAAAAAATCCTCGGCACTGTTGAATGAGGGATAGTGCCGCATCACCAGCACCAGACGAACGCGGCCAAGTTCGGCTACGGCCTGGTCCATATCCCGGCAGATCGCCTTGTACCGGGCAGCGCGGATCTCCGACCGGACGTCGAGGGTCAGTACGTTTCCCGCACCGGTAAACGCTGAAAGCTGCATGGCGGGTCTCCTTCGTTTCGTCTTTAGTCCATTATAATCACGGTTAACGGTGTTGTAACATCCATACCTCTTTTCTGTCCGATGAAGGGCGGCCGGCGGTGACAGGGCACAGGGTGCTTGCGAATCCTGAAAAAACGGTTACAATAGTCATTTTACAGTCAGCGGGAATTCAGCAGTGAGTTAACCTCCAGCAAAGGAATCCATTTGATGCCGGATAGCAGCCGCAAGGGCTTTTCGAAACCCATGGAACTTCATTTTACACGCACCAACGGCGCGGTGGACGACGCCATCGACGGGTTGATGGCCCAGGTGGGCGACGTTGCCCACCCGGATATTGTGCGTGAAATCATTCTGGCCGGCCTGAAGGCCGGACAGGAAAACGGCGGTCGCGCCGATCTGAAGCTGATGAACTCATCCATGAAGGAGATGCGCTTTACCGCCAAAGTCTTTGGTCCCTATCGCAAGGTACGCAAGGTGACGGTGTTCGGATCGGCCAGGACCCGGTCCGATGCGCCCTTGTATCACATGGCAAGGGATCTGGGGAAAAAGCTGGCCGAGGCCGGATTCATGGTGATCACCGGCGGCGGCCCCGGGATCATGCAGGCCACCAATGAAGGGGCCGGCCCGGAACACTCCTTCGGCGTCAATATCCGGCTGCCCTTTGAACAGAAACCCAACCCCGTGCTGGTGGGCAATCCCCGCCACATCACCTACAAATACTTTTTCAACCGCAAAGTGGCCTTCCTGAAAGAAGCCGACGCGGTGATCCTGTTCCCCGGCGGGTTCGGCACCCTGGACGAGGCCATGGAGTCCATTACCCTGCTGCAGACCGGCAAGCTCTACCCGCTGCCCCTGTTTTGCATTGACGAACCAGCCGGGACCTATTGGGATCACTTGTTCAATTTCCTAGACAACGAACTCTCCGGCCACGGGTACATTTCACATGACGACTTCGGCCTGATTGAACGGGTGACCCGCCCTGCGGATGCCGTGGCCCGGATCCGTCATTTCTACTCGCGGTATCACAGCCTGCGGTACGTGGAAGACCAGTTGGTCATCCGCATGTCGACGCCGTTGGATTCAAAACATGTGGACACGCTCGAAAAAGGGTTCGCTGACATTTTAATCCCCGGGGGAGATATGCATCTGTCCGGCCCCTTCGACGATGAAATCAACGAGCCGGAACTGGCCCACCTTCCCCGGCTGGTGGTGGATTTCAACAAGCGAGACTTCGGGCGGTTGCGGCAGTTGGTGGATGCCATCAACGATTGTTAGGCCGCATGCCAGGGAATCCGAGGATTTCTATTTCATGTGTTCAAGGACCGATTTATATTGATGGTCGAGGTCCCGACCGGTAAAAATTATAGCATGAGGAGCAATTCAGGCATGTTCGAAAACACCGTGTGGAAAAAAATGGCCATAGTCTTTGCGGCAGGCTTGATTCTGGCCGGCTGCGCGTCTGTCAAAGTAGATCGAATGGACGTCGACGAGGCTGTGGATCTGAGCGGCCGTTGGAACGACACGGATTCCCGACTGGTGTCCGAAGAGATGATCAGCGACGTCCTTTCCCGGCCATGGATCGACCGCTACCGGGCCGGCAAGAGCAAGGACCCGGTGGTCATCGTGGGGTCGGTGCGCAACCGCAGTGACGAACACATCAACACCCAGACGTTCGTCAAGGATCTGGAACGCGCCCTGATCAATTCCGGCGAAGTGGAATTCGTCGCCAGCAGCGGCCAGCGCGGAGAGGTCCGCGAGGAGAGAAAGGACCAGGCGGCCAACGCCTCCGAAGCCACTGCCAAAGAGGAGGGCGAAGAGCTCGGTGCCGATTTCATGCTTCAGGGATCCATCAACACCATCTCCGACCGGGTCGAAGGCAAGGAGGTCAAGTACTACCAGGTCAACCTGGAATTGATCGACATCCAGAGCCAGCGCAAGGCATGGATCGGCGAAAAGAAAATCAAGAAGCTGGTCAAACGCAGCCGCTTCGGTTTCTGATTCGGACATCATCTTTGCAGGTCCGCATGCCCTATCTGCTGCCCATCATCATGATCTGTCTGATCGCCTCCGGTTGTGCGGGCGGTAATGTTTTTTCCCGGCTGGACCAGGATCTGGCAAGTGGTGACTGCCCGGCGGCCATCGCCCTCATCGACGAGAGCGATGGTGCTTACGGAAGCAACCAGCGGCTGATCTATTTGCTGGATGCTGCCATGGTATATATGCAGTGCGGCAACCTCGATGCGGCCCAATCGAACTTTCGCAGTGCCGAGGACCTTGCCGAGCGCTTGTGGACCGATAGCATATCCCGGAATGCGCTTTCCCTGGTGACCAACGACAGCGTCCTGGCCTACGCCGGCGAGGATTTTGAACGGGTGATGATTCACCTGATGTCCGCCATCGGCTACCTGCAGGCCGGCCAGCCTGAAGACGCCCTGGTGGAAGCCCGGCGGTTGGATACGCTGCTGGCGGTTTTTAACGATAAATACGAGAAGAAGAATGTTTACAAGGAGGACGCGTTTGCCCGCTACCTGAGCGGCATCCTCCACGAGGCGGACGGCGCCTGGGACGAAGCCTTCATCGACTACCGCCGGGCCGCTGAGGTCTACCGGGAGGACTACCGGGCATACGGCACGGCCCTGCCGGAGATGCTGATGGCGGACCTGGTGCGGGTGGCACGGACTGTTGGCCGCATGGCAGATATCGAGGGCCTGGTTTCCGCCGACCCCATCGACCAGCCGCGCCGCCCCGACGAAACCCTTGACCCGGGCAGCGTGGTGTTTATCACATTTGCCGGATATGCGCCCCAGAAGGTTCAGGACATGGTGGTGATCCCTACCAGCCATGGCCCTGTCGGCGTGGCCTTTTCGCGAATGGTGGTCACGCTGCCCCGCTGCAGCCAGGGTCGCCTGAATCTTTATGACGGCGACCACTTTTTTGAGTCGGATCTGGTGATGGTGGAAGACATCAACCGTATCGCCGTCAAGAATCTCGAGGATCGCAAGGGACGTATCCTGGCCAAGGCGATCGCCAGAGCCGTGGCCAAACAGGTGGCCATACACAGCATTGCCCGATCCAGCGACAGTCGCAACGATCAGCGGACCATCGAGGCGATCCTGAACCTGGTCAATATCCTGGTGGTGGAACGGGCGGACACCCGCAGTTGGCGGACCCTGCCCGGCCGGATTTACATGACCCGTATGCATGTCCCCGCCGGTGAGTATGCGGTTGAGCTTCAGGCCTGCGGCGGAACCTGGGCCGATTTCGGGCCCCTGTTGGTGGAACCGGGCACCACCCGATACCTGTTTCGGGACCTTCGCTACCCGGTTTCGGTAGGCAGCAAAACCCAGCCTTAATATCGATGACGGATAAAATTTTACCGCTGAGCACGCTGAGAAATGATATTTGCCAAAATAAAAGCTGACCGCTGTGCTCTCGGCGGACTCCGCGGTTAATAAATAACCATGAAAACGATACAATATTTGTGAGTCCACAAATTCAGCGGCCCAGATGCGATCGCGGCCGCCCATGGAGAAAGCCGATGAAACGACTGCATTGGATGCTCCTCACCCTGGTTGTGCTAATGGCCGCTGCTTGTGCGGGATCGAAACCTGCCGAGGAAGTCCCGGCGGCCGACCTGTTTCCCGACGACCGGTTCCTGACTGCCGAGGCTGTCGGGGCCACCGAAGGGGAGGCCAAACGGGCGGCCATGGCCGAGTTGGCCGCTATCTTCGAATCCCGGGTTTATGCCCGGACCGTCCAGCAGGCCACCTCGTGGATGGGGGAGGGCCTGCCCGAACAGTTTGACAAGCAGGTGGAACAGACCGTTCGCATCCATACGGACGTTCAGTTGGAAGGCGCCCGCATCGGCCGGGTTGAACCGGATGACGCCGCCGGCGGGTTCCGGGCCCTTGCTGTGCTGGACCGCCGGCAGGCGATCAGTCGGTGGCAGCGGGAACTGGCGGAGACCCAGATGGCCATTGACGGTCAAGTGGAAGCCCTCGTCGGGGTCAAGGGACGGCTTTCGCGGCTGACCGCCCTGAACCGCATCACCGCACTGATGGTTCGCCAGGCGGCCATCGAGAGCCGGCTCTCCGTTCTGGGGCGTCCGGCGACGCCCGGTCTCGATGATCGTTCCGACATTATTGTCCAGCGCGAACGGATGGCCCGTGACGTCTCCTTGTATATCCAATTGGACGGCAATCCGGCGCCACCCTTCACGCGGCGGCTCAATGCCCTGCTGTCCGGCGATGGCTATACGCTCACCCCATACCGGGATGAGGCTGCCGGCCTGATCACCGGTACCATTCATATAGAACCCCTGGACCTGGGCAATCCGGATGTACGATTCATCAGAGCCATGGCCGACGTTCAACTGGTAGACATGGACACCGACGTGCAGATTGCCGCCTTCGATGAAAGCGTTAGAAAAGGCCATGTGAATGAAGGCGAAGCGGCCCGCCGGGCGGTGGAGGGCGTGGCGGCACAGGTCGCCAGCAAGCTTGTGCGTGCCTTGAATACCTTGGGCGTGGCGACCGAATGACCAGCGGCTTAAAAGTGGCAACAACCGAAATCAAACCAAATTTACAGGAGGCATCATGAAACGAACACTGATCGTCCTGACCATGGTATCCCTGGCCCTGATGCTGGTTCTGGCCGGCTGCGGCAAGAAGGTGAAAAAGATCGACAACGAACGTTTCGAAAAAGAGTACGAGTATGCCCCGGATTGGGTGTTGGCTGAATACAACGGCGAAAAATTTTCGGCCGTGGGGTCGGCCCGCATCGGCAAGGGCGGCATCCAGTTTGCCCGCACCGAGGCACTGGCCAACGCCCGTGGTGAACTGGCCAGGCAGGTGTCGGTCAAGGTCCGAGGACTGGTGAACACCTTTGCCCAGCAGACGGGCATCGGCGATGACCAGACCATGGATGCATTTTCCAAGCAGGTGTCCAAACTGGTCACCGATGAGACGTTGTCCGGTTCCCGGGAAAAGGACACGTGGATTTCTCCCAGCGAAGATATCTATGTGTTGGCTGTTCTGGAAACCGTGGAGGTGAAGGAGAGCATCAGGCGGCAGGTGATCTCCGGTTATCAGCAAGACAGCGCCAAATGGCAGGAGTTCAAAGCCAAAAACGGCAACGAGGAACTGGACGCGGAGATCGAAAAAGCCTTCGGCAAGGGACAATAAAAATACCCAATGTCAACTTTTAAACCCATCCTGGTTACCGGCGGCACCGGTTATGTGGGCGGACGGCTCATCCCGCGCCTGCTGGCCGGCGGCCACCGGGTGCGCGCCATGGCCCGCTCCCCCGAGCGGCTGCGCTGCCGACCCTGGGGCGGCCATGAAAATATGGAAATCGCGGCCGGGGACGCCCTGGACCGGGATGCATTCGTCCGGGCGGCCGATGGCTGCGGGACGGCCTATTACTTGATCCATTCCATGAGCGCCCACAAGGGACGTTTTGCCGATGCGGATCGAAAGGCGGCTGAAAACATGGTTGCGGCAGCCAGGGAAAACCGGTTGTCCCGCATCGTCTACCTGGGCGGCCTGGGCGACCAGGATCACGAAGCCCTGAGCCACCATCTGAAATCGCGTCACGAGGTGGAGCGGATCCTTCAGGCAGGCCCGGTGCCGGTGACCAACCTGCGGGCGGCCATGATCCTGGGATCGGGCAGCGCCTCTTTCGAGATGCTGCGCTATCTGGTGGATCGTCTGCCCATGATGATCACACCCCGATGGGTCCAGACCCCCTGCCAGCCCATCGCCATCGGCAATGTGCTGGATTACCTGGAAGGCTGCCTGACGGTTCCCGAAACCATCGGCGGGACCTTCGATATCGGCGGGCCGGATGTGCTGAGCTACCGGGACATCATTCAAATTTATGCCAGGGAGGCGGGCTTGCGGCGGCGTTTCATTATTCCCGTTCCGGTGCTGACCCCCTGGCTCAGTGCCCGTTGGGTTCACCTGGTGACCCCGGTGCCGGCCGCCATCGCCCAGCCCCTGGCCGAAGGATTGAGTATCCCGGTCGTCTGCCGGGACCACCGCATCCGGGACCTGGTACCGGTCAATCTCATGGATACCCGGCAGACCATCCGAAAGGCCCTGGACCGTATCCGCCAGGAACAGGTGGACACCTGCTGGTTTGACGGCGGCGGCAGTCTGCCCCCCGAGTGGACCACCTGCGGGGATGCCGATTATGCCGGCGGAACGGTTCTGGGCGGTGCCCACCGTATCGTCCTGGGGGGTGACGAAAAAACGGTTTGGTCGACGGTAAAGGCCATCGGCGGCAAGAACGGCTGGTACTTCGCCCACGGCCTGTGGTGGCTGCGGGGAATCATGGACCGCCTGGTGGGTGGTCCCGGCCTGCGGCGGGGACGCCGTCATCCCACACGTCTGCGCGTGGGCGACGGACTGGATTTCTGGCGGGTCATCGCCGTGGAACCGCCCCATCGCCTTCTGCTTCTGGCAGAAATGAAGACACCGGGGGACGCCCTGCTGGAGTTTGTGATTGCACTGGAAGGCCAGGGCAAGGTGGAACTGAAGATGGTTTCGCGCTTTCTGCCGCGTGGCCTGGCCGGCATCCTATACTGGTACGCCCTGCTGCCCACGCACCGGTGGCTGTTTGAAGGCATGCTGCGCGCAGTTGCCGCAAAAACCGGTCTGCCTGTAATCGATGGCCCTGAAAAAGCTCCATTGACATCATCCCTGGAATGCCGCCTGTAATCTCATACTGTCTTTGGCGGTGTGGGGAAGATATTGAGCCACCTGCATTGGCTCAGGCGCCGCTGGATCCGAAACCCAAGTTTGGTGTGCATGTGGATGGAGGTATGCCAGTTGCTGTACATGCCCGCAAGCATATGGCTGCTACCCTGATCGCGAACTGCCGCCATCAGCGACCCCAACAGGATTGAACCAATGCCGCGTCTGGCAAATTGCGGATGCACGAAAATATAAACCAGGTAGGACCATCCGGGAGGCAGCTTCAGGGTATACCAGAGCGCGAGCCTGAAATCGGAGAAGGTTGCCCAGGCAAAGGCACAGATGCGCTCGTCGTGCTCCAAAACGAGGCAGCGATCCCCCTTGCGCAGCGAGGCTTCCATGAAATCGGTCTCCTTGACAAACCCCTGCAGGGCGTTGATCGCCATCAGATCCCCCTTGTCGGCCCATCGCATGTGCAGTTCCGCCGGCAGGCTGCCGGTTTGAATCGGTTCCTGCAGATCCCTGACCAGTTCAATCCACTCCTCGCAGGCTTGCATCTTTTTAGCGATCTGCTTGATGGATTCCCTGAACGGCATGCGGCATATCCTCCTTTTCGGTCAACTCTTGAAATAGGCGATCCACCTGGACAGGTTCCCCTTGCAGCGGTCCATTCTCGAAAGGACGGCCGGGGCGCCGCCGGTCGACGACAAGGCCAGGTTTTTCCAGTATTTTTGATGCATGCGTGTAACCCGCCAAAGGACATAAGCGGTTTTTTTCGGGTCGGCCGAGGCAATCATGCTGCGGGTATCGGTCGTCCGCCGACCGACCATCTCTTTCAGGACTTCGCGTACCGAGTCTCTGAGCGCTTCCAGATTGTATCCACCTTCCAGCGTTATCACCAGTTTTCCTTGGCAGCATTGTTCGGCGATATCCAGAAGGACGCGTGTCATGCCGGCAAAGCCTGCCGGGGTCACTTTCATTTTGCCGAGGGGGTCCTTGAAATGGATATCGAAACCGGCGCTGACCAGGACAATATCCGGTCTGAACGCTAATGCGATGGGCTTTAACAGGCTTTCGAAAACCACCAGATAGTCGCCGTCACCGAAGCCGGGCAGAAGCGGGACATTCACGGTATAGCCCTTGCCCTTGCCCTTGCCTATTTCGCGCAGGCTGCCGCTGTGGGGATAGGTAAAGGCCTGGTGGGTGGAGAAAAAGAGCACTGACGGGTCATCTTCGAAGCAGTGCTGGGTGCCGTTGCCGTGATGCAGGTCCCAATCGACGACCAGGATGCGCGCCAATCCCAGTTTGCTTTGGGCGAAGCGGGCGGCGATGGCCACATTGTTGTACAGGCAGAACCCCCTGGCCGCGGTCCGTTCGGCATGGTGGCCCGGAGGGCGGATCAGGGCGAAGGCGTTGTCCACCCGTCCGGCATGGACCTCTTCGATCGCCTGGCACAGTCCACCAGCTGCCAGCTGGGCCACTTCGTTGGATAACGGAGATGTGCGGGTGTCTTCGTCCAGATAGGTGGCCTGCTTTCCTGAGGTGGTTTCCAGTTGATCGATGTAATCCGCTGAATGAACGCGTGCCAGATCCTCCCTGGCAACCATGCACGGTGAAATGTTCTGAAAACAGCCGTCCAGTTCCGGCTCCTGAAGTAGGGCATAGAGCACATCCAGCCTTTCAGGGCACTCCGGTTCATCCGGTCCCATGCAATGTCCGGCGTAGCGCGGATCCTTGATGATGCCGGTTCGTTTTTTCACCTCCGGCCCAGTTTTACTTTTTTCGCTTTCAGCAGCCGCATCACAATCATTCATGGTGAAAAAGTCTCAACGTGGATAGATCCAATTGGGTCATGTATATCTGGCCGGGAAATAGAAATGGAAAGCGGTTCTCGTCGCAATTGCTTCAGAATACGAGATTAAAATAGGGTTGGCCGGGCAAGCCTGTCAAGGCGGCTGCCCCGGGCAAGGATAAAGACGAAAGCCGCGACGCTGCCAATCGAGATCGACACGCTCGACTTCGATTTCGATCCAGGATCCTCTTTCTCAAGAAACCGTATGTATATCCAGCTTCCCTAATCGTCAGAAATTTAATATATTGTTCAGAACACCAGCGCTAAATTGCATAGATATTGTAAAGATGAACTTTTTTAACAATGGCTTAATGCAGAAAAGATGATTACCTTGCACTTGCGCAGGACCCTGCCGATGTATTGATTAAATTTCTAAAGAGATAGACTTCGTCTACGAATTGAGCGAAGGGCATAAAATTTTGTTTTCTAAAGACGACTACTACAAAAAGAACAAAATTATCAATGTTGCACCTATACGGCACAGGAAGCGATCACCCTGATTGGCGTATATGGTCACTGGGGGCCATGGAACTGACGTGCAGGCAGTCCTTTCAAACCCGAAGCGTGTTCAGTCGCAGGGCGAAGAAATCGCCAACAGCATCAGCCACGGCGCCGGGCTATTAGGCGTGCTGGTCGGAACGCCATTTCTCGTCATGCATGCGTTAGGGCACGGGGATGCCGGATTCATTTTCGGCACCAGTGTTTTCTCCGCGTCCATGATTCTTCTTTATCTTGCCTCAGCGCTCTACCATGCGTGGCCAATCGGTAAGGCCAAGCGCTGTTTTCGGATCATCGAGCATTCCGCGATCTTTATCCTTATCGCCGGCACGTACACACCGTTAACCCTTGGCATCCTCCGCGGTGCATTGGGCTGGACGCTCTTCGGCGTTATTTGGGGTCTTGCCATAGCCGGTGTAGTGCTGAAGGCATTCTATAAAACCGCCCATCCCATTCTTTCCACCTGCCTTTATCTGCTGATGGGGTGGTTACTCGTGATTGCGGTAAAGCCTTTATTTGCCAGCATGCCCGTTGCTGGCCTGTTCTTATTGATTGCGGGAGGCCTGTCTTACACCGCCGGTGTCGCCTTTTTTGCAACCGATTCGCGGGTACCCTATGGCCACCTGATCTGGCATCTATTTGTTATTGCCGGCACCACATGCCATTTTTTCTTAATCCTCTGGTATGCGGCCTGATAAACGATAAATGTTTATTCCGATTTCAATCCGGTCTCGATATCGGCGGTTCATCGCTTACTTTCGTTTGGGGATGACCAGGACAGGACAGGGGGACGCATTGATGACGTGCGCGGTAATGGTACCGACAACGAAATCCATGATGTTGTCCCTCCCATCAGTACAAATGACGATCAAATCGGTTCCAAGTTGGGTGGCAACCTCCACGATGACCTTTTCCGGCTTGCCGCTGTGCAACAGGTAATCCACTTCAATACCATCGGCATGTAACTGATGGATGACCGCCTTCATCTCTTCCTTGGAATCGAAGGCGATCTGTCTGTATTTGTCCTTCATTTTGTTGACACTGACGCGCAGCATTTCCCGCGCTTCCTTATCCATGAACTCTTCGTGGATATTGAGCAGAGTGATTTTTGAACCGAACTGGTGCGCAATCTGTACGGCCCTTTTGACAGCCATATCGGAACGCGCTTTCAAGTCAGTTGGGCAAAGAATATGCTTGAACATGCGATGGGTCATTTCTTCCGGAGCGGCGGTTAAGGATTCTTGATTCCGAATGCTCAGCCAAATTTAATTTCCTGCAATTTGGGGATTCAGAAATGGTAGACTAAAAAACGAAATACTACAACACAAGCTATCCCTATTTACAAAGCCGGAAAATCGCGCCCAATAAAATAGATCTTCAACTCTATTGCAACCCTCCCGCACCATTCGGCTCACTAAACATCCAGTCCAAAGCAACGGTCATATACGACCACTGGTTAAATTTGACCTTCTTTGCATGCCTGCACACTGCCTCCCCGAAATGCGAGAACCAACATAAATTATATAACAAATCAATATGATGGCGAATACCACCCGGAGGCTTGGAGGTCTGGCATAAAGATTGTGTTCATATCAAGCAGCAAATGGCGGAATTAAACCCCCCGAGGGCCCTGCACTGACGCCGGCATGCACGACCCATCCAATGGATGTGCGCTTTATCGCGCTTCCATTATCGTTCACTTGTCACCATTCTTTCTGACGCTTGTCGAAATAAAATAATCGCCTGGAAATGTTTTCCGGGAAGTATAAACAACCCAAAAGCGGTTAAAAACGAGATGACCGTTTCAACGGCCACCATGGCGTCAGGCGAAAAAACGATGGGCGAAAAAATGGATGACATTGGCGAATCGATCGATGACGCGTCCATCACCGCCCTGGTCAAGACGACGCTGCTGTATCATCGCTCGACCAGCGCCCTCAAAACCTCGGTCGAAACGAAAGAAGGCGTGGTCAATTTGGGAGGCAAGGCCAAAAACGCTGCTGAAAAGGACCTGGCCACCAAACTCGTGAGCGACGTTCACGGCGTAAAGCAGGTGGTCAACAACATGACCGTCGGGTAAACCGGGTTATAGTCCGCGCATCCACAAACGTCATCATTCTGCCTGGCCCGGTGCTCTTGCTCTTTGAAATCCTCGACGCAGCGCTTCTGCGACTGTGGTTTCAACTCGCTGCGGGTTTGGCCTGGATTCCGCAGCGAGCGGCAGGGATTACGCTCGCACGTTCAGTAAAACAACTCGAAAGGAAATCAAACAGGATAAATACCATGAAACCGAGAGCAAGGGACAACGCAGTAGGCCACATGCGACGAGAACAATAAAATCGGCCTGACAGGAATCAAACCATTTTTAACCCCAAGGAGTTGGCGATGACGGACACACGAAAAACATACGAAGCGAAGCTCGATGCACAATTCGACAAATGGAACGCACAGATTGCACTGCTCAAGGCTAAAGCGGACAAGGCCAAGGCAGAGGGGCGGATCCAATACTACAAAACCATCGAAGCGCTGCAGCAAAAGCAAGACGTGGCCGGGACAAAGCTGCACCAGCTGAAAAGCGCCGGAGATGAGGCATGGGAAGACCTCAAGATGGGCGCGGAAAATGCCTGGGATGATGTCAAAACAGCTTTTCGCAGCGCAGCATCTAAATTCTAGTGAGCAAAACTGATGTTGCCCAATGGTCTGACGCAGCGCACCCCGGACTTGGGTATAACACGGATAATTTATCCATAACTGCACCACCACAGAAAGACATGCAAGCTATGGAAAGCCGCGACGAAGACAAGCATAAAGAGCGAATGAGGCCCGGGACGAAGGCTGACTTTATCAGACGAATCGGCATCGAGCCGGACCTCGCCACGTTTTTGAACGAGTTCACCGAAAGGCCCGAGATTTTCTTTTCACTGTCTTTGGACAGGTGCCGTGAAATTGAATCTCAGATGGACGCGATTTTATCTTCCTTAGGGAAAAGTATAGGTGGTTGGCACCTTGGAGGAAGTCGAGGGAGTTAAAACCATTACGGCGGCCGATTTCGTGGAAATCAAGTAGCGTTCAGCCAATCGGGCGGTCGCTATCGGGCAGGATGGAGGACGCTTTGCCCACCATCCTGCCCCACCACCGTTGGCACCAGCCATTTTTCCAGCCGGTGCGGTCCATCCCCCTGGTGGGCGGCATCGGCTGTTTCTTTTCCGGGATCAACGAGGACGGATTCGTAAAAAGCCCGATATCTGCGTTACGCTTCATCCTTCGTCACTGCGGAGTACCGTAAGTACACCTCATTCCTCAGGATTCCCAAGCCTTGATCTCGGGCTTTTTTCGAATCCGTCGGAAATGGGACTTTTTACGAGTTCATCAATGAGGTACTTCCTAAAAAGGTCAAATATGACCATCGGTTGAATGTGACCCTTTTTAGATGGTGATTAACGGTGACCCCGGAATGTTGGTTTAGCAAATTACGTTTAAATATCAGAAAGATGGGTATCGTTACAGTGAGGGTATGGTATCTGGCACAAAGATTGAACATATAGCAGTTAGAAGGTATTGGCACGACGATTTCCATCGTTTCGAAAAAGGACAGAGATATGTACTCCAGCGAGAAATTTGCTGATGAAACAGAGAACGAACTGGCTTCGAATCTTGTGGATGACGCCATAATTGTTTCCGAGGCCTGCTACCGACGGCTGTTTGAAACCGCCCAGGACGGTATTTTGATTATCGATGCCGAAAAAGGCTGCATCACCGACGTTAATCCTTTTCTGGTGGACCTGCTGGGTTATGAGCGCGAGGACTTTATTGGCATGGCGCTTTGGAATTTCGGCCCTTTCAAAGATATCCGGGCAAGCCGGTCGGCTTTTCAGGAATTGATGCATAAGGGCTATATCCGTTATGAGCATTTACCATTGGAGACAAAGGATGGGTGGCAGATCGAGGTCGAGTTCATTAGCAATGTCTATCAGGTCGGCCGGCAACGAACCATCCAGTGCAATATCCGCGACAATTCACAGCGCAAAAAAGCCGAAGAAGATCGTCTAAAGTTGGAATCCCAGCTCAAGCAGGCGCAGAAAATGGCCGCCGTCGCTTCGCTGGCGGGTGGGATTGCCCATCAATTCAACAATGCCCTCACCGTCATTACAGGCAGTTTGGACCTGATCGAGGCGGATGAATTCAATCCGGCATCAGATGCAAATGGCCTTGCTTGCGATCTTGGCCAATGCCTCAGAGGCCATCATTAAACAGGGGGTTGTTCGAATCGTCTGCCGCAGGGAACTGATAACCAATGAACGCGCCGCCGCCTTTGCCGGGTTGGCTCCCGGTACCTATGTCAGTTTGACCGTCGAGGATAATGGAAAGGGGATGAATGAGGAAACGCGCCGCCGGGTGTTTGAACCTTTTTTCACAACCCATTTCCCCGGACGCGGGCTTGGCATGGCTGCGGTTTACGGAATCGTTAAAAACCACGACGGCTGGATTTCCATTGAATCGCAAGTCGATCAGGGAACCGTGGTGTGCATCTATTTGCCTGCTGTTGATTCGATGATCGTCTGAACCGCCAATTAAAAGGAGAATGTCACCATGGCCAATGATCTGTTGGAAAAGATTTTGTCCCACATAGACGGTTATGTGGGAAAGTTGAAAACACTCAGGCTGACTTTTGGATTGAAGATCCTGGTCGTGGTGGCCGTCCTGCTGGTTGTCTGCTACCAACTCTTTTTCGTCTATGTGCAGCCCGATCAATATGGGATCAAGGTCGTCCGGATAGGCCTGAACCGCGGTGTTCAAAAAGAGGTTTATCATGCCGGCCTGACGTTCATTCTGCCCTTCGGATTGCAGCAGATGTATCGCCTGCCCAAGGGTATTCAGGTGCTGGAGCTGACCAATTTCCCTGACACCGCCGCAGCGGCGGCCCGCAAAGACCGGGCCGCGCACATCCAGACCTCGGACGGCTTTTTCGTGGACGTGGACGTCTCCATGCTCTACCACATCAAGGACCCCTACCTGGTTTTTACCACCATCGGTCCCGGCACCCTCTTTGAAGACAACGGCATCATCCCCAAGGCCGAGCCGGCCTTGAAGGAGACCTTAGGGAAGCTGACCACCGAAGAATTTTACAACAGTCCCATGAGAGTCAAGAAGGCCGAAGAGGCCAAGGCGCAGCTGAACACCGAATTGAATCTGAAAGGCATCGAAGTAGACCAGGTGCTGGTGCGTTATTTCAAGTACAGCCCGGAGATCCAGAAAAACATCGAGGAGAAAAAGCTCCAGGACCAGATGGTCTTCACCAACCAGTCGGCTGCCCGGGCGGCCAAGGAGGAGGCGGAGCTGAAGAAGATCGTTCAGGAAGGCATGGTTATCGCCGCCGTGGAGATGGAAAAGGGCAAGGCCTATGTCACCCGCAAGATCGCCGAGAAAGACCTTTATGTGCGCAAGATCAAAGCGGAAGCCGACCTGCTGGTGCAGTTGGCCGAGGCGGAGCGGGTGCGCCTGAAAAATGAATCCCTGAAAGGGATCGGCTCCGAGCGCATGGTGGGATTGAAAATGGCGGACGTATACAAGGGGCTCGATCTGATCATCCTGCCCAGCGACGGTTCCAGCGGAGTCAACCCCTTGAACCTCGGCAACACCCTTCAGTTGTTCGACGTACGCAAAGGAGGTGACAAATGAGGCGCATTTTTATCCTGGTCGCTGTGACGCTGACGATGGCCGTTTTAGCGGGATGTATGCCGCATACCACCGGAGAAACACAGGTCGGTGTCAGGACCCGCAAATTGGGACTGATCGGTCCAAAGGGTGTTGAAGAGCAGGTTTACGCGCCCGGCGCGACCTATTTTTTTATGCCGTTTATCAACGACTGGAATGTCTTCGACACCAAGCTGCAGAACCTGGAGATGACATTTTCGAAAATCAGGGGCGACCGCAGAAGTCAGGACGATCTGGTGTTTAAGACGATCGACGGCAACGACATCAGCCTGGACGTGATCATCGCCTATCGCATCGATGCGAGCAAGGCGCCCTATATTCTCCAGTACGTGGCCCGCGACGACGTCACCCTGCGCGATACGATCGTACGGACCGTCGCCCGAAGCAAGCCGCGCGATATTTTCGGCGAACTCAAGACCGAGGCCTTCTATGTGGCCGAGGCCCGCGAGGCCCAGTCCACCAAAGCCAAAGATGCGCTTCAGCAAATCCTGGGACCCATGGGTATCGTCATCGAAAAAGTGCTGACCAACGACTATCGCTTCAACCCTGAATATACCAAGGCTATCGAGGACAAGAAAGTGGCCGATCAGCAGGTGGAGAAAAACAAGTCGGCCCAACATGCGGCCACCGAGGAATACAAGCGCAAACTGGAAGAAGCCAAAGGTGAAGTCAACAAGATGGTCGCCGATGCAGACGGCCGGTACCTCAAGGACAAAATCGAAGCCGATGTTTACCAGGAGCAGCAGCAGCTTTTGGCCAAGGCAATCCAGGCCGAAGGCATTGCCGAAGCAAAGGGCATCCAGGAAATGAACAACGCCCTTGCCGGTGCGGGCGGCGAGGCGATTGTAAAACTGAAAATCGCCGAGGCGCTTCAGGGCAAGCGCATCATCCTGCTGCCGGTTTCCGAGGGTGGGATGAACCTCAAGACAACCGACATCAACCGGCTGATCGAAACATTAGGCGTCAAATCGCTTGCCGGTGCTCAATAACGGCGACAGTTGAGTGAACAACCGAACCATTCATGAAAGGACTCATCATGTCAGAAAACCTAAGCTCCAAGAGTATCGAACAATTAATGGCCGAGGCCGATGAACTGGTCCAACGGATTGATGCCGATGCCATTAAAAACATGAAAGAGGAGCATCGCCTGCAGGTTGAAATACATGCGCAACATCTGAAAAAGATCAAATCAGCGGTTCAGGACAAGATCGAGAAGAAAGGAACATCCAAAATGGACCACGGAGCCGAGGGCATGCATGAGGCATTCCAGGAGATTTCGAAGGCCATGGGAGCGTTGAAAAAATACATCTCCGGAGATCGAACGGGCGCCGATAAATAAAAGACGGGAAAATGAAAATGGCATCCAATGCAGACAAAGATCCCATCGGCAATCTGACGGAAAAGCTGCGAGGCCTCTTTGGTTTCGGTGATCATCCGAAAAACAAGAACATGCTGCCGCCCAAGAAGCGTTTTAGCATCTGGTATTTCTTTTTGGCCATGCTTTTTCTTTCTTATGCACAACAGTTTTTCGTTTCTTCAAAAGTGGAGACGATTCCGTACAGTCAGTTCAAACAATCCATTGCCGACGGGACCGCGGGCAAATTGGTCATCGGCCCGGAAAATATTGAAGGGACGCTGAAAGGGTCGTCAAGTCAAACGTTTACGACCATTCGGGTGGATGATCCGGATCTGGTGAAGGAACTGGATGAACGCAACGTCAGTTATTCCGGGAAATACGAAAATAAATTTCTGGGCAGCATTCTCTCATGGGTTATTCCACTGGGGATTTTTTTCCTGATCTGGCGATTTACCATGAAAAAGATGGGGCTGGGGATGGGGGTGATGTCCTTCAGCAAGAGCAAGGCCAAGATTTTCGCCGAGAGCGAGATCAAGGTCACGTCTGCTGATGCAGCCGGCATCGACGAGGCCAAAGAAGAGCTCCAGGAAGTGGTCGAATTTTTAAGCACCCCGGAAAAATCCCAGAAACTGGGGGGAAGAATTCCCAAGGGGGTGCTTCTGGTCGGTCCGCCGGGAACCGGCAAAACGCTTTTGGCCCGGGCGGTGGCCGGAGAGGCCAAGGTGCCGTTCTTCAGCATCAGCGGTTCCGAGTTTGTGGAGATGTTTGTCGGCGTGGGCGCGGCCCGCGTGCGCGATCTTTTCTCTCAGGCCGCGGCTCAGGCACCCTGTATCATCTTTATCGATGAACTGGATGCCCTGGGCAAGGCACGGGGCATGAATGTGATGGGCGGCCATGACGAACGCGAGCAGACGCTCAACCAGCTCCTGGTGGAAATGGACGGTTTCGAAACGAATAAAGGGGTCATCATCATGGCCGCCACCAACCGGCCGGAAATTCTCGATCCGGCCTTGCTGCGGCCGGGACGGTTTGATCGGCAAGTTCTGGTAGATCGGCCGGATATCAATGGCCGCGAAGCGATCTTGAAAATTCACTCCAAAAATGTGGTCTTGGGTCCCGAAGTCGACTTGCGCATGATCGCCGGCCGCACCCCGGGATTTGTGGGTGCAGACCTGGCCAATATCATCAATGAAGCCGCTTTGCTGGCCGCCCGCAACGATAAGGAAACGGTTGAGCTGACGGATTTCGACGAGGCCATCGACCGCGTGGTGGCGGGTCTTCAGAAGAAAAACCGGGTGATGAATCCCAAGGAGAAGGAAATTGTTGCCTTCCATGAGTCCGGACATGCGATTGTGGCCGAATCTGTTGAGCATGCCGACCCAGTACATAAAATATCCATTATTCCCCGCGGCATTGCCGCTCTGGGATATACCCAGCAGCAGCCCACCGAGGACCGTTATTTGATGACCCGCGCGGAGTTGCTGGACCGGCTGGCCGTGCTCCTGGGCGGTCGCGTGGCCGAGGAGCTCGTTTTTGACGAAATTTCTACCGGGGCCCAGAACGACCTGCAGCGGGCGACGGACATCGCCCGCTCCATGGTCACGGAATATGGCATGAGCGATCGCCTGGGTCTGGTGAGCTATGAGCGCCCGCGCCAGGCGATGTTTCTCCCGGAGAGTTTTTCTGCCGCTAAAAAATACAGCGAAGCCAAAGCCGCCCAGATCGATGACGAGGTCGCCCGGTTTGTCGATGAAGCCCATCACCGCGTGCGCGACATCCTCTCAGTGCGGCGAACCGTTCTCGATGATTTGGCCCATCTCCTCTCGCAAAAGGAAAGTGTGCAGGGAGATGAGCTTAGGCAGATGCTGGCGGCAGCCAAAGCTGGAACGACAGCTTCATCGCTCGTTGAACCCTCTCGAAATATCACCGCCAACGCTGATACTGAAAATGGCACCATATAGAATGTTATTGGTCCCTATTTTTAATGGATCGGAGCCCAGAGGAGAACACCACGCTTCAAACCAAAAGGAGGCCGATCATGCACAGCAAGGAAGGACTATGTAAAAAAATCAAATCAATAAACGTCACCGGAAAGCTGAGAAAAAGGACAATCCAGCGGTGACTCATATGGTGCCAAATAATCAGATCACCCTGTTGCAAAACGGTGAGGCCTATTTCCCGGCACTCGAAGCGGCGATAGACCGGGCGATGCACGAAATCTATCTGGAAACCTATATGTTCGAAGATGACAACACCGGCCGACGCATTGCCGAAGCCCTCATGCGGGCGGCCGTGCGGGGTGTGAAAACTCACCTGCTGATCGATGGATTCGGCTCGCTCGGATTACCGAAAACCATGGTCGATGGACTTGAGGCGGCCGGCGTATTGGTGCTGAAGTTTCGGCCCAAAACATCACCCTGGACGCTGCGGCGCCGCCGGCTGCGTCGCCTGCACCGCAAAATCGTGGTCGTGGATCGGACGATCGCATTTGTCGGCGGCATCAATATTATCGACAATATGGACATTCATGGTCAAACCTCGACGCGCTTTGACTACGCGGTAAGTGTGCAAGGGCCCCTGGTGAAGGGAATTCATGATTCTGCCCGGCGGGTGTGGTCGCGCGTGGCCTGGATGCGCTGGCTTCCCGGCCGAGGCAGAGAAAATGACAGATATCGGCCTTCAACCGAACCCACGGGGCTGATGCAGGCGGCTTTTTTGGTACGCAACAATATCCGCCACCGCCGCGATATTGAAGAAGCCTATCTGCAGGCGATCGAGCAGGCGCAGTCCGAAATCATGCTTGCCAATGCCTATTTTTTGCCCGGATTGAATTTTCGGCATGCGCTTGTGGCTGCTGCCGGGCGTGGTGTCCGGGTGGTGTTGCTGTTGCAGGGAAGGATGGATCACCCCTTGCTGCATTATGCCTCGCATGCCCTCTACGGCAGTTTTCTCGATTCAGGGATCGAGATCCATGAATACCAAAAGTGCCTTCTACACGCCAAAGTTGCCGTGATTGACGAGCATTGGGCCACGGTGGGATCGTCCAATCTCGACCCTTTCAGTCTGCTGCTATCGCTTGAAGTCAATGTGGTTGTTGAAGATGAAGGCTTTGCCAAAGAATTAAAGTTCAGCCTGGAACAGGCCATCGAGACAGGGGCACAGCGCATAGTTGAGAAAAACTGGAGAACCCAATCCATCGGACAGCGTCTGGCGAGTTGGCTGAGTTACGGCGTGGTGCGATTCATGATCGGAATCGCGGGGTATGCCCCGGGTAAACTGCCTGGCCGAGCAGTTCCGATGGATCATTCAGCTTGAAGAACCCTCACTTTAGTGGCCGTATATGCAATCTGGAATTGTGATGAAAACCTATCAGGACATAAAATCGGCAGCGACAATCGATGCCATGATCCACTATGCGGAAACGCTGCTGGGCCTTCGTTTCGCAAGCATCAGGAAAAATCGGTACAGCGCCCCCTGCCCGTTCCACGCCGACACCCAGGACCGTTTCATGGTGTATGTCAACAAAGATGATGAGGTCCGGTTCCATTGTTTCGGCGCCTGTAAGGGCGATTGGGACATATACGACCTGATCATGCTGCGCAAGAAATATCCGTTCAGAAGGGCGCAGCAGGTGTGGTCTGAGCATTTGGGTGTCGAGGATTTTAAGTTCAATGGTGGCAGCAGCCCCGGTATCCCTGAACCTGACGAAACACCGGAGCCCGATGAACCGGTTGGGTTTGTCGAACCGAAAAAACGTGATGAGAAGATGGTTGCCGCCCTGGAAGAGGCCGCCACTTTCTACCATGACCTGTTGATGTCGAATGAAGACCGGTTCAGGCCCATTTGGGATTATCTTGCCCGCCTGGGCGTCGGCAAAGAGACCATCGGCGAATTCAACATCGGCTACGCGCCGCCATACAGCGATGAACAGCACCACGGCAGGGCACTTATAGACGGTTGCTTGCCGCGCCTTGAAAAGGATTTGGAGGCCTTCAGTTCCTTCTCCGATGGAGGATTGGTCAGATTTTTGAACGATGCAACCGTCAAGGGATACGGGTACTATTGCCGGCAGATCGATTTCAAACGCAAAAACCTGTTTTCAAGAAATTACGGTGATTATTTCGCCGGACGGATGGTGTTCCCCATTTATGATGCCGATGCCCGCCCGATCGGATTGGTCGGCAGACGCCCGGGCGATAGAGGGGTCCGCTGGCTCAAGCACCAGACCAGGGAGGTTCCGCTTTCCGCCAGTAGTTGGCTTTACGGCATGGACAAGGCATGGCGGTATATCCGGCAGTACCGGACGATCATCCTGGTGGAGGGCATCTTTGATTATTTTGCCTTCTACAACCTGCTCCGTGATCAGGACAAGCAAGTGGTGGTCTCCACATTGGGTTCTTATCTCACCCCCGAAGCGGCGGCTATTCTCAAAGGCCTCGACATCGAGCACTATATTGTTGCCTACGACTGGGATGAGCTCGGCAGAAATGGCATCGAACGGATTGCGGCCAAAACCGGCGGGTGGGTCTATTACCTTGGCGGTCTGGCGGACGGTCAGGACCCTTATGATATGCTGGAACCGGTAATCAGCACCATCAGCGGGTTTTCCCTGAAACACGTGTGATGAAAAAGGACCTGGAATCATAACCGCCGGACATCAAAACCGGCGATGGCGCCGCCAAAGCCTGGGAGGATATAGCTGATGAAAAACAACCACACCGCAAAACCCCTGTTTCCCCATTTGCCAGAACGCCTTGCCGGTTTGGAGGTGCTGGCAGAAAACCTCTGGTGGAGTTGGAACCCGGGAGCACGCATGCTCTTTAAGACCCTCGACCGGCAGGCCTGGAAGGAGAGTGGCCACAACCCGGACAAGATGCTCAGGGAGCTTCCCCGCGAATTGCTGGAAAAGGCCGGTGGTGATGCCGACTACATTGCCAGGTACGATGATGTCATGGATGTGTTTCAAAAATATATGAAACACAAAGCGTGCCATCTGCTGGCGCCGTTTTCGCCGGACCACAAGTATGCCTTGGCTTACTTTTCCGCCGAATACGGCCTGCATCGCTCCTTACCCTTTTATGCCGGCGGGTTGGGTTTTCTGGCGGGAGATTACATCAAGGAATGCAGTGATTTGTGTATCCCGCTGGTGGCGGTTGGGTTCATGTACCCGGAAGGCTATTTCCGGCAACAGATCCGGGATGACGGCTGGCAGGAGAACATCGTCGAAGCCATCGACCGTGAAGCCGCCCCGATTTCGAAGGTGATGGACAAGGATGGACGCCAGCGCATCGTCAAGGTGCCGCTGACCGATCCGCCCATCCACGTCGCGGTGTGGAAGGTCGCCGTCGGGCGTGTTTCCCTCTATTTGATGGACACGGATATCGAAATCAACGATCCCTGGAACCGAGCCATCACCGCCCGGCTTTACATCGGGGATTTAGAGCAGCGCCTGCGCCAGGAGATCGTCTTGGGCCTCGGTGGTGCCGCCGTGCTCAAGGATTTAGGCATCGATCATTACCTCCTGCACTTGAACGAAGGTCATGCCGCCTTCGCCCTGTTGGAACGTATCCGGGCAACGGTATCCGCGGGCAGCGATTTTGACGCCGCCTGCAAAAAAAATATCAAGGCCACGATCTTCACGACGCACACCCCCGTTCCCGCGGGTCATGATGTTTTTCCCTTTCAGTTGATCGAAAAGTACTTTCATTCCTACTGGCCTGGCCTGGGTCTCGATCGCGACGCGTTTTTCCAATTGGGCATCCATCCTGAAAAACCGGAGGCCGGATTCAACATGACCGCTTTTGCGTTGAGATTATCCGGCTGTCGCAACGCGGTGAGCAAACGGCACGCCGAGGTCTCCCGCAAGATGTGGCACAGCCTGTGGCCTGACGTGCCGGAAGATCGGGTTCCCATCGATTATGTCACCAACGGCGTCCACGTGCCCACCTGGATCGAGCCGAAAATCAAACTGCTGCTGGACACGTACCTCGGGGCCGACTGGCTGGACAAGCATGACGATCCGGCCATCTGGCAGCGTCTCGACAACGTTCCCGACACCGAGTTGTGGCAAACGCACCACTGGCTCAAGGTAAAACTGATCGATGCGATCCGGGAGCGCACCCGCCTGCGTTGGGCCGATGGCGGGGGCACTTCATCCGTGATGCTTGCCGGAGGCGCCTTCCTCGATCCCTCGGTCCTTACGCTCGGGTTTGCCCGCCGGTTCGCCACGTACAAGAGAGCACTGTTGATCTTCAAGGATCTGGAGCGCCTTAAAAAACACTTCAAAGACCGCTGGCGCCCCATTCAGATCATTTTTGCCGGCAAAGCTCATCCGGCGGACGACCCCGGCAAACGGCTGCTGCAGGACCTGATCAACCTGGCACGCGACCCGCAATTGGGGGGCAGAGTCGCCTTTGTGGAGGATTATGGGGAGCAGTTGGCCCAGTACCTGGTGCACGGGGTGGACGTATGGCTGAACAATCCGCTGCCTCCTTTTGAAGCCTGCGGGACGAGTGGCATGAAGGCGGCGCTGAACGGTGTCCCCCATTTAAGCGTGCTGGACGGCTGGTGGGGGGAAGGCTTTAACGGGAAGAATGGCTGGGCGGTGGACCATGATGAAAATTCCGAGAATCCGGACGGCAGTGATGCCGAAAAGATCTACCGCCTGCTGGAAGAGCAGATCATACCGCTTTATTACCAGATGTCGGAAGACGGCATTCCCCTCGAATGGGTCCGACTGATGAAGGAAACCATGAAAAGCGCTGCCGCCGGTTTCTCCGCGCGCCGGATGGTCAAGCAATACATTGAGAAATTCTATTCCAACAGCATCAAAAATGTGCTGGAAGATTAGGTCGTGTCCATTCGGTGTGTAAGGTACAGGCACTGCCACCGGGCATGGCCAATTGGAACCAACCATTTTTCCAGCCGGTGCTGTCCCTCCCCCTGGTGGGCGGCATCGGCAGTTTCTTTTCCGGGATCAACGAAATGCCTACCAAATAGGTCATCTGTGACCATCGGTTGAATATGACCCCTATTAGATGGCGATTAAGGGTGGCCTCGGAATTTTGGTTTAAACAATTACGTCTAAATATCAGTAAGATGGGTATCGTTAAAGTGAGGGTATGGTACCTGGCACAAAGATTGAACATATAGCAGTTAGAAGATATTGGCACGACGATTTCCATTAGCGTTTCTTTTCATCTTCCGATACGCGATGCCTTGATCCTCGAATTCATTTCCGCGTTGTCCCGACAATCGCGCCGTCAATCTTCAACCGGTGGAGAATTAAGAGCGGTTTCGTGAAGGCGCAAAAGGCTGTCGACAAAGCAGTCGAAATCGCAAGCAGCGTCAAAGGGGTCAAATCAGTCAAGAATGATCTGATCGTCAAATAGGCGGGCGATGAAAGGAGAAATACAATGCCGTTGATTCAGTTAGTCATTATTCTGGTTGTCGTTGGGGTGATTCTGTGGGTTATCAACAGCTACATTCCGATGCAGGCCACCATAAAGAAAATTCTCAATGCCGTGGTGGTCATAGCCGTGATCATCTGGCTACTGAATATTTTCGGGATTATAGGCTCCCTCCAAGGGATTCATATAGGGAAGTGAAAGACCTGAAAAATTCTTTTATTTTCTTTGGACCCCAACCATCAAAAGATAAAAGCGCACATCAAAGAAGGGGGAACCGTTGTCACGGTAGACAAACGAAATGCCATCATTCGAAAGAGCGAATTGGGTATCACTGTCTGCACGCTTGAAGAAATTCCTATTACTTTTGGGGGAATTATCGATTTTAACATCGCCAATGCACTGGCAGCCATTGGCGCCCTGCATGGATTGAAACTGCCACTTGAACAAATTCGAAACGGCGTTATGACCTTTTACCTGTCGGCGAACCAAAATCCTGGACGAATGAATTTATTCGATTTTCAAAAGTACAAAGTTCTTGTGGATTATGGTCATAACCCGGAATCAGCGCGTGCCATAGCCAAATTATTACTACGGCTCTCGCAGGGGAGAAAGATTGCTTTGTGTCACGGAACAGGCAGCCGAACCACTGAACAAATTATTGAATTTGGTGAAGAACTGGCAAAAGTATATGATTATATCATACTGGCTGATTTTGATCCTCGTAACCGGCCTTTCGGAGAAACGCCACAGTTAGTTCATGAGGGGTTGATTAAAGGAGGGTTCCAAGAGAACAATATCGAAATCGTTCCAGAACCGGATAAAGCTGTGGATTACCTTTTTTCAAAGGCGGAAACTGGAGACCTGCTGGTCATTCAACCCGATGAACTCGAACCTGTCATGAGTCAAATCATGGAACGGTACCGGCAGATGGTAACCCATATCTAATCGATGACCGGCCCAACTGAACCGCAATAGCGAGTGCATTCCCCGCCGCTTGCGGCGGGGTTAGCGAGCGGACTGAATCCTTACGGTGAACCCTCCCCGCGGAATGCCGCGGGGAGGGTTCACCGGTATTGGCATCAACTTGAACTGAGTGCCACCACCATAACATCGGGAACTGTCAGCTCAAGTCTGCATTGCTACTTTTCATGTCCACCCTGAAAACCATGGAATGAGGGAGGTTACATCATCCCACCCATGCCGCCGCCCATTCCTTGAGCTCCCGGATGCATCTGCTTTTTTTCTTCAGGTTTTTCTGCGATCATGGCCTGGGTGGTCAGCATTAATGAAGCTACACTTGCTGCATTTTGCAAGGCAAACCGGACCACTTTGGTCGGATCCATTATGCCGGCTTCCATCAGATCTTCATAGGTGTCCGTTTGGGCATTGTAGCCAAAAGCCCCCTCGCCGTTTTTGACTTTATCGATGACGACAGATCCTTCAGCACCGGCATTTTTGGCAATCTGACGAAGCGGCTCCTCCATGGCGCGCATGACGACTTTCACCCCCAGCTTTTGGTCCGCTTTGATTCTTATTTTCTCCAGCACGGCCAGACAGCGAACCAGCGCGACACCTCCGCCCGGCACGATCCCTTCTTCTACAGCTGCACGGGTGGCGTTGAGGGCATCTTCTACCCGGGCTTTTTTCTCCTTCATTTCTGTCTCTGTGGCTGCCCCCACGTTGATCACCGCCACACCACCGATCAGTTTGGCCAGACGCTCCTGCAGTTTTTCCCGATCGTAGTCGGAAGTGGTTTCTTCGATCTGGGCACGAATCTGCTTCACCCGGCCCTCGATGGCCGAGCGCGAACCAGCGCCGTCGACGATGGTGGTGTTGTCTTTATCGATGTTGATCCGTTTGGCCTTGCCGAGGTCTGCAACCGTTAAATTTTCCAATTTGGTCCCTAAATCCTCGGAGACCACCTGCCCGCCGGTTAAAACGGCAATGTCTTCCAGCATGGCTTTTCGTCTGTCGCCGAAACCCGGCGCCTTGACCGCTGCGACCTGCAGGGTGCCTCTCAATTTATTGACCACCAGGGTGGCCAAAGCCTCCCCGTCCACATCTTCTGCAATGATCATTAGAGGCCGGCCCATTTTGGCGACTTGCTCAAGGATGGGCAAAAGATCTTTCATGTTGCTGACCTTTTTTTCATTGATCAGAATGTAAGCGTCTTCCAAAGCGGCAACCATTTTTTCTGCATCGGTCACAAAATAGGGCGATAGGTATCCTCGATCAAACTGCATGCCTTCAACCACTTCAAGTGTTGTTTCCATACCTTTGGCTTCTTCAACGGTGATGACCCCTTCTTTACCAACCTTGTTCATGGCTTCGGCAATAATGTTGCCGATGGTTTCATCATTGTTCGCCGAAATGGTGCCAACCTGGGCAATTTCGCGCTGGTCTTGGGTGGGTTTGCTCAACTTTTGAAGTTCTTTCACAACGACTTCAACCGCGGCATCAATCCCCCGTTTAATGGCCATGGGATCATTGCCGGCCGCCACCAGTTTCTGCCCCTCTTCATAAATAGATCTGGCCAAAAGCGTAGCCGTGGTTGTACCATCACCGGCCGTGTCACTTGTTTTGCTGGCCACTTCCTTGACCATCTGGGCGCCCATGTTCTCGAACTTGTCTTCCAGTTCGATCTCCTTGGCAACGGTAACGCCGTCTTTGGTGACGGTGGGGGACCCCCACGATTTGTCAATGACAACGTTTCTGCCCTTGGGGCCTAAGGTGACAACCACTGCATCGGCAAGCGCCTTGACGCCGTTGAGCATCGCTTCACGGGCCTTCATGTCATATTTTATCATTTTAGCCATCTTAATTTAACCTCCTTTTCAATGTTTATCCGGTGATGCCAAGCACGTCATCCTCGCGCATGATGATGTATTCTTCACCCTCTATTTTCACCTCAGTACCCGAATATTTGCCAAATAGAATCCGATCGCCTTTCTTGACGTCAAGCGCCACTCGCTTTCCATTTTCGCTGAGCTTGCCATTGCCTGCGGCAATCACTGTGCCCTCAGCTGGCTTTTCCTTGGCCGTATCCGGGATGATGATTCCACCTTTTGTTTTTTCATCTTCTTTGACGCGTTGAACTAAAATACGATCCTGCAATGGCCTGAGTTTCATGGTTCAAATTTTCCTTTCAGATAACGTTTTTAAAGGGGGCAACCTCACACCGAGGTCTGTTCCGTCTGGAAACCTCGGTCGTCTCGGCTGAATCAAAGTGCCTGCGCCCTGGCGTGGTAATATCGTTGAAACGCACCCATATGAAAGGGCGCAATGTGGTTCACGGTTGCGGGCCCCGCTTCGGGTGAATTGAAATCGGTGCTCGTTGAAAGGTAGAAAAGAAAGATGTCATAGGAAGCGATATTAACGATATAAAATGCGTATGCCGATCTATTTTGTCAAGGTGCTTCAAAATGAGAATCTGTAAACCTGTTCTGGTGATCTGGTTTCTGGAATCAGGCTCCCAACACGTAAGCGTCGTCACCGAAGGAAATAAAACGCAATACAGGGGAAAATTATCTGTATTTACCCGTTGAAATAACTTTAGGTTCCACAGGTGCCGGTATCCGGCAGGTCGTTGACCCGGTTGCGTTCATGATACAAATAGATTAAAATAGCGGCATTCCTAACGGGTGCCAAGCGGCTGCCAAAACAATTTTCGATCAACGGATAGCGTGGGAAAAGTAAATGGAAAAAGCCTTTCTGAACATTTTTGATAGGATCCTCGGTTCGATTCGAGAGCCGTTAATGGTGCTCACTCCTGATCTGAAGGTGGTAAGGGCCAATCCTTCTTTTTACCGCACCTTTAACGTGAATCCCGAACAGACAGAAGGGGTTTTGATATATGATCTGGGCAATCGGCAATGGAACATCCCCAAACTCAGAGAATTGCTTGAAGAGATCCTGCCACAGAATACCAGATTCAATGATTTTGAGGTGGAGCATCACTTTGAGACCATCGGTCGAAAGATCATGCATCTGAATGCCCGGCGAATCTACAACGAGGTAAGCCAAACCCAGCTTATTCTATTGGCCATCGAAGATGTGACGGAGCGTGAATTTTACAAAAGACATCTTGAGGACATTGTTGAACAGCGCACCGCCGATCTCAGAATAGCAAGGGAGGAAGCGCTAAACAGCAAGCATCTGGCAGAAAATGCCCTTGCCGAAATCAAGCAGCTGACGGACCAGCTCCAAGCAGAGAGAGCCTATCTTCAGGAAGAAATAAAGCTGGAATTCAACCATGAAAACATTGTCGGCCGAAGCAACGAAATCAAATATGTGTTCTACAAGGCCGAGCAAATCGCCGGCACGGATACCAATGTTTTGGTTCTCGGCGAAACCGGAACCGGCAAAGAACTGGTGGCACGCGCGATTCACGGCTTGAGCATGCGTAAGGATCGGGCTCTGGTAAAAATGAACTGTGCCGCACTGCCTTCGAACCTCATCGAGAGCGAACTTTTCGGTCATGAAAAAGGTGCCTTCACCGATGCGCATGCCAAACGGTTGGGACGTTTCGAGATTGCCAACGGCACGACCCTGTTTCTGGATGAGATCGGTGAACTGCCCCTGGATTTGCAGCCCAAGCTGCTCCAGGTCATCGAGACCGGCGAGTTTGAACGCCTGGGCAGTTCCGATACGATTAGCGTCGATGTCCGTATCGTCGCCGCCACCAATCGCAATCTTGAAGCGGAGGTCCACAAGGGTACGTTCCGGGAGGATCTCTGGTACCGGCTGAATATTTTCCCGATCACCATGCCGCCGCTCAGGGAGCGCAGGGAAGACATCCCGCTGCTGGTCAATTATTTTATTGATAAGATATCTAAAAGACTGGGGAAAACCATCAGCCTGGTCCCGGTTAATGTGATGGACATGCTGCAAAACTACCATTGGCCCGGCAATATTCGCGAGCTTGAAAATGTCCTCGAACGGGCGGTGATCAACTCGTCGGGCCCCAAACTGCACCTGGTTGATGACCTGAAAAAACCGAATAAAGATTTAACAAAGGCGAATCGGACGCTTGCAGATATGGAGCGGGAGTATATTATGCGGGTACTGGAGCAGACCCACTGGAAAGTCAGCGGCAGCAGCAGTGCGTCTGAAATCCTGGGCCTCGACCGCAGCACATTGCGCGCCCGCATGCGCAAGCTGGATATCCACAAACCATAACATCGTGCGCCAATTTCAATTCGCGCTTATCCTTTTCGGTCGCATTTGATCATTGGTTATATATGACCGTTCCCGTTGCCCTTCGCCGGCCTGCCCACCTTGATCGGTTCAATATTATTTTTCAATTAAATCGGAGCGATGCAGCTAAATATCGAAACTTTTACGATCCGGCACGGAACTTGAGTCAGCAAGAAGTGCAGCGCAAAGGGATAATCACTTTGGATTGCCCGTCACTATCCGTTTTCTCTATCATCGCGGTTATACCTCAGAAGCGGCACGAATACATGGGCAACGACTGGTCGTAAGCAGCCAGATCTGCTGCCTGAAAGCATCGACTAACCAGAAAAGCTGACATTGCCGGGAGGTGGTCACCATGATCGTCGTTCGAATTACCATGAATGTACTTCCGGAAAAGCAGAAAGAACTGGTGCAAACCCTTTTGTCGATGATTGAATTGATGGAGATGGAGGCGGGTTGTCTGAACTTTGCCCTCTTTTGTAATATGGAAAATAAAAACCTACTGAATCTTCTCGAAGAGTGGCGTTCGCGAAAAGATCTGGATCAACATCTACAGTCCGATATGTTCGGCGTTTTGCTGGGAACCAAAAGCCTGCTGATCGAACCGCACGGAATCCATATATACACCATCAATCGATCGGAAGGGATGGAAGCCGTTCATACCGCCCGAAAGAGAAGGCCCGGCCAATCAAATATACTATCACCACCGTTTTCCACTGAGAATTGAAGTTCCAACATTTCTGGATGATTGATTTTAATGGCGAAATGCAAAAGCATGGATTGGAAAGTGTTACAGCTGACTTAACTTAACCCAGCGTGATGAGAAATCGCAATGGAATTTTTTTGGATGATCTTGATTGGCCTGATTGCCGGCTGGCTTGCCGGTCAGTTTATGAGCGGCACCGGGTACGGGGTGATTGGAGACATCATCGTGGGTGTGATCGGCGCGCTGATCGGTGGACTCCTTTTTCAAAAGACAGGCATTATGCCCGGTAGTGGCCTGATAGCCAGTCTGATTGTTGCGACCACAGGCGCGATTATCTTCTTATATGGCTTGCGCATGGTCAAGAAGGCTTAAAGGTGGCTGTCATGACATCGGTTATTAAATATTACGAGGGAATCCATTCGGTTGCCGTAATCGGCAACTATCTGCCGCGCCAATGCGGCATCGCCACCTTCACCACAGATCTGGTTGAAGGCCTGTCAGCGGAAGCGCCTGACATTAACTGCTGGGCGGCGGCAATAAATGACACACCCGAGGGATATCCTTATCCGGATAAGGTGCACTTTGAGATCAACCAGAACAAATTGAGCGACTACAGCATGGCGTCTCAATTTCTCAATATCAATCAGACGGATATTGTCTGCGTGCAGCATGAATACGGTCTTTTCGGAGGGGCGGCCGGCAGCCACCTCTTAAAACTATTGGGTGACCTGCGCATGCCGGTGGTCACCACGTTACACACGGTGTTGAAGGACCCCGCGCCGGAATACCGTGCCGTCATGGGCAAGCTGTCTGAACTGTCTGACAAACTGGTCGTGATGAGCCATAAGGCATTTGACTTCCTTAAAGAGATCTACGCGGTGCCCGAAGAGAAAATTGTTTTTATTCATCACGGCATTCCGGATACACCCTTTATTGATCCCAGCTTCAACAAAGACAAGTTCGGTGTGGAGGGCAAAAAGGTCCTGCTCACATTCGGCTTGCTTTCCCCCAATAAGGGCATCGAAAATGTATTGCGGGCGCTTCCGGCGGTCATCAAAAAACACCCCGATGTGGCCTATATTATTTTAGGGGCAACCCATCCGCATATCTTGAAATTGCATGGGGATGCCTACCGTATCATGCTGCAGCAGCTCGTGCGCAAACTCGACATCGGCGCGCATGTCATTTTTCAAAATCGTTTTGTTGAACTCAAAGAATTGTGTGAGTTTCTCGGCATCGCCGATATTTACACAACTCCCTATCTTGAAGAAGCCCAGATTACCTCCGGCACCCTTGCCTATGCCATGGGCACCGGCAAAGCCATCATTTCGACACCCTACTGGTATGCCACCGAGATGCTTGCCGACGGCCGGGGTCGAATTGTGCCCTTCAGCAATCCGGAAGCCCTGTCGGAACAGATCATCGACCTTCTGGACAACGATGTCGAGCGGCACGCCATGCGCAAAAAGGCCTATACCTTCACCCGTGAGGCAGTTTGGAAGGAGGTCGCCCGAAATTATCTCCAGGTGTTCAGTGAAGTACGGCAAACCCGCACCCGGAACCCCAGGCCACGGCATTCCTACGTTGAAAATATCAAGGCCATCACCAATTTCGAACTTCCGGAGATCAAGCTCGATCACCTCAACGCCTTTACCGATGATACCGGCATCTTGCAGCATGCCAACTATACCATCCCCGATCGCACCCATGGCTACTGCACCGACGACAATGCCCGAGCGCTGCTGGTTGCCGCCATGGGTCAACGATACCTGCCGACAAACGGCTGGGGGCTCGATTCACTAAGCGGTCATTATCTCGGTTTTCTTCTGTATGCCTTCAATGAAAAAGAAGGGCGCTTTCGCAACTTCATGAACTATTCGCGGCAGTGGACAGAGGAGATCGGGTCCGAGGATTCCCATGGACGGGCGATCTGGAGCCTTGGCAACGCGGTGGCTTTTCTTCAAAACCCAGGGCATCTGGCAATGAGTACGACCCTCTTCAAAAAGGCCCTGCGATCGGTCGAGAATTTTCATTCGCCCCGGGCCATCGCATTTTGCCTCGTGGGCGTGCATGCCTACCTGGATAAATTCTCCGGCGACAGCGATGTGCGCAGGGTCCGCGAAATCCTGGCCATCAGGCTTTTCGATCAGTTTAAAAACCATGCCACCGACAGTTGGCCATGGCTTGAGAACGCCCTGAATTATGCCAACGGTAAACTACCCCATGCCCTGCTGCTATCCGGCCAGCGGATGCAACGCAGCGACATGGTGGATATGGGACTCGTCTCACTCAAGTGGCTGCTTGCCATCCAGACCGAAGACAGCCACTTCGTGCCCATCGGCAGCAACGGATGGTATGAACGAGGCGGTGCCAGAGCCCGTTTCGACCAGCAGCCCATTGAGGCCAGTGCCATGGTCGAAGCGTGTGTGAAGGCCTTTGATATCACCCGGGATCAATCATGGTTTGACAAAGCGGTCATGTGTTTCAATTGGTTTCTCGGGCAAAACGATCTTAACTTGCCGCTGTATGATGCCAAAACCGGGGGCTGCCGGGATGGATTGATGGCGGACGGCATCAACCAGAATGAGGGCGCAGAGTCCTCCCTGGCCTGGCTGCTTGCGTTGATGACCTTGCAGAAGCTCTACGCCGACGAGACCTTAAACCAGTGGTCGTCACAAAAAACCAGCTAACCGAGGATCAATCATGCGCATTGCCATACTCTCGCCCATTGCCTGGCGAACGCCGCCACGCCACTACGGCCCCTGGGAGAGCGTGGCGTCGATGTTGACTGAGGGCTTGGTCTCGCGCGGTCATGATGTCACTTTGTTTGCAACCGCGGATTCACAGACCAGCGCCAGTCTGCATTCCGTTTGCCCGCAGGGTTATGAAGAAAACCGCGAACTGATACCTAAAGTTTGGGAATGCCTGCACATTTCAGAACTCTTTGAACATGGCGATGAATACGATATCATCCACAACCATTTTGATTTCCTGCCGCTGACCTATACCGGCCTGACCACCACCCCGGTCGTGACCACCATTCACGGCTTTTCATCGCCCGGGATTCTGCCGGTTTACAAGAAATACAACCACAACGCGTATTATGTTTCCATCAGCGATGCCGATCGATCGCCGGATCTTGATTATATCAAAACCATCCATCACGGCATTGACATTCAGCAGTTTGATTTTCAGCCTGCCCCGGACGACAGCCTGCTTTTTTTCGGGCGTATTCACCAGGACAAAGGAACCCGAGAAGCTATTGAAATCGCCAGGGCATGCAATAAAAAGCTGATCTTGGCGGGCATCATCCAGGATCATGCTTACTATGACCAATACGTTGCCCCTCACTTAGACAACGACCAGGTGATTTATATCGGCAGCGTCGGACCCGTTGAGCGCAACCGGTTGCTCGGCAAGGCCTGTGCGCTGTTGCACCCAATACAGTTTGATGAACCTTTCGGTCTGTCCGTTGTTGAATCCATGGCCTGCGGCACGCCCGTGATCGCCTTTGACAGGGGCAGCATGCCTGAACTGATCGAGAACGGCCAAAATGGTTTTCTGGTGAGCAACGTGAACGAGGCCGCTGCGGCTGTCGCACGGCTCCAAGAGATTGACCGCGCAACCTGTCGTCGCCATGTTGAACGGCGTTTCACAGCGGAGCGAATGATCGATGAATATATACAAGTCTATGAAATGATTTTATATAGGCGTAAAGATATTTAATTTTGACTGCGTTATCGATCGTCGCAGTATTACCATACGGCTTCCTCCCTCTAGCTTTGCCAAATTTATTATCTCTAAGCCTATTGGAAAGAACACTATGAAAACGCATGCACCAATAATAACACGCTTTAATAATAACCCCATCCTGACAAGCAAGGATGTGCCCTATCCGGTCGCTACCGTTCACAATGCGGGCATTGTCAAACACGACGATCGTTACATTATGCTGTTCAGGTCGCATCTGCGAAACGGTCGCTCCATCATCGGCAGGGCCGACAGCGAGGATGGTTTTGCATTTACGGTTCATCCCGAACCCTTTCTGATCCCTTCAACGGACCATCTCTTTGCCGAATATGAAGCCTTCGGCGTCGAAGACATGCGGATTTCGCCGGTAGAGAACGAGTACCTGCTGACCTATAGCGCCTATTCCCGTCACGGCGTTAGAATTGCCCTGGCACGGACCAAGGATTTTGAAAAAGTCGAACGGATTGCCCTGATCACCCAGGCCGACCTGCGCAATGTGGTCATTTTTCCTGAAAAATTTGGCGATCGATATGTCCGTTTGGACCGACCGCATTCGGAGATCTCGCCCTGGTCGATCTGGATTTCCTATTCTCCCGACCTGGTGCACTGGGGCGACTCGCGGGTGATCATGAAGCCGCTGGCCTATCACTGGGATGAGATGAAAATCGGACCCGGTGCACCGCCATTCAAAACCGAAAAGGGCTGGCTGCATATTTACCATGGCGTCTTTAAGACCATGTCCGGAACGGTGTATCGCCTGGGCGCGGCCCTGCATGACCTTGATGATCCGGCCACCATCATCGGCGTTTCCGATGGGTGGATATTACAGCCTGAGGATCCGTGGGAAGTAACCGGTTATGTGCCCAATGTGGTTTTTACCTGCGGCGCTGTTCCCGAAGACGACGGTACGGTAAAAATATACTGGGGCGGCGCAGATACGGTCATGTGCGTCGGTACGGCCGTCATCGATGAATTGGTGGCGCTGTGCCTCTCGGATTCCCGGCCTCCCCTGTAGTGGACCCTGGCCGGATGATCGCAGACTGAAAAATTAACTCCTAAGATTGGCTGGAATTGAAGAACGACCACGTTGCCGCGCATCGCTCTCACTCGTCTTTAAGGACACAATGATATGCCCCCTAAAAAGCGTCAAAAGCTGAAAGTAAAAAGAAAAGCGATTAAGATCATGGGCGATACGTCACGGGTCATCACCCGGCTTCATCTTCCCGATGACAGGCATCGCATCTCAAAAATAATTCAGCGAATAATCAATTTGCCGGAGACGGTGGCCCAAAAATTAATGGCTCAAGTGATGATTGACTTCTCCGGACGACACGAAGACATCGGGCACATTTTTGAGCGACATTTAGATGTGGTGAGGAAGTATATTCCACGGGATACCATGCTCAGCGATGTACAAAGGGCCCTCATCGGCGCTTACTTTACCAAAGAGTACTCGATTGAATCGGCCGCCCTTTTCAACCCTTCCATCGTCCCCCATCCCGATCAGAGCCACCTGAACAAAGGCAGCCTGCGCTTTATCATGAGCCTGCGGGCAACGGGTGAAGGCCATATTTCGTCAATTGTCTTTCGCAGCGGCGTCCTTGACCGCAACAATAGGTTTCTCTTCGACCCGATCAGTGATTTTGTGGAAACGCCAGATCTCCAATTAGACCCGGTATACAAGCGCAATCCTTTCCAGCTCAAGCTGAACGAGATGGGGGCCAGCAATGCGATAACCACCCATGTTCTTAACCAGCTGCCGGAAGATTTTACGTATAATCAATTAACCGAAAAAATTGGAAGCCTTCGCGCAAAACCGCAATTTTCTGAAGCGGACCAAAACAGAACCTTTAAGGTCATGAGCTGGCTGGCAGTTTCCAATTATGAGGTGAGTTTCCACCCCGATCATCGCATATCCGAACGAGTGATCTTTCCGGTTACGAAAAACGAAAGCAGGGGCATTGAAGATGCCCGTTTCGTTCAATTTTTCGAGGACAACGGCGAGGCCGTTTATTATGCGACCTATACCGCCTATAACAGTTCGATTTTACCGCAGTTGATTGAAACCAAGGATTTCATCAAATTCAACATCTTAACGCTCAACGGCAAAGCCGTACAAAACAAAGGCATGGCGCTTTTCCCGCGCAAAATTGGCGGTCGCTATGTTATGCTCTCGCGCCAGGATGGTGAAAACAATCATATCATGTTCTCAGACAATATCCATTTCTGGCAGCAGTCCAAAATTATCCAGGAGCCTGAATATCCGTGGGAGTTCATCCAGATCGGCAACTGCGGTTCCCCCCTGGAGACCGATCAAGGCTGGATCGTGCTCACCCACGGTGTCGGCCCCATGCGTCAATATTGCATCGGTGCCATGCTGCTTGATCTTGAAAACCCGTCGAAGATCATCGCCCGCCTGGAGGAGCCGTTGCTCGCCCCGCATGAGAAAGAACGCGAGGGGTATGTCCCCAATGTTGTCTATTCCTGCGGAGCAATCATTCATAACAACGAATTGATCATTCCCTACGCCATGTCCGATATCAATTCCGGTATCGCAACGGTTGACGTCCAGGAGTTGCTGAATGGTATGCGCGGGGTCGTATAGGATGACGCATGCAGCGCTATAAAATTCTTCATCGTACCTATTATAATTTCTCCGGGGTGGTGAGGCTCGGCCCCCATCATTTGCGCCTTCGTCCACGGGAAGACTATGAACTTCGCATCGAATCTTCTACCTTGACGATCACACCGCCGGCGACCCTGCTTTGGCACCGGGACGTGGAAGGGAATTCAGTGGCCATTGCGACATTCAATTTGCCTGCCAACCAGCTTGCGGTCGAAAGCGAAGTGATCATCCAGCAATACAACGAAGCGCCGCTCGACTTTCTGGTCGCCGATTACGCCATCGGTTACCCGTTTGCCTATCCATCCGATGACGAGATTTTGCTGTCGCCCTATATGGCATCCCCGGTGCATGGGACAAACAACCGATTGGCTGAATGGATTGCGAATATATGGAAACCCACTGATCGCATTCAAACCTACTCGCTATTGCATCAGATCTGCACCCACATTCATGAATCGCTGTCGTATCGCGTGCGGGAAGAACCCGGCGTTCAAACTGCAGAGCAAACACTATCAAGCGGTACTGGTTCTTGCCGTGACTTTGCGGCGCTATTTATGGACGCAGCGCGGCATTTAGGTTTCGCCGCTCGCTTTGTAAGTGGCTATTTACACGCACCCCCATCAACCGATAGTTTGGGGGCAACCCATGCCTGGGCCGAAGTGTATCTGCCGGGCGCTGGTTGGAAAGGGTTCGATCCAACCATCGGGAAAATCGCCGGAACGGATCATTTTGCCGTGGCGGTGGCGAGGCTGCCCGAGTCCGTTCCACCAATAGCGGGATCTTTCGTAGGTGCCTCAGGGTCCAGTCTTGATGTTGGCGTATGGGTAACTAAGTGGTAGTCAAGGCGACTCCTGCTTTGGTGAATCAGGAAATCAAATCTTCTACTTTCGAACCAGGAAAAGTACTTGAAACTGCTGCCTCCCTTTAACTGGCCGATGTGGTGATCCTCCAACCCATCGATCAAGGCGGTTGCTGGAAATCAACCGGCCATGGTCGCCGGCGCCTCGGCGACGACCCGATCGGGCGGGCCGGTGAGCCGTGCCGTCAGGATCCGGCCGATAAAGATCGGATGGCCGCCGGCATCCACGGGGAGTTGATCCTCGGTTTCGATGGTGATCGTTCGGGTGCTGGTTCCGGCCTCTGCGGCCAGGGACCTGACCATGCCGGCCAGTTCGTTTTTGGCAAATGCATCGGCCTCTTCGAAGATGTTGAAACGTCGCGCGCCGGAGAGGCCCTCAATGAGAAACCCGCTGCCGCCACCGGGAATGATGCGCACCTGGCGTTCGATGACGACGTTGCTGGTGATGGCGCCGATGGCGTTGGCCACGTCGGCATGCTCGGGCAGCACGGCCCGGGCACCGATCATGGCGGCGGCCCGGGGAAGGAAAAAAGCGATGGGCGCGCCGATGCCGATCACCGGTCGCTTGAAATCGATGTGCAGGCGATAGTGGCTGTTGCCGCCGGAAAAGACGTTATTCATCAAGGCTTTGCAGACCGGGCAGCTGTGCAGGGCTTCGGGGTTGACCTCATCGTCCAGCTGGCGCTTTAATATCTCCAGGGCCAGGTTTTGCGATACGGTTTCCAACAACTCCTGCCGCAGCTCGGTTTCATCCCTTTTGCTCAAGGCAGCGATCATGCGGAAGAACGGCTTAACTGACGCCGTGTTCCAGCGTCGAAATTCACCGGCCAGATGGAGCAGGTCCGTCGGGGTCAGGCCGCAGCGTTGGACGACAAAACTCTCTTCCAGACGCTGAATAGGAAGGTGGCGGTCGATCAGAACGCCGGTTTTTCGGGTCAATTCGTCGATGGAATGCGGTCGCTTTTGTAGCAGGGACAGGACCGTTTTCTCCATCTCCGTGGGCTGGAGATGATCCATGGTCCCGGTAAGGGCAAGGATCTGCATATTGCGGGTGGACGTTTCAAAACTGCGCAGGCGGGTGCTCAGATAATCGATGGCTTCATCGGTACCGGCGAAACTGGATCCCAGCCAGGCAATGGGCGCTACCCGGCGGGGGCCGATGGAAAAGATGCCCTTCTCCCGGTCGATCAGGCTGTCTCCCCCCAGGCCGGCGGTGCGGATGTCCAGGGCCCGCACGTGGGTTCGGCGTCCGGCAACGGTGGATCCGGTGCTGCAGACGCGCACGCTGCCGTGTTCTACCGCCGCCGTGTCCGTGGTGGTACCACCTACGTCCACCACCAGGGCATCTTCAAGGCCGGTGAGGTGCCTGGCGCCGGCCACGCTGGCCGCCGGCCCGGAGAAGATTGTCTCCACCGGACGCGCTTTGGCCATTTCCGCCCGCATCAGGGTGCCGTCTCCCTTGACCACCACGATGGGCGCAAGGATTCCTATTGCCTGCAACGCCTTTTCGAGGTTGGCGATGAGTTTGCCCAATCGGGGGACAATCCGGGCATTCAGGACCGCCGTTGTCGCCCGGATTTTGAAATCGAGAATGCTCGACAATTCATGACCGCAGGTGACGAACAGGCCCGTCTCCGACCGGATGATTCGTCTGACGGTGGTTTCGTGGTCCGGATTGATGGCCCCGGCAAAACCGGACACGGCAAATGCATTGACCCGGTCTTTCTCCACCATGCGCTTGACGATCCGCCGCACCTGGCTGGCATCGACGGGTTCGATTTCCTCGCCGGTGATGGACAGGCGGCCGGGTACCATCGCTTTGGGCTCGTGGGGGTAATCCGCAGGATCGTAAACACCGTAAGGCGGCATGAGCAAAAGGCCCACCTTCTGGCCGTCGCCCTCCACGATGGCATTGGTGGCCAGAGTCGTTGACAGGGCCACCATTTCCACCCGCTTCAGCTGGTTCGGATCCAGTTTTTCCAGGGCTCGGCCGATACCGATGGTAAAATCCCAGCGGGTGGTCAGCGCTTTGCCCTTGCATTGCGTCGTTCCAGAGTTGAAATCATAGATCACGGCATCCGTATAGGTGCCGCCGGCATCGATGCCCAATCCGATGGCGGCGGTGTGCGGCAAGGATGGGCGGTCATCGGCAAAAATGACGGTGCCAGTATCATTGGCGGGCCTGTTCTCCCATAAGGGGTGCGATGAGAGGGTACCCGTCACGGCATCGAATTCGATCGCATGGTGGGGTTCGACAAAGAGGATGTCGTCCGTGGTCTGGGTGCCGGTCAGCATTTTTTCGATCAGATCCCGGCTGCCTGAGATTTTTTCATATGTCCACCCATAGGCCTCGGCCATTTCCCTGGCGTGGTCTTCGTATGTCGATCCGTTCCTGGAACCGGTGTCGATATAGGCGGCCCGCTGATAATTCTTCTGCCATGAGTTGAGAAATGTAATCGTTCGGTCCGCTGCCTGATCGCCGTATTGGCGGGCGATTTCATCAAAATGCACCCGCTTGTCACCATACCAGGCCTGCAGCCTGCGTTGGGAGACCGGTACGGCCTTTTCCTCGTGCCATCCGGCGGAAATATAGTAAGTTCCGGGGAATTTGTTGAACTCCCTGCGGTACGACTCGGCGCCACCCAGGAACATGGCGATGCAGTCATGCACTTTAGGGATGCTCAAGGGAATATCGCGGGACTGGATGCCGATGGTGCCCCTGCCGCAGACGCCATAGCCGATGACGATGCGGGCGGCCTCGCCGGCAGCCGACACTTCATCGATGGCATTCTGGAGTTTTTGCTTCAATAAATCCGGACGTTCATGAAGGCCGGCTTCCAGAAATTTAAAATCGACTGCCAACCCCAATTGCTTGGCGGCGTATTTCATGTCTAGACCCAGCACCGCACATCCGATGACGACTATTTTTTCTGGTTTCACTGCATCTCCTTGTTGCTATCCGCACAAACCGTTGCCGCTTGTAATGGCTTGACTTGTTTTTGACAACCTTTTTCATACAGTAATGTGCATTGATAGCCGGTGCAATGCTTATAAAAGCACCCCGCACGCCTTTTTTGTCTTTCGTGGAGACTGTCAGGTGGTGTATCGTGCTCAGCAACGATGAGTTGACAACCCGCTTAACAGCCAGTTAAACGGACTCCGACCAGGGGCAGCAGCCATGTTTAAAAAGAAAATCCGTGTCTCCTCGGGCGTCAGCCAGCTCGACCGGCAGTTGGGGGACCTGTTTATCGGCGACAACGTGGTCTGGTACGACAACGCCGGCAGCCTGGCTTCGATCTTCAGCCTCAACTTTATCCAGGAATCCCAGCGCCTAAACAAGCCCTTGATCTACATCACCTTTGACCGATCCCCCAGAACGCTGATCGAAGACCTGGGGCCGCTGGCGGAGAATCAGCATCTGACCATCCTGGACTGCTTTACCCACGGCAAAGGGGACGGCAGCGAGGTGTTCAGCAAGTTTTATGAGAAAGACGGTGCGCAGTGGCCGTACCAGATTGTGCGAATCAATGCGCCTGGAGACCCGGAAGTGGTGTCCGACGCCTTCTACCACCTCCACGGAACCATGACAGGGGACGTCCGGTTCGTCTTCGATTCGCTCACCGGCATGCAGGACCTGTGGGGCGGGGAAGCAGCGATCGGGAAATTTTACTCACATGCCTGCCCGCGCCTCTATGAACTGGACACCATCGCTTACTGGATCATGGAAAAAGGAGCCCATTCGGAACGCCTGAGAGCCAGCATCAACCAGATTGCCCAGGTGGCCATCGACCTTTCCGTCAACCGGGGAAAGTCGGCCCTGACCATCCTAAAGGCGGACAAGCGCAGACCCCATGCGTTGAACCGTCCGCTGGTCTACTGGAACGACGGCTTGGACGTAGTCTTTGAAAGCGAAACGGGCAAAGGCGGAAATATCGATCTGGGCGGCCGGGTGAAGCAGATTCGAAATTGCCAGTCCATGCCCCAGAAGGAACTGGCCGCCTTGGTGGGGGTGACCCCCAGCACCATTTCCCAGATCGAAAGCGGCACCATTTATCCCTCATTGCCGGCATTGTTTAAAATCGCCCAGGTGTTGAACCTGCCGGTGGCAGCCTTCTTTCAGGATCGATCAACAGCGGTCGACCAGGTGGTGTTTTCCGGCGGCGGCACCCGGATCAACCTTTCCAATCTGCCCAAACGCGATGTAACGGGCCACCGTCTGTCTCCGGTAAATTTTGATGCCGACGCCGAACCCTACCTGATAGAGATTGCTGCCGGGAAAAAACTGTCCGCTCATTTCTTTAACCATAAAGGACAGGAGATGGGATATCTTTTAGAAGGTCGGCTCGAACTGAAAATCGGTAATCGCCTGCACCAGGCCGGGCCGGGGGATGTGATCTATCTCACCGGCGAATTGCCGTCCCAGTGGAAAAACACGGGTGAGGGGGCGGCCAGGCTATTGTGGGTGAAGATCCGGAAATAAAATAAGGGTTCTGGGGTTCGAGGCGTCAAGGGGCCAAGGAGAGATGCACCGAGAAAAATATCCAACAGGGGCTGACGTGGCGCCTGTCGCAATATTTTTTTTCCCTGAACCCTGGAACCCTTGACCCCTAAGGAAAACGGAGTTTTCTAATGAACGAGATCCGCCGCCGAACCGTCGCCGGGCTGAGTGCCGGCGACACATTCAACCTCACCAGGACGTTCACCGAAAAGGATGTCGACGCCTTTACCCAAGTGACCCGGGATCATAACCCCATACATACCAGCAAGCGGTTCGTTGAGCTCAAGGGGTTCAGCGATCGGATCTGCCACGGTCTTCTCGTGGGTGGCATGATCACCGAGGTGGGCGGCCAGATGGGATGGCTGGCCTCGGGCATGAATTTCCGTTTCATCAAACCAGTTTACTTCAACGATACCATCACCTGTCGCTACACGCTCACTGCCGTGGATGAGAGGAACCGGGCGGAGGCCGAAGCCGTCTTTACCAACCAGCATCATGAGATCGTTCTGGAGGCCAGCCTGTTTGGGGTCCTGCCCACTGCCCAGGAGCGAGAGGTGCTGCAGGATCTGCTTGATGGCACCCCCTGATTTGCGATCTCCGTCTTCCGTCACCAGGCTTCGGACGCAGGCATCCGATCGCTTTTCTGGGACCTTAGCCCCCATCTACCCGGTGTGCATGGATGTCAGCTGGTCGGCCCATTCCACGGCCTCCCTGAATGCCGCGGTTACCTTTTCCCGGTTCAGGTTGAGCCGCTTCATCATGACGTCGGCATCCTCCCAGCGGTTCTCTTCGACGCACTGAGCAAGCTGTACCAGGGGGAGGTACTCATTGTTTGCGTCCCGGCGCAAGGCATCCTTGAGCTTGTTCTCGATGGGCAGAAAGGTGACGATTTCGTCCATGGGGGTGCCCAGCATGGCGTCCAGCAGGGAAAACAGTCCCAGCAGGTGCAGGCTTTCCGGATCGAACCCCCAGAAATCGTGACGCTGTGACACCAGTTCCAGGAATTTGCCCCGCTGGGCGGAGAGCTGCAGGAGGTCCGGCGCCGCCGTTGTCTCACTCATGTCGTTGAGCAGGACCACGCGCAGCCAGTTCTTTAGCTTCAACCACCCCAGAAGCCGGATGGCGTGGTGAATGGATTTGATTTTTTGAGAAAAACCGAAAGCCGCCGAATTCAGGTAGGTGAGCAGACGGAAGCTGATGGCGGCGTCGGACTGAATGGTTTCCGCCAGTGCATCGATATCCGGGTCCGGTTGCTCGATGCGCTGCAGCAGTTTGAGGCGCGACACCGCGTTGGAGTTTATTTTGTGGACCGTAATGGTATCCGGTTGTTTGAAAAATGCCCCTTCGAACAGGGTGACGCCCGCTTCCCGGCACATCGCGAACCCGGCGGCGTCATCTACCTGCCGGGCCAGCAGCCGGGCATTCACATCGTGGATGGTTGCCAGGAGGGTGGCCACCTCCGCCTTCTGTTTGTCGATCACCGGTACGGCAATGATATCCGCCAGCCCATACAGCGGATCGAACTGCGGTTCCCCGCTGAATCCGCGAACGGCGATGAGGTAGTCGTCAGCCTTGAGGCGTTCTAACATCTCCGGGATGTCAGGACGCAGAAAGACGCGCTCATCCACCTGAATGGCGGCATGCACCGGGGGCAAGGCATAGGGCATGTCGTCAAGGATGCTCATCTCATCAAAATTGAGCATGATTTTCTGGTTCTGCTTCAGGATCTGCTGTAGCCCCATATAGGCGCTGGCCGCAACGCTGATCGCCGTGTTTTCCGGTTCGGTGTCCGGCCTTGCCGACGGTCCTTCACCCACACAAAACAATTCATATCCCCACAATCGACGGTTTTCGTCGAATATGGGCTGCCGGGCAATGGATACCGAGCTGGAAAGGGATGACGGTGTGGAATCTTCGGGCATGTATGTGACCTCCTGATTGGATAGACGGTAGTTTATTTACTGCCCCGTCGCCAGCGGTTTCAACCCCCAGATGGTGTCGGCATATTCCATGACCGACCGGTCGCTGGAAAATTTTCCCATGCGGGCGGTGTTGAGAATCGATTTTCTGGCCCATTCATCCTTGTCCATATAGAGGTTGCTCACGGCTTCCTGGGCGGTAACATATGCACGGAAGTCGGCCATCAGCATGTAGTAGTCCCCCCTGTACAGCAGGGATTCCATAATGGGTGAAAAGAGATACGGGTCTTCTGGTGAAAAGTCCCCCCGGCTGATGCTGTCCAGGGTCTGCCGCAGTTCGACGTCACTGTCGGCGTAGCTTTGCGGGTTGTACCCGCCGTTGCGAAGGGATGTGACCTGGTCCGCCGTCAGCCCGAAGATGAAGATGTTTTCCTCGCCCACTTCCTCCATGATTTCGATATTGGCACCATCCAAGGTGCCGATGGTCAATGCCCCGTTCAGCGACATCTTCATGTTGCCCGTTCCCGAGGCCTCCATGCCGGCGGTTGAAATCTGTTCGGACAGGTCCGCCGCGGGGATGATTTTTTCAGCCTGGGAGACACAATAATTGGGTAGAAACACCACCCGCAGTTTTCCCTGGACGTCCGGGTCGCTGTTGGTCTTCGCAGCCACCGCATTGATCAGCTTGATGATGCGTTTGGCCTGGTGGTAAGCCGGGGCGGCCTTGCCGGCAAAGATGACGGTCCGCGGCACCATTGGTGCGCCGGGGTTCGCCCGGATACGGTGGTACAAGGCGATCACATGGAGTACGTTGAGCAACTGGCGCTTGTACTCATGGATGCGCTTGACCTGCACGGAAAACAGGGTGTCCGGATCGACGCCCACGCCGATTTTTCTCAGGATATAGCGTGCCAGCCGTTTTTTGTTGTCCCGCTTGGTTTGCATCCAGCGTTGGCGGAAGGCGGCATCTTCGGCCAGGGGTTCCAGTTTGCGCAGCCGGTCCAAGTCGGTGATCCACTCGGGGCCTATGGTTTCGTTGATCAGCTTCGACAGCGGCGGGTTGGCCTGGGCCAGCCATCGGCGAGGTGTGATGCCATTGGTGACATTGGCCAGTCGGCCTGGGAAAAGGGTGTCGAAGTCTCTGAACAGCTCCTTTTTGAGAATCTTGCTGTGGAGTTCGGCCACGCCATTGACGGTGTGGCTGCCCACGATAGCCAGGTGGGCCATGCGGACCCGCTGTTGTCCGCCTTCGACAATCAGGGAAACGCGCTGTGCAAGGCCGCTGTCACCCTTTTTCTCGGAGTCGACCATGGCCATGAAACGGCGGTTGATCTCAAAGATGATCTCCATGTGCCGGGGCAGGATCCGGCGGATGAGGTCGACAGGCCAGGTCTCCAACGCCTCGGGCAGCACCGTGTGGTTGGTGTAGGCGAAGGTTTTTTCGCAGATGGGCCAGGCGTCCGCCCACACCAGCCCCTCCTCGTCCATGAGCAGGCGCATGAGTTCGGGAATGGCGATGGCCGGGTGGGTGTCGTTGAGCTGGATGGCTACGAAGTCGGGCAGTTCGGAAAACGCCCGATTCATCTTCCGGTGTCTTCGAAGAATATCGGCCAGGGTCGCGGCCACGAAGAAGTACTGCTGTTTCAGACGCAGTTCCCGGCCCTGTTCCAACTCGTCGCTGGGATATAGCACGCCGGAGATATTTTCGCTGAGGACCTTGGCTTCGACGGCACCGATGTAGTCACCCTGGTTGAATTCATCCAGGTTGAACTCCCGGCTGGACTGAGCCCGCCATAGCCGCATGTTGGTCACAAAATCATCTCCGTAGCCGGGGATGAGGATGTCGCAGGCCATGGCCATGACCGTTTCGCCGTCGACCCATCGGTGGCGTTGGCGGCCGGATGTATCGGTGTAAGTCTCGGTGCGGCCGTAAAAACGTACGGTTCTTAAATATTCTCCCCGACGGATTTCCCAGGGGGTCCCTATACGCGACCAGTTGTCACACTTTTCCCGCTGCCAGCCGTTTTCGATCGTCTGATGGAAGATGCCGTAGTCGTAACGGATGCCATAGCCGTAACCGGGAAGGTCCAGGCAGGCCAGGGAGTCCATGTAGCAGGAGGCCAGGCGTCCCAGGCCGCCGTTTCCCAGACCCGCATCCCACTCCTCCTCTTCCAGCTCATCCAGATCGAAGCCCATCTCCGCAACCGCCTGACGAACTTCGTCCACCAGCTTCAGGCTGATCAGATAGTTCATCAGAAAGCGACCCGGCAGAAATTCCAGGGAAAGAAAATAGACCCGTTTGGCCAGGGTGTCATATTGTGACCGCTGCGTGCGGATCCACCGGTCGATGAGGCGGTCACGGATGCTGTAGGCCAATCCCATAAAACAGGCATGGCGGTTGGGCTTTTCCGGGTCTCTGGCCATGGTAAATTTGATGTGACGCTTAATTTCATCTTTAAGCGTGATGCTTGAATTCAAGGTACTATGGCTGGCGCTGCTCGGTTCTGGATTCTTTGGCATGGGATTAACCTCCTGCGAATAAGAGAAAACGAATGCCTACATCGTTTATCATTTTTCGTTGTAACCGAACGCGATTGACTGCAGCACCGCTTTCCAATGCTCCGTTCTGGAAAGAATATAATCCTTGCTTGCCTTCAAGTCGCAGATTTCGAGAATTGAAAACTGGAAATTGAACTGATAGTCGCCCACCTCACGACTCAGCAGCCGTTGCAGGGTTTTGATCTCCCCATGGCCACTGATGGAAAAAGAGACCCATTGATGCCAGATCGTGTCCCCGCCATGGGCGCTGCCGACAAAATGTTTGCCGGTGTGGTTGTCCGTGACCAGATAGACCCCGCTCACATTGCTCAGTGCAGCCTTCCACTGCGGCATGTTTTTCCTGACAACGGTGCGCAGCAACCGATAGGACAGATTCACCGCATTGTACCCTGGAAAATCGGCCACCCGCATTCGTTTTTCACGAATTTCCGACACCAGCAGCTTGTCTATGTATTTGGTGCCGATCAGATGGGATGCGATAAAGCGCTTGCGGAACTGGACCACCAAACGGCCGGTGAGGTGCTCGATGCCGGCCATCTCTTTGGTGCCATATTCGAACCAGCTATTCTCCCCCTCCTTGCGGTGCTTGACGCCAAGCACATGGTAAAGACCGGCAAAAAGCCATTTATCCTCCTGCAGATGAATCAGAGAGATGATTTCGTCGCATCGAAAATTCTGTTGGTTTTGATGTTCCTGCCACGCCTTGAACCGGCCTTCGAAGAAAGCCTCCAATGGGGAATCATCCCTGCCTGCCGCACAGTGGATTTTGTAGCTGTTTAAATAGACGCCGGCAAGCTTGAGCAGATCGATAAATTTGATCATGTTGAGGCTCCCATCATACTTTTTGCTGAAGACGGCGATGCCTGAACCGTCATCGAAATGTCGCTTTGTCAACCAAAAACGGTAAGTCAATGCCATCGGGCGGAAGGTTGGTTGCCCACCCCCGGCAGCGGATCAAAAAATTCCGAAGCCAGCCCGGTCCGATAAGGGGCTGCCAAGGTAACTGTGGTTTTTTCAATGCACTAAACATGCCGTACCTGTCGCCTGCAGATCAACGTTGTCGGTATGTGCCGGTTGACACCATATGCCCGGTCGGCGTAGGCTGGCGCAGACCTTATTTCAGGAAAAAAAGCCCTATGAACATTCATCGTACCAACACGATCCTTTACTGTAACCGATGGGCTGCCACGGTCAAGTTCTATCGTGAGATGATCAAACTTCCGGTGCTTCTCCAAAAAGCGTGGTTCGTTGAGTTTCAGCTGACCGACAACAGTTGCCTGAGTGTTGCCGATGCGGCACGCACGTCTATCGGCAGCGCCGGTGGCGCCGGAATAACGTTGTCCTGGCAAGTGGAAAACATCGACGCCCTGCATGGTCGCATGCGTTCAAACGGCATCGACGCCAACCCCTTCACGGTCACGTGGGGTGCGCGGGCCTTCTATCTGTTCGATCCCGAGGGTAACCGCATCGAGATTTGGGCAAAACCCTAACGCTCAAACCGCACATCCATCTGATTCAGGTCCTCCGGGTCAAAATCCTCTATCCCTTGGGTCCGCTCCAAAAATGCCGCGATGGTTTTGGCCGCACCGGCATAGGTCTCCATCGCCGATGCCATCCGGGCTGTGACCGGATCGTCCTCCCCCAATTGGGCGATCATTTTTTCCAACAGCTGCGTGCCTTTATTCAAATGCTGCTGGATGCCGGAAAAAGCAGCTTTGCGCATTTCATATTTTTTTTGTTCAGTGTCGATTACCGGCAACAGTCGCCGCACTGAAAACTCCACCAGCGCATCGCGCGGTGCGTTGAAAGCCCTTGAAATCTCATCCAGCAGGGAGAGGGACCTTCTGCTGATCACATAGGTTTTCTGGACCCGGTTTTCCGCCCCGACCCTTGCATTTTGTACTTCCTTTGCGATGGCGTTGAGAGAGTCGCTGTCCTGAGCCAGATGGTCGAACAGGGATTTTTGCTTGATGCCCAACTGCGCGGCAACGATGCTGATGGCCTCGATACAGCCGGAGGAGAGCTTGAAGGTCGCTCGTACCGATTGCCTGCCCCGAAGACCCGAGCTGGTAATGAAGGTAAATGAACCGCTTTTATCTATCGTATTTTTCCGAGCCATTTCAGATCTCCACCTGTGTCGTTATTAACGAATTACTTTATTTTAATTTATTTAAAAAATAATGCAATAAAAAAATTATTATATAATATTGACAACCTCAAATTAATAAGCATTATCCATTCAAATAGACAGACGGTTTAGACCCATAACAAAAGGAGGCTTGGCAATGATTTACAGAACCCTTTTCGGTGCACCCAGTCGGCATTTCGGTTCTTCCTTTGCAGACCTGGAGGGAATGCGGCGTCAGATGGAAAGACTTTTTGAGACGTACAGTGACCGGCCCCTTGCTCGCGCCGGAGCCGGTGTATTCCCGGCGGTTAACATAACGGAAGATGCCGATGCCTATTATGTCAGTGCGGAACTGCCCGGCGTGAATTCAGCGGATCTGGATCTCAATATAACCGCCAACCAGATTACCCTGGCCGGGGAACGCAAGATCTTGGAAGAGGCGGCAGATGCCCGGTATCACCGACGGGAGCGTGAGGCGGGACGATTCTCCCGGGCCGTTGCCCTGCCCGGCGAAATCGATCCAGACAATGTCAAGGCCAGGATGGTGGACGGCGTGCTGACCGTGACCATCGCCAAGGCGGAAAAAGCCAAACCCAGGCAGATCGCGGTTCAATAACGCGGTCAATGAAAGGAGGAACCGATCATGTCAGAACCCAAAGAGATGAAAGTCATCGAAAAACAGGCTGTGGCCTTACCTGCCGAGCAGACCAAGCCGGGCCCGGTGTTCACACCCAACGTGGATATCTTCGAAACCGAAAAAGCCATCACTTTGCTGGTGGATATGCCCGGCGTGAAGGCGAATGAACTAAATGTGGATCTCCGGGACGATACCCTGACCCTGACGGGGGATGTGCTCCCGAACGTCGGAGCGCCCGGCGAAAAGATATATGCGGAATATGAAACCGGACGCTTCTATCGCCAGTTCTCCCTCTCCGAGCTCATCGTTCAGGAAAAAATCGATGCCAAGCTCAGCGACGGGGTGCTGCGCCTTACCCTGCCCAAAGTGGAAAAAGCCACACCGAGACGGATTGCGGTTCAAGCCGGTTAAATGATTTTAGCCTTGCCGGACGCCCAGGAGGCTTCCGGCAAGGCTGCCTGCCCTTGTCCTTAAAGAGCGGCTCAGCGGGTTTGCCGTCAGAATTATTCAGTTGGCAGAAGCCCTGCCCAAAGCCATGGCCGGAAACCATATCACCGGGCAACTCATTCGACATTGGAGATTCTGCGGTTGTTTTTTCCTTGACGCGGCGGATCCAGTCTGATCTCAGTCCTCAGTCCTCAGTCCTCAGTCCTCAGTCCTCAGTCCTCAGTCCTCAGTCCTCAGAACCCAGAACCCAGCCCGATACTACTCCACCCTGAAGAAACCTTCCTCGAATTCCGGCCGGTTCTGGTAGCGGGCCATGAAAAAACCGGGCAGTTGGTCAATATCGTCGAACAGGCCCGGATCGGCATCGATGCCGGCCTGGTGAAGGGCCTTGACGATATCTGACGGCCGGGGCGGGCACCCCTTGACGGCGATCATCTCGTTGATCTTTGGATTGTCTTTGTGCTTTTGATACATACATTTGCCCAGTAAGATGGTTTTCTGCATCCCCGGCGTCGGGTTCATCCGCTTTCCCGTTAGGACTTCCAGGCGGTCCCACGCCTGCCCCTTCCAGGCAAAACGAATGGCCGTGAGCGTCAAGCCGTTGAGCTGGCTGCAATAGGTGCACATGGTGTCGTCATACTTGCGGTAAAATAGGCCTTTGATGCCCTGTTTGGCCAGGGCCATCGGCATTTCACCGTCTTCATCGCTGGCATAGGGAAAGTCATAGACATGCCGGCGGGCCAGCGCCTCGACCGGCTCGCCCACCACCACAACGTCGGAAAGATCCGTTGGGCGGCGGTGGTTGGCTGCGGCCATGGCCAGGTGGGGCACCTGGCTCGGTTCATATCCGAGGAGTTTGGCCCCCACCATGTCGGCCGACAGAAAATCCGTCGAGGCCACCAGTATATCGCTCCTTCGCATGATGCCGTCTGGGCCGGGGCCGCGTTCCAGGGTATAGATGCCGTCGATGAGGGTAAAGACCGGCGGCAGCCGATCGGCCAGGCGGGCGACCATGAAATCGAGATTCTTGATCGGATCCGGGTTGTGGCAGCGTTTTCGGGAGGGTATGTCGATGGTACCTTTCAGGTTTTTAATGGCCAGGCTCACCACAGTCAGGTTGTGGGCTTTCATGGCCGGCAGATCCACCACCAGATCGCTGCGGAGGATGTCCGTGTTAAAGTTCAAGGCGATGCCGTCTCCCAGATCGACCTTTTCGAACGGCCGATGGAAGACGTTGATGGTCTTGACCCCGTATCGTCGTCCCAGGTTGTTATAACCCAGGGTCTCGAAGGCGTGGGCCGGCGTCTCACCATCTTTGGGATTTTGCGTGACCATGCCTTCGCCGATGGTAATGTCGTCCACCCCCCGTTCTTTGAGCAGAATGACCATGTCTTCGACCACCCGCGAGGTGGTGATGACCCCCCATTTGGGAAAGGCGGTGGCTTTGGTCCAGAAGACGACATTGGGTTTGATGAACACCCGTATGCCGGCCTTAACCTGCTCCAGGCCGCGGCACAGGTCCACCGCCTGTTTTACCGATTCCAAGGGTGCTTGATAGCGGACAACGGCGACGATAGATGACATCTTGTGTGCTCCTTGGGGGCCTGACGTGGTTGTCTGAATAGATCGTCGCCATCCTATTTCCGCTTTGCGGAATGTACAAGGGGAAATGAATATTTGTTCATTACCCTTGACGATTACAATGGGTATAGGATAGATTTCGGTAAAATAAAAATATGAATACCGGGTGCTGTCAGACCCTCGACCCGGTTACGATACGCTCTCCTGTGAGACGGACCGCTTTTCGCTGCCTTCCCATACTTCTGACGGCTCTCTGGTCAATGCGATCTAACGTAAAACGCCAACCATGGTAACCAAAAGAAGGTATTAAGATGATTGAACTATACTTTGTTCGGCACGGCCAGGCGTCGTTCGGCCAGCCGATGTACGATCGTCTGTCCCCCATTGGCGAACGGCAGGCGGCGCTTTTGGGAAGGCATTTTTTTAACAATGGGGTTCGCTTCGATGCCGTTTATTCCGGCGCGCTGAGGCGGCATGTGCAGACGGCCACCATCGCCATGAGCCAGACCAATGGCGATGGATCTCCGGATATTACAATAGACGCGGATTTTAACGAGTTCGACAGCTCTGACCAGATGATGAACCGCTTATTCACAGTGATTCAGGAAGACCCGCTCCTGTCCGAGCAGATGAAACGGATTCACACCGACCATGGTGCTATCGGGCGGATCTTCGATATCGCTGAGAAAGCGGAAATGATGCCGGTCGAAGTCGCGGCGCGTATGCGCCTAGTGCAGCAATTCAGGGATCGGATCAGCGGCGCCATTGACAACGTGGTGCGCAAGGTGGGGAATAATAAGAAGGTGGTGGTGTTCACCTCCGGGGGGCCCACAGCCGCGGCGTTGCGACAGACCCTGGCTACTTCCAGGGAACAGACTATCCGCCTGGGGTGGGAATTGCGCAACACGTCCATTACCGTTCTGCGCCATCATCAAGATCAGTTGTGGCTGGTTCTCTTCAACTGTGTGGCCCACCTGGAGGCCCAAAACGATCCGGGCCTGATAACCTACATTTGACGATCCAGGCGCTTTTTCTTGACAAGTCCCCGTTGCGCATTTAAGAGGGGCACGATTTTGAGGCGGCGGTTGACAGGCCGCGCACGCGCGTTGCTAACACGTTGGGGGAAGACTCATGGCGAAAGCAAAATTAAAGGAACACCGGATCAACCGGGACTGGTGCAAGGGCTGCGGGATCTGCGTGGCGTTTTGTCCGAAGACGGTGCTGGACCTGGACGACAAGGACAAGGCGGTGGCGGCGCGGTTGTCGGACTGCATCGCCTGCCGGCTGTGCGAACTGCGCTGCCCGGATCTGGCGATCGAAGTAGAGGTGGAGGAACCATGACCAGACAGATCAAATTCATTCAGGGCAACGAGGCGTGCGTGGAAGGGGCGCTGTACGCGGGGCTGGAGTTTTTCGCGGGCTACCCGATCACGCCGTCGACGGAGATTGCCGAGCATTTGTCGCGGCGGCTGCCGCAACGGGGCGGCAAGTTCATCCAGATGGAAGACGAGATCGCCTCCATGTGCGCGATCATCGGCGCGTCGCTGACGGGCAAGAAGGTGCTCACGGCCACCTCGGGCCCGGGCTTTTCGCTCAAGCAGGAGGCCCTGGGCTACGCGGTGATGGCCGAGATCCCGTGCGTGATCGTCAACGTGCAGCGCGGCGGGCCGTCCACGGGAGTGCCGACCCACGTGAGCCAGGGAGACGTGATGCAGGCGCGCTGGGGCACGCACGGGGACCACAGCATCGTGGCGCTGACGGCGTCGAACCACCAGGACGTGTTCGCCATGACCGTGGAGGCCTTCAACATCGCCGAGACCTACCGCACGCCGGTGATCCTGTTGTTCGACGAGGTGGTGGGTCACATGCGCGAGCGGCTGGAGATCCCCGAGGCGGGGGAGATCCCGCTGGTGGAGCGCCTGCGCACCGCGGTGCAGGGCGGAGTGGACTACCACCCCTACCTGCCGCGTGAGGACGGTCGTCTGCCGATGAGCGACTTCGGCGACGTGCACCGCTACAACGTGACCGGACTGGTTCACGACATGTGGGGGTTTCCGTCGGACAACCCCAAGATCGTGCACGGCCTGCTGCGCCACCTGGTGGACAAGATCGAGAACAACGCCGGCCAGATGGCGCACTACAAGACCTTTTACCTGGAGGATGCGGAGACGGTGCTGGTCAGCTTCGGTTCGGCGGCGCGCAGTGCCCTGCACGTGGTGGAGCACCTGCGTCCGCGAGGGGAGAAGATCGGCCTGCTGGAACTGCAGACGCTGTGGCCCTTTCCGGCGGATGTGGTTCAAGCGTATTGCAACCCGGCCCGGACCACGGTGGTGGTGGAGATGAACATGGGCCAGGTGTGCCAGATGGTCAAGACGACCGTGCGCCACCCGGAGCGGGTGTTTCTGGCCAACCGCATCGACGGGGTGTTCATCACGGATGCCGATATCAGAAACGTACTGCGCCTGATCGAAGGCAAGGGGGTTTAGATGGCAGTCAAGGATTATATCCGCCAGCGTTTTTTCCCGCACCTGTGGTGCTCGGGCTGCGGTCACGGGATCGTGCTCAACGGTCTGATCCGTGCGGTGGAGAAACTGGGCATGAGCCGCAACGAGATGGTGATGGTGTCGGGGATCGGCTGCTCGTCGCGCATCTCCGGGTACATGGATTTTCACACGCTGCACACGATCCACGGTCGTGCGCTGGCCTTTGCCACGGGGGTGAAGCTGAGCAAGCCGGAGCTGAACGTGATCGTGCCCATGGGCGACGGCGACGCCTTGTCCATTGGGGGCAACCACTTCATCCACGCGGCGCGGCGCAACATCGACATCACGGCGATCGTGATGAACAACCGGATTTACGGCATGACCGGCGGCCAGTATTCGCCGCTGAGCGGCCCGGGGATCATGGCGACGACGGCGCCGTATTCGAACATCGACCAGAGTTTCGACGTGGTGGAGATGGCCAAAGCGGCGGGAGCGACGTTCGTGGCACGCACGACGACGTACCACGTGCAGCAGATGGCCGACATCATCCGTGCGGCGATCCTGCACGAGGGCTTTTCGGTGGTGGAGGTGATGAGCCAGTGCCCGACCTACTTCGGTCGCAAGAACAAGCAGGGGGGGGCGGTGGAGATGATGAAGCGCATGAAGGAGATCACCACGCCGATCGGGTCGAAAGCCAAGGCCGAGAATCCGGAGCTGATCGAGCGGGGCATATTCGTTCAGACCGACAAGCCCGAGTACTGCAGCGAGTATGACCGGATCATCAAACGGGCCATGGGAGGGGTATAGATGGAGCGATGCAGGATGGTATTTTCGGGATCGGGCGGTCAGGGGGTGATCACGGCCGCGATTATCCTTGCCGAGGCGGCGGTGCTGCACGAAGGGTTGACGGCGGTGCAGACCCAGGCTTACGGCGCGGCGGCGCGCGGGGGAGCCACGCGCAGTGACGTGATCATCTCGGATGTGCCGATCAATTTTCCCAAGGTGATCCAGCCGAACGTGCTGGTGTGCCTGACCCAGGAGGCCTACAACAAGTTTTACGACATCATCCGCCCGGGCGGGTTGATGATCACGGACACGCGCTATGTGCAGCCGCAGCTGAAGGTGGACGCGGTGCAGCGCCAGCTGCCGATGTACGAGACGGTGATGGATAAGATTGGCAAGCCGATCGTGTTCAACATCTGCATGCTGGGGGCGGTGGTGGGGCTGACCGGTCTGGTGCGAGCGGAATCGATCATGAAGGTATTGTCGCAGCGCATCCCGTCGGGCTTTCTGGAGATGAACCGCCAGGCCCTGGAACTGGGTCTGGAAATGGGAAAGGGCGTCAATTGACGCCCGGTCTCTGGTTTGTGGTTTCTGGTCTCTGGTTTTAACCACAAACCATAAACAGGACCAGGGACCAGAGACCAGGGAGCAGTGAGCAGTGAGCAGTGAACGGTGAACAGATTAGCTGGTAAGCTGAGGGGCTATTAAGCTGGTAAGCAACGAATCAAACCAATTCAACCAGTTAAACCAATCAAACCGATCGATCCTAACGCTCCCAACGAATGGAACCAATGAGACCAATAAGACCAATTAAACCAATTCAACCAGTTAAACCAATCAAACCGATCGATCCTAACGCTCCAACGAATGGAACCAATGAGACCAATTAAACCGATCCCGTAACCCCGTAACCCCAGAACCCAGAACCCAGAAGCGCTTACTCTTTGATCCCCGTATAGGTACCGGCCTTTTTCAGGGCTGCCACCATTTGGTCGCGGGTAATCATGGTCGGGTCGTAGACGACCGTGTTGATCTCACGAGATCCGCTGAAACCGCTGGTTACCGATTTAACACCGTCCAGCCCCTCCAGGGCCGACTTCCCCACACCATATCACTGCACATAAAAGACGGCCTGTTCGACCGCTGCATTGTCGGCCGCAGCCGGTCCATTAAAAATAATCCCGCAGACGATGATTGCCGTCAGGATAAAGGGGCTGGTTTTTTTCATGTCAGACCTCCCTGGTGTTTTTTCTTGCCGTTAGGCGCTGCTTCCCCGCTTTCCAGAAGCGACCTGGAAAATGGGGGGATAAGGTGCATGCGTTTACCTGACCGGTTCTATTTTTCGAACAGGCTCCGGTAGCTGCCATACCCCTCTTTTTCAAGCTCGTCGGCGGGGATGAACCTCAAAGACGCCGAATTGATGCAGTATCGCAGCCCCGTGGGTTTGGGGCCGTCTTCGAACAGATGCCCCAGATGGGAGTCGGCATGTTTGCTGCGAACTTCGGTGCGCACCATGAAAAAACTCATGTCTTTTTTTTCAATCACGTTGTCTGACTGCAGCGGGCGGGTGAAGCTGGGCCACCCCGTACCCGAGTCGAACTTGTCCGTGGAACTGAACAGGGGCTCACCGGACACCACATCCACATAGATGCCCGCCTCGTGATTGTCCCAATATTCATTGTTGAACGGCGGTTCGGTTCCCTCTTCACGGGCCACGCGATACTGCAGCGGGGTGAGCGTCTGTTTGAGCTGCTCATCCGTGGGGATCTCGACCGTCATTTCCTTTTTATCTCCATCGATCACTTTGGAAGACCTCTTTTCCATCTTCATCTCCTCACCGGCCCAGGCCGTCTCCAAAAACTGGTCCCGGCCGGAACCGGAGCGGTACCAGTTATAACGAAGTGAATTCTTTTTGTAGTAGTCCTGGTGGTAGTCTTCGGCCTCATAGAAGGCCCCCAGGGGGAGGATCTCGGTCACGACCGGCCGATCGAAGCGGCCGGAGGCGGCCAGTTCTTTTTTCGAGGCTTCGGCCATCTGCCGCTCCTCATCGGTGGCATAGAAAATGGCACTGCGGTACTGATCGCCCCGATCCACGAACTGGCCGCCGGCATCGGTGGGGTCGATGTGGCGCCAGAGTATATCCAACAGCTGGCTGTAAGAGATTTTGGCTGGATCGTAGACGACCTTGATGGCTTCTATGTGGCCGGTGCCGCCGGCAGAGACCTGCTTGTAAGTGGGGTTTTCCATGCGGCCGCCGGTATAGCCAGACACGGCTTCGATCACGCCGTCCACTTTTTCAAAATCCGATTCCGTGCACCAGAAACAGCCGCCGGCAAAGACGGCCGATCGTGCATTGTCAACCATTTTATCCATGGGTTTCTCCATTTTATCGTCCATGCTTCTGACCTGCCGGTAGCCGAAGAAGACCGCGATCAGAACCAATGCTGCTATCGTTGCGTTTTTCATTGCACACCTCCTGTTTATCCGTCCGTTTCAATGCGATCATGGACAGACTATAAGACACCCGGTTAAGGGATGTGTAATGGTAAAGTAAAGATTCGGTAAAGATTTTCAAGGGGAGGGGAGTGGGGGGACTTTGGGATTTAGGGATCGGGGTATTGGGGATTAGGCGCCCTGACTTATATTTGAACCGATAGATTACCAAGAATGGTATCTGTAAGATTGTGCCATCATTATTTTCCTGTGATATCCTTTTCAAACCCAACTAATTATCGGCAACGACCCACCACCAGGTGTAGTGCCCAGCCAATTTTCAACGTGGCGGTTTGTAGATAGCAGTAATGTCAAGGTTCGCGATCCTTGTCCTATGTCGCGTCTATCTCATGATTCAGATGCAATCGATTCCTTTCACCATATTTAATGGGGGAATGCTGAAATATAAATGATTTGCCGTTACATTCAACGAGCCAATTCACGGACTGGTCTGCAAGGAAGGCCATTTCCCAGAAATTGTTAATGAGAGGGACCGATAAACCCAGGGTGCCACCGAATTTAGGCCTGGCCACATGGTTTGTTCTGACAGCGATCAACAAGGCGATGTTCCTTCATACCCGGCAGTTAATGGACGCAAGAAAGTTATTTGTTCATGGACGTCCGTAGCTACCCTGAAAACTGCCGGCTCCCGTCCCGTGCCCCGAAATTTCGACTTGACAACGGCCGCCGGCGGTCGGTACTTTGCTATTATCTTTTCGGCCGATTCAGGCCGGTAATACTATGGTGAGCATATAAATCGGCAGGGCACAATTCGGGGGGGAGATGAGGATAGTTTCGAAAAGCGATTTCCTAGTGCGCTATCCCTTCCGGAGCAACAAGGCAAAAGGGGGTATCAGAATGTTCAGGAAGCTTATGATTCTCGGCGCGGCCGCGGCCATGTTCGCCGCCACGGACGCCAATGCTGCCGACTTTTACGGCACGTTGGCCAAAATCAAGGAAACCGGCACGATCGTCCTCGGTCACCGCGAATCGTCGGTGCCCTTCGCCTACATCGGCCCGGAAGGCAAGCCGATCGGCTATTCCATGGATCTGTGCATGGAGGCCGTGGAAGCCATTGAGGCGGAACTCGGCATGAAACTCAATGTCAAGCTCGTTCCGGTCACGCCGCAAACCCGCATTCCGCTCATCGCAAACGGCAACATCAACATCGAATGCGGCTCGACCACCAACAACCTGACCCGTCAGCAGCAGGTCGACTACGCCTACACGACCTTCATCACCGGCACCAAAATCCTCACCAAAAAGGGCTCCGGGATCAAGGAAGTCGAAGATCTGGCCGGAAAGGCGATCGCTTTGGCGCAGGGCACCACCAACGAACGCGCGATCAAGGAAAGCATCGAAAAGCTCGGCATCAAGGACGTCAAGGTCCTCAGTGTGAAGGATCACGCCGAAGGGCTTCTGGCGCTGGAAACCGACCGCGTCGACGCATATTCCACCGACCACATCCTGCTGTTCGGCCTGATCGCGAAATCCAAAAACCCGGCTGCCTACGAAGTCGTCGGCCGGTTCCTGTCGTTCGACCCCTATGCCCTGATGCTGCCGCGCGACGATTCGGCCATACGCCTGGTCGTCAACCGCACGCTCGCCGGCCTGTTCCGCTCGGGCGAAATCAAGGACATCTACAACAAGTGGTTTATGAGCAACATCCCTGGCAGCCAAGCCCTTATGGTTCCCATGGGCGACACGTTGGAAACGAACTTCGCGGTTCAAGCGTTTCCCGAGTAAGCGCATCACACACGGACGCCGCCCACGGGGCGGCCTCCGTGCGACATATGGTCTACGACCTGAAAGCCATTCATGAATTACAACTGGAATTGGGCCATCCTTATCGAAGCGCCCTATTTCGATTGGCTGGTGTCCGGACTCGGCTGGACCCTGCTGGTCTCCGCGCTGGGGTGGATCATCGCGTTTTCCCTCGGTTCGCTGATCGGCGTCATCCGAACCTTGCCCAGCAAACCCCTTCGCCTGTTCGGTATGGCCTACGTAGAGCTATTCCGCAATGTTCCTTTGCTGGTGCAGATGTTCATCTGGTTCTACGTACTGCCGGAGCTCGTTGGTGAGGATCTTGGTCGTTGGATGAAGCGGGACATGCCGTTTCCCGAAGCCACCAGCGCCATTCTATGCCTGGGCACCTACACCGCGTCGCGTGTCGCCGAGCAGGTTCGCGCCGGCATCGAATCGATCCCGCGCGGCCAGAGCATGGCCGGTTACGCCATGGGACTGACCACGAAGCAGGTGTACCGCTACCTGCTGATCCCGGTGGGCTATCGGATCATTGTGCCGCCGATGACATCGGAATTCCTGACCATCTTCAAGAATTCCTCGCTCGCGCTGACCATTGGCGTCGCCGAGGTGCTCTATCAAGCGCGCCAGATCGAAAATTATACCTTCCAGGGATTCGAGGCGTTCACGGCCGCGACGCTGATCTATCTGGTAATCACCATGGTCGTGGTGTTCATTACTGACCGCGTCGAAGCCAAAGCCCGCATTCCCGGGTACGGCGTGCAGGGGAAAACGTGATGCTGGCTGCTTTTGATTTCGGCGTAATTGGGCGCAACCTGCCGTATCTTTGGGAAGGCATGCAACTCAGCCTTCTGCTGACCGGCCTCTCGGCCTTCGGCAGTATCGTTCTCGGCACCATTCTGGCCCTCATGCGGCTCTCGGGTATCAAGCTGTTTCAGTGGATCGGCGCGGTCTGGGTCAACTTCTTCCGTTCCCTGCCACTGCTGCTCGTGATCTTCTGGTTTTATTTCCTGGTGCCGGTCGTGGTTCATCAGCAAGTGGACGCTTTTCAATCCGCGCTGATCGGCTTCGTTCTGTTCGAAGCGGCCTACTACTGTGAGATCATGCGCTCGGGTATCCTTAGCATTTCGCGCGGGCAGGCGTGGGCCGGTTACGCGCTGGGCCTGCGCTATTCGCAGACCATGCGCTACATCGTGCTGCCGCAGGCGTTCCGCAACATGCTGCCGATCCTGCTGACGCAGACGATTATTTTGTTCCAGGACACCTCGCTGGTTTTCGTGGTCGGCTTGGCCGACTTCATGACCTCGGCTGTAAACGTGGCGCAGCGTGACTCGCGTCTGATCGAACTCTATGTCTTCGCGGCCTTCGTCTACTTTGTGATGTGCTATTTCGGGTCGCTTTATGTCAAACACCTTCAGCAAAAGATGCACCGATGATTGATATTCAAAATGTCAACAAGTGGTTCGACGACTTCCACGTCTTGAAGAACATTTCGATGAGCGTGGCCAAGGGCGAAGTCATCGTCGTTTGCGGGCCGTCGGGCTCGGGCAAGAGCACGCTGATCAAGTGCGTCAACGGCCTGGAGCCGTTCCAGAAAGGCACGATCACTGTGAACGACGTTTCCGTCGGCGCAAAGGATACCAACCTGCCGGAGTTGCGGTCCCACATCGGTATGGTGTTCCAAAACTTTGAGTTATTCCCACACATGACGGCGATGCAGAACATCTGTCTCTCGCAGCTCAAGGTGCTGGGTCGCTCTCAGTCAGAGGCCCAGGACCGTGCCAACACCCTGCTTGACCGCGTCGGGCTCGAAGGTTTGGGCTTCAAGTATTCTTCCGAACTTTCGGGCGGTCAGCAACAGCGTGTGGCCATCGCCCGCGCGCTGGCCATGGATCCGTTTGCCATGTTGTTCGATGAGCCCACCTCCGCGCTCGATCCTGAAATGATCAACGAAGTGCTGGAAGTGATGCAGGAACTGGCCCGCGACGACGGCATGACCATGATGGTGGTGACCCACGAAATGGGATTCGCACGACGCGTGGCCGACCGGGTAATTTTCATGGATGAGGGCGAAATCGTCGAGGACGCCAATACAGATGACTTCTTCGGGACGCCGCGCAGCGACCGCGCCCAACTATTTTTGTCGAAGATCCTTCAACACTGACGCACACCTTCAAACACCCCCATTCACGTTATCGGCATGATGCATTGCCAATTGGTTTGGATCAGGGCTCAATTGCCGAAAAGGTATATACCGTCGTTTCTCAGGTTTTCAACACCTCGATCCACCGTCGGCACGTGAACGATGCCGTCATCCTCGCTGACCATAATAAACGTGGGGGGAAAGTCTTTAGAAAAAATGCTATGGCCGATATATGCGATGACTATGATACGCGGTCGTGGTAGATCATCACCGCCGAATCCGGAGGTGCCTTCCAAAGCGATATTGCCGACCGTGCATGCCCCTCCCGTAATTAGGGCATCCGGGCCTACCCGCTTTCTCACCCGGCTGGTTGCCGAGGCACCAACGGAGCGAAGCGGCGGTTGCTGCTTCCGCTGATAAGGGCCTTTAGCTTAGCGTACAAACATGCATTTTTTGCTTGGTCAACAGGTGAACTGGGAAGCCACGATATGTTGTATGTTGTGGATAAACATTGAAATTACAACGAGATAACAGTAATTGCAAGGTTAGAAATTAATGTTGTATGTCGAATCTATCTCATGAATCAGTAGCAATCGATTCCTGTCACTAAATATAATGCATGAAACCCAAATTGTGCATAGTCTTGGTATGTTTGATCTGTTTCAAAATGACCGAAACTCATGAATAGGATAATGATCCTTAAGAGCACCGACTCTCAATAATACATCTACCAGTTTTGATTTGTCGCGACCTCTAATTTGCACACTATAGGTCATATACGTCCTGGAACTTGTTTCCATAACCGTTTAAAAGTGATCGCCAGAATCAATGTGGATCCCTGTTCCCCACTTATCAAATTATCAATCAGCCGCGACGATGTAATGATCAGCTTGATCTCGCATACACAGGTTGTTTAGATGGCATTAGGGATTCTTCGTGAGATAGGCTTCCATTACACAAAATCTTTCTGATAAACGCAACCATTCTATTTTCATATTGAAGCTCAGTGGTCACATCTGAATGGCGGCGTTCCTTGACCAAAAGATGCCTGGCATATTTTGGATTGGCCGCGGCGCTTAATGTATCCAAATTGGTCGAAGATACAAATCGGTCTGCATCCCCATGAATCAGCAACAAGGGAATGGAAATCCGATCAATAAGGTTCACCGGAGCAATGCTGCGCATCGATCTGCCCAACCAGCCTTCAATAAAAAACCGGATTAGATGGAAGAAAGGCCACAGAGGAATATGGAGCCGGCGAAGGGTCAGGCGGGTCAATTGAAAAGGGTCAGCAAAGGCGGCACTGGTGACTGCCACGCGTATGGTGGGGTCCATAGCCGCGGCCACGATGGTGCTCGATCCGCCCATGGAGTGCCCGACGATGCCGATGCGATCAGAATCTACTGCGGGATGATTCTTCAAAAAGCATACCGCTGACAGGATGTCTTGAGAAAATTTCAAGAGGGTGATGGGGCCGTCTTTCTGGCTGAAGCCGTGTCCGCGGGCGTCGAATAGAAGTGTCGCTATTCCTGCGCGATGAAGCAACCGGGCCACAGGAAGCATTTTGGCAGCGTTGTGCGACCAGCCGTGAACCACAATTACAGCCGGACCCGGGGTTGCTTCTTCATATGCAGGGATAAACCAACCCCTCAAATGCGCTCCATGGCTTTTGAATTCAATTTCTGTATATGGAAGCTGCACGTCCATGGGGGTTTGGGGAGACTTAAGGCGTTTCGGCCGGCACCACAGTCGCGCGAAAGCCCAGCTGAAAAGAACAGTAAATAAACTTACGATGGTCAAAATAATTATGACAATGCTCATCATGCCTTCTCCTGTTTAGTGTGCTTTTCCATCATCTTATTGCAGCAAACAGTTTTAGATTGTTTACCAATGAAGTGTTTTATCATCTCGCCACAGTCGAAATTTTCTTTGGCGCAGTATTTTTTAGCCATGCGCAGCATTTCTTCAAGATTGCCACAGGGAAAATTGATCTCCGCATTCTTTTGTTCTCCTGAATTCATTTTTGAGTGGACTTTTTTCGGAGCAGTCATTTTGATCTCCTTTCCTTTAAAAGGGAAGCCAGTAGGGCGAGACCGGCGATGATAAGAATGAAGGGCGCCATCCTGTGTGCCATTTCCAGATTTTGCCCAACACCGATGCAGGATTCTTATCGTATTTCCATCTGAATTTACAATGTTCACAATTGTGCAATTTGATTTCTCCTTTTTCTTTTACGGATCAGCGAGAGTATTGGCTATTAGCAACAACACGGACCAGCCGCCGTTTTTCCGCAAGTCAATCCGTTGACTTTCTCCGATCCGATAAGGTCATCGATGGTGCTGGATATGGCCGTATGAGCGCCGCCTTTTACCAGCGCGGCAATTTCGGAGGCTCTTTTGATTTCGCTTGCCGTAATTCCGGATGTGATGGCCTTTTCATACAGGTGCTCGAAGCAGGGGATGCAGTTCGCCGCCGTAGCTGCACCAATCGCGATCAGAGTTTCTGTTTTTTCTTCCAGAATCGTTTCTCTCATTGTCTCTCTTGTTTCCATCTAAAATTCTCCTTTGTTGTGGATAACGGATACCTTGAATCCTCCGGTTCCATTTTTGAATTAAAGGTGCATCCACAGTTCAGAACCCTGCTTCTGGTGAAGAAGCGGCGTTATGCTGTTCAGTTGAAGCGGGATGCTGTCGAGCCATTGGAATCGTGGCAGAATGCTCATGATCCCTTCGGTCCTTCTCCTCTGGACCACCTGAAAAGACTCAGTATCGACTGAATCCAGGATCGTTTGGACAGCAGCCTCGCAGCCCAGCACCACCACCGCATCGTACTTTTTCGCGAGTCTCATCAGTTGTTTTCGACGCCTGCGAGTCCACATGCGCACGACGAACTGTTGGGGTATGCGGCTTCTGAAGACATCAGCCTTTACTCCTCTTTTTTCCAGCTCGGATTTCATCGTCTCGATGTATCGTTCATAAGCGGCCGTCTGCAACATGTGCCGAAAGAACTCGAAGTAGGGCTCATTGTTTCTTACGGCAAGACTGGCAGCCGGACAGAATCGACAAGGGACGATGAGAACCGATTCAAACTGCTCGAGTTGTTGAAAATCATGGGTGTCTTTCAAGTAAACAGGCATTTGAAATCTCCTTTTAGGTGGTGCTCCCTGCACTAGAACCCCGCCCTGAAAGACTTCATCCCGGGGCTGGGGATGATCGAATACCCGCAACCGGCGCCGCATTGCATCTTCGTTCGAACCGGTGCGTACGGTCCGCCGGCAAGGTCGTTTTCCAGGCTACCGAGAACCCAGTCGGCCACGGATTGCGGCACTTCTTTTCTTTCTTTTTCCGGCACATCTTCATAGTCGAAAATGTCAGTGTAACGGTTGTAGTGGGACAAGGCATCGAACTGAACCAACTTTTCCTCGTCGATGATGTTCTCGATGATACGCCCGTGGCATCTCAGAAAGCAGCCGTCGATCAGGACCACCTTTTCGGCCGTTTTGATCCACCTGGCGATCGCCGAATCCGGGACCGTGATCAACTCCCCGTGACAACCCCGCCCGTAGGGCTCCTTTTTGGAGACGATGCCGGCCGCTAATCTTGCGATTTCGCCGCGGATGCAGGCGCCCTCGCAGGACAGGACCGGGATTTTCGATTCGCTGATGTTTTTTTTGCCGGTGGCCTCCCCGATGGGACAGACTGCGTTTGTTGTGTTCATCCGGACGGTTTGAGTCGTTTCTTCGTAACGCATAATGATTTTCCTCCAGATCGTATTGTTCAATCTTTTTTTAGTCCGGCTGGACCGGTCAGCACCCGCTTTTTTTCTTCGTACTCAGTTTTGTCGATATCCCCCGAAGCATAACGCCTGTCGAGTATATCCATTGCTGACTCTGCTCCTCTGGCCTGCAACCAATCACGTCCACAATGACCGAAGCCGTCTATCATCCTCCACCTGCGTCTGCGCATCATGAAAAAGCAAAGGATCATCATGACGATGGGGACGATCCACCAGAACGAGAAAGCACATAGCTCTGATCCATACATGGGTTTTTCCTCCTTGCTTTATTGGTTACATTTATCCCCATAGACGGATCGGTCCGGAGAAAGGATACACCTGGGTCCTTTTTTTAATAAAAATATCTCAAAGGTAGAGGAAAATTAAGATGTTGTGGCTAAGAGAAATGCCTGGGTCTTATTCGGGAGTTTTCGGCAATATCTGAACCTGCTTGCGATCGCAGGCAAGGGTGTTCCCTTCGGTGTAGTAAAAATCGCACCCATCCTGCAGGGCTTTTTTGAGCCTGGCCCTGGCACGGTGGAGCCGGATTTTAACGTTGTCCAGCGATATGCCCAGGATTTCCGCGATCTCCTTGTTGGCAAACCCTTCCAGATCACTGAGAACGATCACGGTCTTGTAGTCGGGGGGCAGGTTGTCGATGAACTCGTTGACACAATCGCTCATCTCCTTGCGGATCACGAGCTGATCGGTGACAGGGGAGGCTTTCACAGCCGTGGCACCGGACGATTCATGGGATGTCTCGTCCTCGAAAGAATGGTGCCCCATCTCATATTTGTAGGCTGCAGAACGAGATGTGTCGATCGCGGTGTTGGTTGCGATTCGATAGATCCAGGTGGAGAGACTGGATCTTCCCTGGAATTTGTTCAGCCCTCTGTTGATCTTGTCGAAAACCTCTTGGGAGAGGTCTTCGGCATCTTCAGGGCCAACGATTCGCTTCAGGTACCGGAGGATCCTTGGATGGTATTCATCAAATATTTCATTGAATGTCTGATCGGAGACCATTTCAGCACCCCATTTTGATCAGGTCCCATATGCAACAATAGCGATTTGCATATTTTATAACCCCTTTCGCTGATATGGTCCAGTGCAAAACTCAGTGAAGGGGCGCTCGGCTCGATCGATGCACTGATGTCGTACAAATGGCCAGGCAATGTGCGGGAACTGGAAAATCTGATTGAACGATCATTGATCCTGCATCGTGGCGAACCGCTTCGTTTTAAAAATTTGGTTTCCTTTCCCTAAAACAGGTAGACGCCAATACCGGTGGGACCAAAGATGAAACGCTGGAACTCGATGCGCTCGTCAAGAGGCATATTCACGGAGTTCTCGAAAAAACGAATGGCAAAATCCATGGCCAAGGAGGTGCAGGTGAACTTCTTGGCGTGAATCCTAATACCCTATGATACAAAATGAAGAAACTGGGATTCCTTTTCAAAAAATTAAAAAAATGGTGGCAAGCACCTTGATGCTTTTAACCAAAAAATTCGGTATTCCTTTGGTTTTTCATTCGTCTATCGCACGATTAAGGAGGGCCTGGAAACAGCAGACAACTTGCCCCCATAAGTATCAAGGAAGCCTTCGAATTTGCATTTAGCAACTGGATATCATACGCTTACCTTGGGTGCTACCCGTATCGTGAACCCGTTACCTAAGGAGGTAGGCCATGAAACTTTCCAAAGCAGCCAAAATTTGGATCAATTATCACAAGACCCATTCGAAAACAATACGGTGCGACCCTTATTCCCATTGTTACGGCGGCCCAACCCGGTTTTTCCGGTTTTTCGCCATAAGTGATTTAGCGATGGCCCAGACACCGGCACCAAGCTTCTCACCGACGAAGCATGTGACCTCTTCCCGGTTCAGATCCGATTTTGTGCGCAAACATTCCTTCACCGCAGCGACAGCACTGTCTTGATCTTTACGTACCAGATGGACTGCTGCCAAGGTTAGACGAGGCAAATATAACCTGTCGTCTTCCTTGCAGGCGTTCTCTGCCGTTTCCAGCGCATTATCTGATTCGTTTAGCGCCAAATGCCCTAAGGCAAGCACTGCCCCCCAGACCGAAAGACGGCTATCGGCAGGACTGCAGTCGATGCCCTCGGTCAAGTATCTTACTGCGGTTTCGTAGTCGCCTTTCAACATCAAAGCAGCCCCAAGCGCCGTCTTCGCATGTCCGTTTTGAGAATCCAAATCAATCGCTTTTTTTAAGATCGGCAAGGCCCGCTTCACCTGCCCGACATCTGCGAGGGCACATCCGACCAGGCCAAGGATCGTTGAATCTTGATTTTCCAGTTCCAGGGCCTTTTCTGCCGCCACAATGGCAGTCGGCACAATAGTATCATCATTGCGCAATAATCCAACCCGATGCCCGAGTGCCTTGAGCAAAGCGAGATACGCATGCGACAATGCCAAATCCGGTTCCTGTTCAATGGCACTTTCAATCATCCTGGTGGCTTCAACAAAAGTGGTTTGGTGCCACCCTTTCAGGGAGAGCAGCGTAATTGCCCGCAACAGATTGGCACGGGAACTATTGCCCCCATCGGCCGACTGGAATTCGGCCACCATGGCCTGCATCAGTCGAGGCTCAATCCGACTGATCAATTTGTGAAGTAGTCGTTCTTGTTCGTCCGCACCCGTTGCATCCTCAACCTGTTGCGCCCAGACTTGAATACTGTTGCGTGTCTCGATGATAGCCGCGTTTGCCGTCAGTCGGCTTTCAAGCCGTTGCAGGCGCACCTCCAGAACATGGGTTATATTAAACCGGGATCGCAATTCACGGGGATCCGCCAAATTGTCCGCTTGTGGAAACGAAGCCATAACTCGGAGCAACGGTATGCGTGTCAGAATTGATGCGATGCGAAATTGCATGAGACGGGACAGATTATCGAGACTGCTTTCGCCCATAGTCTCAATAGGACGTACATAGATTGTAGGCTGCGTTTCGGTATCAAAAAGCGGTGGCCTGCTTTCAACTGCCACTGTCAGATTGGATCCTACTGGAACCACAAATTGTATTCCACGGCCACGGATGGTTCGAATGTACTTTTGCTCCCTGCCAGAATCGCCCAAGGCCTTTCGCGCTGATTTAATGGCGGTTGAAATGGTGCTTTCAGAAACGATCCGCCCATCCCAGACGGCTTCAACCAATAAATCGCGGCTCAGCACCACACCCGGCTGTTCCAGCAACAACGTGATCAAGTCAAAAACAAGAGGTTCTACCGGGATGATCACAGGGCCGAGGCGCAACTCAAACGCATTGGTGTCCAGTATGAAATTGTCAAATCTGAAAATCTTTGCCATACGGCCCTCCTGCCTTTCTGGTGTCACAGGCGCAACCACCACACTATCCCCACGCTATCCCCATTCGATCCTCAAGCAATAAGCCTCTGCCTGTTGTAAGTTGTTCTTAACGGCCGGGCAATTCAGCCACGACGATCAAACATCGAAAGGAAATCAACATGCCACTAATAGATATACATGTCATCGAAGGCGTTTTCAACGAAACAGAAAAGCAAAACATGATCAGTAAGGTCACCGACACTATTTATAACCTGTGGCTGTTCCATTGCTGCTAATTAGTATATGCATAACGAAATATTACTTTCAATTGGAAGGATTCACCATGAAAAAATATATGATTGCTGTTGTGCTGCTGACAGTGCTTTGCATCTCAATTGCAAAACCGGTAAAAACCGAAGCGGCTGTTTTTTTGGCTGCAATACCTGCGATCTGGGCTATTATTGCTATTGGAATGTCCGGTGCTGCAGTGATCGACAATGATGGAAATGACCAACAATCACAGCAGGCTTTCTTAACCCCAAATGAACCCACCTCAGTTGTTCCACTAAAACAAATTGCAACGGTTAATCCGGCCACCACCTTCAGTGATTGAACTGATTGAATCAACCTACAATAATAGTTAAATCAAACTCAATGATGCCAACTCCGCTATGGAGCTGGCATTATTTATTGAACCTGCTGATTTGAGTTGACAGTTACTAATGTGGGAATGTTACTGAACTGACGGTATCACACTGAATTCTTCCGATTTGCTCTTTCCGATGAAAAATCAGAGACACCTGTATTCTTAATAGAAGGTGATGGTTGGAAAATTGCTGTCACTCTTTCCATCTATATCAGACTATCTTCGTAGAAGTTGAAAACGACAAATCTTATTAACAGAGCCAATTTCAAAAGTCCCAGGCTCAGCGGGAATATTCTTAACCAATTAGCCAAATATGATGATTATCTTATCGAATAAATTAAGAAAGTGCTCTATTACCCGCTTGATTCTCCCAAATCAAGAAAAGGACGGCAATATGAGCACTCACTTCGACATTTGGAATACCATACAAACACAACTTTTTCCATCTTTTGAATAAGCACTCGATCCGCTTACTAAAAAAGAACGAGAATTCATACGGATTGTCACCTTGCTCGATTTACCCGCCCACATGAAAGCATACCGCTGGCAGGGATTCGGTCGTAGGAAAAAAAGTCGTCTGGCCCTGGCAAAAGCCTTTGTCGCCAAATCCGTTTATAAGCTTGAAAAGACCGACATGCTTATCGTCCATTTAAAAGGCTGTAAAAATATCAGACGGTTATGCGGATGGGAATTGCCAAGCCAAGTGCCCTCGGCCTCGACTTTTTCCCGCGCTTTCAACGAGTTCGCAACGGGCCAATTGCCGCAACAGATCCATGAAGCCATGATCAAAAAGCATTGCGGCCAAAAGCTTGCTGGCCACATCAGCCGAGATTCCACGGCTATAGAATCACGTGAAAAGCTGGCAAAAACGCCTAAAGCATCACCGAAACCCAAAAGAAAACGCGGACGCCCGAAAAAGAGCGAAGTCGTTGCTTGTAAACCCCGCAAGCGAGTAGAACTTCAAATCGAAAGAAGCCTTAAAGAGAACTTAGACGATTTGCCAACCGTCTGTAACGTCGGTACCAAAAAGAACAGCAAAGGATACAAGACGAGCTGGGTCGGTTATAAGCTTCACATGGATTGCATTGATGGAGATATTCCGGTCAGTGCCATTCTTACATCGGCGTCATTGCATGATTCTCAGGCTGCGATACCGCTGGCCCAGATGAGCCATGAGCGGCTAACCAATCTTTATGACCTGATGGCTGCGGCGTTTCGGTACCGGTTGGCGTCCATGCAGCGGACGGCGGAAAACACGATGCTCCAACACCTGGAGATCTGCTTTGCGCCGCGTTAGCGGCCTGCCAAGATTCGACCATTCGGATGATCGCAAACTTGATGAATATCGAACTCCTCGACTTGAAGGTCCGAGTAACGGCTACCGCAGATGTTCGTGGTGCTTTGATGATGGATCGGAGTGTGCCTGTTGGATTTCAGGCCATAAAATGCGAGGTAAATATGAAGGTGGAGGAAGGAACTCAGCCGAGACAGTTAGAATTGCTCCAGAACGCCGCGAAAGAGTGTTGCGTTGTTCAGCAAACTCTCAAGTCACCACCACCTGTCGATACTACCTTTGTATAGTGGATCTTCGATTTAAAAAAAATTGCCAATGATGATCGGGTATCCGGTCCATTACAGACCGACATTAGCTTTTTCCAGCCTCTTGTCTAATATTGATGCTCCTCGGATCAGCAGCAAGAATTTTCATGGCCACGCAAGTACGTTCTGGCTATCCCATAAAATCGGACACATCCGTTTCGTGTGTTTACTGCCAGTATGTCGCCAAGTAGTTGGATCGTAGGCCAATTCCAAGCACCACTACATATGGGGGCGGCTGAATTTCCAGTCCATTGCAGATTACATTGGGAAAAAGAATCTATCATAGAAATGTGGCGACCTGAGATTTATTAAGAGATTCTCAGTTTTCAACTCGCCAGAATTATAATTGATATACTTTGCTTATCTCCACTGATGCCAAACAAACCTTCCGTCTATGACGATTTAATTCATGATGGTAATCATCTAAGGTACTCACTCATCTACATAACGAGGATACGTTCTTTTCGCCTGTTCGGAATCTGAAAGATCAATTTCAAGGGTTAAAAAAGGCTGTTTAGCTGAGGTAATTCCTAAAACCTTACCTTGATCAGGTTCGATTATCCAGCCGTGGCCACCCCATGCATGACCCCGTGCGTCCATCCCGCTGCGATTGGAAGACAGGCAAAACGCACCACTCACAACGGCCGCTGATCGGCCGCCCATTATCCATTTTTCGGTGGTTGTGGCCTCTGTAGAACGGGGACAAATAATCAACTGCGCTCCCTGACGGCCATAGGTGCGGGCATGCTCGGTAAACCACAGTTCGGTACAGATTAAAAAACCCATTGTGCCGTGTACGGTTTCAGTTGCCTCAAAACGCTTTTCCCCCCGTTCATACCACGTTGCCTCCCAAAAATACGGTTCATCTGGCAGGTAATATTTATAATGCGTTGCCTGATAACCACATTCAGCTTGCCATGCAAACGCTTCATTCAGACTCCGCTCATCCCTTGTTACCGGCCGTGAGCCCAATACCGTTGCTCTACCAAGCTCTGCCAGTCGAGGTAACCATTCATCGTGCAAAGCGACCGCACTGGCCCACACGGCCGGGTCAAAATCACGAATCGCCGCCACCCAAGGCGCAAAGGGCATTTCCGGCAACACCACCACATCACTTTGATGCTTGCCCACATGCGTCACAAGCGTTTGCCACGCGGCCATGAATGGCTCAAGCTCATCTGGTAATTCACATACGGTCGCTATGATTTTTTCTTTTTTCATAACCCTATCTGAACCTGACATATTTGATGTTTCATTTTGGTATTATATCCTCAGGCTCGATAAGCTTTCGATTGATTCGATAATGCTGGATGCGGCACGATACCTGGTTTCTGCCTTAGGTTTGACCGGCTTTCGTATCCTCTGCCAGGGGCAGGGTAAAGCCGATGTGAATGGTGTCATCCCTCAGGTCGGCATGAACCTTTCCGCCGTGGGCCTCGACCAGCTCCTTGACGATGGACAGGCCGATACCGGCGCCGCCATGGTGGCGGGACCGGGATTTCTCTCCGCGGTAAAATCGTTCGAAAAGATAGGGCAGGTCTTCGGGGAGAACGTCGCCGGCGAGGTTGGAAAAATCTATTTTAGCCGTTCCGGCATCGTCCCCGATCGTGATGTCCACAACCGTTCCCTGTGGTGCATATTGAACGGCATTGTCGGTCAGGTTCCGCAGGACGCGGGCCAGGCGGTTTCGGTCAGCATGAAGGGTTGGCGGCGATGCCGGGAGATGCAGGCGAATGGTCAGTGATTTGTTCGTTAACGCCGGCGTAAAGGTGGCCATGGTGTTTTCCACCATGGCTTTCAGGTCGACGGCGGCCATTTCAAGTCGGCTGCCGGCGGCGTCGGCCCGGGCCAGGGCCAGTACGTCTTCCACCAGTTGAACGAGCCGCAGGGTTTCGTCCTGGAGCAGGGAGAGGGTCTCAGGTGCCGGCGGCAGCACGCCGTCGTTGAGCGCCTCCAGGTATCCCCGAATATTGGTCAGCGGGGTGCGCAGCTCATGGGCCACGTCGATCATCAGGGAGCGGCGCAGGTGTTCGATCTTTTCCAGCTTTTCCGCCATGCGGTTGAAGGCCCGTGCCAGTCGCCCGACTTCGTCCGCAGTGGCTACGGGCACCCGTGCCGAGAACTCACCGGCGGCAATTTCACTGGTGATGGTGGTCATGCGGGTCAGTGGACCCAGAATCCGCCGGTTCATCACATAGCTGAGCACAACAGCCAGAAATATGGCCCCCGCAAAGGCCCAGATCAGGTAACGGTGAATGGAATCCACAAACATGGCGTGGGCGGGTTCGGGGGAGATATGGTACTTTTCCATGAGGGTGACAAAATAGCCGGCGGCTAACGTATCGATGGCCAGCCAGACCACCACCACGGCAAATCCCACGACGATGAGGTTGACCGCAATCAGCTTGATGATCAAGAATCGTTTCACCGTGCGTTTTTCCTCATTCCGGCTGCCGGTCAGCGAATCGATAGCCGATGCCGCGGACGGTGATGATGTACTGCGGCTCGGCGGGCGTCGGTTCGATTTTCTGGCGAAGTTTGCCGATGTGTACGTCCACCACCCGGTCGATGACCACCGCCTCGCCCATGGGATACAGGCGGTCCAGCAGTTCGTCCCGGTTGAAGGTGCGCCCCGGGGAAGCCATGAGTGCCACCATCAGTGCGTACTCATGCGGCGTGAGAGAAACCGGCTGCTTATTTACGGAAAGACGACGCTTTTCCAGGTCTAGGCAAATCGGTCCATGAATCAGCAATCTCTCTGCTTCACCTGGCGCATGCGACGTGCGTCGCAGCACAGCCTTGACCCGGGCCACCAACTCCCGGGGGCTGAAGGGTTTGACCACATAGTCGTCGGCGCCTAAAGTGAGTCCGGCAACCCGGTCGATCTCCTCGCCCCGGGCCGTAAGCATGATTACCGGCACCTGGGACGTTTGCCGCAAACGACGGCAAACGTCCCAGCCGTCCACCTTCGGAATCATCAGATCGAGAATCACCAGGTCAGGCTTGTGCTTGCCGGCCAGGGCAAGGGCCGCTTCTCCGTCTCCGGCGGTCACTGTTGAAAAGCCTTCCCGCACCAGATACAGGGCGATCAGGGATGACGTATTTTCGTCATCTTCGACGATCAGGATGGTTTTATTGTCAGTTGGAATCATGTCGCCATTCTGCGGTTTCTTGTTCGACATTGGATGTTCTCTTTATCATCCAGAAGCAGGTTGCGATGTAACCTTATTCCCGTGACCCTAACTCCCTGTGTCGAAAGCAGGTCACCAGGTGGTCGTTGACCACGCCGGCGGCCTGTAAAAAAGAGTAGCAGATCGTGCTGCCCACAAAGGTGAAGCCCTGCTGCTTGAGTGCCCGGCTGACGGTGTCGGACAAGTCGGTTTTGGCCGGCACCGCTTCGGGGGTTTTCCAGCGATTCTGGATCACCCGGCCCTCGGTGAAGGTCCAGATGTAATCGTCGAAGCGGCCATGGGTTTCCTGCAGGCGTAAAAATGCCCGGGCGTTGCTGACGGCGGCCCGGATTTTGAGCCGGTTGCGGATGATGGCCGGGTTGGCCATGGCCCCGGCCAGGGCTTTTTCAGACATCCCGGCCACCCTTAGTGGATCGAAACCATAAAAAACCTGGTGGAAGGCGTCTCGCTTGTGCAGCACCGTTCTCCACGACAAGCCGGCCTGAAAGGCGTCCAGAACGATGAATTCAAACCATTTGCGGTCGTCGTGGACGGGTACCCCCCACTCCTCGTCGTGATAGCGCACCATCAGCGGATCGTCGCCGGGCCACCCGCAGCGTTGGTGTCGTTTATCTATCATGTAACGCCTGTTCTTGCCATGGGTTATCGCGGCGGCACATTCAGCGGCAGCCACAGGATCAGATCGGTCTGCCGATCATTGCCCAACACGAAGGGTTGGGTCCCGATCTGCGTAAATCTCCATTTGCGGTAAAACCGGATCGCCCGCTCATTTCTGCCCCAGACCCCCAGCCAGATGCCGTCGCATCCTCGCCGGGTCGCTTCATCGATGCATGCGGTCATCAGCGCGCCCCCCACACCAGCGCCGATCCACCGTTTGCGGGCATACAGGCGCGACAGTTGGATGGGCTTTTTTGCATTGATACAAGACGGCGTCGATGCTTCGACCATCCGGGCGTACCCTACCGTCTTCCCCCCGGTTTCCGCGATCAGGAATCGCGAATACGGATCAGCCAATTCCGTTGCCTGGATGCTCGGGCTGAATGCTTTTTCGAGGTAGGCGGCCATGTCCTCCGGGCGGTTGTCAGCGGCGAAACTGTCCACAAAGGTCTCCCTGGCCAGTGATGCAATGCGTTCGTTGTCTTCGGCCCCTGCCTGTCGGATCGCAATCTGCATGCGCTGCATGGCCATCGTTCTCGGGTGTGAAATGATTTTGGCGTCCATCTGTCCTCCGTTTGGGCTCCCTTTTTTTTATCTTTTTCAGGGGGAAGCCAAAACCGGAATTTATTACACTATATCACACTCAAGTTTCAGGTAAAACGGTCGAACTAAAATTTGACCCCTGAACCCTGTGAGGTAAAGAAATGATTTTTAATGGAGATTTGAGTAAATATCATCCGGCCGACGCCATCATGTTTCTATCCCAATTGAATCTGAACGGGATTCTTTCGGTTGCCGAAAAACAACGCCTGATTACACTCAGTTTCAAAAACGGTTTCATCATCGATGCCCACTCCGCCAACGGTGACGCGAAAATACTCCAGAGCCTGATTTTCAACCGCCGGGTTACTGCCGATGATGTCAAGCGAATCCGTCAGATCCGGACGGAAACGGCGATGCCGATTCGTTCCATTCTTACCCAGATTGACCTGTTTCCCCTTTCGACGGTGGAGGACCTCCTGCTGACCGGCATGAAAGAGGTGCTGCTGGAGATGTTTCTGCTGGATGAAGGAGCCTTTAATTTCACGGATACACCGGTCGAAGCCGACGGTGCTGAAACGAAACTGGATGCCCGGATGCTGGCCCTTTCCATTGCCGTCCAGTCCGATGAATACCGTGACTTCCTGAAGGGAATCATTTCCCTCGACCGTGAATTCACAGCTCCCGCCAAAGACGTTCAGGCCGACGCGCTGACAACCGAGGAGCAGGTAGTTTTTCGTTTGATGTCCAGCTGTCGGACCATTCGACAGGTTCTCGAAAAAGCGCCATTCGAGAGCAGTACCGTGATAGCGATCATCAAGGACTGCATGGAAAAGGGGACGGTTGCCCTGCTGCCGGCCGATGCGGCTGATCAGCCGGAATCGTCGGAATCCAGCGGGGACCCCCTGTTCGGCGCGTTTCGCCAGGCCTTAAAAAAGCTGATGCTGAGCGACGATCCATTGAAGCGCATCGAGGCCCTGGTGGCATTCTGCAAGGGCTTTTACAACGGCATACTGATCCTCACCGCCAAAGACGGCCAGGTGGTGCACTGCAAAAAGGTGCGCAGGGTCAACGGGCACGGTCTCGACCAGACGTCCGAAAAGGGTCTGATAGGGGCACTGGACGACGACCTCGTTTTGTCTGCCGTTCATCGTTCCGGCGTCGCTTTTTTCGGGAACCGGTTTCCATCGACCCTTTTGGACAGGCTGTCCGGAGCACCCGCATCCGGCGAATGTGCACTGATTCCGGTTGTCAACAAGGGTCAGGTGGCGGTTTTCATCTATGTTTTCAGCGAAAACGGCTATGCGGGTCTGTCCCCCCAGCACTATCTGGAGCTGCTTTCCTGGATGGTCACACCCCGCAAAAAAAATATGACCGCCCTGCCTGCGCAATCCACGTCAGTTTCACAACCGGATACCGAAGGAGGGCCACCCCTGTCGGGCCAGATCAGCCCGGCAGTGTTGGTGTCCAAGATTGACGAATTGCCGCCCCTTCCCACGCTGGTGACACGTGCGCTCGACATGCTCTCGGACCCTGGCGTGGATATCAAAGCGGTCGAAAAAGTAATCGGCATGGATCAATCCCTCGTTTCCAAACTGATCAAAATCAGCAACTCGGCGCTCTTCGGCGGATTGAACCGTGTCGAGTCCCTTCAGCAGGCACTGACGCGGCTGGGCGCGAAGACGACCAAGGGCCTTGTCTTGTCGGCCTCCATGCAGTCATACTTTCTAAAGAGCAATCCGGGCATGCAGACCTGGGGCCCGTTTTTATGGCAGCACGCGGCCGAGTGCGGCCTCGCCGCCCGCCGAATTGCCGCTGCTGCCGGATACGACGATTCTGAAAAAGCTTTCGTGGGGGGGTTGCTGCATGATATCGGCAAACTGGTTCTCCTGCTGGTGAGCGCAGACAGCTACCGGCAGATACAGAATCTCAAAAAGCGCGAAGCGCTTACCGACCTTGCGGCCGAAAGAGCGCTGATTGGAACCGATCATGCTGAGATCGGCGAGCGACTCATGGAAAAATGGAAAATGCCGGCGTCGGCAAAGGTATGCGTAAAATATCACCATCACATTGAAAATGCGGGTGCGGCAGCGCCTCTGGCCGCCATCACCGCATATGCCAACCACTTGAGCCACCTTCACGGCACCCAGCTCCAATGGTTCGTACCGGATCCAGAGGCCATTTCAGATGAGTTGGCCAGGACACTGAAGCTGTCCCATGACGCCAACGAAGCGCTGGTCGAGTCGGTGGTCGCCGATTTTCAGCAGGCAGGCATGCTCTAACAGCGGTTAAGGGACACGGCTCCTCGATAGACCCGAACGGGTAGTCCGAATCGGGTTGATTGCACCCTTCGTCATGGGTTATGAAGGGGTCGAGGTAATCGCATGCCCAACGCGTTTCAGACAACCAGACGATCCCATTGGTCCGTGTTCAGCCTGCTGTGGAAAACGGCTTCATCCATGGTCCTTGTCACCGTGGCGATTTTCCTGCTGTTGCGATGGGTTCCCCCGCCCACGAGTGCATTCATGCTGCAGCAGCGCCTGTCCGGCACTGTCGTCGACTACCGCTGGACACCCATGGACCGGATTTCCCCCTATGCGGCCCTTGCGGTGATCGCTTCCGAGGATCAGAATTTTTTCGACCACTGGGGCCTTGACCTGAAGGCGATTGTCGATGCCATCGAGGACAACCGCAGCCGAAGACGTTTCCGGGGGGCCAGTACTATCAGCCAGCAGGTGGTCAAGAACCTGTTCCTGTGGTCGGGACGAAGCTATCTGAGAAAGGGAATCGAGGTTTACTTCACTCTGCTCATGGAATTGCTGTGGCCCAAAACCCGAATTCTGGAAGTGTATCTCAACATCGCTGAAATGGGCAACGGCGTGTTCGGTGTGGAGGCGGCCGGCCAGCGGTTTTTTCACAAACCGGCTGACCGCCTGAATCGGCGTGAATCGGCCACCCTGGCGGCGGTTCTACCCAGTCCCAAGCGCATGTCTGCCGACCGGCCGTCGGACTATGTGATCCGCCGGACCTGGCAGATCATCGAACAGATGCATGCGCTGGGCGACACCGGCCATCTGAAACAGAAGGGCCGCTGAGTGTGCTTCTGCCCTAAGCACCGTTGATGACCGTGATCTGATCGTTCAGCGTCCAGAAATCATACAGGTACCCCAGTCCGAAGATCCCGCCAGTCAACAGGTAAACGATGCCGATCACCCATTTGCCCATGTACATGCGGTGGATGCCCAGCAATCCCAGGAAGGTGAGCAGCACCCAGGCCACGGTGTAGTCGACGGGACCGCTGCGGAAACGGACGCTGGCCTGCCGGTCCAGTGAGGGGATCAGAAACAGGTCGATGAGCCAGCCGATGCCAAGCAGGCCGAGGGTGAAAAAATAGATGGTGCCCGATATGGGTTTACCGAAATAAAATCGATGGGCGCCGGTGAATCCGAAAATCCAGAGGATGTAACCGACTGATTTGAGATGGGTGTCGTTGTCTGCCACTTTAGTGTGCTCCAGCGTGTCGAAAGTTGACGGTTTTGCTCCTGAACGACATAGATCTCTTATTTTGCTATATGTCCGATATTTTTTCAATGGTAACAACAGTGACGGTTCTGGGGTGTAAGTTGCCATAATGCATTTCACTTGAGATAACTCCCGTCACCGGATATTGCCGGTGACGTTTATAGTTGCTTAAATTAATGATTAAAATTAACCCTACAACGTTACTTATGAATATTTAGATTGAATTTTTAACCAAGGTCTGCCATACTACGCAACAACCCTTTAAAAAAGGAGGCAGGCCATGCTACCCGTCACGCGGTGCGACGAACACCTTTACCCGGTTCCCAAATTCGATCTTGGCAAAGGCGATATTAAAGACTTTATGTATGAACTCAAAGGATTTCACGAACAGTTCTACGATTGCTTTCAGCGCAGTGAATCCAGAGAGCACTTTCTAAAATACATGGCCGGTCAATTCAGCCCGCTTGAGCGTAAATCCATCGAGCCCATCGCACTGGCCGTGAAAGATGGCAATGTCAGGGCGATGCAACGTTTCGTCAGCGATGCGCCATGGGACGACGATAACATTTTAACCAAGTATCGTAGTTTTGTTAACGATGACCTTGGCAGTCCTGACGGCGCCTTGATTTTCGATGAAAGCAGCTTTGTCAAAAAAGGCCAGGACTCCATCGGCGTTGCCAAGCAATACGCCGGTACCATCGGAAAAGTCGAGAACTGCCAGGTTGGCGTCTTCGCCGCCTACGTATCGGAAAACGGATATGCAATGGTCGATAAGCGACTGTTCATTCCCGAAAAATGGTTCGCCGCCGATTACCGCCAGCGCCGGATCAAATGTAAACTGCCTGAAGACAAGGTTTTCCGGACCAAACCCCAACTGGCTGTTGAGATGCTCAACGCGGTCACTCAAGAAAACGTCCTGCCTTTCACGTATGTGCTTGCCGATTCCATATACGGGATCAGCCCTGATTTTATCGCCGCGGTTGAGTCCTTGCCGGACAAAACCTACCTCGTATCGGTTCCCAAAGATACACGATGCTGGCTCAAACGACCGATGACCATTACCCGATCGTATCGCTGGGGTGGAAAAACCAGGACCAAGACGCTTTTGGTCGATCCTGACAGCAAGCCGTTGACCGTGGAAGAACTGGCCCGGAACGTCAACGATTATTTTTGGTATCGTCGGCAGGTGTCCGAAGGCACCAAAGGACCCATCGTTTATGAGTTTACCCGTCGCCGGGTCATCCTGTCCGCTGAAGGGCTTCCTCAGAAAACCGTCTGGTTGCTAATCCGTCGTAGCCTTGGCGATGATCCTCAATACAGTTATTTCATCAGCAATGCATCATCGAGCACGAGGCTGAAAACACTCGTGTGGCTAAGCGGCCTGCGTTGGGCAATCGAACAGTGTTTTGAGGAGGCCAAAACCGAGTTGGGCATGGATCACTACGAGGTGCGCAAGTTTCCTGGCTGGCAGCACCACATGTTAACGTGCATGCTGGCCCATTTTTTCCTCTGGCACCTGAAAATCAGGCTGGGAAAAAAAAGCACCATCTATTACGCTGTCGCAGCTTAAGATCCTTCTCAAACTCATTTTGCCAATGAAACGGCACACGTTTGAAAGCCTGCTCGAACAGGTCGCTTGGATACAGGCCCGGAATCATCGCGCCTACTTGTCACATCGAAAAAGGCACATGCGTGAAATTTTCAAAGAACATGATTACAACGACACGCTGGATTCGGGGGAGTTCTCCGAAATTGACCTGACCGCCTCCTATGGATGGACCCTTGGTGCGTTGGATGTAGGGGTCGGATACATCGAATATCTTTATCCCACCACGGATGTCGGTGGTCTGCCGGGAACCCGTGAAATCTACGTCAGCCTTGGAATGGCCCTGCCGGCGGGCTTCTCGGTGGCGTGGGATGTGTATCGGGACATCGATGAAATCAAGGAGTGGTATACCAGCCTGGGGTTGACCTTCGCCTACGACATCAACGATAAAATGAACCTGGGGGCGGGCGCGTCCATGGGCTGGGCCGGTGACGACTATTGTGCGGATGGCAGCTCCGGGTTTTATGATTACAACCTTTCAGTGACACTGGGGTATGCCATCGACGAAGCCTGGAGCGTATCGGCGTTCATCAAATACACCAACGCGCTCGATAAAGACAACCTGGCGGATGTGGCTGACGGTGGCCTGCTGGATGTGAATACATACGGCGGCGTCAGCGTTTCCTATGCATTTTGAAGTAGGGTGAGTCTTCTTGCCGATAGATAATATCCATTTTTGCGCTGAGGGGTGGTTGTGCCAGTCGGCTGGCAACTGCCCTTCAGCCTCCTGTTCGCCCTCTTTTCTACCGTGTTCTGGAGCCAAAAAACTGTAGGTCGGGATTTCTTTGTCGCCGATTCAGCCGAAGTCATCGAGGAAAGACCATTCATCCTTGTGTGCCTTTGCGGTTTCTGCGGTCATGTGGAACGTTCAGAAATTCCTGGATGATGGCAAGCGCCCTGGTGGTGGTATCCGGAGAGAGGATATCTCCGGCAAGCACGTGCCTGCCCAGATCCTTGTTTCCCCTGAACAGCACCAGCTTTTTTTGTGAAGAAGGAAAAGTCAGGTAGCGTATGACGGCCAGGGTAACGTTGATCACTCGGTCCCACGGGTTGACCATCATCAGCACCGGCATGGCAGCCTTTTTCAGATCGATCTGCCAGGACAGACGGACCAACTGCATCATGGTGGCGATGGCCCTGACCGGATAGCGTACCGTCCAGTAGATGGCGAGCCGTACATTGTCCACGCTGAAGCTCCGCCAGGTGCCGAAAAAACTTTCGAACAATCGCCGTGTGGGCGGCCAGAGCGCTGCAGCCGCCACGGGGTTTTTGGGAAAGAAGTTGGGCGAGAGCAGAATCAGGCGGTGAATCCGTGCTGCCAACGACGGCTGAGCCGCCAGCCAGGCCGCCAGGGTTCCGCCTGTGGAGGTGCCCACCAGAATGATTTTTTTACCCAGCCGCTCTCCGATAGCAACGGCTTCCATTCCGTCGTCCATCCAATCCTGAACCGTGGCCATGGCCAATGCATCACCGTCCTGCCCGTGGCCGGTGAGGCGGGTGTAGAACAGGTTGGCGCCCATGGCCTCGGCCAGACGGTCGCAAAGCGGCCAGGTCTCCATGCGGCTGGCCGAAAAACCATGGATGTAGACGATGGATAGGTCGCGCTGCTGGTGTGTGTCCTTGAGCCAGACGATTTTTTTTTCACAACCACTTCGGATGCCGGCAACCCGGGATTCCGATTCAGCAAGATAGCTGTCGAGCATCTCCAATTGATCAGGAATTGTGTTCTTACATAAGACGAGCACAGCAGCACATTGCTCCCCTTGAGGTTGTTGGTTAATCCAAGATGAACGTTTACCAGAGAACAACGGGCAGGGTCAACGGCTGCCGCGACGAGGAATGCCTCACATCGCAGATATCGGGGTTTTCAAGAATGCGACAATTGCATCGGTGAGGGTGGATTTGTGGCACAATCTCGCGTATAAACAGTTTATATCATATCCACAGGCAAGCTGGACGTTGCCTGATCGTCTCGTTCAGGAGCGCGCGATGACGCAGATTCAAATCATTTATCTGACCGGTGGGGCCGCCGGCTTGCTGCTGGCCGCAGCCATCGCACTGCTGGTGGTTCGATCCCGCTTGAAGGCGGATCTGGCCGCCATGGCGCGTCTGACAGAGATGGAAAAGACGACCCTGGAAGAGAAATTGCTATCAGCGCGGGAGCAACTGGATAGGGTTCGTGCCGATTTGGCATCGGTCGGGGCTCAGCTGGACCAACGCCGCGATGCCATGGCCGAACTGGAAGCACAAAAGGCCGGCCTGGAACAATCCGTCACGCGGATTCCCGTGCTGGAGGAATCTCTGGAAAGGAGCCGGCATGTTCAGGAACAACTTAACGTCGCCAACCTGTCACTGGAAAAAAAGTTGTCTGAACTTTCCACCCGGCTGGATGCCGAGCGTCGCCAGGCCGAAGAGAAGATCGCCGTGCTCAACGATGCCCGGGAGCGGCTGACCGTCGAATTCAAGGTCCTGGCGGAGCGGATCCTGGAAGAGAAGGGCAAAACCTTTGCCGACCGCAACAAGACCCAGATGGATGGTCTGATCAGCCCCCTGCGCGAACAGCTGGGGGACTTCAAGAAGCGGGTGGAGGATGTCTACGACAAGGAGTCCCGCGATCGTGCGGCATTGCTCAACGAGATCGGTCACCTGAAGCATTTGAACGAGCGAATCGGCAAGGATGCCCTTAACCTGACCAATGCCCTCAAGGGGGATGTGAAAACCTTGGGGGGGTGGGGAGAAGTGATCCTGGAGCGGATACTGGAGGCCTCGGGACTGGAAAAGGGGCGGGCATACGAGACCCAGGTGAGCCTGGCCGGAAGCAGCGGCAGCCGCTATCAGCCGGACGTCGTCGTTCGTCTGCCCGAGGGCAGGGATGTCATCGTGGATGCCAAGGTGTCGCTCAAGGATTATGAACGCTACCACGCATCCAGCGATGAGACGGTTCGGGCCGCGGCCATCAAAGCGCACCTCGCCTCCCTGCGGGCCCACCTCAAAGGTTTGAGTGAAAAGCACTACGAGGACCTGGAAGGGATCCGGACCCTGGATTTCGTACTCATGTTCGTGCCCATCGAGGCCGCTTTTTTTACAGCCGTGGAGCATGATCGGACCCTGTTCACCGAGGCTTTCGAGAAGAACGTGATTCTGGTTTCACCGTCAACCCTGCTGGTGACCTTAAGAACTATCCACAACATCTGGCGCTATGCGGACCAAAATGAAAACGCTTTGGAAATAGCCCGGCAGGCCGGCGGGCTTTACGATAAATTCATTGGCTTCATCGAGGCGCTGGAGGAGGTAGGCCGGCAATTGGACCGGGCCAAGGAGGCCTATCGTACGGCCAGGGACCGGCTGTCCACGGGGAGGGGGAATCTGCTGCGCCGCGCCGAACAACTCAAATCCTTAGGCGTGAAAGCCAATAAGACCCTTCCGGAGTCCTATGCGCTCGAACTGGAACCTGATGTGTGCGAACCCATTGCAGAAGATGATTGATGCTTCATCTTAGTGGACGTATTTATGAACACAGGCACTTTGCAACTGGCAACCAAAAGGAGACAGGATGTTTAAGAAAAAAAGTGAGCTGGTCTACCGCAAGCTTCTTGACGGGGTGAACATGGCCACCCTTGTTCACGGTGAGAAAACGCTCATGGCCCGATTCAAGCTGGAGAAAGGGTCTGTCATTCCAGACCACAACCACCCGCACGAGCAGACCGGCCTGTTGCTCTCCGGGCGAATGGTTTTCACGGTTGATGGAACCGACCATGAGGTGATGCCGGGGGACAGCTGGTGCATCGGATCCGACGTTTTCCATTCCGCCCGGGCGGTGGAAGATTCGGTGGCCGTGGAAATGTTCTCGCCAGTGAGGGAAGATTATCTGGAGTGATCAGAATTCGGGAACTCCAGGGTCCAAAGATTCAAACATTGAAAGATGAAGGCCGCTTGACAGAAGCGTATCGCAAGATTTTCTTGACCTGACGGCCACAGATTTTGGTATCTGTGGTTTCAGTCTAATCGGTTTCTTAGGATTGATAAGAAAGTATAATTAATAGCAGCCCACCAATGCTTACATGAGATTGGCTGGGTCATAGCAGTCCTGCCTTTATTCTCAAATGCCGACTACCAGATATTACGGTCGGCATTTACACGTTGAAGTCCATTGTACATGCAGATATGATTGATCTATTGCAGGGCAAAAACAACAATGGTGTCCCACGATACCTCCAGCACATCAACGGGAAGCGAAACGGGTGAAAAGCCTGCGAAAAATTAAAAGCAGGGGGTGAGCCCTGCCTTTAATAACCATGTTTGGTTTACTGTTTGAATTCGGCCGGCAGGCTTTTTAGCTGGCGAAGGTCTTTTCAACCTGTTTGTAGCTATCGTCAATTTTTTGTTTGAAAGTCTGGCAAGCTGATTTATAGGTTTCCGTACCATGCTCAATAGCCTGGCGTCCTTCGGCCGGCAACCAAGTGGCTTGTTCCAACATCGTTTTGCCCACCCGCTCGAGCTGGTCCTGAAGCAAGGTCATCGTATTAAAGGCATTGTTGAATGTGGTCTGATTGAACTCAAGCATTTGTTTCAACATTTGTTTCTGATCCATGTCCGGCTCTCCTTGAATTGTAGTGTGTCTTTTTTATTTAGTTTTTAGCCTTGGCGACGGCACTCTTGGTCTCGGCGGATGCACTCTTGCCCTTTTGGGAAAGGCTCTTTTCCAGGCCGGAGAAACTGTCTTCCACATAGGACTTGAAGCGATTGCGCTCTTCCTGGCAGGCACTTACCCAGCTTTTAATCGCCTGACGACCATCTTCGGGTACCAGGCTGGTCTGGTTCATCATCGTTTCCACAGCCGCAGCGGCCTGGTCTTGGACCATGATTACGGCATTGTACCAGCTGTTAAAAGCGGTTTTCTGAAAGTCGATGGCCTGCTTTGTAATTTGGTTATACTCCATCATTGTTGTGTTCCTCCTGGTAAAAATTTTTATAAAAATGGTAAAATGTGGCAGCGCACCAATGGGTGCCTGTTTTGTATAATCACAATAGTAATGCTTTCATAACGGATGTCAATAATATTTTTGTGCGTTGCAAAATTTATTTTATTGTTTTCCCGGTGTTTTGTGGCCGGTTGGAAAAATTCTTAATATAATCATATGTATATGTTTTTCTACGGTAACGAAGTTGTTCGCTGGGTTTTAACGCAGGACACAAATTGGACCCCTGCGGAGATAAAAATGCCCTTCATTATTTTCTCTATTTATAGAAAAACATAAAACCCTTTTTTTATGGAACGAAATATAGACGTTTATTGAATATCAATGTTATCATTTCAAACGACCATTCCGGTAATTCATCGTAATACGGTGAATAACCAATGTCATATTATCTTTACATTCTGCTGACGGGTAAATCGCATGTGGTTACGCACGAGCTGTGATATGACGTTCAACATTACCGTACCGACACCTTTCATTTTAATGCTGCGACTACGTAGTGGTGCGCAGCAATGGGTAGCTAGTGAGGAATACAGACTCAAGCCGAGCGTCCCTGTTTTCGAGTTCACTGATAATTATGGTAATCTTTGTCAGCGACTAATTGCACCTATAGGGGCCTTCGCGGTTTATACCGCAGCTGATGTTAAGACCGCAGATCAAGTGGACCAGTCACCGGGGGCTCCGTTTGTCGAGATTGAGTATCTGCCCGATACCGTGCTCAGTTACCTGCTACCCAGTCGATTCTGTGAATCGGATCGTTTTGGCCAGATGGCCACTTCGATCTCAGCTGGCTATCAGTTGGGCTATGATCAGGTAAAGGCCATTGAGAATTGGTTGCGAACTACCATTCGTTATGAGCCAGGTAGGAGCGACATACCTTTGTCCGCAGCCGAAGTCAATTCAAGGCAGTCGGGTGTTTGCCGTGATCTTTCACACCTCGGAATTGCATTATGTCGCAGTCTCAGCATTCCGGCGCGTTTGGTGGTAGGGTATCTGTGCGGGCTGGAGCCCATGGATCTGCACGCTTGGTTTGAGGCCTACGTTGCGGGACGCTGGTATACCTTCGATGCGACACAGGCTGAACTCAGGGGTGGGTACGTGGCAATCGGTTATGGTCGTGATGCTGCTGATGTCGCTATCTACAACCAGTTTGGCCCCCCGGTGTATCCAGCAACGCAGAACATTCGCGTGCAGCGTATTGAGGAAAAAGATGCCTAATTACTGACGATGCAAGACAAAAGATATAGGACAACGTTGAGGGAATCGTTCGTTTTTAATGCGCAAACTTGATTTATATCACGATTACGTATAGTTGATGATATCAATGGAGTCTATAGATGGATAAGGAAAAATTAAATAATGAATTAGATTCAACTGAGAAAGATATGGATCTAAAAATTGATGTAGAAAAGAATATAGCCTATATTAAGCTATCGGGTCTGTTAAGTAAAAAGATAATTCTTAATGCCTTTGATAAAGCCGTATCTGATAAAAGTTACAAAAATGGGATGGGCAGACTATGGGATTTTAGAGAAGCTGATCTATCTACTCTTGAATCAAATACTGTTATTGAGATGGCGCAATATTCATTAAGATTCCCTCCAGGTATAAATGATGTCAAAGTGGCTTTTGTGGTAAGCCGTGATTTTGAGTATGGGCTATCCCGAATGTTTGAAATGTCTTCAAATGCTAAAACACCAATCAGTGTTTTTAGGAAGATAGACGAAGCTGAAAGGTATATGATGGCGTGAAGCCATAAAATAACACCTTATGATTCTGGTGCTCTCCCACATGATTTATGCGGCATCGGAATTTACCACCCCAAGGGTCTGGCGGGCGATTTCGAGTTCCTCGTTGGTGGGGATGACATAAGCCTTGATCGGACTTCCGGCGGCCGTGATCTCTCCGCGGTGCTTCTCGGGGTCACGATTTCTTCGTGGATCCAGGGTCAGGCCGACGGTTGCCATGCCCCTGCAGCAGGCTTCACGGATGGCCGGATCATTTTCACCGACGCCGGCGGTGAAAACCAGGGCATCCACCCGGTCGAGCTGAAACAAATAAGCCCCGATATACTGCCGGCAGCGGTAGACGAACATGTCCAGGGCCAGCTGGGCCCGGGCATCCCCATCGTCGGCCGCCGCATGAATATCGCGCAGGTCGTTCATTCCGCAGATGCCCTTCAACCCGCTCTCTTTTTGCAGGACGGCATTGATCTCCTTAAGGGACATGCTTTTGCGCTCGGCAATATACATGACGACCCCGGGGTCCAGGTTCCCGCCCCGGGTGCCCATGATCAGTCCGCCCAGCGGCGTCATGCCCATGGAGGTGTCCACGCTGGCCCCTTTTTCGATGGCACAGATGCTGGCGCCGCTGCCTAAATGGGCGGTGATCAAGTTCACTTCAGACGGCGGCCGGCCCAGCCGGGCTGCCGCCTCCCGGGCCACAAACTGATGGGAGGTGCCGTGAAAGCCGTAACGGCGGACACCCAACTGTTCGTAATACGACCAGGGCAGGGCGTAGTGGTAGGCAAAGGCGGGGATGGTCTGGTGGAAGGCCGTGTCGAAAACCGCCACCTGGGGCGCATGGGGAAACAGCTCCCGGGCCACCTTGATGCCCATGAGGTTGGCGGGGTTGTGCAGCGGGGCAAGGGGAATCGTCTTTTCAATGGCCGCCAGCACCCTGGGGTCTACCCGGGTGGGTTTTTGAAAATATTCTCCCCCGTGGACGACCCGATGGCCCACGGCCGCAATTTTGCCCGGACCGGAGATCACCCCTGTAACGGGCGCCGTGAGCTGGCCGACGGCTTCGTTCATGGCCGACCGATGGTCGCGGATGGGCTTTTCATAGACGATGCCCTGTCCCGCGGCTGCATCCGACCGATATTGATGGGAGATCTTACCCATGGATTCACCGATCCGCTCCACCAGGCCTGATGCCAGGGGGTGTTCGCCGAGCATCTCAAGCAGTTGGTACTTCAGGGAGGAACTGCCGCAGTTGATGACCAGAATTTTCATTTAGTCTGCCTTTGTCTGCATGTTTTTTTTCAACGTCAAGGCCTGGGCTTGAATCACGGTGATGGCCACGGTGTTGACAATGTCGGTTGCCGTGCAGCCCCGACTCAGGTCGTTGACCGGTTGATTCAGGCCCTGGAGCACCGGCCCGACGGGAATGGCGCCTGAAGAGCGTTGCACCGCCTTGTAAATGTTGTTGCCTGTGTTGAGATCCGGAAAAATGAACACCGTTGCCTGCCCGGCCACCTCGCTGTCGGGAAGCTTTGTCTTGGCCACGCCGGCATCCACCGCCGCATCGTATTGGATGGGACCTTCGATCTTCAATTGTGGAAAGCGTGACTTGACGATGCGTGTGGCCTCGCGAACCTTGTCCACATCCCGACCGGCACCCGATGTCCCCGTGGAATAGGAGCACATGGCGATGCGTGGTTCGATATCGAACATGACCGCCGTGTCGGCCGCACTGATGGCAATATCCGCCAGCTGGCTTGCATCCGGGTTGGGGTTCACCGCGCAATCCCCGTAGACGACGACGCGGTCAGGCAGGCACATGAGAAAAACACTGGAGACGATGGACACCCCCGGACGGGTTCGGATTATCTGAAACACCGGTCGGATCGTATCGCCGGTGGTGTGGACGGCGCCCGACACCATGCCGTCGACCAGCCCGGCCTTGACCATGAGGGTGCCGAAGTAGCTCACGTCGGCCGTCATATCCCAGGCCATCTCCTTGGACAGGCCCTTTTCCCGGCGAAGGTCGTAATAGATCTGGGCCAGGGCCTCCCGATGGGTCGAGCTGGGTGGATGGATGATATTCAGACCTTTCCAATCCAGGCCGAGGGCTTTCGCCGTCTGCCGGATCTGCTCCGGGTCGCCCAGTAGCGTAATGTCGGCCACATCCCTGCGGACCAGTATCTCTGCGGCCCTCAGGACCCGTGGTTCTTCTCCCTCGGGCAGGACGATATGCCGGCGGGTCGATTTGGCCCGTTCGATGAGTTCATATTCGAACATGATCGGGGTCACGCGGGTGGATCGGACCACATCGATTCGGGCTTCCAGGCGGGCGAGGTTCATGTTGGCTTCGAAGAGGCCCAGTGCGGCGGCGATTTTGCGTTCATCGCCGGGCTGAAGGCTGGCGCGGACTTCGCTGGCATTCATGGCACTGGTGAACGTATCCGTGGGCACACTGATGATGGGCAGCTGCGAGGTCAGCTTGAAACCCGCCATCAGGCGTTTCACCGACGGTTCCGGTTTGAATCCACCGGTAAGCATAAGGCCTGCAATGGTTGGATAATTGTCGGATACGACCGTTGCCAGGCTTCCCAGTATGACATCCGTGCGGTCGCCCGGCGTGATCACCAGGTCCCCCTCCCTGATCAGATCGAGGAAATGGGGGATGTTCATGGCGGCCACCTTGAAATCATAGATCGACCGGCTCAGCGCTTCAATTTCACCCTGGAGCACCTCGGCCCCCAGTTCTCTGGCGATATCCGCAACGGTGGGCCTGCCTAAGGTGGGCATCTCCGGAAGCACGCCGACGGGGATGTCACCGGGGATGCCTTGGCCGACTGCCGCGCGAACGGCATCCAGCTCCGATTTGTCGACCCGGTTGACGATGACGGCAGCGACGTCGCATCCCCTGTGGGTGAAGGCATCGATCCCCATCCGAATGGTCTCGAGGATCTCTTCCGGGTCCTTGTCGCTCCCATTGACCAGTATCAGGATGGGGCTGCCCAGGTTGCTGGCCACGTCGGCATTCATATCGAATTCGAATGCCGATGAAACACCTGTGTAATCGGTTCCCTCGCAGAGGACGAAACGGAATTTTTGTTGAAGCTGCCGGTACTTTTCCACGATCTGTTTCAGTATGCCCTGGCTGCTGCTGCCGGTGGACAGACTCTGGACGGCATTGTGGGTAAAAGCGAAGGTTTCGTAGTAGGTCTGGTCAAGATTGTAACGCTGCAGAATGAGTTCGATGTCATTGTCCCGTTTCTGGGCCGTGGGGATGATGGGCCTGAAATATCCGATGCGTCCCACTCTTCTGGAGAGCATCTCCATAATGCCCAGGGCGACCACCGATTTGCCGCTTTCCGGCTCGATGCTGGCGATGTAAAGGCTGTTGGCCATGCGATTCTTCCTTGCTTTGTTTTACAGTCAACGTCAAAAGATCAATAGCCATATTCTAACGTAAAAAACATCGTGCAACAAACCTAATCTGAAGCCCACCAGCTTTTATAAGGTTGGGGTTTACATGACGCAAATGATATCCCTTGATTTACAAGTTCCATCTAAAATGATATGTCAGGCTTACCAATTCAGTCTGTATGGTTCGATTATTTTCTTGCCCCATTCTCAGGTTTCTGAACGCGTTTGCAAACCCGGTGCCCGGCGCTTGCGTCCCACCCGACTACCAGTTGTGGATAGCGCACTGCTACTCAGGATCAATCTGCAGGAGATCCATTTGGCCTGAAGATACGCGCCGGGAGCGTTTTAATCAACTTCGATAAAATGAATAAGGAGGCACTCATGGGACTGAGAAGATGGAGGGTCTGTTTGAAGTTTTTTTTGGCTGCGCTCGTTTTTAGTCTTCTGACAGCCTTTTCATCATATGGGGCGGACAAGCAGACCCTGGATCGCCTCGAGAAGATCATCAAACAGCAGCAGGCTCAGATCGAGACCCAGCAGAAAGCATTAGAACAGTTGCAGGGTGAGGTGGAGGCGTTGAAGGGCCAGACGGCCGCGGCCACGGTCAAGTCGGCCACGGACAGCCCCGCGGCAGTCAAAGCCGGTAACCCCAAAGGCAGCGTTCAAATATACGGCCAGGTGAACAAGGCAGTGCTGTACAGCAACGATGGGGACAGTGGCAACACTTACCTGGTGGACAATGACAACTCCTCTACCCGGGTTGGGCTGGAGGGAACCATCAAACCCAACGACAAATATACCATCGGTACCCGCATCGAAGTGGAGTACCAGACCAACCCCAGCAATCTGGTTAATCAGGACGATAGAAGACTGGATGGCGCTACGTTTGAGAAGCGCCACCTGGACCTTTGGGTGGATGGCAACACGATCGGCAAGTTCTCGTTGGGATGGGGAAGTACGGCTTCGGACAATACCTCGGAAGTGGATCTGTCCGGCACCAGTGTCGTGGGGTACTCCGATATCGCCAGCATGGCCGGCGGGCAGCTGTTCTACGATAATGCCACGGGCAGCTTGTCCGGCACACGGATCGGCAACGTCTTCAGCAATATGGACGGCTTGAGCCGACAGGAGCGAATTCGCTACGACAGTCCCTCGCTTAACGGGTTTGTCGGATCGACCTCATACATTTCCGACGGTGGCGGAGACCTTGCCGTGCGGTACAGTTCGCAAACAGATGTCTTCAAACTGGCTGCGGCGGTCGCCTACGCCAACCCCGGCAGCACCTCGGACACGATTGACGATCAACTGAACGGATCGATCTCCGTTTTACATGACTCCGGGTTTAACGGCACCTTTGCCATGGGCACCCTTGATAATAAAGGCGACGGGAGAGATGATGGCGCGTTTTTCTACACCAAATTCGGTTACCGGGGCCGTTGGTGCCCACTGGGGGTGACCTCCTTGTCGGCCGATTACGGCCGTTTTTCAGACATCAGTGCCAATGGGGATGACGCTGACACATTTGGATTGCAGATGGTGCAGGACCTCCAGGAGTGGGGCACCGAGGCATACCTGGGCTACCGTTTCCACAAGCTGGACAGAAATGGTACGGATTACGACAACATCAATGCCGTCATGACCGGCATGCGGGTGAAATTCTAAATGAAGATCAAGTGGATCATTGTGCTGACGGCTGCTGCCTTGATTGCCGTTCTCGCCGCGTGTGCATCGTCCCCTCAGCCGTTTGCGTACCACGACGACCGGGACGAAAAGACCGGCCCCGGCCTTTTTTCGGGTGAGAAAGGCAGGTTTGTCATCTACGGCGAGCCACCGGTGCAATCAATAGACGCTGAAGAAACGCCGACAGCTTCGGATTGATAAAAGGGAGCAGCAAAAACAAGCGCTGCCGGTACCCGTTTTTGTGTGGGTATCGGCAGCGTTTTTTGCTTGGCCGTGAGCGGTTGGTTTGCTTTTTCCCTGAACCGGATAGCTGATAAGCTCAAAGCTCAAAGCTCAAACCCGCAGACCAGAGACCAGAACCCTCAATACACCTTGCGCCGGGAAAACCCCCTGCCCAGCACGTTGAAGGTATTTTCGGTGATGATGAAGGCCTCCGGGTCGATGGACAGCGCTACCTCCTCAACCCGTTTCAGCTGGAAGTTGTGGACCACCGTGAGGATGATTTTTTTGGTTTTGCCCGTATATGCCCCGCTGCCTTCCAAGAAGGTGACGCCCCGGCTGAGGCGTTCATGGATCTCCCTGGCAATCTTCTCATTGAGATCGGAGATGATGAATATCATCTTGCGCTGATTGGAAAAGGCCAATACATAATCCAGCGTTTGAGACGAAATGAAGCTCATGAAAAGGGAGTAGAGCACCAGATCCGTGTCCAGTGCGCCGAAGCTGAAGGCGAACAGCACCAGGTTGAAGGCAAAATAGAAGGTGCCCAGACGGATGCTGAACTTCTGATTCAGGATAATCCCGATAATGTCCAGGCCGCCGGCCGATCCCAGCGAGTGGAGGACCAGGCCCGAACCGGCGCCCATTAGCACGCCGCCGGCCAGTACGGCCAGCATCGGCTCTTTGATGGGTAGGGTGAACCCGATCAGATCGATGGTCAGGGAAAGGGCGGCCACCCCATACAGACTGTAAAAAAAGAACCGCCGGCTGATGTGGACCCATCCCACCAGAAAGATGGGGATGTTGACCAGCAGGTACCACAAACCCGGTGACAGAAGCCCGCTGACATAGTAAAAGAGCAGGGTCAGGCCTGAAATGCCGCCGGTAATGAACCCGTGGGGAATGGCGATGGACTTCAATCCGATGCCGAACACCAGGGATCCGGCCGAAATTAGGAGCAGGTTCCACAGCACGGAGGAGATAAACCGGTGGTACAGGAGCTTTTTCATTGGGTGATTCCTTTGTTCCGGCAGGCATGTTGACCGTTGTCTGCCGAACTGGTTTTTTCGATCATCATCGCCGCTGTTTCCGTTGGTAAAAATTTTAAAAATGAAATTATTAACGCTGCATTGACGCATGTCAAGCTGCAGAGTGTAATAAAATGACAGACGCCAAAATCCACCCCACCCATCGTGAAGTGACAACGACCATCGATCCTGACCGGTGCATCGGTTGCGGGACGTGCATACCGGTATGCCCAAAAGAGACACTGGTCATTCAAGACGGCAAAGCCGTGGTCCGGGGAACCGAGTCGATGGCTTGCGATCACTGCGCGGCGGCATGTCCGGTGGAGGCCATCCGGGTCGCGGCGATGGATCCCGGGCTGTCTCAATTCCAGACCTTTCAGGGCGATACCCGCTGGCTCCCCCCTGGGCGGTTTGATACCGCCGCCCTGGTCAATCTCATGGGGTCACGGCGTTCATGCCGGAATTTTTCCGACCGCCCGGTAGATCGACCGCTATTAGAAGATCTGGTCAAGGCGGGCATTACCGCCCCGTCGGGCTCCAACTGCCAGCCCTGGACCTTCACCATCCTGCCGGACCGCCGGGCCGTCAACCGGCTGGGGCGCCGGGTGGGCCATTTTTTCAGGAAGACCAACCGGCTGGCGGAAAACCGATGGCTCCGGACCGGATTGAAGCTGCTCGGCAAACCGGAACTGGACACCTACTTCCACCTGCATTATGCCACCGTGGAGATGGGGCTTTCGGCATGGGACAGGGGGGAGCGTGACCTGTTGTTTCACGGGGCACCCGCAGGTATCGTGGTGGCCGCGGACAATGGCGCCTCCTGCCCGTCTGAAGATGCCCTGCTGGCCACCGGAAACATACTGCTGACTGCGCATGCCGTGGGCCTTGGCACCTGTCTGGTCGGGTTTGTCATCGAAGCCATGCGGCGGGATCAATCGATCGTCCGCATGCTGGGCATCCCCGACCATGAAACCCCCTATGCCGTGATCGCCATCGGCTGGCCCAATGAAACCTATCATCGGGTGGCCAGGCGAAAACCGGTCGTGATCCGCTATTCGGATTCCGGAGACACTCACTAAACAGCTCAGATTAAAAACAATTTCGATAGGGCAACCGTTGCATTCAGTCGACAACGATGTCATATTGATGCAGCGTTCTGCCCGCTGTCTGTGAGATTTGGCATGGACCGCAACAAAAAAAACGGCCTTTTCTTCATCGGCCTACGTGGTCGTATTTATGAACACGACCAATAAGGAAGGCGAAACTTTTTTGACTGTCAGCCAACTTATCGCATTCACAACAGGTCTTCTGCTGCTATACTATGGTGCCGGCTGGCTGGTCCGAGGCGCATCCGCGCTGGCCCGCGGCATGGGGCTGACGCCGATGGTCATCGGGCTCACCGTGGTGGCATTCGGCACGTCCACGCCCGAACTGGTGGTCAGCCTGGTCTCCGCCGCCAAAGGCAAGAGCATGATCGCCCTGGGAAACGTGGTGGGCAGCAATATCTGCAACATCGCTCTGGTGCTGGGGCTTACGGCCGTGTTTCAGCCGGTGACAACCAGCCGTATTGTCATCACTCGGGATATTCCTCTCATGCTGGCCATCTCGGTCTTCCTGTTGCTGCTTTCGTTCAATTCGGTTATAGGCAGATTCGAGGGCGTCATCCTTTTTTGCGGTATCGTCGCCTATACCTGGTTCAATTACAGGGTGGCCGTGCGCGTCGAACGTACCATGCCCGATGCAGCGGGTTCGGTACCATCGGCTGCCGGGCTGCTGGAGAGTCGCTGGGCCCAGTGCTTGATGATTGCCGGCGGAACGGCGACGGTGGTCGTTGGTGCGGATCTGCTTGTGGATGCGGCGGTGAGCGTCATGTCCGCCCTGGGAGTCAACGAAAAGTTTGTGGGGCTCACCGTGGTGGCGTTGGGTACCTCGGTGCCGGAACTGGCCACTTCCGTGGTGGCGGCCTTGAAAAAGGAGATGGACATCTCCTTGGGGAACCTGGTGGGCAGCAACGTGTTCAACCTCCTCAGTGTCGTTGGTGCTGCGGCCATGGTAAAACCCATTGCCATCTCCGGGGGTTTCATCGGCAGCGGTCTAGTGGTGGACTATCTGGTGATGATCGTCGTCAGTGCACTGCCCTGGGTGCTGATGAAGCGGGACTTGACAATTTCTCGGAAAAAAGGTTTGATTTTGCTTGGATGCTACGCGGCCTATGTGTCTTTCCTCATTTTAAAATCCTGAAGGGCTGAATGTCCACCAACCCGCTAATCAACGTGGCCCTTTCCTCTCTGATGATGTGCTTATGTGCGCGGCACTAAAATGTTAACATGACTGAAAAATTCCGGACCGTTATAGCGAGCCGCCCATTGTCTGCCTCGGGGTGAGTTCCAGAACGGTCTTTCCGGAGGCGTTCGATGATATCCATAGCCACCCCTGATGCGCCATCCCCCCTGGTCCTGGTCGTGGATGACGATGACGATATTCGTGATATTCTCTCATACGGCATCGAGGCCTCCGGCTGCCTGTGCCTCACCGCCGAGAGTGCGGAGGCAGCCTTGAGGATCTTGAATTCTGAACCGGTGGAGGTGGTTATTTCAGATGTCCAGATGAAGGGCATGAGCGGCCTCGACCTGTGCCGCCAGATCAAAGACCATTATGATGCCGATGTGATCATCATTACCGGCCTGGTGAATAATTTCGCCTATGAGGAGATCATCGCCCAGGGCGCCAGCGATTTTATCGAAAAGCCCATTCGACTGGCGGAGATCGTAGCCCGTCTAAAACGGGTGCTGTTTGAACGCCAGACCCGGGAGAAGCTCAAACAGACCGCAGAGGAGCTGCGAAGCAACGCGGTTCATTTCCAAAAAGCCATGGAGGGCTCGGTCCAGGCCATCGCACTGGCCGTTGAGATGCGGGATCCGTATACATCCGGCCACCAGAATCGGGTGGCCGATCTGGCCTGCGCCATTGGCCGGGAGATGGGGCTTTCAACGGATCGAATATATGGCCTGCAAATGGCCAGCGTCATTCACGACTTGGGAAAACTCACCATACCCGGGGAGATCCTCTGCAAACCGGGGAGGCTCAGCGTCCCCGAGTACGCAATGATTCAAACCCACGTGCAGTCTGGTTACGACATCCTGAAAAAAATCGATTTTCCTTGGCCGTTGGCAGACATTGTCCTCCAGCACCACGAACGGATGGACGGTTCGGGCTATCCCAACGGGCTATCCGGGGAGGCGATCATGCTCGAAGCCAGGATCCTCAGCGTGTCCGATGTCTTCGAAACCATCGGGTCCCACCGGCCCTACCGCCCCTCATTGGGGTTGAAAAAAGCCATGGGAGAACTCGCCGGCAACAGCGGCACCCTTTACGACCTCCATGTGGTTTCCGCCTGCCTGGACCTGGTGGAAGGCGAACGCTTTCATTTCAAGAGCGCCCAGTCGGCCTCGGTGTTTGTCACCACGCAGATGCAGTCACTTTGAACCGCGACAGCGAGCGCCAACCCCGCCGCTTGCCGCGGGGAGGGTTCAATACCGGCATTTGGAGATCCTGTTCTTTCCCTTTTTCTTGCTTTGGAACAGACATTTATCTGCCGCCATGAGGAGTTGTTTCTTGTCCCGGGCATCATCGGGGAACGTCGCCAGTCCGAAGGAGGCCGTGACACTAAGGTTGATTTGCTCCTGCCGAAGATAGGCGTTCGAGCTGATCCCGGTCCTTATCGCTTCCACCTTGCTAAGGGCGTCCTTGCCGCCCTGACCTGGAAGGATGACGATATACTCGTCCCCTCCGTACCGAACGATACGGTCCTCCGGGCCAAGATGCGAATGGACGACTTCTGCGACTTCCTTCAAGACCTTCGCACCCAGCAAATGCCCATGCCGGTCGACCACCTGCTTGAAGTCGTCCATATCAAAGAATACCAGGGTCAATTTATCTGCCGGAGCAGGTGTAGGACTCAAGCACCGGTCGATATACTGGTGCAGGAAGCGCGTGTTGTGAAAGCCCGTCACATCATCGGTAACGCTCAGTTTCTTTAGCAGCACATTGGTTTTTTCAAGCTTGTCCTGGTAGGCTTTCAGCCGACGTTGGTTTTGTTCGTGCAGGCTGATCAGCCTGCGAAGTTCCAGTTGTGCCATGGCCTGCCGGGATAAGGCGCGCAGGGCGTTGAGCTGCGCATCGGTGAGTTCGCGTTGGATTTGATCGATTACGCACAGCGTGCCCAGCGCTTCGCCACTTGGTGTGACCAGAGGGGCTCCGGCATAGAAGCGTATCCCCGGCTCCCCATTGACAAGCGGATTGTCCGCGAACCGTTTATCGGCCTGGGCGTCGCCGACAACGGTAATATCGGGTTGAAGAATGGCGTGGGCACAGAACGCGACGTCACGCGTCGTCTCTGAAATCGTGAGGCCCACCTTGGACTTGAACCACTGCCGGGTGCTGTCGATCAAAGACAAAGCGGCCATGGGCGTGCAGCAAATCTCGGAAGCCAACAAGGCGATGTCGTCGTAGGAGTCCTCCGGCAACGTGTCCAATATTCGATAGCCACGCAGTGCCTCGAGACGAGCAGCTTCGTTGTCCGGTGGTTCTGCCTTCATGGTAAGATCCTTTTAGACAAGCTGAATGGCGCCATGCTTGTCGGCGCGAAGCAGAGATACCGGGCATCGGGGCTGGCGGGGAATACGCTCGTAGTCGCGGTTCCTTTCTCTGGCCCCGGTCATCCGGCCGCTGTTTTCCGAGTAACCCGTGGAAACATGAGAATCAATGGAACGGTAATGAGAGGGATGAAGGAGACTGCCCACAGCACGGTGGCTACCGAATAGAGATCGGCCAGCTTTCCTACCACCGGCGCGACCGCCCCGCCCAGACCATAGGCCAGTCCCATCATCAGGCTGGAGACCATGGATCGTCCGCCCGGCGCCAACTCTTGGGCGAGTGTAACCCCAAGGGGTAGGGTGGCCAGCACGAAAAAGCCTGCCATGAAAACACCTCCGTAGATCCATGAACCCGGCAGGGAAAGCATCACCAGAAGGGCCGGTGTCATCAGCAGGTGGGAAACCAGAAAGATCGGCCTGGCCCCCGCTCGGTCGGTAAGATATCCGGCCAGCAGGCCGCTGGCGGTGCCGGCCAGGGTGAACACGGTGATCATGAGGCCGCCGGAAACCAGGGAGTATCCCCGACTGACCAGCAGGACGGGCATGAAGGTCATGAACGACTGGCCGACCACCGCCCGCAGCACCATCACCAGCCAGATGAAAAAGATGGATTTCCATACGGTGCCGAACTGTTTCTTCAGTGTGCCGATCAATCCCAAGGATGCCATGCCTTCACTTTTTGGGGAGGGCACCACCGCCCACAGGTAGACCATTACCACCAACCCGATGGCCATGGTGACCGGCATGGCGTCCAGGCCCCATGTGGCCACGACGGCGGTGATGAAAAAGGGTCCAACGGCGAAAGCCAGCGTGCCGCCGGTGTTGAACACGGACATGGAAAAGCCTTTTCGGTTTCCGGAATAGAGCGGGATCATGCCGGCCACGCAGGGATGAAACAGTGATGACCCCACGGACCCCAGGGCGATGAACAGCATCAGCATCCAGTAGCTGCCGGCGATGCCGGAAAGGGGAATGAAGACAACTGCCATGAGCAGGCCGCCGAGAATGATGGCACGACCCTGGTAACGGTCCGCCAGGTAACCGGCAACCGGCTGGACGATGAAAGAGAGAAACCGGTTGAGGCCGGCGATGAGGCCCACCTGGGCCAGGGTCAGGTTCAGTTTGTTCATGAACGCGGGAAACAGGGGCGTGGTGAAGGCACTGTAGAAATCGCCGGTGAAGTGGACCAGGGTCAGGGCGAAAAGGACTTTCAGGTGGGTTTGATTGTGGGGTCTCATGGGTTCAACTGGTTTCTTTGGTTGATCGATGGGGGGTTGTCTTTTCCGGCCGACAAGTACCCACGTTCGTTTTAGAAAAGCCGGTATATTAGGGAACCTTGGTTGCAAGGTCAAGGCTGAATGTCATTCGGATGAGCCAGTCAGGAAAACGAAAAAAATCGACGCCTCATCGAAAACTAGCTTTGGGCTAATCGTAAGCTAACAATCGATCTCTACATTGCGGCTTCAAGACATCGTTGGGATTCGGTGATCGAGGGGGAAGCTAACCAACGTCTAACCCAATCCTAACATAACGCTAACAAAGGGCGCATAGCCTTGACCGAAAAATCAAACGGAGGAAAACGACCCATGAAAAAGCTGTTTGGCATAATCGCATCAGTCGCTGCTGGTCTCACCCTTTGTGCAGCCGCCGCCTCGGCCGGCAACCTGGTGATCAAGGGATCCACCACGATTCTGCCCATCTCCCAGATCGCTGTCGAAGACTACATGAAAGCGCATCCGGATGTGAACATCTCTCTTTCCGGCGGCGGTTCAAGCAACGGTATCAAGGCCATCATCGACGGTTCAACCGACATCGCCAATGCCTCGCGCTTCATCAAGGAAAAGGAAGTGGCCCTGGCTCAGGAAAAGGGTGTCTACCCGGTTCCGTTCGCCGTGGCCTACGACGCCATCATTCCGGTGGTTCACCCGAGCAACAGCCTGACGGGCATCACCCTGGCCCAGCTCAAGGACATTTACATGGGCAAGATCACCAATTTCAAGGAGATTGGCGGCCCGGATCTGAAGATCGTGACCTGCTCACGCGACACTTCTTCCGGCACCTATGAAACCTGGGAAGGCAAGGTGATGAACAAAGCGCGCGTGACCCCGGCCGCCCAGTTGATGGCATCCAATGGTGCCGTCGCCCAGGCTGTCTCCAACAACAAATACGCCATCGGCTACATCGGCATCGGCTATCTCAACGACAGCGTCAAACCCCTCAAGGTGGACGGCATAGCGGGCACCAAGGAGAGCACCCTGAACGGCACCTTTCCGATCAGCCGCCCCCTGTTCATGTTCACCAACGGCTGGCCCACGGGCGACACCCTGAACTTCGTCAACTACATGCTTCACCCCGATAAGGGACAGAAAGCCGTGGAAAAAAGCGGCTACGTGCCGTTATATTAGCGTTAGCAGACAGGTAACACCCATGGCCAACCGCCGCCAGACCACCGAAAAATCCATGCAGGCGATGTTTTTCGTCATCGCCACGGCATCCATATCGATTCTTTTCCTGATTATGCTTTTCCTCTTCAAAGAGGGGCTGCCCATTTTAAAAACAGTGTCGGTGAAGGACTTCATCTTCGGCCAATACTGGTATCCGACATCGGATCCGGCCGACTTTGGCATCTTTCCCCTGATTGTCGCCTCGCTGCTGGTCACCGGCGTGTCCGGCGTGTTTTCAATTCCCCTGGGCGTGATGACGGCCATCTACCTCTCCGAAATCGCCCGACCCCGGGTGGGCGAAATCGTCAAACCGGTGGTGGAACTGCTGGCGGCCCTGCCGTCGGTGGTTATCGGTTTTTTCGGCATGGTGCTGGTGGCGCCCTTCCTGCAGCGGGTTTTCGGTATTCCCACCGGGCTAAACCTTTTCAATGCGTCCCTGATGCTGGCCTTCATGTCCATCCCCACCATCTGCAGCATCTCCGAGGACGCCATCCACAGCGTGCCTGTCGCCCTGCGCGAGGCCTCCGTTGCCTTAGGGGCCACCCAGTTGCAGACCATCGTGCGGGTGGTGGTGCCGGCATCCATCTCAGGGATCAGCACGGCGGTGATCCTGGGATTGTCACGGGCTGTGGGCGAGACCATGGTCGTGCTCATGGTCGCCGGTGGTGCCGCCATGCTCCCGCAATCCATTTTCGATCCGGTGCGGCCCATGCCGGCCAGCATCGCGGCCGAGATGGGTGAAGCGCCGGTGGGCGGTGAACACTACTATGCCCTGTTCGCCACCGGCATCGTCCTTTTTATATTCACCATGATTTTCAATGTCATTGCCGACACCATTGCCCAACGCTATCGTCAGGTGGGGGAGGCGTCCCTGTAATGACCCTGCTGATAGAAACCAAACTTCCTGGAAAACGGCAGCCGGATGAATCGGCTGCCGAATCAAAGGCCAAAGCAAAAGCCATGTCGAATCATGATCGGACCTTCTTTGAAGGCACCGCGACCTATGACCGGCGGCGCAAACTCAAGCAGGCGGTCTTTTTCAACCTGTTTCGTGCAGCGGCCGCGATCAACGGCCTCGCCCTGCTGATTATCATCTATTTCATGGTGGCCAACGGGTGGCGCGCGATTAGCTGGGAGTTTCTCACTCAACCGCCCATGGAATCGATGACCAAAGGCGGTATTCTGCCCTGCATCGTGGGCACCGTCTGCCTGAGTTTCGGAGCGATCCTCGCGGCGCTGCCCGTGGGCATCGCCTCGGCCATCTACCTGAACGAATACGCGCGCCCAGGCAAGGTGGTGCGGCTCATCCGGCTGGGCATCAACAACCTGGCGGGCGTACCGTCGGTGGTGTTCGGGTTGTTTGGACTGACCTTTTTCGTGGTCATCCTCGACATGGGCGTGAGTATTGCCGCCGGCGCCCTGACCCTGGGGGCCATGTCCCTGCCGGTGATCATCGGTTCCACCGAAGAGGCCCTCAAATCCGTTCCCGACACCTATCGTGAAGCCTCGCTGGGGTTGGGCGCCACCCGTTGGCAGACCATCTGGCGGGTGGTGCTGCCGTCGGCTCTGCCGGGCATTCTCACCGGCGCTATCCTGGGCATCAGCCGGGCCGCCGGCGAAACGGCACCGATCATGTTCACCGGAGCGGTCTTCTTTACCCCCAAATTGCCCACGTCGATCTTCAACGAGGTCATGGCGCTGCCCTACCACATTTATGTGCTGGCCACCGCCGGCACCGAAATTGAAAAGACGCGGCACCTGCAGTATGGAACGGCCATCGTGCTGATCGCCCTGGTATTGGGTATGAACCTGCTGGCCATTTTCTGGCGGGCCCGTTTGAGAAAGCGGCTGAAATAGATGGAAGCGGAATATAAAATGTCGTCCGAGAACCTTGATTTCTACTACGGGGATTTCAAGGCTCTGCACAGTGTCTCCATGGCCTTCAAACCCCGAGAGGTAACGGCCTTGATCGGCCCCTCCGGTTGCGGCAAAAGCACATTTTTGCGCTGCCTTAACCGCATGAACGACTTGATTCCCATCAGCCGTGTGGAAGGCCGGGTCACCCTGGATGGTGAAGACATCTACGCCCCGAACCTCGATGTGGTCATGCTGCGCCGCAAGGTGGGCATGGTGTTTCAGAAGCCCAACCCGTTTCCCAAGACCATTTTCGACAATGTGGCTTACGGCCTGTGGGTCAACGGCATCAAGGACAAGGCCTTTGTCCAGGAACGGGTGGAGGAGAGCCTGAAGCAGGCCGCCATCTGGGATGAAGTCAAAGACCGGCTTCAGGACACCGCCCTGGGACTGTCCGGCGGTCAGCAGCAGCGCCTGTGCATCGCGCGGGCGCTGGCCGTCAAGCCCGAGGTGGTGCTCATGGACGAACCGGCATCGGCGCTGGACCCCATCGCCACCCAGAAAATCGAGGAGCTGATTCACGAACTCAAGGAGACCTACACGATCATCATCGTCACCCACAACATGCAGCAGGCGGCGCGGGTGTCGGATGTCACGGCCTTTTTTTATGTGGGCAAGCTGATTGAGGTGGGGGACACGGACACGATCTTCACCCGGCCCAAGAAAAAGCAGACCGAGGATTACATTACCGGCCGGTTCGGCTGATACCCTCAACACTACCCGAATGGCCGGCGAGCATGTCATGGCGCCGAATCCATCCATCCAACAAGGAAATCAAACGGTGAAGCACTTTCAAAGAGAACTCGATACCATCAAGAAAATGATCCTCTCCCTTGGAGCGCTCGTGGAACAGCGCGTGCACCGGATCAGACAGGCCATCGAAGACCGGGATGTCGATCAGGCCAAAGAGATCGTGCACCTCGATCACGAGATCGATGAGATGGAGGTGGAAATCGAAGAGGCGTGCCTGAAGGTCATCGCCCTGCACCAGCCGGTGGCGGCGGATCTTCGCTTTCTGGTCGCCGTCATCAAAATCAACAACGACCTGGAGCGCATCGGCGATCAGGTGGTCAACATCGCCCAGCGCGTGGTGCGCATCGCCAAGCGTCCGGTGGCACCCTATCACTTCGATTATTCGGTGATGGGGGAAAAGGCGGAAGCCATGCTGCGCATGAGCCTGGACAGCCTGGTCAACCAGGATCTCGACCTGGCCATCAAGGTGCTGCACCTGGACGACGAAGTGGACAAAATCAAGGATGAGGCCTATGATCGCATCAAGCAGGCCATGGCCGACGGGGCGACGGAAGATATCGGCTACATGATCAACCTGCTGCTCATCTCCCGGCACATCGAGCGGCTGGCTGACCACGCCACCAACATCGCCGAGGAGGTGGTTTATATGATCGAGGGCGACATCGTGCGCCACGGCAAGTTGATTTAAAATCATCGGTCGGATGACCTGAGACCGATGTCCGCAAACCGGACAAGTCGCCGTTCCAAAGGCAAATGAAAAATGAGCAAGGATAAAATACTGGTCGTGGATGATGAGGAGGATATCCTTGAACTGGTCCGCTACAACCTGGTGCGCGAGGGATATTCGGTGACCTGTGCCGCGTCGGGAGAAGCGGCCCTCAAAACAGCCGCCTCGGATCCGGTGGACCTGATCATCCTGGATCTGATGCTCCCGGGTATCGATGGCCTGGAAGTGGCCCGACGACTCAAACAACATCCCGGCACCAAGGATACGCCCATTATCATGCTTACCGCCAAGGGTGAGGAAGCGGACATCGTTACCGGTCTGGAGCTGGGCGCCGATGACTATGTGGCCAAACCTTTTTCCCCGCGCATACTCATCGCCCGCATAAGGGCGGTGATCCGACGGCGAAGGGGCATCGCCGAACCGGAGGGCGAGGTGTTGACCATCCGGGAGCTGTCCATCCATACCGGTCGCCGCCATGTCCTCGCCGCCGGTAAATCCGTGGATCTGACTTTTACGGAATTTCAGGTGCTGCATTTCCTCGCCCGTCGGCCGGGCTGGGTATTTACCCGCTCCCAGATCGTGGATGCGGTGCGCGGTGACGACTATCCGGTCACCGACCGCAGCGTGGATGTCCAGATCGTGGGTCTTAGAAAAAAACTGGGGTCGCTGGGAAAATATATTGAGACCGTGCGGGGGGTGGGCTACCGGTTCATGGAAAGCTGATGCAGAATAAAAAACGCCTCATCTATCAACTTTTCCCTTCTTATCTGGTGATCACGCTGGTTTCGCTATTTGCGGTCAGCTGGTATGCCTTAAGCTTTACCCGCCAGTTCTACATGGATCGTACCCGGGTGGATCTGGAAATCAGCGGCCGGCTTTTGGAAAAACAGGTGACCCGCCTGCTCTCCCCGCTGGACGCGCAGGCAATGGATCGGCTTTGCAAGGATGCCGCCGGTCAGACAGTCACCCGGGTTACGGTGATTCTTCCCGATGGCCGCGTGGTCGGAGACTCCGAGGAGATGCCGGCCAAGATGGCCAGTCATCTGGACCGGGAGGAGATCCGGGAGGCCTATCAGGGCAACGTGGGGGTTAGCATCCGTCACAGCGAAACGCTGGGGCAGGATATGATGTATGTGGCACTGCCGCTATTTGTGGATCAGAAGCTCACCGGTGTGCTGCGGACATCCATCCCCGTTACCGCCATCGATGCCCACCTGGGAAATATCCGTTGGCGAATCAGCCTGGGCGCGCTCCTGATCGCCTTGCTGGCATCAATGGGCAGCTGGTATGCGTCACGGACAATCACCCGACCGTTGGAGAAAATGCGCGACGGCGCGAGGCAGTTTGCCGCCGGGGTCCTCACACACCGGCTGCCGGTTTATGATATCCGCGAGTTCTCAGCCCTGGCCGAAACGATGAACCAGATGGCCCAGCAGCTTCAACAACGGTTGGAGGAGATCACCAGCCAGCGCAACAAAACCGATGCGGTGCTCTCGAGCATGCGTGAAGGCGTGATTGCCACGGATATGGATCTACGGGTGATCAGCATCAACCGGGCTGCTGCAAGTATGTTCGGCGTCAGGGTGCAACAAAATCACGGGCGGAGCGTCCTGGAGATCATCCGCAACCACGAGTTTCAGCTGCTGATGAACCAAAGCCTGTCCAGCGGAGAGAGCCTCGAATCGGACATCGCCTACCACCAGAACGGGGAGCGCACCTTCAATGTTCACTGCACCCCCTTGCTGGATACCATGCAAAAGCGCATGGGCGGGTTGCTGGTGATCAGCGATGTAACCCAGCTGCGCCGGTTGGAAAACATGCGGCGAGATTTTGCCGCATCCGTTTCCCACGAGATAAAGACTCCCCTGACCGCCATCAAGGGTTTTGTGGAGACGCTGTGCACAGGAGATTTGGATGATCGCGAGGAGACCCGGCGTTTCTTGACGATCATCGACAAGCACGTCAACCGGCTGGCCACGATCATCGATGACCTGATGCAGTTGTCGCGCATTGAACGCGACGATGAAATCCAGCAGATCGGCATGGAGTGCTGCCGCATTGCCGATGTGATCAACACCGCCATCGGCCTTTGCGCCGAAGGCGTCCGGGACAAGGGCATCGATGTGCAGCTCGCCTGCGAGCCGGAGCTGAACGGCTGTTTCGATGCCACGCTGCTGGAACAGGCCGCTGTGAACCTGCTGGACAATGCGATCAAGTACAGCCCTGAGAAAAGTGTCATCCATATCGACGCGCTGACCGCGGACGATGAAATCCAGATCCGTTTCGCGGACCCGGGCATGGGCATTGCCAGAAAGCACCTGCCCCGTCTATTCGAACGCTTCTATCGGGTGGATAAAGCCCGCAGCCGCACGCTCGGCGGCACCGGACTGGGGCTGGCCATCGTCAAGCACATTGCCCAGGCCCACGGCGGTGACGTGACGGTTGAAAGCGAATTGGGAAAGGGCAGCACCTTCACGCTGCACTTGCCGGTTAAGCAGCAATCGTAATCATTTTCGGAGCACAATTGTTTCATACCCCATCAACGTCATCCATTGTGCCTGCAGGTCTTGCGAAAACGCCGATATGATCGAATCTGGCCAATATGTCACGCGATGACAAGAGAAACTCCTCAATCAATCACTGCTCAGGCAGACGTCGAGGTACGCCATCGGAAGCACAACCGCAAAGGCAGCAAATGGTCCGCCATCTCAATAGCTACATGCAACTATTTGAAAAATGGGCTCACTGCAGATTTGTGATGAAAAACAAAATAAAAGCAGAGAACCGGACACAATCAAATCTACGGTAGATCTGATTTGTGATCCGGTTCTCTGCCGGAGGAGATGGCGTTCCATTCTTGCTTGTCTTGCTACGAAAGCTTTGCCCAGACTGGGGACACCCACAATATCAATCGGTAAGTCTAAGAACGACCCTAAAGGCGTTGCGGTCCAGCCTTTCAGAAAAAACCATGCCTTTGTTGACACCTATTTTTCAGCGGCCTATAGTTTACCTGCCAGTTAATCAAGGTTCGCTCACTGTTTCAATCCACAAAGAAAAGGCGCGTTATGTCCGAAATACGCAACAAGGGGAGAAACCGTATGCAAAACCCAATGCGCAGGGCCTCTTTTTTGTGGATGGCGATTACCGCCATTTCGTTAGTTGCCATCATCTGGGCCGGCTATTGGCTTTTCAAAGACCATGGTAAGGAGACGCTGCCGTCCGCGTCTTCCCCATCACTGCCCAAAATGGCTAACCTGCCGCGGAAGAAACCGGAGATAAAACCTCCGCCCAAACCCACCTATGCGCCGGATGCCCCGGTACTCGAGCAGGCCAGACAGGCCCTGCGTGAGGGAACCACACCGGCCGAGGCCTTAGCCATGGCCGCAGCCCTGCCTGAAAAACCCGAGCGGGCGGATGCGGCGTTTCTTCTACTGGAATATGCCGCGGAGAGTGGAAATGCCGAGGCAGCAATGGCCGTGGGAGAGTACTATGACCCCAGCCTCGATCTACCCAGCGGTAGCATTCGTAAGAATCCTGCCCATGCCTTCGAATGGTACCAGATCGCCCTTGCGGGTGGCCATACTGAAGCCAGGAATCGGCTGACAGACCTTCGCCAATGGGTGGTCGCCAGTGCCGAAAATGGGTCTGCCGACGCACAGGCACTTCTAGAAACCTGGCCTTAACGGAAATCGCCGATACCCTCAGTGATGCCTGTGCATCGATGCTCCGTTGACCTGCGAGGAGAAACCATGGAAAAAAGATTTTGGGGAGGACCCAGTCCAGGGAGCGTATTTCGTATCGTCACCCCCATGTTTATATTGTTCTATGTGGCGGCTATCCTTACCGTCGATCATGAATCAGCCCGGGCAGATTCTCGACGGGCCCTTTTAATGCCGGGAAAAAAAACACTCTACCAGCGGGTAATCACCCATCCCGGTGCCCACCTCTATGCCGAGGCCTCGTCTGCTTCTGCCGTTCGAAAGGTGTGGGTGCGCCCCTTTACGGTCTACTATGTTTTCGGCACAACACAAACGGACGCCACCCAATGGCTCGAGGTGGGGCTGGCATCCAGCGGCACGCCCGACGGCTGGATTGAGGCCGGAAAAACATCGCCTTGGCTGCAGGCCCTGACCCTGAAGTTTACCGAGCGAACGGGCCGCCAGCCGGTATTGTTTTTCAAGGATATGGTGGACCTGGAAGCTGTGGCCGCCGACCGGGACCCAGCCGGCCGCTACCTTGACCTGATGACCCGATTTTCCGATTTTCAGTCCGGGGACGGTCAGGATGCTTCCGCGTTTCCCCTTATCGCTATGGAACCCAAGTGGGAGGCCGTGTCCAGGGATCAATTCTACCTTATGCCGATCTTTCAGGCGGCGGAGTTGTTCGAAGGAGTGAAATTCCTCCAGGTAGCCTCCATCGACCCGGGTTCCGGTGAATTGCCCTTGGACTTGGACCTTAAAACGGCCATTGCTTTCGTGATTGACACCACGATCTCCATGAAACCCTATATCGAGCGCACCCGCGAATCCGTCCGCCGGATCTATGCCACCATCGAGAAGCAGGGCCTGACCGACAAGGTGGCCTTCGGCCTAGTTGGGTATCGTAACAGCATGGCCAATGCCCCCGAATTGGAATATGTCAGCCGGGTTTACTCGGATCTCCGGAAGGCAACCGACCGTGATGCTTTCGAACGTGCCCTGGCCTCCATGGAGGAGGCCAGGGTTTCCACCCATTCCTTCAATGAGGATGCTTTTGCGGGTCTTAAAACAGCTCTGGAGCGCCTGGACTGGGGCCCTTATCACTCACGCCTGATATTTCTGATCACCGATGCCGGAGCCATCCGCAACGATGATCCTTATTCCTCCACCGGGATGAACGCCAATGCCATGGCGGACATGGCTGCCGCCGCCGGGGTCAAGATCTTCGCCCTGCACCTGAAAACGCCCCCGGGCGCCCGGGAAACACCTAACAACCACAACTATGCGCGCAAGCAGTACCAAACCCTGACGCGACAATCCGATCCCACCATCGGCGATCTCTACGTGCCCATCGATGCCGAAGATGCCACCGCCGGCGTACTCGGATTCGGACAGGTGGTGGAGGATGTAGCCGGACAGATGGTCGCTTTGGTGCAGGCCACCGCCAGCGGCCAGCGGCTGGCCTTAGACGATGTGGATATGTCCAAACCGGGTGATGTGGCTGCCCGGGCGGCCAAGAAGGCGGCCATTTTGGGGTATGCTCTGCAATTGGATTTTCTGGGGCGCCAAGGGGCGGGTCGGGTCCCGCGGGTAGTTACTTCATGGGTGTCGGACATGGATATCACCCGGCCCGACATCCCGACCTTCGAAGTCACCATTCTGCTTTCCAAGAACCAGCTCAGCGATCTTCACCATCGATTGAAGATCATCCTCGACAATGCCCAGCGGACCAAGCGAACCGGTGCCCGGGATTTTTTTCAGAACATCCTATCGACGGCCGCCCAGACCTCCCGGGATCCCACCCGCTTCAGCCAAAGCCCCAACCAGAACCTCGGGCAATTGGGTTTCCTGGCCGAGTTCCTCGATGATCTGCCCTATCGCAGCAATATCATGCGGCTCACCGAAGAGGACTGGTACCGGTTGAGTGTCGGCGAACAGCAGGCCATTGTAGATGATATCAAATCCAAGATACGGCGCTACGAGGCTTACCACAACGATGTGACCAACTGGGTCAGCTTCGGTCCCGGCGAACCCGGTGATGCCGTGTACCGGGTCCCCTTGGGCATGATGCCCTGACGCATAGGATCGTAAACTCGTCCACGTCCTAAACGCAAAGGCAGCTAATAAAAATATGTCCGGCAACGTGAGCAACGGTGAGCGGTTGGTCGAAAAGATCAAAACCCCGGTATTTAGGCTTCGCGGAATCGGCAAGCATTGGACCGGTGCGCCGGGATTTTTCCTGAAGGTACCCGATTTGACCATCCACAGGGGCGAAAAAGTGGCCCTGGTGGGTTATAGCGGCTGCGGCAAGAGTACGCTTCTGGACATGCTGGCCATGATTCTGAAGCCTACCGAGGCGAGCTGTTTCGAGTTCTTTTGGGAACACGACGAAAAGGGTGCATCCCGATCGGTGGACGTTATGGCCGCATGGCAGACCAACAACCTGAACGCCCTGTCCCGATTGCGCATGCGCCACATGGGCTATGTGCTTCAAACCGGGGGGCTCTTCCCCTTCCTCTCGGTGCGGGACAATATCGGAATCAGCCGAAAGGGGTTGGGGCTGCCAACCGGTCGGGCCGTCGAAGAGGTGGCGGCCAAACTGAACATCGAATCCCATCTGGATCGGCTTCCCGGACAGTTGTCGGTGGGTGAACGCCAGCGGGTAGCCATTGCCCGGGCCATGGCCCACCAGCCGGCCGTGGTGATTGCCGACGAGCCCACCGCATCTCTGGATCCCATCAATGCCGAGAAGATCCTGGCCCTGTTCAGCCGTTTGGCCGATGATTTTCAGGTCACCTTGGTGGTGGCGACTCACGATTGGGAACGGGTGGCCGAAAGCGGTTTCCGGCAAATCACCTTCGATTTGAAGCAGACGGAACCCAACGGCGCGGTTCAGGTGACGGCATGCGCGTGAAGCGTCGCAATCCGCTGGCCGGGTTCAAGACCGTGATCCGCATGTCCTTGCATGACTACCTTCATGAGCGGCTGCTGTCGGTCTGTGCGATCCTGGGCCTGGCCGCCGTTCTGGCCCCCCTGCTGGTGCTCTTCGGCGTCAAAAGCGGCATCATCAGCACCATGGCGGATCGTCTCATTGAGAACCCCAAGAACCGGGAGATTGCCCCCGTGGGAAGCGGGCGCTTTGACGATGCGTGGTTCCAGGCCGTTTCCGATCTTTCCGCCGTGGCCTTCGTTATCCCCCAAACCCGCTCCATTGCGGCCAGCATGGTTTTGGTGAATCGGGAAGGCGCGGATCCCCGATCGGTGGGGGTGGATCTGATCCCCACCGGTAAGGGGGATCCCCTACTGGGAAAATGGGCGATTGTTCCGGACAGCAACCTGGCCATCGTGCTCTCCGCCTCGGTGGCCCGTAAGCTGGGGGTGTCCAAGGGATCAACCGTTTCCGGCAGGATCGGTCGCTCCATGGGGGGACGCAAGGAGCAGGTGACGGTCCAACTGACGGTGGGTGCCGTCCTTCCCCTGGCCGCCTATCAATTGGACGCGGCATTCGTACGCCTCGACCTGTTGACCGCCACCGAAGATTACCGGGACGGCTTCGGGTCCCAATCCTTCGGTTGGCCCGGTAAGGTGAAGCCGTCCGGTGTCCGGAACTACCCCAGCTTTAGGCTTTATGCGCGTTCCATTTATGATGTCCCTGATCTTCGGGACCAGTTCGCCGATCAGGGCATGGAGGTCTACACCAAGGCCGAGGAAATCGAGGTCGTTAAAAGTCTAGACCGCGCCTTTACTCTGATTTTCCAGCTTATCGCCGTGGTTGCGGTGTTGGGCTACTTCGCTTCCATGACCAGTAGTGTTCTGGCCAACGTCAACCGCAAGAGCCGTCACCTGGGCGTTATCCGATTGATCGGATTTTCCACCGGCAGTATAATTTGGTTTCCGATTTTCCAGGCCCTGATGACTGCCGTTTTGGGCAACCTGACGGCCCTGGTCCTATACCAGGTGGTCGAAAAGAGCATCAACCGGCTCTTCGGCACCTATCTTGCCATAGGGGAATATGTGTGTCGTCTCACCGTGCCACACATGATCTTCTCCCTGCTCTTGACCGTGGCCATCGCCATACTGGCCTCAGCCTATGCCGCCTATCGCACGGCATCCATCGAGCCCTCCGAGGTGATCCGGGATGTCTGAGACGAAGGTGGATCCGAAAACGCGGGTGTGGCCGACGTTGGCAATTCTGCTTGTCTTGCTGGCCACACCGCTGATGGCGATGGACTGCCCGGAACAACAACGAACCCTGCAGCGGCTGACCCCGACCCTGGCCCTGGCTGTCAACCCCAATCCCGATGAAATGGATATCATCTTGCCAATGCCCTGCGGGGCGAGGCTGGTGTTGCGGCATGTCTGTGTGGCGGCGCAAGGGTTTTTCGGGGATCTGCGTTTAGAATTAGGATGCAGCGATTGTGGCCGGGAAGGTCTTGGTTTCATGGAGGGACGACGAAAATCCTCGGTGTCTGGCTCCTTTACCATCGAGGACCTGCCGGAACAGTGGCAGATTGGGCTTTTTAAATCGGCCCGCGGTGGTGATGGCAACTGTCCTGATCCCAACGAAGAAGGACGTACTGGGTTCTACTATTTCATCGCCAAATACGAGATTTCCACCCTCCAATGGGATGTGGTCATGGATGCGGCGTGTCCCGATACGATCGCAGGACTGACCGCCGCGGATCCCCGCCCCAAGACCGATATCTCCTGGTTCGATGCCGTGACGTTTACCAGGAGGTATACCGAGTGGTTGTTGGAAAATGACCCGGCAGCACTTCCCCATTTTGCCGGTGGCCGCTTCGGATATATCCGTCTACCCACCGAGGCGGAATGGGAGTATGCCGCCCGCGGTGGCCACATGGTCACCGAGCAGCAGCTTAACCGCGAGGATTTCTTTCCCTTGGAGAACCGGTCTTACCGGGATTTTGCCGTCTTTACGGATCCCATGGAGACCAAACAACCGGAACGACTGGCCTGGATCGGAAGCCGGTGCGCCAACCCGCTCGGGTTGTACGATACGGCAGGAAACGCCGCCGAAATGGTGCTGGATCCCTTTCACTTTTCATTGGGGTTTCGTCTCCACGGTGCCACCGGCGGTTTCATTGCCAAGGGGGGCAGCTACCGAAAACGCCTCGCCGAGATCATGCCGGGACGCCGTGAGGAAATCCCCTTCTTTCTTGACAAGGGGGCCTATCGCGCAACTGATCTCGGTTTCCGGGTGGTCCTTTCGGCCATTGTCACTCCCCGCAACCGGTTCGATCTGCTGGACCGGGAGTGGCGTGCCGAAATGCGCCGGTCCGATGCGCTGGAGATAACGCAAGGCGATGAAACAACATCTGGATCGGGGTCGATGACGGCGCCGATGGCTAAACCATCGACACCGGCGGAAGCGTCTGCACTGGCCACGATTCAAAGCGCATTGTTCACCGCCGAATCCATGATCAGCTATTCCCGGCGCCGGCAGGTGATGATCTTTGAACTGGAACGGCTCCAACTATTGACACGCAAGAACCTCCCGGAACCGGTCCTCGTATCCCTCCAGGGAGATGTAGACCGGGCCATGGGAGAAGTGAAACAGGTTGACGCGGCCATTTCCAGATTCGGGGACTTATACCTCATACGATTGTCCCAGGGGCTGACTGTCCCAGAAGCGCAGATGAATGAGCAAATGCTGAGCATGGAACAGGAACTTAGCCTGGAAGAGGGCTTCAACGAGAGCCAGAGGAGCCGGTTGGAGTTGTTTGTGCTTTTCAAAGACCACCTGGCTCGGATGAGAAGCGACCCGAAAAGGGTAACCCGGGCATTCGTTCTTGAGGATATCATTCCTTGACTCAGCGGCAATTCAAGGGATGCCCCTTCATCGGGGACTTTTTCCCGTTATTTTTGTGGAATGGTGACCCTAAGAGGAAAAATCCGCAATGAATCTGGGATTGGATGTCTGGGGTACCCCAGAATTACCGGGAAAGTATATGTGGTTGATATCTAAGTGGCGACATTGATGGTGTGAATTGTTTCGTCTTAGTCGGATTCTGAGGTGACAACAGAGGATTCTAGATAGCAGTAATCAAAAGATCAGCAGATATTGAGGTACGTTCTGGAAAGCCCAAGGGAACCTTTGAATTTCAACTCAAACTTCTAATGTCAATTTATTAGAGGTTGGCAATCAAAATAAATTGGATCAATACCTCTATTCAATTAAAGGGATTGATCCAATTTTACAATTAATGACTGATGGTGAAATTTTTGTTGATTAAAAAAATTTCATAGGAGCCCTTCTATAGCAAAATATTCCAATTCGAAGGACTCGGCGACGGCCTGGTAGGTGACCTTGCCGTCGATCACGTTGGCGCCCAGCCGGATCTCTTCGTTCTCCTGCATGGCCTTTTTCCAGCCCTTGTTAAGTTGGAGGTACGACAGGTTTCATACCAGATACCACGTCCATAAAATCTTGTATAGTCATACAAATAAGGGCAGCGTGATACATACGTAGCATCACCAGCTATTCTCATTTAGGATAGAGATATTGTCTTTATCATGTCTATTCAAAAAAACATTCATTGATGAGTTTCACATACTCCAGGTTCGCCAGATTTTTTAAGACCCTCCTGAAATTTTTTTGATGCGTCGAACCGATACAAAGGCATTCATTCCTATCGCACCCGATGCGTCCTGATGATCCTGGCATACACTGAACCGTCGGATCAATTCCCTTTACTTCAGCGTTATATTCCTCCGTATTTAAAATACAGAATTCATAGGAAAGTGCACGTTTCCCGTCTGGTGGCCCAAAGAGGCCATCTTTATCCAAACGGGTCATATCAAAAGTGACTTTTTGCCATGAATCAGCATCTGCCGATCCTTGACCGGTGAAGAACGCGGCATATCCGAATGTGAGCAGCAATGATAGAAAGACGATGCGTCTATAGTGGTACATCATATCTTCTTGCCCCCTATTTTTTGGGATAAGCGCCACTTCGATCGCAGGGATTTAATCTGACTGAATGATTGATCATTCAAAAATAACCGGTATTTCCAGTGCATCGTCAAATTCCGGTCGGTCGGTTGGATTGTCTTTTTTGAGAAAAAGGGTTCCCTTGCTTCCGGAACGCGGCGGTTTGAACTTGATCACTGATTCAAATGGTACGAACGTTTCAGTCATCCACCCTTTTTTTGCGGTGGCATACCATTTAGCAATAAATTTACCGTTTGCATCCGCAAGAACAACAGGAAAATCCCCTTCGAAAAACCATTTGCCCCTTGCATGCCCCAGGATTCTGAGGGGTGATGACACACGTGAGCCAGGCAATGGAAATTCCACATAGATCAAATCGCTCTTGCAGTTTCCTTGTGGAAACATCTGAACAAGCTGCGAAGCAAAAAACGAGGCTTCATATCCCGCCCCAAATCCATCGGTAGGCGGCTTGACAATTTTTCCGGCAAGGGTCACAAAAAGCGGTGTGTAAGGCATCGGATTGACCAGCGTTTTTCGATAGGCTGACATAACTTCATTCAACGCTGGTGAATTTCCCGGAAGCCAAAGTGGTCTTGCCAGCGAACACGGTACAAACGAACGCACTTCGTGACCGATAGTTACCCAACCATCAAGGGCCACTTCTCCTTCGGTCAAGGGGGCTATCTCTTTTAACACATTACCCTCAAGTACCAGGTATTTTGACGTGCCGACAGAGGGAGGGGCCGACATGGACTCGTCCAGTCTACGGGTGGCATAATTTGCAATGATTACACCGTTGCGCACACTGATATGTTGTGGCGCCACCCGATCGCCGAGCAGGATTGCTCGGGTACCAAGATAAAAACCGTTTACGTCGAGCGCAGCCGCGGCATAGTAGAAGGTTCCGCTGCCTCCGGGATCGTGCGTTAAAATCAACGCAGCGTCCACATGACCCCCGCCGTCGATGTTTCCATAGACCGGCTTTCCGAACACGGAGGTAATGGCTTTGGTTGCCAAACCGGGTGCAGATTCTGTTTCACTACGGCCATTGATCAATCGTATTTTTTGACCCTCGACGATATAGGTAGCATTCAGCGGATCAGTTGCGGAGGCATCCACAATTCTGGCATCATCCATCCAGGCGCCACCAAATGAGATGACGCAGCCGAGGACAAAAAGGCAGGTAAATATCCCTATGAGTAGGTTCATTTTCATGAAACGCCTCACCTTTTACTTGTCCGTCGATACCTGAATCTGCTGGTTTCCAACTTGGATGGACGCCACTCCGGCACGCGGAATCACAGCCATGGCCATTCCGACTTTGTCTTCAATCGGCAGCGCCGACCGGGTCTCCATAGCGAAGATCTCGATCACGCCGTTCTTCAGGGTAATCTTGAATATGGATATATGGTTGTAGAAATCCACATTGCGAGAAAAGACAATAAAATTCCTGCTAAAATCCACTTCAGGCGTTTTCTCGCCGGGTTTGAATACCTTCCAAATAGTTGCGAAAGTTGCAGCATCACCGATATACCCGATGCGCGACTTTTGCTGACCTTCGGGAAACGATTCTAGATGAACAATCGGATAGTCACCACTCCACTGTTGAAGTATGGAAATATCTTTCGGCTCGCTCGAGTATGTGGAGGTGGCAGCACAGCCGGCCACCATAAAAGCAACAATCAGCAAGAGCATTAAGATAAATTTTGATGATTTCATTTGGTTCCCTCTTATGAAACTACGCCAAAATGGCATAGTTTCATTTTCGATCAAACAGACCGCCTTGGCGGTCGGCGGCGGCGCTGACTTGTGAACTCAGGGTAAAAAAGGGTGGGTCTCAGCGAGACACGCTATTGAAAATTTGGTGCCTTGCCATCAAAACAAATATTATTCAATTATCGATATATTGAGAGTAATCCACGAAGATAACCCTTGTCAAACCGTGGGATAGACAGGCTCCTCAGATCAGTGGAAAAATTTTCATGGCCAGACAAGTACGTTCTGGCTATCCCATAAAATTGGGCCCTACCGAATCGTGTGGTTCTTCCCATATTCCGCTAAGCAATAGGATTATTTGAAAATCCCAAGCACCACTACATATGGGTGCGGCTGAATTGGCGGTTAGGTGCAGATTACATCGGGAAAAGAATCTATCACAGAAATGTGGCGACCTGAGATGTATTGAGAGACTCTTGGTTATCAAACACAACGAAATCATTGCATATACGATTTGGACATCATAAAATTACCTTGGCATTGGGCCGTTGTCAAACATTTTAGCCAAGGAGGTATTCCATGAAAGTGTCCAAAGCAGGAAAAATCTGGCTCGACTATCATCAGATCCATTCCAAAAAAAAATACGGTCAGAGCCCACTCGTTACTCAAGGATAGATTTTGTCGCCAATTCGGTGATTACGAACTTAACGATCTATCCGTGGATGACATCCTGGACTTCATGAACCAGCTCACCGAAGGTCGCAAACCCCAAACCAAACGCGCTCGATTCACCAGCCTGTTGGCATTTTTCAATTTCGCCAAAAACAATCTCGATCCGGATATTACCAACCCTTGCGATTCGCCTATGCTGCGCAAGTTGTTCCGTACGAAGGTAAAAACTCAATTCGATATCCTCGAAAAAGAAACCGTGGATGAAATTATTTTCCGGACCAGAATGCCCAGGAACCGATTGATTCTTGAACTGATGGCTCGCGGTGCCATGCGGATCGGAGAGGTTTTAACCATCGTTCCCAATGACATCGCCGAAAGGAAAATCCTGTTGAGAGAGCCTAAAAGCGGGCGTGAACAGGAAATGATATTCATACCGCAAAAGGTGGCGGATCGTCTCAAAGACTATATTAAAATCAAAAATATCGGACTGCACGAAAGGATCTTTCCGATTTGCTATGAGGCAGCCAGGTCAATTGTATTGAAAGCAGGCCGATTGGTTGGCATCCACCTGAGGCCACATGATCTGCGACGCCATGCGGCCACGTATGCCTCTCGCTCAGGGGTGCCGCTCGAAATTATCAGCAAGATCATTCTCCGGCATTCAAATTTATCAACCACCCAAATTTATTTGGGAAGGATCAGCGATTCAGAGGCGTTGAAATGGATTGAAACCATTTACAGCGTGTGTCCAGCAAAGGCTGGTATTTTCAGTGGGAGTCAGTCCCACCAGGGCAGAAGCCAGAGACCCTGTAGCACGAATGGCAGACAGGAGGGAAACCAAATGTTCTGAAGCCCATTGACAAAGCTACCGCAAGGGTAGTGAGCGAGTCGCCGGGCCGTAACGAAAGTGAACGCACAGGTGGCCTCGAAAGGTTTAAACTCCGGGGGTCGAGCCTTCACTGTAAAGGCGAAGACAGCATGGGATACCGCAATCTGGCTGAAGCGGTAACTCACCCCGGCGGGGTGATAGCGACAGCACGGTGACAAGGGAATACTAAGCAACTGGAGAAGCCCTCCTCGTCCCGGCAAGAAATTGCTGGAGCAAGGTAGGTCGTATAACCGACGACACCGGGAAATCGACTGAAGACGAGAGGGTGGCGGATGGGCCCGTAGTAGCTGGGAGGCAGGGTAATGCTTGCTGAGCAAAGGGGCCCTACCGATTCGTAAATTCTTTGTCAACATGTTGAGGCAGGGACAAGATGATAAAGGCGTCCATTAATCTGCAAGATCTGAGACGAAGGATATACATTAAGGCGAAGGCTGAAAAGACATGGCGGTTCTGGGGGCTTTATGTCCACGTCCACAAGCTCGAAACGCTACGCGAGGCATACAAGCTTGCCAGGAAGAACAATGGTTCCCCTGGTATTGACGGTATTAGCTTTGCGGACATCGAAGCAGCGGGTGTGGATGGCTTCCTAAACCAGATCTCGAATGACTTGGCCACGAGGAATTATCGTCCCAAGAGGGTTAGGAACGTGCAGATTCCCAAGTCGGGTAGCAAAATGCGCGTTTTATCAATTCCCACAATAAGGGATCGCGTGGTCCAGGGTGCATTGAAGCTCATCCTTGAGCCGATCTTTGAAGCAGATTTCCAACCAGGCTCATATGGCTACCGTCCTAAACGCACGGCCCATCAGGCAGTGTACCGCGTGGCTGAGGCGGTCACACAGGGTAAAACGCGGGTAATTGACCTTGATCTAAGGTCATATTTTGACAATGTTCGGCACCATATCCTGATGGAGAAGGTAGCCGATCGAGTCAATGATGAGGATGTGATGCGTTTGCTCAAATTGATCCTGAAAGCCACTGGTAAAAAGGGCGTTCCTCAGGGTGGAGTCATCTCTCCGCTCTTAAGCAACATCTACCTCAATGAGGTTGACAAGATGCTTGAGCGGGCCCAAGAGGTCACTCGTTACAAGAGGTACACCAGCATAGAGTATGTCCGCTACGCTGATGATCTCCTGGTCTTAATTGACTGGCACCCGAGAAACAGTTGGCTGCAACCAGCTGTGATGAAAAGGCTTGGAGAGGAATTTGCTAACATTGGGGTCGAAATCAACCCTGAAAAAAGCCGGACTGTGAATTTGGCAAAGGGGGAGACTTTTGGGTTCTTGGGATTTACGTTCAAGCGAATACGCAGCCGCAATGGGAAATGGCGACCGTTGACCATTCCCCAGGCAGCGAAGCGGAAAGCGCTTACACGTAACCTCAAGGAGATATTCCGAAGGCTCAGGTCCCAGCCGGTTCAGCGGGTTATCAATCTTGTAAACCCCATTCTGCGAGGCTGGGTGAATTACTTTGCCATAGGTAGCTCATCCCGGTGTTTTCGGTATGTCAGACAATGGGTGCTGCGGAAGGTTCGGCGTCACTTAATGAGAGCTAGGAAGCGTCATGGCTTCGGCTGGAAAAGGTGGAGTAATCAGTGGATATACGAGAAACTTGGCCTGTTTAACAATTATCGGGTCAAATATCGTGGCCACTGTTGAAAGCACTGCCAGCCAGATAGGTCACATAGACCTTAATATGAAGCGGACGGGTAAGCCCGGTGCGGGAAAACCGCACGCCGGGTTTGATGAGGCGGGGGCTGGAAACGGACTGTTAAGTACCGCGCCAGTCCTCGACCCTACTAAAAGCAGGAAAGGGTGGGTCATGGCAATTAGATCCACCCTTTCGGCTGTGATTATAATCGAACATCGTTGGTATTTTTGAAACTGATATCTGCAGGATTGTTGGAGGCATCAGCAACATCCCCCACCACTTTTCACCTGTGGTATCAATTTCAAACCCAACATATTTTAGGAAAAGGCCAACCACCAGGTATTGTGGTCGGTCATTTTTTGGCTGGACGTTTTTTTAATAGCAGTAATGCCAAGGTTCGCGATCCTTGTCCTATGTCGCGTCTATCTCATGATTCAGATGCAATTGGCAAGACCGATATTCAGGTGGGAACATTGCTCGACTTTATGGCATCACAGCTTTTCAGAGACCCCTTTAACCGTTGATGAGTTGGAGGGATCAACGGAATCTGCGCTCGTTTTTTTCCTGTGATAGCAAATTGAAAGTCAACTAATCATCGAAAAGGGCCAACCACTATAGGTTGTGGTCGGCCATCTTTTTTCTTGTGTTGTCCTTCATAGCAGGTATCAAAAGTGTGAATAACCAAGGTTCAGCGGCGGCAGGATGATGGCAGCGGTCAGCGCGAAGCTGAAAACGGCGAGCATGGTTTTGGTTTTCATTTTTTTGTCCTTTCTCTGTTTGAATGGTTCGTTCACTTCACGCTTTCGACCTTTGGCGGCATCCATGTACCATCGAGGATAGCTTTCTCAGGCCAGTAGGCGCGCATGAACAGCGAAAATGTCCCGTTTGGCGCGCGTGCAACCAGTTGCTTTCCTTGTTCTGCGCACAGTGATTTAGCGTTGGCATACATTGACTCACGTGCATTCATGGGGCCCTCTCAAATAGAACCTCGGATTGTCGCCTTATAGCGGCTTGGAAACAGATGTCCACGCGCCGGTTTCCGGCCGGATCTATACCAGTTGGAAACACCCGCTTTCAACTCCTTTGAGGTGAAGGGGCCACACCTAGTTCGGAACGGGTGCGGCCCTGTGAGTTGAATCAATGTTTCATGCAACCTTGCGTCAGTTGCTGCTCCCCTGGGGGCTTTCCATTTTCTTCATCGCTCCCTCGATGGCCTTCTTCATGCTCAGAGAATCCGCACCTTGCCGGGGCGGATAGTCCTGCAAGCTCTTGAGATGCGCGGCCAGGAATGGGACTGGCAGCCGTGGGCGCCCACATCTTTTGCGCGAAGAATTTCCGCCCGATATAGCCCCACTCGTGGCTCTGCGGATCCATCTTTTCCATCGGATCCATCAACAGATTGAACACGTAAGGAACGCTCGGGTAATACTTCTCATCCCACCAGCTACCGTCGGGCTTGACACCGATGTGCATTTTCCAGGCGTCCACACGAATGGCCATCAGGTCCGTCTCATCGTAGTAGAAGTACTCGCGACGGGCCGACTTGTCGGTTTTGCCGGTCCAGTAGTCGAGGTTGTTGTATCCGTCGAGGTGGACCTTGTAGGTCATGTCACCCATCTTCTTGCCGGTCAGCAGTTCCGTCTTGAGATCCGGAAGTCCCGCCGCCGCCGCTAGGGTCACGAACAGTCTTCGTGACTTTGAACACCGTTGAGTTCGGTTCCAGGGGCGATCCGACCCGGCCACTTGACGAGCAGCGGGACACGCACGCCACCTTCCCAGGTCGTGCCTTTCTCGCCCCGGAAAGGCGCATAGCCACCATCCGGCCACATCATCAGTTCGAAGCCGTTGTCGGTGGTATAGACTACGATCGTGTTGTCATCCACGCCCATGTCCTTGAGCTTCTTCAGGAGTTGGCCGACCTGCTCGTCGTGTTCGAGCATTTTCGCGCGCACCACGTCTTCCTCGGCACGTCCCTTCGTCCACCGCCTGCTGAATGTATTTGTTCTGGGAGTGGGACCAGATGTGGATGGCCGTCGTGTTGAACCAGCAAAAGAACGGCTTGTCGCCCTTTCCCTTCTTGTCCAGCCACGTGAGCGTATGACTCGAGGACCTCGCCGTCGAACGTTTCCATGCGCTTGCGGGTGAGCGGTCCGGTGTTCTCGATCTTCTGTTTGCCGACGCGACCGAAGACCGGATCCGTGGTGGGATCATCCTCTGTCCGTCGCCCAGGTGTGCATCACGCCGCGCGGCCCATACTTCTTCTGGTACGCCGGATTCTTCTGTCCCGGATAGTCGAGTTCCTCTGGTTCCTCTTCGGCGTTCAGGTGGTACAGGTTTCCGAACCATTCATCGAATCCATGCACGGTCGGCAGGAACTCATTGCGGTCGCCAAGGTGGTTCTTGCCGAACTGGCCGGTGGCGTAGCCTTGTGACTTGAGCACCTCCGCGAGCGTCGGGTCTTCCTTCTGAATACCGCGTGTCGAACCGGGGATGCCGATCGTTGTCATGCCGGTGCGAATCGGCATTTGGCCCGTGATGAACGCCGCCCGGCCAGCCGTGCAACTCGGTTGAGCGTAATGATCGGTGAACAGCGCGCCCTGTTTGGCGATGCTGTCGATGTTCGGCGTGCGGCCCATCATGCCGTGCGTGTACGCGCCGACATTCCAGGTGCCGATGTCGTCACCAAAGATGACGAGGATGTTGGGCTTGTCAGCCGCCAGGACTGGTGCTGCAGAAAACATCACACATGTCGCTACAAGCAAAACCACATAAAGATTTACCGACTTGTTCCTCAAACAGTTTTTCATCGTCTGCCTCCTTTTATTGTAAAATTAAGAAAAGCCGAAATTTGGTTTCTCATGGGTACCTTCTATCCCTGGCCCCTGCCTACTTTCGGCAGGGTTCAGGGCATTCTCCCAAATTCAACCTGAAATTCCTGCTGTAGTACAGCCTGGTAATAGATCCCCACAAGACGGTCGCGCTTGGCATCATAGGCCAGCGTATAGGTTGAGCCAGGTGATATGAGTCACAGGATAGTTATGCGTCCTCAGACCAACAAAAAAGCCAATATATCCGTCCTGATGCTTCCACCCGGCGTGCGCCACATGGATCGGATGGGGATTGAAATAGTCTGCTTTCAGCTTGCCAGTGAAAACAAGATCGCTGAATTGCAGGAAGGTTCCGCCGTCCGGACGTTGGTAGCACCCACTAAGCATTGTCGGGGCCTGGGCCACGCTGCTCGGCGAGGACTTGGGGTCTTTAGCGGCTGAAAGTAACGCAAACATAGCAACAGTAATACATAGCAGGAACCCAATCAAGTTTTTGGTACGAACGGCTTTTATCATTTGGCCAAATACCTTTTCCCGTCGAGGCATACTCAGCCAGTCTGGTCATGGTTGCCACTTTTGATTTTTTTCTGGCCTGATAGGCAATGTCCTTGATAGACTGAAAAACAAGGCTCTTTACAAAAACGATAGATACGGGAGCATAGCAGCTAATCACCAGTCTATAAACCGTGGTATATGGTTTGGCGATCGCCTCATTCCATATACATCAGTGCAGCGAAAGTGACACCGATTATCCCTTTCCGACTACCTCCCTGCTTCCAAGCTGAGTGCAGCGCTCACCTCGCCTTTATCGTCGTACGGGGCTGAGGGCTTCACCTTGATGCGTTCGGACGTAAGCTGTCCAGCGTGGGTCAGTTCGGCGACGATGGCTTGCGCCCGGGCGTCGGCCAGCTTCACCAACGCCGCATCATCCACTGGCTCAACCTCTATGAGGCGTGCGAACAGATCTTTGACTAACCGCCCTGGATCTTCTTCAGTGGCCGTTGCTGTTCCTCCGGTGGTCTTAGCGGCTGCATTATTCTTATCGGCCTTTTCGAGGGCCGCTTCTTGATCTGCCTTGAGCGCCATGAGGGCATCGGCACCGAAACGCTCCGAGAACATCGATTCGAGAGCTTGCCCTGTTTCCGGGCTGCTGAAGTCAACGGGTCCGTAATCCTCAGCTGTGTCAGGATCTTGACCGAGGCGAGTTGCCAAGGCGCGACGCACACCGACCGACTTAAGTTCTGCGCGGTCGGTCTCGGGATTGTAGCGGCCCTGCACATCCAGCTTAAGCTGGGGCCGTTTTTGCAAAGCGACGGCGAGCTTGGCGAGCTTCTCCTTCTCCGGCGGTGGAACATCGGGCCGCCCGGCCGCGAAGGCGACGACGTTAAAGGTTTCCTCCTCGCCGCCAGGCACGAGTGACGCCAGGGCATGGAAAGGGCTCGTAACAATTTTCGTGAGCAGGTTAGCCAATGCTTTCCAGATCAGCGCGCCGTAACTGAATTTGGGGGGAATCTAGATTCCCGCTGACCGGCAACCCTAAGTCGATCACACCGTTGG
>CAVONM010000014.1:0-203576 GCA_963697225.1 uncultured delta proteobacterium
CGGCGGTATGTGTGCTTCCATCCATTTTGATCAGTCGCTTTAACGTTCCCTTCTATTTTGGCGGAACGGCGCTGTTGATCGTCGTCGGTGTGGCGATTGATACGGTGGCACAGATGGAGTCACATATGCTCACCCGTCACTACGAGGGATTTTTGAAAAAGGGCGGCATTCGGGGAAGGCGTTGAACCAACCTTGCGGAGATCGCGATCCTTAATTTAATCGATCCCCAAATACACAACGAAACACGCAGGAGACTGGAATGCCCAAGGAAGAGGCCATCAAAGTTGAAGGCATTGTATTAGAAACGCTGCCGAACGCGATGTTCAAGGTCGAGCTGGAAAACAAACACCAAGTCCTGGCGCATATCTCCGGCAAAATGCGAATGCATTTCATTAAGATCTTACCTGGAGACAAGGTCACGGTGGAGCTCTCTCCCTATGACTTGTCCAGGGGACGAATCACCTATCGCTCAAAATAACTGGCAAGGGTCCGCATCCCATGAACGGAAGATCGGCAACCGCGATCAACCCATTTGCCCTGCGGTACGAAGGAGTTAACAATGAAGGTCAGAGCATCAGTTAGGAAGATTTGCAGCAAGTGCAAGATCATCAAGCGAAAAGGAACCGTTCGGGTTATCTGCGAGAACAAGAGACACAAACAGAGGCAAGGTTAGAGGAGGTTTAGCTTTGGCAAGAATCGCTGGTGTAGACTTACCTAGACGTAAACGAATAGAAATCGGACTGACCTATATCTATGGTATCGGAAGAACCGTTTCCAATCGGATCCTCAGCAAGCTTAAAATCGATCCGAATACCAACACAGACGATCTTTCCGAAGCTGAGATTAACAGCATTCGTAAGGTAATCGATAGTGAACTCAAAGTAGAAGGGGAGCTTCGAACAGAAGTTTCCATGAACATTAAACGGCTTATGGACCTGGGCTGTTACCGCGGTCTCAGGCATAGGCGATCCCTGCCGGTACATGGCCAGCGGACCAGCACCAACGCCCGAACGCGAAAAGGCCCTAAACGGTCCGCGATCAAGAAAAAGAGCGCCGCCAAAAAGTAATCCATCATCTGTCAGGAATAAATAAATGCCTAAAAAAACCAAAACGAAAAAAAAGGAAAGAAAGAACATCTCCAGTGGAGTTGTTCATATTCAGTCCACGTTCAACAACACCATCGTTACGATAACCGACGCCATGGGGAACGTGGTTTCGTGGTCCAGCGCAGGTGTGCACGGGTTTAAGGGATCGCGAAAGAGCACTCCTTTTGCCGCCCAGTTGACCGCGGAAGATGCCGCCAAGAAAGCCATGGAGCATGGGATGAAAAGTGTCGAAGTGTATGTCAAGGGGCCGGGCTCCGGCCGGGAATCTGCACTTCGCGCCCTTCAGGCCGCGGGTTTTAATGTTCTGACGATCAAGGATGTCACCCCTATCCCCCACAACGGTTGCCGACCTCCCAAGAGAAGAAGGGTGTAAGCGGATTGCCGTCGATGTCTGATATACGAAACGCGCCACACAAAGGTCTGGTGTAAAAGGAGGACGAATTGGCCCGATATAGAGGATCCGTCTGCAGGATATGCCGACGTGAAAATATGAAATTGTTTTTAAAGGGAGACCGCTGCTATTCTGATAAATGCGCTTTCGACCGGAGAGGCTACGCTCCCGGACAGCATGGGCAGCGGCGTCGAGGCAAACCCTCCGACTACGGCATTCAGCTTCGTGAGAAACAGAAAGTCAAGAACACGTATGGCCTTTCCGAAAAACAGTTCAGGCTCTTTTTCGAAAAGGCCGACCGGAAAAAGGGTATCACCGGTACGAACTTGCTGGTCCTTCTCGAACGTCGTCTGGATAACGTTGTATATCGTCTTGGCTTCGCCAATTCCAGAACACAGGGTCGCCATTTCGTCCGGCATAACCACTTTATGGTCAATGGAAAACGGGTCAACATTCCTTCCTACCTGGTTAATGTCGGCGACACGGTAGAGGTGTCTGAAAAAAGCAGAAAGGTCCAGGCTATTGTTGATTCTCTGGATGCGGTGATTCGAAGGGGACTGCCACAGTGGATCGCCGTTGAAAAGGAGAAGTTCAAAGGCGAAATCAGAAGCTTCCCAGTTCGCGAAGACCTTACTCTACCGATGCAGGAACAACTCATTGTCGAGCTCTACTCCAAGTAAATGGGTAGAATGATTGTTGAGCACGTAACTTTTGAGAAAATATTACTGCATTGATTTTAAATCCGTCTGGAGAAAATGTAATGGTTAAAAACGAACTTATGTACATGAACTGGCGTGAAATGATCAAATCCGAAAGAATCCGCGTCAGCAGTACCGAAGCGTATGGTAAGTTTGTATGTGAACCGCTGGAAAGAGGGTTCGGCATAACCCTTGGGAATTCCTTGAGAAGAACTATCCTTTCGTCCCTATACGGTGCTGCCATCGTATCCGTCCGGTTTGAATCAGTAGAGCATGAGTTCAGTGTTATTCCTGGTGTGAATGAAGACGTATCCGAGATCATTTTGAACCTCAAAGAGGTTCGCCTCAAGACGGATGACGCTACGCCGCGAACCATTCGGATCGAAGCATCCGGTGAAGGTATCGTGACTGCGAAAGACATCACCAGCGATGACGGGCGCGTGGAGATCCTGAACCCTGAACAACACATTGCCACGCTTGCCGCGGACGGCAGCTTGAAAATGACCATGGTGGTCAAGGCGGGTAAGGGATACTCCCTTGCGGAGGCGAACAAAGATGAGGAGGCCCCGATCGGTACGATACCCATCGATGCGGTCTTTTCTCCGGTCAAACGGGTCAATTACGTGGTTGGCAATGCGCGTGTCGGACAACGTACCGATTATGACAAACTGACGCTCGAGGTGTGGACCGACGGCAGTGTGGCTCCTGAAGATGCCGTTGCTTTCAGCTCAAAAATTCTTAAGGAGCAGCTGAACATTTTTATCAATTTCGACGAAGATGCCGAACCGCAGCATGATGGAAGTGAAGATGAGTCGGAAAAGCCGGCATTCAACGACAACCTTTATCGAAGCGTCGAGGAACTGGAACTGTCGGTGAGGAGCGCCAATTGCCTTAAGAATGCCGAGATCTTGAAAATCTACCAGCTTGTCCAAAAAACTGAGAACGAGATGCTCAAAACCAAAAATTTCGGTCGAAAATCACTTAATGAAATTAAGGAAGTGTTGTCCGAAATGGGGCTCTCGTTGGGAATGAAAATTGACAGCTTTGTCCCGCCTGAAGAATCCGTCGAAGAAGGGGAGTAAACGTTCCAATGAGACATAGAAAAAGCGGTGTAAAACTCAATCGGACCACGAGCCACAGACAGGCGATGTTTAGAAACATGGTGACCTCTCTGCTCAAGCACGATCGCATCAAAACCACCGATGCCAAGGCCAAAGAACTCCGCAGATGGGCCGATCATATCGTAACGCTGGCAAAACGAGGCGACCTGCATGCCAGGCGGCTGGCCATGTCCATCGTTCGAGAAAAAGACGTCGTCCATAAAATATTTGAAGAAGCCGCTGAGCGATTCGGGTCAATCAACGGCGGCTATACGCGGATCGTAAAGATTGGCCGGCGGCCAGGCGATGCCGCGGCCATGACCCTTGTCGAACTGGTCAGTTCAGACCTCGCGAAACCGGCCAAGACCAAAAAGACCCAGATGAAGGCTGAGGATAAACCTGTCGTTGCTGAAACCAAAGCGACAGAGACTGTGCCGGCTGCCAGCGAAACAACGGAAACGGTGGCTGATGACGGGCCTGACGAAGCCACGGACGTTAACGCGGCACCAGCCGATGCTGAATCGGATGCTGCTGCGGATCCGGTTACTGAAAAAGATTCGGGTGCGGCTGCCGATACAACCGAGACCGAAAAATAGCCGAACCGGTCGTTCGCTCAATTATTTAAAAGGCTCTGATTGATCAGGGCCTTTTTTTATCCCCTTTTTCTTCATCGATTAAATGCTTTGACTTTTTCTCAATGTTTCTTTAAATTTAACAAACGTGGTTTCATGCTTCAGCCTGGCGCTCTTTTGAGCATGTGGACTGTGGCAGCAAGTCTCTTCCTTCCTGCTTAAGATAGAGAAAGCCATCGATCTAAACATCGATCGTGTTGACCCCCGTTTTTCTGCGTTCAACACTATTTATGGTTGTGCCAGCCGAAGGGTTATCAGCATGATTCCAATTGCCTTGTGTTATCGTATGGACCGTATGGGGTTTCATTTGATGAATCAGCTTTAAAACTTTTGCTTGACTTAAAAAATTAGTAGCTGTTAAGTAGCTGGTATGTAGCTTGGCATGGGTCATTTTTTTAACAGCGGAGCAACCAAAGGAGGGGCCGGATGATTGGTAACAGAACCGTGAAGTTGGTATGTGGAATCTTGGTGGTGGTTGGTTTGTGGATCAGCCCTGTTTTTGCAGCCGGGCCGTCTCTGGATGCGTGGAAACCCAGTTTTGATCCGTCGGGTGCAAAATACAAGTGCATCGTTTCCAATGTGTCTCATCCGGTGATCAAGGGTGTGTATGCCGGGTTTGCCATCCGTGACGAACTGTGGAAACGCACCAACGGCCAGATCTACCTTGACTACAAGCCCTTCTCCATGCTGGGCGGTGAGGTTGAGGTCCTCAATCAGCTACAGATGGGCGCCATCCAGGGAATGGGCGTCAGTTCTGTCGCCGCGACGAATCTAGGACCACGCTTCGGTGTGGTCAATCTGCCCTTTCTGATCAACTCTTTTGAAAAACTGGATAAATTTGCAGGTAGCGGTCAGCTTTTCGATCATTTCATGATGGCCATGGATCATCAGGGTATCATGGGGCTGGACATCACCGGTTACGGCAACTACGGCTGGGCCACCACCACGCCGGTAAAATCGATCGCCGACGCCAAAAAAGTCAAATTCCGGATTGCTGAGGCGGCGGTCAACCAGCTCAATTACAGTAACTGGGGTTTCAATCCCGTGGTGATGCCGTGGCCCGATGTACCGGTGGCTTTGAAACAGGGGGTCATCGACGGACTGGATCACACGCCGATGGTCTGCAACATCACCAAAAAATTTGAAGTGGCCAAGTACTTTACCCAGTTGAATTATGCCCAGGGACTGTTTATCTGGGTGTTCAACAAAGCCTGGTTCGACAGCCTGCCCGCGGATCTCCAGAAAACATTCAAGGAAACCGTGCATGACGTCTGCGCCAAGATCCGGGTCGAAACCATTCAGCAGGAAACCGATGAAATTGAAAAGGCCAAGGCCGCCGGTATCGAGTTTTTCAAACTTTCGGATGCCGACATGGCAACCCTTAAAGCGGAGGGTGACAAGACGCACCAGGCTTTCGCTGCAGAAATCAACAAACTCTATCCGGGAGACACCTATCGGCCGGTTAATTTCCTGGAAGAGGTCCAGGGCTTCGTCGGCTACACCAAATAAGTTCTCCATGTAAATCACATCTTGACAAAAGGGGGTTTCCAATGCTGAAACCCCCTTTTGTCTATGATACCATTGCAAAGGACCGCTGATGATTGGAAAGACGCTTAACGTGATGGATAAGGCGCTATCCTTTTTCGAGGACTGGACGCTGTTCGTCAGCGTCATGGTGGCGTTGATCGCCCTTTTTTTCAATGTGGTGCTGCGCTACGGGTTCAATTATACATTGGCCTGGTCTGAAGAACTGGTTCGTGAGGTGATTATCTACACCACCTTTATCGGATGCTGCGCAGCGGTTAAAAACCGCTCGATGATCAAGATTGATGCGTCGGTGCAACTGTTTCCAAAATTAAAAACACCCTTGACCTATTTCAGCAACTTGGTGATCCTGATCTTTTCTGTAATGATGATGGTCTATGGATGGCAAATGGCCGCCATGCAGGCCAGAACGTTCCAAAAGACCTTGATTCTGCAGATCCCGCTGGTCTATCTGTATGCCATTTTACCATTGACCGGTGTGTTGATGTTCATTCGAACGTTGCAGGTGATCTACCAGGATTACAGGCAAGCTGAAGCGGAAACTGAAAGCGCCTGAGCCAACCGGAGCAGAAAGACAAGGAGATTTCCTTATATGCAGTTCAACGACGTGATCCTCCTGCTGATTCTGTTGGGGTGTATGGCCACCTACATCCCTGTCTTCATGTGCCTATTTTTTACGGCCGTCCTTGGATTCCTCTTCTTTACCAACATCCCCCTGCTTTTGCTATTTCAAACCATCTTTCGGAGCATGGACAATTTTGCCCTGGTCGTGGTGCTCTTTTTCATTTTGTGCGGAAATATCATGACCGCCGGGTCCATTGTCGAAAAACTGATCAAAGTAGCCAACGCAATGGTCAGTTGGCTGCCTGGCGGATTAGGTATGGCGGGAGTTCTGGCCTGCGGACTCTTCGGGGCCATATCTGGGTCTACCGTCGCCACCGTAGTGGCGTTAGGCGGGTTCATGATCCCCGCACTCTTGGACAATGGCTATCCGGAAAAGTATACGCTCGGGTTGATGACCACCTCGCCGAACCTTGGCGTCATCATCCCGCCGAGTATCGGCATGATTCTTTTCTCCATGATCAGCAACGTGTCCCTCGAGGGGTTGTTTCTTACCGGTTTTCTGCCCGGTTTGTTGATCATGCTTCTGACGTGCCTGTATTCCTACTTTTTTTTCCGCAATAAAAAAGAGATTGTGCGCATGCCGATTCCCTCCTTCATGGACACCTTGGCCGTGTTCAAGGAGGGCTTCTGGTCTTTGATGCTGCCGGTGATCATTTTCGGAGGCATTTTCTCCGGTGTCTTTACCGCCAACGAGGCGGCGGTGGTGGCGTGTGTGTATGCCTTTATCGTCGAGCTGTTCATCCACAAATCCATGAAACTAAGCCAGGTGAAGCAGATAACCATTAATTCCGCGGTCACCTCGGCAACGCTTCTGATCATCGTCGCCGGAGCCACCTGTTTCGGGAGGCTGCTGACCCTTGAAAGCATTCCCGGCAGAATTACCGAGGCGGTACTTTCGGCCATTACATCCCCGGCGGTATTTCTCATCGCAATGAATATCATGCTGCTGCTCGTGGGCATGTTCATGGACATCATCTCGGCCACCATGATCCTTGGGCCGGTGTTCCTGCCCATGCTGGATGCGTTCCACATCAACTGGATGCACTTCGGGCTGATCATGACCGTTAACCTGGCCATCGGCTATTGCACACCCCCCATGGGCGTTAGTTTGTACATCACCGGGGCAATCGCCAACCGGGACCTGATTTATGTTTCCAAGGCGGTGCTGCCCTTTATCGCCATTCAGATCTTTGTTCTCCTGTTGGTCACGTTCCTTCCCGATGTGGTCTTGTGGTTCCCCAGAATAATGGGGTTCAACTGACGCTATAAAACCAAACGCTGTTTTACATAATGAAACAAGGGCTTTATTCAAGTCCATGTCAATCAATAAACCGAATTATTCATCATCCCTAACATTTGACGGTTAGATGGGTGCCGGCCGATGTCGGAAATAAAGGAGACCTCATGGATTTTCAGCTCACCAAGGAACTGGAGATGCTGCGCAATGCGGTGCGGGAGTTTGCCACCAAGCGGATCGCCCCCAATGCGGACCAGTGGGACAAGGACCACTACTTTCCCTACGAGGAGGCCATCAAGCCCATGGGTCGGCTGGGTTTTTTCGGCACGGTGATCCCCGAGGAATACGAAGGCGAGGACATGGGCTGGCTGGCGGCCATGATCGTCACCGAGGAGATTGCCCGGGTGGCCAGCTCGCTGCGGGTGCAGGTGAACATGCAGGTGCTGGGCTGCGCCTTCACCATTTTCACCTACGGCACGGAAGCCCTGAAAAAGAAGTACATTCCGGGGCTGTGCACGGCTGACCTGATCGGGGGATTCGGCATCACCGAGCCGGACGCCGGCTCGGACGTCATGGCCATGGCGTCCACGGCCGTGGACAAGGGGGATCACTGGCTGATCAATGGCTCCAAGACCTGGATTTCCAACGCGGACGTGGCCGACGTGCTGATCTACTACGCCTACACCGATCCGGATGCGGGATCCAAGGGGCTGTCGGCCTTCGTGATCGAGCCCAAAACCTTCAACGGGATCAAGACCACCCGGCTGGACAAGATGGGGTCCTTTTCGTCGCCCACCGGGGAGGTGTTTCTGGACAACACGCGGGTACCCAAGGAGAACATCCTGGGCAAGCCCGGCGACGGGGCCAAGATCGTCTTCGGGTCGTTGAACCAGACGCGGCTTTCGGCGGCAGCCGGGGCCGTCGGGGTGGCCCAGGCCTGCCTGGATGTGGCGGTCAAGTACTGCAACGAGCGCAAGCAGTTCGGCAAGCCCATCGGGCAGTACCAGATGAACCAGGACATGATCGCCCAGATGGCCACGGAGATCGAGGCGTCGCGGCTTTTGGTGTACAAGGCGGCCTGGGCCAAGGATCAGGGTCGCTTGAACAACGGGCTGGACGTGGCCATGGCCAAGTATCTTGCCGGGGAGACGGTGAGCAAGGCGTCGAACTATGCCATGCGCATTCTGGGTGCTTACGGGTACTCGACGGAGTATCCGGTGGCGCGGTTTTACCGGGACACGCCGACGTATTACATGGTGGAGGGGTCGGCCAACATCTGCAAGTGGATCATCGCCCTGGACCAGCTGGGGTATAGGAAGGCCAACAGATAGGGCGGATTCGGGGATTGGGAATTGAGGGATTGGGGAATTGTTGGAGCGGCTTCCAGCCGCGATCGGTTTAAGGACCATCTTTCTCTGCAACGGGTTATCCGATTCACATGATTTTAACCCTAAGCTGCCACTTCTGGATAAAACGTCGAGAGGACAGATACCGTGAGTGACGAACGTATTGAAAAAACGAAAGCGACCGGAGCCCTTTACTTTAGGGGGGTCGAGGGCGAAAAACCTTTCGAATTGTGGCGGGCCTTTGACAAGGATCTGGGAAAGGAGCTATCCCTTTTTATCACCGGCAAGCTGTATGCGCGAGAGAAGATTCCCCATCCGACGCGGCAATTGGTGACGGTGGCCGTCTTGACCGTGCTGTCAAGGCCGGAAGAGCTCAAGCTGCACATTCAGGCTGCATTGAATGTGGGCTGTACATCGAAGGATATCGCCGAGGTGATTTTTCAGACCTTCACCTACGGCGGCATCCCTACGGTAAACACCGCTTTAAAGGTGCTCAGAGAGGTATTGATAGAAAAGGGCCAATGGCCTGTCGTAGAAAAATGAATTAACACTTAAACCGATTCGGGAGTGAAACCATGAGACCGTATTTTGAGAAAATGCCGGTTATCGGGCGAGAGATGAATGCCGGACAGATCAAGAGCGCCGAAGAAAGCGTCAAGCAGATCAGAGACGTTGAAGCCCAGCTGAAAAAGGAAGTGGAGAAGGTCAAACAAGCCGGTTTCTCCGAAGAAAAAATCAATGCCCGCGGCCAGATGACGGTGTGGCAGCGGCTGAACTATCTGGTGGACCCGGGTACCTGGTGCCCCTTGCACACCCTGTACAACCCGGAAGACAACGAAGAGGGCACCACCAACGTGGTGGACGGTCTCGGCAAGATTTCCGGTCGTTGGGCCGTGATCATCGGTTTCGACAACAAGGTGATGGCCGGTGCATGGCTGCCCGGACAGTACGAAAATATCCTGCGGGTCACCGACCTTTCCAAACGCTTAAACATTCCCCTGGTCTGGCTGGTCCACTGCAGCGGGGTGAAGCTGACGGAGCAGGAAAAATTTTACGCCGATCGGCGCGGTGGCGGCACCACTTTTTTCCGCCACGCGGAATTGAATCAGGAAGGCATTCCGATCCTGGCCGCTATATACGGCACCAATCCGGCCGGCGGCGGATACCAGGCGATCAGCCCGACGGTTCTCTTCGCCCACAAGGACTGCAACATGGCCGTGGGCGGCGGCGGCATCCTCAGCGGCATGTCACCCAAGGGTTTTTTCGACGAAGAGGGTGCCGAGGCCCTGATCAATGCGGCTAAACAATTTAAAGCCAAACCGCCGGGGTCCGTGGATATCCACTACGACGGCACGGGTTTTTTCAGATATGTCTACGAGGAAGAATCCCAGGTGCTGGATGGCATCAAGGATTACATGAAGGATATCCCTGCCTACAACCCCAAGTTTTTCCGGGTGGCCGAACCCAAAGCGCCCCTTTTCCCAGCCGAGGATATATACAGCCTGATTCCTTTCAACCAGAAACAGATCTACGACTTCGACCAAGTGCTGGCCCGCGTCGTCGACGGCAGTGAACACATGGAATTCAAGCCGGGTTACGGTCCCGAGATTTACACGGGCCTGGTTAAAATCGACGGCTATCTGATGGGTGTCATCGGCAACCGCCAGGGGTGGTTGGGTGAAGGCTACCCGGAATACGCCGATTACCCCGGCATCGGCGGTAAACTCTACCGTCAGGGCCTGATCAAGATGAACGAGTTCGTTACCCTGTGCGGCCGCGACCGGGTGCCCATCATCTGGTTCCAGGATACGTCCGGGATCGACGTGGGCGATATCGCCGAAAAGGCCGAATTGCTGGGCCTGGGTCAGTCCCTGATCTACTCGATCCAGTCCACCGACGTTCCCCAGCTGCTGATGGTCCTGCGCAAAGGCACCGCCGCCGCCCACTATGTGATGGGCGGCCCCACGGCCAACCGCCACAACGCCCTGACCCTGGGCGTACCCACGACGGAAATATATGTGATGCATGGGGAGACGGCCGCCGCCGCCAGTTTTTCACGACGCCTGGTCAAGGAGAAGGGGGCAGGCAAACCCCTGCAGCCGATCATAGACAAGATGAACCAGATGGCCCAGGAATATCACGACAATTCCCGGCCGAGCTACTGTGCCCGCAAGGGTTTTGTGGATGAGGTGGTCAAAATGTCTGAAATCAGGCGTTATCTGGCCGCCTTTGCAGGTTGTGTTTATCAGAACCCAAAATCGATCTGTCCTCAGCACCAGATGCTGACACCCCGGGTGATCAAAGGTTAAGACGTGGCTTTCCGGTGTTTACTCCCAGTCCATGATCACCTTACCGGATTGGCCGGAGTGCATCACATCGAACGCCTGCTGGAAGCTGTCCACTCCGAACCGGTGGGTGATCACCTGCGATATGTTCAGGTTGCTCTGGAGCATACTGGTCATCTTGTACCAGGTCTCGAACATTTCACGGCCGTAAATACCTTTGATCTTCAGTCCCTTGAGGATGATCTGCGTCAAGTCTAAAGAGACCTCCCCGGTCGGTATGCCCAGAAGGGCGATTTGTCCGCCATAGTTCATGGTCTGAAGCATGTCCCTGAAGGCCTGAATGTTGCCGGACATTTCCAGGCCGACATCAAATCCCTCCTTCATGCCCAATTGCCTTGCCGTGTCGGCAATGGTCGTCTGGGTCACATTGATGGCTGCAGTAGCTCCCATACGGGCGGCAATCTGCAGCCGATAGTCATTGACGTCGGTGACCACGACATGCCGGGCCCCCGCATGGCGGGCGATAGCCACTGCCATGATGCCGATGGGGCCGGCACCCGTGATCAGGACATCTTCACCCACCAGATCGTAGGACAGGGCGGTGTGGGCGGCATTGCCAAACGGGTCCATGATGGCGGCAATATCGTTGTCGATGGTGTCCGGCACCCGAAACACATTGGATGCCGGCACGCTGATGTACTCGGCGAAGCAGCCGGGTCGGTTGACCCCCACACCAATGGTGTTGCGGCACAGGTGTCGCTTGCCGGCCCGGCAGTTGCGGCAATGACCGCATGTGATGTGGCCTTCAGCCGACACCCGGTCCCCCTCTTTCAGACCCCTGACTTCGCTGCCGATTTCGGAAATGACACCTACGAATTCGTGGCCGATGGTCATGGGTACGGGGATGGTTTTTTGGGACCATGCATCCCAATTGTAAATATGAATGTCCGTTCCGCAAATGGCGGTCTTGACCACCTTGATCAGCACGTCGTTGTGGCTGATGCTCGGGAAAGGCACGTGGTCCATCCAGATCCCGGTTTCGGGTTTCAGCTTGACAATGGCTTTCATGGTTTCCATGCGATCACCTGCCTTCGCGTCTTAATGGATGACGTCAAGTTCTTTGCCCACCTTGATAAAGGCAGCGATTGCCCGGTCCAGGTGTTCACGGGTGTGGGCGGCGGACATCTGGGTGCGGATGCGTGCCTGGCCCTTCGGCACCACCGGGAAGCTGAACCCCACCACGTAAATGCCTTCGTCAAGCATCCGTGCCGCTAGTTTCTGAGCCAGCACCGCGTCTCCCAGCATCACCGGAATGATAGGGTGGTGGCCGGGTACCAGGGTGAATCCTGCTGCTTGCATGCCCTGCCTGAAATAACGGCTGTTCTCCTTGAGTCGAACAAGCAGGTCCTGACGCTCCTCGAGCAAGTCCAGCACGGCGATTGAGGTGGCGGTGATGACCGGTGCCAGGGAGTTGGAAAACAGGTATGGTCGGGAACGCTGCCGCAGCCAGGCGACGATTTCCTTGCGCCCGGCGGTGTACCCACCTGAAGCGCCGCCGAGGGCCTTGCCCAGGGTGCCGGTAATGATATCCACCCGATCGGACACACCGCAGTACTCAGGCGTTCCCCGGCCGTGATCACCGACAAAGCCGACGGCATGGGAGTCGTCCACCATCACCAGGGCATCGTACCGCTCCGCCAGGTCGCATATGCCTTTCAGGTTGGCAATGATGCCGTCCATGGAAAAGACACCATCGGTGGCGATGAGGCGGAAGCGGCATTGCGCAGTCGCTTTAAGCTGCAGCTCTAAATCAGCCATGTCGTTGTTCCGGTAGCGGATGCGTCGGGCCTTGCACAGGCGGACGCCGTCGATGATGCTGGCGTGGTTCAGGGCGTCACTGATCACCGCGTCGTTCTCGTTCAGCAGTGTCTCGAAAAGGCCGCCGTTGGCGTCAAAGCAGGAACTGTATAAAATGGTGTCTTCGGTGCCCAGAAAAGCGCTGATTCTATCCTCCAGGGTTTTGTGGATGGCCTGTGTGCCGCATATAAAGCGAACGGATGACATACCGAATCCGTAAGCGGAAAGGGCCGTCTGTGCTTTTTCTATCAATCGCGGATGGTTGGACAGTCCCAGATAGTTGTTGGCGCAAAAATTGAGGACAGTTTTTCCACTGTCGACCGTAATGACGGCCTGCTGGGCTGAGGTGATCACCCGCTCATCTTTGTAAAGTCCGTTTTCTTTTAACGTGTCGATTTCACCGGTCAGGTGATCGAGCAGCCGTGGGCGCATCGGGTTGACCTCCGTTTATTAATCACTAAAGTCCGGTTACCTTGTTTCTGCCTGCATTCTTGGACCGGTACAGGGCCTCATCGGCCCGGCGTACGAAGTCTTCGGCGGCTTCATCTTGCTTATATTTTGTCACGCCAAATGAAAGGGTGAGCGTTCCCAGGTTCTCACCGGTGTTCTTTTTTTTCAAGTCGAGCCGCTCAAAGGTGAGGCGCATGTTGTCAGCCAATGTCACGGCTCCGTCAAAGGGCGTGTCCGGCAGTAGGATGGCAAACTCTTCACCACCGATTCGGGCGGCCAGATCCTTGCCCTTGATGGACTCCTTGATCGTGGCAGCGACCATTCGAAGGACATTGTCACCCACTATATGGCCGTGCGCGTCGTTGACTTTTTTAAAGTGATCGATATCGGCAATGATCAGGCAGAGGGACATATCGGAAATGCTTGCGTTATTGACGGCATCCTGCAGTTTTTTTTCAAATCCCCGGCGGTTGTCAATTCGGGTCAACGGGTCCTTGATCGCTTCATTCCGGTAACGCGCCATCTTTTTTTTCAGTTCTTCGATTTCATGGGTCGCCTGCTGAAGCTGCTCCTTGAAGGATGTGCTGGAGGACTCCAGATTATTAATCTCATGCTTGATCTGACTGACGATCCTGTCCACATCCGCCTCTGACAACCTGGGAACCAATGATTCATGAATGATCTCTAACTGGTTCTCGGACGCTGAGAAATTCTGGTTCGTGGTTTTGATCGCGCTGATGATTTCGGCAAAGACCCTTTTCAGTTCTTCTCGAACCAGGACAGTTACGGTTGCCTTGCCGTCGGCGATATGCTGGTTGAAAAGCTGCAGATTGATTTCTTCGGAGAAGGCCCCGCTGCTTTCCAGATGTTTATCGATGGCTGCGTTAAGCGCTTCGTTTCTCCCGGATGCATACTCGTACCAGATGCAGTAGTTCAACGGGTCGGTGGGAAGGCCATGTTTGCCGATCAATTCCAGGGTAAGGCGCAGGTACTGCCGTGAATTATCAATGGTGTCCTTGTATCGCATGGCATGATTCGCTTTCTGCAGATCAATCGATTGCACCTCTTCGGGCCGGGAGTCCATTTGCCAACCCGAGTGGCAAGATGCGAACGCGTGGACCGGGTTGCCGTTTTCAGGATATGATCCTTATTTAAAAGGACGGAGAAAAACTGTCAATTAAAAACCGGTGCAGGCATCGGTTTCAGCACGGCGATAATTTGCTTGACCGTCGCCGGCTGCCTGTGCATAATCGGTTGACCTGAAAGAATATTATCCATCAAGCGGTTCCGCGGTCCGTTGCCGTGAATTGAGTTGCCGATTCCACTTCCTGAGGTACACACAGAGGATAACCATCCATGCAAAAGAAAATTCTGGTGGTCGACGACAACCGAATGATTTTAAAATTCCTGTCCAATCTGTTGGATGGCGAAGGGCATGAAGTCAAAACCTGTGAAGACGGTCTGAGTGCATTGAGCCTGCTGACCACCTTCGAACCGGATATTGTTTTCGTGGACTTGATTATCCCAAAGATCGGCGGAGACAAGTTGTGCCAGATCATCAGAACCATGGAACACATGAAGGACTGCTACCTGGTGATCATCTCCGCCGCCGTGGCCGAAATGGACCTGGACTTCAGGAAAATCGGTGTGAATGCCTGTATCGCCAAGGGACCGTTCGGCCAGATGGGCAAGCATGTGCTGGCGGCCATTAAAGATTCCAATGATCCGTCAATGGTGATTTCAGAACACGAAATTCTGGGCATTGCCTCGGTCAACGGCATCCCGGTATACGCACGACGCATGACCAAGGAACTGCTGGGGCGTAATCGCCACCTGGAAACCATATTGGAGAGCATGAACGAGGGAATCGTCGAAGTGTATACCGGACGCGTGGTATACGCCAACTCCGCCGCCGAGAAGCTTTTTGCCGTCCCTTTAAAAAACCTTCTGTCCGCCAGGCCCCAGGATCTGTTTGACGAAGCGTCCAAAAGCCGTATCGACGGCCTGACGAATCGAGGCGCTGAAGAAATGCCGGTGGTCGGGCTGACCCGCCCCCTGGAACTCAACGGGCGCCAGATTGTCATTCGCAGCTTTCCGGTGAAGGGGGAGGCGGACACGACCATCCTGCTGATTACCGATGTCACTGACCAACGGGACCTGGAGTACCAGCTGCAGCATGTCCGGCGCATGGATGCAATCGGCAATCTGGCAGGAGGGATTGCCCATAACTTCAATAATCTGCTGATGGGGATTCAGGGCAATGTCTCCATTTTAATTCAGGATAAAAAGATGGGTGACCCCGGGTACGATGAACTGGCGGGCATCGAGCGCTGCATCGACAGCGGCGCCAAACTGACCCGTCAGCTGCTGAGCTTTGCCAAGGGCGGCCGCTATTCCCTGGATCTGGAGGATATCAACGATATCGTTGAAAAGTCTTCCAGTATGTTTGCCCGGACCCGAAAAGAAATTCATGTCGAGCAGCACCTGGAAGAGGATCTGGTTATGGCGGAAGCGGATGCCGCCCAGATCGAGCTGGCATTGATGGACCTTTATGTCAACGCCTGGCACGCCATGTCAAATGGGGGCACGTTGACGGTTTCTACAGCCAATATCGTCCTGGACGATTCTTTTGTCAAACCCTACAACCTGACCCCGGGAAGCTACCTGAAAATCAGCGTGGCCGATACCGGAGCGGGGATGGATGGAAAAAACATTCAGCGGATATTCGAGCCTTTCTATACCACCCGACCCATGGGCGAGGGCACCGGTTTAGGCCTGGCCTCCGTATTTGGCATCATCAAAAAGCACAAGGGCATTATCACGGTGGACAGCCAGATAGGCAGGGGAACCACGTTTTCGATCTATCTCCCTGCGGCAAGGATTCTTCAAAGGCCCAAGGAAAAGGATAAACCGCGTGTCATCGCTTCGGACAAACGTCCAGAAAAAGGGTCGGGGACCATTCTCGTTGTGGACGATGAAGAATACATCCTCAATGCCGACAAGGCCATGCTCAAAGAACTCGGCTACGAAGTGCTGCTCGCCAATGGGGGAAAAGAAGCCCTTCGCATTTTCGATGAGAACAAGGATCGTATTAATCTGCTGATTCTGGATCTGATTATGCCGGATCTGAGCGGGGAGATTGTCTATGACCGCATCAAAGCCTCACGGCCGGACGTCCGTGTAATCCTCTCCTCTGGATACAGTATCGAGGGGCAGGCCGAATCCATTCTCAAGCGAGGGTGTGACGGGTTTATCCAAAAACCATACAACCTGAATCAACTGGCCCTGAAGATCAGGCAAATCCTTGCCTGACAGATAAATCAGCAATTAAAAATAAGGTGGGGAACCCCTCGGATCGGCAGCGAGGGGCGCCAACGACGCGCGAATGGCTGACATCCATACGGTCAACAAGTCCCGCGAACGGAAACGGGCATTTCTCAATCCAAAGAAAAGAACCCTTGCGTTGCAGCTGTCGGACAGTGTGCTCCTTTTGGGGCTGGGGGTGGCCTTTGTCTACTGGATTTTCGCTTCCCTTATTTTTGCCTTTACCGCCGAAAGCGGTTCCTTCATCGACCAATTTCTCAACCCTGGATTAAACGAGGTGTTAAGCCGGCTGCTGGTGCTGTGTTTTTTCATGATTTTCGGTTCCCACGTGGGTTACACCATCCGCCAGCGTCAAAAGGCCTACGAGGCGTTGGCCGGCAGTGAGGAGAAGCACCGTACGATCATCGAAAACATTGAGGACGGCTATTTCGAAATGGATCGCAACGGCCAGTTTGCGATCTTCAATGATTCTTTCCGCAAGATTACCGGGTACGCGTCGGATCAGCTGCAGCAGTTGGATTATCGACGGCTCCTGACCCCGGCGGAAACGGAAAAGGTAATGGGTGCCTTTGACAAGGTGAACCGGACCCAGCAGGCGATTAAAGACCTGGGGTTTGTCATTGTGCGAAAGGACGGCGCCAGGCGCTGGGCGGAAACCTCCCTGTCGCCCATTACCGCTGCCAACGGGGAGACGGTTGGCTACCGGGGCATTTTGCGGGACGTCACCCGCCGGCGCCAGGCCGACGCACTGAAACAGGAAAAGATGGCCGCCGAGACCGCCAGCCGCTCGAAGAGCGAATTTCTCGCCAATATGAGCCATGAGATCCGAACGCCGCTCAATGCCATCATCGGGTTGGTGGAACTCCTGCTGGATTCGCCCCTGAACCGGGAACAGCGAGAGGATATCAAGGTGGTTCAATCCGCCGCTTATGCCCTGCTGTCGGTCATCAACGACATCCTCGATTTCTCAAAAATCGAAGCGGGCAAGCTAGAACTGGAACGATCCCCGTTCAACCTGAGGGATTTTTTGGGAGAGGCGCTCAAGATCCTGGCTGTCAAGGCCCATGAGAAAAATCTGGAGTTGGCCTACCGGGTGGCGCCCGACGTGCCGGATCGGCTGGTGGGTGACCACCACCGGTTTCGCCAGGTGCTCCTCAACCTCATCGGAAATGCCGTCAAGTTCACCGATTCGGGTGAGGTTATCGTCTTTGCCCGATGCAGGTCCCGGGACGGAAACAGACTGATGCTTCACGTGGCCGTTCAGGACACGGGGGTGGGAATTGCCGCCGGTAAGCAGGTGCTTATTTTCGAGGCATTCCGACAGGCCGACGGCAGCACCACTCGAAAATACGGCGGCACGGGTCTCGGGCTGGCTGTATCTGCGCAATTGGTCAACCTGATGGGTGGACAGATCGGCGTCAAGAGCGTACTGGGAAAGGGCAGTATTTTTCATTTCACTGTCGCCTTCGACGTGGATGCCCAAGAAACGGCCGGCTCCGAGGCGTCGGATGAGATCGATTTGAGCGGCTTGCGGATACTAGTTGTCGACGACAATGCCACCAACTTGAAAATATTGTGCGAGATGCTCACCAGCTGGAAAATGTTTCCGAAACCCGCGGGATCGGCAGCGGTGGCAAACGTATTGCTAGAAAAAGGCGGTGTCGGTTTCGATTTGGCCCTGATCGATTCCGACATGCCGCAGTCGGGTGCCCGGTCATTGGTCCGACAAATCAAAGGAGCTGCCGGGGGGCGTACACGGACCATCATGATGCTCACCACCACCAGCGCCAAAGAGACGGCCGGGTTCAATGACGCGGACATCGGTGCAGCAGTGACCAAGCCCATCCGCCCGTCGGATTTGCTGGATGCCATCATCAAGGCCCTTTCCATGGAGAAGAAGCCGGTTGAAAAGCCGTTGGACAGAAGCGGTTTCGGCCGGGACGCCTCAATGCCGCCGCTCAATATTCTCGTTGCCGAAGACACACCCTTCAACCAGAAGTATATTCGGCGCCTGCTGGACAATTGGCAATGCCGGGCAACTATTGTCGACAATGGCCGGTTGGCTATCGACGCCCTGGTCGAGCAGCGATTCGATCTCGTGCTGATGGACGTTCAAATGCCTGAGATGGACGGCCTCACTGCTACGGCAAGGATCCGCGAGCAGGAAAAGCACAGCAACCGCCACGTGCCTATTATCGCCATGACGGCTCACGCCATGCGCGGCGACCGGGAGCGATGCATTGAAGCCGGTATGGACGATTATGTGTCCAAGCCTATTTCCGCTTCCACGCTTCTGCAAGCCATCCACCGGGTGGTTCCCATTCCGGCGCGTGAAGCGAGATCAGCCTCAGCGGTCGACCCATCTGAATCGGTGGATGATGACGGCGAATTGGCTGCGCTCCTTGAGGCGTTTAACAATGATGGCACCTTTTTCATAGATGTTGCCGATATGTTCATCACCGACTATCCGGCCATGGTGGAAACGCTGAATAAAGCCATCGAAGAGGAGGATTGTGCCTTGTTGAGCCGGACGGCCCACGCCCTGAAGGGAATGGCCGGCAATTTCCAAGTCGATGGTGCGGCGGATGCGGCCCGACAACTGGAACTGCTGGCTGACCAGGGGCAGTTTGAAACGGCTCGAGAGCTGAGCAGACGGCTGGTCGATGAACTGGCCGGGTTTGAACGGCGCCTTAAACGAATGGTTGCGCGGGTATCGCAAAAAGGAGGGTTGACGTCAGAAGACTGAGATCGGAGGTCTGATAATGGAAGACGGAATTCCGAATTGAAAGATCCAGGGATTGAGGAATTGTAGGAGTGGCTTCCAGCCGCGATCAGTAAAGCCGATCCACTCCCTTGACCTGCGGGCAAAACCGGTAGGTTATATTTAACCCAAGATGTCACATGACGATGCGGTCTTCATGATGTCTCATAAATTTTTTTAACTACGGTCTTCAGACATCAGTCCTCCGGCCTCGGTCCTCGGTCTTTCGTTAGGCGCGTGTCCACGATGATGTGACGCAGCATTTCCCAGGCCTGTTCCTCCTTAAGGCGCTCCTCGGCGTCGCGGGCGTCCTGATCATCGCTTCCGGTGGAAAAGACAATGGCCGATCGGCCATTCGGCCTGGTAATGGTTTGAATGCCCATGGTTTGGCCCGCGGCACTGTTTTGCAGGGAGCGGGCCTGGATCTCGTTTTGCAGCATCATCTGAAGGGTCTCCTCGGAAACCCCGTTTTGTTTGAGCAGCAGGATCTCTTCCACGGTCAGTGCTCCCGACGGTGCTGGCGCGAGCCACCCCAGACAGCAGATGATGAACATAAGGGTGATTTTCATGGCGTCACCTTTTTTGTTGGATCTTGACAGAATAGGTGCTTATTCTTAATAATACCTTGATAAAAATAGCAATATTTATAGCTTGGTGTCAATCGGCTGCCCCATTCCCTCCGGCAGCTGCTGACGCTGACAACGGTATCCCAAGGAGGCGGTCATGCTAAAACTCAAACAGATTGTGGTGTCCATCGAAAATTCACCGGGTCGTCTTTTCGAAGTCACCCATGCGCTGGGTAACGCGGGGATTAATCTTCGAGCCTTGAACCTGGTGGACACCGGTGCCTTCGGCCAACTGAGGCTGTTGGTTTCCGATGTGGCCAAAGCCCGTCAACTGCTCATGGAGATGCATATCCCCGCCATGGTCAACGAGGTGGTCGCCGCTGAAATAGAGGACCAGCCCGGTCAACTGGCCGCTGTGTTAAAACCTATTCTGGATGCCGACATTCAGGTCGTGTTCATGTATGCCTTTTTGCGGCAGAACCAGGAACGGGCGGTCATGATTTTCCGGTTTTCTGATAATGACAAGGCCATTGCCGTCATGCAGGAACATGGTGTGCACCTGCTGGACGCCAAACAGTTCGGTATTCTGGAAAACACGGATTAAGGGATTGTTCTATACCCATGGCCGACGTTCCTCCGACTTCCGACCGCCTGGACAATACCGATGACATCTTCAGGGACCGATTCAGGGTCTTTCTGGAAGATGTGGCGGACGGGTTTTATGAAACGGACCTGAAGGGCAATTTCCGCTTTTTCAACAATGCCCTGTGCCGTATTTTCGGCTACACGGCATCGGAGATCCAGGGATGCAACTTCAGCGAATTCATGGATGCGGAAAATGCCCTGTACGCCTTCACCATCTTCAACCGACTTTACGAGTCTGGTGACATCCCGTCTGAAATCATCTGGAAAATCGTTCGCAAAGACGGCCAGGAGCGGATATTAGAAATATCGGTCAGCCTGATTGTGGATCGGTCCGGCAAAAAGATGGGTTTCCAGGGTGTGGCCAGGGATGTCACCCAGAAAATAGCCGACCAGCAGGAGTTGGAAACCTCCCAGCTGCGCGCCCAGGAGCTGCTCCAGGCCAGCTCCCGGGCTGAACGACGATACCGGGCGTTTCTGGAATTTTTGCCCGATCCAGTTTTTGTTTTTAACATGGACAGCACGGTGTCCTATCTCAATCCCGCCTTCGAAAAAGTCTTCGGCTGGACCTTGACGGAACTTGAGGGCAGGCACATCCCCTTTGTTCCAGACAGCGAAAAAGAACACACGCGGGCAGGGGTTAAAAAGCTGTTCAGGGAAAAAGCGCTCCACGGCTTCGAAACCCGCCGGTTGACCAAGGACGGCCGGATTCTGGATATCGTAGTGGACGGGGCCATCTTTTACGATGCCCAGGACAACCCGGCCGGCCAGGTTATCACCCTGCGCGATGTGACCGCCCGGAAGCGGGCCGAGCAGATCAACCGGGCATTGTTTCGTATCGCCCGTGCGCTTTACCGCTTTCCCCGGCTGGATCGCATGCTGGAGTATATCACCCGCCAAGTCCAGGAGCTGATCCGGGTTGCCGGGGCCATGGTCATGCTGATCGATGAGGAGAAACAGGAGTTCTACATCCCCGTCGCGGCATACGAAGACGGAAAGACAGGCAGCAGGATGAAGGAGATCCGGTTTCCCATGGACAAGGGGGTGGCCGGGCAGGTCTACCGGACAGGCGAGCCCCTGGTCGTTCCCGATACGGCCAAAAGCCCGTATTTTTACGGCCAGGTGGACAAACAAGTGGAATTCCACACCAAAAATATGCTGGACGTGCCCCTTCGCATTCAAGAGCGAATGATCGGCGTGCTGTGTGCGGTGAACAAGGCGGAGGGTGCCTTTGACAGCGGTGACGTGGATCTTCTGGGGGCCGTGGCCAACCTGGTGGCCCTGCCCATTGAAAACGCCCGTATCAACGAAGCCCTTCAGCGGGCCTACGAAAATGTGCGTGGGCTGAACCGCGCCAAAGAGCAGGTGATCCACCATCTCTCCCACGAACTGAAGACACCGCTGTCGGTGCTTTCCGCTTCACTGGGACTGCTGGAAAAGCGGCTTGACGAGAGAAAGGACAAGGCATCGGACAGGATCCTGGCGCGGGCGCGGAGAAACCTCCAGCGGCTGTTGGATATGCAGTACGAGATCGGCGATATGCTCCGGGAGCATGACTATCGGGCCCATGGCATGCTTTCTTTTCTGCTCGAGGCCAGTCGCGACATGCTGGTCACCCTGGCCGAAGCGCAGCCGGGCAGTACGCGGGTACCGGAAGTGATCCAGCAGGCCATCGACCGCGAGTTCGGCAGCGAAGAGATTCCCTGCACGGATATCGCCCTTGACCAGCTGGTGAAGAATCACCTGGAGATCTTAAAACCGCGTTTTGTCCATCGTGATATCCGATTGAAAACCCGTCTGGAACCGTTGGCACCGGTGTTGGTCCCTGTGGAAGTGATGGAAAAGATTGTAGAGGGGCTGGTTAAAAATGCCATCGAGAACACCCCGGACCAGGGGCGGGTCACGGTGGTGGTGCGCAACGGGGAAAAAGGGCCGGTTTTCGAAGTTCAGGACACGGGTGTGGGCGTGACGGCGGAAAAGCAGCAGCTGATTTTCAACCACTATTTCGCCACCGGGGATACCATGAACTATGCATCCAAGGCACCCTATGACTTCAATGCCGGCGGAAAGGGGTTTGACCTGCTGCGCATCGCCATTTTCTCGGAGCGATACCACTTCGATACGAAAATGATATCCCATCGGTGCGGCTACATCCCTACTGACAGTGACAGTTGCCCGGGCGCCATCGATCGCTGTGACCATTGCAGCAGCCCGTCTGACTGTGACACATCGGGGGGCACCACCATGCAGATCCGGTTTTTGCCTTCAAACCAGGTGGATCTGGCGTGCCGGTTGGAAGACACCAAACAATAAGTAATGGAAATAACCCTGCAGTGATTGCCAAGCGTGAGTCATGACTGAGAACACAATCGAAAAAGACAACCCTAGCGGCCCCGCCACCAGCGGGGGGTTCTTTCACGACATCAATGTGGAGTTTCTGATCCACGAACTCAAAGACCCCATATCGGTCATCGAGACTGCCGTTCGCATGCTGCTGGAAAAGCCCGATAAATTCGGTCCGTTGACGGAACGGCAGGAAAAGACACTGAACCGGGCGCTGCGGAATTCAAAAAAAGTGCGAAGCCTGCTTGCCGACTTGTTGGAGGTGGGCCGTTCTGATGCCGGATGCTTTCAAAGCTGCCGGTTCAATCCGGCTTCAATTATCGACGAGGTACTGATGGAAGCGCTGGAAGCATTTGACGCGAGTCCATGGGAGACGGTTCAGGAGGTCGGACAGGGGCCGGACCGGGACGTCGTTTTGAGGCAACTCGGCATCCATCTGACCTGCTCCGATCTTGTCCGTGGTGCACAACTTTGCCAGGATGAGGCTAAATTCCGGCAGATCGTGGGCAACCTGATCAAAAATGCCCTGCAGCACCGGCACCGGCGATTGGAAATCGTCATGGACGTGCTGGAAGGCCAGTTGATTGTCGAGGTGGTTGACGACGGGCCGGGGGTGGAAAAGGAGAACCGGGAGCTGATCTTCGAGCGATACACTCGGCTCAAGGCGTGTGTGCTTTTATCCCGAACCGGTCATGGTCTGGGCCTGGCCGGCGCACGGATTCTGGCCCGCCACCTGGGAGGGGACATCACCGTGAAAAGCAATCACGGCGCGGGCGCGGCCTTTTGCCTGACGCTGCCCTTGACGCTTCCGGAAAATAGTTGATTGCTATTATTTGCACCCACACGTATGAAGTTTAACCGGTGTAACCGATTGGAAAGGAAAAGGACCCATGGCAAACCAAAAAGCCTGTCTGAATGGCAAGCGCATTCTGGCGGTGGATGATGAAGCGGACATTTTAGAGACTATCGAGGACATTCTGGACATGGCTGACGTGGAGGTTGCCCGGGATTATGCCAGCGCATCGGAAAAGATTCGAACCGGTCGCTACGACCTTGCCATTTTAGATATCATGGGTGTCAACGGCCTGGCATTGCTGGACGAGACGGTGGCCAAGGGGATCCCCACGGTGATGCTGACCGCCCATGCCGTCAACCCGGATACCCTCATGTCGTCTATCCGCAAGGGGGCGATCTCTTATCTGCCCAAGGAAACCCTCGCCGAACTGGATGAGCTGCTCGAGGAACTGCTGGCCGCTCAAGCCGCGGGCAAACCACCCTGGAAGCTGCTTTTCGACCGTCTGGGGGGCTACTTCGACGAGCGCTTCGGACCCGACTGGAAGGCGAAAGACAAAAAATTCTGGTCCGATTTCTCCCGTACCTGGGAGGTGGGCAGGGGGATTCAGGAGCGTCTGAAACACGACAAGCGGCTGCTGGATAAGGGGATATGAGGACGGAAGTCTGAGGACGGAGGACAGAGGTCTGAGGGCAGAGGACTCAAGACGAAAGATCGACAATTTTACCGAAGACGGACTTGATGTGGTTTATCGACAATGATTAAACCATCCTCAACCATCGATACCATCACGGACATTCCTTGACTTGCCGAAGCATCATTCCTGCAATTTCCTTTACCAATTTGGCGGCCACGGCCGCCGTCATGCCGTTTACATCCCGATCCGGATTGACCTCTACGATATCCGCCCCTACGATGGAGCACTGAATGGATTGAATCAGTCGTAGGACTTTGCGCGTGGACATGCCGCCGGGTTCATGATGGGATACGCCCGGCGCATAGGCGGGATCCAGGACATCCATGTCAACAGAGAGGTAGAGCGGCCCCTCCAGCGCGATAGGATTTTTGGATCGGTAATCTTTCATTTCGATGCAGGTGACACCGAATTTGTCCACCTGCTGGCGCTGCTCGTCGTTCATGCCGCGGACGCCCACCTGGACGAGCCGTTTCACGCGTCCGGTTTGCATGATGCGGGCGAATGGGCAGGCGTGGGAAAAACGGTTGCCATCGTAGCTGTCGTAAAGATCCGGGTGGGCATCCAGGTGCAGGATGGTCAGGTTGTCATGGGCCTTGGTCAATGCATTTACCACCGGAAAGCTGATGGCATGGTCCCCGCCCAGGGCCAGGACCCGGGCTTTTTGATCGGCCAGCCGCCCGACAGCGGTTTCGATGGCGGTTATCGCAGCCTCACCCTCGGGCAGAGTCAGGTCTCCCAGGTCACGAAATTGGGGGTGTGCGTCCAGATTGACCCCGTTTTCGGCAAACAGATTGGATGCACCACTATGCAGCGTCTGCCGGATGGCCGACGGGGCCTTGGCCGGCCCGCGCATAAAGCTGGAGTACTCGTCGAATGGGATGCCGATCAGTGCCACGGTATCCGGCATCAGTTCCGCGTTGAAGATGTTTTCCGGGTTGTCGATCATTATAAGGATTTCCTGTGTGAGTGATATAGTTTAAATGAACGCGTAGACGATTCATTTCCGACGGATTCGCAAGAAGGTCGAGATCAAGGCTTGCAAATCCCGAGGAGGGAGGCGTACTGACGGTACGCCGCAGTGACGAGGGATGAAGCGTAACGCAGATATCGGCCTGCTTGCAAATCCGTCAGTTTCAATCCCTGGCCGGCACATCCATCACCATGGCCACGTGCCCGGTGGCGTCTAAAAACTTGCGGACATTGTCCAGGGAAATCACCAGGGTGGCGGTGTTGACCAACGGGTGGCACTGCAGGGCGTCAGCCTCCCAGATGGCTGTGTCCACGATCACCTGGACCTTTTGGGCATCGTCGTTCATCACACCCAGGATGGTCACCGCGCCGGGCTCGAGTTCCAGATGCTTTTGCAGGCGGTCCGCCGAAGCGAACCGGAGCTTTTTGACCGCCAGGGCCTCGCCGAATGACTTCAGGTCCACCGATTTCTCGTCGGGGACGGTCACGAGAAAGTGCTGTTTGCCCTTGTTGTCGCAGATGAACAGGTTCTTGGTCTTTCGGCCGGGGAGGGCGGGGACCAGACGATTCACATCGTCGCAGGTGAAGACCGGGGGATGGTCGTGCCGTTCGTAGTCGATGTCGTGGGTGTCGAGATAATCGTAGATCTGCATAATTCCTTTTCCTTAGGGTTGTTTTTTTGTATCCGTCCAGTTCAATATGGTGACGCGGCCACCGAGTGCTGCTTTTGTCCGCCTGATCGTTTTTTTGTCGGGGTTGACCAGAAAACGGTGGCGGCAGTGGGCCAGCAGGGGGATGTCCCAGGCGCTGTCCGAATAGCCATAGTCCCAGTTGCCGTTCAACGCGCCCAGTCCTCTGGCCAGCTTGATTTTGCCGGGTCCCATACAATAGCTGCGGTAAACGAGTCCACCCAGAAAGGGCACAACCTGCGAGCCGATGATTTCGATATCATGTTTAAGAACGGGTTGAGCGACCTGCCTGACCAGTTCCTGGGGAGAGCCTGAAATGATCAGCAGCCGATGGCCCAACCGGCGGTGCGCCGCCAGGGCCTTGAGCCCATCATCGTAGAATCGCACATTCATGGGCGGCGACAATACGCTGGGCGCAAAGGCACCGAAAACTGTCCGCGCTGTCTGGCCGCGCAGGGGGACGGTGGCGATCCACATCATCACGCTCACGGCGACGATCCGGCCCGATCGAATCAACAGAAACGGCAGCAGCAGCGGCATGAGCATGCCGACTGCCATTCGTCGGACCTTGCTGCCCCTGATGGCGGTGCGCATAAAAAGATAGGCCACATCGCCATCGATGAGCGTTTTGTCGAAATCGAAGACGGCCACGGAACCGCTATGGGCGGTGATGCCGCTCACCGGTCCAGGGTCTCCAGAAAACGCGAAATCGCCTCGTTGAACGCATCGGGCTGCTCGATGGGCGACATGTGGCCGGCGTCATGGATGGTCACGTGCCTTGCACCGGCGATGTTGGCTGCCATCCAGTCGGCATATTTGACCGGTGTCAGCGTGTCGTGCACCGCGCTGAGCACGAGCACCGGCGCGCTGATAGTCGCCACCTGCGGCATGGCGTCGAATGCGTCGCACGCACGGAAATCATCGGCCGTGACCACCGGGCCGGCGGTCGAGGTGGCCAGCACGCGCCGGCAGATATCTTCGTCGGCCTGATTGGCCTGGGCCACGGCAAATTTGACGAGCCCTGTCAGGTGCGTGTCGTAATCGTCTTGGATGGCTTCGATGATGGCCGGCAGCACCTTGAGCCGGGCACCGGTATTGGCCAGGATGCCTGCTTTGAGTCGATCGCCATGATGAATCAGCAGATCGAGGGCGATGGCCCCGCCCAGGCTCAACCCGCAGGGGATGGGTGCGGGGGCGTCGACGGCATCCATGAAGCCCATGACCGACCGGGCAAAATCGGAGACGCGCCGGAATCCATCGCCGTCGCTGTTGCCGTGTCCGGGCAGATCCACGGCAATGGTGTTGGCCACACCGGTCAGGCCGTCGATCTGGGCCTGCCAGAAACGGCCCTCCTGGCCTGAGCCGTGGATAAATACCAGGGTCGGTCGATCCGGGTCCAATGGCCAGTGGCCGGCCAGAAAAGCGATGCCGTCTTGTTTGCGTTTAATCATGTTTGCCGCTTTCCGCATCCGGGTGATTGTGGGGACGCTTTGCCAAACACTTCTTCTACCCCCAAATCGGCATACGGTTCAATGATTTTTCTTTGCTGCAATAAGATCATGCCAGCACCGGTTCGCCTTGGAAATGAAAAAGGGTCATATTGCCTTATTGAAATGTCGTTGAAAAAGCCTTAATTTTTCATGTACACCCCACAAACCGCCCGCGCTTGCATCGATTCTTGTTATGTAGAACAGTTTATAACCAACTGGGAGGAGAATGCCCATGACGCGTTTATTGATTGTTGCCATAGGTCTTGCTGTCGCCTTGCCGGCAATGGTTTTTTCCGGTGAAGCGGATGTGACCGGTGTCGAGGTGAGGCAGACAGATCCGCGGACGCTATCATTTCGATGTGACCGTGCGCCACGATGATACCGGCTGGGATCACTACGCAGACAAATGGGAGGTGGTGGCACCGGACGGGACGGTGCTGGGGACCCGGACGCTTTACCATCCCCATGTTGACGAACAGCCCTTTACCCGCAGTCTTTCAGGGGTGGCCGTTGCCGATACGATTTCTGAAGTGAGCGTTCGCGCCCATGACTCCGTGCACGCCTACGGCGGCGAAACGGTGACCGCGGTGTTGCCTCGCTGAGCCGGCCGGTATCATCCATTGTCTCATCAACCTCAATTGGGCCGTCGATCGGCCACACCCGGAGGAAACCATGACACTCTCAATGACATCCAGCGCGTTTACCAATGGCGCAGAAATCCCCGCCAAGTACACCTGCCAGGGTGACGATATCGCCCCGCCGCTGAAGTGGACAGGGGTGCCGGCGGAGGCGAAAAGCCTGGTCCTGATCGTGGATGACCCGGACGCCCCGGACCCCGACGCACCACGGATGACCTGGGTCCACTGGGTGCTCTACAACATCCCTCCGGAGGCCGCCGGGTTGCCGGAGGGCGCCACTTCGTCGGATCTGCCGTCGGGCACCGGCGAGGGCCTGAACGATTGGAAGCGCACCGGATACGGCGGTCCCTGCCCGCCCATCGGTCGGCATCGCTATTTCCACAAGCTCTATGCGCTGGACACCCTGCTGCTGGACTTGAAGAAACCGACCAAAACGGCCGTCGAATCGGCGATGCAGGGACATGTGATCGGGCAAGCGGAATTGGTGGGGACCTACCAGAAAAGCCGTTAGCCGGTTGGCCCCTTCAACCCGCCAGCTGCGCTTTCAACTTTTGGCTTGACCGGTCACGGAAAATGAGTGCTTTCAACGGATGCCAACCATCCAAAGAAAATGAAAGGGTCGGTTGCGGGCATTCAGTTTGAGGGGTGGTGCTGGCAATCGGGTGAAGGCTCGAGATCACCCCGTAGATGATCTCGAACCCCTTTCTACCCGTTTAAACAACCTTCACCGAGTAGGTTTTGTCCGCACTGGTGTCGATCACATGGACCCCGCAGGCGATACAGGGATCAAAGGAGTGGATCACCCGGATGACTTCAACCGGATTGGCCGGATCGGCGACCGGTGTGCCCACCAGGGCCTGCTCCAGCGGCCCGGGAATGCCGTCGGCACAGCGTGGTCCCAGATTCCAGGTGGTCGGCACCACCATCTGGTAGTTATCGATAGATGAATCCTGAATATGGATCCAATGGCCCAACGCGCCCCGTGGCGCCTCCAGAAAACCGGTGCCGGAACTGGTTCCCATGGTGTATTGCCGGTAGATCTGATTGTTACCCGAAGACAGGTTGTTTTCCAGTTCGTTCAGCCACTCCACCATGGCATCGCCGATGATGGCCGTCTCGATGCCCCGGGCCGCCGTTCGGCCCAGGGTGGAAAGCAGATTCACTTCGCTTAACCCTGTGTCACTGAGGAAGCGTTGAACGGGATTGACGAATTCTGCCTGACCCAGGCCGTAGCCCACCAGGACACGTGCCAGGGGACCCACCTCCATGGCTTGACCGTCGTGACGCGGCGCCTTGAGCCAACTGTAGCGGTCGTTGAGATCCATGCCCGTATAATTGGGCACCGTCTCACCCACTTCCGGATGGAAATCGGTGGTGCCCTCGTACCATGAGCAGGCCACATGTTCACTTATAAAGGCCGGATCGAGCGCCTGAACGTTGTATATGTCACCGTTGAAGATCACGCCCCTGGGGATGAACAGGTCGGCGGGGAGGTTGGGGCCAGTGGGAAACTCTCCACAGGCCATGAAATTTGAGAAGCTGCCCACGCTTGCCCAATCGATGTACTTGACCGCCACGGCCTTGAGATCGGGGACGTACACCGTGTTGACGAATTTGCGGGTCTCCTCCAGGTAGGTCCGGAAGCTGTTCAACCGATTGGCGGACAACTCGCCGCCGCAGGTGACACCACCGACGACAGTGGACTGGGGGTGGGGATTCTTGCCACCCAAAATGGCCATCATTTTTGCGGCGGTGGCCTGTTTTTTCAAGGCCTCCAGATAGTGGGCCGTGACCAGCAGGTTTTCTTCCGCACTCATGACATAGGCACCATGGCCCCAATAGCCGTTGGCAAATGGACCGAGGTTGCCGGTGTTCACCAGCGCCTGCAGCCGTGATTGGGCGGCGCCAAAATCAATGGGATCTGCATCGGGGCTGACGGCGCGGGCCAAGCTGTCGGTTGCCGCGGCATCGGCCTTGAGGGCGCTGGTGATATCCACCCAGTCCAGCCCGTGAAGGTGGTAGAAATGAACGATGTGATCGTGCAGATACTGGGCGCCCAACAGCAGGTTGCGGATGATACGGGCGTTGTCGGTAATTTCAACGCCCACGGCGTCCTCGATGGCGCGCACCGACGCCAGGTTGTGCACATAGGTACAGACGCCGCAGATGCGCTGGGTGATCAAGGGTGCGTCGAGGGGGTCACGGCCGGTTAAAATACTTTCGACACCCCGAAACAGCGTTGCGGTGGACCAGGCTTTGTTAACCTGACCATTGGCGACTTCAACCTCGACGCGCAAGTGGCCTTCGATCCGGCTGACGGGATCGATAACCACCCGGCCGGTTGATGTGCCGCCGTTGTCGTTATCGGTTTCGACGGCAGTAATATAAACGGTCGGTGCAAGTGGCGCCGACAGGGCAAACGTCGCCGTTCCAGCACTGGTGTCGCTGTCTTCGGCGGCGGCCAGAGTGACCGGTTGATCGACGTTCCAATTGGTGGCGTCGAAAAGGTAGGTGAGACCGGAAGCCACCGACAAGTCGGGATCACCGCCATCATGACCGACGGTCACGGACACGGTTTGACCGGGATCGGCACTGAGCTTGACATGAAAGACTGCGGTGCCTCCTTCCATGACCTCCACCGTATCCAGATCCGTGACAATCTGATAGGTGGGGGCGGCATCGTCGTTGTCGACTTCGGTTGCCGTAAGGGTGACCGACTCGAGATCTTCTCCGTATATCCTGAACGTGGCCTGCCCGTTGAGATGGTCACTGTCCTCGGAAGCGGTCAGGGTGACGGTTTTCCACTGATTGAAATTTCTGCTGGAAAACTCGATCTCATCTCCGGATGAAACCCGGATGTGTCCATCTCCGGAAACCCGCTTAACTTTCAACTCGACCTCATCCTCACCGGGCCGGGAGGAAAGTCTCACGTTGAAGGTGGCCTTGCCACCTTCGGGGACTTGAACGGCGCTGACACTGGTGATAATTTGTGGATCTCCCCCGGGGAGGGTCGTATCCTCGTTGATTGCGGTCACGGTGAGGGAGACCGCGGAGACACCGTCGCCATATAGTTTGAACACGGCCTGGCCGCTTTGGCCGTCACTGTCCCCGGATGCGGTCAAGGCCACGGTTTGCCACCGGCGGTAATTCCGTCCTGTGAATTTCAACGCCTCGCCGGAGGAAACCCTTATGCGCGCATCGCCGGAAACTCGCTTTACGTTGACCTCAACGCGTCTATTTCTCGGCCGTGCGGAAAGCCTTACCTGAAATTCAGCCTTTCCGCCTTCAGGCACCTGAACGGTGCTGACACTGGTGATAATTTTTGCATCTGCCATGCTGGACTCCTAAATTTATCTATGCTGGTGTGTGGTTTGTCAAAATGGCCACCGGATGGCCGCTCTTTAATCATTGACCGGCTTGTACGTCCTTCAGGGGACATCCTTGTGACAATTGGTGCAGCTGTTTTTGCTCTCCAGGTTGACACTGTGCCGCTGATGCATGGCCAGCTGAAACTTTAGTGGATTCTCCTGTTTGGCTTCCTCATTCTGAAAAATATTACCGCTGTGGCAGGGAGTGCAGGAGGCCGTGGTCTGCATTTCGTGGGCGACGGCATCCTTGCGATAAGTACTGAACATGGACGACCACATGGGATTGTAAAAGGGGGCATGGGCATCCCAGAAATTGGGCTCAGCGCAGCCGATGCACTGATGCTCTGCCTGCACACACCAGGATTCTTGATTGTACAATGTCTTGTGGCAGTTGTTGTAAGATAGAGGGCCCTTGCAGTTATACCCTTCCATGCAGCCATGGGGAACGGTGCAGCTCGAGTGAATGGTCTGGCCGTGGCAAAAGGTGGGCCGACCATCCGATCGAAGGGCCGGCATCTGGCTGTTGAGCAGGTAGCTGGTAACCAGGGCCACCAGATTGATGGGATGCGGGGGGCAACCGGTGATGTTGATGGTGTCCACACCGATGGCGTCTTTCACCCCTTTGGCGCCGGTGGGATTGGGTGCCGCGGCGGCCAGGCCACCATAGGCGGCACAGGTACCGAAGGCGATGGTGTGTTTGGCGTGCGGTATCACGGATTGGGCGATGTCCAGCATGGTCCGCCCGCCGACCATGCCGTAAACCCCATTGTCTGCCGTGGGAATGGATCCCTCAGCGATGCAGATGAACTCACCGGCGTGGTTGAGCACGGTTTGATCACGGTTGTATTCGGCTTTCTCACCACAGGCCACCTGGATGGTCTCGTGGTAGGTGACGTTAAGGACATCGAGCAGGATGGCCGTCACATCGGGATCCGCGGCCCGTAAAAACGACTCACTGCACCCGGTGCATTCGCTGAAGTGAAGCCATAATACGGGCGGCCGGTTGTCGCTGGTCAGGGCCTGGGCGATCTGGGGGATCATGGTTTGAGAAAGCCCCAGCGCCGCCGCCACGCTGCCGCAGTACTTTAAAAAGGTTCGTCTCGAAATGTTGTGAGGGGTCATTGCGTCTCCTTTTGGTAATCGGTGTGTGAATCGTCAAATTTAGCCGTCAGTTTCAATTTTTTCACTTTGGTGTACGCTTTGTTCACTTTTTGTATCGACAAACACACGCGTTTCTCTTAGCCGCGCTGTCACCGGTTTATCATAAGGGTTTAGAAAAACCGCCGTATATACGTTATTTTGTGCAAGTCCAGAGGATCACCTTCGACATTGAAAACTTTTGTGAGTACCCTTCACAGCAAATTGCCTGCCAAATAGTTGTTGACCATGACTCGTAACTAGATTAGTGGTCAATTATCGAATGGCGCTCAACAAAATGTCTTTATTTCAATCCGACCATCTTTGCATCATACCAACGATCAGGAGGGAACATGGAGACCATGCTCACCGGGAAAACCGCGGTAGTGACCGGTTCCGGCAAACGTTCCGGTATCGGATATGCCGTGGCACGTAAACTGGCCGCCGAAGGGGCCAACGTGGTGATTGCCGACCTGGGGCTGAAAGCGGACCCGGAACTGGCGGTCAGGACTGGCGATGAAGGTGAAATGGCGGATATCGCCCGGGAGATTGCTCGAACCCATGCGGTCGAAACCTTGGCGGTCAATCTGGACGTCACCCGCCCCGACAGTATCGCCCGCATGGTGAAAACCATCGGCGGACGGTTCGACACCGTTCAGATTCTGGTGAACAACGCCGGCGCCTCCTTTGGCGTGCCCAATGCCGTGCATACCTATGATGAGAGCGCGTGGATGAAGACCATCGACGTGAACCTGCATGGCGTCTTCCGCGTCAGTCGGGCGCTGCTTCCCCTGATGATCATGGGCGGCGGTGCGATCGTCAACACGGCCTCGCGGGCCGGCAAGGTGCCGGCTCTGTTCAACGGCGCCTACGCCGTGGCCAAGGCCGGCGTGATCATGCTGACCAAGGTCATGGCCGCGGAATTGGCCGGCAACGGTGTGCGGGTCAACGCTATCTGTCCGGGACAGATTGCCACCGACCTGGAAAAATGGCGTTTCGGCCTGGAGGCTCAGTTCTTCGGTTCGACTATAGAAGAAAGGGAGAAAGAGATGTGCAAGACCATTCCCTTAGGCCGAATCGGCCATCCGGACGAAGTCGCCGACCTGGTGGTTTTTCTGGCGTCGGACCGCGCTGCCTATATGACCGGCCAGGCCATCAACATTACCGGCGGGCAACTAATGGAATTGTAGCATCCGGGTGGCGCCAAGGGGGATCATCCCAACGCGGCTCGGGTGTCAGGAATTACCTCAAACGAAGTCTACTGGAGGGGGCATGACTGAAATTACCGGAGGGGAACTGTTATTAAGGTGTCTTCATGCCGAAGGGGTGCGTCACATCAACGCCATCACCGACGGCACCTACATGATGGTGATCGAAGCGCTGGAGCGGCTCGGCGGCGAATTGAATGTGCGGCTGGTGGTTCCGCGTCATGAAGCGGCCGCCGCACATGCCTGCGACGCCTACACCCGGGTGACCGGGAAACCGGCGGTGGTCATGGCCTGCGCCGGTCCCGGGGCGGCCAACCTGGTGGCCGGCATGATGTGTGCGCAGGCCGAAGGCAGCCCTGTCGTGGCCATCACCACGACGCGTCGCAGCGACATTTCCGATTCATACGTTCACCAGGGAGGCATGCAGGTCAGCCACCATCTGGACGTATTCCGGCCCGCGGTCAAATGGAACGGAAAGGTGGACCACTGGAAACGGATTCCCGATATGGTGCGTCACGCCTTCCGTACCGCCATGTCTGGCAGACCCGGCCCCACCCACATCCTCATCCCGGAGGATATCATCTCCCAAAAGGGCGACGCCGCCGGTGTGGCCATCCTTGCCCCGCAACGATACCGGGTGGTTGACGGGATGCCGGCAGATCCTATCGCCGTTAAAAAAGCGGCGGAAATGCTGGTGGATGCCGATCTGGTCAACATTCACTGCGGAAATGGCTCGGAACGCGCCGATGCCGGCGATAAGGTCCAGCGGCTGGCCGAATATCTGGGATGCCCGGTGACCCACACCATCCGGGCCCGCGGCATCATCCCAGACGATCATCCCCTTTGCTTTCACCCCACCTGCATGTCACGCATTGTGGCCAACAACCAGTCCGATCTGGTGCTGGCGGTTGGGACGCGGCTGGGTGAGCTCAATATGTGGGGCCAGCCGCCCATGTTTGGAGAACCGGACAAGCAGCGCCTGATCCAGATCGACACCGAGCCCACCCACATCGGACTCAACCGTCCCACCGACATCGCGTTGATCGGGGACGCGCGCCTCGTGGTGGCGCAGCTATTGGATGAAGTGCAGAAGTTGACGGAAAAGCGCCCCCATCACGCTAAAATCGCCGAACTCAGGGCCCTTCAGGATCAGTTTCAAAAAGAATTGGACGATGCGGTGGCCGACACGGAACGCACGCCCATGTTGACCGGTCAGATCTTGAAAGTCTGCAACGACTTTTTCAGCGACGATGCCATCTTCGTGATGGACGGGGGCAACACGACCCTGTGGGACCTGCATTATCATGTCGCCAAAAAATCGCGTTCGGTGATTTACTCGATGAATTACGGCCATCTGGGTACGGGGTTGCCCTACGCCATCGGCGCCAAGCTGGCCTGTCCCGAAAAACCGGTGTATTGCGTGACCGGGGACAGCGCCTTCGGTTTCAACATCCAGGAACTGGAAACCGCCGTGCGCAACCGTCTGCCCGTGATCATCCTCGTCGCCGTAGATGGTGCCTACGGCATGGAGAAGAGCGCTCAAAAGCGCCAGTTCGGGCGTGAAGCCGCATGGTTCGGGCATGACCATTCACCGGTCCGCTACGACCAGGTGGGCACGGCCATGGGCTGTCACGGAGAATTCGTGGAGGCTGTTCAAGAGCTCCTGCCGGCCCTGGAGCGCTCGGCGGCCTCCGGGAAACCCGCCGTGATTCACGTGGTCGTCGATCCCGATGCCAATGTGGATCCGCCGGGCAACTGGTTGTGGGCGGCGGCACGATCAGGCAAGATGTAAACGACATCATCTGCCGACCGCATCGGGGCTTCTGATAAAACCGATGCGGTCTTCTAAAAAAGGAGAACCCCCATGGAACCGCTCGCCATCGATCAGGTCCGGCTCAACTTCAATCCCCAGGGGCTCATGGCGATCAACGCGGCCATCGGCCTGATGATGCTGGGCGTTTCCCTGGATTTGAAGATCGAAGACTTCAAGCGTATTCTGATCTCCCCCAAAGCGCCCTGCATCGGCTTGATGGCACAGTTTATCCTGCTGCCGGCATTCACCTTCCTGTTGACCCTGATTTTAAAACCCCATCCCTCCATGGCCTTGGGAATGATTCTGGTGGCGGCCTGCCCGGGTGGAAACCTGTCCAACATCATGACCTATCTGGCCAAGGGCAACGTCGCGGTATCCATCAGCATGACGGCCATCTCCACCGTTGCGGCGATTGTTATGACCCCTTTGAACCTCTCCATCTGGGGCAGCCTCAACCCGGCCACGGCCGCCATTCTTCGCCGGGTCAGCCTCAGTCCTGTGGATGTTTTTATCACCGTCTTCATCATCCTCGGCATCCCGCTGATCCTCGGGCAGGTGCTGGCCCGTTTTTCCCCCAACCTGGCCGGACGGGTGCGCCGCCCCTTCAAGATTTTCTCCCTGATTTTTTTCGTCCTGATTGTCGGTGGTGCATTGGCGGCCAATTGGAACAATTTCTTAAGCTATGTGGGCATCGTCATGTTTGCGGTGTTTCTGCACAATGCCCTGGCATTGAACCTGGGGTACTGGTCCGGGCGGTTGGCCAGGCTGGATGAGCGGGATGCACGCGCCACCTGCATCGAGGTGGGCATTCAGAACTCGGCCCTGGGACTGGTGCTGGTATTCAATTTCTTCGACGGTCTGGGCGGCATGGCCATTCTCGTGGCCTGGTGGGGGGTGTGGCATATTATCGCCGGTCTGACCACGGCGTTCATCTTTACGCGCCGCGCGCTGCCCGGCGAAGAGCAAGCGGAGCCTGCGGCGTCCCGGATGTGATCGCATCTGCTGCTGGGTGTGCGTTTTTTGACAAAGGAGACATGCGTGGCCGGACGGAAATTTTCCAATAAAGTCGTCGTGGTGACCGGCGCGGCCAGCGGAATCGGGCTGGCCGTGGCCAGACGATTTGCCCGGGCCGGTGCGACCAGTGCCCTGCTGGATATGGACGAAGCGCGCCTGAAACGATGCAAACAGCAATTCAGCCAGGCCGGCCACCGGGTCATGGGCCTGCGCTGTGATGTGACCCGGCGAGCCGACTGCGAAGCGGCCATGCAGGCCGTCATCGACCGTTTTGGCGGAATCGATGTGCTCTTCAACAACGCCGGCATCACCCAGCGCAGCGCCTTCGTCGACACCCGCATCGAGGTTTACGAACGGGTCATGGCGGTCAACTTTTTCGGTGCGCTTTACTGCACCAAGGCGGCCATCCACAGCCTGATCCAACGGCGCGGCCTGATTATCTCCAATGAAAGCATCGCCGGGCTGGCGCCGCTGTTGGGCCGCACCGGCTATGCCGCCAGCAAACATGCCATGCATGGCCTGTTTACCTCCCTGCGCAGCGAAGTCAAAGACCAGGGCGTCCACGTCATGGTGGTCTGTCCCGGCTTCATCAAGACCCATCTGCAGGATCGGGCCCTGGGAGGGGATGGAATCGTGACCCGTCACCCGCAGTCCAGGGTCGGCAGTCAGGATACCCCCGAGCGTGCCGCCGAAGCCATCTTTCGCGGGGCGGAGAAAGGAAAGGACCTGCTGGTGCTAACCGCCATGGGAAAATTTGCCTATTGGATCAGTCGACTGGCGCCGGCATTTTACGAGCGGCGCATGGCCAGGCAATTCAAGGCGGAACTGGAGCGCTGAAATCCACACCATTCACCCGGGAATAGCAATCCTTGAGATGGCTGCCCATCTCAATCAGGAAAGATATGGGACTCAAAGAGAGAAGGGAACGGGAAAAAGAAGCGCGCAAGCGGCAGATCCTGACGGCCGCCAGACGGCTGTTGTTCAAGAAGGGGATTCAATCCACCAGTATTAACCAGATTGCCCGGACGGCCGAACTGGGCGTTGGCACGATATATTTCTATTTCCAGAGCAAAGAGGAGATATTCTACTCGCTTCAGGAGGAGGGTCTGGATATCCTCTTTCACGAGATCGACGCCATCGGCCGGGCAAAAACGGCTCCCGGCGAACAGCTCCGCCACACCGGCCTGGCGTACCTGCGTTTCAGCATCGAGCAGAAAGACTATTTCGACATCATCAACTACTTTCTGGCCACGCCGTCGGTGATTCTCGGCAGCGAACTGAAAGCGCAGATCGATCATAAAGGCAGCCAGATCCTGAAGTTGATCGCCGGGTTCATCCGTACGGGTATCTCCGATGGCATCTTCAGGCCGGTGGATCCAGAAAATTACGCCGTCATGTTCTGGGGGGCCCTGCACGGGTTGACCCAATTCAAGAAGCTGGAGGAAACCGTTTTAGGGGGAGTAGATCATGGCCACATTTTCAATTACGCCATCGAACAGTTAATCGAAGGATTGAAACGCACAGATGAACTCGGACCGGAGTCTGAAGACAGATGACGGATGACTGAAGACTGAGGTCTGAGGTCTGAGGTTCGAATAGGGATGTAAAAAGTCTGGGGCTTCACCCACGAAAACATCGATAATGGGTCGTTGTGTCTTGCACCATCCCCCTTTTTCGGTGTATTGTGCAGACAATCATTCCGGTTCAATTGATGCCGGCGTCGGCCGGAAAATCAAACCGGTATTCCCGTCTTTTTCTTTCAATCAGAGGGTTCACATGTCGAGAAACTTGAAACTGGCTGTCTTATTAATAGTGATGCTTCTTCCTGCTTCGCTGCATGCCGCATTCGAGGTCGAAAGCGTCCTCAAGGCGGACATTGGCGCACCTATCCTGGATGTGACCACCAATCCGGCCGAAGATATGATTTTTGTCCTGACGTCCGGCGCGGTAATGATCTATTCGACGACCGATCAAGCCGTCCTGGACCGTATTCCGGTTGATAAAGAATTCGACCGAATTGCCTATCAGAACCCAGACCGGTTGATCCTGACCTCCGCTGAACCATCCCGGATCAACATCATCCGGTTCAGCCGCATCTACGATATCGATCTGTCCGGCAGGGCGTCCAAGGGGCCCCCGGATGCGAAAGTCACCCTCGTGGTATTCGATGACTACCAGTGACCGTATTGTGCTCGCTTAGAGCAATATCTCCAGCAGGTGCTGGAAAAATTCCCCAATGACGTCAGCTATGTGATCAAGCACTTCCCGCTTTCCAACCATCAATTCGCCCATCAAGGCGCCATGGCTGCGCTGGCAGCGGGAGCTCAGGGCAAATTCTGGGAGTTCCACAGCCTGCTGCTCGAGAATCACGAGCAGGTCAACGACGAAAAAATTTTAGAAATCGCCGCGGGGATGGGTTTGAATATGGACCAATTCAACCAGGACCGCCAGAGTGCATCCAGCCGCCGACTGATCCAGGAAGATATTGAAAATGGAAAGAAAATCGGTGTTCGTGGAACGCCGTCGGTGTTTATGAATGGAAAGCGGATCGGCAACCGGGAATTGGGAAACCTCCCCGAATTGATCATGCGGGAACGGGGTAAATGAAAAATAAACGGCTATGGTTTTTATTTCTGGTGTTGACGATTTCACTGTTATTAGGGTCATGTACGCACAAACCCTATCATCCAACCAAAAGCGAGCGGGAGTGGACCGTCGACAACGAAGATTGCCAGCAATCGGTCAGAGAGGGTATTCGCGATGAGCCCGACACCTATGACAACTTCGACGAGATGCGGCTGATCAACCAATGCATGAGGGATAAAGGATGGCGGTGGGAACGCACCGACCTGTTTGACTTTAATAAGACGGCGGCGGAATAGGGAACGGGCACGATGAAGGTGGCGTAAGGTTCGCCATTTGAGCCGGTTCGGCTACCCTGGATCGGCCGACGTTCCGGCACTGGGTTTAAAAAGCCGCTCCATGGCTTTGAGATAGCCGGGTGCGCACTGCAGGAAAAAGGAAAGCCCCTTCGAGAAGTTTATTCCCACCGCGCCATCGATGAACATCTGACTGATTTCCCGCTCGCGTTTAAGGATCGTCTGACATCCTGCCAGAATGCGCTTTTCTTCGTCAGAAAGGGTTTTAAAGAGATAATTGAGGGCGGTGCGTGCCCGGGGCTGATACATCCAGAAGTAGAGCAGGTCCAGGGCCCCGATGACAATGAGTTTTTCCAGGTCCTTGGTATCGGCATTGGTGTCGATGCGTTCCTTGCCGATGGAATCGAGCGTTACCCACACATTCAGCTCCGGCAGCAGGGCTTCCAGACGGCCATAGGTGTCAAAGAGCTGGGACAGGGTGTCCGCGTAGTCCTGGAAGCGGGTCTGAATATTGCTGAACCGGTCGGCCGTTCCCTCGATGACCCCGGCCACGGTGTCCGAGGCCCCCTTGGAGATGACCGCTGCCCATTTTTGCAGATGCCCGTCAATACCCGTCACGCCGAGCATCCCCAGCAGGCTGCCGATGAGCATGTTGAGGACGATGGCGATGGGTATGGAGAGGATGCTGCGGAAAAAGTTCCCGTACACGGCGCCCTTGGGCAGCCCCCGGAATAGGTTGTGGCTGGACAGATAAATGCCGTTGGCCACGGCCATGACGGTGTAGAGGGCCATCGGGTTCGTCGCCGTGGTAATGCCCAAGAGCCGGTCCAGCAAAAGGGTTTTTACCAGATAGTCCAACAGCGGCACGGAAAACCCGGTAAACAGCAGTGAATCGGATATCCTTACCCAGCTGACGTAATCGTTCCAGCGCAACAGCGGCGAACGACTGATGCCGCCCCCCCCCAGCACCGACTGGACGATGTTTCTGACCCCCGTGATGCCGAACCAGATGAACGCTCCCAAGTAGGCCAGCACCCACCACGAGTTGGTCAGATAGAAGGAAAGAAAAGCCGGAATGAAACCCATGAGTATTTTCAGCCCGTTTCTCACCGTACTGTTCAGGTAGAAGGGCGTCATCCGGGGCTTGGGTGCGGCAACCGGACTGCATTCCAGCCGCAGACCGTTGTCCGACCGGTCGGCAATGCCGCCCAGAGTGACGATGTTTCCTTCCGCCTGCATGCGGGTGAGGTGGGGCTGGACCAGCCAGTCGACCTGACGGTTTTTACCGAGCACCTTGAGGAGGGGCAGATGTTGAATCAGGCGCTGGTGAAGCCCCTGGGATCCTTTGGGGCTTCGATAGGGGATATAGGTGACCCGCTTATAGACCGGTATCCTGAAAGGAATCACGCTGCGGATGGCCCGGCTGGGCGGTTCCGACGGTTCTCCGACCGCACAGGGGATCTCTCCCGGTGCCACGTGCTGGCGGTGTTTGCACAACCGGCGGGCGCCGGGAGGAAGGGTCTCCAGGATGGCCAGCCCCATGCCGTACATGCGTGAGCTGTGGCCGGTCGAATCACTGCCGATTCTCGGCTTGAGATGCATGGAGCTGTACATGGCCGTGAACGCGGAGATATCGTGGAGGATGATGCCCAGCTTTTCGATGCGTTCCGTCTTGCCGGAAAAGGGTTTGGCGGTGGCCAGCCGCCCGATGATTCGCCGGATGACCCGCTTCAGATTGATGGCATTGCCTTCGTTGAGTGCCAGCTGGAGCTCGCTGATCTCCTCGATGTAGCAGGTCTTGCCGGTGGTGTAGTCCTTGAGGTTGAAGATTTCCAACCGGCTGATCAGGCCGTCGCAGTCGTAGAGAATCTCGACCACGTCCTCGGGCAGCAGATCCGTCAGGTTCAAGGTGACCCGATAGCCGGTGTGCAGGCCGGTGACCCGTTCCAGCAACTGCTGGGGTGTCAGGTGGAGCAGTTCCGGGGTGTCCGGGTCGTCGTGGACCTGGTTGGGATCGGGGATGTCGGGATTGGCCACCGGCCGCAGAAACTGACGGACGATGGTTTCCGAGTCCAGGTCGTTCATCCGTTCCACCAGTGATGCCATATCCGCCCGTTGGCCGTCATCGGCGTTTTCACAGGCGTCACGCAGTTCCTCCACCTTGCGCTTCATCAGCGGGAGCAGTTGGTGGTGGATGTATTTGGCCAGGTGAAGAATGGACGGCTGGCCGGGCCGAACAAATGCCAGGAACCGGCCGGCGTCCAACGGGGGGATCTCCAGGCCCATGGCGGCGTTGATCGCCAGGCCGGTGAACCTGGTTGAAGGCATCTAAAATGTTCAGCACGTGGCGCTGCCGGTATCGGGTGACCGCGCGGCCCTGGTCCATGAGCCGCCTGACCGGTTCTTCGGCCAGGAAACAGAGGAACGACTGGGCATCGGAAAAGCCCCGGGGGACCCAGATCAGCTGGATATACTTGCCCCGGAAGCGGGCCGAGAACTCGATGCCGATGCGGATTTGAACTCCCATGATCTGGGCGGCCTCGATCAGTTCGGCGGCGGATGGGGGATCGATGAAGTTGTAGTAGATTACCCGCAGGCGCCGGATCCCCTTGATCCAGGCATCCATGATCAGGTGGGAAGCGGATTTGCGACCCTTGGTGTTGATGTCATGCACGTGATCGTCGAAGGCCAGTTGATTCCAGGCTTCAGGCATCTCCAGCAAGTGGTAGCGCCGCAGCATCTTTCTGACGATGCTGGGTTTCCCGCTGGCCACCCGCCTGAAATCATGGGCCAGCTTGAGCTGTTCGATCTCGTTGCCGTGGGCCCGTATCAGATCCTTCATGATGGACAGGAGCACCCGTGCGGCGTTCTTGGGCAGGGTGCCGGCCGAGGCGTGAAGCACTTCGTCACGCAGCGAGCGCAGGGCGTTGAGACGATCTTCCAGGTCGCCGGCCTCCAGAGACTCGAGAAGGTGGATGATGGCGTAGGCGATGCGAAGCCCGCGGGTTTCGGCCAGTTCCTTGATGCCGTGGGGATGAAACCAGGGAAACAGGCCTTTTTTGCCGATGATGGCCGGGGTGGATCTGCTCAGCACACCATTGACGATCTTGAGAAGATCACGGTCGCGCTTGTCGAAAAATAGGCTCAACGGGCCTCCATGGGGTGATCGAAGAAGCGCATCTGAATGAAAAACTAACTACGTCCGGGGTGGAAATTGCGCCAGGATTTTTTCCACCAGTGTGTTGATGTCCCGGCTGGCTTTTTGCGGATCATCGTATTCTCGAAATCGCTGGGAGCCGGTGCCCCGCCAGAGCAGGGTGTTGCGATGCCGCATCGACAAAATCGATGGTCAGGGAGCCCTCGTCATATTCGCGAATGCTGCTTGCCGGTACCGATGGCAACGCCGCCATGGCGGCCATAGCTGCCGATGCCGAAGCCGATGCCACCCCCGGCCCCGTCCGATTCGATTTTCTGGCGCAGCGTGTATTGATATCGGACCAGGAAGGTCGCTTCGCCGTCTGCCGATTGGACGAACCCCTTGTCGGAGAGCTGACGCGCCACCGCCGTCCGGATGCGGCTGTCGCGAAGGGGATTGTCGATGCGAAGATCACCGGTTTTTTCCTGGGTTTCGGATTCCCAGCGGTAGGCTTGCAACGATGAAAAATCGGTGGCCGGATCATAGTCCTGATTGACCTGGACACCCGAGCACCCTCCGAGAACAAGGGTTGCCGCAAAAACAGCGAACCAGATTTTCCCCATCTTGAAGACCTCCACGCTTGCAATACCTAATATGCAAGATGCCCCAATCCACTGTCGGTCATCCGACAGGATGGTGCTGATAATCCAGTCGAGGCAACTCTATCTATCTGTCCATCATAATTAGCATATTCGTCAAATAAGTCAAAACAAGTCCGCTTTTGGCGATGAAAAAGTCATGGCCTGATAGGGTGCACATCGTCTGCACTGCCTGCAACGGGGCCGGCATGCTTGCTTATCGGGGTATGGTACGCGCTAATAAAATGGGCCCGCAAAAAAAGATAACAATTAAGGTTAACTTCGCGATTTAAGTGCCGATAAGTGGTTCATCATGATTAGACGCCAACCATCGTTGATTACCATTGCCACTGAAGAGACGATCTGTTTCCTGACGCTCTCAGCGGACGGTCGCTTCCAGACGCTGGCCAGTCTGCCTCTGGAGGATTTTCTGGAAGGGAGCGCGACGGCAGCTGATCTGCCGAAGTTGGCATTGCAGTCGGTCAACCGGCTGCTCGTCGTTCCGGACTATTGGATGGGGAGCCGGTTTGACGAGTTTCAGGCCCGCAAAAAATCGGTGATCAATGCGTTTATCGAACGCAAATTAAAACTGGAACAGCCCGCGCTGACCCAGGCCGGCGATTTCTTTCATTATGCCGTTGTCCAGGATCAGGACCATCGCCAGCAGTTGTACACCTTTTATCTGCAGGAGGAAATTGCCTATCGGCTCTATCGACGGCTGGAAACCCTTGGCATCGGCCCGCTTCGCATCACCACGCCAGCCCAGGTGTGGCAGGCCAAACTGGGGGAGCAGGGTTGACGGCTTCTCCGGCAAAGGTGTCGGGTTTATTCATCTGGGCGAGGCAGACTGTTTTCTCTATTTTTTCTTCATGGGACAGTTCCTTTTCTCGCGCAATATTCAAATTCCGGACACCGGTGGCGACGCGTCCCAAATATACAACCTGTTGAATTATGAAATTAATCAGTCTTTTTACCTCTATTCGCAGAAAACCAAAAGTGCGGTGGACAGCCTGTTCATGCTGGCGCCTGACGCCTCGGCCGTAGATCAACTGACCGAGTTGCTGGGCCGGGAAGTCCAGGGACTGACTCCGCTGCCGCCGGAAACGGGTATTCCCGACGAAGCGATGGTCTTCCCCGCATGCCGGGAATTCACGGCCCTGGATCTGACCCGGCGCGGGGAGCACTGCCTCTCCTATCGGCCATTGAAAAATGAACTGGCTTGGCGGCCGGTGCAATGGGCCGGTATTGCCGTCGGACTTTTTCTGGCTGTCCTTCTGACCGTCGAATCCGGTGCGCTCTATTTCTGGTCGAGATCGGTCGACCGGCAGATGATCGAACTCACATCGTCTGCCGCGGATCCGCCGGAACTGGCCCTTCAGAACATATCCCAGGCGCTTGACGAAATCACCCGGGAACTGGAGCGACCATCCGGCAGCGGCACCACTGATGCGAACTCTTCTGGCCATGCCTGAAGGGGTGTCGGTGAGAAAAATTTCTCTCGACGTGTCGGGTACACCCGTCGCTCAACATGGAGGCTGTGGTCGATGCAGACAATCCGGATGCATTCAAGACCACGCTTGCCGTCTTTTTGAATCAGCTCAACCAGCGATTCAACCTGAAGCCTAATGCCCTTCGGGAAAAGGATGTGAGCATCCAGTTGGACCGCAGTCAAGGCGATGGGAGAAAACCCGTTTATCAGATCAATTTCGGCTTCGAGATATCATGAAGACCAGACTGAGTAAAAAATGGTTGACCGTCGGCGTGATCTGGGGCGTGGTGCTGGCCATGACCGGCTGGAACACCCTGCTTATCAACCAGGTTCAATCACGGCGCCAGGAGCTGGGAACCCTTCGAGATGGATCTGAACTTTTTACAATCCAGGCAAACCGGCATCCAGGATGTGCACCGGCAACAGTCCCGGCTGACCCATCCGGTGAAATCATTTGGCCTGGGGTTTCTGGTGGTTGAGAATGATCTGAAGCGGCTCTCCTGGGATTTCGGTCTCAAGCAGATGCAGGTGGAAGCGGATGACAATACCCAGGACACCGGGTCGGCGTCCATTTCGATTGTTGCTGCCGGCCCGGTCCCGGACATCGTGAAATGGATGGCCGCTGTGGAGGATGCGTATCCCTATCTGGTGATCGAGCGCATGGACATCTCCTACGACCATCGAAACCGGACCGGACAGCTCCAGGCGGTTTTCAACTACCGCTACGCACTTGCCGAAGCGGAGAGGACGGGCTGACATGCATCGATTGGGCAGCCGGATACATGTATTGGTCGGCCTGTGGATTCTGGCCGGCCTGGTGGTGGTGGGCGTCAACGGAGCCATGCTCATGTCGCTGCTGGATGAGCCGCTTGCCGGTTATTCCGGCGGGGTCCGCATGGCTGACCAGGGATTTCGGAAATATCGCCTGCTGGTGACCGTCCAGGCTGAAAAAATCACTTCGGCGATGGATCTGCTGATGAGCCGGTTTAAAATCGGGGTTGTGGAAGAAGAGAAACCGGTCGTTCAACAACCGCCTGCCACCTCCGTCATTTGCAAAAAAAAAGGCACCTGCGCCGGCGGCATTGCCGACGCTGACGGGCATTATGACCAGTCGATCCAGCGATGGTGCTGCCAGGCGGCTGGCCGTATTGGATGGACGCCTCTGTGCCGAAGGTGACCGGCTCGGCAACCTCACGGTGAAGCGGATCGTCCGCGGAGGCGTCTCTCTGGTCAGGGGCGATCAAACCTGGTTTTTAAATGCACCGGATATTGCCTATTCGCTGACCACACAATGAACCATTGCACCGGCCACCTGCTTTCAGGGGGGAAAATGGTATTGACACTGAAACACACAAAACAGTTCTGGTTCGATTCTGCTGGTCCTGGTCCTTCTGGCTGGATGCGCTGCGACGCCGCCCCGTCAACCCGCGATCGAACCCGTCGATCGGGATGCAATCAAGGCGGCCCTGAAGCGGGATACCCATCCGGCACCGCCGGGACCACCGCCTTTTTCGCAGATGATCCTGCCCAAGACCGCAGAACTGGACCTTCCCGAAACGCTCTATTCGATGACGCTGAACGATGTGCCCCTGTCGGCCGCCATTGAAGCCGTCATGCAGGGGTCTCACTGAATCTGTCGGTGGAGTCAGACGTGGACCTGTCGCGGCGGGTCACGGTCCATCTTGAAACAGGCCACCTTTGCCGAAGCCATGGACATGCTGGTGAAGAACGGTGCCGGCTACGCCTGGACCGTTGAGGACGAGATGCTGTTCATCAAGACCTTCATGGAGCGGATCTACGCCTTCGACTACCTGGACATGCCCGGGGAAACGGATATTCAGGTGGGTGGGGACATGCTGGCGTCGAGTGTCGAGGATGCCGGCGTCAGCGGTAAGTATGTCCTGAAAACAAGCAAAACCGGGGAAACCTCGGACGTCTGGTCGGCCATCGAAGCGACCCTGACCACCTTGAAATCCGAAGCCGGCATCGTGCGCATCAATCGCAACGGCGGACTGATCTACATGGCCGACACACCCAAGCGGGTGGCTGCCATGGTCCGGTTTCTGGACGCCATGTATGAGGCGCTTAACCGGCAGGTGTTCATCGAGGCAAAGATCATGGAGGTGCGCCTTTCCGATCGTACCCAACTGGGCATCGACTGGTCGGCCATAAATGTGTCTTTTCGCGCGTCCGATTTTTTTGTGGACAATTTCAACCTGAATCTCAACGGCGGCAGCACCCTCACCCTGGCGAATCAGTCTGCCCTGGGTGCGGTGATGGATTTTCTGCGCACCCAGGGAGAGGTGTCCGTCGTGTCCAATCCTCACCTTGCCCTGATGAACGGGCGGTCTGCCCTGTTGACCGTCGGATTCCAGTTCCCTTACGGGGATATCGATGGCGTAGACCGTGATGACGACACCAAGGTGGTTACCTTCGGCACCAGCATCAAACGGGCGATTTTGGGTCTGCAGTTCGGGATTTCGGTCCAGATTGCCGCCGACGGCACCGTCGCCATGAATATCGTCCCGACCATCACCCGCATCCAGGAAGAGGCCGATGTTGAGCTGCCCACCTCCGCCACCACGGTTCAGACCATCAAGAACCCGATCATCGACCTGCAGGAACTGTCCACCACCGTGCGGGTGCGCGAGGGCAACACGGTGGTGCTGGCCGGACTGATCAGCCAGGTCAAGGACAAGGAACACGAAGGGCTCACCGGGCTGGGGGACCTGCCCCTGGTAGGCGGATGGTTCAAGCACGTGGACGATACGGTGCAGACCCGCGAGCTGGTTATTTTCATCACTCCCCATATCCGGGAGCGTGGATGACGGGTGGGCCGTGCACCTTTAATGATGGTCGTCGTTAAAGTCCAAAGGGCGAACGGCCGATACCGGAAACAACGGCTTTAAATTAATACCGGACCGCTACCGGTACCCAATGAAAATGGAGGATTGGTTATGACAAGGAATCAAAAAGGCTTTACACTGGTGGAGATCGCCATCGTGCTGGTGATCATCGGGCTGTTGATCGGCGGGGTCCTCAAGGGTCAGGCGATGATCCAGAACGCCAAAGTCAAGCGGGTGGTCAAATCCGCCGACGAGATGCGGGCCGCCTTCTATACCTTTTACGACAAATTCGGTGCCTATCCCGGCGACGAGAACCTGGCCGCCAGCCCGCCCAGCGATACCAACAACGGTAATGGTGACGGGCTGATTTCCGCCGCAGAGGCCCCGTTTGTCTTCCAGGACCTGGTGTTGGCAGGCATCATCGATGGGACCTTCGACGGCAGCGCCACCAGCCTTCCCAAACATGCCTTCGGCGGCGTCTATCGGTTGTACTGGGTCAATCCCGGCTCCGGTGCCAACCACTATATTCGCTACGACAACCTGCCCTGGGACGTGGCCCTGGAGATCGACACCAAGTATGACGACGGCGTATGGAATACGGGCACCATCCGCGCCAATGAGAACTACACGGCCGCGGGCAGCCCGGTGGGGTATTTTTACCTTCCGCTGTAGGTTGTCCGCACCTGCCTGTGCGCCAGAGAGCATGCCGCCGCCTCTCGCAGGAACCATATCTGCGAAGGCGGTGGTGTTATCCGTAGCGTCTGTAAACCAGCACGACGATCGATCCTTGTGTGGGATGCCATGAAAAACCGCCAAGCCGGCTTCACCATCATCGAGATGGCCATGGTCATGGTTATCATCGGGCTCATCGTGGGCTTCGGCGCCTCGCTCATTGGTCCCCTTTCCATCCGGGCCAAACGGATCGAATCCACCGAAACGGTGGATGCCGGTGCCGCAGCGATTGTCGGCTATGCCGCCGCCAACCGTGGACGCTTGCCCACGGCGGCTCAGTTTACAGGCGTCATCAAAATACGCAACGACGCCTGGAGCCGGCCTGTTCAATACATCTATGATTCCGTTTTGGCCGATGGAAACCCGACCACCGGCGACCTGTGCACCCGCCGGACCACCCGGATTACCCTGCGCCAGTGCCCGGATGCCGCCTGCAGCGCTCCGGTCTCTGTGGCCAACGTGGCCTTTCTGGTGCTCAGCGGCGGTGAGAACTTCAACAACCAGACCGCCGGCAGCCTGGCCGTCAACGCGGCCACGGTCATCGACGTCTACCCGAACGGGGTGGGCGACGTGGACGGCTATGCCGCCGATCTCAACCGTGCCGAACCCTTTGACGACATCCTTCAGTGGGCCACCCTGGACGAGCTGCGCGGCAAGATCGGCTGTCGAGGTCCGCAGCTTACCGTAATGAACAACGAACTACCTCCCGGTCGGACCACCAGCCCATACTCGGCGGCGGTCTACGTTGAAGGCGGGGTTCCTTTTGCCGCCGGCGGCGATTATCTCTGGTGCGTCGAGACGCCCACCGGTGCGGCCCCTTCCGGTTTGAACTTTCGCAACCACACGGACACGGGCGACATCGGAGTCGACACGAATGGCGCCGGGCTGGCCGAAAGCAGCGCCGTCTGGACGCGTGCCGACCACATATTGATCAACGGCACGCCAACGGTTGCCGGAAGCTTTCTGATGACCTTCTGGGTTCGTGACAACAGCAATCCGGGCAATGACGAGGCATGCGCCGGCGGCGCGAGCCTGGACAACTGCACCAGTCGGTCGTTCGTGTTGACCATCAACCCCTGACATACCACTGGAAAGCAAACACCCATGGCCATTCCCGGCTTCTTCCGATCCGCAACCGGCCAAGCCGGCATGACCCTGATGCCCATTGTGCTGACTTTTGTGATCGCCGGGGCATTGATCGGTGCCGGGATGCATCTGGTGGGTCCAACAACCCGGCGGATGCGAACCGAAACGACCCGCAACCTGCTCGAGCGGGCATCGCGTTCCATCATCGCCTGGAGCGTAGCCAGCGGCCGCCTGCCCACGGCCGCAGAATTCGTCGCGGCCGCCGGTGTTCGCGACGATCCCTGGCGACGTGCGCTGGTCTACGTGTATGACGGCAACCTGGCCGCACTCGCCGGTGGCGGGCTGTGCGGCCGGGAGTCTTCGGGGATCGTTGCCAATGGCGTGGCCGATACGGCGTTTTTCATCATCAGCGGCGGCGAGAATGTTACTGTCGATACCACCCCGGGCATTTCGGGGGCCTATGCCGGCAACGCCGCCATCTCTGTGCTGGACCTGGCCGAGGTTGTATCGCTGGCCGATCTGGGCAACCGGGCCGGCTGTTTCGACCGTACGACCGGTCGGCTGGCTATACTCAACAACGAGCTTCCCGGGGGCTGCAGCGGCGAACCCTACCGCGGCGACCTGTTTGCCGAGGGCGGCGTCCCGCCATACGCCTGGTCGGCGACTATCCTGCCGGCCTGGATGGCACTCGCCCCCGCGGGGGAGGCCTGCGACCTCAGCGGCACCCCGTCCACTCCCGGTGCCTACACCCTGGTGGCGGCACTGACCGATTCTGCAGGAAGCGCGGTGGAGCGGCGCTTTGACATCAGTGTGGCCGCATGCGCTGCCGGACCTTCACCGGTCTCCAAGTGGGATTTCAACGAGGGTGCAGGCCCGACGGCCGGCGACGGCGCGGGTCCCAACAATGGGGTCCTGGTCGGCAACACCGCCTGGACCACCGACACCCCGGACGGCAGCGGGGCATCGCTCACCTTTGACGGTTCCGGCGATTACGTGCGCGTGAGTGACCATTCCAGCCTTCACCTGACCGGCCAGCTCACCCTGATGGCCTGGGTCAAAGAGACCGCCATCGGCCAATATGCCAAGGTCATTTCCCGTCGCTCCGGGTATTATTTCTACTTTCTGGGGGTGGACAACGGCCATCCCTACGGCGGCATCGGTGACGATGTCACCTACACGGTTACGGGTAAATCCCTGCTCATGTCCCTCGACCGCTGGAATCATCTGGCCCTTGTCTACGAAGATGCCGTCGACCGCATGTTCCTGCATTTCGACGGCACCGAGCGCATGACGACGGTGACGCAGAGCCTTTCGCCGACCGTCGGGGTGGATCTGTCCATCGGTGCCGATTCCGAGGGGACCGCAGGCTATTTCACCGGGGATGTCGATAACGTGGCCGTTTACGACAGGGCCCTTACCGATGCGGAAATTCGTGGCCTGTTGGCCGGGCCTGCTCACCCCAACCGGGTGGTATCCTACGGATTCAATGGCACCGCCGACGACGGCGGGGGCGGTGGACATGACGGCACGCTGGTCGGCGGGGCCTATACGGCGGACCGCTTCGGCCTGCCCAACGCCGCCCTGCGCCTGGACGGCAGCGATTATGTCCGCGTTGCCGATCATCCCGACCTGCGCCTGACCGGCGGGCTGACCCTGGCCGCCTGGATCCGTGAGCGCACGCCGGGGGCCCATGCCAAGATTATCTCACGGCGCGCCGGCAACTACTTCTACTTTTTGGGGGTGGACAACGGCCGGCCCTACGGCGGCATCGGCGACGGCGGCAGCTACACGGTGACGCGCAAATCCATCGCCATGATCCCGGACCAGTGGCATTTCGTTGCCTTTGTATACGACGATGCCGCCGACAGCATGCACATCTGCTTCGATGGCAGTCTGGACGAAACCGCCGTGGGCGTGAGCCTGCCCCTGCTGCCCGGCGTCGACCTGACCATCGGTGCCGACAACGAGGGTACCCAGCATTTTTTCACGGGATCGATCGACGGGGTGGCCATCTACGAACAGGCGCTGACTGTGGACCAGATCAGGGAGGGGTATTGAGGGATAGCTGGAAGCTCAAAGCTCAAAGCTCGAAGGTCATAAGGTCAAAGGTCAAAGGTCGAAGCTGGGGAGTGGGTTTGGGAAAAGTTGCTGTGCTATACCCAACCGTCCGTTTGTGCGTAGGAGCGGCTTCCAGCCGCGATTAGTGGGTCTTCGCGGATGGTACTAATCGCGGCTGGAAGCCGCTCCTTGTGCGCCTGTGAGCGCATGAAGTCAAAGAGGTGCAAGTCCTCAGTCCTAAGCCCTCAGTCCTCGGTCTTCAGAACTTTCCAATCACATCATAAAGCGGCAAGAGAATCGACAGGACGATTAAGCCGAAAACACCACCAAGCATGATGATGGACATGGGTTCGATGGTGGCGATCATGGTCTGGACGGTCCGTTTGGCCTCCCGGTCGTAGTAGCTGCCCAACCGTTCGAAACAGACATCTAGGGTGCCGGTGGTTTCACCGTTGCGAATGGCGCCGAGCAGCAGCGGGGGAAAACCGCCGGCCCGGTCGAAGCCGTCCGAGATGGCGTCGCCCCGCTGAACTGCGTCAAAGGCTTTTTTGAGCAGCATCTCCAGGTAGCGGTTGCCCAAAACGTTGGCTGAAAGGATCTCGAAGATCCCGTTGATGGACATGCCGGCCTGGTACATGGTGGCAAAGTTGTGGCTGAGCCGTGCCATGGCGATGTTCGATATCACCCCGCCGACGACCGGCAGATTGAGAAGGTGGCGGTGAAACAGTACCCCGCCTTTTTCGGTGCGCTGAAGCACGTAGACGGCAATGGCGGACAGCACCATCGCCGTGGTCATGACGGCCCACCAGTTTCTGAAGAAGTGGCTCAGGTTCAGTATAAAGCGGGTCATGGTGGGCAGTTCGACACCCATCTGCATCAGCAGGCCGGCCAGCTGAGGCAGCACATACCCCACCCAGACGCCGATCACGGCAACGATGACGATGATTACGAACGAGGGGTAAATGGCCGCCCGCTTGACGGTCGAGCGGATCTCCTCTTTCCACTCCAGAAACGCGGAGAGATCCTTGAGACATTTGGGCAATACGCCGGTTTCCTCGCCCATGCGGATGATGGCCAGGTCGAGCTTGCCGAAGGCCTTTGGAAACTTGGACATGGCGGTGGTGAATGTGTTGCCGTTTTCGATGGCGATGCGTATTTCGTCGACGATACGCCGCATGGGCCGCGAGGGCAGCCCGACGGCATTTTCCTCGAGTGCCGCCAGCATGGGCAGGCCCAACTCCAGGGTCTGGTAGAGCCGGTGGTAGAACTCGATGATATCGCGTTGGCGGATGCGCTCCCCGAGGATGCTCTTGCCCATGAAACCGTCGGTGTGCAGCTGGCTGGATACCAGGGTGAGATCCTTGTCCAGCAGCTTGCCTTCCAGTTCACTTTCGCTGGCGGCAATAGCGCTTCCCTTTAACAGGCGGCCGGCACTGTCTATGGCCTGGTAGACAAATTTAGGCATCGGCCACCACCCGATAGACTTCCTCGAAGGAGGTGAGGCCGGCGGCCGCCTTTCTCAGGGCCTGCTTGAGCATCAGGTTGGTGCCGGCTTTCACGGCCGCCTCTTCGATGGTGCTGTGCAGCGCGCCGGCGAAGATCAGGGCCTGGATCTCCCGGTCCACGCGGATGACTTCATAAATGCCCGTTCTGCCACGGTAGCCGGCCTGGTAGCACGAATCGCACCCGACCGGGACCACCAGGCGATCCGGCGGGGCAATGCCGTGTTGGTCGAACAAGGCCACCTGCTGCTCGGTGGGCTCGGCGTGGTCGCAGCAGTTTGTGCAGATTTTCCGGACCAGGCGCTGGGCGATGACCAGGCTCAGGGATGAGGCCAAAATGCCCTTGCTCACCCCCAGGTCCAGCAGTCGGTTGATGGCCGACGCGGCGTCGTTGGTGTGCAGGGTGGAAAAAACCAGGTGACCGGTCATGGATGCCCGCAGGGCCAGGTCGGCCGTTTCCGTGTCCCGGATTTCGCCCACGAGGATGATGTCCGGGTCCTGGCGCATGGCCGACCGCAGGGCGTTGCCGAAAGAGAGCCCCGCCTTGGGGTTGACGGCGGTCTGGCGAATGGTCGGGATGATGTACTCGATGGGATCCTCAACGGTCATCACGTTGATGTTGGGGCTGTTGACCGTCATCAGGGCCGAGTAGAGTGTCGTGGTCTTGCCTGAACCGGTCGGACCGGTGGCCACGATCAGGCCGTAAGGCCGCTTGATGTGTGACAGGAAAAGATCGAAATCGGATTCTTCCAGACCCAGTCGCCGCAGGTCGCCGACCACCTTGCTGTAGATCAGCAGCCGCATGACCGCGGTTTCCCCTAGATGGGTGGGGAAGGTGGAGACGCGAAGGTCGATTTCCCCGATTTCACCGGAATACTTGATGCGTCCATCGTGGGGAATGTTGGGGTTGGAGATGTCCATGTCCGCCATGATCTTGAAGCGGGTGAGCAGGCTCTTGTGAAAGCGGATGGGAAAGAGGAACTTCTGCTGCAGCACGCCGTCGATCCGGTAGTAGATGCGGGACAGCTTCACGTCGGGCACCACGTGGATATCGCTGGCGCCCAGCACCAGCCCTTTTTCGATCAGCCGGTCGCCCAGCAGGACGATCTGGTTTTCTTCGAATTCGCCGTCGGTCACCGTGGCCCGCGTGATGCGATCGATGTCGACGTCGATGGCCAGGGCCGTCTTGTAGTAAAGGTCGATGGCACCCGCCAACCAGTCCTTGGAGGCGATGTAGGTTTCCACCCGACAGCCGGTGATGCGGGCCAGTTTGTCCTTGGCGACCACGTCAAAGGGGTTGTTGGTGGCGGCCAGGATGGTGTCGTCCCGCTTCTGCAGCGGCATGATCCCGTGGGTGGTGACGAACTCCTGGGGGACCTGGGCGATCAGGCCGGGGTCCACCTTGATGGCATCCGTGTCCAGCAGCTTGGCGCCGCTCTGCACCGCCAGGCTCATCTGGAGCTGTTCCTGGGTGACCCAGTCCAGCCGCAGGAGCACGTCACCCAGCATGATCCCGGTTTTTTTGGACTCCGTGAGGGCCATCTCCAGCTGATCCTGGTCGACGTACCCCAGGTCGATGAGAATATCGCCAATGCGTTTAGCCATCTTACTGCCCTGTTGCCGTTGATTGGGCGGTGTCGAGATACCGCCTGAGGGTCCGGATGCGTTGGGTAATGGTTTCCTTGTCGGTTGCAGACGGTTCGGACGGGATTCGCAGAACGGCCTCGTAATGGGCCACCGCCTCCGGATAGAAGCCCAGCGCATCGCAGGTTACCGCCAGGTTGAACTGAAGCCGGGGATCGCCGGGCCGTTCCGTTTCGGCTTCGCGGTACAGGTCCAGGGCTTCGGGTAGCCGGTTCATGCGGGCAAAGGCCACGGCCCGGTGAAAGCGAATTTCCCAGGGGGTTGCATCCGACAGCGCGCTTGCCCGGTCCAGGTAGTCAAGGGCCTTTTCAGGGGCGCCCATGCCGATTGCCGCCATGGCCAGGTTCAACAGCACGCCCTGGGGGCGAGGGGTTGACCGTTCCAGTCGTTCGAGAAGGGGGACGGCCTGGATATACTTTCCCTGCTGCATGTATGCGGCGGCTAGGTTAAGCATGGCGTCCGGGTGGATTGAATGGGCCTTGAGGACCTGCCGGTAAAGGCGGATGGCCTCGGCCAGGCGACCGTTGCGATGGTATGCGCGGGCCTTTTTGTAAAATAGATCCTCCTCCGCCGGGTACGGGGCGTTATTGCGGACCGGCGCGCCTGCGTTCAACTTGCCGGGGGTCTCGGATGCTTGACCGGCCGCGGGTAAGGGGGGCTGCCGAGATGCCACTGGCCGACTTTTCTCACGCGGGTAGGTTTGAACCGGACCGGGTTCGAAGGTGCGGGAGACGGCGCTCGGTTCCCGTTGAGACGGATCGACGGCCGCTTCAATCGTCAACGCGGTCTCGGCGGCTGACGGGACGGCCGGTTTCTCATCGGCCGGTGTCAGCGCCGCGACAGATTCGCCGGCGCGGATGTCCGGCAAGTCGCCGTTGAACGTCGGAGGCTGCGCCGCCGGGTTTACCTCGGCCGTGGCCAGGTGATTTCCCTCGGGTGGATCCTCGGATACCACGGTCTCCGTCTGACGATCTGCCGATGCCGGCAGGGGCTCGCCAGCGGATCGATGCTGGACGTCGGATGTCGTCTCAATGGGATGGTTTGCCGGCGATAAGGATCGTCCAGGCTGGGTCGTCATCACCAGCAGGGTGTTGCCCGTGCCGGACTGCATCAGGTAATTTCCGTAAAAGATCCCGATGCTCAGCAGGATCAACCCTGCCAGAACGACGAGCCAGCGCCTGGTTATCCGAGGCCGTCCGGATACCTCGATAAAGCCTTTGGCAACGGGGCTTCCCGTGGTCTCATGACTTTTTTTCCTCAGGGCGTCGTTCATCAGGCTCATGCAAATGACTCCGGTTTGACTCCATCAGACGGTGACGCGTGTTAACGGGTAACCACCTGGGCCAGGATCTGACCGCTGCTGTTTATCCGTTTGGCAGTCACGGCTGCGTCTTCAACCGATACAAAAAGACCGGTATAGATTTCATTATCGCCCGCCAGGCCTGTTTCCATTAGGCTGTCATAGCCGATTTCTGAAATAAATCTAAGAATTTCGGCCTCCGTCAGGTCCGGTCGTCCCGGCAGCACCCGGACCGTCCACGGTGCATGGATGACCCGGGCCTCCTTTAACTGGTGCGCGTCCCTGTATCGGACGGCCTGGTTCCGGCTTTCGAATTTGCCGGTGAGGATCCGGTACCACTGCCCGCCCTCCACTGCCTGCCAGTGAGCGGGTATGGCTTTCTGGCGGTATTGGGCCACGCTGCGCCTGGCGCGCTCTTTTGTGCGAAACGATCCCAACTGAAGGGCATAGGTGGTGGGTGAGGGGGGTTGGGGCAAGACCCGTTTCTTTTCAACTGGAACTGGCGGACTGGCGCTGCCCGTCGTACAGGTGGTAACCGCGGTTATTTCACCCGCTGCCGCCTCACCGGCTGTCGGTTTTATTGGCGAGGGGGCAAGGCAAACCCCGCCGGAATCAGGCGGCTGTGATCTCGGCGCCAGCCCCGTGGTTTCCTCGATTGCCGCGGGGAGGAGCTGGGCCGGTGTAGCCGGGGTACGGTCGTCGGGGCGAAGGGCCCAAACCACGGCGGCAAAGAGCACCAGCAGCATGGCGGCTGCCGGTAACCCGTAGCGCAGGATGGGGCCTCCGTTTCGGGTCTCTCGTATATCCGGGTCCGGCAGCTCGGCCAGGGCCCGGTTCACATGGGCAGGACCGAGGACCGGTGCATCGCTGACGTAGCCGGCGGTGAGGGTGAAATCGCAGATCTTGTTGATCAGCCGCGGGATCCCGCCGGACCGTTTATGGATCAGTTGCGTGGCGGCATGGGAAAAACACACCTGACCCGTGTTGCCGGCCACGGAGAGCCGCCGGGAGATATACGCGCCGGTCTCCTGAACGGTCAGCGGGTCGAGGCGGCAATGCACGGCGATTCGTTGCTTCAACTGCCGCAGCCGATCGTTGGCCAGCATGTCCAGCAGTTCCGGCTGACCGGACAGGATCACCTGGATGAGTTTGCGCTTGTCCGACTCCAGGTTGGACAGCAGGCGCAGGTCTTCCAGGGTCTCGGGTGTCATGGTCTGGGCATCGTCGATGATTACCACGAAGGGACGGTTGGTGCTGTCGGTAAGCAGGCGCTGGTTGAGCTGGTCGATCAGCGCTTTTTTGGTGGTCTGGGGGGGCGGGGGCGTACCCAGGTCCTCGAGGATGCTGGCCAGCAGTTCATGGCCGGAAATCGACGGATTGATCACGTAGACGGTTTCGGCATCGAGGCTCAGCCGATCGAGCAGCGTGCGGCACAAGGTGGTTTTACCGGTGCCCACCTCCCCGGTGAGCAGGACGAAGCCCATGCGGCCGTCGATGGCGTAGTTGATCTTGTCGAGCACCTGCTGGTGGCAGCTGGCCGAGAAGAGAAACTCCGGGTCCGGGGTGATCGCAAAGGGGGCTTCGCTGAGCTGGTAATAATCCAGGTAGATCCGATCCGTCGGCGTGTCCACCGGGTCGGTGACGACAAGTTTGAACATGGCCTCCGCCATCTGAATCCTCTGGGTCGCGGGTCCGGCTTAAGGGGGCGATCAGGGAAAATAGCGCCTGATCGTTTCCGGGCTTCTCCACCAGTTATCGGTCTGGATGGTGAGTTCTTTAATTTGTTTTTCAACATCCTGGCGAAGGGCTTCGAAGGCGTCGGGATCAAGCCGGCGGGGTACATGGATGGGCGGGGTGAAACGGACGAATACCCGGGAGAAGGGTTTGGGAACCATGAAGCGGTCCCAGCTGTTGAAAACCCAGCGCCGTTCGGCAGACATGATGACGGGCAGGATGGGTGCGCCGGAGAACTGGGCGATGGTGAGCAGGCCGGGCTTGATCACCCCAGAAGGCCCCTGGGGGCCGTCGACGATGTGCCCGACGCGATATCCCCGGCTGGTCAGGGCCCGGAGTTCTTTGAGCGCATGGACGCCGCCTTTTGAAGACGACCCCCGCACCGAGCGCCACCCCAGAATATCTACCACCCGGGCGATCATCTCCCCGTCCCGGCTCTGGCTGATCATGATGGCGATGGGCTTTCGGGTGGCAAAGAAGGTGATGCCCGGGAAAAACCGCTGGTGCCAGGAGGCATAGACCACGGTGCCGTGGGTATCGAGCACTTTCTGTTCGTGTTGCGTATCCACCAGCCGATAGCGGTAGGTGCGGGATATGAGTTTGACCAGCAGCAAACCCGCCTGGGGAAAGAGTTGCCGGTAGCAGAAATCCTTTAGGGTCTCTTTGATGCTCATGGAGTTTGTATTCAAAGCATAAGGATGAAAAAATGGCAGGCCAGGAGGGATTCGAACCCCCAACACCCGGATTTGGAGTCCGGTGCTCTACCAATTCGAGCTACTGGCCTGCAACGTGGTCGGAAGCATTGCCTATACAACACATATTGGGAAATGTCTGCTTAAAATTATTGGGGGCCGAGCAGTTATTTCAGTCGATGGTTTTCGGTAAAAAGCGCCGCACGTTACGGTGACGTCGGACGCGTTTGCTTCGGGGGATACATCGTCAGTTCGAATCCGATTCGCCCGCACATTTTCACCTCTGCATCGAACAGCTTCCAAGATGTATGAATTTTCGGCTCGACCAGCAGATAGGTTCCGCCGTCCTTTAAATTTGAATACCACCTCCGCAAAAAGGCTTGCTTGTCTTCGACTTCGTGCAACATCCAAAAAGTGAGGATGAAATCAAGCGATCCGTCGAAATATTGTTTTTCACCGCCCGCAAGCATGGTTTGGATTCGGTGTCCGGTATCGTGTTTTTGGGCGCGCTTGTTTAAAATATCGAGCATCCGCTGTTGCAGGTCCATCGCGAATACTTTGCCCGAAGAACCGACGTAGTCAGCCATGGCGATTGAAAAATACCCCATTCCACAGCCTATATCCGCAACGCGATCGCCTTCGGACAAATAGGGTTTCAACAGTAGAAGAGGATCGTGAAACCACTTGCGCAGTCGATGATCCCATGCGTAGGCCATCCACCATGGGCAAGTATGTTGGTCGAACAGCAGAAATTTTTTAATCCAATGCATGCTGGCACCTTTACTCGCGGCTTTGCCGAACATACGTTTTGCATATCGCTTTGTCCACGATCTTGGCCGGCCAACGAGGTAACTGTGTCCCAATTTCCATTGTTTTACAGGTTACGTCAATAGGTTGGATGGGTCGATCCAAAAACCATCATGACCGGGGCCAATAAAGGTTCATGCGAAACAGGAACCGGGAGGTCCGAAAAACAGCGTACTGATGTCATTTCAGCAATCGATCTGATGCATTCCCACGTCCTTAAAAAGTTGTTCATCATCAAGTAGTTAGCTATTTGGGCGGCCAAGGTGACGTTGGCGTGGCCAAACGCCTGCATCAGATCCGGAACTTCCGGTTCCCAGTACAGTCGGCTGAATATCAAAAACATGCCGTATTTGAACCATAATTTTACCTGGCATGGTTTTCGCTGTCTCTTGCTCGGTGAAAGAAATCCGATCGACACTCAAACCCGCTTACCAAGGAAACCGAACCATGCTGAGAAGGAAACCATACGTAGAGCAACATAAGACAACTGCTGAAAAGCAGTTGGCGCTGCAAGAGGACATGCTGAAATCAAAGGGATTGACCGAGACGCAGATTCAACGGGATTCAAGGGTCAAGCACCTAAAAGGAAAAATCCGTCAGGCAAAACACCAACTGACTGGTATCGCCGAGCTGGAGGAAATGATCACCCGTAAGGCTGAAATCAAGATCGAAAAACAAGCGCTCCAGAAAGAGAGCCAACCCAAAAAACGGCACACTGCTGACCCTGCATCAAAAAAAGCCAAAAAAGATAAAAAGATAGCTGCTACCCGTGCAGAGGAATAAACGGGACGGCCGGAGGAATATTCCCATTCGAGTGGGACAGAAATAAAAAACCCACTGCCGTAACAGTGGGTTAATTTTTCCCTCGCGGTCGCCTTGTTGATTGCCGAACAGCGTCTAATCGGCATGCACTTGATGTGAACGCACTTCTTAGTGGATCGTTGATATAAAGCAACCCCAGCCGCCGCCGCCACCGCCGCCCCCCCCGGCGGTGGATGCTGCCGGTGGTGCTGGGGAAAGACCTGACGGGTCTATGATGATTCCGTTGGCCACGCCGTCGGCATCGCCATAAGCGCCGTCCTTGACTTCAACGGTCACTGACTGGCGGTCTGCGGATATGGCCGCGTGATGGGAATAATCCTTCCATCCATTGACCGCATCGTACTTGATCCATGTGGCCCCGGCGGGTGCCGGATCGGAGAGTTTGATCGTCACCAGCGCCCGCTGGCCGGGTCGGTGAAGCACCAGCTTGTAGGCCAGCATGGCTGAAGGCAGGCGGTCCGGCGTCGTCTCATCGATTTCCAAATCGATCGGGTCGATCAACGCCGCCTGTTCGATTTCTGCGACGGTGTCTTCGGATGCCACGACGAGGTCCGTGGGTTCGTTGGTGATGGTTGGTGATGTTAAGGAATCCGTCACCGGGGCCTGAACCACACCACCTTCCTGACCGTCGCTGATGCCGTTGCCATCAAGATCGTCATTCGCCGCCTGGGTGGTGAAATAGGCCCTTGCCGACCACGCGGATGCCCGTCCGCCGGAGTCGAAAAAACGGACCCGCCAGCCGTAGGCGCCGTCGCCGTTGAGCAGCATAAGCGGCACCCGCAGCAGGTTGAGCCAGCGATCGGTCACCACATCCAGCAGGACATCTCCGGTAACCCTGTCCGCTACCTGCCACTGCGTGGCGATATGGAGATCCCCGTCGGCGTCTGAAAATTCTCCCGCATCGAGCAGCGGGTTGCGCTCCACCAGGGCATCGGATGTCGGGAAGAGTAACTCCGGACGCTGCGGCGCCGCTCCCACACCCCGGTCATCAGGCTCCAGACCGGCGCGGAATTCATCTCGGTTGCTGATGCCGTCCTGATCGATGTCACCGCCGGCGTCATCGGCGCCAGGATCCAGTCCGAAGCGGGCTTCCCAGTCATCGGGTATGCCGTCGCCGTCATTGTCCATTTCCGGCGGTATGTAGTGGGCTTCGGCGGAGTCGGCGCTCTCCAAACCGCCATCATAAGCCCGGACCACGAAGTAGTATTCGATCTGGCCTTCGAGATTGTCGAGGGTACAGGAAGCGGCAGTGCCCTCCCAGTCGGGTTGACTGTAGTTGTAGGCCTGCTGGCCTTTTCGGGCGAACACCCGGTAACCTTGGGGGGAGGGAAGGTTGGGATCCCAGTGCAGGGTCACACCGGCCGCTGTCACTGCAGGGGCTGTCATGACGATGATGAGAAGAACGAGTAAAAAGCTTTGGCGGATTCTTAGATAAGGGGTTGGTTTTACATTCATGATCTAAAGTCGTCCTCCTGGATTCATTGCATCGGGAACAAAGCTATCTCCATCTTCGGCAGTTGAAGCGCCGTACTAAAGCAATTGATTTACCGGGCGCTCGGCAATTTAAGCGATCGGCTTTCAAATCGCTTAATTTTTTAGAAAAATCGAATATAAAAATGTGATCGTCGTCGGCAGGCAGTGGTGGCGGGTTGGGTTGGAGGAACTGAAGCAATCGTCGTTAACTGACCCTACTCAGGATCAGAACCACGAGTAATCTAACACCCGATTTGAAACCATTTCACACTGGGTTTGAAACCGTGTAAATGGGGCCGAAAACCCTTTATATGTTCAATCTGAAAAACAAAAAGGCGGTTAAAGGAGAATTCCCTCAACCGCCGTCAATCCATTTATATTTGTCTAACTTCTACAGGATGATTTCCTTAATCGCTTTTTTTGACCCTAAAAACGTTATAATAGGGCCGTAAAACGGCCCTATTTACGGCTAATTCAAATTAATGTCAATCGGTTAGCGCGACCCCTTTTTCACCCTTCTTCAACTGTCCCCTGGCCAGAATTCCGAAGGCAGCTTTTGTAACTGCTGTTCAAAGTAAGCCTTTGCAAACTTTTTTATCTGATCATTTTTAAGTATCATCGATCTGAGCTCCATCAACCTCCTAAATAAAAGTTGAACACCTGCCGCATTGAAACGTGCTTTGAACTTTGCCTCAGACAAATATCCTGTCCGCAGCGAATACCGCAACTCTTTTTTGCCGATGTATTTCTGGAGATCTGCAGGAACGTGATGCCGGAAACAATACGAGTATTGATTTCGAATCAGGTAGGAAGGAGAGGGCATTTTGATCACCGCTGTCTGTCACTTGGTGTAAGACTTTGGTGTAACAGCCGGAAATGATCAAAATTGTAGGAATATCTAAAAAAATCAAAAGCCTACCGCGTAAACAGTAGGCTATTTGATCGTGGTGCCGAGGGACAGAATCGAACTGCCGACACGGGGATTTTCAGTCCCCTGCTCTACCGACTGAGCTACCTCGGCGGGGCTCATGAAAAGGCAGGCTGCCGTTTCAAGAAAGACCGCATATAAACCCTTTTGCAAAAGTAAGTCAAGGGCTTTTTTGTCCTCAACGGGTCAATGCCGGGCGGTTTCGTCCGACCTGCTGGAGACCCTCAGCGTCGGCCTGACAGGTCTTCCAGCGGCTACGGTCCCATGGGGTCGCAGCCGCCTTTGGAAGGAACCCGACTGAACCTTGCGATGCAGTCGGGCAGGGGAGGGGCCCGTCACTTCCCCGAGGTCGGCAGCCTGATCTCTGCTTTCGGGCTGACGTCGTCGGTCGGGATCAAATCGGTTTATTCGGTTTTTCCGAACTCGGTTTCGATGGCGTCGAGCACTTCATCGGACATTTTGTAGGAATGCTCTTCTCCAGGGAACACACCGGTTCTCACTTCTTCGGCATACTTGGCAAAGGTCTCTTTCATCAGGCCGTTGAAGTTCTGATATTTCTTGGCGAAGCTGGGCGTAAACGCATCGAACATGCCGAGCACGTCCGGGGTGACCAGCAGCTGGCCGGAGCATCCGGGGCCGCCACCGATGCTGATGGTGGGAATGCGCAGTTTTTTGGTGACATAAGTGGACAGTTTGGCCGGAACCGCCTCGAAGATGATGGCGAAGGCGCCGGCTTCCTGAAGGGCCAGGGCTTCACGGACCACCTTGCGGGCCGTTTCAACGGATTTCCCCTGAACCTTGAGTCCACCCAGGGCGCCCACAGCCTGGGGATGCAGCCCGACGTGGCCCACCACGGCAATGCCCATCTCCACGATGGCCTTGGTCTTTTCGATATGGTGGGGGGTTGCTTCGAACTTCACCCCGTCAACTTTGGCTTCGGTGACGAAGCGGGCCGCGTTGCGCATGGTTTCCTCGATGGAGTACTGGAAGGAGCCGAAGGGCATGTCGGCGATGACCATGGTGCGGGCGCATCCACGGGCCACGGCGGCGCAGTGCAGCACCATCATGTCCATGGTGGCGTTGAGGGTGTTGGGGTGGCCGTGGACCACCATGGCGCAGGAGTCGCCCACCAGGATCATGTCGATGCCGGCATCGTTGACCTGCTTGGCGGTAGGGTAGTCGTAGGCCGTGAGCATGGTGATGGTTTCACCCTGATCACGCATATCCTGGATGGTTTTGACGGTGTGTTTGGTCTGCTTCATCAATTTTATCCTCCTTAGTGGGTTTAATCGAAAAAATACGTAATTGTCGTTCAGGATGCCTTGCCTGCGGATCCGAAGAGAACGATCTTGGACATCACGAGGTGTTTCATGGCATCAATTTCAGTTTGCATGCGATCTACCAGTTCAGGCTTTTCCGTTACCCGCATATACATCCCGCCGGCGGCGATACCGGCGCTTCGCAACTCCGTGTTGACATTGAATTTAGATACTCCCCGGGCCACCGCCCGCGAGATCATGTCGTCCGGCAGGCCCGAGGTGCCGTGGAGCACCAGCGGAATACTCACCCGGTCGGCGATGGCAGCGAGGCGGTTAAAATCCAATTGAGGCGGTGAATGATACCTGCCGTGGACGTTGCCGATGCATACCGCCAGGGCATGCACGGCGGTGCTGTCGACAAAGGCCGCTGCCTGGTTCGGGTCGGTGAGGCATGCTTCCCGTTCGGCTACCGTGATGCCGTCTTCGGTGCCCGACAGACGCCCCAGTTCGGCTTCGACTGTTTTTTGCATGGATGTGGCCAGCGCAGCCATCCGCCGGGAGAAGTCTATATTGCGTTCAACGGGCAGGTGAGAACCGTCGGCCATGATTGACGAGATGCCTGCGGTCAGCGCCTCGGTGATGGTGGTTTCCGAACTGCAGTGGTCCAGATGCACGGACATGGGAACGACCGATTCGCGCGCAGCCTCCAGGCAGCAGGCAATCAGGGCGGTGCCCCCCAGCTCCAGGGCCGATGGCAACACTTGCAGGATGGCCGGACTGTGGGTCTGCTCGGCCGCCGACACCACCGCCCGGACCCCTTCAAGGGTGTAGACGTTGAAGGCGCCCACGGCGTAGTGGTCCTGGCGGGCCTGGTGGAGAAGTTGTGCGGTGGATATGAGCATGTTGCGTCAGTTCATTAATCTTGATTGGGTTGAGGCGCTGTCGGCAGCGACAGACGCTGCCGGATGTCGGCCAGTGCGTCGTCGCCGCCCACATTGCCGGGAAAGACAATGTAGGCCATGCCGGGCCAGCGGGTTTCCTGACCCAAACGCCACACGGGAACGCCGGGCAGCACCTGTCCCATGACCATGGCCCGGCGCACACCCAGCCCTTTGGTGGCGACATCGCTGGAGGTGATACCCCCCTTGGCGACCAGGTAGCCGGGCTGGCAGGTGATACCGCGGACGACCGAGACAAGGCTCTCCGACACCCGTCTACCGATATTCAGGCTGCTTGTTGCGTCAGCGCCCGCGACCAGATCGCGACTGGTGAACAGCACCGCGTCCTGGCCTTGTCCCAGTGCCTGGTTGGCGGTGGCAATGGCAGCGGCAATGGCGGCCGGTTGCCGGGCGTCGTTCAACAGATCATCGACCTTGACCTCGATATCAGCCACCTTGTCCTGGATGCGCAGGGCAGCAAGCTGGGCGCTGGTCTTGGGCACGTAAGAGCCCACAACGAAAAGGCCGCCATTGCCGTTGCCGACGTTCAATTCAGACCCGTCAAGCAGATCTCTTTCGGCGATGCCGGCCCGCACGCGAACGAAGGAGGCGGCGCTGCGAAAGACGAACCGACGTCCTTGCGCCTCGGCGGCCAGAAGGCCTGCCACGAAAACCACCAGGTCCCGGTATTCCAGGGCGTTGACGATACAGCAGCTGCCGGAAGGCAGGGACTGCAGGCGCTTGGCCACCTGATCCGGGCCCCCCTTGCGGATATCTTTAATGGTCACCGATGCCAATTGACCGCCGGAAACGGCCCCGCCGGTTTTTTCCATCACCCACTCCCTTAGATTCGATTGGCGGTAACCAAATACTGCATCCCGGGCATAGGGTGTCTGCGCCGCAGGGATGAGCCGATCTCCTTCGGCCACGTAGTGAATGTCGTTAGCCGTCAGACGCCCGCCCTCGAAAAAGCAGGGGACGATGATGCGGGGCAGGTGGGGCGTGTCCATGGCCTCCAGCAGCGCATCCACTTCGATAGGGAAATGGCCCCTCAGGGTGGAGTCACTGCGGCTGATCACCGATACGGGAACGCCGGTGGACGCGACTGCCTGGCGAAGGTTGTCGCCGATTTCCCGGCTCAATACCGCCGCCGCCGGTGCCGTGAGGCTCCGGGAATTGGTCAGGATGAAAAAGCCCGGACCGGCCGCTCTCAGTTCCGCTACCAGACACGCAACGGACCAGGTGGTGAGCACCGGCATGCCGTAAATGGTCTGTGTGCCGGTAGGATCATCGTCCAGAACGACCAGCCTGGTTTTCGATTCGGCGATCGTCTTGCGGATTGCCGGAAACGGGTAGTCCGGCCAAGGCGGCGGCAGGCTCGCGAGAAGATCGGCTCGGGTGGTAATGGTGTCGGTCATGTCGGGCCGCTTTTCATTTCAGACCGAAAATGTTGCTTTCGATGAATTTCCAGGTTTCCAGATAATCATCGCCAGACATGAATGTGGCCAGGCGGCCATCGTCCACTTCGTCCAGCAGCCGCCAGATGCGGTTGGTCATGCGACTGTTGGCCTCGAAGGTGCCCCGGATGTCCCAGCGGGTGGGAGACGTGTCCGAGGTGAGATAACCACTGTAGCCGTAGCGTTTCAGGTAGTAGATAAATTCGACATATTCCAGAAAATGCTTGGTGCCGCAAAAGTAGTCCCAATCCCAGCGGCCATCGTTATCGTTGATGTGAATATAATAGGGGTACGGGCTTTCCGCCAGCATGGTCAGGGCCTCGGCGGGGTTTTCGTTGCCGTACATGGAGTGGCCGAAATCCAGGGTGATGCCCATGTCCGTGTTGCCGATGTCGTTGAGCAGACAAAGCGCCTTGGATGCCGAATCGACGAAGCAGCGACCGCGGGTTTCGCTGGGCTTGTATTCCACGAAAAGCGGAATGTCGCGCTTGTAGTCGCCGGCGGCGCCGAATGTCTCCACCAGGTAGCGCCAGGTCCGGGCGTAGTCGTACTGAAAGGCGAATTCATAGCCGTCGCCCAGCGGACAGCAGGTGACCTTGTCGGCACCCACGGCCTGGGCGAAATCCTTGGCTTCCTTGATGAACCGTACCGCTTTTTCGCGTACGGCGGGATGGTGGGAGGTGAGGCCGCCGTTGCGGAATTCCGGTTCCGCCTTGACGTTGACGTTGACGGCCGCAACCTTCAGCCCATGTTTTTCCAGGGTCTTCCGGGTGGCCGCCGGGTCATTGACTTCGTAAGGATAGACGATCTCCACGCCGTCATAGCCGTCGATTCCGGCCATCAGGGCGAACTTCTCGTCCAGGCTCAGGGGTGCGTTGTATTCGTGGAACCGGTCTTTGGTTTTGGACAGGAAACCGGTGATGATGGCCATTTTCAGCATATTGGAACCTCCCAGGCGGCGCCTGATGTCCGCCTCTGTGTTTTCAGTCGGTTGCGTGGGTCATCTCTTCTCGTTTTTTTCATCGAGACCGACTTCGCTTGTGTTTTTACGGGAAAAGATCAACGCCAGTGTCCGGTTCTTTAAACTGCGGAACCACTGGAACTGACTGACGATGGTCCAGAGGATGATGATGAACAGGATCAGGGATACCGGCCGGGTGAAGACGGGCATAAAACTTCCCTGGGAGACCATGAGCGCGCGGCGCAGGTTTTCGTCGGCCATAGGCCCCAGGATGACGCCGATGACCAGCGGTGCGATGGGATATCCCATCTCCGTGAGGAAAAAGCAGATGATGCCCACCGGCAGCATGAGGTAGAGGTTAAAAATGTTTAACCCCAGGGCATAGGAGCCAATGATGCACAGCACCCCGATGATGGGCATAAAGATCTGAGTGGGAATGCGCAGCACCTTGACCACCTGCTTGGCCAGCAGAATGCCAACGATCCACATGGCAATCGAGGAGAGCAGCAGGATGGCCGCCACTTCCATGATGAAGGTGGGGTGTTCGAAGGTGATCATGGGACCTGGGGTAACGCCGTGGAGCATTAAGGCCCCCAGCAGCATGGCCGCCGGTGGGCTGCCGGGAATGCCCAGATTGAGCAGCGGGATCATGGCCCCGCCCACGCAGGCGTTGTTGGCCGTCTCACTGGCCAGGACGCCCTGGAGTTCTCCTTTGCCGAAGGTTTCAGGGTGCTTGGAGGTGTTCTTGGCCGTACCGTAGGAGACCCAGCCGGCGATGTCCTCGCCGATGCCCGGCACCGCGCCGATCCCCACGCCGATGAGGGCTGAGCGGATGATGGCCGGGATGTTTCGCACCACAGTGCCGAATTCAGGTAAAATGCGCTGGACCTTCTGGGCTTCGCCCATCTGGAAGCGATCTTTGAGCACCTGGATGATCTGGGGAATGCCGAAGGCACCGATGAGCACGGGCACCACTTCGATGCCGCTGTCAAGTTCCGGATATCCGAAGGTGAAGCGCGGGTAGAATTGCAGCAGGTCACGGCCCACGCAGGCCAGAAACAGCCCCAGAAATCCGGCGATCCAGCCCTTGATCACCAGGTCCGGGCTGGTGAGGGTACCGCTGATGAGAATACCGAAAAAGGCCAGCAGGAAGAACTCGAAGGAGGTAAATTGCAGCGCGAAATGGGAGATGATCGGTGAAATACTGACCACAAAGAGCATGCTGATGATGGTGCCGATGGCCGATGCCGTGGTGGTCAGTCCGATGGCTCGCCCACCTTCTCCCTTGCAGGCCAGGGGGTAGCCGTCCAGGGCCGTGGCCGCCGCCGCCGCCGTTCCCGGGATGTTGATCAGAATGGCGGAGTAAGACCCGCCGTAGGTGCCGCCCACATAGATGGCCAGCAGGCAGATCATGGCCTTGTCGGTATCCATGCCGTAGGTCAGGGCGGTGAGCAAAGCGACGCCCAGCGTGGAGGTCAGCCCCGGCATGGCACCGAAGAGAATGCCCAGCATCACCGACCCGAAAAGGATCAGCTAGGTCCATGGGATTTGAGGCCTGGTGATATACGATCTGGAAAAAATCGCCGATACGCTCAAATAGCATCATGGGTCGTCGCGCTCCTTAAAAATCCCAGTAGCGGATGGCATCCAGCAGCAAAACCACCAGGCCTTCCTTGGGCATGGGCACCAGCAGCAGGTATTTAAAGGCCGATCCGATCAGAAAGGGCGGCAGGACTGCCAGGATCATCATGGTGGTGTATTTTTTTCGGAGCCCCGCATCGGTGCGGACCTGTACCCATGCATAAGTGCCGTAGGCGACGATCAGAACGAGGGTCAGCCAATCGCCAGCGTATGGGGTGACGGATTCAAGGGATGCCGGTATGCCGACCGCAAAAAATACTATCGACACGAATGTGCCGACAGAGAAAAAGGTCAACAATTTTAGCATCAATCGGTCGTTGTCGAAATAGAACATGCTGATGAACACCAGCAAAAAAAGAGTGGCGCCGATAAAGAAATCGACGCGTGGAATGTTCATGAAAACGAAGCTGAAAAACAGCGCGACAATGGCATAAAAGCGGATAAGGGCCGGAGTCTTGAGAAACAGGATCAGATCCCGACTGGCCATCCAGCCAATCAGGCTTCTCATAGCCTTGAAGCCGACGGTTTTCAGGGCGGTATGCACCAGTAGTGCCCCCAAAAATGCGATCATCGCACCAACGAACAGCGGGAAGAGGGCCGGGGAAACGAACCAGACGTTCTGAACCCCTCCCCAGGAGCCCTTCATGGGCATTTTTAGGGCTTGGCTGACGACCCAGAGGCCGAAGAGGAAGATGGCGCTTCCTGAAAAAGCGTCTGCCTTGCGCAGTTTGTCTTTTTCCATCATGGATAAGGTTCCTTTAAAACGGGCCGTTGACGGCCTGAGCGGCACCCGCAAAAACGGATGCCGCCCATCCCCGTTCAGATGGTGGTTACGGTTTAGGAATACCCAGACTGGCCGGGTCCACCGTGGCGGCCTTCAGTTCCCACAGGGTCCAGGCAAAGTTGGATTCCAGGGCATCGAATTCCGCCTTGGATTCGGCACCGGTTTTGCCAGATAGCAGGTAGTAGTTCTCTTTGGCCCAGGTTTTGACCTTTTCCGTGGCCATGGCCTTGTTGAAGGCATCCACCAGGACTGCTTTGACGTCGGCGGGGACATCGGCCGGAACGGCAAATCCGATGGCCTGGGAAATGGGCAGGTATTTGGACAAGCCGGGATAAGCGTCAAAGGCGGACGGGATGGTTCCAAGGCCTTCCACCTCAAAAGATTGCGGAATCAGCATGCCTAATGCGCGCAGTTTGCCGCCGCGCAGCAGCTGCTGCTGCTCGGCCAGGGAGGTGACGACCACGGATACTTCACCGGTCATGGCGGCGTTCTGAGCATCCTGGGAGCCTTTGTAGGGGATGAAGTTGAAGTCGGCGCCGGAGCCGTTTTCAACGGCCAGCAGGTTCAGGTGATGGATCGAGCCGGCGCCGCTGGCGGAGGCTTTGATGCTGCCGGGAGCTTTTTTGGCGGCTTCGATGAGATCGGTCAGGGTCTGGTAGGGCGTGTCGGGAGTGACGGAGATGATGTCAGGGGATCCACCGACGATAAAAGTGTCCCATACATCGAATTTCTTGTCCCAGCCGCCCTGCACGCCGGCGGTGACATTGGATTCGGACAGGCCGCACAGGGTGTAGCCGTCATGGGGCTGGCTGTAGGCGTGGCTCATGCCCACGGAGCCGGCAACACCGCCGGTTTTGTTGATGACGTTGATGTTGACGCCCAGGATGTTGGCCATCTCGGCCATGATGATGCGGTTGCAGGTATCGGTACCGCCACCGGCGCCCCAGACGACGACGTCGGTGATGTTGCGCTTGGGGTAGTCTTTGGCGGCCACGGCCACACCCGTGGCAACGGCGAGCAATACGATCAGGCTGATAAACAGAATTTTTTTCATTTTCATTCCTCCCTCTCGATGATGTGGGTATTTTCTTGGAAACCAATCACAGAAGCGCCTGTTTCTCTGGCCCCCTCCGTTAGGCCGGACACGTTTCCGGCTTTTACCGAACAGTCCTCTTTCTCCTTTCCCCTTGTGGTGGGACATTGTCGGTGTTGGCATCAAATTTTTGCTGGTCGACATGGTTTGATTTTCTGCGTCGGCAGGTAGGCGATGGTCCGTTTGAAATGCCGCGCATCATGGTTTCGGCAGTATCCGGATCCCGGTTGCAGATCGCATCGATGATGGCCAGATGCTCGCCAAGGGTTTCGTCGGGAGAGCGCACCAGACCTTCGGAAGAGACGAGTTGATAGGAGAAGCTGATGATGTTGTAGGTGGAAAGGATGCTTTGCAGAAACTCCCGGGCGGCGATTTGGGTGACAAGTTGTGAAACCGGCGATCTTCACGGCAGTAGTTGCGATGGTTGGTGATGGAGCCTTTGCCGGTGAAGTCCGAAAAAAATGTCCGCAGCTGGTCAATTTGCCGGTCTGTTGCCGTCATGGCCGCCCGTCTGGCCGCCAGGCCTTCCAGTACCTCGCGAAGCTCGAAGATGCTGATCATTTCCTGATGGTCGAAGGTCCGCACGAAAAAACCCCTGCGGGGTTTGGCCTCCACCAGTTTTTCCTTTTCCAGATACTTCAGGGCGCTGATCAGGGGGGTCCGGCTGATACCTAGTTCGCCGGCCAGCTGTTCCTGGCTGATTTTTTCTCCCGGTGCCAGGCGGCGATCGTTGATCATCTCCTTGATGATCAGGTAGGCTTTTTGGTCCAGATTTTCATGTGTGGTGCCGATGTTTTTCATGGGCTCGATCGATTCGGTTGGTCGGTGTCATCCGCCGGGATGGTGGCGATCATCAGTAGTTGTTGTGTTTTGTATACAAAATACAATATACAGAAGTGCAGAGGGCTGTCAAGGCCTTTTTTTATCGGGTGGCAGGGATGGGATCGTGCGGGTGCTCAGGGAAAACCACGTACTTCAAACCCAAACACAAGGGCCGGTTTCCATGGGATTGGATCGGTCTGCACTTTTTTCTACAGCGATCCTGAAATGAAATTCTGTGCTAACGCCCCCAATCTAAAACCCATAGATCAAAGGGGTAAGAAAGATCGTCATGGCAGCCACGATGAGGGTGATGACCGTTCCGATTTTGACAAAGTCGGTGAATTGGTACTCGCCCGGTCCCCAGACCATGAGGTTGGTCTGGTAGCCGGTGGGGGTGATGAAGGCACATGAGGCCGATATCATCAGGGTGATGGCAAAAGGCATGAAATTCACCCCCAGCTGATTGGCGGTGGACAAGGCGATGGGAAACATGAATGCCGCGGCCGCGTTGTTGGTGATCACGTTGGTCATGAACGAACAGCCGACGAAGATCACCGCCAGGGCCAGGTGCGGGTTGTCTCCTCCCATGGTGGTGAGCAGACCGGCCACCTGCTCGGCCAGGCCACTGCGGGTGACCGCCGACTCAAGGCCGATGGCGCAGGCGATCACCACCAGGGTCCCCCAGTCGATGCTTCGCGCGGCCGTACGCAGGTTCAGGCAGCCGCTTAAAATCATGGCCCCGCTGGCCAGCAGGCTGGCGTTGAGCATGCTCATCCAGCCCATGGCGACCACACCGACCATCGCCAGCGTGATCAAGCTGGCCTCCACCGCCCGGTCCGTGCGCTGGAGGTGAAAGCCTTCCAACGCCTTGGTCAGCGCAAAATCTTGGTCGATCTGGCATTCATAGAAAAAGTTGTCATTGACTTCCAGGACCGCATTGTCGCCGGCTTCGATGACGACCTCCTCCAGGGGGCCGGCAAGGGGCTGGCTGTCCCGGGAAAGGGCCACGAACTTATACTGGCAGGCGTTGACATCCCGGGGGAGGTCGGGAATCTTTTTACCCACCGCCGTGCTTTGCCGGGAGACCACGGCTTTTACCAGATGGTGGGTGTGCCGCTCGGTTTCCATGGGGTTAAGGGTGAGATGCGGCACCAATGCGTTGGTCCGCCACAGTGTGGTCATGGCGGTGACATCGGCAGAAAACGACAACAGGTCTCCCGCTTCCAGCCGTTCATGCATCAGGTCATGGGTCAGTATCGTGTCCGCCCGTCGGATGCAGAGCACTTCGACGTTGTCACCGCTGGCAATCCCCGTGTCCTCCAGGGTGCGATCGACGATCCGCGACCCCTCAGGGACTTCGAATTCCGCCGTGTAACGCCGCATAACCCCCTCGACCGCCTTGTCGTCTTTCCGGCCGGCCAGGAAAAAGCGTCCCGCCACGATCATGAAAGCGATGCCGACGACGGCAATGGGCACACCCACCAGGGCCGGGTCGAACATCTTCAGGGCACGGATGTCGGGCAGAGCGGGACCGCCTTCGGCGATGGCATCAATAACCAGGCCGGCAATAACCAGGTTGGTGGAGGTACCGATGATCGTGCACATGCCTCCCATAATCGAGGCAAAGCTCAACGGCAGGTAAAGCTGCTTCGCGGGCAACCGGCTGGCGCGGGAAAGGTCCCTGATCACCGGTATCATCATGGCCACCAGGGGGGTGTTGTTGAGAAATGCACTGCCCAGGGCGATGGGTGGCAGTATCTTGACCTGGGCACCGGTAATCGATTTGGGCAGGCCGATGAGCCTGTCCATGATCATGGTGATGGCGCCGGTGGCGTACATGCCGGCCGCTACCATGAACAGGACGGCCACGGTGAGCATGCCCTGGTTGCTGAAGCCCTTGAGCAGTTCACTGGTCGGTGCGAGCTGCAGGGTCATTGCCACGGCCAGCGCCCCGACAAAGACCGCCGGGGCCGGGATCTTCGTCTTTACCAGCAGGACGAACAGTCCCATCAGCAGGGCAAGGGTCAGGTAGGCGGCAATCGTCATGTCACCTCCACCGGTCTATTTATCAAAAGTCGGATGTCCGAGAGCCGATCACGGCTGGAAGTCGTTCCCGCCATTCTCAGACGTTAAAACCAATACATTTAGCCCGGAACACAATAGCTGATAAGCTCGAAGCCGATACCAGGGACCAGAGACCCTGAACGCAGATAATGGACCTTTTGCGGAACCGTCGATTTAATCAGTGTCGGTCTTGAGCACAGCGAGAAAGGCGGACTGGGGCAGCATCACCTGACCCACCATTTTCATCCGCTTCTTTCCTTTTTTCTGTTTTTCCAGCAATTTGCGTTTGCGGCTGATGTCACCGCCGTAGCACTTGGCTGTCACGTCCTTGCGAAATGCCGATACGGTGGAACGGGATATGATATTGCCGCCGATCGCCCCCTGAATAGCGATTTTGAACATCTGACGAGGGATCTCCTCCTTTAGCTTGTCGCAGGCGATCCGACCGCGGCTCACGGCGTTATCCCGGTGGATCAACATGGACAGCGCGTCAACCCGTTCGCCGTTGATCAGAAAATCCAGCTTTACCAGGTCGGTCCGGCGGTAGTCGATCAATTCGTAGTCGAAGGATCCGTAGCCCTGGGTGATGGATTTGAGCCTGTCGTAAAAGTCGTAAATCACCTCCCCCAGAGGTAGTTCGAAGACCATTTCCAGGCGTTTGTTGGTCAGGTACTGATAATTCTTGTTGATGCCCCGGCGCTCCAGGCACAGTTTCATCACGGCGCCCATGTAGCGGTCCGGGATGATGATGGCCGCCTTGATGTAAGGCTCCATGGCATAGTCGATGTTGGTCGGGTCGGGGTAGAGGGCCGGGTTGTCGATGATCAGTTCGTCGCCGTCGTTCATCATCAGTCGGTAGCGAACCGACGGGGCGGTGAGGATCAGCGAGAGGTCGTACTCGCGCTCCAGGCGCTCTTGGACCACCTCCAGGTGCAACAAACCCAGGAAGCCGCAGCGAAAGCCGAATCCCAGGGCGGCGCTGCTGTCTTTTTCATAGATCAGCGAGGCGTCGTTGAGTTTGAGTTTTTCCATTGCCACGATCAGGTCTTCGTAGTCATCGGATGCCACCGGATAGATAGAGGAAAAGACCACCGGCTTAGCTTCCTTGAACCCGGGCAGTGGTTTTTCGCAGGGCCGGCGGTGGTGGGTGACCGTGTCGCCGCAACGGGTGTCGCTCACCGTTTTAATCCCTGCGATCATGTACCCCACCTCTCCGGCGCTCAATTCTTTTTTGGGTACCCGAACGATCTGAAAAACGCCCACCTCCTCCACCTTGTAGGTGGCGTTGTTGGACATGAAGCGGATGCGGTCCCCGGCGCGGATGGTGCCCTCCTTGATGCGGAAATGGACAACGGTGCCCCTGAACGGGTCATAGTGGGAGTCGAAGATCAACGCATTCAGCGGTGCGTCGGCATCGCCTACGGGGGGCGGAAGCTTTTGGACCACGGCTTCCATGATGGTGTCGATCCCTACACCGTCTTTAGCCGACGCCAGGATTGCCGTTTCCGGATCCAGCCCCAAATCCTCTTCAATCTGATTTTTAACCCGGTCGATGTCCGCTGACGGCAGGTCGATCTTATTGATCACCGGTATGATTTCCAGGTTGTGTTCCAGGGCCAGATAGAGGTTGGCCAGTGTCTGGGCCTCCACTCCCTGGCTGGCGTCGATCAGCAGGAGTGCCCCCTCGCAGGAAGCCAACGCCCGGGACACTTCGTAGGTGAAGTCCACGTGGCCCGGTGTGTCGATCAGATTCAGATCGTAGGTCTTGCCATCCTTGGATTTATATGGCAGACACACGGTCTGGCTCTTGATAGTAATGCCGCGCTCGCGTTCGATATCCATGGAGTCCAGAATCTGGTCCTTGAAATCCCGGTCCGCTATTATTTTGCTGGACTGGATCATCCGGTCGGACAGGGTGGACTTGCCATGGTCAATGTGAGCGATGATGCTGAAGTTGCGTATGTTTTTCATATTATTACAGGTTCGATCGAAGCAGGTAACATCTGCCGGTTGACACCGGTTTTTAACATGGTTATAATTCTTTGATTTCCTAAAATTTTTATTAATATCAGACCGTTTTCGGGCATGTCAACCGCTATCCGCAAGCGTTCTGCCAATAATGAAAAACGAGCTCAATGGCACCTCATATTCTTATTGTCGACGATGACCTTTCCATTAGGGATGCGATGCATGAGTTTGTGGAAATATCCGGATACGAGGCGTCGGTCGCCTCGAGCGCCGAAGAGGCCCTGTCCGTGCTTTCCGGAAATGTCGTAGAGGTCGTGATTACCGACATCCTGCTGCCCGGCATGGACGGCCTGGCGTTGACCGACCGGATCAAGCGGAACCATGACATCGATGTCATCGTCATGACCGGTTACAGCACGGAATACTCATACGAAGAGGCCATCAACAAGGGGGCCAGTGATTTTGTCTTCAAGCCGGTGCGCTTCGAAGAACTGCTGTTGCGCCTCAAACGGGTGCTCAATGAACGCCGGCTCAACCATGAGCGCATACAAATGCTGGAGAAGTTGAAAAAGCTCTCCATCACCGATGGCCTCACCCAGTTGTTCAATTCACGGCATTTTTACAGCCAGCTCAAAGGGGAAATCGAACGTTTCAATCGATACGGGCACAAGCTGAGCCTGCTTCTGCTGGATATCGATAATTTCAAGGACTTCAACGACACCTACGGCCATCTGGAAGGCGATAAATTACTTGTACATCTCGGACGGATCATCAAGTCCTGCCTTCGCAAGATGGACACCGCCTACCGATACGGCGGCGAAGAGTTTACCATCATCCTGCCGGGAACTCATGGCGAAGAAGCCAGGACGGTGGCCGAGCGGCTTCGGTCTGCCGTGGCTGCCGAGGATTTTTCCTGCGGCGAGGTGTCCGATCTGGAAATCACCATCAGCATCGGTGTGACGCAGTATCGGCAGGACGAAGAGATCTCCAGTTTTGTGCAGCGGGCCGATCAGGCCATGTACCAATCTAAGCAGGCCGGACGCAACAAGGTCTCCTGTCTCTTCGACAATCCCGCCGGATGATCCTTAGCCAATGTTAGAATATTCGTTTATTGAAACCCCGACCCGGACGGATATCGATCGACTGACCGAACTCTACCGACAGGCCGGCTGGTGGACGGACGAGGCGGACAACCCGTCCCTGGTTGCCGGCATTGTTGCCGGCAGCCACTGTTTTCTGGTGGCCCGCCAGGCCCGGACCATCATCGCCATGGGACGCGCCATCAGCGACCGGATCAGCGACGCTTACATTCAGGACGTGACCGTGGACCCGGCCTTCAGGAGGCAGGGCATCGGTTCCCGGATGGTGGCGGCCTTGGTGGCCCGTCTGGAAGGAGACGGCATCGGCTGGATCGGACTCATTGCAGAAAGGAAAACGCATCCATTTTATCGACCCCTGGGGTTCTCGCCCATGGCCGATTCCGTGCCCATGCTCAAGACATCATGATGAATTTTAAACAACTGACACCACCGGACTATGCGACCTATCTTCCCTATTTCAAAAACCAGCGTTTTTCCCTGTGCGCTTACTCCCTGTCCTCCATCATCGCCTGGACCAATGACGAATACGTCCCATTCGGCGCCGAATATGAAGGTGCATTCATCGTTGCGGCCGAATTCGAAACCATAAAAAAAAACCGGCACCTGCTACTGCCGATCTCGCCGGAACGGATGTTTGCCCCCGAGGAACTGGTGACGGCGGCCGATCTTGCCGGGCACACGGAATATTGGTTCGTTCCCGAGATGTACGTGGACCATTTCGGCGAAAAGGCTGTCGACCGCCACTTTACGATAAAGCACCAGGGCGCCTATGACGACTATGTCTACCGGGTCGACGACCTGGCCGGGCTGAAAGGAAACCGGTATTCCAAGAAGCGAAACCTCATCCACCAGTTCCAGCGTGATTATGTGGACCCGGGTAAGGTGGACATCGATGCCATCACTCGGGACAATGCCGAGGAATGCCTACTCTTTCTGGAAGCGTGGTGCCGGGAGCGCGACTGTGACGCCGATGACCAGGTGGACCTTTCGTGCGAGAAGCAGGCGGCCATCAATACCCTGAATCACTTCGATGCGTTCGACCTAAAAGGCATCCTGCTGCGCATCGACGGTCAGGTGAGTGCCTTCGGGATCTCCGCCCCCTTGACCCGGGACATGGCGACCTTACAGTATGAAAAGGCTTTCGGCAGCATCAAGGGGCTGTATCAGTATTTCGACAACGCCTGCGCCCGTAAGCTTTTCAACGGTTATACCTATCTGAACAAAGAGAGTGATATGGGTATCCCCGGTCTGGCCAAAGCCAAAAAATCGTACCATCCGTATAGGATGGTGCGTTCCGTGAAATTGATTCTTAAAGCGAGGTGACACGATGGAACTCAAGGGAAAGAAAATCCTGATTCTGGTGGAAACCTTTTATAACGAGTTCGAATTCTGGTATCCATTCTACCGGCTCAAGGAGGCCGGCGCCCAGGTGACCGTGGTTGGATCGGGCAGCGCCGACACCTATAAAAGCAAGGCCGGGCTTTCGGTAACCGTCGATACCACGGCGGAGAAGATCGCTGTCGCCGATTATGACGGTGTGGTCATTCCCGGCGGGTATGCCCCGGACCACATGCGCCGTTACCCGGCCATGGTCGGCATGGTGAAAGGCTTTGCCGCGGCCGGCAAACTGGTGGCCGCGATCTGCCACGCCGGGTGGATGCTGGTATCGGCGGACATCATCCGCGGCCGGACCGTTACCTCTTACTTCTCCATCAAGGACGATCTGGTCAATGCCGGAGGCAACTGGGTGGACAAGGAGGTGGTGGTGGACGGCCACCTGGTCACCAGCCGCACGCCCGACGACCTGCCTGCATTTATGCGGGCGATCATCGGCGTACTGGGTGGATGAAGACCTACTTATATAGGGTAGAGAAGAACTACTTGACTGTTCTGGAGACAGATTCAACCCCCAAATTATAATTGAACCTGATATAGAAGGCACGTATCTGCCGTCGAGATGGACTTGACCAATAAAAGGCCGACTGCAATATCTTGTGGTCGGCCTTTTTTGTGTGCCAGGCATGGCGTAAATCTATAGGGTGCAAGTCCCGAACAGGCCGTAGTGGTCGGAACTGTTAGCTGAAGGCAAGGGCGTTGTCGTGAGGCAGGGTCTGGAGGAAGCCGGAGGCAAAACCCGGACCCGACGAACAGAAACCGGATATAAGGCCGACGATCGCAGGGTAATCTGGCAATGGACAGAGAGGCCCGATAGCCACTCGGATGCGGCGTAGGTAAATCCGGCGGGAACCGGGGGAAAGGATTACGTCTTACCCTGGGAGGTCTCCAAGCGTGTCTGACGATCAGACTACCAAGGCTGCAAGGCCAAGGGATGCGGTTGGAGAAGTCAGCAGAGGCCATAGTAGGCAATTGCCGAAGGGCCGAATCTTTTAGCCCAAGGAGCAGTCTGGGAAATCTCGATGAACGTGGAGCGGCAGCAAGGTATAACTGAACAGATGAGCCTGTTCGAACAGGTTGGGTCGGTTATACGCCCCGTCGATTTTGGAGACGCCGGAAGCGGATCTGAGACGCACGAGGAGCAGCAAGCGTTTACGGCGGTGGATCAGCAACGAGCCTTGACGCAAGACCTGATGGAGCGGGTGGTGCTTCCATCGAACCTGAATGCTGCCTATAAACGTGTGAAAGCTAACAAGGGATCGGCGGGCATCGACGGGATGACCGTAGAACAGCTGAGCCCATGGCTGGCCCAACACAAAGGGCAGTTGATCGAGCAGTTGGTAACCGGGACGTACCAACCCCAGCTGATTAGGGGCGTGCAGATCGCCAAGGCAACCGGTGGCGTGCGACAATTGGGCATACCAACGGTGGTGGATCGATTGATCCAGCAAGCCATTTTGCAGGTGCTGGAACCAATCATGGACGCGATCTTTTCAGCAGGGAGTCACGGGTTCCGGCCGGGACGTAGCGCTCACACAGCATTGAAACAAGCCCAGGGTCACGTGGCCGCAGGTCATGCGATCGTGTTGGATATGGACCTAGAGAAGTTTTTCGATCGGGTCAACCATGACATGCTGATGAGTCGTCTGCATCGCTGGATTGGCGATAAGCGTCTGCTGCGGATCATCCGCCGTTTTCTGGAGGCGGGGATGTTGCAGCATGGCGTGAAGATCCGGCGAGTGGAAGGGACGCCGCAAGGCGGTCCTTTCATATCTCCGTTGCTGGCCAACCTGCTGCTTGACGATTTGGACAAGGAACTGGAGCGGCGCGGCCACCGGTTCTGCCGGTATGCCGACGACTGCAACATCTATGTGCGGTCGAAGCGGGCCGGGGAGCGGGTCATGCGTTCGATTACCCGTTTTCTGGAAAGCAAGCTGGGTTTACGTGTGAATCAGACAAAGAGTGCGGTTGCGCATGTTCAGGAGCGCAAATTTTTAGGTTACCGATTGTTGCGTGAAGGCCGTCTGGGGATAGCCCCGGCCAGCCTGAAACGCGTGAAGGGCCGAATCCGACAAATCACGCGCCGGAACCGGGGCGTGAGTATGGAGACGGTTATCGGTGAACTGAATGGGTACCTGACCGGCTGGGTGACCTACTTTCGATATGCCCAATGCCGGAAGCACCTTGAGCACCTGGACGCTTGGCTGCGCCGCAGGCTGCGGTGTTACCGTCTGAAACAGCGTAAGCGAACGAAATCGATCGCGGACTTTTTGATGGAGCGGGGTGTTCCGGAGTGGCGATCGTGGATACTGGCCCTATCCGGCAAAGGGTGGTGGCGCATGTCAGGCACACCACAGGCCAGCGAAGCGATGCCGATCCAATGGTTCCAACAGGTGGGACTTCTCAACCTAACCAACAGGTATTTGTTGTTAACCCGCTAAAAGAAACCGCCGTGTACGTAGCACGTATGCACGGTGGTGTGAGAGGGGGAGGCCGTGAGGCCTCCCCCTACTCGATTTCAAATGCTGGTACCTAATTAGCAGCGATCTGCCATTGGCCTTAAGTGCAGGTTTGTTGAGATAAACAAAAAGAAAACCGGCCACAGTCATGTCTTTGGTGAGCATGAATTATGCACCGGTTTTCAGCGGGAGGTGGAGTGCCTATATGGAGTATCCCGCAATCAATTTTTTAGTTTTGGGGTTAATTAAAAACTTCTTCTATATTATTCAATGCCCAAGGGTAACATCATTCTCGGCTTCCTCATGATAATCAGCCAGCAGTTTATCGGTGCGGTCGAGGCCGATTTGAATTTCGTCATTCTGCGCTAATTTCAACCACGGTGCGGCCAGTATTTTTACCATCGACATAATCCTGGAATAGATCTGGGATGTCATCGAACCCCACAGTACGTGTAACGATGATATCCATGGCGGCGGGCTTTAAATCGGTTGCCAAACGTGACCATACCTTTTCCCTCAAGCTGACCGCGCAATAGGTCGAATTGATCCCCAGTAGATTCACGCCTCTCAGTATAAATGGCATCACCGTCGTAACCAAATCGTAACCGCCCGCCAAACCGATCGAAGCTATGTTACCATAGTTCTTTACCGTACGCGTAATCCATGCCAAGGTCTTGCCACCCACAGCATCAATCGCACCGCCCCACAAACCTTTTTCCAGTGGACGCTCGCCCATTTCCAGCGTGTTGGCATCAACTACTTCTTTAGCACCAATTGATTTCAAGTATTCTTCTTTGCCATCAATTGTGAGAGCCGCAACATCATAGCCCACACCCGACAACATCGACGTTGCCATGCCGCCAACGCCTCCGGTAGCTCCGGTTACAAGGATGGTGCCTTTTTCAGGAGTCTGGTAATTATCCTCCATTCGCTGAATGGCCAAGGCAGCCGTGAAACCTGCCGTCCCAATAGACATCGCGTTGTGGAGCGTCAACCCTGCAGGCAAGGGGACAATCCAGTCCCCTTCCACTTTGACAAACTCGGAAAAACCGCCGTCATGCTCTTCCCCCAAGCCACGTCCGACGACAAGTACCGGATCTCCCTCTTTGAAGCGTGGATCTTCGGAAGAATGAACATACCCGGCAGTGTCGACGCCGGCAACCAACGGAAAACGTTTCATGATCCGCCCCGCACCCGTAGCAGCCAGAGCGTCCTTGTAATTGATGTTGGAATAGGCTGCCTTGATCACGACGTTACCGGTGCCAATCTGATCGATCGACATTTGCTCAAAGCGAGAATTGATTTTGCCGTCTTCGTTGTGGACTCTAAAAGCTTTGAATGTGCGCATCGCATACCTCCTGTGATTATAAATTGAATAAAAGCAAAAATAATGATAAATAACAATAATGTTACAATTAAAACATGATTATATTTATTTGCTTGACAATTATTTATATATATGAAAAACAATTATTGCAATAACAAATTATGAATGGCGTTTAATTTTTTCCAAACAATCCTACACAACCTCTTGTTGTCATTAAAGAAAAAACAGTTATGTTCGGCGTTATGTTAGAACAGATGGGAGGGATTTGAATGGCAGGACCGATCCTTGAGTTGAATGATGTTACAAAATCGTTTGGAGGCGTTCACGCAATTAAGGGATTGTCCTTTTCGGTAAACCAAAATGAAATTGTTGGATTGATTGGTCCCAACGGTTCAGGAAAAACAACAACTGTGAATGTTCTGTCGGGCGCTTTGCCGATGACTTCGGGGGATATTTTACTTAATGGAGAGTCATTGGTTAGCTTTTCTGAGAGTGTCAGGGTTAAAAAAGGTTTAACGAGGACGTTTCAGACAGCGAGCTTTTTTTCTGGTTTCACGGTGTTCGAGCAAGTATTCCTGGCTTGTGATGCACAACTAACCGGCAACCCTTTAATGTCCATTCTAAGAACGAAAAAAAGCAGGCAAGAAACATTAGATCAAAATAAAAAAGTTCATAAAATCCTGCAAATGACTAAATTGGTCGATGTTATTGACGATTTGGTAGAAAGTATATCCTCAGCACAGCAACGTTTATTGATGATTGCAACTGCAATGGCCTCTGAACCGAAAATTCTACTGCTTGATGAACCAGCTGCAGGCATGGTCAAACATGAACGCGAAGATCTGGCAGGGATAATAGCAAATATCCGAGGGCGGGGAATACCGATTGTTGTTATCGAGCATCACATGTCGCTGATAATGGAGATCTGTGATCGAATTGTGGTTTTGAATTTTGGCGAAAAGATCGCAGAGGGTGATCCAGTATCGATTCGTAATAATCCGGCGGTCATCGATGCCTATCTTGGGGGAGGTAATTGAATGCTTACAGTAAAAGATCTCCACGCCGGATACGGTAATGTTGAGGTGGTTCATGGTATCAATGTCGATGTAACCGAAGGTGAATGCGTTGCCTTAATCGGTGCTAACGGTGCCGGTAAGACCTCAACCCTGAAATGCATCTGTGGGCTCCTGCCGAAAATGAGCGGAAAAATATCGTTTATGGGAAGGGATATCACTGGGCTTCCCGGCCATAAAATTGTTAATTTAGGTATCACAATGTGCCCGGAAGGTCGGCAGGTTTTTCCAGAAATGACAGTTTTAGAGAATCTTGAAATGGGTGCATACTCTAGGAAAGATAAAGATCAATCTAAGGATTTGGAAGAAATGATAGATATGTTTCCAATCCTAAGAGATCGAATCGCCCAAAGAGCCGGAACGCTATCCGGCGGTGAGCAGAATATGCTTGCGGTAGCGCGAGCGTTGATGTCGCGCCCAAAACTTTGCCTATTTGATGAACCATCGCTGGGTTTGGCGCCCAAGATTGTCGTTGAAGTTGAACAAACGATTGCAAAAATAAAGTCAATGGGAAAAACGGTGCTATTAGTAGAGCAGAATTCATTGATGGCGTTGAGATTGGCCGATCGCGCCTACCTCTTTGAATCAGGAAACATAGTGTTAGAAGGCAAGGGTAGTGAACTGCAGAAAAACCCTGATATTGCAAAGGCATACTTGGGACAATAGACTTTTCATTGAGTAAAACTTCTCAGTCCAAAGCAATGAGTCGTTAAACCTAATAACCTGAAAGCGGAGGAGGAAAAAATGAAACACAGAGAATTTAAAACAAAAATGATTGTGTTGATTATTTCAGTTTGGATGGCCTTTGCCTTTTCAATAACGCCATCATTTGCTGGAGAAAAAGAACTTGTGATCGGAGTGAATGATGCGTTGACAGGGCCGGGAGCAGTATACGGTTTGCCTCAAGCCAATTCGGTCCAGATGGCTGCAGAAGAAATTAACAGTGCTGGCGGAGTAGTGTTAAATGGAGACAAATACAAACTGAAGGTCATTGCCTACGATGATAAAGCAAATCCGACAGAAGCCACCAACGCTGTACGCAAACTGATTGACCGTGACGGCGTTAAATATATTTTGGGATTTTGTTGTTCTGGTGCGACGGGTGCAGTGGCAGCGATGATTGGCAGAGAAGAAGCAATCGTCTTGGTTGGAAATGCTGCAGAACGTTCAATTACTACAAGAGGGTTGGATAACTTGGTGCGCACTCGTCCACCAGCCGATTACACAGGAGCTGCTGCTGGTAGATTTGTTGCCAAAAAAAATCATAAACGAATAGCGGTGATCGGCGCATTGGAAATTTCATTTTATTCAATGTACGTTGATGCATTCGAAAAGGAATTTGTCAAAAGTGGCGGAGAGATCATTACACGCGAGACTTTTTCCATCAAGGACCGTGACATGTCCCCTCAGCTGACAAAAATTCGCGGGTTAAAACCCGATGCGTTGTTAGTCGTTGGGTATGTCGAACCATCAGCTTTTGTTTATCGACAAGCCTTTGAATTGGGATTGAATGTACCTAAGTATGGTTTTACTAGTGGAAGTGAGGAGCAGTTTCTGCGTGTCGCTACTTCTGAACAAATGGAGGGCATTTGGGACCTACGGCCTACAGAGTTGACCTTGGAATCGGCGACTCAAAATGGATTAGCATATCACGAAAATTATACCAAACGATTCGGTGTTTCGCCTTCTCCTAGCTCACCTTATGCGTACGATCAAATGTATGTACTCAAACATGCCCTGGAAGCGGCAGGAACAGTCGAAGATTATCGAGCTGTAGCGAAGGCCATCAGAGAATTAGGCGTTCCATCGGAAGCAGTTATGAAATATATTCCTGTTGATGGAAAAATGTTTGATTCCAATGGTCAAGCTTATACGAGTAATGGCGCATTTCAGTGGCAAAGCGGCAAGTGGGAATTCGTTGAAGATCTTCCTTCTGATCCAAAAGCCTATTCAGAATTTTTAAGTAGCCTGCGACAATAAATGAACTACCCCGTGGCAAGCAGCGATTTATGGTCTTCCTTATTATCGCTGTACGCCACGGGGTGGCTGACCCTAAAAAGGAAGAACACAGGGCAAATCCATGGTTGAAATAATTCAACAACTAATCAATGGTATAGCGATCGGTGGCGTATATGTATTGATTGCATTGGGACTAACAACCGTCTTTGGCATTCTGGGGATCGCCCACTTTGCCCATGGTTCAATATCAATGTTTGGTGGTTATTTGACGTTTTACCTGTTTGTTGGGAAAGGGGTTCCCTTACCGTTAGCGATTTTGCTTTCAATTTTTTCGGGATTTGTTCTTGGTGTTATCATCGAACGTATAGCATATCGCCCGGTCAGAGATGATAGCCACATAAATGCATTTATCATTGCATTGGGACTAACCATGATCGTTGAGGGAACTAATTTGCAGCTGTTTGGCGCTGATCAGTTGGTGATCCCGACTAACTTGAACCATGTTTACAAATTTTGGGGTTTAACGATACCCGAACTTCGGCTTTACATTATTATTTCAACATTTGTCTTAATCATTGCAATGACTCTGTTTGTAAACAAAACAAAAACCGGGAAGGCGATCAGGGCCGTTGCACAGAATCGGGATGCGGCAGTGTTAATGGGAATAAATATCAATACGATTCCTATGATCGTGTTTGCCATTTCCTCTGCACTTGGAATGGCTGCGGGTGTAATGGTTGGCTCGTTATTCGCCATTGCACCAGGTGTTGGGGAAGGACTGGTGATCAAGGGCTTCGCTGTTCTTATTTTAGGAGGACTTGGTTCGATTCCCGGCGCAATTGTTGGGGGACTGTTCTTAGGAACTACAGAAGCTTTGGCTGCAGGCTTTATATCTTCCGCCTATAAGGATGTCATCGCCTTTTTGGTCATGATCATTGTTTTGTTGTTTCGTCCGCAAGGTATCATGGAGAAATCATCATGAATAGGCGACTGCATATTGTTGGGTATTTAGCCATTATTTTGTTTTTGGCCGCGCTGCCAATGATGATATCCGTTAAATATTTTTTACACCTCAGCATTTTGGCGTTGATTTGGGTGATTATCTCCCAAGGACAAAATTTGATTCAAGGATATACCGGATATGTATCCATCACGCAGGCTGGTTTTATGGGGATAGGGGCATATTGTTCATCCTTGCTATCATTGAAACTTGGAATATCTGTATGGTTAACAATAATGGTTACACCATTATTTGCAGCTGTTTTTGCGATAATTGTTGGCTTTCCAAGCCTTCGTGTCAAAGGCCACTATTTTGCCATTATGACCTTGGCATATAATATGGTAATTTTCATTGTTTTGTTGAACTTTTCTGATTTGACTAATGGTGAGGCGGGGCTTTCAGGTATTCCAATACCTAATGGAAATGAGGGGGGATTCTTCGATTTTAACAATCGTGTTGTTTATTATTACTTAGTACTCATCGCTGCCGTATTTGTGACCTGTCTTGCCGCCCTTATCGTTCATTCGCGCGTAGGCAAAATATTGATAGCCATTCGGCAAAATGAAGATCTTGTGGGTGCAACAGGCATCACCGCATGGAAATACAAACTATTTGCCTTTGTGATGAGTGCAGCGTTTGCGGGTTTTGCAGGTGCCCTCTATGCACATTATCAGAGGTTTATCAATCCTGAGATTTTTGGTGTGGCACAATCTTTAGATGCGATATTAGCCGTCATTCTCGGTGGTAGCGGGACAATCCTGGGGCCCGTTATAGGTGCTTTCACGGTTGTGTTCTTGCCCGAATATCTTCGATTTGCCGACTCTTTAAGACTGATTGTATACGGTCTTATTCTCGTTTTGGTAACAATTTTTATGCCTAAGGGAATCATTTTCGTCCTGCAATCTCTCTTTGCTCGATTGATGTCTTTTCTTGAATCGAAGGGAATAATTTCTAAAAAACAAACTCAATCAGACCGCATAATCGTCAACTAGGTGCCTATGCCTTTAACTCACCAAGAACAAGATTTAGTTGATCGTTCAACCGCTTTTGCTGAGACACAAATACGACCCAATGCAAAAATCTGGGAGAAACAGCGGCAAACGGATACGTGTTGTTTCAAAGACGCCGCTAATATCGGATTGACTCGTATTCAGGTGCCGCAAAAACATGGTGGGCTAGGTTTCTCTTTTACATGTAAATCCAAAATTTTAGGGTCTTTGGCAAGTGCCGATTTCGGTTTTGCCATGTCGGTTGTTAATTCTCATAATGTTGCGGCAAAACTGGCTGATTGTGCCTCATCTGAAGTGGCAGAACGCTTAATCCCGCCGATCATCAACGGGGATCATCGTGCGTGTACTGCATTAACAGAAAGCGGAGCTGGTTCCGATTTTGCTGCAATAACAACTACGGCCAGCAAGTCCAACGAGGTATGGGTGCTTAACGGTTCAAAAGCATGGATTACAAATGCAAAACACGCAAATACCATCATTGTATACGCGCAAACGCTGGAAAAAGGAAATCCCAAGGGCATCGCTGCATTTGTGATTGATGCGGACCGTGAAGGATTCATTCGAAATTGCGAAGATGAATTTTTTGGTCAACATATCATGGGTGCTTGCGGTTTCAGGTTGGAAAACTATCTGGCGCGTAAAAATGAGCTGATTCTCCCTGCCGGTACTGCATTTAAGTCGGTATTAAATGAGTTAAATTCTGCCAGAACATATGTAGCCTCAATGTGTTGCGGGATGGTCGATGCTGCACTGCAAGAGGTGTCTGAATATGGAAGGCAACGAAAAACTTTCGGAAAAACCCTTTCCGAACACCAGGCATGGCGCTGGACCTTAGCTCAAGCTTCCACTGATCTGGCTGCGGCCAAATATCTGGTTCGAGCCGCTGAGATAGAAATCGATCAAAACCGAAATGCGAAAATTTTGGCCGCGCAAGCTAAAATTTTTGCCACCCGTATGGCTGAACTTCATATTCCTGCTTTAATGCATGCTATGGGAGCTGAAGGACTTCGTTTTGGCTCGGTTCTGAGTCGTCATTTAATTGCCTCTCGAATGGCATCTTTAGCAGATGGTTCAACTGAGATGTTGCTTGAAACTGTTTCCCGGATGTACAAAAAATAAATATTAGGATCAAAACGTATGCTTTATCCATCTCACTACGCGAAACAGACGCCTCATAAGATAGCCTATAAAATGTGTGCAACTGGTGAAGAAGTCTCTTTTGCACAGCTGGAGCAACGATCAAATCAAGGTGCGCACGTGCTTCGTAGTTTAGGCGCTAATATAGGTGATCATATTGTCATTCTGATGGAGAACAGGCGCGAGTTTCTTGAAATCTGCTTTAGCGCCGATCGTTCGGGAATATACTACACGGCTATTAGCACTTATCTGACTATCGAGGAAATTATCTACATTATTCAAGACTGTAATGCGAAAGCCATCATCACTTCAGGGGTATTTCCCAAGCTTGCAAAAGAAATAAGAGATAAAATTGGCCCAAAGCCAAACTACCTAATCGTTGATGGTGACATCGAAGGTTATCAACCTTGGGAAAAACTTTGCGCTCGGCAGCCGGACGATCCGATCGCAGACGAGCTTCAAGGTTTAGATATGTTGTATTCATCTGGAACTACAGGCAGGCCGAAAGGTGTTAAATGGAAGTTGACCGGAGAACCTCCCGGAAAAAAAACAATGCTCATAGACCTTTTATGCAAACTTTTCGGCTACGATAAACATACGCGTTATCTTTGTCCTGCGCCTTTATACCATTCTGCTCCCTTGCGACATTCAATGACCACTATCAAGATGGGGGGCTCTGTATTTATAATGGATCGTTTTGACGTGCAAGGATCTCTCGAAATAATCGAACGGGAGAAAATAACCCACGCCCAGTGGGTTCCCACAATGTTCATCCGAATGTTAAAGCTGCCCGAAAAAGTTTACCGGCAATATGACATCTCTTCATTAAAGGTCGCCATTCATGCGGCAGCACCATGCCCAATCGATGTCAAAGAGAAAATGATTGAGTGGTGGGGACCAATAATTCATGAATACTATGCAGGAACCGAAAATAATGGTTTCTGCGCAATTGATACGCCCCATTGGTTGGAACACAAAGGCTCTGTTGGCAAGGCAATACTGGGGATGGCTCGGATTTGTGATGATAGTGGGAAAGAACTCCCATGCGGGCAAGAAGGCGAAATCTATTTTTCAGATGGACATGATTTTTCATATCATAACGACCCGGATAAAACCAAATCTTGTCGAAATGAAAAAGGGTGGACGACTATCGGTGATATTGGAATGATCGATGGTGACGGTTATCTATATCTCACGGACCGGAAATCGTTTGTGATCATTTCTGGTGGTGTCAATATCTATCCACAGGAAGTTGAGAATACCATTTTAGCACATCCCAAAGTAGCTGATGTAGCTGTCATCGGTGTCCCGAATGATGATTTCGGCGAAGAAGTGAAGGCAGTGGTTCAGCCGATTAATATGTCTATGGCAGGAGTTCCTTTGGCTGAAGAAATCATAGGTTTTTGTAAGAGAAAGCTTTCTAAAATAAAATGTCCGCGCTCAGTTGACTTTATGGAAAAGTTACCACGGCAACCAACGGGAAAATTATTTAAACGGCTGTTAAAAGAAAGTTATTGGGCGGATTATAAGAAGGCTCAAACAAATTTTTGTAGAGCTAATTTAGCTAAGAAATAAATATTATTAAACCCATCACCTGCCAGGATGTGAACTTCGAACATAATGAGCACTGATCTCGAAAGTAGGCCGAAATAATTATTAGGAGAGAAATTAATGGGGCCCCTTAACGGCATAAAAGTCATCGAGCTTGCCGGTATCGGAGCCGGACCATTTTGTGCTCAAATGATGGCAGATATGGGCGCAGACATAATTCGGATCGATCGAAAAGGCAGTGACGTTCTGGCTAATAGCAATAAATTCGATATAATGAATCGCAACCGTCGATCTGTTGCGATAGATTTAAAAAATCCAGCCGGGGTTAATGCAGTATTAAGACTTATCGATCAAGCAGATGCATTGATCGAAGGGTTTCGACCCGGTGTAACGGAAAGGTTGGGAATAGGACCTGAGATTTGTATAGAGCGCAACCCTAAACTTGTTTACGGAAGAATAACTGGGTGGGGACAAGATGGTCCCTTATCGCACGCCGCAGGGCACGATATTAATTTTATTGCATTGTCAGGGGCGCTTCATGCCATTGGATATCGGAATCAACCTCCCGTACCTTCATTGAACATGTTGGGAGACTTTGGTGGGGGGGGAATGATGCTGGCTTTTGGAATTGCATGCGGTATTCTTGAAGCTCAAAAATCCGGGAAAGGGCAAGTCATTGATGCTTCAATGTTGGAAGGTACTGCATTGATGATGAATTTATTTTTTGGCCTTATGGCCGCAGGGGAATGGACTGACGAGCGTGAAAACAATTTACTTGATGGGGGTGCTCATTTTTACCGCTGTTATGAAACATCCGATGGGAAATGGGTGGCTATTGCTTCAATCGAACCGCAATTTTATGAATTACTATTGAAGCATGCTGAAATCTCGGACCACGAATTTCTTGATCATATGGATAAGAAGAAATGGCCAAAATTCACAGAAAAGCTTGCAGATATCTTTAAAACTAAATCAAGAGATGAGTGGTGTGCTATCATGGAAGGAAGTGATGTCTGCTTTGCCCCTGTGCTCAGCATGAGTGAAGTAGCCGATCATCCTCACAACAAAGATAGGAAGTCTTTTATTGAAGTCGATGGAATCCTACAGGCGACACCTGCTCCCAAATTTAGCAGAACTCAACCCGATCTGCCAACGCCTCCGCCCATTATTGGAGAACACAACGAAACAGCATTAAGAGATTGGGGCTTTTCCGAATATGAAATCGATGAACTAAAACGAAGTTCTGCTATTTAGTATTTTGTAATATATTGAAAGGAATATATATAATTGGTTATCAAATATGATTCGTTAGAAACTAAAAGTTTGGCAAGACAAATCGCTGACAATCTTCAAACTGCTATATTTAACGGTGATGTAAGAGCCGATGAGCGTTTGCCTTCCGAACATGAACTTGCCGAAAAATTTGAAGTATCGCGACCTACCATTCGAGAAGCCTTGAAAATTTTAGCTGCAAGGAATCTAACTCGTTCCCAAAGGGGGCCCAGCGGTGGTACTTTTGTAAAAATACCAACTCAAGAAGATGTCCAGGAAATAATTTCAAATACAACGACCATGTTGATAAATTCGGGAGAACTGGATTTTCAATCTTTTCATGAGGCACGATATGAATTCGAGACATTTTGTTGTCGTTTGGCTGCCAAGAGGCGAAAACCGGTACACTTAGAAGAAATGAAGGCTGAATTGGAGATTCAAAAGGATCCCAACACAAATCATGTGGAATTTTGTCATTCTGATGTTCGGTTTCATCGAATCATTGTGGATGCAACAGATAATCCCCTTATTAGGATGATCATGGACCCTGTATTCGATGCATTACAACCTATATTCAACATGGCCATTTATCGTTACCGCGATCGTGATAGGATTTTTTCCCAACATAAGCAAATATACGACGCGTTGAAAAATCAAGAAGCGGATAAAGCAGTTAAAACCATGATAGAACAATTGGATGATCTGCATGAACAAATGCTTAAAGCCCACGAGTGGAGAAAATCTCGGGATAAGAATTTATACAATAATTAAATCCTGACATCTGGTTTCATCATCATGTCATAGACAATCTGTATGTAGTTGCGGGACGAGCCACATAGGCACCTCCTCCCTCCCGCGAAGGACCGAGAAAATCCCAATCTTCAATGGATTGTCTCGGTCTATTTTTACTGAAAGCATGGTGCACCGAATTCTAGGTCAGAGGACTGAGGTCACAACCGAGAACCGTGAACTCAGAACCCCAAGCCCCGAGCCCAGAATTATGCCTCGCCAGTGAGAAAACCGGGCTGATGATATAGGGGTGACGGGTAGCTGTAAAAGCCCGCCCCGCTTTTGACGCCCAGCCGACCGTCATCGATATACGTTTTTAAAAACGCCGCATTGGCTGCCAGTTGAGCATTGCCGGTCGACTTGGCCCAATAATCGCTGATCTTCCACACGGTGTCCAGGCCAACCTTGTCCATCATTCCGAAGGGACCCGCGGGTGACTGAAGCACGCCCATCCAGGCTCGATCGATGTCTTCGACAACGGCCACACCGTTTGACGCCAGGGTCAGGGCGGATTTGAACAGGTCGCTGAGCATGGCGTTGAAGACGTAGCCGAAATTCTCCCGTTCCAGCACAATGACGGTCTGGTGAAGCCGCGCGGCAAAGGCGCGGATCAGCTCCATTGACTCTGTCGATGTGCCCGGGTGGGGCATCACATCCACCACATCGGTGAGTAGAATGTCGTGGAAATGAAAAGCCAGAAAGCGATCGGGCCGGCCGGTGGCCTCGGCGAACATGGAGGGAACGAGGGTGGAGGTGTTGGTGGTGAACACCGTGCGCGCCGGGCACAGGCGATTGAATTCCGCAAAGACCCTGCCTTTTAACTTGGGGTCTTCCGGTACTGATTCGGTGACGATGTCGACCTCTGCTGCGGCTGCCTTTGCATCGCTGGTGAAGGTGATCCGGCCCAGGACCGCGGCCTTTTCCCCGGCGGGCAGGCGGCCGCGTTTGACGAATTGGTCGGCGAGCTGCGCCAGCCGCTTGCGGGTTGCTTCGAAAATATCCGGGGCCACATCGTAGACGATCACATCATATCCGTTCATGGCGCAGAGAAATCCGATCTGATGCCCCATGGTACCGGCACCGATGGCGAGAATCCGCCTTACCTCGTCAATCTTCATACCGCGTCTCCTTTATCTCTCATCCGTTCATATCGTTCCCGCAACACCGGCAGGAAAACGGTCAAATCCTCGATCACCGCATAATGCGCCAGGTTGCATATGGCCGCCTTCGTGTCGGTGTTCACGGCCACGACGGTCCGGGATTCCCGCATGCCGGCCAGATGCTGGGGGGCCCCGGAAATGCCGCAGGCCAGGTAAAGGGCCGGCGACACCGTGCGTCCCGTTTCGCCGATCTGAAGGGCGTGGGGCAGCCAGCCTGAATCGCAGGCACCCCTGGAACCGCCGATCGCTGCATTTTTGAACATGTCGGCAGCCCTATCAAGCAGACCTTTATGTTCGGTCCCTTTCAGTCCGCGTCCGGCCGCCACGACCACTTGAGCCCTTTCCAGCGCCTGATCCGTGTGTGCACGTCGATTCAGACCCTGGGGGACGAATCGGTGGTCCGTGTCTGCCAAAAGCCTGGTTTCCACCGATGGTGAATGGCCAGGGACATCCGGGGATGCCGAGCGGGAGAACAGTCCCGGCATGATCGTCAGGACCATCGGCCTGCTGACGGTAGACACAGTTTCACTCAGCTTGCCGCCAAAGACCGCTCGTTTGAGCACCCATTGACCGTTTTCCTTTAAAAAATCGTCGACGGCGGTGATGCAGGGGGCCTTGATGCGCCAGGCCAGGGTGGCGGCGGCCTGACAGGCGCGCATGGTGTGAGGAAAGCAGACGGCCAGCGGCGAGGATTCGACTACCACCGTCTCGACCCCCAAAGCGGTCAGGTGCGGGTTGGGATAACGGCACTGGGCGTGATCCAGAACGATGACCGGAATGCCGGCAGTCGTGGACCAGGAGCGGGCTTCCTGTTCGATTCCATGCCCGGTCAGGACGCCGACAGGCTCTCCATTGAAGCGTCCGGCCAGGCGCCTGGCCTGTTTTCCCAGATCTCTGGAACCGGCCGAGAGGCGGCCATCGATGGTCTCACCGACGACCAGGACGGTGCCGGCGCATTTTTTTTGGATCATCTTCAATTGTCCTATTTCAACCATCCGTTGTCATTGAACAGCCGCAACAGGGTGTCTGCTTTTTCGATCAACGTACCTTCGATCTCTTGGCAGGAGGTTGTCTGCTGCGGAAAAGCCACCCCGATTATGTCCACCGGCGGAGTGTGGTCGGCCGTCACAGCCGAAACGATCCGTTCGATAGCCTGCCTGCGAGACCTGAGGGTATTGGACAGGGACGGGTAACGCGGGATTCTTGGACCGGTCTGCACCGTCACCAGAGCCGGGCAGGGGAGTCGAACGATCTCGGCCATCCCGCCTTCCATTTCACAGGTTGCGGTGAGAGATCGGCCCGGCAGGTCCAGGGCGATTTCCACTGCTGCAGCGGCGCAGGGCAGGTCGAGCGCAGCGGCGATCATCGGGCCGGTGATACCGTGCATCTCGTCTTCGGAGATGGCGCCGGTCAGAATCAGGTCGTATTTTTTTGTCCTGGCGAAACTGGCAATCGACAGGGCGGCGGTCGCCGGGGCCAGCCGCCTGACCGCATTCACGGCCAGGTGAATTCCCGTATCCGCACCCATGGCCACGGCCCGCCGAATCGTGTCCCGAACCCGATCCGGTCCCGCCGACAGAACATCTACCGTCACATCGGCGGCCGCATCCTTGACGGCCAGGGCCGCCTCCAGGGCGTGGGCGTCGTAATGATTCATGCACCACCCGATGGCCGTCTCATCGACCCAGGTACCCGCAATGGCCAGCGGTCCGCCGGATGCAAGATCGGGTATCGCTTTGATGCAAACCAAAATCGAAAATGCCATGGATTCCTCATCCTGTTCAATTGGGAAACCTATACGCATGAATCCATCTCAAGGCAATAAAAAAATCGAGCGTTCGATATATTTTTATTGACACCGGAACAGGCCCGCCATATAGGAGGTGCAGACAAAACCCAGATCTATCATGGGTTGACAGGTTCATGTAGACTGAAACGGATGGCTGCCAATGGAAAAAAAGGCAGCCCGATGCAAATCTAACCTGGTTGATCCGGGAAAACAAATTCATGAGCACCTTGTATCTGATCCGACACGGCCAGGCTTCCTTCGGAACATCGGACTACGATGCGCTTTCGGACAAGGGGCTGCACCAGGCACGTCTTCTGGGCCTCTTTTTTCTCAGGGCCGGCATCCGCTTCGATGGCTGCTGGTCCGGCACCCTGAAGCGGCAGCGACAGACCTTCGGTGAAGTCCGGGATCGCTTTCTGGAAGCAGGATTTGACATGCCGCCTCCGACCGAAACCGCAGCTCTTGACGAATACGATTACGAAGCCGTTCTTCGAGCGCTGGTGCCGCTCATCGAAGAGGTGGATCCGGCATTCACCGGCGATGTCAGCCACATGCTCTCGGACCGGCGGGCGTTTCAAAAGGTATTCGGACGGGTGATGACCCGCTGGGCATCCGGCCGTGATCGCGTGGGTGATCTGCTCAGCTGGTCATCCTTTGCCGCAGGCGTGACCGCCGGTATCCATGACATCATCGATCGCAGCGACCGCGGCAGTCAGGTCGCCGTTTTTACTTCAGGCGGCCCCATCGCTGCGGCGGTCGGCAGTGTGATGGGCCTTGCCGCAGAAAATACCGTGGCGCTTTCATGGCGGCTGGTCAATGCCTCCATCACCCGCTTCATATTCGGCGACGGGCGCATCAGCTTGGCCACATTCAATGAACAGGGTCACCTGGAAAGAGAAGGGGATAGCGGTTTGATAACCTATCGATAACCCCCATCTAATCTAATCAATTCTTGCTACAGGAGCAATAGTATGGATTTTCAAATTTCTGAAAAAATGCAGGTGATCCTGGAGATGATAAACGAGTTTGTCGACAAGGAACTCATCCCCCTGGAGCCGGAATTCCTGAATCGCGAATTTGTGGAACTGCTTCCGGTGCTGGCGGAAAAACGCAGGTTGGTCAGGCAGATGGAGTTGTGGGCGCCCAACCACCCTAAGGAACTGGGGGGCATGGGCCTGGATCTGGTCGAGCACGGCCTGGTGTCCGAAGTGTTAGGGCGAACGCCCATCGGCCATTATGTGTTCAACTGCCAGGCGCCGGATGCGGGCAATATCGAGATCCTGCACAAATACGGTACCGAATCCCAGCAGGGCCAGTATTTGAGACCCCTGGTGGACGGGACGATCCGCAGTTGCTTTTCAATGACCGAGGTTGACATGCCGGGCTCCAATCCGACCATGCTGGAAACCACGGCCATCAAAGACGGCGACGACTACGTGATCAACGGCCAGAAATGGTATACCACGTCGGCCGATGGTGCCGCTTTTGCCATTGTCATGGCGGTCACGAATCCCGACGCCTCTCCCTACATGCAGGCCAGCATGATCATCGTCCCCACCGACAATCCCGGTTTCAACCTGGTTCGCAACATACCGGTCATGGGGCATCGGGGAACCGATTACGCCTCCCACGGAGAAATTCTCTATCAGAACTGCCGGGTGCCCCGGGCGAACCTGCTGGGGCCTGAAGGGCACGGTTTCGTCATCGCCCAGGAGCGACTGGGACCTGGCCGCATCCACCACTGCATGCGCTGGATCGGCATCGCCCAGCGCGCCTTCGACCTCATGTGCCGGCGGGCCAACACGCGCAGGATGTCGCCCGACGGCAAGACCCTGGGATCAAAGCAGATCGTCAAGGCCTGGATCGCGGACAGTGCGGCAGAAATACAGGCAGCCCGCCTGATGACCCTGCACGCCGCCTGGAAAATCGAAAAAGAGGGTGCCAAGGCCGCGCGTCACGAGATATCCTTCATCAAGTTTGTGGTGGCCAACACCCTTCAGCGGGTGGTCGATCGCGCACTTCAGGTACACGGCGGCCTGGGCATGACCGACGACACGGTGCTGGCCTATTTCTTCCGCCATGAACGGGCGGCGCGAATTTATGACGGGGCCGACGAGGTTCACAAGATGTCCGTGGCACGGCATATCCTTCGTGCCCATGCCGAAGGCGGTTTGCCAGCGGCGTTGAATCTGCCGGGGTAGGTTAGGGTTCTGGGTTCTGGGTTCTGGGTTCTGCTTTGAGCTTCGACCTTTGAGCCTTGAGCTTTTTGCTTTCAGCTTAACAGCTATTTTGTTCCGGATTCAATGTAGGAGCGGCTTCCAGCCGCGATCAATATCATCAACAATGGCCCCTTTATCGAGAAACGGCAATGGACCTGAAATCATTTGAAATGCAGGTAACGGTATCGACCACGGATATCTGCAGGCAAATTTTCGAGAGCCGATCCCACTCCATCAAAATCAAAAAGGAGCAGGTGGCGGTCAGGAACCTGGTGAGAATTTTCAAGGCAACGCTCAAGCTGGCCAATCGAAAGGGGTTTCACGCCATGAGCCTGCGGGACCTGTGTGCCGAAAGCGGCATGTCCATGGGAGGGCTGTACGCCTATTTTAAAAACAAGGAGGAACTGCTGACCCTGATTCAGGAGCAGGGAAGGGCCATTGTGGCCCGGGTGATGGGCGATCAGCTGCACGGCATCGAGGATGCCAAACAGGCACTGGATATGGCCATCCGCAGCCACCTCTATCTGTCCGAAGTTCTGCAGCCCTGGTTTTTTTTCTCATATATGGAGACCCGCTTTTTCCATGCCGAGGAAGGCAAACGAGCCATTGCCGGAGAATTGCAGACCGAAGCCATTTTTTCCGGCATTCTGGAACGCGGGGTGGCCAGTGGCGTCTTTGCCATAAGTGACCCGTTGCTGGTTGCCGCCGCCATTAAGGCCCTGCTTCAGGATTGGTATCTGAAGCGCTGGAAATACAGCCGACGCGAGATTTCGGTCGAAGCCTATGCGGATTTTGTCATTTCCATGGTTAGCGCCTATGGTGCCGGTAAAACCGTGAAGGGGGTAAAAGATGACTTCTCTTGATCAGGCCAGTGCGGTGCGTCTTGGAGAATCGCTGGATGCCGCGAAGATCGCCGCTTATCTGAAAGCGAACCTGCCCGGCTTGGTCGGCCCGGCAACGGTGCGCCAGTTTCACAGCGGTTTTTCAAACCTGACCTACCTCATCGGCATGGGTGAAACCGAACTGGTACTGCGCCGGCCGCCCTTTGGCAGGAAAGCCAAAAGTGCACATGACATGAGCCGGGAATACCGCATACTCAAGGCCCTGAAACCAGTATTCCCTCATGTCCCGGAACCACTGGCCTACTGCGACGATCCAGCGGTCATGGACGCGCCGTTTTACGTGATGGCGCGCATGCGGGGCGTGATCCTGAGAAAAGAACTGCCCGACGCACCGGCCCTCGGTGCGACGGCTGCCGGCAGGCTTTGCCGTCGATGGGTGGATGTGCTGGGTGATCTTCACGGCCTGGACTACCAGGGGTGCGGCCTGGCGGATCTGGGCAACCCCGATGGGTATGTGGCCCGGCAAGTCCACGGCTGGTCCAAACGCTTCCGCGATGCCCGAACCGATGACGTGTCGGATTTCGAAACGGTCATGGCCTGGCTGAGCGCCGGCATGCCGCCGGATTATTCAACACCTGCCCTGGTCCACAACGACTACAAGTTCGACAACGTGATTCTGGATCCTGCCGACCTCACCCGGATTATCGGTGTGCTGGACTGGGAGATGGCCACCATCGGCGATCCGCTCATGGACCTGGGCGCCTCACTGGGGTACTGGGTCGAACCGGGTGACAGTGACGAAATGAAGCTGATCCGGACGCTGCCGACCCTTTGCCCCGGGATGCTGACTCGGCGTCAGATCGTCGCCCTGTATGAGAAAAAAACAGGAGCGCCCATAGAGGATTTTGCCTGGTATTACTGCTTCGGTTTGTTCCGGCTGGCGGTGATCGCCCAGCAGATCTACTATCGATTTTTCCATGGTCAGACAACCGACACGCGTTTCGGGATGCTGGGGTTCGCCGTGGGGATATTGGAGAAGGCGGCGGTACGGGTGATTGAGACGGGAGAATACTGACGGTTATGCCACAAGTCCGATATCTGCGTTACGCTTCATCCCTCGTTACTGCGGCGTACGGAAAGTACGCCTCTTTCCTCGGGATTCGCAAGCCTTGATCTCGAACTTGTGGCATAACCGTCCTTGAACGTTCCGCGGTTCTCTATATTCTGTTTACGAGGAGCCGCAGCATATCGGTTGAGAGGAGAAGATATGGTATCGTTTGATTTGAAAGGCCGTATCGCTTTGGTCACCGGCGCCAGCCGGGGCATCGGTCTGGCGATTGCAGAGACACTGGCCGAGCATGGTGCAGAGCTGATTATGGTAAGCCGGAAGCTGGAGAGCTTGGAAACGGTCGCAGCAGGGATCCGCGAGAAAGGCGGAAAAGCGGCCTGCTTTGCCTGCAACATGGGCAGTCTCACAGACATCGACTTGCTTTACGAAAGAATTGGTGAGGCATACGGACGGCTGGATATACTGGTGAACAATGCCGCCACCAATCCCTATTTTGGGGAGATGGCCACTGTCGATGAAGGGGCCTGGGAGAAAACCCTGGCCGTGAACCTGAAAGGCCCCTTTTTCATGATCCAAAAGGCCGTTCCCCTCATGCAGGTGGGCGGCAAAGGCGCGGTGGTGAACGTCTCGTCGGTCAACGGAATCCGGCCGGCGGCGTTTCAGGGCGTTTATTCGATCACCAAAGGGGCGCTGATCACCATGACCCAGGCCTTCGCCAAGGAGCTGGCAGCCCACCATATCCGCGTCAATGCCCTGCTGCCGGGATTCACGGACACCACATTCTCCTCGGTGCTCATGCAGAACAAAGCGATTTACGACATGGTGGTCGCTCAGATTCCCTTGAAACGCCATGCGGATCCCTTGGAGATGGCCGGTGCGGTGCTATACCTGGTTTCGGACGCGGCATCCTACACCACCGGTGCCTGCATTCAATGTGACGGCGGGCTGCTGGCATGATCGCCGGATTTCAGCTGAGCGGAAGGGCAAATGCCAATTTTCGGATCTGTTTAGCCCAGATTCCATGTCCGATGCTTGATACTAATGAATGCGACTTATAGACGAATCTGACTTGATACCTTCGGCCATGCGCCAGACGATACGCCCCTTCCCCGTCATATCGTCAAGGGTGGCGAAAAGACTTCTCACCAAGTCACGACGCGACTCATAACTGCGTCCTGGGAAGAGCGAAGCGGATTGGGCTGGTATGGAAAAAAAATCTCGAAGAAACCGGGTGTTGAGGGGACGTACCCATTGATGGTGGCAAATATTTGTGCAGTAATCGTTCAGGGCCTCAGCGGCCTCGGAATAATCGGTAATCACACGGAATCGCGGTAGGGGCTCACCCAATCGGCGAAAAGCCACAGCAAACAAATCCTCATCTCCCTCTCCGACCAGTTCAGGATAAAAAGAAAAAGCAATTTTACCGCCGGTGCGAAGGCATTTATAGGACTCGGCAATGGTTTTCGAAACGTCAGGAAAAATAAAAATCGAGGCGTTGTAAAGCACATAATCGAAGCTGCGGTCTCCCACAATGGGAGACAACTTTTCCCCGTCACCAACGAAAAGTTGAATGTCATCTCCGTCGCACAGTGAACGTCCTGCAGCAACCATCTTGTAAGACAAATCCACACCCAATACGCTGCAGCTTAATTGTTCATTCAGTGCTTTGGCGGAGATTCCACAACCGCAGCCAACGTCCAGAACAGAGGAACGGGCCTCAATACCAATTGTCTCGGCCATCTTTAGGGTCAGGTCTTTGAAAAATCCGTGTTTTTTTTCGAACTTTTGATAGATTCGGAAGCTCTGATCAAAACTTTTAGCGACATTACGTTTTACCTTATCATTAAAATCCTTGGTGCTCACAACTCCTCCCGGTATTTGGAAATATTCGTTTGCCTGTTTTCGACCGGACTTTCCTTCAGTCACCTCAATGTAAACGCCGTCAGCATTTCCGCAAAGGGGTGCTGATCACCATGACCCGGGCCTTCGCCAAAGATCCGGCAGCCCACCAAATCCACGTCAATGCCCTGCTCCCGGGAATCACGGATACCACATTCTCCTCGGTGCTCATGCAGAACAAAGCGATTTTCATTCGCTCGCATTCCCCGCCGCAAGCGGCGGGGTTAGCGCTCGCTGTCGCGGTTCAATGTGACGGCCGGTTGCTGTCATAACCGCCGGCTATCAGCTGATAATCCAGGCCAGACCCTTCACCCCTTGACGACCACATTCAATAACTGGCTTAACTCCTGAACCAGATACGGCTTCTTAACGGCGCCGCAGAACCCATAGGCGGCATGGTTGGCCATCACCGGATCGTTTGAATAACCGCTGGAGACAACGGCCCGCACGTTGGGATCCAACGATAGGAGCCGGCGCATGGTCTCCTTTCCACCCATCCCGCCAGGAACGGTCAGGTCCAGAATCACCGCATCGAAAGGATGGCCGGCTGCCATGGCTTCTTTGTACCTATTTACGGCGGCCTGACCATCTTGTGCGGTTGTAACCTCATATCCCATTTTATCGAGCATGACCGAGGCCAGCTCCCGAATAAAATCTTCGTCATCCATTACCAGGATGCGTCCATGACCGGCTACCAGCCCCTTGGTTTCCCTGGTGTCGATGACATGCGTGCCTTCAGACGCGGGCAGCAGGATGGCAAAGGTGGTGCCTTGGCCCAATTTTGAATCCACGGTCAATTGTCCGCCGTGTTTGGTGATGATGCTGTAGGCCACGGCGAGACCCAGCCCGCTGCCTTTTTGTTTGGTGGTGAAATACGGATCGAATATTTTTTTTAGATGCTTGGGATGGATGCCTATGCCCTCGTCCTGGATGGACATTTGAATATGATCACCGGGTTCAAGGGCATATGGGTTGTCGGGGGGCAGTGTCACATTGGTTCCCTGAATCAACACGGTACCGCCATTGGGCATGGCTTGATCCGCGTTGATGATGAGGTTGTGCACAACCTGGGCGATTTGACCGTCATCGACATCGGCCGGCAGCAGTTCTTCGTCAATACTGAACCGGCAGCTGACGTTGGATCCGCGCAGGGCGAATTGTGCGGATTCACGAAACAGTTCGCCAATGTTGGTCGTGTGCCTCACGGGTTCATCTCCCTTGGAAAAGGTCAGCAGCTGTTGGGTCAAGTCTTTGGCCCGGACCGCCGCTTTTTCCATCTCGTCCAGCGCCCGCGACACCGTATTGCCAGGCTGAACGTCCAATTTAGCCAGCGACAGATTGCCGATGATGCCGGTTAAAAAGTTGTTAAAATCATGGGCAATTCCACCCGCCAACACCCCCAAGGACGTCATTTTTTCCATCTTCAACAGCTCTTTTTCGATGCGCTGCTGACCGGTGATATCGCGAAATACCAACACCACGCCGATGATCTCGCCCTGGAGGTCCAGAATCGGTGCACCGCTGTCGGCGATAATAGATTCCTGGCCGTCCCTATCCACCAGTATGGTGTGGTTGGCCAGACCCACGATCTGCCCGGTGGAGAGCACGCGGTCCACCGGGCTGGCACATGGCTCTCCGCTTCGCTGGTCAACAATCCGGAACACATCCATCAAAGGTCGACCGATCGCCTCCGCTTCATGCCACCCGGTCAGATCCTCCGCAATAGGATTCATCAGGGCAATTCGACCGTCACGATCCGTGGTGATCACGGCATCGCCGATGCTACGCACGGTAACCGCCAGGCGTTCCTTCTCTGCAGCCAACTGGTCGGCGGCCTGACGTTCTTCGGTAATGTCCCGAATGGTGCCGAGAATACAACGTTCGCCGCTTATCTCAATCATGGCACCACATACGGAACCCAAACGCATACTTCCGTTTTTGATTCGGAAATAAAGTTCCATATCGCGGGCAGCCCCCTTCCGAAGCATCTCGCCAACGTATTTGCGGCGCTCCTTCGGATCAGTCCACAGGAGGATCTCCGTCACGCTGTTGCGGCCGAGAACCTCCTCCTTAGAATAGCCGGTGGCTTTGATGAAACTGTCGTTGACGTCGAGGATCACACCGTCTTTCAGCCGGGTGATGATGACCGTGTTCGGATTCAATTGGAATATCCGTGAAAACTTTTCCTCGGACTCCCGAAGGGCTTGATCGGCGACCATGCGGGCAGTAATATCCTCGACGATTCCCTGAAAATGCGTGATCGAACCGGTGTGGTCCCGGCGGATGAATGTCTGGTCATTGACCCAGCGGACGGTACCGTCCAGTGCTACAATTCGATAAGGTTTATGGACGAAGGCCGCCCGGCCCGTTTCCTGGCTGTAGGTGGTGACTTCATGGGCAACCTGTTCAATGTCATCCGGGTGAACCACCTTGCTGAAAAGGATACGGCCCGACAAAAAATCGGTATCCGAGTATCCGAAAATGCGCTCGACATTTCGAGTGACGAATTCCACCGGCCATTCCGTCTCGTTGCGCCACAGGAAGGCAACCACGGGACTTCTTTCAATGATGGCAAAGGTTTCCCGACGGGCCTGCTCGGCCAATTTTCGTTCGCGGATGTCCCGGACGATACCCTGGATAACTTTCTTGCCATTGACATTAAAAAGCCTTGAGGTAACCTCGGTAGGTATAACATCGCCATTTTTGTTGATAAAATCTATTTCAAACCTGACATGCCCATCCCGGATAATCGCCTCGAAAGCCCATTTTGATTATTCAAGCGCTTCTGTCGGGTGCAACAAAGGTATCTTGATGGATAATAGCTCCGATTTGCCATATCCAAATAACTCCAGCGCTTTTTGATTGGCGTCGATGACAGTACCGTCCAGATCATGAATGAAAATGGCATCGCCGGCATATTCGAAAAGGTTGCGATATTTTTCATCGATTGTCTTCAGGGCGTGGTCGGCATTGACCAGCTCGCGTTTGAGCACCTCTTCGTCGCGTTTCAACTGGGTGACGTCATGCATGATGGCCAAGACATGAGATATTCCATCACCATGCTCTATGCACGGACGTGGATATGCGCAGGGTGCATTGGATCCCATCCGCCCGGGTGATCTCCCACGTTTCCGCCTCCAGATTGACCCCTTCGCGCATGGCCGCCATTCGGGCAATGGCTTTGGCCTGTATGGCAGGATCCGGGTAGACGCTCTGGTACCATCCCTTGCGGTTGATTTCCTCCAGGCCGTAGCCGCTCAATTCGACCATGCGCCGGTTCCAGAATATAAAGCGGACAAAGGGAAATTCGTCGATGGCGTGGCACACGCAAATCCCGTCGGCCGCGTGTTCGAAGTCGGTCAATCCAAAGGCCTTTGAAGCGCAGGCATCGTCATGGCTTTTGCGGCGGACTCCCAATTGATCCTCCAAATCGATAATGCGCTGGATCAATGCTTCACGGCTGGGTTGCTCGTCCATTGGGATTTCCTTCTGTGCGATCAAGTTTGAGTGGAGGAAGGATTAACCATAATTATCGAACCATCGTGGCCATGTCAATGCGGGAGGGGAAGCAGACCACAAAGGCCTTGCGGTGCATGGGGCGTTATCCACGTGCTGAAGCAATGGATGGGTCGTTATGCCCGGACATGGTTCATGGCAAACAGGGGACTTGAAAAAAGATTAATTTTATGATCAGTTATCGCTGAGCCAAGTTTAAATGGAATCGTACCACCCACCGAGCATCCCACCATTCGCCTATCATTCAACCGTTTGCGAATGGCACTCTTTTCCAAAAACTGAAATGATCATGAGCGCTGTCTGTATTGGTGGCACTTCTGTGCTGGAGCGATAACATGAAATTGGATCAGTTGGTCGATGAAAAATATCTGCGGTCTATTCTCGATGCTTTTCCCATTCCTGTTCTTATTGTAGACAAAGGCCTGACCATCCACGATCCGATTCAGTCATGGTGTCTGCCCCGATTGTAGAAAAAAGTATTACTCAGAATTTTTAAAAGATAAATAAAGAAAGAAAATACGGATGATACTCAGCAACAGCGCGCATGCTGAGCCGAAAAGGCCTTTCGTTGGGGGACTGTATGATCCCAGATGCACGATGTAAGTCAGGCGGCCCGCCTCGCGAGTACTATTCACGTCTTTATCGCAAGCATTTCCAGGGTGCCCTGGTTCGATCCGGTGCCAGTCTGATCATGTGGCTGTTCGCCTGGGCCGCATACGCCATCGATGTCATCGGCGTCGGTCATTTCATCGGCGTAAGCCTCGCCGTGCTCTACCTCATTGCCATCAACCCACCGACCCTCTGGGTTCTCAAGCGTATCGCGCGTCCCCACCAGTTGGCCAACTTTTCGACGTTGATCAACCTGCTGGAAATCGGGGGCTACACGGCTGTGATATATGCTTTAGGCGGGATCGAGGCCACCTATCTTACCCCCATCTATGCGGCACTGATCGCCTACGTCGGTGCAATGACCGAGCGGTGGCGAACCTTCCTGATCGCCGGCACCTGCGCGACGGCCTATACCGCGATGGTCCTTATGGAAGGATCCGGTGCGATACCCTGGCACCGGGTCAACCCCCATTTCACCGTCACGTGGGCCGCCCGGGTGGTTTACCTGTGCGTCGTCGTTACCCTTTTGTTTGTCATCGCCTACATCGCTTCTTACACGGCTGCGCTGCGGAAAAAAGCCCTGGACCAGCTGCGTGATAAAAACAAGGAACTGGAACTCCAGACCGAACGGCTGCTGCGCGCCGAGCAGGAACTGCGCGTTGCCCAGCACGATCTGGAGAAGCGGGTGGCCGAGAGAACCACCGAGCTCAGCCGGATCAACAAGGAGCTGCGCCTGGAAATCCAGGAACGCGCAACCGCCGAGAAGTCTCTGACGGAATCTCATGAAACATTCCTCACGGTGCTGGACAGCATCGATGCCACCATATACGTAGCCGACCTGCAGACGTATAAGATCCTTTTCATGAACCGGCACATGAAGGATATTTTCGGCCGCGACGCTGTCGGGTCCCGGTGCTGGGAGGTGTTTCAGGGTGCAGCGGAGCCCTGCCCGCACTGTACCATGGGACTTTTGCTGGATGACGACGACAATCCTACCGGCGTGCAGGTCTGGGAGGCCGAAAACCCAATTGCCCTGCGCTGGTACATCAATTACGACCGGGCCATCAAGTGGGTGGACGGTCGCTGGGTGTTCCTCCAGATCGCCACCGACGTCACCCAGTTGAAAGCATTGGAAAAAGAGCGCAGCGATGCCGAGGCCAAGCTCCACCGTGCCCAGAAGATGGAAGCCCTGGGGTTGCTGGCCGGCGGTGTGGCCCACGACCTTAACAACATCCTTTCGGGCATCGTGAGCTACCCTCAGCTGCTGCTTCTGGATCTGCCCGAAGACAACCCCCTACGGAAACCCCTATCGGTGATCAAAAAGTCCGGCGACAAGGCAGCCGCCATCGTCCAGGACCTGCTCAACCTGGCCCGACGGGCGGTCGCAACCACGGAAATCCTAAACCTGAATACCATCGTGCAAGAATACGTCGACAGTCCTGAACACGAAAAGCTCAAACAGTATCACCGCGACTGTGTCCTGCAGGTCAACTGCCAACCCGACCTGATGAACATTTTTGGTGCGCCAACCCAGTTGGCCAAATCCATCATGAACCTGACCTCCAACGCATTCGAGGCCATGCCGAAAGGGGGCCAGACGGTCCTGTCGACCGCGAACGGATACATCGACAGGGACATGGGCGGTTTCGAGAACGTGGCCGAGGGTGAGTACGTCATACTCACGGTGACCGATGCGGGCATGGGTATCTCCCCCGAGGACAAGGAGCGGATTTTCGAGCCTTTCTTCACCAAAAAGGTCCTGGGGCGAAGCGGTACCGGACTGGGCATGGCCGTGGTCTGGGGGACGGTCAAGGATCACAATGGCTTCATCGACGTTCAGAGTACGTTGGGTGTGGGCAGCACCTTCCGGCTTTTCTTCCCGGCTTCCCGCCAGGTCATGCCCAGGCAGGCCTCCCAGCCCCGCTTGGATGCGTTGCATGGCCAGGGTCAGCCGATCCTTGTGGTGGACGATGTCGAGGACCAGCGCGAAATTGCCTGCGGGATACTCAGGAAGCTGGGTTACGCACCCACCGCGGTTGCCAGCGGAGAAGAAGCGCTGGCCTATATCAAAGTCAGCCCGGTGGATTTGATGGTGATCGACATGATCATGGATCCGGGCATGAACGGCCTGGAGACTTTCCAGGCGGTGCGGAAAATCCGGCCGCACCAGAAGGCCATCATCGCCAGCGGTTTTGCCGAATCCGGGAGTATCACCAGCGCCCTGCAGATAGGGGTTGGTGCCTACGTGCGCAAACCCTATTCCATCGAACAAATCGGCCGGCCGGTGAAAGAAATGTTGGGCTGAGCCTGGCGGGCATCTACGGTCAAATGTGCTGAATCCTGACCTTGAGCATCATGTCCCCACGAGTGCCGTCGGATTTGGCTTTGCCCACGTTTTTTAACCGCAGCACCTGGCCGTCGGCAATGCCTTGGGGCACGACGACATTGTACAGGCGATTCTGCAACCCCCTGGGGACGGTGATCAGTTTGCGTGCGCCGACCATGGCTTCGTACTGGGTGATGGTCAGGGTTCCGTATAGGTTGGCCTCCTCCTCACCACCGGCGGTTTTAACCACTTGAAAACGGTGGGATCGCTTCTTTTCGGTGGCGTGGCGCAGCCGGTCGGTAACGCCGGTGGCTGGAATGCGATCAAACAGCTTGAGAAAAAGAAAGCCGAAAACGAATCCGCCGATGTGGGCCCACCAGGCGATGCCGCCGGCGTGCCCGGAGCTTCCCGCTGCATTGAAAATCTGCAGAAGCAGCCAGATCCCCAAGAAAAAGTAAGCCGGGATCTCCACGAACCACGGGATGAAGATGATCGGGATAAGGGTCAGGATGCGTGAATGGGGGTAGAGGACGAAATAAGCACCCATGACGCCGGCGATTGCACCGCTGGCGCCGATGGTGGGGATGTTGGAGTGGGCATTGAAGAGCAGTTGGGTCATGCCAGACGCCAGACCGCACAGCAGGTAGAAGACGATGTAGCGTGCCGGGCCCAGCCGATCTTCCACATTGTCGCCGAAAATGTAAAGGGACCACATGTTCCCGATCAAATGCATGAATCCGCCGTGCAGGAACATGAAGGTGAACAGGGAGATGACCCGCTGGCCGAGGGAGAAGTAAGCCGACACCTGGGGGACGGTGAACTTTGCCGGGACTAGCCCGTAAAGGTAGACGAAATGGTCCTGGGCCGGCCCCTGGGCCAGTTGCACTAAAAAAAACACCACATTGATGCCGATGATGGTGTTGTTGACCACCGGGACGGTTTTGATCGGTGTGGTGTCGCGAATGGGGATCATGGATCTATGGGTTCGATTCTCATACTCAGGTCCACGGCCACGGCCGAGTGGGTCAGGGCGCCGATGGAGATGAGATCCACCCCGGTTCGGGCCAGGTCATTCAGTCGTCCCCGGGTGACGTTGCCGGAGGCTTCCACCAGGGCTTTTTTGTCGATCAAACGAACGGCCTGGCGGATCTGATCCAGATCCATGTTGTCGAGCATGATGACGTCTGCACCGGCGTCCAGGGCCTCTTTTACTTCTTCAACGGTAGCCGCCTCCACCTCCACTTTTACCAGGTGGGAGGCCTGTTGTCGTACTTTTTTTACCGCATTGGCGATACCACCGGACACGGCGATGTGATTGTCCTTGATCAATACACCGTCATAAAGGCCCATGCGGTGGTTGTGCGCGCCACCCATGCGCACCGCGTATTTTTCCAGCACCCGCCAGCCCGGGGTGGTCTTGCGGGTATCCACCAGTTTTACCGCTGTTCCGGCGACCTCCCCGACGTAGGCGCGCGCCTGGGTGGCAATGCCGGACAACCGCTGAAGAAAGTTCAAGGCGGTGCGTTCGCCCTTTAACAGGGTGCCCAGTGTGCCGTCGATTCTGACCACCGTGCTGCCTGCAGGAATCGGGTCTCCATCGGCGTAAAGGGCGTCGAAAACGATTTGCGGTTCAAGCGCCTTGAAGACCTTCTCGGCCACCTGGAGGCCGGCGACCACCAGATCCTGCTTGGCGACGATCGTCCCCCTTCCACGTGTATCCGGGGCCACCAGGTTGTCGGTGGTGATATCCCCGGGGCCGATGTCTTCTTTCAGGGCCAGCTGTATCAGGTCATCTATGGTGTGCATTGTCTCAATCCATCATTCCCTTGATTCGCTCCCGTGTCGCCTCCAGGGCATGCTGTTTTTCCAGCAAGGCGGCGTGCTTTTCGCGGACACCGTCCACCACCTCCGCGGGCGCTTTTTTAAGGAAATCCTCGTTGCCCAGTTTTTTGTTCATGCCGGACAATTCCTTGGAAAGTTTACCGATTTCCTTATCCAGTCGCGTCTGCTCCTGGGCAAAATCGATGATGCCTTCCAGCAGCACATATACCGTTGCCCCGTTTACCAGGACCGTTGCCGCCGCCCTGGGTCGTTTCATGGCAGCATCGACGGTGATGGCGTTGAGGCGGGCCAGGTTCACGATCAGGTCTCGGTTGCTTTCCACCAACGCTGCGGTTTCGGGTTCCTCGGCGTGGACGGCTACGGACAGGGCCGTGGAGGGAGAAATGTTCATCTCACCGCGCACGTTGCGGATGCCGGTGATGACGGCCACCACCGTTTCCATCTGCGCCTCGGCCGCCGGATCGTCGCCGGGCTGGATATGGTCCGGCCAGATCGCCTGCATGATCGAGCCTTCGGTGCCGGGAAGCGAGTGCCAGATCTCCTCGGTGACAAAGGGGGCAAAGGGGTGCAGCAGGATCAGGGCCTCCTTGAATACATGCCACAGCACCGACAAGGTGGCGGCCTTTTCTTCGTTGCCGGCCTTGTCATACAGGGTTGGCTTGATGGCCTCCAGGTACCAGTCGCACAGTTCATGCCAGACAAACTGGTAGACGGCGCCGGCGGCCTCGTTGAACTTGTAGGCATCCAGGGCTTCCTCGGTCTGCCGTGCCACCCGATTCAGTCTGGACAGAATCCAGCGGTCCTGCAGAGAGATGTTTTTTTCATCGATGGCATCGTAGCCCTTGTCCAGGTGCATGAGGGAAAACCGTGCGGCGTTCCAGAGCTTGTTGATGAAGTGGCGGTAGCCTTCCACTCTTTTTTCGCTCATTTTCACATCCCGTCCCTGGGCGGCAAAGGCGGCCAGGGTGAAGCGGAATGCGTCGGTGCCGTATTGGTCAATGACGTTGAGCGGGTCGATGACGTTGCCCTTGGATTTGCTCATCTTTTTGCCTTCCTCGTCTCGCACCAGGGCATGCACGTAGACATCGTGGAAGGGAATCTCTTTCATGAAGTGGAGACCCATCATCATCATGCGGGCCACCCAGAAAAAGAGGATGTCGAACCCGGTGACCAGCACCGAGGTGGGGTAGTAAGCCTTGAGCAGTGGGGTCTGCTCCGGCCACCCCATGGTGGAAAAGGGCCACAGGGCCGAGCTGAACCAGGTGTCCAGGACGTCGGTTTCCTGAACAAGGTCGATTGAAGCGCAGTCCGGGCAGATGTCGGGGGCGTCCATGGCTACGATCATCTTGCGGCAGCTCTGGCAGGTCCAGGCCGGAATTTGGTGGCCCCACCAGATCTGGCGGGAAATGCACCAGTCGCGGATATTAATCATCCACTCGTAGTAGGTCTTGGTCCACGATTCGGGGATGATGCGCGTCTTGCCCGTCTCGACGGCCTCGATAGCCTTTTCGGCCAGCGGTTTAACCTTGACGAACCACTGGCGCGAAAGGTTGGGCTCGACCACGGTTTTGCAGCGGTAGCAGTGGCCCACGCTGTGCCGATGCGGTTCCACCCGTTCCAGCAGCCCTTCGGTCTCCAGCGCTTCCACCACCGCCTTGCGGCAGGCGAAACGGTCCATGCCTTTGAACCGGCCGGCCGCATCGGTCATGCTGCCGTCGTCGGCGATGACCTTGACGCTGGGCAGGTCGTGGCGTGCACCGATATCAAAGTCGTTCGGGTCGTGAGCCGGCGTTACCTTCAGGGCGCCGGTGCCGGTGGAAAGGTCCACATAATCGTCGCGGACGATGGGAATCTCACGGTTCATCAGCGGCAGGATCACGGCTTCGGCAGTCAGATCCGCATAGCGTTCATCTTCCGGGTGAACAGCCACGGCGGTATCCCCGAGCATGGTTTCCGGACGGGTGGTGGCCACGACCACCGAGCCGGAGCCGTCGGCATAGGGATAGCGGATGTGGTAGAAGTGGCCGTCGAGGTCTTCGTGTTCCACCTCCAGGTCGGACAGGGCCGTGTGGCAGCGGCAGCACCAGTTGATGATATAATTCCCCTGGTAGATCAGGCCTTCGTCGTAGAGTTGGACGAACACTTTCCTCACCGCCCGGGAGAGCCCCTCGTCCATGGTGAACCGCTCCCGTTCCCAGTCGCAGGATGCACCCAGGCGCTTGAGCTGATTGATGATGGCATTTCCATATTCCTTGCGCCATCCCCATACGGCTTCGATAAATTTCTCCCGTCCCAACTGATGCCGGTCGGTACCCTCGGCGGCCAGTTTTTTCTCAACCACGTTCTGGGTGGCAATGCCGGCATGGTCCGTTCCGGGCATCCACAGGACGCTGTCACCCTTCAGCCGGCGATAGCGGCACATGATGTCCTGCATGGTGTTGTTCAGGGCGTGGCCCATATGCAGTACGCCAGTGACGTTGGGTGGCGGGATGACAATGGAATAGGTCTTTTTTGTCGTGTTCTCATCGGCGGCGAACAGGTTTTCCTTCTCCCAGTAGGCGTACCAGCGTTTCTCAACTGCTTCGGGAGAATAACTTTTGTCCAGCAAATCGCGGCTCATGGGCTAAACGCTCCTTGTGCAAAAATGCCCGGTAATCTACCCCCAGGCTCATGAAAGCCTGTTTGGAAATTGACGAATCGGTTGCAAACGCTTGCTTGCACCTCGATTCCCTGATTTTCAAACAGACGCTGAAAAAATGGAAAAGGGGATTAAGGATAATCCCCGTGTAAGGTTGTTGAATGCTGATTGAGGTTGGTTGATTGGCTATCCGATCATATCGTCGTCATCTTCCAGGAGCGCATTCTTGATTCTGGCTATTTCTCGCGTCACGGTTTTTTCGATGGCGCGGATCATCAGTTGCTCTATCTTCTCACCGTAAATTTTTTCGATGGTTCGCTCCAGTGCCGCTTCAATCTGCGCCTCGGTCAGCGGGATCGGCTCCGATGGCGACACGGGGGCAACCAGAGGGGCCGCGACCGATTCGGGAACATCCGGCACCTCTTCCGATTGGTCATCAACTTCGCCGATGATTGCCTGGCTTTCCTCGACGATCATAAAATCACTGTCCGGCCCGGCTGTTTCGGCCGCCTCCTCGGGTGTTTCAACATCAAAGGCATCCCCGGCACCTGTCAATACAGCTTCAGCCCTGCTTTCCAGCTCCGAAAATTCATCGTCCGTTTCAACCGTCGTCCCTGCTTCTGACGTTTGTGGTTCCACGGCATCCAGCAAGTCTATAACTGGTTCATCCTCAGGCACGGTTTCGTCCGTCTCTTCAGGCGGCGTGGCAGGTTCCTGCATTCCGGTTTCAGCGGCGTCGTCTTCCGGGGTCTTCGCCACGTCCATCAGGTCGATGACATCATCCTCGTCCTCGGTGGTTCCGGCCGATTCTCGAGACATTGAGGCGGGGACTCCCGGTTCAACACCGACCCAATCGGCTTCGGTGGTGGTCGCCATATCCACGAGATCGATCACCGCTTCATCAACTTCCTCAACGCTTGATGCGGTTGCGGATTCCGCTGCCGGTGCGACGGCAGGTGCTTCCGGGGAAGCGGTCACATCCGTCAGGTCGATGATTTCATCATCCATCTCTTCCGGCGAGTCTGTCATCTCTTTTTCAGGAAGGGCATTCACAAGGGGGATTGCCTCTTCTTCATGTTTAACCGCGGTTTCCATTGCCTGATCCGGCTGTTCAATAATGTCGTTAAGATCGATGACGTCGTAACCATCTCCCCCTTCGATAATCTCGGTCAATTCGATGACTTCCTTATCGTCCAGGTCGGTACGGCTTTCCGTCTGCGGATCGGGCTTCTGGCGACCATCCATAAGTTCTCCCCCATTAACCTTGGTTGAAAATACCGTGTTTTCGGTTACACCCGGCATCACTCAGGTTTTAGCATGTAACCATCGCTATCGATGCGGAATTATTGATACCGGGCAAAATATTGTCGAAAAAACGCTACCATAAGGCACAAACCCTGTCAAGTTATTTGGATTCTTGATAAAATCTACAATTATCAAGCCCATGCGCGCGGTATCGATCGATTGTAAACTTCTCATCTTTTGGTGCGATGTTTTCGATTGGCACGAACGGTGTCCCATGAGTAGATGCCCAGTGCCGTCCAGATAAGTCCGAAGGTCACAGCCTGAATTCTGGTAAACGGTTCTCCGAACATGGTGATTCCCAGCACAAGCATGCCTGTCGGGGCTGTGTATTGGATGAATCCCAAGGTGGACAGGGTGATGCGTCTGGCGCCGAGGTTGAAAAGCAGCAAGGGCGTGGCCGTAAGGATCCCTGTGCCCAATAGCAACAGATCGGTTTTAATCCCGGAATGCAAAAATGTTCCGGACTGAATTTGATGCAGATGAAGCACCCACATGCCGGTGGGAACGGTCAGCAACAGCGTTTCCACGGTCAGGCCCACCAACGCACCGACGGCCGCCACTTTACGGACCAGTCCGTAAACCCCGAAACTGAACGCCAGCGTCAGGGAGACCCAGGGAAACACACCGTACCGAAAGGTGAGGTTGAGCACACCCAGTGTTGCAAGGATCACTGCCGCAGCCTGGGCCCGACGAAGCCGCTCGCGCAGGAATACCATGCCCAGGACGATGTTGACCAGCGGGTTGATGTAGTACCCCAAACTGGCCTGAAGCACCCGACCGTTGTTGACTGCCCAGATGTAGATGAGCCAGTTGCCGCCCACCAGAATGGACGTGATCAGGAGAATGGACAGCATTTTGGGGCTTTTGATGGCTTTCTTGAATTCGGCCCACCGGCCGCCAACGCATACCAGCGGCATGAGAAAAACAAATGACCAGAGGATCCGATGCAGAATGATCTCGAACGCCCCCACGCCGTGAAGGGCTTTCCAGTAGATGGGACTCAGCCCCCATATAAGAAAGGCAAAAAATGCGAAAAGGGCACCAGCCCCGGACTGTCGATCCGCTATCGGTTGGTTGTCATTCATCGGCGGTAAATTGGCCCCCATTCGGATTGTCAGAAGAACTCCATTATCAGAAACAGGGGCGTGGTCAACAGGGAATCTATTATTATACGCTCGTAAAATCCGGATTGGTTGACAACACAACCGTTTATTGTAGTATGGAGATCCGTTTCAGCATCGGTGCGTTCATTAATAGTACATGATCGTCGATTAGACGGAAACCGGATGGAGGGGCCTTAGTTTTGAGATGGCGGCCTCGGAAGCGGTAATTGAGGCCTATCAAACGTTCAGGGTGAAACATGGAAAAAATTTTTGACGGTAAAAAAACAGCTAAATTGGGGACGGCAGCGAATCCTGCCGTTATCAAGGTACAAACGGCAGAACGAGTGAAAGAACTGGAGTCCGTATTTGAAGAAAACGGGTGGCGATATACCATCGGCTTGGAACCGGATGAACCTGAGGACATAAAAGACTTGGAGATATTATTGAACCCACTGAAAACAAAGATTGTCGATAAGCCAGTGGGACGCAATGAATCCTGCCCTTGCGGAAGCGGTAAAAAGTATAAAAAATGCTGCGGGATATGAGGCCTTCCTAATTATCACCTCAGCCACAACTTGCCTGTACCGGCGATGTAAGATGAAAAGGAAAATAGACACGTCGCATTGTCTCGATTGTCTGAAGGCGTGGATCGCGCTTCCTGCAAAGCATCGCCATCTGAGCTACCTGGTGCTCTCCGGATAGATACGCTCGAACAGATCATTGGCCGAGTCCGACGCCAGGCCTTTAAGGATTTCATACTGGTCCAGGGCGAGTTTGCGGCGTCCCTGACTGAAGTATGTCATCCCAAGGTTGTAGTGGGCGGGCGCCATCCGCGGATTGGCACGAATGGCAAGGGTGTAGGCACGGATCGCCTCATCGGGGCGGTCCATGCGGCTGTAAGTGACGCCGATGTTGTAGAAGATCAATTCGTTGCCCGGTTCCAGGCCGCCGGCCCTCGTGAACAGCGCCATCGCTTCGTCGAAGCGGCCGATTTTCCCCAGGGTGGCTCCCAGGTCGAGCAGCGTCGGAATGTGGTCCGGTTGGTGATTCAGTATCTCCCTGAAGGTGTCGATCTGCTCCCCGGTGCGTCCCAAAGCACCATACGCTCTGCCTAATTCGAACTGTGCCCGCAGGTTGGCAGGATCGATGCGAATCACCTCCTGCAGGGTGGGTATGACCAGATCGAACTGTCCGATTGTCTTGTAATACATGGCCAGGACAAAATGGGCCATATCATTGTCCGGATCCTGCTCGATGGGCCGCTTGTAGGCGGCGATGGCTTCATCCGGCTGATCGAGACCGACATAGCAACTGCCCAGCCCGTACCAGGCGTCGGGATCATCCGGGCTGGCTTCAGCCGCCTTTTTAAAATAGGTCAAGGCCTCTTCGTATTCTCCCTGTATGCTGAGGCGGGAACCCTTGCTGCACAGTGCCGCTGCCAGTGCCGGACCCTGCCTCGAGTTTCGAATGGTCCACTCGGCAATGGAGGGTTGCGACGCTTCGTCGGTCAGCATTTCAAGTGCGTCCACGGATACGGCAAAGTTGAGATTCTGACCCCTGGCCACCTGAAAGGTGACCACGCCAACCACTTTTCCATCCTGATTGAGCACCGGGCCGCCGCTGGACCCCTGGGAGATCGGTGCGGTCAGTTGAAACACCTTGCCGCCGGCCGGCATCTCACGCACAGCCGAAATGATTCCTTCGGAAACGGTCTGTTCCAGACCCATGGGGCTTCCGACGACGAAAACACTGTCCGCAACGGCGGGCTGCTCCCTGGATAGAACGACAGGTGTTGCCCGGCTGCCCGCGATGTCAACGCGGACCTTGATCAGGTCGACCAGCCGGTTTTTGGCCAGGACCGCTGCCACCGGATATTGACTGCCGTCCACATTTCTGATGCTTGCGCTGTAGGCACCGTCCAATACGTGGAAATTGGTGACCAGGATGCCGCTTTCTGAAATGAAGAATCCGCTGCCGATGGAAGATATGTCACCATCCACATCATAGTTAACCACCGTTACCACCGATTTTTGTATCGGCCGCACCAATTCCTTCAGACTCACCGATGGTTGCCGCAAGGGCTCGGGCCTGAAGGAACAGGCACCGCCAACGAGCGTTAACGCTGCAATCATTAACATAACTAAGCGAATATGGATCATGGATACTCCACACGTCGGCAAACGATAAACCGACGACGGCACGACAGAATCATCATGTCCAAGTATATGGATGTTTTCGTACGTTTCAACCGGACCCATACCGGTTATACCGCATGGCCCGGCAGACTGTGGCAGCGAAATTTTAATGAAAAAGATAGGCCGAACAGGCGTTTTCTGTCCGGGTCGGGTATGTTGGATTGACTGGCTTATAGTCCATAACCGCCGGTCGGGACTCCCGCTTTTTGGTTGAGTGCCTGCCAGTATCTGCGGTAGGCCCAGCCGGGAGGATTCTTCACTGGCCGCGCTTCGAAGCGCTGGGTCCAGGTTCGGGTCAGTCCTTCGGCCTGTTTGAATGCCTCCCGGCAGAGCGGCGTTTTTTTCTCACCTGCAGTTTCCGCTGATTTTTCGATAAATGACCGCTCCAACGCGTCCCGTGCGTCGGAAAATGCAGACAGCCGGATGCCATAATCCATGAGGATGCTGCGATGAAGGCGCTCGTGCCGCCACCACAGGCAGCGGTCATCGTAGGCAGCACCAGGGACCGGACCGCTGTCAGGCATACCATGCTTTTCAAATTTCATCGGCTTGAAGATACCCGTGCATGGCGCCGATGTGCCTGTGGCCCAGTATGTGGGCGAAATCGGTGTCAGGTGAGCCGCCAGCGATCCGGTGGTCTGAAATCCTCTGGACACCGGGTTGGCGGCGTGCATACAGATCCGGTCCATGAACAGATGGCTGGTGGGCCGGTACCGGGTCGTGTTGTGATCCCGCAGGCAGCGCAGGGCACCGGCAATGTTCAGTTTCTCCGCTGCTGCCGGCTGCGGTGAATCGATTTGCCGCCGGCACCGGTCCTGGCGGGTTGACGAGAAGGAGAAGGTGGTGTTGAACCAGTCCGAATAGCACCGCTTAAAGCTGAATGTACCGGCCGGCTTCAGCCAGCCCTTGTGCCTGGCCGTGTCGATGAGCTTCGGGTGGCTGCGGTCGAAGTTGTCGTCCAGGGAGAGGCGGTTGGAGATGGCCCAGGAATCGGCGATCCGTTTGGCTGCCCACAGTCCGCCGGCGGTTTCCAGTACCCAGGCGTCGGACGGGTCCGCACAGAGAAAACTGTTATGGTAGGCCATTCGCCGGTCCGTGTACCCGCAGATGCCGCCCTGGCCGTGGTCGGCCAGCAGGCCAACAATAACCTCCACCGCCTGCTCGGCGGTGCCGGCCCGTTCCAGGGCCAGGCGCAGCAGATCCATTCCAGTGAGGGCTTCTCTCCGATCGACCGGCATGCGAGTGAAAACCGCTTCATTGCCGAGGACAAGGCCTTTTTCATTGGCACCCATCTCCGCCCCCCACATCCAGAACGGGCGGCAGAGCAGAACATCGAACGTTCGACGGGCCTGAGGAATCTCCACATATGTGCAGCGCAGCCGTTCGGAAACACGGTGGCTGTTGCCAGCAACCCATTCCAGGGCCATGGCCTCGTTGGGTTCCCTGTCGCTGTTCTTGCCGAAGATCACCGATCCGTCCGCTGTTGCGGCTTTCAGGGCTACGAAGGTGTCACACATGTTTCACCGGCCGACCATTTTCTATGGGAAAAAACCGGATCTTTTGAGCCACCATTCTTTATTCGGTGGCCTTCGCATCCGGTGTGGAGAGATGGCCCCCCAGCGCATTGAGGAGCAAGGTGATGGGGCGGTCTTCCTCGCTGTTGCCGGTGAAGCGGATGGGGCCTGGGTGACGGTAGTGGTCTTCATCGGGTGTCGCTGCCAACCATTGGTCGCGGAAGGTTTTCACGACTCGGAATGCCGGCGAGTTGACGTCCACGACGCTTTTCTCCAGCACCAGTTCGAGCTTGCTTTTACGCTCCTCCAGGTGCATGAGCGGGGCGATGGGAATGCCGATGGGGATCCAACCGTTAAAATCCTGTTCCAGGTTTAAGATGGCGGCCATCTGGCCGGTGGCGCCGTTGGCGATCAGGCTGAACACAGTCTGCCCCAGGTTGTAGGTATAGGTGCAGTCGAATCGAGTCGGGTCACTGCCCCGGCCGTCGTAGCCGTAAAAGTGGGTCTGGGTACTAAATTTGGGGACGGACTGTTCGAAGATTTTCTCGATGGGTGGCGGAGTCATGTCGCCGTTGCCCAAGAAACCGGCTTTGACCAGCACGGACTTGAGGGTTTTCTTGGAGATGATGGTTTTTTTGATCATCAGGTACCGGGCTTGCTTCCAGTTCTCGAAAAGAATGGGCCCATAACGCTCCGGATCGAGACCCCCCTTTTGCAGCGTCTTGACGAACTGCGCATCCCGGATGCCGATTTTGTAATGGCCCTTCTCCTTTAAAATGCCCAGGTAGTCTTTCACCAGGTCAAGCAGGACCTTTTCCGTCTTGACCTGTGAGAATTGGAAATTGCCGTGGCTGTCCCGTTCGGTGAGCAGTCCTTCCTGAAAAAAGGCGGGAATGTCATTGAACAGTTCGTCGTCCCGGGCATTCCACACATTGTAGGAGATATCCCTGCGGATACCCCGCACCAGCCGTCGCAGATACTCCAGTTTGTCGTCAAGGCTGGGAAAGGTGGAGTGGAAGTCCCGATCGTGCATTTTGTTGTAGTTTCCGATGATCGTGTTGAGTTTGATGATGAACACCTGGATTTCGTTGATGAATTCCAGTATGCCCTCGGGGAGCACCAGCACACCGTAATTCTTGCCCACGGCGGCTCTTTCCATGATGGCGTCACAGGTCACCCGGGAGAGGTGCCGCAGGGTCATCCCAAAGGCGGTGTAGTCGACCACTCCCTCTTTCTCGGCTTTCTCGAGCCGGGCGTAGTCCACGTAGTCGGCCAGGTCTTCGCCGATCAGGGTCATGTTGGCGTGGGTCTGAAGGGCCACCTCCAGGGCCAGGTGGCTGGCCACGCGGCCCATGACCTTGCACACGTGCCAGTACTTCACGTCCGAACTGGCGTCGGTGCACAGGTTGGCGATGGCCTGGGAGAAGGCGCGGGCGGCGGTGTGGAACCCGAAGGACATGGCGCACAGCACCTTGCCCTGGGCGTCACGCACCTGGATGTCGCCGTCGATGGTTTTGGGGACGCCGAGCACCTGGACGCCGTCTTCGAACATGGCCTGGGCGAGAAAGGCGGCGTTGGTGTTGGAGTCGTCGCCGCCGACCACCACCAGGGCGTCCAGCCCCAGCCGTTTGCAGGTTTCCCGGGACAGGTCCATTTTCTTTCGGTCATCGATTTTGGTGCGCCCGGTCTTGATCATGGTGAACCCGCCCACATTTCTGTACTGGTCCACCTGCTCGCGGGTCAGTTCCATGTAGTCGCCGTCGATGATGCCGTCGGGACCCATGAGAAATCCGAAGATCCGCGTCTGCGGATTGATTCTCTTAGCGGCGTCAAACAGGCCGGCAATGACGTTGTGGCCTCCCGGTGATGGTCCGCCGGAGAAAACAATGCCGATGTTGCGCGCTTTTCGATAGTTCTCCTTGACGTCATCCGCAGCGTCGTCGCTGCCCTCAACTCTCTGGACGGTGTTGGCGATGATGTGCGACAGCTGCCGGTGGGCTTCCTTATCGATCTCGAAATGATACTGCGGGTCGGTCACCAGGGTGGTGAAATCGCTTTTGAACACATCGCACACAGGGGGCCGGTAGGCGATTCTATCCTTGAGCTCCAGATTTACATCGGCAACGGCGTCAATAACTGCCGGGTGGTCGAGCAGCTTGTCGAGTCGGATGGTGGATGGTTCCGGCATTCAGCCCTCCTGCATAGGTGATTCATCGTATTGGTTGATTGCGCTTCCCGCCGCGGGAATCGATTGGTCTGCTGGGTCAATTCTATTATCCCCGGCCCGCGGTCCAAGTCAAGGCAATTGTCCCTCCCGGCGGGCATTCAGTCCGATATAACCCATTGAGAGCAAAGCGCAAGCGCGTGTCGTGGCCGTAAATCGACCGGGCCGGAAGGTGCATCTTGACAACACCCCTGCGAGCCGATACTGAGAGTATTTCCGCTTAACCCGTCCCCAAAAGGATCCCCAACTCCATGAAACCCATCTTAATCGTCAAGGCAGGGGGCACCTACCCGGATATGGCGGCCCGCTACGGTGACTTCGAAGACTGGTTTACCGCGCGCATGGACCAATCGGCGGGCACCATCGAGACCGTGAGTCCTTTTTCAGGAGCGCCTCTGCCGCCGGTGGCATCGTTCGGCGGCATCATCATCACCGGGTCACACGACATGGTGACTGAAAAACAACCCTGGAGCGAGAAGACTGCCGACTGGGTCAAACAGGCCGTTGACGCAGAGATACCCCTGTTGGGAGTCTGCTACGGCCATCAGCTGTTGGCGCATGCCATGGGCGGCGTGGTGGGCGACAATCCCAAGGGGAAGGAGTTCGGTACGGTGTCGATCCGGCTCAACCCGGACGGGTGTCGGGATCGGCTGTTTGACGGGACGCCTGAGAGGTTTGCCGCCCAGGCCTGTCACAGCCAGAGCGTGCTGCAGCTGCCAGCCGGCGCGAACCTACTGGCCTCGTCGGAGATGGATCCCCACCACGCGTTCATTATCGGGAAGCGGGCCTGGGGCGTTCAGTTTCATCCTGAATTCAATGGACAGATGCTCCGGCTTTACATCCAGCGGTTTGCCGACGATCTGAAGGCCCAGGGCCGTGATGTGGACCGGCTGCTGAGCGATATCCGGGAAACACCGCAAAGTGAAAGGTTGTTGCGCCGGTTCCAGCGATTATGCAACTGAACCGGGGGGCGAATGCTGCATGGCCGCCAAACAGGGCTTTACTTTACTTGTATCTTATTATAAAAGTTAATTGTATAATCGGTTCACCTTTTTTAATGAATGGCATTTATCCCGATACTGCATGACGCTTCGGGGCACCCCAAGTACACTTTTTCTTCAGCTAATCTGTGGATCCAGCCGCAGGGTTGCGGCTTTGCTTTGTTCTAATCATCTAAGGAGGAGGAGCACGTATGAAAAGAGGTTTATTAACCACATTGGCGATTGTTGCCGCAGTGACTTTTTGCATGGGAACGGCATTCGGCGCGGACATCGACCTGGCCAAAAAATCCCACATCCAGAAAATCCTGGAGCGCGGTGAGCTGCGCGTGGGTTTCGAGTCCGGCTACATGCCCTTTGAGATGACCAACAAAAAAGGCGATTTCATCGGTTTCGATATGGATTTCGGGCGGCACATGGCCAAGGCCATGGGTGTCAAGTTCGTTCCCATCAACACCGCCTGGGACGGCATCATTCCCGCCCTGGTTACCGACAAGTTCGACATCATCATGGGCGGCATGACCATCACCCAGGAGAGGAACCTGAAAGTCGCCTTCTCAGATCCCTACATCGTCGTGGGCCAGGCCATTCTTCTCAGCAACAAAAACGAGGCCGCAGTCAAATCCTATAAGGATCTCAACGATCCTAAATTCATCCTTACTTCCCGCATGGGCACCACCGGTGAGCAGGCCATCAAACGCATGATTCCCAAGGCGACCTACAAAGGATTCGAGTCCGAAGCCGAAGCCGGCATGGAAGTGATCAACGGCAAGGCCGATGCGCTGGTTTACGACCTTCCCTTCATCGGCATTCTCTTCTCCAGTCAGGGCAAGGGTAAAACCGTGTTCCTGGATCAGCCATTCACTTACGAACCCCTGGCCTGGGCCGTCAACCAGGGCGACCCTGACTTTATGAATTTCCTGAATAACTTTCTCAGGCAGTGCAAGGGTGACGGGTTCTACGAAAAAACCTACAACAAATGGATCCTGAGCTCGGACTGGAAGAAAGAACTCGAGTAACCCTGTTAACTGATACTGATTGGTGATCATGATCCACACACAGGCCGGCCGGTGCTTTTTCGGCCGGCCTGTGTCATCATGGCGCCTTTAATCCATTGCCCTCACGCTTTTACCCCAGCAGGAAGAAGATGCGATCATGAGCGATGAAAACAATCAACGGATAACCGGACGACGCGCCGATTACACCAAGTGGGTCACGATTTTCTGCCTTGGTGTACTGGTATTTCTGGGCTTGTTCTACTATGCGACCCAGAAGATCAAATATAACTGGCGATGGAACCGGACGCCGATCTATTTTGCCTATCAGGACGACATCGTTGTGAGATCCGCCATTGACGGCGACGTGTCATCCATCCGCACGGAGGGCGACAAGGCGACCATCACGGTGAAAAGCATTGATGAAGAGGAGAGCTACACCGTACCCGCCAAGAGCGTGCGGGTTGATGAAGGGGAGTACATATCGACCGATGATGTCCTGTCCAGCTTTAAGAAGTGGAAACCCGGCCTGTTGGTCATCGGTTTGTGGATCACCCTCAAGATCAGCGTGATGTCAACGATATTCGGGGTGATCATCGGCATCATCAGTGGACTGATGCGCATTTCCGACAACCCGGCACTGCGATGGACCTCCATTGTCTATGTGGAACTGATCCGGGGTTCTCCACTGATGGTTCAGATCCTGATCTGGTACTTCGTTCTGGGGACCCTGATCAACGACCTGCTTTACGCAAACGGCTTCGGGCAGATCCCTGCCTTCTGGTACGGCGTCGCTTCACTGGCCTGTTTTGCCGGCGCCTACGTGTCGGAAATCGTGCGGGCAGGCATCCAGTCCATTCACCGTGGGCAGACCGAAGCGGCCCGCTCTTTAGGCATGAGCTATGCCCAGTCCATGCGCTACATCATCCTTCCCCAGGCGCTTCGGCGGATCCTTCCGCCCCTTGCCGGGCAGTTCATCAGCCTGATCAAGGATTCTTCCCTTCTGGGGATCATTGCCATCCGTGAGTTGACCAAAGCGGCCCGGGAAGCGGTTACAGCGACGCTTCAACCCTTTGAAGTCTACATTCTTCTGGGGCTGCTTTACCTGGTGCTTACCTTTACCCTTTCCATGTACGTGCAACACCTTGAGAGGAGGATGGCGACATCGTGATACAGGCAAAAAATGTATACAAAACCTTCTATGCCCCCCATGAGATCCCCGCGCTGGTGGATGTGACGGCCAACATCAAGGCTGGTGAGGTGGTCGTGGTGATCGGCCCCTCGGGTTCCGGCAAGAGTACTTTTTTAAGATGCCTCAACCGCCTGGAACACGCCACCAGCGGGCATATTTTTATCGACGGCACCGACATCCTGGCCCAGAAGACCGACATCAACAAAATCCGGGCTGAGGTGGGCATGGTATTCCAGTCCTTCAACCTGTTTCCCCACAAGACGGTGCTGGAAAACGTGACCCTGGCCCAGAAAGTGGTGCGCAAGCGATCGGGTGACGAAAGCCTGAAGAAGGCCATGGCCCTGCTGGAAAAGGTGGGCATCGTCGACAAGAAAGATGTCTATCCGGACCAGCTTTCCGGCGGACAGCAGCAGCGGGTGGCCATCGCCCGGGCCCTGGCCATGGACCCCAAAATCATGCTGTTCGACGAGCCCACGTCGGCGCTGGACCCGGAGATGATCGGTGAAGTGCTCGACGTCATGAAGACCCTGGCCAAAGAGGGCATGACCATGGTGGTGGTCACCCACGAAATGGGCTTTGCCCGGGAAGTGGCCGACCGCGTGATTTTCATGGACGCCGGCGCTATCGTGGAGGAGGGCACCCCGGAGCATTTCTTCGTCAATCCGACACATGACCGGACCAAACTGTTCCTCAGTCAGATTCTATAGCCTGACTCCTCTTTATACCGAAGCCCTCAATGGGCAAGCAAGGGCCCGGTTGTACTGCAACCGGGCCCTTGTCTGTCATATGGAACTGAGCCGTTTTTTCTTTGCTGTCAGGATTTGATCTTCTCCATCCCGGGATCGTAGAGCGGTGAGAGCGAAACGATTGCCGGATATACCTTGCCGGCGATATCAATTTCCCATTTTCCCGAATCGATATACGCCTGATCGATCCTTTCAGCCGTTTCTATCATGAACAGTCCAACGGCGCCACCCAGCGTGTACCCGTAAGAACCGGATCGGACATAGCCCACCGGCTTGCCATTCCTGCTGACCACTTCGGCATGGAACATCAAGGGCTGCGGATCTTTCACCAATACCTGGGCCAGCCGCCGTGCCGGATGGCCTTGGGCTTTCTTTCGGACGCAAGCGGCTTTACCGATGAATCCGGCGGGTTTGTCCAATTTAATCGTAAACCCCAGCCCGACTTCATATGGATCATCCGTATTGTCCATGTCATGGCCGTAATCACGATAGCCTTTTTCCAGTCTTAAACTGGCCAACGCTTTCAACCCGGCATGACAAAGATCGAATCGTAGGCCCGCATCGACGATGGCGTCGTAAACATGCGTGGCCTGTTCCACGGGGATGTATAGTTCATAGCCCAACTCGCCCACATAGGTGAGACGGACACAGATCAAGCGGGCGTAGCCAATGGCGATCTCGGCGACATGTCGATAGGGAAAGGCCGCATTGGATAGATCCGCCGATGTGATGGATTGCAGCAATTCACGGGACTTGGGTCCCTGGATGTTGAGTTGGGCATAGGCAGCGGTCATATCGGTGACAAAGGCATGGGCCTCGTCCGGGATATGCCGTCTCAACCAGTTCTCTGCATGACGATGCATGGTATCGGTGACCACCACCAGATACCGATCGCTTTCCAGCTTGGCGACGGTCAAATCGGCTTCGAGCCGCCCGTCCTCGTTCAACCAGGGCGTGTAGGTGATCCGGTTGGCGCTGCCATCGACCTGGTTGGCTGATATATAGTCCAGTACCCTGCCGGCATCGCGACCCTGGACCATGAATTTCGACATGAAAGACATGTCCATGAGAACGACATTCTCGCGGGCCGCTTGATGCTCGGCTTCCCAATAGGCAAACCAATGGTCCTTGCCCCAGGAATGTCGCTCAATTTTGGCCTCGCGACCCTTCGGGGCATACCAGTCCGCGCCTTCCCAACCGCTGACGTCCCTGAAATAGGCCCCTTGATCGGCTAACCGATCATAAAAAGCCGATTTCTTGGCGCCCCTGGCGGTCTGCATGGATTGGTAAGGGTAGTGGCACTGGTAGACCATGCCCAGCGATTCGACCGTGCGGTGTCTACGGTATTCCGGATTGTTCTGATAGGTGTGCAGACGATTGATGTTAAATGCGGTGATGTCGACGTCGGGCCTGCCGTTCATGATCCAATGCGCCATGACGCGACCCAGTCCCGGTCCGGCGATAATCCCGACGGAGTTCAGCCCGGCAGCGACAAAATAGTTTTTCAATTCCGGTGCTTCACCCACAATGGGTTGAAGGTCGGCGGTAAAACTTTCCGGCCCGCAGAAAAATGTCTTGATGCCGAGGTCTTTGATCACCGGCACCCGCGATAAGGCTTTGTCCACGAATGGCCCCATGCGATCCCAATCCGGTTCGATCTCGCCGAAGGAAAAGTCTTCCGGGATTCCTTTGACCTTCCAGGGCGCACAGACCGGCTCGAACAAACCGACCATGAGTCCGCCCACCTCTTCACGATAATACCCATAGTGAGACGGGTCTTCCAATACCGGCATGTTGGGGGGAATGCCATCCATCTCTTCGGTGATCAGGTAATAGTGCTCTGCCGCCTGGTTTGGAATATTGACGCCGGAGACATCGCCCAGCTGGCGCGCCCACATGCCGGCACAATTGACCACGACCTCGGCCTGGATATCCCCATGGGGCGTGTGGACGCCGGTGACCGCGCCATTTTTCTTGATGATGCCGGTAACGGACACGCCCTGAATGATCTGAACGCCCTGGTTGCGGGCGCCTTTGGCCAGTGAAAGGGTCGCATCCACAGGGTTCACGCGCCCGTCGTCTTTCACGTAAAAGCCGGCAAGCAGATCATCCACCTTGGCCAGCGGAAACAGTTCCTGGATCTCTTTGGGTGAAATTTCCAGCGCGTCAACCCCGCAGTACCGGTTAAACGCAGCCACACGGCGGTATTCTTCCAGACGATCCTTATTGCTGGCGACTTCGATGAATCCGATCGGTGTGAAGCCCGTGGACAGCCCGGTTTCCGCCTCCAGGCGGCCATAAAGGTCACGGCCGTATTTGCGCAGTTCCGTGGATGTCTCCGACAACGATCCAAAGGTCACCATCAGGCCTGCGGCATGCCATGTGGTTCCGGATGTCAGTTCATCGCGTTCCAGAAGGACGACGTCCTGGCACCCCAGATGGCCCAGATGGTAGGCAATGGAACAACCGATAATTCCGCCGCCGACGATGACAACATGGGCCTGATTGGGCAGTGTCACATTCCTTTTCATTGACATCCTCCTGGTTCGATTCTCAGTTCCGCTTCGGCCTGTTCCACGATCTGTCGAATCCGGGCCACAACATTGTCGGGCAGCGGTTCCGGGTGATGGTTGTCAAGGATCCACCGCGCCTTCGCCATGGCCCGTTCATAGGCGGTGGTGGCGCCTGCAGCCTCCCACACGCCTCTAATCCTGCGGTCGATCATCTCCGGCCTGGATTGATTCCGCATGCCCTTGAAGGTTGTCGGGTGCATGAGAAAATCACGGCCCGGACCGATCTCCTTGATCGCATCCACGGCGAGGGTTTCCTCATCCACCGTGATTCCCTGTATCGTAAATTTGATCATGCGGGCAAATTCGCAGTCTAATACCAGTTGGCCGTAGTCGAAAGTGATGCCGCTTTCAAGCATTCCCAGACCATAGATCATATTGGCACCTGCCAATGCGGGCAACAGTCCGGTGAGCGTCTTTTCGTGGCCTGCCTGGACGTCGGATATTTTTGAATCGCCCTAGCCACCGGCGACATAGCTCGGTAGGGCATAGTAGCGCGCCAGCCGCGCTACGGCCCCGCTGATCAGTGCGCACTCCGGCGTCCCCACGGTCGCCGCGGCCATTTTCAGATCCATGGCGGTGGTCGAACTGCCATAGACGACCGGCGCTCCCCTGCGGGTCAGCTGGCTCAGGGTGATCCCGCTCAAGATTTCCGAATTGTGGGTCACCAGGGTGCCGGCCAGGGTCACCGGTGCGGTGCCGCCGGCCATGGCCATGGAGAGAATGTTGCACACCACGTTGTTGCGGGCCGATTCCATGATAATTTCGCAGCAGTCCGTGATCAGCTTCAACGGGCTGACCGGGCAGGTGGTGAAGGAAACGATGGGCCGTTCCCTCAGCTGCTTGACCCCGCCGACGATGGCGGCGGCCATCTCCAGGATTTTGTTTAGCAGCCGGCCGTTTCCCGGGCCGAAGGCGCAGTGCTTGGTCGTGTGAGTCAGGTAGGCCTCGGCGTTGTGCAGGGGCACCACCGCCTGGTTGACGTCGTGGGCGCCCAGGGCTTTTTCACAAAAAGCCACCTCATCGAGGTAGTCGATCACCCGGGCGGTGTCGACGAGATCCTGCTTTACCGGTGTCCGGTTCTCCCCGGTATGGGGGTCGTTGATTTTTACCCCTTCGCTGAAGTTGGTAAAATGCACCCGGTTGTCCTCCAGCACGATGTCGTGTCTGGGGTCCCGGCCGGCCAGGACGACCTTGGCCGGCGCCGAACGGATGGCGTCATTGATGAGATGGGGCGGGATCCGCACGATCCGTCTGCGCCGATCCACCCGGGCGCCACCGCTTTCGAAGCGGTCCAGGGCGGTCTCATCTTCTACATAGATGCCCGTTGTTTCGAGCAGATCAAGTGTTCCGAGATGGATCTCATCGAGCTCGTCCTCGGTTAGGATGTTGAGGCTCAGGCCCCCGTTGCGCTGCTTGCCTGCGAGTAGGTTTCTTTTCATAGCCAGATCACCTTTTTTTTAAATGGGTGTTCAGATATTCGAAATCTCTGGTCAATTTGCCATTGTACACAATCACAGCTTTTCGAATTTCAGGTGGAAGGCCCGATGCTTCAAGGGTTCTGGTGAAGTCGGCCGCCAGCAGTCCGGGCACGAACGGCTTGAGCTGATTGCTGAAAAACGTCGAGGCGTCGTTGGGCAGTTCACAGGGCAGATTGTCCACGGCCAGCAGCACGATTCCCTCTCCCAGGTGGCCGTCCTGGGTGGTACCCGCGACCGGGTCCACCCGATAGGCCGGCATGTCGCTGTCGGTTGATTTGACATTGCACTCGATCGAACCAAAGGTGTCACAGGTGATGTCGGCAATTCCGCTGAGCTTGCATGTGAGGGCTGTTTCGGTCAGACGTTTCAAACCCGCCCAGGTGACAAATCTGGGATAGCGCTTTTCCCAGTATACTGCGTTGACCAGCAGGGTGATGCCGGGCAGGAACTGCTCGAAGCGGCTCTCGTAGCGTTCCGGGTGATCGAAATAGTCCTGCAATTCGAAGGCCGCCCCGGCAGCGACGGGTTTGACCAGATCCTTCTCTTGAAATACGGTCATGTAGACGGTGTGGCGGTTGCCACGACCTTCAGAGACAAAGGCATTGATCTCGTCGGCCGGGATGCGCTCGGTCGGCAGGCAGTCGAAGATCTGCTGGGCGCCGCCGGACACATTGCCGTAACCCAGAATGCCGATGGTGAAGGGACTCAATTCCGGGGGAAAACCATCCCGGCGGATGCTTTCACCGATTGTTGCTAAGTGCTCTCGCGCCGTGTTCACCGAATCGTACTGATGGGCCCGCCTGACTGCGGCTAAAGGGGTATCGATGCCCTTGTCGGCCCAATGCTCGCCCATGAGTGAGAGAATGTCGATGGACCCGGCATCGCCTGCATAGGGGCCGAAATAGATCAGGCGGCGTCCGCTTTCATCGGTGATCTTCTCATAGTCGATGAGGGTCGACCCGCTGTCGATGATCCGCTGCAGCAAAGGCATGTTGTCCTTCTGGCCTTTGATGGTGTGGGAGAAAAAAAGATAGGTCTTGTTGTCGCGGATTTTTTCGATGGGGATCTCCTTTACCCCGAGGATGACATCCCCATCGGCCATGTCATCGCAGCCCACGGCCCCGGCAGACGCGTACTGGTCTTCACTGAAAAATCGCTTGTCCGATCTCTCCACAAAGGCCCGGGCGCCGGTGTCGCTCAGGATCTGTTCCAGGTCCGCCGGTACGAGCGGCGCGCGACGCTCCCATCGGTTTTTGTCTTCGGCACGGATCAACAGTGTTTTCATGATCGTCAATCTCCCCAATAGCTGCGTTCGTCGGCATCCAGGTCGGACCGCCGTTCTTTGAAACAGATGCCCATGCGTTGGCATTCCGCCAGGATGGGTTCATAAATCTGTGGATGAACCGGCCTGAGCACGCCGGTCAGGGTGATCTTTTCCTGGGCCAGCAGGCTGGCGGCGATGCCTACCGGGTATCCCACGGTGCGCGACATGGAGCTGTCCTCTCCGGGAATGCCGCAGTCGATAAGGGTTGACTGGATGCGCTGGCGGGGCAGGTCGGGATAGATGGCTTCGAATTCGTGGTGCATCACCAGCAGGTCCATTTCACCCTCATCGTACACCAGGCGGCTTTTCAGCGTATGGGCGAACATGTCGAATACCGATGCCGTGCCGATTTTTAACCTGCGGTCCGAGAGCAGCCCCAGCCACTCCAGTTTTTTGAGGGTCAGGGAGTGTTCCGGGATGTTGAGGTAGGCGGAGACGCCCTTACGGAGATCCTCAGACCGGCAGTTGACGATGTTGGCCAGCACCTCGCGGGGGCTGACTTCATCGAAATCGAACTTCATTTTCCGGTTGAGCAGTCCCAACTGCTTGATGAAATCCCAGGTCTCGCAGTAGCCGATGTTGCGCAGGGTCCCGCGATAGATGCCGGCGGCATCCTCGATGCCGTAAATTTTCAGGTAGGGCAGGGCGTCGCGGTTGACGTAGGCTTCAAAGACACCGGCGCCGGGAACGCTTTTCAACCAGTAGTGCTTGAAGAGCTGGTCCCCGGGCACTTCAATTATTTTGCCGTGCTCCATGTAGCGTCCGTCGTTGGTTGCCGCCAGCATGGCGCCTTCGGGACTCCAGGAGAACTTGTAACCCAACGGATTGTTGTTGCTCTCCAGCGCCGGCAGGCCGCCGCAATAGGAGAAGAAACTGTCGATGCGTCCGCCGTCCTGTTTGACCTTGTCGATGATCTGCATGGCCGACATGTGATCCAGGCCTGGATCCACACCCACCTCGTTGAGAAAGATCAGGCCCTTTTCTTTGGCCGGTGTATCGAGGGCCTGCATCTCGTCTTTGACATAGGACGCGGTGACCAGATGTTTGCCGTGGGTCAGGCAGAGGCGGGCAATGACCGGATGCAGGGTCCATGGCAGCAGGCTGACCACAATGTCGGCCGTCGAGACCTGCCGTGCGAGCAGGGTCCCGTCTCTGACGTCCATGCGAATGGCCTTGCCGTTGGCATGCCCTGCGATGATGGCCTTGGCCTTGTCAACCTTCTGATCGGCCAGGACTACCTGCAACCCGTTTTTTTCGAGCAGGTATCGAACCGCAGGCCGCGCCACCAGACCGGCACCCAAGATCAATATCTGCTTCATGATTGGATCTCCTTTACGGTCCCGTTTGTCCCGGTCGGCTGACTGGACAAAAAAGAATTGAACATTAAATATAGGGGTTTATCGTGTGTCTCAATTTTGTTGCCATAAACAGGACAACATTTATCAGCCGGCTGGAACGGTGTCAAGGGAATTCAGGCCGCGTCCATTCGATTCATATGGCTTGAAAAACGGTTAAAGGTGTGAAACGGTACCGCCGTTTGCGGGGGGTGGATCGACAGGTGATCGCGTGGACTCTAAATCCACGTAGCTCGGTGCGACACCGGGACTCCCCGCCATTGGTAACCGTTCGCGGTTCAATGGTTCAGGGTTCGGGGTTCAACGTTCAGGGTTAAGGTATTCTGTCTATTGGTGGGCGCAGCCCACCCAGCTACGATGGCTGGAACCCAGAACCCAGAACCCAGAACCCAGAACCCAGAACCCAGAACCCAGAACCCAGAACCCAGAACCCAGAACCCAGAACCCAGAACCCAGAACCCATTATGAACCTTAATTGGACGGAAATCCAACGCAGGCGTCTGGCGGAACTGGAAACGGACGATGCGACCCTGGCGCGGACATTCGAGGATGCCGACCAGCGTAACCGGGCATTCCAGACCTTGGAAAAAGAGCGCGTCGCGGCCCACCGCCGTCACCTTGAGGAAATACGCAGTGGTGCCCGGCGCCCCCGGTTGTGCCGGTTGGAAACCGTGCTGGTGGAAACGCTGGTGGCCTGTGGTTTTGTTCAGGTATCCACGCCGGTGCTGATGTCCAGGGGGCTGCTGGCCAGGATGTCCATCACGCCCGAACATCCCCTGTGCGAACAGATCTACTGGGTGGACAGAGACAAGTGCCTGCGCCCCATGCTGGCCCCGCATCTGTACTATGTGGTCAAGGACCTGCTGCGCTTGTGGGCCAAGCCGGTTCGGATCTTCGAAGTGGGTCCCTGCTTTCGCAAAGAGACAGAGGGTGCCAGGCATGCCGCCGAGTTTACCATGCTGAACCTGTGCGAGTTCGGACTGCCGGAAGACCGTCGTCGGCAGCGCCTCGAAAGCCTCGCCGCACTGATCATGGACAGCGCCGGCATCCACGGCTATCGATTGGAATCGGAGACCTCGGCGGTATATGGTTCCACGATAGACGTGGTCGCCGAGGAGGACGGGCTGGAACTGGGATCGGGCGCCATGGGCCCCCATTCCCTCGATCGGGCCTGGCGGATTACCGACGCCTGGGTGGGCATCGGTTTTGGACTGGAGCGTCTGCTCATGGCCGCCGAAGGTGGCTCTCATCTGTCCCGTTTCGGCCGGAGTATCTCCTACCTGGATGGTATCCGCCTGAACATATAACAAGATAAGGTCAGACCAACGTGAACAACGATCATTCGGCCACCGTCATCCGTGGGTACCATCATGGGCGACGCGCGCTAGCAGACATTCTTGAAAAGGCTGCGGACAATGCCGGCATATCCTGTGCGGACATGATCCGCCTGCTGGATTCCCCGGCGCCCAGCCTGCTGGAAAAGTTGTTTGCCGCTGCCAGGCAACAGCGCGAACGGCATTTCGGCAATCGTGTGTTTCTGTATGGGTTTTTGTACATCAGCACCCACTGCCGCAATCGATGCAGCTTCTGCTTCTACCGCAAGACCAACACCCATGCAGTTCGTTACCGCAAGCCACCGGCCGAGATTGTCGAATCCGCCCGACAGCTGACCCGATCGGGCGTCCATCTCATCGACCTGACCTCCGGTGAAGATCCCTGTTTTTACACGGATGAAGGAAACGGCTTTGCCGCAGTGATCGACTCGGTGCAATCCATCCGGGCGGACACCAACCTGCCGGTGATGGTTTCCGTGGGCGTGGTTCCGGACACGGTTCTCGACAAGCTGGCCGCAGCCGGCGCCGATTGGTACGCCTGCTACCAGGAGACCCACAACCGGCAGCTTTTCGATCGGCTTCGGGTGGGGCAACGCTTCGAGGCCCGCTGCCGGAGCAAGGTGGCCGCCAAAGCCAGAGGCATGCTCGTCGAGGAGGGGCTGCTTTGCGGCGTCGGTGAGACCTCGCGTGACCTGGTCAATTCATTCGATGCCATGGCCCGTCTGGGTGCCGATCAGGTGCGGGCGATGACCTTCGTTCCCCAGGCCGGGACCCCCATGGCAGACCAGCCGCCTGCTTCCTCCCTGCGGGAATGTATCGCCATTGCCCTGATGCGCATCGCTTTTCCCGGTCTGCTCATTCCGGCGTCACTGGATGTGAATGGCCTGGCCGGCTTGAGACGACGGTTGGAAGCCGGTGCCAATGTGGTGACCTCGCTGGTTCCGTCAGGACGGGGACTGGCCGGTGTGGCCCAAAGCGCCCTGGATATCGAAGACGGTCGGCGCAGCGTGGAAGGCATCGCACCGACCCTTCGCACGTGCGGGCTTCAGCCGGCTACGACCGATCAATACCGGCACTGGGTCGCTGCACGAAAGCGGAGTGTCTGCTTTCATGATCGCAGGGCGGCCAAGGCATGTTAGCGGCCATCGTCGGCGGCCGGCTCCAGGGGGTAGAGCTGGCCTGCCTGGCCCGTCATGCCGGTTGGCGGACCCTCTTGGTCGACCGCAAGAACCATGTTCCCGCCCGGCGGCTGTGCGACCGGTTCCTCGAGGCGGATGTCACGCAGGCGTCCGCTTTAGACCAGGCATTGAAAGCCGTGGACATCGTGATCCCTGCGCTTGAAGATCAGGCGGCCCTGGATGGTCTGGTGGGATGGGGCCGCGACCGTAAGGTGCCGGTTGCATTCGACCCGACGGCCTATGCCGTCTCCAGTTCAAAAATCGACTCGGACCGGTTGTTTGCATCCCTGGGCATCCCCGCCCCTGAGCCGTGGCCCCAATGCGGATTTCCGGTGGTGGCCAAACCCAGTCGTGCCAGCGGCAGCGATGGGGTGGTGATACTGAAGAGTGAAAGGGATTCGCGGGACCTGTTCCCCCATGGATTTCCGGACGATGGGTGGGTCTTCCAGCAGTATCTCCACGGGCCGTCCTTTTCCCTGGAACTGGTCGGCAGGCCTGGCAACTACGTGCCGCTTCAGGTCACCCAGCTTTTCATGGACGCCGACTGTGACTGCAAGGCGGTGGCCTCGCCGAGCCAGTTAGGCGCCGGGCAGATCCGTGATATCGAGACGCTGTCCGTTGAAATCGCCCAGGCCGTCCGGCTCACCGGGTTGATGGACGTGGAAGTGATCCTTCACGAGGGGCGCTTCAAGGTGCTTGAGATCGATGCCCGGTTTCCCAGCCAGACCCCCTTGTGCGTCCATGCGTCCACAGGATGCAACATGTTCGACATGCTGGCCGAACTCTTTCTGTCCGGAAAACTGTCCCCGCTGGGGGCGCCCGTGTCCGTCCGGGGCGCCATTCTCGAGCATATCCGTGTCACAACCCGGGCGATATTCGTTGAAGGCGAACATATCATGGCCGATGCGGGACCCCTTGAGCGGGTACCCGGTTTCTTCGGTGCCGATGAGGCCATTACCAGTTACCGGGAAGGGTCACCCATGTGGGTGGCCACCCTGATCGTCACCGCCGCATCCCGGGAGCTTGCGCTGGAAAAACGCAACCGGGTGATACTTGCGATCCAGCGACGCTTCAACCTTGAGACGGTCGTGGACCGCGGTCAGGAATACACGGCATGACCCGACTGACCCCTGACGACATCCAGGATATCCGCTTCGAGCTGGACCCATACGACCGCCATCTGGTGATGGCGACGGGGCGGTCCCTGCTGGGAATCGGTGCGGCGGCGGCCGGGATAGGCAATGTTACCCGGCTTCGCGATGCCGCCCCATCGATCCGTATGGCGGTGGTGCCCATCCGCAGCGGTCTTGGCCTCATCTCCGGTTTCGCTGAGACGGTCTGCGGCATTCTCGCCCACATGGGGTTCGATGCGTTTGTCACCGGGTGCTCGGACGTGTCCGGCTTTGCCGAAGCCGTCGACGCGGGAGCCCAGGTGATCCTGGCTGCCGACGACGACCGTTTCGTGGCTTTTTGCCCGCGCCAGGGAAAGACCGTGGACAATTCCCGTGCCACGGCAAGAGGATTTGTGGTCGGCCTCGATCTGATGGCCGGTGGCCTGGACGGCAAGCGCGTGCTGGTGATCGGGTGCGGTCCCGTGGGCCGTTTGGCGGTGGAGGCGTTGCTGACCTGCAAGGCCAGGGTCAGCGTGGTCGATCGGGTGGCAGAAAAGGCTGTCGACCTGGCAGGATGGTTTCAGGGTGCCTTCAATTCGACCATCCGGGTGGTTTCTGATCCGGACACGGCATTGTCGACCCATCAACTCATCGTGGAAGCCACCAACGCGGCGGACGTGATTCACACGCGCCATGTCAGCGCCGATACCCGTGTCGCCGCTCCGGGAATGCCCTGCGGCGTCACCCCGCATGCCAGGGATAAACTGGCCGGCCGAATTTTGCACGACCCTTTGCCCATCGGCGTGGCGGCCATGGCCTGCCAGGCCGCGCGCATCATTCGTGAGCAACCGGTATCCTTGCGCCCGACCGCCCCTGATGGAAGATCCGAATGAACGACAGCCCCTCCACAGCCAAATCGCCCAAGCGACGCTTCTACCGCAAACGGGTGAACCTGTTTCGGCTGATCGAAAAGATCAAGCTCTGGCCGTCGCGCAAAGGGCTGCTGCACGGCATCAAGGCAATTGAAATTAAGGGTGACCAGGCCCGTATCACTACCCACTGCAACAAAACCTTTATGGCCAACAACTCCAGGAACAGCCGGGCGGCCCGATGGCTGCGCAACAAATGGTTCAACGCTGCATGTCCGGCCTGCGGCGTGCCCGAGTGGAAACTGGAAAAATACGCCTCCACGCATTTCAGGCGGCATCACGGCTCGCTGCTGCTGCCTGAGGACTGAAGTCCGACTTACTACATGTCATTTAAAATAATTTCGTAGAGCCTTTTTTCATGGTCATCCAGCGGTTCTTGCAGCGTGTGGGTCTTGTATAGGAAGTAGTGAAAAAAATCGTGCCGCAGGCTGTCCCGGCCGGCAGTCACGAACCATCGGTTGCGACCCCAGTTGATGCGACACGCCTCGGTGTTTTCAGTGGTGAACATGCCGCCGATAAACTCCTCCTTGTCCACCACGAGATCGAAGGAGCGCCCGCCCAGGTTGCGTTCCACCACCTCATGCTGCGGGTGAATCACCTGAATAGCAAAGGTCTTTGGAAAGGGCTCCATGAAAATGCATTTTACCGGCACACCTTTTTTCTCAGCCTTTTTCAGGGCCCGGACCAGTGTTTCGACCTCCTGTGGAAATAGACGGATGTAGATCTCTTTGCGGGCGGCGTCGATCATCTCCCTGGCCTTGTCCATGACCCGCTGATACCCGGAGACGGTCCAAATGAAGTCATGGTCGGCCGGTGTCTGGATTTCCTTTGCCAGGGCTTCGAAGCGATCGAGGTCGGCTTCATAGTTTCGCCGCAAGTGTTTGATCAGCTCATCGGGCGGCAGTGGCACGAATATGCCTTTGCTGGCCTCCGCGACGAAACCCCGCTTTTTCAACGTGCGCAGGATGTCGTAAATTCTCGCGCGGGGGATTCCCGATTGCCTGCTCAACTGAGATCCGTTGACGGGATGGTGTTGAAGGAGTGACAGATAGGTGTGTATCGCATAGTCAGACAGACCGATGTTGACCAGATTGTACGATTTCTGCATGTCAGGTCCCTTTGTTGTCACAAAACGTACAACAATTTTTGCTTAACAGCCGCGACGATTCTTGTCAAGGTGGCAGGCGGTATCATGGTTTTCAATTGATTTCCCTCATGCTTCCTATTAACATTACCACACCCGATGAAATAAAAAAGGAAGGCCGCAATGAACACCATCCCCTGTTTCATGCCTTGCCGCTGCGGGCGCTGGATTGCCCTGGCCGTGATTGCCCTGGCCGCTTATGGTTGTGCGTCCGGGCCAACTTCCGGGCCAAATTCCGGGAATCCGGCCAAATTCCGGGCCAAATTCCGGGCTAACTTCCGGGCCAGCCATCGTGGGCAACTGGAAAGCCGTGGAAGGGACCGCCACCGTGAGATTCGCCGCCGATGGGGTGTTCCATGCCGTTGACAACCAGGGAATGCCCGTCTCTGGAAATTACCGCTTGATGGGTGCAGACGGCATTCAGTTCGATATCCGGCACGGTGGTGAGGAGACCGAATCCATCGATGCCAGGGTCATCCGAACGGGTGAACGGCTGACGCTGACCTTTCCCGGTGAGCACGCCATGGAGACCTATGAACGCATTCCCTGACCCATTTGACCCTACCGCAGACTGTCGGTGTGGGTGACCTGACCGGTCCCGCTTTTTTGACTCTCTTGCCATCTATTTGACACCGAATCGCGTCCGTTCATGGCCGCTGCTTTCTCTTGATCTTAGAAACCGGTCTTTCTCTCCCCCGGAACAATCCATTCCTGTGGCACGGAACTTGTAGCCCCGGTATCCGATACACCTTGTCGTTCAAACGATGACCTGAGCCACCTGGGGCTGCGATGCTGTTTTTTAACGGAAAGGAAGATATGGGACTGAAAGCGAGCCTGAAGCTGCTGGATCTACCGCCGGATGCCACCGTCGATGACGCCAACCAGGCATATGGCTATCTTCACCGGATGATCGACCGGTTTCATCAGGATGCCGGTGACGTAGACCGTGGAGACAGGCAGGAGGATTTGGACCTGCTGGCCTGCGCCTATGAAAAAGCGGTGGCCTATTTGTCTGACCGGGATCCCAAAAATGCGCCAGCACCGTCAGTTCCTCCGTTCCGATCATCGGTCGTCGATGGGCCCCCATCCACAGACCTTCACTTCACCATCAACATGTCGGCTGAGGTGGAAAATGAGTCATCGCCTGGCGACGCCTCTGCCTTGCCTGAGTCGAATGCCCGTACCGTGGAAGATGCCATCTCAATCACCTCCCGGCGGATGCAGCAGACGGAATTAGCGCTTCCGGTTATCCAACAGGCTGTGGAATCAGCTACGGCGGCGCTGGATGCGGCCAACCATCGATATGAACAGTCAAGGCAGGCAAGCCTGACCGCCGTCGTCTCCGCGGTGTCCGCAAAAAATCGGGCGATGCTGTTGGAGATCGAGGCCAAGCGGGCTGTGCAGGACGCCATCGCTGTGGCGGAAAAGGCCCGGGATCGGGTTGTCGCGGCCAAACAGGCGGCCAAGGAGGCCGCCGCTGAAGCGGACAAGGCTCGAAAACAGGCCACCCGTGTCAAAAAATCTGAGGAGACCGCCGCCGCAGAAGCGGTTTGTGCCGAAGACCGCCTGGAAAAGGAAAAGGTTCGGCTGAAAGCATTGACCCATACTTTGGTGGAGACTCGCAGTCGGATGAGGATGTTCCAGGATACCGCCGCAACGATGGAAAAGCAGGATGCCGATGTGGATATTCATCCATCCGCGATGACCGGGGATCGGTTTCGTTCAAATCAGGTGGTTGGCGGGAAAACAAGTGCCCGGCAGCAGATCATGTCCGACCTGTTGGAAATCGAGGCATCTCTCAATGCCAGAAACCGGGATCCGATGCCGCCGCAGGTCAGCGGGACCGCATCACCGGGTGACGCCGAGCCAGACGCGGAGAGGCGGCAACACCATCGTGTGATCTACCCGGCTGACCGGTGTCCCTGGCTTTCCATCGATGGTCGTACGATTCCCGTTCTCGACCTGAGCGCAGCAGGCATGCGCCTTGAACCGGATGCTGCCATGGCCGGTTTGCGCATTGTTCGGGGTGTCATGACTTTTCCCAGCCAGTCGCCGGTGAAGGTCACCGGAAAAGTGGTTCGCCAGGGTGACACCGGTCTGGGATTGAAGTTGGTGACCCGCATCGGCAACCACATTCTGGACCAGGAGCGTCTTCGCCTGCGTGTCTGATGGATTGAACCCCGGCGTACGTGGACGGATGTGATCCGGGGGGTTCTGATAGGAAGGTTCAGGGGGAGCCTTCTCTGGAAATGCGGACGGACAGGGGGATGGTGATGTTTCCGTTCTCGTGCCGAACCGCCAGGTCGATGCCATTTTCCCCAACGGGCAGCATCCCGGGGGAAATGCTCCGGCTACCGGCCGTTTTCTCTTGAATCGGGCTCCAGGCAATCAGCCGCATGGGCATGATCTCAAGCGTAAATACAGCTCCGGGTGCCACTGTTTCCGGGGGAACCATCGCGTTTTTTACCGCTGCCGGATCTACGCCTTCGAACACCAGAACCCCTTGGGGCCTGCCGTTGAACAGATATCGGCTTGCGTTCCAATCGACAATCAGGTCTGCTGTGCTTTTATTCGTCAGTGTGAGAAGAAAAAAGGTATAGTAGGGGTATTCTCCTTTTTGCGGCGCGATCCTGGCGCTGAGCAGATGATTGTCCACCTCAACAAATTCAGGCTGCGCTGTCCAAACCCCATTGGATGGGCGTTGAACCCCGCTGCAGCCCCACATGGCCAGTCCAATTAACAACAGAAACACAGCCGTTCGCCGGCAGTTCATGGTATCTACCTTTCAAGGGGGTTGATCGCCTGTTATCAGGGGATCGCCTGATCGTATTTTTATCCACTTTTGCCGCTCTTGACAAGTCTGAAAACGATTTTCATCCGGCACTCCCATCTGGGAAATCGAGCGTTCGGGTGATCGGAAGGCACTTCGCAATCAGGTTTATCCTTGACGGATTCGAAAACCTCATCATCCTTGTATGATGTTCCTTTTCCGTTATCGTGGTTCAGTGAAAATTATCAACCCGGGTTTTTTAACAGGCCGGTTGAGTCCTCATTGATGCGCTTTCTTTTCGGCAATTCAATACGAAATATTTTCGATGCGATCCGGCGGCGAACACAAGAACCGATTGCCCATCGAATTTTTGGCCACATCTTGACACCGATAACAGAAAGGTTTATTCGTTCCCTTTCCATAAGTAACCACCACCAGGATCTTGAAGGAACAGGACATGACACCCATCCAGGCGGCAACGTCAGCAGAAACCAAAGCCATCGAAGAGATGCTCACCGCATCCGGCTATTCCGAAACGGCCATCAACTACTACATTAACAAGCCGTACATGGGACAGATTCCCGATGCGGATATCGTTTCGGAGATGACCGGAACCTGCGGTGACACCATGGGTATTTACATCAAGATGGACCATGGCGTGGTGAGTGATGCGAAATACCAGGTCATGGGATGTGCGGGAGCCATATCCGCCGCCATGGCGGTCGTGGACCTGATCAAGGGCAAGGATCTGGGTTATGCGCGATCCATCGATGACGGTGATGTTTACAAGGTATTGCAGGAGATCCCCGTAAAAAAACACCACTGCATCCAACTGGCCGTAAAAACGCTGCACAAGGCGCTGGACACGCACCGTCTTCAACAATCGGCTTAGTTCCTCACATGCTTATTTCGATGACCTGATATCCAATCGCGGTGTTTTCAAAATGCGTCGGATATTTTCTTTCAGATCGATCTGGTCAAGGTTCTCCGGACTCTGCACCATGAGTTTTCCATAGAGCGCGTCCTGTTCGATGGGATGGGTGTATTCAGCCGGTGTTCCATCCTTCAACTGGACATGCGCGGCCCAGGGTACAAAGTAGTTCATTACCGGCAGTTTATCATTTTCAGAAATATCGATATTCAAGCCGGCAATGTAGAGCAGGGTCCTCCCCTTATAGTCATCGCTTCTTCTGATCGATTCAACTACCCTGGCGAATTCGAGCTGGATATTTGTCTTGGCGGCACGCAAGGGAGGGAATCTCGCGCTGACAATATCAGGCATAAATTCAATCAGGTTTCTTTCCAGTAAAATAGAATCGTCGGTTTCGTGAAAAGCCTCTCTAAAGAAAAAAAGATCGGAGGTCAACAGGCTGCCGATGCTTTGCCCCCCGCCCGGCAGCCAGGAATATCCCTGATCGTCGAGGCGTCGTTTGAAAGGTTCGGAAACTTTATATGTCTGCGTCGTGCTGGCAGACGTAAAGGGACGGATGACGCCCATCGTGTCTTCGGCAACAATATTGTTCAGGCGAAGGACCAACCCCTGGGCAACCGGGTTGGATACAAAATCAATGAATGAATTCTTGACGGTGATCAAGCATTGACCATTTTCATCCTTGCGAAGAAAAATGCGTTCTCTGGCGAAGCGATATTGATCCAGATACGGTGTTATCACATGGATCAATTTCCCGCAGGAGTCGGAAAGGCACCGGCCCGTCATCTGGGGGCGCATATACATGCCATATGCCCCTGAATAGGGATCATAGCCTACATGACTGGCTTGCAGAATCATGAGGTCTTCACCATGCTGGGAGTGAGGTCCATGCCGGTCAACGGAAACAATGCCTCCGACTCTTCCATGGTTGAAAGGGAAGGTGCCGAAATGTTTGGTCAGCAAAATGATCGGCAAGCCCTGATTCTCATCCGAACAGAATGCTCGGGAGGGCATGATCAACCCCTTACGAAAACCCAACTCCTTGCAGAGGTTATAAAGCCTGGCAACAAATTCCGGGTAGGGGATCGCCAACCCATCCACCTTAAATGGCGCAACTTCCTTGATCACATTTGCATCTCGGTATTTACTAAGCATTTAGCTACGCTCTCCTTAACTGGGCACGGTTAGGAAATGAGGTATGTTATCGGATACCGATCTATTAAGGGGAAAAGAATTATAATTCTTTTTCAAACTCGGAGTAAGGAAAATTTAAGTAGTTTGCCCTGGCAGAAAGCGTCTGCATTCTTTGGTGGCGATGGATATCAATTGGCTACCCCATTGCGGCGGCCGGCGATATGGACCTTGATAACGGATGCCGGTCAATATGTCAAGAAGACAGTATAATATAACCATTTGAAAATGTACATTATTTTTAAAGCTGTGCTGTTGGCTGCATTTTAATTTAAACATTTACCAACCGGAGGCTATCAACGACCTGATTAAAGGCGGGCAACTCTTTTTCAAAATAATAGCGCTGGGCAGCGGTGTATCGTAGATTGAAGAACCGGTTCGGCAAAATGACACCGTAATAAATGGTTTTGGTAGTTACCCCATATGGATCCTGATAGCTGTAAATCAGCCTGAATCCTGCATGACCGCCGACCATGGCCGGTTCGCTGGCCAGTAACTGCAACTGCTGGATCAGTGGATCGGAGCGCATATTGTCGGCGATTACTTGGGCAGCCTCATGGGGCAGCATATCAGGTTCCAGTTTTTGATTCGTAAAACGAAACCCTTGTTCCAGTGACCTCGATTGGATCAGAATATATTCTAAATAGGGGCCATCTTTAGAAAGCATTTCCGATTCCTGCGTGCTCAACTGCATCCATCCCGCAGGAGAGGTGATGGACCATGGAGGCTCACTGAGCTGATTCGGGGGCGTATGCCACGGTCCGGCACAGGCGGTCAGCATCAGCGTCGCCACAACCCAGACGACGATCACGGGTCTACTGATGGTTAATTTCGACATTGACGCAAATATCCTTTTATAAATTCTCTTGCATCGTCCTGGGGAGCCAGGCTGAGAAACGCTTCGAAATAGGGGATCGCCGTCTGAAATCGGCCGGCCTTAAAATGAAGCTCGCCAAGCGCACGATGGGCCAATGGGAATTCCGGATCAATTTTCAGGGCCTTTAGATATGATCCCATACACTGATTTTTACCGTCCCCATCGTTTCGCCGGCGCAGGATCTCCCCTTTGAGATAATGTGCGCGGGCATCATCCGGTTTCAATGCCAGAAATTTGGAGATACTTTGATCCGCCTGGTTCCAGTCACCGCAAGTGAGCGCGGCCTTTGCATTGGCCATCAACGCCGGCGCAATGTGGTTTAGGAAAAAGACTGGGTCGGCATAGGTTGCCGACCTGCAGGACACGCTATCCCGGGATCGGCCGATACGTGTCTTCATTGTTTCAATACGGCTTTCCAGCCGTCCCGCGGTTTCAGACGACCTCTGATCCTGCAGGCTATCCAACAGGTTCGACATCAGGGACAGCACTTCTGTTTCGCAATAACCGGCGGCTTTGAGTATTGTCAATCCCTCATCGTCGGCCTGGTTTTCGGCGGCATCGATTTTTTGTTTCATGGCCAGTCCACCAGCTGCCTGACGCTGATCGGCGTAGGATAACCCGGTGCTATGGGCGCCTATTTGAAAATGATCGTAGAGTGCGGCGGTGTGCTGGCGAACATAATGAACCATCTCGTGGGCGAGGATCATGGCCAGTTGGTCTTCGTTTTCTATCCGGCTGAGGATACCGGTGGACAGAAAACAATACCCATTGGGGTAAGCATAGGCCTGCATCCGGGGATCCATGACAACCTTAACGGTCGGTGTACTCAAATCGGTGGGTACCTCTTCCCACAGGCGCTCGGCCACGGTCTGCAGATAACTCGACAAGGACACCTCGTGCAGCACGACACCGCGCTGTTCAAGCGCCGCTTGTTCTTGTGCGGCAAGCCGCCACAAACGGGTTGTCTGGTCTGGTGCCGCCGCATGTACCGCGACCACCGGTGTCATCCATGCCAAAATCCAAATCATGCATGCCACCACGTACCGTTTAAGTGTCATGAACCTTGCTCCCAGAAGTTGACCAATGTGGATGCCACCAGTGCTGTCAAGCCTTCAGAAGTTTGAAGATTGAATTTTTGGTGGTCACCCTGCAGGCCATACCAGATAATACGGCCTTCCGGTTCGACAACGGCAATGCTGAGCCAGTTTTTGATAGGTTGGACGGAAGCGGTTTGATGTCCAAGGGCCAGAACCAAGCCGTCGGCCCGATTCACCTTCAGGATTTCGGCCACCGGTCCCAGGTTGAATTCAAAGGCGCTTAATTTGGCCGGATAGAGTTGAGGCCCGAAGGTGTGCAACTGTATGGAACGGTTCACGGACCGGAAAAGGGACGTTACGGCCAGAAGTTCGGATGATTGCATCATCCGGACGTCGGCTGTTTGTACCGTAAAGTGACGCGCTTCAAGTTGCCGGACTATGGATTGTTGCGCTTGGCGTTGCGCTTCCTGGCTCTCGATATCCTGAAACAAACGGCTGCCGTCGGGCATTTGCTCAAAAATGCCGATTTCGGGCACCAACACCAGCATCGCACCCATACCCTTGTGATAGCTTGGGAACTGGGGATGGAGTCGCTCCGAGGTGTAGGTGCAGCCGGTAAAAAATTGACCGATCAGGCCCACCATCAGGCCCACCATCAGGATGGATCGGCTAAATATTGTCATTTTTGGAAGCGTATGCATCGGCGGTTCGTGGTTACACTCCTTTGCCAGGATATAGTAACTCTGGATCAAGCAAATTTCAGACCAACACAAGAAATAAAATTAGTTAACATATTCATAAGTTTAAATGTTTGCTGTAGGAGATTGAAATCGGATTTGCCATTTCTGGGCACTTGCGGTGACAAAAAAATGTCAATCTTGACATTTCACAGTAACTCACTATTATATCTATGCTTAGGAGGAGGCGTTGTTCGAAAAGTATTTGAACCTAAAAAGGAGGATGAGGAGATGAAAAAATCGATTGTTTTGATTTTTATGGTGCTTTTTTTGGCGAGTTGTGGCCAACACTTCAGCAAGTCCGAGTATATGCAACACAACACCATGTACAAAAATTGGGATCACATGAAATTCAGCTGGTTCGGCCCGGATGAGGCAACCACCCAGGATGTGGCAAAATCCAATGAGCAACAATGGTGGGGAATCGAAGTGCCCTACGTTCCCGGTCAGTAGGTGCTATCGATTCTGTGATTGGATTGGTTCAATGGTTGTATAAATCAAAGCCTGTAGAGTCTTCAATAAGGCCTCTGCAGGCTTTATTTACGGTCTGCCTTACTGGTGGTTTCCACTAAAGCATTTACTCCATTGGGCGGATACCGACTCGTTCATCACCACGTTCAGCCGCTACCTGTTTTTCATCCCACCCAGTTCCCAAATAGCCGAATGTCAAAGCAGTGGTTTGAAATCCGATACCTTCTACGGTAAACTGGCACAATCCAACGATTTCATCAACCACCACAAGGGCCATTCATCAGGCCAAGAATCAAAATGGAGAAAGGCTATCATGCGTGATGATAGAATGAATCAGTTCGTGGTCGTTCTGCTGGTCGTATTTATTTCGGCCGTATTTCTCTCGATGATACGATCCTTTTTGATGGCCATTTTTCTGGCCGGCATCTTTTCGGCGCTATCCCGCCCCATTTACCATTGGCTGGATAAAAGGCTCAGGGGACGGCGCAGCCTGGCATCGATTTTGACCCTGTTGCTAATCATTATTGTTGTGGTGCTGCCCCTGGGGGTGCTCACGGGGGTAGTGACCGGCCAGGCCATCAAGGTCAGCCAGACCGCCGTCCCCTGGGTAAAAACGCAGCTCAGCCAGCCGGGTGCCGTATCCGGGTTTCTGGAGACCATTCCGTACTACGATAAAATTGCCCCCCACAGCGAACTGATCCTGCGCAAGGCCGGTGAACTGGTCGGGCAGCATCAGCCAGCTCCTGATAAACAACCTCTCAGCGGCAACCATGGGCGCAGTCAACTTTCTGCTCATGCTCTTTGTGTGGCTTTACAGCATGTATTTCTTTTTGATGGATGGAGAAAAACTGCTCGAAAAAATACTCTATTACCTGCCGCTTGCAGGATCACGACGAGCAGCAGATGCTTGATCGCTTCACGTCGGTGACGCGTGCCACGTTGAAGGGTACCGCGGTTATCGGGATTCTCCAGGGTGGGTTGGCCGGGCTGGCTTTCTGGGCGGTGGGTATTCCCAGCGCAGCGTTCTGGGGTGTGATCATGGTCGTGCTGTCCATTATTCCCAGCGTGGGAACGGCCCTCGTCTGGGTGCCGATAGCGCTCATCCTGGGACTTGGCGGGGCCGTCGGCAAGGCGATCGGGCTGTTTGTGTTCTGCGGGCTCGTGGTCGGCAGTCTGGACAATCTGCTCAGACCGATCCTGGTCGGCAAGGATACGCAGATGCACGAATTGATGATCTTTTTCGGCACCATGGGGGGCATTTTCATGTTCGGCATGGTGGGGGTGATCATCGGCCCCATCATCGCCGCGCTCTTCGTGACGGTCTGGGAAATTTACGGTCAGGCCTTCCAGGATATCCTGCCGGACACCGGGTATGTGTTGAGAAAGAAACAGGCCCAAGCTGAAGCGGACGGCGACGACGGTTAATAACCCTTCCAGTGCGTGGTGGGGGTTTTGACAAATAATTTTTTTGCCGTGCTCAATGGCCTACTTTTTCAGGGATTTCAGCTTTCTCAGCCGCAAACCGGTTTCGGCCAGAATCGCTTCGGATCGTGAAAAGTGAAGCCGGATCAGATGGTTTACCGGCTCGCGGAAGAAACTGGAGCCGGGCACAGCAGCCACCCCCACCTCCCTGGCCAACCAGCGGCAGAATTCGTTGTCGTCGGTCACGCCGAACTCGGAACAGTCCACCATCACATAGTAGGCGCCCTGGGGCTTGGTATAAGAGAGCCCGGCGGCATCCAGATATCCCAGAAACAGGTCTCTTTTCCGTGTGTAGTCCGCCGTGAGTTGCTCATAGTAGCTCAATGGCAGTTTCAGCGCGGTGACGGCGGCTTCTTGCAGCGGGGCTGCGGCACCCACGGTGAGAAAATCATGCACCTTGCGCGCGCCGGCGATGACCGATTCCGGCCCGATCACATAGCCCAACCGCCACCCGGTCATGTTGTAGGTCTTGGACAGCGAACTGCAGGAAATGGTGCGTTCGAACATCTCCGGCAGGGAGGCCATATAGTGGTGACGGTGGGGGCGGTATACGATATGCTCATAGACTTCGTCGGTGATGACAAAGGCGTCGAACTCCTTGGCAAGGTCGGCGATGGTTTCAAGTTCCTCTAAAGAAAACACTTTACCGGAAGGGTTCGATGGATTGCACAAGACAATGGCCTTGGGCTTTTGCATGAAGGCGGTCCGGAGTTCATCTACATCGAAGTTGAAATCCGGGGGATGCAGGGGAACGTAGATGGGCTGGGCGCCACTGAGGATGGTGTCTGCGCCGTAGTTCTCATAATAGGGAGAGAAGATAATGACCTTCTCACCGGGGTTGCAGGCGGTCATCAAGGCACTCATCATGGCTTCGGTGCTGCCGCAGGTCACCACCACATGGGCCTCGGGATCCAGATCGAGACCCATCCAGTGGCGCTGCTTGTCGACCAGTGCCTGCCGGAAACGCGGGGCACCCCAGGTGACGGCGTATTGGTGGGGCCCTTCGGCCATGGCCTTTTTCCCGGCAGCCAGGACTTCGGGCGGCGGGTCGGCATCGGGAAAGCCCTGGGAGAGGTTGATGGCACCGTATTGGTTGGCGACCCGCGTCATTTCGCGAATGACCGACTCGGTGAAAAAGGTCAGGCGGTCTGCGGTTTTGGGCATGGAAACTCCTGTCAAGAAAAGTGTTAAGTTGCAGGTGTTACTTAACACTTAAAACCGTCTAATTACAATATCACCGTCAAACAGCGTCATGTCGACCTTAATATTTGGAATTCGAGATGGCTGCGATGCTAACATATTCTCACTGAGCACCGCCAGATCTGCTTGTTTACCGGGAGCGATCATGCCCAGATCAAGGGCCTGATGGACGGCCGCCGGGGTGGCCGTGTAGGCTTGAATCGCTTCGGCTGCCGTTACCCGGTTTTGCGGATGCCAGCCGTTCTTTGGCGTCCCGTCGGCCCGCTGGCGTGTTACCGCCGCGTGAATGCCCACCAGTGGATCAGGGTCGCACACTGGGCAGTCAGAACTGAACATGACCGGAATGCCGGTGTCCATCAGCCGTCGAAAGGCATAGGTCCACCGACCTTTTTCCCCCACTGCCGAATCGATGAGGTTCATGTCCAGGACCATGTTGGCCGGTGTCACGCACAGTGCCAGGTGAAGGTCGCGCAACCGGTCGGCATCCTCCGGCCGGATCATCTGTACATGTTCGATGCGGTGCGGGATGGCGGGCCGAGATCCGCCGGACCGGGCACGGTGGGATTCGAGGGATTCAAAAATAGTGATCAGCTCGCGGTTGGCCCGATCTCCCACCGCATGTACCATCACCGACAGGCCGGCTTTGTCCGCCCTGCGTATGTCATGGGCGAGGGCGGCCATGTCCATGAGCGGCATGCCGCGCTGTGCATCAAGATACGGGTCGATCATCCAAGCGGTGCGTGCGCCCATGCCGCCGTCGGAGAAAAATTTGACATGACCCACGCGCAGCCGGTGGTTGCCGAACCCGGTGCGCAGACCCAGGCTGATGATGTCGTCCAGACGGTCTCCCGGCAGGGTGACCCATGACCGAAGCGCCAGGCGGCCGTCCCGGTCCAGCTTCTGGAAGGTCTGAAACGCACTGGCACCGTCCTTGTCCGCCATCAATCGCACATCATGAATGCCGGTGACGCCCCGGCGGTGAAGGGCGCTGGTTGCCTCTTCAAAGGCCTGCGCCACCTGATCTGCATTCGGCGTCCCCATGGCCTGACGCACGAGATTGATGGCCAGTTCACGTAGAATCCCGGTGGGTTCGCCCGCGGCGTCACGTTCGATCCTGCCTTCCGGCGGATCCGGTGTGTCGGCATCGATACCGGCCAGTTTCAGGGCGGCGGAGTTGACCGCAGCCAGGTGCAGGTCGCAGCGCCACAGCAGCACCGGCTGGTCCGGCGCCGCCCGATCCAGCGCTTCGCGGTTGGGCATGCGCGGTTCGCGCCAGTCGGTTTCGTTCCATCCCTGGCCCATGATCCATTGGTCCGGCGGTCGGTCCACGGCTGTCTGATGGACGCGTTCCAGCAGTTCCTCCAGGCATGTCAGATCATCCAGCCGCACGCCTTGACGGTTGAGTGCCCATTCATAAAAGTGGATGTGCGTATCGATAAACCCCGGCACCACCAGACGACCGTCGAGGTCGATTTTTTCGGTGCCTGTGCCGGCCAGATGCAAGATGTCATCGTTCCCGCCGACAGCTAATACTTCGCCCGTGTCCGATGGCAACGGCCTGGACCATCGGCTGCCGGGCGTTCTGGGTAGCAATGACGGCGTTGAAGAGAATGGTATGGGGAAGGGGCGATGTTGGATTCACGACAGTTGCTTCTCCGGAAAAGGGTAAAAAAAGGTCCCAGGATTCGAGGATTCAAGGGCTCAAGGGGGTTGAAAGTGATTTTATCGAAGTGGTTAGCATGATTGTCTTGATCCTTTCTCTTGACCCCTTGAACCCTCGACCCCTTGGATCCTTACTTATGCAACCCTTCTGGTTTCTCACAATAAAAATCCTTCGGGGAAGGGGTCGTTGGCATCCACGACAAACTGATGATAACCGATAATCTGGGCGTTTCCCCTTACCTGACCCACGATGGCGGCAAATTCACCGATGGACATGGTTTTGACGATCCGCCCTTCGAACACCGTGCCCAGGGGGCTGGCATTTTTGTAGACCTGGCCGGGACCGAGTTTGCCCTGGTGGTGCAGCAGTGTCATCTTGGCTGTGGTGCCGGTGCCGCATGGTGAACGGTCCATGTGGGACTCGCCGTATACCACGACGCTCCTGCCGGTCCCCGCAACCGGGTCTTCATCGTAAAATTCGGTCACGTCTATTGTTTTCACCTCCGGTCGCCCGGGATGATAAACCTTAAATGCCTGGTTGGCCGCCTCGATAACGGCCATTCCCAGGGGAATCAAGCGATGGCTGTTGGCCGGGACCAGATCGATGCCAACGGAACGGGCCGAGACCATGGCGAAAAAACCGCCCACGCAGACCAGATCGACGGGGATCCTGCCGAATCCGGGGACCTCGATCTCACGGGCGGTGTCAAAAACGAATGAGGGCACCATGTCAATGGCCACGGATTCCACGCGGCCGCTGCGAATCTGGGTGTGGGCATCCAGCGGCCCCGACGGGGTGTCGACCGTGATCACCGTGTCGCCATTTTCGGCGACGATAGCCCCGGATTCGATCAGGGTGGCCACGGCTCCGATGGTGGCGTGGCCGCACAGGTAGGGATAGCGCCGGGCGTCCATGTAAAATAGACCGAACGTGCCTTTGCGGCTGACCGGTTCGGTCACTACGGCCGCCATGATGCCCCGGTGCCCCCTGGGTTCGCGAGTTAGCAGTTTGCGGACGTGGTCGTAGTGGGATTCGAAATGATCCCGCTTGGCTTTCATCGTGCTGCCGGGCAGGCTGCCCACCCCGCTGACCACCAACCGGGTGGGTTCCCCCTGGGTATGGGAGTCGATGGTGACGATTCGATCGGGATAGCGATGGTAAAATCCCTTTTCGATTAGATCCAGTTTGAGCATACACATACCCCTGTCGATTTCATGGTGATTTGCGAACCATAATCATCCTCCGGAGGACCACCAACCCTAAGCAACAAAACCTGAAAACGGTAGGGACGGCTTTCAGGTTTCTGGTCGAACGGATTACGGTAGAAACAACCTGTCGGGTCATTCAAGTGGAATCAGGTGGCAGTGGTGGGGCGATACCTGCACACTGACCGATTCACCGTTGCTGTAGAGCCGTGTGCGCATCATGCTGATGATGTGAATTTCACGGCCGGTCGCCAGTTCAATGAAGTAGCTGACCTCGCCGCCCATGTAGCTGCGGTCTTTGATGCGGCCCTCAAAGTGGTTCATCCCCTCTACCGGTTTGAATTCATCCTTGGGGAAGGCATCGAAGCGCTGGGCACGTACGATTATTTCTACCGGGTCACCCGTCGAGAACCCGCCCTTGTTTTTGGCAAAGAGGACATCGCCGGTTTCAATCTTGACGTTTACATGATCGTTATCGACCCCTACGACTTCACCCTTGATGAAGTTGGAGTGGCCCAGAAAATCGGCTACGAAATGGTTGGCCGGTTCATTATAGACCGCCTCGGGGCTGCCTTCCTGCTGTTTGGAGCCATCTTTCATGACCAGGATTTTGTCCGACATGCTCAGCGCTTCCCGCTGGTCATGGGTGACGAAGATAGTCGTGACACCGAGCATCCGCTGGAGGTTGTCCACCTCCCGGCGCATCTCTTCTCTCAGGTTCTCATCCAGGGCGGAAAGGGGCTCGTCCATCAGCAGCACGTCCGGCTCGATCACGATGGCCCGCGCCATGGCGATGCGCTGCTGCTGACCACCCGAGAGCTGGCTGGGCATGCGGTTCTCAACACCGGGCAGGCGGACCATCTCTAGCGCCCGGGTGACTTTCTTCTTGATGTCCGCGTTTGATACGTCACGGTACTTCAACCCGAAGGCCACATTGTCGAAAATATTTTTGTGGGGAAACAGGGCATAGTTCTGAAAAATCATTCCCAGGTTGCGCTTGTGGATCGGCGTGTCGTTGATGCGAACCCCTTTGATGAAAATATCGCCCTCGGTGGGCTCCTCCAGCCCGGCCACCATGCGCAGCAGGGTGGTTTTCCCGCACCCGGAAGGGCCTAGCAGCGTCACCAGGCTGCCCTCTTCGATGTCGAAATCCATTTTCTCGACGGCGATAACATCGCCGAAGCGTTTTAAAATGCCTTTGAACTGGACGATAGGCTGCTTTTTGCCGGTTGCCACAATATTCTGTCTCCCACGCTTTTATTTTTCTCGGCAAAGTGGGACCGCCGTCGCGATGACGGTCCCACTTTGAGATTGTTTTTAGTCAGCCTGCGTCGATTCATAAATGGTAGATTGTGGTCCAGGCCAAGGCCGCAGCCTTTGCGAAACCGCAGGCGTAGCAGCGCTACGTCGAGGATTGCGTAAAGGCGAGAACGCAGGCCTGGGCCGCAAGATGCCGTTTATGGGTTGACATCAACTGCCGGCCTTGATCCGATCCCACTTCTCCGTCCACTCCACCTGATGGGCGTTCCAGTAGGCCGGATCGGCGAACAGATACCCGTCCAGCTTGCCGGTGGGGTCGAAGGCCGGCATCTTTTTGATCTTCTCGGTCAATTCCACCTTGGACGGATCCAGGCTGGGCGGATAATTCTGCCCCTCGGCCACGGCGATGGCCACGTTCGGCTCGAGCATGTAATTGAGCAGCTGCTGGGCGATCTCCAGATCGGTGCCTTTCAGAACGAACTGATATTCCATCCAGGAATAGGTGTTCTTGGGCGCGAGGTAGCCGATGGGATGGCCTTCCTGCTGTAGCGAGGCCACGCGTCCGGACCAGGCCACCGTGGCATAGATTTCCTCGTTGGCCAGCAGGCTCATCAGCTCGGCGCCGGACGCCCAATATTTTTTCATCAGGCCGCGTTGTTCACTAAGGGCCGCCCAGATGGCCTTAAGATCGGTCATGTTGTTGGGGCTCTGGCCGGTATACAGGGCCGCGTACCACATGTTGGTCCGAAAGTCGCCTTCCCAGCTGCCCAGCTTGCCCTTCAAGTCTTTGTCCCACAGCAGGGAGGCACCCATCTTCTCGGCCTTCTCCTTGCTGATGTGTTTGGTGTTGTAGGCGATGCCGGTTTGCCCGATGTCATAGGGCACGGCCGAGAGCGTGCCCTTGGTGATCGCCCGCAGCGGTTTGATCATGGCGGGCATGACATTTTGGAGATTGGGAATTTTGGATTCATCCAGCACCGATGAAAAACCCAATTCCACATAGCGGGCATAGTCGAAAACGGCACTCAGATAGGCGATGTTGAATTCCCCACCCGGCGGAAAGGAGGCCTTGACGCGCGTCAGGTAGGAGTTCATGTCACCGAACTCGCCGTCGATGACCTCGATCCCGGTGGCTTTGGTAAAGGGCTTGAAGGCGTGTTCCCTGAACGCCTCGGAAACCGAGCCCCCCCATCCGTCGAAGCGAATGGACTTGGCCGCCCAGGCGTCTTTGACGGCGGCGCCGAAGGGCGAGCCGACCAGTCCGATAGATGCGCCGGCAAGGCCCAGGTACTTGAGAAAGTGACGCCGACTGAGCTTTCCGGTTTTATACGCGTCATATACCCGATCCAGTTTTTCTTTCGTTACGATGGCCATTGTAGCTCCTTTCAGATGATGGTTGTCAGGTAATGGAACATTACTCTTTTATCTTTGAGAATTTTCGGGACAGATAGCCAGCCAGCAATGGGGTGGTGACGGTCAAAACGATCATGACGGCGCCAAGGGCGTTGATTTCCGGGCTGATCGAATTTCTGAGCATACTGAAGATCTTCACCGGAACCGTCTGGTTCTGGGCCGTGGCCCAGAAAAGCGTTGCCGTGATGTCGTCAAAAGAGATGGTAAAGGCAAACAGCGCCCCGGCCAGGATGGCCGGCAGCAAAAGCGGGAAGGTGATTTCCCTGAAGGTCTGAAATGCATTGGCGCCCAGGGATTTGGCCGCCTCCTCGTACTCTTTTTTGATCCCCACCAGCCGGGCTTGGACGATCAACAGCACATAGGGCAGGGTCAACACCACATGCCCGATCACCAGCAGCATGAAACTTTTGGGCTGTTGAAGAAACCGTAAAAAGAGCAGCAAGGCCACACCCAATACCACTTCCGGAATCATGATCGGTGAGAGCAGCAGGGTGTTGAGGGTGTTTTTGCCGGGAAACTCGAAGCGGATGAAGGCCAGGGCGGCAAGGATACCGATACCGGTGGACAGCACCGCGGTCAGCGAGCCTAAAACAAGCGAATTTTTGAACGCGTCGATGATCGATTCATTTTGGGCCAGCTTGATAAACCACCGCCAACTGACGCCTTCCATGGGAAAGATACCGAACTGTTTGGGGTTGAAGGCCAGCACGATAACCACGACGATGGGCGCGAACAAAAAAAGGTAAACCAGGAACGTGTAAACCCTGATCAATGCCCATCCCGGTGAAAATGGTTTCATGAGTTAATTGCCCTGTAAGTTTTTGAAAATCTGGTTGATCCCCAGGTATCGGTTGTAGGTCCACACGATCACGAACAGCAGGGAGAGCAGGATCACGCTGATGGCCGATCCGAAGGGCCAGTCCAGCGTGCCGATCACCCGCTTGAAAATGAGATTGGCGATCATGTCGTTGCCCGGTCCGCCCAGTATCATGGGCGGCAGATAGGTGCCTGCGGTGAGCACGAAGACCAGCAGACAACCGGCGCTGACACCGGGCAGGCTCAAGGGGAGGGTCACTTCCCGGAAAGCCTGCCATTCGGTACAACCCATGCAGCGTGCTGCCTCGAGAAGGCTTTTGTCGATGCCTTCCAGGCTTACGTAGATGTTGAGTACCATGAACGGCAGCAGGTACATGAGCAGTCCCATGAGAACGGTGAACTCATTGTACAACATGGAAATGGGCGACTCGATCAGCCCGATTTTCAACAGGAAATGGTTGATCAGTCCCGAATCGCCCATGATGTTGATCCAGCTCATGGTGCGGATGATGAAGCTGACCCAGAACGGCAGCATGATAAGCAGAAGATAGGCTTTTTTAAAGCGGCTTTCACTGCGATAAAAATAGTAAGCGGGGATATAGCCCATGACCACGCAGAGAATGACGGTCTCAAAGGAGATGCGGATCGTCCGGATGAGGATTTTCGGATAGAAGAAATCTTCGAAGAATTTAGCGTAATTGCCGAACTGGAAGGCGGGAATGTCTGCTCCGCTGGGCGCGCGCAGCCAGAAGCTGTAGACAACGATAAAGCAGACCGGTATCACCAGAAGAAAGAAAACGGCGCTCAATGACGGTGCCAGCAGCGCCCACGGTTTCCAGCTGTCAGATTTCATGGGTGTGTTGTCCTGATGGATATAATAAGGAGAGAAAGGACATCTGGAACCCTATCGGAAAAATATCAACCTGTCAAGGAACCCTATCAGTCTTGACTCGAAAAAGAAGTAAAAGAGAACTGCGATGAAACTGAGTTGGTGATCTTGCTAAATTACTTTTTTCTGCACCGGGTTCCATAACACGGACAGGTTAGAATCGCGCAACGGCCTTTACCCACCGTGTGAATTACCTGATGTGGTTGTCCAGCGGCATCAGTTCGGACAGGGTCCTGGCCGTCTCCTGGATCATGCCCCCAAACTTTCTCCTGATATCACTGGCGCTGTGCTCGAGCACCGAAAAGTCAAAGGAGACCGCACCGACGCCTTTCCCGCTGATGGGATCGAACAGGGGTGCACCGATGGCAATCAAACCGGGCAGATACTCTTCTTCGGACATGGTGAAGTGACGTGCTCTGGCTTCTTTCAACGATTCAAGCAGCACCTTTTTATTCACGATCGTCCGTTCCGTCTTGGCGACAAGCGTCATCGTTTCGATCTTTTCGGTGATCAGGCCGTCAGGCAGGCTGGACAGATATGCCTTGCCCAATGCCGTGTTGTGCAGGCAGTTTGTCGAATAATTCGGCAAGCTGTATGTGAGGGTTTCCTCTGCCTCCCGATGGTAGATGCGCACCAACGTGTCGTCCACGGCAAAGACCACATCGATGCTGATATTGTTTTCGCTGTGGACCCGGTCCACGACCTCCTTGATCAGCTTCAGATGATCGGTCGCCTGCATCAAATTGGTGCAAAACAGCAGGCACAGGATTGACGGCCGGATCTCCTTGGTCTTCGAGTTTTTTTCCAGGTACCCCAGTTCCACCAGTGTATTGATGTAACGGTAGGTTGAAGTCATGTTCATACCCAGTGTCTTGGCGATTTCACTTTGGGTCAATACCGGGGTCTCCTTGTTGAAAAGACATAGGATTTTCAGCCCCTTTTCCAAGGATTTCGAAAAATAGAATTTTCCTTTTGACATGCCGAGTATGCTTGATTTACTATCATACTATAATAGAAATAATATTACTATTATAGTTAATAAAACAAGAATCGAAATGAATGTCAATCATAAATTTGGATTCCGTGAAGGAGGAGGGGTATGTCGCAGGATGACACGTTGATGAAAATTGTTTTCGAAAATTCGGGTGAAGAAAACCAGGTCGCCCTCTCAAATCTGATTTCCGCCGTGACGGGGTTTCTTGACCATTTTTGCGTGAAGGCCCTCGTCGGCAAACCGTTTTATGAAATCATACAATCTGGCGACGGTCAAACCAAAATGGCCAGACTTCTCGATGCCTGCGGCTACCGCGAAAATCCCTGTGGATTCTTTGCAGAACTGCTCATCCTGCTGGGAAAAGCGGACGGCACAACCAGGATTCTCGTCAACGGCATCGAGCTGCCCCATATGATGCTCATGGCGGTTATGGAAGTCGTCTTGCCCGGCAATGCATTTATATCCATTAAAAATACAGAACAACTGGAAAAGGTTGCCAATATCCGTGTCCCGGAGGCTGATCGGGCGGACATACAGTCGGTTATCGATACCTACCCGGTCAGGTTGTCCATGCACACGATCCGCCAGATGCGAGTCTCCGGCGACGTGGCCTATCAGTATCTGCCTTTCGTCCAGGAGTTGGACAACACCGGACACACCAACACATGGATCGGCCAGTTTCACCAGGGACTGCTCGAGCAGATGTACCAGAACCGGGTCATTTTCCTGCTGAACATGAGCTGTCCGGTATACTGCCGGTTCTGTTTCCGCAAGCACAAAGACTCGCGCAACGAAACCAACCCCACGCCGGCGGATGTCGAAAAAGCAGTCGCGCATGTCGCAGCGTCGCCATCCATAAAAGAAATCGTGATCACCGGCGGGGACCCCTTCATGAACCGGGCGAATATGGCCCGTGCCATCGACGGCCTCATGGTGGTCGACCATGTTCAGACCCTGCGCCTGGCCACGCGCTCCATCGCCTATTACCCCCATTTGTTTCTGTCCGACGATGCCGCCCTGTTGGGCTACTTGAAGCGCAAGAACCTCGAGCTTCAGCAGCGCGGCAAGCGCATGGAAGTGGCCACCCATTTCATTCATCCCGATGAAATCTCCCCGCAGAGCCTGATGATCATTTCCGATCTGGTCAAAAGCGGCATCGCGGTATATGTCCAAACACCTTTTTTGAAGGGCTGCAATGATGAAGGCCCTGAACTAGTCCGGCTGTTCAGCCTGCTGCGCGGGGCGGGTGCGGAACTTCATTATATTTACATCCCCTGCAGCCCCATCCATGGAAACAACGTATACTGGGCGCCGATATCAAAAGGACTGGCCGTGGGCACCTACCTGCGTGCGCATCTGTCCGATCGTGTGATCCCGAGGATCTGCACGGCCACCCCCATCGGCAAGATGGACTGGCACACCAGCGGCTGGGCAGTTGAACCGGTGGCGGAAAACGAGAACTTCATGTGGATTCGGACGCCATACACGCCGGCTTATTTCAAGCGTTTTGCGCCCATTGCCAATGATCTGGATAACATCCGGCTTAACGACGAAGGTACCATCGACATCCAGTACATGGCGCAAATCGGGGATGATTCACTCTTTCTGGGGGCACGGCCACCCCGACCGGTCCGCGGCGAGCCGGCTTGGCCGGAAGGCACCGAGGCGATAATGCCGATGGTCCGCAGTGGTGAGACGATTGCGCCGTCGATTGTCGATACCGGGTCTTCTACGATTTCACGTGTCCATGAGACCCGGGTGGAGATGGATGCCGAGGCTGTCGATGCGGATTTCGACACCATTCGCGGCGATGACCGAATTACCGATGTGGTGATCGTCTCGGCAAACGATGCCGTCGACTCCCTGTCCCGGATCCGCCGCATAGTCCGCACACTTAAGGAGATTTCCCACGTCAATGCAGTGCGGCTGCGCAGCCTGAAGTTCAACTATGAACCGGAAAGCTACACGCCGGTGGTGATCGACGAACTGGCCGACCTGAACAAACTGACCATGGTTTCTCCGCTGCGGCTGGAAATCGAGACCCAGTTTCTGGTCGCCGACGAATTCAGGTCGGCGCACGCCAGACTGGCCCGGCGGTTAAACAACCAGGGGATTACGGTTTACTGCAATACCCCGCTGCTGGGCAGAATAAACGATACAGCGGACGCCATCCACCAGCTTGCATATGGCTGCCGTAATGCCGGCATCGAATTTCATCACCTCTATGTAGCCGGGTTGGCCATCCAGAACTACTGGAACCGTGAAAAGCCGGTGGCCCTGTATGATGTGGTCGACATCGCCACGCGGGTGCGGCGGGAAGGCAGCGGGCGGGAGGTGCCCAGATACATCATCCGTACCGTCCTGGGAGAGGTGGATTTTGGCTTGTCATCCACGATCCTCGGCCAGGACGGCGATCTTTCCGTCAAACTGCTGCCTTACGATTTGTCCTATTTTACCACCATGCAGCCTGATTTTACCTGGCCGGCAGATGTGTCGGAAGATGTCGACGGCCAACCGGTCGTGCCGGTTGCCGGCTTGCTGAAAACCACGGATTTTGCGTTGTCGTAGTCAGGAGACCTGATGTATTACCCATTTTTACTTTTCAACCAGAAGATTGACCACCGGCCGGTCTTTACTGGCTTGCAGGGCGATCCCTATGTCGCCGATCTTTCTCCCGACAGTCCGCTGCTGCGTGGCTTGGATGTAAGAGATCAGAAAGGGTTTCAACGGGTCCTTGACGAGAAGATGGGTTCGACATACCACTGGGGGTTTTCTCCCTACCTGGAACGGCGTGACACCCTGCTCGGGGACTGCCCGCAGATGGTGGCCGACCAGCGATTCATCCATCTGGGGCTGGATGTGATCGTCGATCTGGGTACACCGCTGCATGCGCCGCTGGACGCCACTGTCGCGGAGAGCGGCTATGAGAGCGGGGAGGGCAACTACGGCGGTTATGTCCTCCTCAAGCACGAGAGCCCCTTTTTTGAGACCTTTTACAGCTTTTACGGGCACCTTTGCACAGATCGCCTGCCGGAGGTCGGCAACGCGTTCCCGGCCGGCGCGACTTTTGCCGAGATCGGTGATTTCCACGAAAACGGTAACTGGTTTTTCCACACCCACATTCAGACCATCACCCAGAAGGGCCTGGACCAGGGCTACGTCTCTAAGGGGTATTGTGCGCAGGCTGATCTGGTGGAGATGAATGATCTGTGCCCCTCATCCATTCCCCTTTTCAAACGGTGAGGTAATATCACTCGTGAGCAATAGATTTTTTCTGCCTTATCCAACCGACGATAGGAATTCCTTGATACTGATCATCTAAAAAATCGTCGCCCCAAGCGGACGGGGTACTGGACCCACCGCTTCGCAATAAAATGAGTGATGTTCAAAAAATTACCATTGACAATAAAATATTAGCTTATTAACAATCAAATTGTTAAACAATTTAGCCCTGATGATTTGATGCGCTTGCCAAATGCCTGTATTTAAAAAGCAAAAATCTATTGGTCTGGTCGAGAACCTCGTTAATCAGTTGGAGGATGCCATTTTGTCGGGGAATTTTGCACCCGGCGAAAAATTGCCCTCATCCAGCGAACTTGAGGCTTGCATGGGAGCAAGCCGAGGAACACTTCGTGAGGCCCTGCGCATTTTACAGCAGAAGGGTTTGGTTGAGAGCAGAGTGGGCGTTAAAGGCGGTATTTTTGTCCGTGAAGCCAATACCGACCCGGTAACCGAAGGACTCACCCAGTTGATTCGGCTCCAAAAAATCTCTTTGGATGACTTGGCTGGATTTCGGCAGGTAATCGAATCTGGCCTCATCCGCCTGGTGGCAAAACACATTTCGGATCCCGATATTGAAATCCTAAAAGGATATCTCCCAAATCTCCGGTCACAGGCACGCCGCGGCGCCGATGGCTGGCATGGATTCCTCAAAATTGAAGTTGGCTTACGAAAAGAACTGATACGCATCTCGAGAAGTCTCTTGTACAAAGCGGTGCTCACCCCCATACATGAGAATATCTTTAGTTATGCCGCGCCGTACATTTCAGGAGAGGACGCCAATGTGGAAGAAGCGCTGGACGATTGGACTCAGATTGTAAATTCTCTGGCAACTGGCGACACAGACAGGGCGGTTTTCTACACCCGTGACCATATTAAACGCTATGCCTGCAGGATGAAACAAGGCATCGCCAAAGACACGAGAGGAATAACCGATGATCCAGACAAATCATACCTTGAAAGCAAGCCCACGATTTCGGATGCTGACTGAGGACCAGGTTGAACGGATCACCCGAGCCTCCTTCGAGATTTTGGAAAAAGTCGGTTTTAAGGTTCTGCATCCCGGCGTGCGAAAAATGTTCCGATCCGCCGGAGCGATCGTTAAGGACGAATCAGTTAAAGTCCCTGAATTTATAACACGTAGCTGTCTTTCGACGGCGCCCAAGGGCTGGACAATATACGATCGACAGGGCCTTCGGGCTTTGGATGTATCCGGCCGGAATAGTTACTACGGTACATCAACAGCCAGCCCTAATACCAAGGATGCGTTGACCGGGGAGTACCATGAAACACGGGTGGAAGACTTGAATCGTGCGGCCCGTGTGGCAGACGCGTTAGAAAACATCGATTGGGTCATGCCAATGGGTTCGGTCCAGGATGTGCCGGCCAGCGCCGCAGAATTGCACGAATTTTTCGCTACGGTCACCCATACAACCAAACCCATCGTTTTTTTAGCATACTCACCCCGTGGAACCGAGTTGATTTACGATATGGCCGCTGCGGTTGTTGGCGGTGAAGATGTCCTCAGGGAAAAACCTTTTCTGGTTCTCTATCCGGAATCGATTTCGCCGCTGATCATGCCGCAAGAGGTAGCCGATCGCATTTTTATTGCAGCCGATAGATGTCTTCCCCAAATGATGGGGCCAACCATCCAACCGGGAGGCACTGGGCCGGTTACAATGGCCGGGGCGGTTGCTCAAGGAGTGGCGGAATCTTTGTTTGGCGTCGTAGTTGCCCAATTACGCCGGCCGGGATGCCCGGTTGGTTTAGGTTGCAACTTCGGCATCCTTGACATGGCCCAGGCGTTGATGAGCATAGGCGCTCCGGAAATGAGTTTGGCCTTGGCCGCACAGGCGGAGGTGGCCCAATTTCTGGGTCTGCCTACCTGGGGTCTGGCCGGGGCAACAGATTCCAAATGCCTGGATGCTCAGGCCGGGGCTGAAGCGGCCTTCCACATTCTGGCTCAAGGTTTAGCCGGCTTGAACTTGATCCATGACGTGGGGTATATGGATATGTCAATGGCCTGTGCGGTTGATCAGCTGGTTTTGGGTAACGACATCATCGGTATGACGAAAAGAGTGTTGAATGGCTTTGAGGTGAGTGACGAGCACCTGGCGATCGATATTATCTCAAAGGTCGGCCCGGGAGGTCATTATCTGCAGCAGCGTCATACCATGAATCATTTCCGGAACGAGCTGTGGAGATCGAAGATATTCACTCGACAGGCCATGGAAAACTGGAGGGAGGCTGGATCAAGGGACGTGGAGGCTCGTGTCAGGGAGGAGGTCAGGTGCATTCTGGAAACCCACCCATCGCCTTCCCTGTCAGAGGGGGTATTGACCGAAATGGAACGGATCAAAACCGAAGGTGAGAAAGAGCTTGTCACTCGGTAAAGGCTGGTAAGTTTTTATTCAACCAGAAAGGGGTTCAAGGCCATGTCCAAGGAATACGATGCCATTATCATCGGCGCAGGAATAATCGGTGCCTGTGTCGGGTTCGAATTAGCCAAACGGGGTAAGCGGGTGCTTAACGTGGACAAGCTTGCCGCGTCGGGAATGGGATCCACCTCCGGGTCCTGTGCCATCATTCGTCTGCACTATTCAACGCCGAATGGCGTCGCCATGGCCCGGGAAGGCTATTATTACTGGCTGGATTGGCCAAAGTATCTCGGCACCGTGGACCCGACCGGCATGATTAAATACATCAACACCGGGTGCCTGGTGATCAAGACCGAAAAGAACAATTATCTGCAAAAGGTCATGACCGCTTTAGATGAGCTGCACGTTGTTTACGAGGAATTGGATACAAAAGACATCAAAAAGCTGATACCCGTCGTCGACACCAAGCAGTTCGGCCCGCCCACCTTGTCCAGTGACCCGCGATTCGGCCAAGCGACTGGGGAGGCAATCAAGGGTGCGGTCTACATTCCCGAATCCGGTTTCATCTCTGATCCCAAGCAGTCGGTCCATAATGTTCAGGTCGCCGGTGAGAATGCAGGGGGGAAATATCTCTTCAAGTGCCAGGTGGTGGAAATCCTGAAGAAGAACGGCCGCTGCGCCGGGATTAAACTGGCCGACGGAACCGAGATTGAAGCACCGGTGGTCGTCAATGTTGCCGGTCCTCACTCTTATCAGGTCAACCAGATGGCTGGCGTCCTTGACGGCATGAACATCAAAACAAGGCCGCTTAAGCAGGAAGTTTGCCATGTTCCGGTTCCCGATGGGATTGATTACAACTATTTAGGCACCCTCATCTCAGATGGAGACATAGGATGCTACTCAAGACCAGAGGTGGGTAACCACATCCTCATCGGATCCGAAGATCCTGAATGCGATACCCTCGAGTACGTCGACGATCCGGACGGCTACAACGCCAATTTTACCGAACAGTGGACCACCCAGGTCATGCGTGAAGCCCAGCGAATCCCAAAACTGCGGATTCCCAACCAGCCCAGCGGAATAGTGGACCTTTACGACGCCTCTGACGACTGGCTCCCGATTTATGATAAATCCGACCTGCCCGGCTTTTACATGGCTGTCGGCACCTCAGGCAACCAATATAAAAATGCACCGGTGGCGGGTGTGCTCATGGCTGAATTGATCGAGGCCTGTGAAAACGGACACGACCATGACCGGGAACCGGTAAAATTCACCATGCACTACACCAAGCGGACATGCAACATTGGCTTTTTCAGCCGTCTGCGAAAAATAAATCCTGATTCCAGCTTTTCGGTTATAGGTTGAACTGAAGCTATGCAGCCAAATGACATTCTCTTGGACGTCAGAAACGTTCATACGTACTTTAACGTCAGAGAGGGCGTCGCCAAGGCGGTGGATGGTGTCTCTTTCCAATTGCGCCGGGGCGAAACCTTGGGCCTGGTCGGTGAGAGCGGATGTGGCAAGACGGTTTCGGCGCTCTCGATCCTTAAACTGCTGGATTCACCACCGGCCGAATATCACGCTGGTGAGATTATCTTCGAAGGACAGGATTTATTAAAAGCCAGCGAATCCGAAATGCGGCGTATTCGTGGCAATACGATTTCGATGATTTTCCAGGAGCCGATGACCTCTCTGAATCCTGTTATTTCCATCGGCTCGCAGATTGAAGAAGTACTTCTAAACCACATGCGTCTGAACTCATCTGCAGCACGTCAGCGAACGATTGAACTGTTGCGCATGGTGGGCATCCCGTCTCCAGAGAGTCGAATCGACGAATATCCGCATCAACTTTCCGGAGGCATGCGTCAGCGCGTGATGATAGCCATCGCGCTGGCGTGCAATCCAAAAGTTCTGATCGCTGATGAGCCGACAACCGCACTGGATGTCACCATTCAGGCCCAGATCCTGGATTTAATGCAACAGCTTCAGGCTGATCTGGGAACCAGCATCCTCCTGATTACCCACGATCTGGGAGTAATTGCCGAAACCGCCGACCGTGTTGCGGTGATGTATGCTGGCCTGATTGTCGAAGAGGCCGATGTCCATACGATCTTCAAGAACCCGGTTCATCCTTATACTCAAGGGTTACTGCGCTCTATCCCAAGAATCGACGAAGCGCAGCGACCGCACCGACTGACGGAGATCCCTGGACGAGTCCCTAATCTTTTCCTATTACCAGAAGGTTGCACGTTTAATGATCGCTGTCCGGTTGCTATCGATCACTGCAAGGTTGAAGTCCCGGAACTGGTGCAAATCGAGGATGGCCACTTCGTCCGATGCTGGTTGAATGACGGGAGTCTTTAAATTGGCGCGAAATCTGCTGGTAGTGAACCATCTGGTCAAACACTTTCCCATCAAACGGGGAATGTTTTCACGTGTTGTCGGTCGTGTCCATGCGGTTGATGGGATTAGCTTTGAGGTCCAAGAGGGTCAGACGCTAGGACTCGTGGGGGAAAGTGGCTGCGGCAAGACAACCGCTGGCAAAACCATTCTGAAGCTGATCGAACCGACAGCTGGAACCATCCGCTATAACGGCGACGACATTACTGCGTACAATCGGGCGCAAATGAAACCGTACCGTCGGCAGATGCAGATTATCTTTCAGGATCCCTTCTCTTCGCTGAATCCGAGACAATCAGTTGGAACCATCATTGCCGCTGCCCTGGAAATCCATCATCTTGTTGAACCTGGTGAAAAAGAGGACAGGATTGCGGATCTGCTTCGAAAAGTGGGTTTGTCGGCAACTGTCATGCGGCGATATCCCCATGAATTCTCTGGAGGGCAACGCCAGCGGATAGGTATTGCCCGTGCGCTTGCGGTCAACCCTCGCCTGGTGATCGGAGATGAACCGGTATCGGCTCTTGATGTCTCCATTCAGGCCCAAATTCTCAACCTGCTGGAAGATTTGCAGGATGAAATGGGACTCACGTATATACTGATTGCACATGATTTAAGTGTCATCCGTCACATCGCAAATAAAATTGCCGTGATGTATTTGGGTAAAATCGTTGAAATGGCATCACGAGAAGAACTTTATCATAATCCTTTACATCCATACACCCGTGCGCTTCTATCGGCAGTTCCCATACCGGACCCGGAACGTGAGCACCAACGGATTATTCTCAAAGGCGACGTGCCCTCCCCGATCAACCCACCGCCCGGTTGTCATTTTCACCCAAGATGTCCACAACGTTTTGACCCCTGTAATCAAGTGATTCCAAGGTCTAAAACAGTATTGGAGGGCCATCACGTGGCGTGCCTCCTATACGAGTAGGACGGCATATAGTTGAACTGGATAGGTTGTTGGCCATGACATTCATAAAGGATGTCGCACAAGGATTGAACAGGAGTTGGATATGTTCCAATTCATCATAAAAAGATTACTGCAAGCCATTCCATTGCTGATTGGGGTTTCGATAATTGGCTTTGCCATGATGCACCTGGCGCCAGGGGGGCCCCTGGCTGTCTACACATTGAACCCCACGATTACAGCCCAGGACATCGAGCGCATCAAACATGTTTTCGGTCTGGATCAGCCGATCTATATCCAGTACGTGAAATGGGCGGCGGGGATTTTCACAGGCAATTGGGGCAACACTTTTTTTGGCGGGCGCCCGGTATTGGATGTAATCCTTGAAAGGATGCCGGCAACCTTCTTACTAATGGGCTCCAGCATGTCGGTGGCCATCGGGATCGGCATGCTTATAGGAATTCTAGGCGCAGTCAGGCGCTATTCGGTGTTTGACTATTTAGCGACGACCGGTGCCATGGTGGCCCTCTCCTTTCCAACCTTTTGGTTCGGGTTGATGACCATTTTCATATTTTCTCTGAAGCTCGGTTGGCTTCCGTCGGGAGGCATGTATACGCTTGGGGGAGATGAGGATATTCTCGATTTACTGAAGCACCTCATCCTGCCGACGGTTGTGCTGGCCCTGGTTCTGGTTGCCCAGTGGAGCCGATATAGCCGTTCAAGCTTTTTAGAAGTTATCCATCAGGACTATATCCGTACCGCCAAGAGCAAGGGCCTTTCGAATCTCCGCGTGCTTTTTCGCCACGCATTTCCCAACGCCGTGTCACCACTGATTGCCCTTGCAGGTGTCCAATTACCGTGGCTTTTCTCAGGGGCACTGGTGACAGAAACAATATTTGGTTGGCCTGGGATGGGACGGCTGTTCGTCGATTCGCTGACCATGAAGGAGTACCCGGTGTTGATGGGAATGATCATGATCACAGCAATGGCTGTGATTATTGGGAACCTGTTGGCGGATGTAATTAATGCTCTTATCGATCCGAGGATACGGTTGGAATCATGACCCGCAATCAGCCATCGCCAAGTGAGTCCGCCCATACAACCGCGCGGAGCAGCAACCCGGTGAAGATAGCCGTTAATGGAACACCGATACACTATTATGAAAGCCAGACGCGTCGTATTTGGCGCCGGTTTTTGAGACATCGTTTAGCGGTGATCGGCGGGTGTGTGGTGCTGCTGCTATTGTTCATGGTGGTATTTGCAAACCTTCTGTCGCCGCATGATCCACTATCCTTGGACACGCAACGGCGATTTATTCCTCCACTGACCCACTCTTCTTTTGTTTTGGGAACGGATGAAATGGGGCGGGACCTGCTTAGCCGGCTCTTTTACGGAGGCCGAATTAGCCTCGTGGTGGGGGTGGCGGCCATGTTTGCCACCATCGTCACGGGCTTGTTGATCGGTTTGATCGCCGGGTTTTATGGCGGGCGTGTGGATAATGCCTTGATGCGCTTTACCGATACCATGCTATGTTTTCCGCAGGTGTTTCTGCTGCTGGTACTAGCGGCTTTCATTACCCCAACTGTGATATCGATCGCTCTGATCATCGGATTGACATCCTGGATGGAAGTTGCGCGCATCATTCGCGCCCAAATCCAATACATCAAGGAGCAAGACTTCATTCAAGCCGCATTTGCCCTGGGTGCTTCGGAGTCGCGTATCATGTTTAAGGAACTCCTGCCCAATGCAATTGCACCCGTACTGGTATCGGCTACGCTGAATGTGGCCAACGCTGTTTTGATGGAGTCCTATATCAGTTTTCTCGGCTATGGCATCCAACCCCCACTGGCCAGCTGGGGGAATATGTTAACCAATGCGCAGTCTTATTTCGATTTAGCACCATGGCTGGCCATATTACCAGGTTTGATGATCACACTCACGGTCATGAGTTTCAACTTTCTGGGTGACGGACTTCGCGACGCCCTCGATCCACGTTTGAGAATGTAGCTCGTTATCAATCCGGAAACGGGTTGTTTAAGTATACCTGCCCGGCAACCACAACAGTCAAAGGAGAGGTCTATGAGCAATCACGGAATAACACGCAGAAACTTTATCAAGACCACTGGCATCGCAGTCGCGGGTACTGCTTTTATCGGTACCGGCCTTTTGCCAAACCGAGCGTGGGCCGCCAAAAACAGCGTTATTATTGGCATGACCCAGGAACCGGTCAACTTTAACCCTTTGCTTTACGTCAACTCAGGGACAGAGGAAGTTCCCGAGGCGTGCATGTTCGATGCACTCTGGGATGTGAACGAAACGGGTCAGTTTATACCCAATTTGGCCGCACGGGTGCCGACATACGAAAACGGCGGTATATCCCAGGACGGATTGGTGTGGACTATTGAGCTCAAGAAAGGGGTCAAATGGCAGGACGGCGCGTCCTTTACGGCCAAGGATGTGGAATTCACCTATAAAACCATCGTGAGACCGGACGTCGCCATTCGCTCGCGTTCCGGGTTTGATTTGATCGCCGACTTTAATATTGTGGACGATCATAACGTGGAGATCATTCTGGCCAAGCCATATGTCCCGTTTGCCTGGGCCTGGCAGAAAATGCACATTGTGCCGGAACACATTTTGTCTAAGGTCGGTGATATCAACACGGCGGCGTTTAATACCAATCCGATTGGAACCGGACCTTATAAACTGGTCAAGCGGGTGGCGGGCAGTCATATGATTTACGAAAAAAACCCTGACTACCATCGCGGGGCGCCAGCCATCGAGAAGGTGATCCACAAGTTCGTTCCCGATCAGACCGTGGCCTACACCCAGTTTAAAACAGGCGAAATCGACGTCTTCGGTCTGCACGGGGTGCCGCCAGAGCGCTTCGAGGAATCCCGCAAGCTAGCTGATCGGGATGCGCTCGAAACCCCGGCACCATGGGTAGAGTTCGTATATTTTAATTGCGGTAAACCCCAATTCCAGGAAAAGACAGTCCGCCAGGCGCTATACTACGCGATTGACAAGGAGAAGTGGATCAAAGACATTTACTACGGTTTGCCACCACGCACCCTGTCCTATCTGCACCCAACGCATTGGGCATACAATTCAAACCTTAAAGACCCCGGCTACGATCCACGCCGGGCTGCGGAAATGCTGGACGGCGCCGGATGGAAAAAGGGTGCCGACGGTATTAGAGAGAAAAACGGTGTGAAATTGAATTTTTCGATGTCCACCACGGCCGGGTCCAAGGCGCGTGAACAGGCCGAGGCAATGATCCAGTCCAACTGGAAAGAGATCGGCGTCGTCATGGAAATAAAAAACATGCCGGCCTCGGTGGTATGGGGTGAGTACACAACCAATAGTCATTTTGACACGTTGATGGTCGGTTGGGAACCCACGGTGGGAATGGATCCCGACTACGCGGCCCGGTGTCACTCCAAACAGATACCGGTCAAATACGGAACCGGTTCCAATTACGTGCAATATGAAAACCCCGACCTCGATAAGCTGCTGGACGAAGGGGTACTGATCTCCGACATGGAGAAACGCAAGGCTGTATATCACAAAATCCAGGCCATCCTGCACGAAGACGTGCCGTTTGCCCCGATTTTTGCGTACATGTTTATGTACGGGAAAAAGAGTGATTTGAAGGGCTACAAGATCAATCCCTATGTCACCGATATAACCTGGAACATTCAAGACTGGTCATGGGGATAAAGATTGTTCGATGGCCGTCTAAGCGGTTACCTATGAACGGCATATGCGCACAGGCAAAACATAGCAGCTTTCAGCGACAAATCGCTTTCTACGGGTGACCATTGAACATGTTGAACTGCCTGCAAACTTACTAAAACCAAGCGCAATTGCCTTCAAACAACTGCTGAATAAAGGCGGGGAGAACGATCCGTAATCTCCCCGCCTTTTGACTTTGAGCGATCAATTATAACGAGTTGATCCAAATCACCTAAAAATTCAAGTCGTTGGTCAGTGTTGCTGGTTGATAAAAAGTTTACTGACCGCACCCAGAACCAGAGAAGCGGATGTTATCAGCTTTTCAGCCATTTGAACTCCCTTGACGCAACTTTTTACGGTGCTTATTTTTCACGCCTTACCTCATCGAATGGGTAAGCGTAATCAAGAAATGTTTTCCACCAATCCGTGAGGAAGCCTCCGATGTCAGGCGGATTTTACCCAAGCCGAACTTTTCGGAAATGGATAAAATTTTTTGCATCGGCGAATCAAAGGAGGCACCAAGGAGGTGCAACCACTGTAGTCAATTACCTGTTCACGCTATCCTTTTTTAAAAGCTCCCTGAGCACGTTTACCGGTCATGTTGCCATAGTACCAAGTTCAAACGGATTAAAGTGAAGAAATCATTTTTTGTCTTAATGCGCTGGAAGTCAATTAAAACCGATCGGGCACTAAAAAACACAGGAGGCAAGAAATATGGCTAATTCAGATGCAAACATTGTTATAGATCACGGCCAGAGTCGCTGGTCAGATCTCTGGACCAAGGAGGATTACCTGGCTATCTGGCTCGGTTTCCTCGTTGTTGCAGTCTGTCTCGTTGCTTATTTAGGATTTTCGCCGAAGGCGGAATTCACCCAGAAGATTAATGAGGCGAAACAGATTCAGGCAGCCGAGGCTGAAAGGGCACCTTTCAAGACCATCGCCTGGTACAAAGCTGATCATGCGAAAAAGCTTAAGGCTTCAAGTGCCACGGCCTTTGGCAAATTTATCTCCCACTGGACGAAGCACCCAGGCAGTTGGAAAACGAACCCGGCCGATGCCTTCATCCGGACCGATGTGCAGGCCAAAGCAATGAATGACAAGGCGATGCCCGCCTATGACGAGGCCAAAGCCAAGGCATCAGCCGCACTGACCGCCGCCACCCAGGCCGAGGAAGCCGCAGCCGTCGAAGCCTTCAAGAACCAGGCCTTGAATGACGAGGCCATAGCAAAAATATCCGACTGGCGTGCAGCCGAGAAAAAATCCGAATCTGCCAAGACAAAGGCTGGTAATAAGCCGTACAATTACATTCCAAGCCTGATCGGGCTGTGTCTCTTTATGATCATTTTCTTTGGCAGCGGCATAGCACTGATGGGTGAAAGTGTTGTCGGTTTCGGCAAGGGATTTATCATCGTTTTCCTTGTTTCTGTATTGGCCTACCTGCTTGGCGGCCAGGCGATTTCCAAACAGTATGGCTTCGGTGCCGAAGCCTGGGGTGTCCTGCTCGGTATGATTATAGCCAACTCCATTGGCACCCCGAAGTGGGCACTTCCAGCCTGCAAGGTGGAATTTTTCATTAAAACCGGTCTTGTGCTGCTTGGCGCGGAGGTGCTTTTCAGTAAAATCATGTCCATCGGTATCCCCGGAATTTTTGTGGCCTGGGTGGTTACTCCGACCGTCCTCATCGCGACCTATATCTTCGGACAGACCGTCATCAAGATGCCCTCCAAGACGCTCAATATCGTCATTTCCGCCGACATGTCGGTCTGCGGCACCTCAGCCGCGATCGCTACAGCCGCGGCCTGCCGGGCAAAGAAAGAGGAGCTGACCCTGTCCATCGGCCTGTCCCTGGTCTTTACCGCGATCATGATGATTGCCATGCCAGCCTTCATTAAGGCCGTCGGCATGCCGGAGATTCTGGGTGGTGCCTGGATGGGTGGAACCATCGACGCCACTGGCGCTGTTGCGGCCGCCGGCGCCTTTCTAGGTGAAAAAGCGCTGTATGTAGCGGCAACCATCAAAATGATCCAGAACGTCATGATCGGTGTTACCGCCTTCTGTGTGGCACTCTACTGGGTCATGAAAGTGGAACAGAACGGCACCGACCAAAGAACCGTCGGTGCTGGCGAAATTTGGCATCGTTTCCCAAAATTCGTGCTCGGCTTTCTTGCCGCATCCATTCTGTTCTCCATGCTTGATAGTAATCTTGGCAAGGAAATGAGCGGCGCGCTGATCGACCAGGGTGCCGTCCGTGGCGGCACCCGCCTGTTGCGCGGCTGGTTCTTCGCTCTGTCGTTCGCCGCAATCGGCCTTTCCACAAATTTCCGGGAGCTGGCCAAGTATTTCAAAGGTGGTAAGCCGCTGATCCTTTATGTCTGCGGTCAGAGCTTAAACCTGGTTCTCACCTTGGCCATGGCGTATCTCATGTTTTATCTGGTTTTCCCGGAAATCACCGCAAAAATCTGATATCAATTTATAAATAAAAGAACCGGGGGATTCCCCCCGGTTCACCCGGAAAACATGGAACCTATAGTCGACAAAAGCCTGCTTCATCGATTATTTAATTTTACGATTATCCTCAGTGGCGTATTGCTGTTTGTCTATGTCTTCCTGCCTTTTCTGACCGATTCGTTTGCCATCCTGAGCAGCATGTCCGCTTATCTCGAAGAGAATGGAATTGATCCTACCCGTTATTATTATACAGATGTCGAACAGGTAAAAGAGGCCGAACAATATCTGGATTCAGTCCTCAATACCGAATAGGCAACGGGTGATCGTCTTTTACCTTGAAGGATGTCCCATCCATCTGCAATCAATTTGTGACGGGCAAAACAACCTTTACCAACGGCAGTGAATATGAACAATCTCTCCATGGAAGATAAGAAAAGACAGATTCTCGACAATGAAGAATTTATGGCTAGGCAGCTTGCCCGACGGGTGATCGAAAAACCTGTTCCTGCCGTGTGGATGATACTTATCCCGGTGTTTTTTGTTTTTCATGCATGGAAGATCAAGCAATACTCCAATGGACTGAAAGATTTCGCAGAGAACTATCTCATATCCAGATGCCGCGCACTGGATACGGCATTTGAAGCTGAGCAAAGTGGCAACTCGCCTGAAATTGATCATCTGGTGGAGATGGCCGATACCATTCCTGCTGAGGCCCGGCGCTTATATCATGATTGGATGTCACTCCTGGTCGACCACTACCGCTCTCTGCTGACTGCACCAGGAAATAGCCATAAGGAACTGATACGGGCCCATTACAGGACCAAATCAAATTTTCTCCTGTTCTGCAATAAGCTCAATAAGACTGAAAATTCATTCAACATATCGTTATTGCCGGGCATAGAGGGAACCCCGCAGGATCTTCGCTTCATACTCGACAGAATGGAACTGGGTGTTGCGGATCTTCGTCGCCAGGAAGTTGAGGAAATATTTTCTTGATCGACTATCGTGGGACAATGTTCAGAAAAATGGAGCAGGTTTTGCTTTGCCATGGAAAACAACAGTTCGAATTTCAAATGAAAGAAGAAATACCCAAAATATCGTTCTTGAAAAAGAGCAAAGCTCAGACTGTCACCATATGATAACAGTAACCTTAATTCATTACCAATCCACATTTCATGTGATATCGTTTTTCCAATTCATGCTTGACAAAGCATAAACTCACCTCATTGTATGTCTACCACTCTGTGATAGCTGCGTTTTCTGCTTTTTTAATATAATGCTCCAACCCGTGTGTTCTGAAAATATATCACGAACAGGCACTGATCATATGAAACGAATGCGGAGATAGACAGTCCAACAAGCATAAAGTATCCATGAATATAGGAGTAACTATCATGCGGATAGCCAAAGAAGATGTGGAGATAAAGATGGAGATCCCTGGAGCCGTGATTCGTCAGCGAACGGATTTTGGTGACGCAACTGGATTAGGCAAGATCAGTGGCGAGTACTTCAGTCTCTCGTCAGGCGTTGATACCACCCCACTGTTTCAGGGCCTGGAAGGAAATTCGTGCCAGTGTCCCCATTGGGGCTTTGTCTTGCGCGGCCGACTCACCACGACCGACGTAAACGGAGTGCAGGAGACAGTCAACTCGAATGATCTGTTTTACTGGCCACCCGGACACAATGTAAAGGTTGATGCAGATGCGGAGATTGTAATGTTCAGTCCTCAGCATGAGCACAGTCATGTCATCAATCACATGATAGAGATGGTGAAAAGCCCCGAAACCGGGAGTTAAATACATCGATTTTACCAATTGAGCAGCATCTTCAACCTGTTTCTTAGCAGCGCCATCTAACAAACAGCTCCATCAACGATTTAGGGCCTTGAGCCCCCTCGGTTTTGATGGGTTTGGCGTTTCATATCAACCTTTTTGTATATAATTGTTATTTTCTTGGCGTCGAATTGGAATTTCTGGAGGTAGATGTGACAGCGGATGTGGATGTGCGGGGAGCGATGGCCATCGATCAACAGGTTCCCGTCGGATTTCAATCCAAGCGCTGCAATGTGCGGCTTCGCGCGAAGGATGGCACAACTCCAGAGCATTTAGAGACACTGCGAGTGGGCGCCGAACATTGTTGTATTGTGCTGCAGACGCTTCGCAACCTTCCTCCCGTCGAGACGACGTTTGAATTGTCGTGAACTGACAATTAAAAGGGCGAAATCCCCCGTACATCGGTCTTTAGCGGAGCGTAGCGCCCTTGCGCCCATTGAAACTGGTCGTCACTCAAACAACTTAGTAGTATACAATATCTTGTGCCTCTCCCGATATACAAAAAGTTATGATAGACTGATTTATTACATCGAATTTTTTTCGATTGACGTGTCCGAACCGTATGCCTTCTTCAACTTCAGGTTTTGCTTCAGGTAGGTTTCCAGCTTCCGCTGCACCCGCCCGTATACCGTCTCCGGCGCGAAGTGGCCCTTTGCATCGCGCCTTCCTGCGGGCGTTCCGGTGAGGATTGCGATGCCCTCCTCGATGGTGGCGACCTGCCAGATCTTGAATTGCCCCTGCTTGACCGCATCCACGACGCTTTTTTTCAGCATCAGATTTTTGACGTTGGCCGCAGGGATCATTACGCCCTGGCTGCCGGTCAGGCCCTTGCTGCTGCAGACGTCGAAGAACCCTTCGATCTTCTGGTTTACCCCGCCGATGGCCTGGACCTGGCCCTTCTGGTTCACCGAGCCGGTGACGGCAATTCCCTGGCGGATGGGGACGCCCGACAGGCTGGAGAGAATCGCGTACAGTTCCGTGGACGATGCGCTGTCGCCGTCGATACCGCTGTAACTCTGTTCAAAGGTCAGGCTGATGGACAGGCTCAGCGGATAACGCTGGGCAAAGGTGCGTCCCAGGTAGCCGGAGAGGATCAGCACACCCTTGTCATGCGTTTTCCCGGACAGTTGGGATTCACGCTCGATGTTGATCACACCGGATTTTCCCATGAATGTCTCGGCGGTGATGCGCGACGGCCGGCCGAAGGCGATTTCACCCATCTGGTAGACGGCCAGCGCATTGACCTGGCCGACTTCCTCCCCGGCCACGTCGATCATGATGGTGTCTTCCAGATAATTTTCGTGGATCTTCTCTTCGTACAGATTATAGCGAAAGCGATATTCCGTGAAGGCCTTGACCACGTGAACGGATGTCACCCGCTCGGCATTTTCCTTTCTTGCCCAGTAGTCCGCCTCCTTGATGACGCCGACCACCGAACCGAAGCGGAGTGACAGCTTGTTTTTGCTGTCGATGGCTTTCTCACCATACTCAACCACCGCCGCTACTCCGTCCGGGGTAAACGGCAGCAAGCCTTCGTCTCGGCAGACCCGTGCGATGAATTGGGCGTAAAGCCTGACCGTCTCGTCGGTGCGGGCCACCTCATAATCGAAGTCCGCCCGCACACGGAAGATCTTGTTAAATTTGGGGTCGTAGTTCTGGAGAATCTGGAAGGCCTCATATCCGCCCAGAAGAATCACCTTCACGTCCAGGGGCACCGGAGCAGGGCGCAGAGAGGCAGTGCCCAGGCCCATGTCGTGGACCATGTCCTCAATGCAGAGCATCCTGTTCTGCAGGGCGCGCTTGAGCGACTCCCACACCTGGGGATGGGCAAGTGCAGACTCCACTTCCAGGATGAGAAAGCCGCCGTTGGCCTTGAGCAGAGAACCGGACTGAACCATGGTGAAATCGGTAACCAGGGTGCCCATAAAGGCTTTTTTTTCGATGCGGCCGAACACGTTCTGGTAGGTGGGGTTGGTTTCGAACACCACCGGCGCCCCCTCCATACCCGAGCGGTCTTCCAGTACGTTGACCCGATAGCGGTTCAAGGAGAGTTCCATGACGTCGGCGGGTGCTTCGCCATTGCCTTCTGATTCCTGCTGCCGGGGAAGGAAGAGGCCGACGTTGTCCACCATGTCTTCCTGCAGTTCATCCAGGAACTGGAGAATGGTCGCTTGGTCCTGGTAATTCTCACGGACCAGGTCAAACCGGTTTTTTAACACGAAACGGGTCAATTCTCCTGCCAGTTGCTGAATTTCTTTCTGCTGGGCGTGGTTGAGCCGGTTGACTTCCCGCATGGCCGTCTGGATTTCCCCCTGGAAGGCCTGGACGGTCTCTTCGATGCCTTTCCGCGCCTGATCGGAGAGGCTTTCGAACACCTCTTCGGTAAAGGGCGCTTCCCCGTTCATGGCAATGGTCTGGTAGCCTGACGGCGTTTTCTCGATTTTCAGGTGCTTTTCCTGGGCCGACCGGTCCAATGCCTCGAATTGGTCTTTTTTCTGCTGGCCGTATTTTTTCTGGATTTCGATGACCTTCTCGCGAAACGGGTCCGCCTGGAACTCTTTGGGCAAACGGATTTTGAGGTCGCTGACCAGCCGGTTGATGCTTTTGGCAAAGCGGGAGGCATGGCCAGGCTGAGCCGGCAGGGCCCGAGGGCGATATTCATCCTTAAAATTGTTGACCATGCACCAGTCCGCAGGGGTGGGCAAGGCTTTGGCCGCATGATGGATGATGTCCTGGACGATGGTGGTTTTGCCGGTGCCTTCCGGACCGGTGACAAAGACATGGTATCCGGCGCTTTTCATCTCCAATCCGAAGGTGATGGCCCGCACCGCCCGCTCCTGGCCGATCACCCGGTCCAGCGGTTCGATATCCGCGGTGGTTTCAAAATTGAACATGGACGGGTCGCACAGACAGCGCAGGTCGGAGAGCTTTACTTCGTTTTGGGCGGTCATAGTAGCTCCTGATTCGTGGATGAAGAATACAATGAATATCCAATGTCGAACAGGGAACCGCAGAGTGATGAAGGAAGGAATTCTGTCTTTTAAATCACGCTATCGCACTGCGATCCCTTCCTTCGACATTCGTGATTGGAAGCTGGACATTCTACGGTTCGTTTTTTTCCCGGGTTTCCGTGACCGTGAGTTTGATCCTGAGAGACAGTTCGTCCAGCTGCGCCTTGGCAGCCTCCGACGGGGCATTGGTGAGCAGGCAGGCGGCACGCTGGGTCTTGGGGAAGGCGATCACGTCCCGGATGGAAGGCTCACCGCAAATCAGCATCACCAGACGGTCAAACCCGAAGGCGATGCCCCCGTGGGGCGGGGCGCCGGACTCCAGGGCATCCAGCAGAAAGCCGAACTTCTCCTGGTAGACTGCCGGTTGCATGCCCAACGCTGCAAAGACCCGCTGCTGCAGTTCCATGTCGTGGATACGAATGCTGCCGCCGCCGACTTCGAAGCCGTTTAGCACCAGATCATAGGCCCGTGAGCGAACGGCCAGGGGATCGTTTTCCAGCCGGTCGTAGTCTTCTTCCAGGGGGGCGGTGAAGGGGTGGTGCAGGGCCTGGTAGCGCTTTTCCACCTCGTCGTATTCGAACATGGGGAAGTGGGTGACCCACACAAAGTCAAACCGGTTGTCGTCGATGAGCCCCAGTTGTCTGCCCAGGTGGTTGCGCAGGTGTCCTAACGCCTCGTTGGTGACTTTGGGCTGGTCTGCCACGAAAAAGACCAGGTCGCCGGGGGCCATGTCGATCCGTTCGGCCAGGCGGGCCTTCTCTTCGTCGGTGAAGAACTTGGCGATGGGGGACTGCCAGGCATCTTCGCGCACCTTGATCCAGGCCAGGCCCTTGGCCCGGTAGACGGCCACGAACGCAGTCAGGTCGTCGATCTCTTTTCTTGAATAGTCGATGCACCCCTTGGCATTCAGGGCCTTGACGATGCCGCCCTTTTTTACCACGCTGGCGAAGACCTTGAAACCGGAGCCCTCGACGATGTCGGAAACGTCTTTAAGTTCCAGGTCGAAGCGCGTGTCGGGCTTGTCCAGGCCGTAACGATCCATGGCCTCGGTGTAAGTCAGCCGGGGAAAAGGGCGGGGCAGCGAACGGTCCATGACTTCATCGAACAGGCTGGCCATCATGCCTTCGCTGACCGCCATGAGGTCTTCCTCGCCCACAAAGGACATTTCCATATCGATCTGGGTGAACTCCGGCTGACGGTCGGCCCGCAGGTCCTCGTCCCGGAAGCAGCGCACAATCTGATAGTAGCGGTCGAAACCGGAAATCATGAGCAGCTGCTTGAACAGCTGGGGAGACTGGGGCAGGGCGTAAAACTGGCCGGCATTGACACGGCTGGGAACCAGATAGTCCCGGGCGCCTTCCGGTGTGCTTTTGGTGAGCACCGGCGTCTCGATGTCCAAAAAACCGTTGTCGTTTAAGAAGCGCCGCACCGACGCACCGGCCCTGTGACGGGTGATGAGGTTGCGCTGCAGCGGTGGACGCCGCAGGTCCAGGTGCCGGTTTTTCAAACGGATGGGTTCGGAGACATCCACGTGGTCCTCGATCATGAACGGCGGCGTCTTGGCCGGATTGAGAATTTTCAGCTCATCCACCAGCACCTCGATTTCTCCGGTAGGCAGCTTGGTGTTGACCATGCCGTCGGGCCGGGGCTCCACCCGACCGCGGACGCCAATGACGAATTCGCTGCGAAGGGTGTGCGCCTTGGCATGGATATCCGGATTGATCTCCGGATTGAAGACCACCTGGGTAATCCCTTCCCGGTCGCGGAGGTCAATGAAAATCACGCCGCCGTGATCCCGTCGTCGCAGGACCCAGCCCATCAGAATGACTTCCTTGCCCATGTCCCTGGCACTCAGGGCGTTGCAGTGATGGGTTCTTCTCATGTCGCCGAGGATCTCAGCCAATAGAATGCTCCTTTTTGGAAAATGTTTCGATCAACGCCTCTACAATCACATCCACGGGGATCTCTCTCTGGGTTTTGGTGGCCATGTTTCGCAGCACCACCGTTCCCGATTCCAGTTCACTCTCTCCCACGATGAGCACCCGGCCGACCCCCGCGCGATTGGCCTGCTTCATTTGGGCCTTCAGGCTCTTGTCCCCATATTCCATGGCGGCGCCGATGCCGTTGAGCCCCAGGGTAGTCGACCATTCGAAGGCGAGTTTTTTGGCCGGATCACCCAGGGCGGCGATATACAGGTCAGGCGGTCGAATGGCCGCCGGGGCGTTCATCGCGACGATTTCCGCCAGACGGTCGAAACCAATGGCAAAGCCGATGGCCGGGACCCCAGGCCCGCCCAGGGATCCGACCAGTCCATCGTAGCGCCCACCGCCCGCAATGGCGCTCTGGGCGCCCAACGCGCCGGTCTGGATCTCGAAGGCGGTGCGGGTATAGTAATCCAGCCCGCGCACCAGCTGTGGGTCTACGTTGAATGGAACGCCCAGTTGGGTCAGCATATCGGTGACCGTCGAAAAGTGGCTGCTGCAGTCATCGCACAGGTAGTCGATGATGGCCGGGGCACCCTTCATGGCCTCCCTGCAGGTGGGCACTTTGCAGTCCATTACCCGCAGGGGATTGCGGTCTTTCCTGCGCAGACAGTCGCTGCACAGGGATGAGGCCGCCTCCGCCAATAGCGTGGACAGGGCTTTCTTGAACCGGGGCCGGCAGACGGGGCAGCCCAACGAGTTGACGTGGGCCGTGGTATCGGTCACGCTCAGGCGGTCGAACAGGGTGCGCAGCAGAAAAATCAGTTCCACATCCGCAAAAGGCGCCGCCACACCGAAAATTTCCGCATCGATCTGGTAGAACTGGCGATAGCGGCCTTTCTGAGGCCGTTCCCGGCGGAACATGGGGCCGATGGTGTAGAATTTGCGAACGGGGTCCTGGGCGTACATCTTGTGCTGGATGTAGGAGCGGCAGATGGATGCGGTGGCCTCGGGCCGCAGGGTCAGCTGGTCACCTTTGCGGTCGGCAAAGGTGTACATCTCCTTTTCCACGATATCCGTGTCCTCACCGATGCTTCGCGCGAACAGCTCGGTCTTTTCCATGATGGGAATGCGGATTTCCCGGTAACCGAAATCTTCGAACAGGGTGATGGCGGTGCGTTCGATTTGCTGCCACAGCTCGGTTTCACCCGGCAGGATGTCCTTGAATCCTCTGATCAGTTGTATGTCTGGCTGGCTCATGGGTTAAACAATACCTTTCGGGCAGCCTGCAACCCCATCGTCAGGTGTCGCTGCAGTCTGCCGGCGAACGTTTACACGTAAACTTGAATATTTATCCCAGGCGTTCGCGGATAGTCAACCTAATTTTGCCGCAGATATGTGGCCGTCATCGTTTTCCGGCGAAATCGGCAAGGACGCAGGCCAGCAGCAGGGTGCGTTGGAGCAGGCTATTTCGGAGTTGGGATGATGGTTCGGATTAAGAGCCCTTGCGGCAAATGGCAATCGCTTTGTAAATTACCGGAATAAAGGCGTTGCGGCCATTTCGCATTGTTGACAGGGGTGCTTATTTTGGATACCGTGATTTTCTCTTCCATAGCGGCCAATAACCAACAATCAGGATGGCACCATGATCATCGGGTTGGATGTAGGCGGTACCCACACGGATGTGGTCCTTTTGGGACAAGAGGGGCTGGTGCGGCAGATCAAGGTCCGCACCAATTCGTCGGACCTGTTTGCCACCGTGTTAGCGGGCCTGGAAAAGATTACCGAAGGCATCGATCCCGCCCGTATCAGTCGGGCGGTACTGTCCACCACCTTGACCACCAACCGCATCGTGCAGGGCCGGATCCCCGAGGTGGGGATGATCGTTTCCGCCGGTCCGGGGATGGATCCCGAACTGTTTCGAACCGGCCCGCAATATCACACGGTAACCGGTGGCATCGATCACCGGGGGCGCGAGATTACGCCCATCGATGAAGGCCAGGTGTTGAAGGTGGCCGATAGTCTGAAAAATAACGGTATTCGATATGTGGGGGTGGTTTCCAAATTTTCCATTAGAAATCCTGCCCACGAAGTGGCTATCGGTGATCTTCTCGGCGATCGCTTCGAAAAGGTGTTCCTGGGCCACCGCGTCTCGGGACAGCTCAACTTTCCGCGCCGCATTGCCACCACTTTTCTCAATGCTTCGGTCTACCCCGTTCACAAGGATTTTTTCGAGGCCGTGGTCAATTCATTGGCCAAAAAGGGGCTCAGCATGCCCATCCGCATCCTTAAACCCGATGGCGGGAACATGCGTTTCGATGCCTCCATCGACCATCCAGCCCAGACCATCCTGTCCGGACCGGCGGCCAGTGTCATGGGCTCCGTGGCCTTTGCGCCCAAGGATGAAGCCTGCCTGGTGCTGGACATCGGCGGCACCACGACGGACATGGCCGTGCTGGTCGACGGCGTACCGCTGCTGGATCCGATGGGGATCAGCATCGGAGAACACAAGACGCTGATCCGCTCCCTGGAAACGGTTTCTATCGGTGTCGGTGGAGACAGCGCGGTGCGGGTGGCGGACGGAAAAATACATATCGGACCTGACCGGTTGGGCATGGCCATGGCCTACGGCGGGCCGGTGCCCACCCCAACGGACGCTATTTTTCTGCTGGGCATCGGCGATGGGGGTGATCCGCAAAAAGCCCGGGAGGCTATTCAGTCGGTGGCCGAAGCCCTGGGAACCGATCTCCAGGATGCAGCCAAACGGATTTTTGAGCAGGCCTGCGGGACGATTCTGGATGAGGCCGGATCCATGATCGACCGGATCAACGCCAAACCGGTTTACACGGTCCACGAGTTGTGGGAGGGCTATCGTCTGCAGCCCCGTCAGATTCTGGTGCTGGGCGGCCCGGCTCCCTGGTTTGCGACGGGTTTGGAACGCTTGAGCGATAGTCGGGTGACCGTGGTTCCCCGGTGGGCGGTGGCCAATGCCATCGGTGCCGGTCTGGCCCGCACCACCTGCGAGGTGACCTTCTTTGCCGATACGGAGCGGAAAATCGCCACCGCACCGGAGGAGAATTTCACCACCTTGATTCCGTCGACCTACACCAAGGAAGACGCCATAAACGCGACCCTGGATCTGCTTCGCCGCAAGGCCATCGCCCGGGGCGCCAATCCCGAACACCTGGAACTGGAAGTCATCGAGGCCATGTCGTTCAATATGGTCCGCGGATTTTATACCACCGGCAGGAACATCCGGGTTACGGCCCAGGTCAAACCCGGGCTGATCCACGGTTACGATCCGATTGCGGAAAAGATCATGGACACGAATGGAGTCTGCCATGCTGCGCGCCAAACATAAAACCGGCCTGGTCTTTTTCCCCGCTTTCGACTGGGCCATCAGCCCGACCCATCCGGAACGTGAAGAGCGGCTGCTCTACACCCAGGATCAGGTGTTCGAAGAGGGCCTGTTGGACATCGAAGGCATCATCGAATACAAACCCGACCTGGTTACCAAAAAGGATGTCCAGCGGGTCCACTTTTGCGTGCCCGACCTGTGGGCCGTGATGACCGAGTCCCATTTCATCAGCGCCGGCGGCGCCAAGACCATTGCCATGGCGGTGATGGACAAGCAGGTGGAGCGCGGGTTCGCCCTGGTTCGGCCGCCGGGGCACCATGCCAACCGGGTGGTCCACGGTGCCAGAGGGTTCTGCAACGTCAACATCGAAGCCATCATGATCGAGTTTATCCGTAAGGCTTACGGGGTCAACCGGGTGGCCATCGTGGACACCGACTGCCACCACGGCGACGGCACCCAGGATATCTACTGGCACGATCCGGACACCTTGTTCATTTCCATCCACCAGGACGGCCGCACCCTCTATCCCGGCTCGGGATTTTTGAGCGAACTGGGCGGGCCCAATGCCGTGGGCAGCACGCTCAATATTCCGCTGCCGCCCAACACCTCCGGGGAGGGGATCCTGCATGCCATTCGGGAGGTGGTGCTTCCCATTTTGAAGGAATTCCAGCCGGAAATAGTCGTCAACTCTGCCGGTCAGGACAACCACTATTCGGACCCCATCACCAACATGAATTTCTCGGCCCAAGGGTATGCAGAACTGACGACCCTGCTCAAACCCGACATCGCCGTTCTGGAAGGCGGGTATGCCATCGAGGGAGCGCTGCCTTATGTGAATGCCGGCATCATTCTGGCCATGGCCGGCATGGATTACAGCCACCTCAGAGAGCCCGATTTTGACCCCGTAAAGATCCGTCAGTCTCCGGAGGTTTCCCGCTGGGTGCACAAAACCTGTGACAAGGTGCTGGAGAACTGGCACCAGCGGCGGTACCTGGCCGACGTCTATCGGGGGGATTGCCAACTCATGAACCGGGACCGCGACATCTACTACGATACAGACAATATCCATGAGCACCAGCAGGAGACCATCCAGGTTTGCGACAGCTGCGGGGGTGCCCTGAAAATCGATTCCGCCGCCCGGGGGATGAAACATATCCTGGCGGTGCACATCCCGAGAAACGCCTGCGAGAGTTGTCGCAAACAGGGTTACCAGTGGTACGATTCGGCCGACACGAGCCACTACGACAAGATTTACCTCCAGGATCGTTCGGGGGATGTAATAAAAGAGAAGGCCGAACCGTCTTAGCGCCCCTTCCTAACTGACTTCATATCGACGGGATTTCATGCGCGTTTACCGGCAAGCCGCTATTCGACCCAACCTGGAACGACGCGCCCGGATAATCGATGCCGTCCGCGCCTTTTTTTCCACAGCGGGATTCCTGGAAATTGAAACACCGGTGCGCATCCCGGCGCCGGCGCCGGAGATCCATATCGACGCCCAGGAAACGGGGGACTGGTTTTTGCAGACGTCGCCGGAGCTTTGCATGAAACGGCTCCTGGCCGCCGGCTACGAGAAGATCTTTCAGATTTGCCGGTGTTTCCGCAAAGGAGAGCGCGGTGGCCGCCATGTGCCGGAAATGACCCTGCTGGAGTGGTATGCGGCAGGCCTGAATTATCTGGACCTGATGACCCAGTGTGAGGCGTTGATCGATTTTGTGGCCGCCCGCATTGACATGGGCCACCGGCTCGTCTATCAGGGGCACACGGTTGACCTGACACCGCCCTGGGAACGGTTGACGGTGGCCGAGGCTTTCGAGCGGTTCGGTGGGATGACGGTCCGACAGGCACTGGACAGGGAATGCTTCGACGAGATCATGGGCTTCGACATCGAACCGCAACTCGGAATTGAGCGGCCGCTGTTTCTCTACGACTACCCGGCCCGCTGCGGCGCCCTGGCCCGGCTCAAACCCGCCGACACGTCGGTGGCCGAGCGTTTCGAACTCTATATCGCCGGCATGGAACTGTGCAACGCCTTCAGCGAGCTCACCGACCCACGGGAGCAGCGCGCCCGTTTCGACGCCGATAACCGCGCCCGAGGGGCCAACGGCAAAATCGTCTATCCCATTGCCGAACCGTTTCTACAGGCCCTGAAAAGCATGCCGCCGGCTGCCGGAAATGCGTTGGGACTCGACCGGCTGGTAATGCTTTTTACCGGCGCGGGGTCAATCGACGCGGTGGTTGCGTTTACACCGGAAGAACTTGTAACGCCAAGGAGACAAACCATGAGCGAACTCAAACGCACAATTTTATATGACTGCCACGTCAAGTCAGGCGCCCAGATGGTACCTTTCGGCGGCTGGGACATGCCGGTCATGTACGGCGGGGGGATTCTGGCCGAACACCTGGCCACCCGCAAGGGTGCCGGACTCTTCGATGTCTCCCACATGGGCCGCTTTGTGTTTCGGGGTTCCAGGGCGCTGGAATTCTTGCAATATGCCCTGACCAACAACGCCGAGGCCCTGGATACGCTCGACAGGGGCGCCCAGTACACACTGATCCCCACCGCAGCCGGTACGGCGGTTGACGATGCCTATCTCTACCGGTTCGAAGAAGATGAATATCTGCTGGTGGTCAATGCCGGCAACCGTGACAAAGACTGGCAGCATTTTCAGGAACTGCTGGAGACATTCGATCAGGTAGAACTCATCGACCGCAGTGACGATCTGGCCATGCTGTCGGTGCAGGGGCCGACATCCCGCTCGATGGTGTCTGCAATCATCGAGACCGGGCGGTTGCCGGAACCCGCGAGAAACGCGCTGAGCATGGTGACGATCGCCGGTGCCGCGGTTTTGCTAGCCCGCACCGGATACACCGGTGAGCCGTTGGGGTTCGAGTTGTTCATCCCCCGCCATGCGGCGACTGACGTATGGGACCTGCTGGTGGAAAAAGGAGCCACGCCCGTGGGCCTGGGCGCCCGTGACACCCTGCGGCTGGAAGCGGCGCTGCCCCTTTACGGTCATGAGCTGGGCACGGATGCCGACGGAAATGAAATACCCATCTTTGCCTGCCCGCTGGCCAAGTTCGGCGTCAGTTTTTCTCCCTTGAAGGGCGATTATATGGGGCGCCGGGCCCTGGCGCGCCAGCACGAGGCGTTCCGCAAAATTCTCTTCCGGGATTTCTCGGCCATGGCGGATCTGCCCCGGATGATCCGGCCGCTGGTATTGGCCGGGCGCGGCATCGCCCGTCAGGGAGCCAGGGTATTTGACGGTGACAGGCTCGTGGGGACCATCACCAGCGGCACCATGGTGCCCTATTGGGAATTTGCAGGGCAGAGCATTTATGCCGACCCCGGTGATGCGAATCAGCGGCGTTCCATCTGCCTGGCCTATCTTGACAGCGATATCCTCGACGAAGCGCCGCTGTCGGTTGAAATCCGCGGAAAACGGGTGGCGGCCATGGCCGTGCCCTATCACATGCGCAGCGAATCGCCACCGTATACCCGGCCCATTTTGTATGACCATGGCCGCATTCGAAAAGTCGTTGAATCCGATACCACCCCGGCCGATGCCCTGCGCCTGTTGAAGATGGCCACGGCCAACCACCGGTGGCGGCAGCAGGCGTGCATCAATCTGATCCCCTCGGAGATGACCGCCTCTCCCCTGGTGCGCCTGCTTTCCATCACGGATCCGTCCTTCCGCTACGCCGAGCACCGAAAGCTGAAAGCCTACTACGATGCCGAGGTGTTCTACTACCAGGGCTGCGATTTCATCGATGAGGTTGAAGCTCTGCTGGTCAAGGAAATGAAGCATTATTTCGGATGTGCCGAGGTGGAGACCCGGGTGATCAGCGGGCAGATGGCCAACACGGCCGTATACAGCGCCATGCTCGACTATATCAACCGGACCGACCGCAAGCGCGAACCCAGGCGGATGCGCAAGGTGATGAACAACCACATTGGCAAGGGCGGCCACCTCAGCGCGCAGCCCATGGGCGCCCTCAGGGATTTCGTGGCCCGGGATCCTGCCACGGAACGGCCGGCGGTGGTCAACTTCCCGGTTTTGGCGGACAATCCCTTTCGCATCGACGTGCCGGCCGCGCTGAAGCTGATCGACCAGCATCGGCCCGAGTTGATTATCTTCGGCAAGAGCATGGTCATCAGCAAGGAGCCGGTTGCGCAAGTCAGGGCCTTTCTTGACCAGCAGGGCATCGACGCGGTGGTGATGTACGACATGGCGCACGTGCTGGGACTGGTGGGCCCGCACTTTCAGGACCCGTTCAAAGAGGGCGCCGATCTGGTCACCGGTTCGACGCACAAGACATTTTTTGGCACGCAGCGGGGTGTGGTGGCCAGTGGCTATGAAGTGTCCGATGAGCGTTATGCCCTCTGGGAATCCATCGAGCGGCGAACGTTTCCCGGATCGGTGTCCAACCACCACCTGGGGACCCTGGTGGGGCTCCTGCTGGCCGCCTATGAAATGAACCATTTCAGGGACGCGTACCAGTCTGCTGTCATATCAAATGCAAAGGCATTCGCCCGGGCACTTTTTGACTGCGGACTGCAAGTGGCCGGTGATCCGGCCGTGGACTTCACGGAAACCCACCAGGTGCTTGTGGATGTCGGGTATGCCAGGGGCCCGCAGATCGCCCGGCGCCTGGAAGCCAACAACATCATCTGCAACTATCAGGCGGGTCCCGAAGACGAGAGTTTTTCCGCTTCCGGCATGCTGCGCATGGGGGTGTCGGAAATGACCCGCTTCGGCATGGGCCCTCAGGGATTTCAACAGCTGGCCCAACTGATGCGGGATGTCGTCATGGATGACAAAACGGTGAAGGAAGCGGTGTCCCGGCTGCGAGAGCAATATCTGGACATCGGATACTGTTTTGACGACGATGCGTTTGAAGAACCGATGAAAAAGCTGATGGAGATGCTGAAATAAGGATTTTTTAAAAAGAAAAAAGCAGGCCACATGCGACCTGCTTTTTTCTGGCCCATATCAGCGAAAAGCGCTGAACCTATTTCCCGCTCGCCTTCAAGGAGATTCCTGATTTTGTCTTGCGAACAGTGAACTTGCTGCCTGGTGCAAAACCCATCTCATCAATCATCGATTTTGGAATGACGACACTGCCGCGTTTGCTGACTATAGCTTCTTTAGCCGGGTTGACTTTGGCTTTTTTACGCCCGGACTTGATTTCGGGTGCTGTGCCAGCTTTCATCAACGCATCGAGATAGTGAGCTCTGAATTGTGCGGCGGTATTGAATTTAAAATCTTTCATGATTTCCTGCTGATGCTTCCCGCTTTCGACCATCTTGATTAACTTGGCACCGTCGATTTTCTTTTTTGCTGGCATTTGAATCTCCTTTATTGGTTAATTCCGATGAATGATAACATATCGCTTTCAATAGTTGCTACGATGAAAAATAAATCAAGTGAAGTATAATAAATATTTTTTATATTTGACATGAATGTAATAATACAATCAACCTTTTTTTGAAAAGATAAGGATCTCGATATGTCTTTTCCGTTTATTGCGTCGATCATTCAGGGAATTAAAAACATATATTTAATAACGTTCACGGTGTAATGTTAGCCAACGAACAAGGTCAACCAATAAGAAAACAAACCCAGAACGGTGAACGCTGAACCTTTGAAAGCTTACGCCAGATGAAGAACAACCCGTGCGCATGCGGATGTAAAATTGTCTGAAGCCTGAGGAGTGGACAAACTGTGGACAGACCAACATGCAGAGGGCCCCGGATTCCCGGAGCCCTCTGCATTGCTTTTGATGTCCACCTTATAAAGACCATTCTGAAAAGCGTTTACCTGTTCATGGTGGGGGCACGAAACGGCTGAGAATGCGATTATCATGCAGAAATGTGCTGATCCCCTGCCGTTTTGTGCCTTACTTGAACTGATCTTCTTCGGTGCTGCCAGACATGGCGCCCACCGAGGAATCCCCGCTGCTGATGGTGTCAATTAATCGGTCAAAATAGCCGGCCCCCACGAATTTCTGGTGGGTGGTGGCCATGTAGCCGTCTTCCTCGCCGAAGCGAAATTCCTCTTCCTGAAACCGGGAGTAGGCCAGCATGCCGTTTTTGCGGTAATTCATGGCCAAGTCGAACATGCCTAAATTCAGGGCGTGGAATCCGGCCAGGGTGACGAACTGGAATTTGTAACCCATGGCTCCCAGTTCGCGCTGAAAGGTGGCGATGGTGGCATCGTCCAGGTTGGCTTTCCAGTTGAACGACGGGGAGCAGTTGTAGGCAAGCAGCTTGTCGGGAAACTTCTCATGAATTCCTTCGGCAAAGCGCTTGGCCTGATCGATGTCCGGTTTGGACGTTTCGCACCAGACCATGTCTGCGTAAGGGGCGTAGGCCAGGCCGCGGGCAATGGCCGATTCTACGCCATTTTTTACGTAGAAGAAACCTTCGCTGGAGCGGGGTCGGTCGATAATAAATGGCCGGTCCCGTTCGTCAATGTCGCTGGTGACCAGCTTGGCGGCATCGGCGTCCGTTCGCGCCACGAGGATGGTCGGCACGCCGCAGACGTCGGCGGACAATCGGGCTGCCACTAGCTTGGCCACCGCCTCCTGGGTCGGGACCAGCACCTTACCGCCCATGTGTCCGCATTTTTTGGCCGAGGAGAGCTGATCTTCGAAATGCACCCCGGCGGCGCCGGCTTGGATCATCTGCTTCATCAGCTCGAAGGCGTTGAGCGGGCCGCCGAACCCGGCCTCGGCATCGGCGACGATAGGGGCGAACCAATAGGGGCCGGTCTTTCTTCCGTCCAGCACCTGAATTTGGTCGGCCCGCCGCAGGGCGTTGTTGATGCGCTGGACCACCGCCGGTACGCTGTTGGACGGATAGAGGCTCTGGTCCGGGTACATCTCGCCGGCCAGATTGGCGTCGGCGGCCACCTGCCAGCCGCTCAAGTAGATGGCCTTGAGACCCGCCTCGACCTGCTGAACCGCCTGGTTGCCCGTCAGCGCCCCCAACGCCGGCACATAGTCTTCGTGGTTGATCAGATACCAGAGTCGCTTGGCGCCGATCGTTGCAAAGGTGTAGGCGATGTTCAGGTTACCGCGCAGCTTCAGCACATCTTCGGCCGAGTAGGGGCGAACGATGCCCTTCCAGCGCGGATCACCCGCCCAGTGAGTTTCCAGTTCTTCGCGTTCGTCGGCCACCACTTCGTGACAGGTCAATCGCTGGCAGATCTCTTCGGCTTTCTCTTCTATGGTCTTCATCTTGCCTCTCCTTGTGTAAAACTTCATTTCCGCGCTGGAGACGCAGGAGCGGCCTCCAACCGCGATATAAAAAATTGCCTCAAACCAACTTATCGCGGCAGGAAGCCGCTCCTACACCCAAAAAAAGGATGGTCATGGTAAGTCGTCCGTGCGGCACGCAAATTAAATTATCCCTCCAGATGATCGTAGGCCTTCAATGTCAAAAATTCAGCAAGGCTGTCGGCGGCGATAATTTCGTCGAACAGGGTTGCGGCCTGATCGTACCGGACCTGTTGAAAATGCGTATCGCCAACCTCGGCTTTGATCTTCTCCATTTCCTCCTTCATCATCGAACGAAACAAGTCCAGCGTGATTTTTCTCCCGTCGTCAAGTGCCGCATCGGGATGGTTGATCCACTGCCACAGCTGAGCCCGCGAGATTTCGGCGGTGGCCGCGTCTTCCATGAGGTTGTACAGGGGCACGCACCCCAGACCCGAAAGCCAGTTGGCCATGTATTGGATTCCAACGCTGATGTTGGTGCGCATGCCCTGCTCGGTAATGGTTCCGGCCGGCACCTTCAGTAAATCTGCAGCCGTGACGTGAACGTCTTTTCGCACCCGGTCGATCTGGCTGGGGGCGGGCATGGCCTTGTCGAACTCCTCCATGGCGATGGAAACCAGACCCGGATGGGCCACCCAGGTGCCGTCGTGGCCATCGGTGGCTTCACGGGTCTTGTCCGCCCGGACTTTTCCCAATGCCTCGCGGTTTTTCTCCGGGTCGCTTTTGATGGGAATCTGCGCGGCCATGCCGCCGACGGCATAAGCCCCGCGGCGGTGGCAGGTCTTGATCGCCAGCAGCGAGTAAGAACGCATGCAGTGGCGGGTCATCGTGATCTGGGCCCGGTCTGGGAACAGATAGCCGGGAACCTTCTTGAATCGTTTGATGAAACTGAAGATGTAATCCCAACGCCCGCAGTTCAGCCCGGCACTGTGGTCTTTGAGTTCATAGAGGATTTCATCCATCTCGAAGGCGGCCATGATCGTCTCGATGAGCACCGTCGCTTTGATGGTGCCCGATGGAATGTCCAGCGACTCCTGGGCGGCAATGAAGACGTCGTTCCACAGCCGTGCCTCCAGGTGGCTCTCCATCTTGGGCAGGTAAAAGTAGGGTCCGCTGCCCTGGTCCAGAAGTCGCCGGGCGTTATGGAAGAAGAAGAGTCCGAAATCGAACAGACTCCCCGAGACGGGCTCCCCGTCAATGAGAACATGCTTTTCCACCAGATGCCAGCCGCGGGGGCGGACGATGAGGGTGGCGGTCTTGTCATTTAAACGGTAGGTTTTGCCTTCCGGGGTGGAAAATTCGATGGTCCGGTTGACGGCGTCGCGAAGGTTGATCTGTCCGTCGATGGTGTTCGTCCAGGTGGGGCTGTGGCTGTCTTCGAAATCGGCCATGTAGGTCTTTGCCCCCGAATTGAGTGCGTTGATGACCATTTTTCGGTCCACCGGCCCGGTAATTTCAACCCGGCGGTCGCAAAGATCGTCGGGCACCGGGGCCACCATCCAGTCACCATCCCGGATAGGCTTCGTTTTCGGCAGAAAATCCGGCAGGTTCCCGGCGTCAATATCAGCCTGGACCGTCTCCCGGCGGGCGATCAGCTCACGCCGACGGGTGTCGAACCGACGGGCAAGTGCCCGCACAAAGCTCAGGGCTTTTGGTGTCAGGATGCTGCCGAACGCGTCGGTGACCGGTGCGTTGATGGTGACGCCATCGGGAATGCGCGTATTACTCATCTGATTCCTCCTTTTTTATATTAAAATGAAGTCCTTACAACCGGTATCGAGGGTGATAGGGACGGATGTGTCGGATGTGCCCTGAACGGATTTCATCCTGAGCCTCCACCCAGAAGTCCGGCGTCAGCAGATCGGCGTGCTGGCTTAAAAAAAAGTCCCGATGCCCGGGGGAGAGTCCCAGAAAACGGGAAAACTCCTCGGGAAAGACATCGTCCTCCCCCACGGTGTACCAGGGTTCGTCGGCCATCTCTTCCATGTATGACCGGGACTGGGGGATTTTTCTGAATCGGCAGGCGGTCAGTGGCACGATTTCATCGTAGTCGTAAAAAACCACACGCCCGTGGCGGGTCACACCGAAGTTTTTGAGCAGCAGGTCGCCGGGGAAGATGTTGGCGAACGCCAGATCCTTGATCGCATTGCCGAAGTCCATCACCGCGGCTTCGGTATTTTTACTGGTCTGCTCCTTCAGGTAAATGTCGAGCGGGGTCACCCTGCGCTCCAGATAAGCATGGTCGATGATCACGCGATCGCCTGCCAGGTGGACGGTCTGACCGGCCCCGGCCATGAGGTGCTCGATCAGATCGTCGGAAAACCAGCAGCGGTCGAAAGAGAGATGTTCGAAGGTGTGGGCCTCGATGAGTCTTCCCACCCGATAGTGGTTGAACACGAAGTCGTATTGTTCGATGACTTTGCTTCGGGTGGTCTTTTTAGGGGTGTCGAAGCGGTCGCGGATCAGTTTGACCACCATTTCATGGTCGGCCATGTCAAACACCACCATGACCATCCCCCGCTTGCCCGGCGATATGCGAAACCGGCTGTCCGTGCACGCTGCCGTGTGCCGGCAGACATCCTGGTAAAGCACCGTCTTGCCGTGCTTGAAATAGCCGATGGCAGAGTAGATCTCGGCTTCAGGTTTGGCAGGCATGATGGACTTGAGAAAACCGACCAGTTCGCAAAGCTTTTCAACCGTTACGTGAAAGGCCGAGCGGGTGTAGGAAAAGACGATGCTCAACCCGTCCGCGTCGAGCAGCAGGGCGTCCACCACCACACCTTCCGATGAATGAAGCAGCGCCATCGCCAGCGGGATCAGCTGTTTTCCCGCCACCACGCGTCCGATGAGATAAGCACCCTGACCGCGGTAGAAGATGTGGCGAATCATTTCGATGCGAACCGGTTGGACGCGGTCGTTGATTTGGTTCAGGCGTTCTTCCACCCGCTCCACGATCCGGGGCAGACCCTTTTCAAGAAATGCGCGGTCGATATTGAGGTCGCTGTAGTCGGAAAGGATCTGTCGGATGGCCGGTCCATTGGTTCCCGCCAACGGGTAGGTCCTGAAAACGGATTCAGTTGGGCACGGCAGTAACGGCTGGTGGTCATCGTGGACGAACTCGATCCGGCGATTCACGCCGACGGTGCCGAAAACACGGCGGGTGACCGAATTGAAAAAGGTTTCGGCCAACTCTCGGTCATCCATGCCCGTGATGCGGGAGGCATAGTCGGCCTTGGCGGCGGCCCATAACGCTTCATCAGCGATCCGGTCTTCGAACAGGCTGCGGATGTCGATTTCTGTCTGGTCGACGACCGTTGCGTATAGATTCAGCCTCTCGGTGGTGTCGGCCTGGACCATCTCCCACTGGCGGTTCATGAATCGTCCGGGTGCGCGCAGCGTAATTCGGCGAAATCGATCCTCATAGTCGCAGAACCGCTCATGGATGCGGCTGGAACAGCTTGGTGCCAATGGGTCGATTGTCATCTTCAGACTACTTGATCGGGGTCGGGCTGCAAAGATGGGCCTTTTCCATTGCCACGCGGCCGCATCCATCGCATACATATTTCATTTCCGCCAGCTTGTCTTTGCAGATGTGCTTGATGTCAACTTCTGCTGTGCCGCAGAAACTGCATTTTTCCTTATCCCCGCAGGGATTGCACAGATGCCCCGGTGATTCGGCAATGGCGCCGCAGCTCTTACATGTGTAGGCCATAACGATGCTCCTTTTTTCAGTGAGTGGATGAATGCCTAAAAATGATGCTTGATTGGACAATGTCAAACCGGCAAGGCTTCCAGGCGAAGTCCGCCAGTATCTCTGAAGGCACCCGGATGAAATTTTGGCAAGGTGATTAAACCCTCTACCGCGGCAAGCCGCGGGGAATGTTCTGCCTGAAACGGCAGTGCTACGTGGCACCGGAAGGAAAAAAAGCGACTTCCAGTTCGCTCGCTAACCCTGCCGCAAGCGGCGGGGAATGCGCTCGCTATCGCGGTTCGAACAGACCGGGCGATTGCCATCGCCGCTGCTTCGGTCTAATCGCGGCGGAACGGTTATGTTTTTTCTTGAGTAACCGCCCCTGCCGGCCGAACTATGGGACCAGTGCCGGCGGTCAACGGCAGTCGTCGTCGACCGCTCAGTTACTTTTCGAATGATAACCGCCGTTGCGTGTTCATCTGTCGGCCGTTGGGCGTGCATTGGTTGTGGGAATCATGGACAGGCCGGACCATCTTAGGGAGCGTGCATGATTTATGTCGTTTTAGGGTTGATCGGGGCCGTCATGGGCAGCTTTTACCTCTATGGCCGGGGTGACTTTCTGCTGGGCGGAGTCATTGGTCTGCTGGCAGCGGCGGCCATTAACCAGCGGAACGGGCTCCTTGCGCTGAAAACCCGCCTGGCCGCCATGGAGACGCAGATCGCCGGTTTGCTTTCCGGCGAGACAGATGCTGGCCCGGCGTCAAGCGCCGAAGGGTCGACTTTGGCTCGAGCGACCCATGGCGTCCCCGGCGATGACGTCGACGCGTCTGGGCCGGAAGAAGAACCCGCAGTGGCTGCTGCAGTTGAAATGGGGGCGGTGTCCGCGCCTTCTCCGAATACGACCGCCGAGATTCCCTCCCTGGAACTGGAATTGTCGGAGGCAGCCATCGCTGATTTTACACCGCCGCCGAAACCACCGGTGCCGGATCAGCCGTCACCGCCGTCGGGTGGTCTGGGCGACTCGATCAGAGAATTTCTCTTCGGTGGTAACCTCATGGTCCGTGTGGGGGTGGTGGTGCTGCTGTTCGGTTTCGCCTTTCTGGTGAAATACGCTGCCGCCCGGGACCTTGTGCCGCTTGAGATTCGACTGGCGGCCGCGTTTGCCGCCGGCATCGGGTTGTTGCTTTTGGGCTGGCGGCTGCGCATCCGGCGATTCGGCTATGCAGTGGCCCTCCAGGGCGGGGGCATCGGGGTAATGTACCTGACCCTGTTTGCCTCTGCCCGGCTCTTTCACATGGTGCCGGTGGCCCTCACCTTCGGGGTGATGGTGGGCCTGGTCGTTTTTTCCGGCATCCTGGCGGTGCTGCAGAATGCCGGCGCCATGGCCGTACTGGGAGCGGCCGGCGGTTTTATGGCGCCGGTACTGCTCTCCACGGGAACCGGCAGCCACGTGATGCTCTTCTCCTATTACGCCCTGCTCAACGCCGGTATCTTCGGTATCGCCTGGTTCAAGGCATGGCGGTGGCTCAACCTGCTGGGTTTCGTCTTTACCTTCGGCATCGGCTCCGCCTGGGGTGTGCAATTCTATCGGCCACATCATTTTGCCACCACCGAGCCGTTTCTGATGCTCTTTTTCACTTTTTATCTGGCTATTTCCGTGCTTTTCGCCCTGCGGCAGCCGCCCCGGCTGAAAGGGCTTGTGGACGGCACCCTGGTGTTCGGTATGCCCCTGGTGGTGTTCAGCCTGCAGACCGGACTGGTGAGGAATGTCGAATACGGCATGGCATTCAGTGCCGTGGCCATGGGCCTGATCTACGTCGGCCTGGCCACTGTTTTGTGGCGGCGGCGGGATCAAGGGTTGAGTGCCCTGGTGGAGGCGTTTCTCGCCTTGGGGGTCATCTTCGGCAGCCTGGCCGTTCCGCTGGCGCTGTCCGGCAGCTGGACGGCTGTGGCCTGGAGCCTGGAAGGTGCGGGACTGGTCTGGGTAGGTATCCGTCAGAACCGCTGGACCGCCCGGGCTTTCGGGTTGCTGCTTCAAATCGGATCGGGAGCCGCTTTCCTTCTCGGCAGCCACGGCGTTGGGGGGGAGGTGGCCGTTTTCAACAGTCGATTTCTGGGCGGCATGATCGTGGGTACGGCGGGGCTGTTTTCGGCTTTTTTCTGGAGCGACATGGGGCACGGCTGCATCGGCTGGAGCGGCCCTTTGCCCCTGCTATCATGGCCTGGGGGCTGCTCTGGTGGTTCGGCACGGGGCTGGATGAGATCGACCGTCGATTGAGCCGCCGCCATGAACTGGTCGGCTCGATGGCCTTCATTTCCCTAAGCGCAATGACCATGGGACTATTTTTTCGGCGGTTGGCGTGGAAGGGGCTTCGCTGGCCCGCAATGGGGCTGCTTCCCGTAATGGTGCTGGCGGTGGCGGCGCTTTTGGATCAAAACGGCTTCGAGCATCCTTTCCAGGGGTGGTGGATCGTGGTTTGGCCGTTGACCGTTGCAGTTCATGTTTATCTCCTGCGTGGCATGGAAACCGTCTGGAATGAGACAATCGCGCTGGGATGGCATGTGGCGGGGGCGCTGTTGGTCACCTGGCTGCTATGCTGGGAAGCCGGATGGCTGCTGGATCAGCTGGCCGGTGGCGGCCGGGTCTGGGCCTTTATTGCCTGGGCAGGTGTTCCGGGCGTCGTCGTCGTGGCCCTGATCCGGTTCAGCCATCTGATCGGCTGGCCCTTCGATCCCTGGCAGGCGGCCTACCGGGGATGGCTGCCATCCCTGCTGGTGCTCGTCCTGATGGGTTGGACGATAATGGGGATAGGCATGAACGGTGATCCCAGGCCATTGCCCTACCTGCCGCTGCTCAACCCGTTGGACTTGGTTCAGATCTTCGTCTTCCTGGTGATCACCAGCTGGGTGCTGTGGATCAAACGTGAGCCGGTCGCCCCGGCTGGGGGTCTGCCTTCTGCGCTGTTGTGGGGGGTACCGGCGGCAGGAATTTTTCTCTGGCTGACCGCCGTCGTGGCGCGCACCGTCCACCACCTGGGCAACGTGCGTTATGACGGGGATGCCATGTTTCGATCCGATCTGTTCCACGCGGCAATTGCCGTGTTATGGGGCCTTCTGGCGTTAGGATGCATGATCGCCGCCAACCGTCTGAAACGCCGGGCAGTGTGGTTCACCGGCACCGGTCTGTTGGTGGTGGTGGTCATCAAGCTTTTCGTGGTAGACCTGTCGGGCTCGGGCACCGTTTCCCGGATTGTTTCATTTTTGGCGGTAGGCGGACTGATGCTGGTGATCGGTTTTTTTACCCCCTTGCCTCCGGCGGAATTGAAAGGAGAGAGCCGATGAGAAAATGGCTGTGGCTGGTGCTGCTGGCAGGTTGCCTGCCGTCCGTTTCGTTGGCCAACACCACCGTGGATGACTTCGCCTACGGCATTAAAATCGGCGTGCCCGCCGGCACGGCCGTTGCCGCCATGAGCATGCCGGAGCAGGTCTACGCAGGCGCCTACCGAAGAGACCTGGGAGACGTCCGGGTATTCAATGCCAACGGAGAACCGGTGCCGCATATGATCCGATATGCACAGACCCAGCCGGCTGATGCGCCCTGGCGGTCGTTGCCATTTTTCCCGCTTCCACAAGAAGCGACGGCGGAGGCCGATGGGTACCGGGTTTATGTGCACACCGGATCGGACGGTGCAGTGGTGCGGGTCGATCCCCGGCCGGTGGACACACCGGCGGAGTCCGCACGGACGTTCCTGGTTGATTTGAGCAGCGTTGAGCGCGGTCTGGCCCAGCTGCGGCTGGAATGGCGAAAGGGTGATGCCAATCTGATGGCCGCTCTGGCCGTGGATACCAGTGACGACCTGGTCGCCTGGACCACGATTCAACAGCGGGCGGCCATCTCGGACATTCGCTACGCTGGCCGCCGGCTGCTCAGCAATATCATCGCCCTGAATCCGAGCACGAAACGATACCTGCGCCTGCGCCAGCTGGATTCAGACCCGGCGGTATCTCTGGTCCGCATCGACGGCAGGGTGCAGCCGGAAGACCGGACGGCCATTCGTGTTTTTTTGAAGATCGACGGCCTGCCCCTCCCCGAATCGCCGGGTGTATTCGAATACCACAGCACCGGTGCGTTTCCGGTGGACCGGGTCAATCTCATCTTCGACCAGGCCAACAGCATGGCGGAAGCGGCGCTCGACTCCCGTGATGATCCCCATGCGGCCTGGACCCGGCGGGCCAAGGGGCTGTATTACCGCATCGACGTGGACAACACCCCCCTGACCAGTGCTCCTCAGAGCCGTTCCCATTTCCATGGACCGCCACTGGCGCCTGACCGTTGACGCCAGCGAAAGCACCATCGGCAGTGCCATTCCCCGACTGGAGCTCGGCTACCGTCCCCACGACCTCTTCTTCGTCGCCAGGGGCAGCGGCACCTTTACCCTGGCTTTCGGCAGCGCTGCCGTTGAACCGCTGAAGGTAAACGTGGCCGCCCTTTTTGACGGCATCGGCCGGCATCGGGAAAATAGCCTTGAGCGCTGGGTGATGCCGCAGGGTGCACAACTGGTTCTGGGTGGTTCGCAGCGGCTGTCGCCGGTTCCGCAACCGCTGCCGATGCGCCGGATTGTGCTGTGGTCGGTTTTGCTGGCCGGTGTGCTGGTGGTGGCCGTCATGGCCTTGCGGTTGGCCCGGCGGTTGAAGTAAGAGGCGCTGATAAGATAGTGAGCTGTTGAGCCGGTAAGCTGTTGAGCTGGCGAGCGGATCGCGAAGCCTTCGAAGTTGAAAGCACCATTTGCAGCGTTCGATTAATATTGCCTGCGCTGTCAACGTTTACAACGCTGATGGGACCAACGTTCCAATCGATCTAACCGCTTGATGAACCAATCAACTATCCAGATAATAAACCAATTAAACCAATTAAACCAGATCGAACCGTGAACAACCAACCATGTCGTCCCTTTTTCTGTTGACTTTCAAGTCCAGCTCATAAGAAATTGCCAGATTAATTGTAACTGAGATCGACACCAACCCGCTATCAGGAACGGAAAACTCAATGAGACAGGTTAATATTGCCATTTTAGGCTGCGGCACGGTGGGTACGGGAGTGGCCCGACTGCTGCTGCAAAACGGGGATATCCTCCGGGACCGCATCGGATGTGCGCTAAATCTGAAATATGTGGCTGATATCGACACGGATAAGGACCGAGGCCTTTCCTTGCCACCCGGAGTGATGATTCCGGATGCAGCTATGGCCATCGCCGATCCAACGGTCGATATCGTTGTGGAGACCATCGGCGGTGAGGGAATTGCCAAACAATTCATTCTGGATGCCATCGGCAAGGGCAAACATGTGGTAACCGCCAACAAGGCTCTGCTGGCCAAGCACGGCAATGCGATTATCACCGCCGCCACCGAACACGGCGTCGACCTGGCTTACGAGGCCAGTGTGGGCGGTTGCATGCCCATCATCAAGACGGTGAGAGAATCCTTGGTGGGCAATCGGATCAAGGCCATGATCGGCATTCTCAACGGCACCTGCAATTACATCCTTTCCAAGATCACCGACGAGGGCGTGGTTTTCCAAGCCGCCCTGGCCGAGGCTCAGGCCAAGGGTTATGCAGAGGCCGATCCGACCCTTGACGTCGAGGGGCAGGACGCGGCCCACAAGCTGGCCATCCTCTCAGCCCTGGCCTTCGGGATGAAGATCAATTTCGATGATGTCTATATCGAGGGAATCTCCCGAATCACCCCCATGGACATCGAGTTTGCCGCCCAGTTCGGCTACCGCATCAAACTGCTGGCCATCACCAAGTTTGACGGCCGGGCCGTGGAGGCCCGCGTTCATCCCACCATGATTCCGTTCGACAACATGCTCTCCAATGTCAACGGTACATTGAACGCCATCAGTGTATCTGCCGATGCGGTGGGAGATATCCTGCTTTACGGTCACGGGGCGGGCATGATGCCCACTGCCAGCGCCGTTGTCTCCGACATTGCGGACATCGCCAGAAACCTGGCTTCCGACGGCGCCGGGCGGGTGCCTGTCATGGGTTTTCAGCCGGACAAGATCCGGACCCTTGCCGTGATGCCCATGGACGACATTGTCACCCACTATTACTTCCGCTTCGATGCCATGGACCGGCCCGGGGTGCTGGCGACCATCGCCGGTATCCTGGGAAAATATGCCATCAGCCTGAAGTTCGTTCACCAGAAGGGAAGAAAAACCAACGGTTCGGTGCCGGTGGTCATGTTGACCCACCATGCCCGGGAGGCGGACGTGACCCGGGCATTGGCTGAAATCAGCGCCCTGGATGTGGTCGCCAGCATACCGATGCTGATCCGCATTGAAGACGATGACGGGCAGGAGTAAACCCGCGGCCAAATGAGAACGCGCTTCAAGGAAATCATTGTAGAGAGGTTTCATGCATGTAATCTGTTCAGACCTGGAAGGTGTTTTTGTCCCTGAAATTTGGATCAACGTAGCCGAACACACCGGCATCGATGAACTGCGTCTCACCACCCGGGACATTTCCGATTATGATGTGCTGATGAAGCGGCGACTGTCCATTCTCGATGCCAATGGCCTCAAACTGAAGGATATTACCGATGTCATTGCCACCATGGACCCGCTGCCGGGTGCCCGCCAGTTTCTGGACTGGTTGCGGGCCCGCACCCAGGTGATCGTTGTTTCCGATACCTTCGTTGAATTTGCGCGGCCGCTGATGGAAAAGTTGGGCTGGCCCACGCTGTTGTGCCATGGCCTGACCATCGACGGCAGTGGCGCCATCGCCGGTTACAACCTTCGGCAGACCGATGGCAAACGCAAGGTGGTTCAAGCCTTTAAACGCTTGAACTTCCAAGTGCTGGCCATGGGCGACTCCTACAACGACGTCAACATGCTCAAAGAGGCCCACCGGGGCATCCTTTTTTGCCCCCCGCAGAATGTGATCGATGAGTTCCCTCAGTTCCCCGTAGCCACGACTTACGACGAACTAAGGAAGATTTTTGGCAAGATTCTGACAGGGGATTGAAAAATTCGGAATTAAGGGATTGACAGATTGACGGGGATGCCATTTCTCTATCTTAGAGCTTAGAGCTTAGAGCTTAGAGCTTAGAGCTTAGAGCTTAGAGCTTAGAGCTTAGAGCTTAGAGCTTAGAGCTTAGAGCTTAGAGCTTAGAGCTTAGAGCCTAGAGCTTTGAACCCAGAACCCAGAACCCAGAACCCAGAACCCAGAACCATGAACCCAGAACCATGAACCCAGAACCATGAACCCAGAACCATGAACCCAGAACCCAATACCCTTTCCCACAGCACCTCCTACCGGGTAATCTACGGCGACACGGACACCATGGGGGTCGTCTACCACGCCAATTATCTGCGCTGGTTTGAGATCGGCCGGACCGAACTGTTTCGTCACCTGGGATTGCCCTACCGTGAGATCGAAGCCCGGGGGCTCATGCTTCCGGTATCCGAGGTGAAATGCAAATATCTCACTCCTGCGCGCTATGATGACGTGATCGTGATCGAAGCAACCCTCAATGCGGGATTTCGCGCTGGCATGCAGTTTGACTACACGATCACCAGTCAGGACGGCGCCGTCATCCACACCACGGGATACACTCGGCACGCGTTTATCAATGGCCAGGGTAAGGTGGTTCGCCCGCCGACCTTTATCCGCGAACTGATAAAAGATCGGCTGCAGGATTAATGAATTCGGGGATTGAGGGATTTGGGGATTAAGAAATTAAGGAATTGACGGATTTACGGAAATGCAGTCTTTCCAGCTTTGAGCTTTGAGCTTTGAGCTTATGAACCCAGAACCCAGAACCATGCCCTTCACCATCCAGGAAAAACCTGACGGTTTGATCTTTAAAATACGCGTCCAGCCCCGGTCATCCAAAAACCAGGTCGTGGGTGTATATGGCGACGCGCTGAAGATCAATCTCACCGCACCACCCGTGGACAATGCCGCCAATCGAGCCTGCGGAGTATTTCTGGCGGGGCTGTTATCTGTGGCCAAGTCATCAGTGGCGATCGTCTCCGGTCACACCGGGCGGAACAAGCAGGTCATGGTCTATTGCCAAAAGGATGGTGGCGAACTTGAAACGATCAAAACAGTGATCATGTCCTGGGCAAAAACATAATGCCCGTCATCTGGCCTGCCTGTCTGCCGATCGACCGGGACCAATGGCGTCAAAGAACTATTTAATCCTTTCGCAGATTCGGCTGTTGACAACTACAGAAATTTCTCTTATTATCTGCTTTTAAAAAAATTGATGCGGGGTGGAGCAGTCTGGTAGCTCGTCGGGCTCATAACCCGAAGGTCACAGGTTCGAATCCTGTCCCCGCTACCAAAAAATACAATAAAAGAGGGAGCTTACAGAATTCTGTGAGTTCCCTTTTTTATGTCCAAAAATCCGTTTACCAGCTATCTTACCAGTTGAATTGCAAGTGATATCACCGCTTGAGGGTTTGCCAACGTTTGCAATTGCCCATTAGACGGGCTTGCCCGATAATTTTAATGGGCATCTTTATTTATTTCAAATTGGGGCAAACCAACTGGTAAGGAAACTGGTAAACGGTCTATTCCACCACCCACCTATCCGGTCTGAGGATTTCCTTTTTTAATTGTCCCCCGGACTATCCCCCGGATAGGGCAACGTTTTTACATCTCATCTCACAATCTTAAAAAATTATACATCGAGTTTCTTTAGGATAAGTTCATCTGTGAATGCGATGGTTGCTTGAACGTCTTCAATTTCAAACTCATCCCACTGGGCATGCGTACCGGCACCAAAAAACGGAATCAACCATTTGCCCTGACTTTCCCTAAAAAGAGTATTTTCATATCCCCACCTGCTCTGAAACTCGCTATAAGGAGATAGGGGGCGAGAAACATAATCCCGCCAAATAGCCCCAACACACCTAAGACAATTCCACCTGCGGAAAAATGGTGACGCCAAGCCAGCCATAGTCCTGAAAGTATAAGGAAACATAAAAAATCAAAATTGAACTGCCCGACTAGGTCATGGCCGCTATCTCACCAAAAAAGATTGGTAGCAGGTTCCAGCCATGATTGGAGATCACAACACCCGTGAAACTGATGATTGCGATGACAAAAACCGCCAACAAAATTCGAAACGCATTCATTTAAACCTCCCTTTTTGGTTTGATTCGACCAAACTTTCAGAGTAAAGTAACTGCAAAAGGTTAAGAAGTCTATTACCTCAGAGGTAATATTTATGCAGAATTTGATGGAATTTCGGAAAAAGAATAAATCGGTGGGCCATCTATTATGTTTCTGGCGTAAATTTAACAGGATGAGCCAGATGGATCTGGCACTGGAGGTTGGTGTTTCCACCAAGCATTTGAGTTTTGTGGAAACTGGCAGGTCCAAGCCCAGCCGCAACCTGATCTTGAAAATAGCCCATTCGTTAAAACTGCCTCTCAGGCACCGCAATGCGTTTCTGAAGGCCGCTGGATATGCCTCCGAGTTTGGGGAAGAGCCGTTTAATGGGGAAAAGATGGACACCGTCCGGCAGGCCTTGAGCCGTATGCTGAAGAAGCATGAGCCCTATCCAGCCTTTGTTGTTAATGCAGCATATACTATTTTGATGACCAATTCCGGCTTTGAGCAAATGATAAAATTCCTCGTGGGGGAACATGCGCTAAAGAATTACGATAATATATATCACCTGACGTTTGCCGAAGACGGCTTGCGTCCGTACATTAAGGATTGGCCAGGGATAGAGCAATTTATGCTGAATCGACTGTGGGATGAGGCCGCGTCGACTCAAAACAGCGAATTATTTTCATTATATGAGGAAATTTCGCCACTTCGAACCAGTGAGAGCCAAATGGTTCTTCAATTTAATGATAATCTTCCGATAATGAGTTTGACCTTTGAAAAGGAGGCTATGAAAGCCAGCTTTTTCACTACGATCACCACACTTGGCACACCACTTGACTTAACCACCCAGGAACTTCGTATCGAATCTCTTTTTCCGGCGAATGAAGACACAAAAGAATTGTTTTCTCTTATAAACCGATAAATTTATGGCACCCAAGGAAAGCTTATGATATCCAGTTGCTAAATTCAAATTCATCGTGATCCTATATCGTACTTTCGACACCCCTTTTAAAGGTTTTTTGTGCATTTTTTTTATCCATTTACGGTTTAACAAATACTTCCGGGTTGACACCCAGCGCCTGTAGAAATTCTATCTGAACGGGCTTTAACGGTTTTACCAATTGTCTTTGTTTGCCTGATTTTGCTACCAGTATGCTTAAAAACTTCGTCGTCATCATGAAAGAGGTCGGCCGCTTGGTCGGACGATTTTTCCAGCCGCTGATTTCGCTCTTCGTTCTTTCCAAATGTTGCCGCATGCAGCGCTCCATCAAACGCCAGATGAGAAGTGCGATGAGCAGCACCAAACCGAGCACCTCAATACGGCTCGGCTTCTTCAAAAAGATGCTGTTGACGATAACCGGATCTTTCAAGAATCCGAAGTTTTGCTCGATGCCGCTCTGGTTTTTATATAGCTCTAAAAGAGAGACGGCTGGCCATTGGTTACGCTCCTGTTTGCCGGACAGGTTGCATATTAAAACAAAGCATCCGGCCTCAAGACGCAAGGGAGCGACCGCATCCGCATCCACATCGATCTTGACATCGAGAAGATATTCATAACCGATGGGCGTGCGTGCTTTTCCTTTGGCGGGTCTTCCCCTGGGATATTTGGCTACTTCGCTGATTTCATACTGCAGCCTGTGATAGCTGTTGGCGGCGGCTCTTCTGATTTTTTCGGCCGCAGCTTCGGCATCGGCCCGGCAATAAAAAGGACCTGAGTTGATTTTTTTGCAGTGCGTTTCAAGCTCTTTGCGTTTTTGCTCAAGCAGTCGATCAATGCGCTTATGGCGTCTTTTGTCATGAGCGGAGGAGTGAACAACGATGGCGCGGTATGTTTCACCATAAAGCTCAACGGTGGTTTCAAATCCACGGTAATACGCCGCAGGGCGCTTTTGCGTGGCAGGGGTCTGATTGAGTTTGCCAAAGTCAGATCCAGTTGTCGGCGGCAACGGCATCGGAAATGGCCCGGCCGCACTCCTTGTAGGTGGCCGGCAGCCGGGTCAGAAATTTTACATTTTTATCTTTCGCTTTTTCGAGATTGTCGGGGGTGACAAAGGCCGAGTCCGCCACATACACGAAAGCCCCTGGTTTGAGGCCGTGCCTGGCCATGTGTCGTGAGATACCTGCCCAACAGTTCGTTGTTCAAGGTCTTATCCGATGCGTTACCGTCTTCGGTGGTGCCCAAGAATGGGAATATTGCGATCCACGCACAGCATCGAAATGAGAAACTGCTTCAGATCCGGACGCTTGTCCTTGCTGTGGCCATAGGTGATCTTAAGCGGAGGATCGATAAAATCATAATCTCCGAAAACGCTGATGGAGGTTGTGTCAAAGTGCAGACGACGCGGATCAACGTCAAACACGCCAATGGCGTTTTGGGCAATCTGTGAAAAGATCTTTTGGGTGCCGGTATCGAATATCTTATCCAGCACGCGGCCGACATTATAGTCACAGAAAAGCTCCGGTTTGACATCGTGGCCCAAAATCAATTCGGTGTCCTTTTCCTGGAAGAATTCTTCAAGCCGGTACAACGGCGTTCTTCCCGAAAGCGTGTCCAACACCATGGCCAGAACAGCTATTCCCGGTGAAAGCTCCATTTCACTGTCGACCATGGCGTCCAGTGTTTCAACCAGTTTGATCTTTTTGGCAAAGTCTTTGACGATCGGCAGATGGCCGACCTCGGAAAATGTCAGATTCTCGGGTACCAGTTTTGTCATTTTGCCCTCCCTGTGTTCGTGTTGAACTTATGAGGGCATAAGTATCAGATATAATACGCAATGTCTAGATATAAATTATTTGGTGTTATATCAATATGTTAGAATACATTTAACGGTCTGATCTTATTGCAAAATAAATTCATCTGATCTCAATTAAAAGGGTGTCGAAAGTACGCTATATACTTAAATTCGCTGGCAAGCTACATGTAATTATCGCCATGCTGTTTTTCGTGGGATAGACAAATCTATATTCAGTACAGGATTTCCCCTTTCGTACATGCCAGGACCTCTGCTAAAATCTGGCAGACCAACCAGAGCCGACATTGACCGTTTTCGACAGGCTACTTCCCAAGTATTCATGCGACATACTCAATGAAGTGTTTAGTTGCGATCAGTGATT
>CAVONM010000015.1:0-62986 GCA_963697225.1 uncultured delta proteobacterium
CAGCGAATTATCAAAACGAGGACACACCGTCCTGCACCTTTTTTCTGAAGCAAGCGGCGGCCCGAAGGCCTCATTTAAAAAAAGAAACAATCAAAAACTGCAGATCGTCAACATTGATAGCGATAGCATTGAAAAAGATAATTTCCTGAAAAGATGGATTCAGGAGCGACGCTATGGGACGCTGGCGGCAAAGGAATTGGACCGCTGGGCAGCCGGATGTGATCATATCCGGGAACACACCACTGGAAGCCCAAAAAAAAATAATTTGCTGGGCTGGCAACCATGCAGTCCCATCGGTCTTTTGGCTCCACGATCTACTTAGTGTTGCAGCAAGATCGATTATTTCCGACATCAGCCGGGCGCTCGGCTGTCTTGTTTACAACTACCTGAAAAAAATAGAAATCGACTCTCTACTACATGCGGACCACATCGTTTCCATCACGGATGATTTTATTCCCTTTTTAAATCAATGGAATATCGATCCCGCTAAAGTCAGCGTCATACCCAACTGGGGACCGATCGAGCAGATTCCCGTGTTGCCGAGAAACAATAAATTTTCTGACCATCATCGATTAAATGAAAAATTTGTTATTTTATATTGCGGGTCGTTGGGGAAAAAACAAGGCATCCAACTTATCGCCGACACAGCCGCTGGCCTGATTGATGACAATGAAATTCTCTTTGTTGTTGCCACAGACGTGCGTGGACATAGGTTGTTAAACGATCAATTAGCCGGTAAAGCGCTTTCCAATCTGGTCCGATTGCCACTTCAACCATCACACCTTTACCCTTTATTGCTGGCCTCCTCGGACATAACACTGGTTACGATAGAAGCATCTGCCGGTACGTATTGCGTGCCATCAAAACTATGGTCTGCTTACTGTGCGCAGAAAGCATGGATCGTTGCCGTTGATAAAAGAAATTTATGTGCACGCATCACTGAAGATATCCGAGCCGGGGTTGTTGTCCCTCCCCGGATCGGTTGATGGGTTAATCGGAGCAATACGAATGCTTAAGGAAGATGAATTACTTCGTGCCAATATGGGAATAAATGCCAGGCGATATGCGGAACGAAACTTTCCGATATCTAAAATTGCAGACGTGTTTGAAGAAATTATAAACCGGATATCCAATCATTGATTCAAGTTATGTTGTGTTCTTTTTATCGAAAACATTTAGACAATAAAATGAAAATAAATATTGTAGATGATTGTAGCTTCTCATTCAGAAATAAACTTGCGAGGTTGCTGTGGGGAGCTGTTTATCTCTTTTATTTTCGTCCTACCCTACGCCCTATGCATAAATGGAGAGCTTTCCTACTGAGATGCTTTGGGGCAAAACTTGGAAAAAATTGTCGTATCTATCATTCCGTGAGAATATGGGCACCTTGGAATCTAATTTGCCAAGATTTTGTATTTGTAGGACCCAGAGCGGAGATTTATAACCCTTCAATGGTTTCTTTGGGTAACTATGTTACAGTTTCTGGGGGCCGCTAGTTTGTGGCAATTTGCGATTACGATGACCCTGCCTCACCCTCATTTTCAACCGATGCTATTCTCTGAAGATTTTGTGGAAAAAAATGGCCACGGGTAAAACGATGATGCTGCAAGGGCTTACAGTAGGAGAAGGCGCTGTCCTCGCTATTGGGAGTGTGGCAACTAAAGACTTAACGCCCTGGACCGTTTATGGTGGGATACCCGCCCGACCGATAAAAAAGCGGAAAAATTTTAATCTGCATAATTAACCCTACAACGTTACTTAATGATCTTTGAGAATTTCACGCATGCGTCTTTTTCGATGTGACAAGTAGGCACGATGATTCCGGGCCTGTATCCAAGCGACCTGTTCGAGCAGGCTTTCCAACGTGTGCCGTTTCATTGGTAAAATGAGTTTGAGAAGGATTTTAAGCTGCGACAGCGTAATAGATGGCGCTTTTTTTTCCCATCCTGATTTTCAGGTGCCAGAGGAAAAAATGGGCCAGCATGCACGTCAGCATGTGGTGATGCCATCCAGGAAACTTGCGCACCTCGTAATGATCCATGCCCAACTCGGTTTTGGCCTCCTCAAAACACTGTTCGATTGCCCAACGCAGGCCGCTGAGCCATACGAGCGTTTTCAGCCTCGTGCTCGATGACGCATTGCTTATGAAATAACTGTATTGCGGATCATCGCCAAGGCTACGTCGGATTAGCAACCAGACGGTTTTCTGAGGAAGCCCTTCAGCGGACAGGATGACCCGGCGACGGGTAAACTCATAAACGATCGGTCCTTTGGTGCCTTCGGACACCTGCCGACGATACCAAAAATAATCGTTGATGTTCCGGGCCAGTTCTTCCACGGTCAACGGTTTGCTGTCAGGATCGACCAAAAGCGTCTTGGTCCTGGTTTTTCCACCCCAGCGATACGATCGGGTAATGGTCATCGGTCGTTTCAGCCAGCATTGTGTATCTTTGGGAACCGATACCAAATAGGTTTTATCCGGCAAGGACTCAACTGTGGCGATAAAATCCGGACTGATTCCATATATCGTATCGGCAAGCACATATTTGAAAGGCAGCACTTTTTCTCGATCGACAGCGGTGAGCATCTCAACGGCCAGTTGGGGTTTGGTCCGGAAAACCGTGTCTTCAGGCAGTTTGCATTTGATCCGGCGCTGGCGGTAATCGTCGGTGAACCATTTTTCGGGGATAAACACCCGCTTGTCGACCATGGCATAACCGTTTTCCGATACGTAGGCGGCGAAGACGCCAACCTGGCAGTTTTCGACTTTTCCGATGGTACCGGCGTATTGCTTGGCAACGCCGATGGAGTCCCGGCCCTTTTTGACAAAGCTGCTTTCGTCGAAGATCAAGGCACCGTCAGGACTGCCAAGGTCGTCGTTAACGAAACTACGATACTTGGTTAAAATATTATCGTCGTCCCATGGCGCATCGCTGACGAAACGTTGCATTGCCCTGACATTGCCATCTTTCACGGAAAGGGCGATGGGTTCAATGGATTTACGCTCAAGCGGGCTGAATTGTCCGGCCATGTATTTTAGAAAGTGCTCTCTGGATTCACTGCGCTGAAAACAATCGTAGAACTGTTCGTGAAATCCTTTGAGTTCATTCATGAAATCTTTAATATCGCCTTTGCCAAGATCGAATTTGGGAACCGGGTAAAGGTGTTCGTCGCACCGCGTGACGGGTAACATGGCCTGCCTCCTTTTTTAAAGGGTTGTTGCGTAGTATGGCAGACCTTGGGATAAATTTCAAATAAATATTTATAAGTAACGTTGTAGGGTTAAAAATCATCTATACCCATTAAAAAATAACATCTTTGGATTTTGTTATAAAATTGGATTTTGATTGTCCACTAATTTAAACCTATAAGTTGACTCCCTCTTAGATTCAGCAAGACGCTTTTTTCTGTTACCAAATAATTTAGGTCCCTTTTTACCCATTTAGAACAACAAATAAAGTCGAGGTAATAAGATGCAAAACGGGAACTCCAGAATCCTTTTCATCATCGATTTAATTCTGATGTTCACTTTTTTCTTCGTTGTCTTTAAATATTACACGGGTGGAACAATGATTCCATTAAAAGGTACCATCCTAATGGGACTCATCGTCATTTACTGGTTTTTAATATCCGTCAACTCAAATATTCTTAAGATCAATCGCCTGTCTAAGACCATTAACGTATTGAAAGATATCTTAATCGCTTATTCTGTGTTGAGCACGTTTACGATTGCGACGGTTGCCATCTTTGGTGAATTCAGGACCAATGACAAACTGATCCTCTACCCGTTGTTGTTCGGGGTCATTGCATCAACAGTCCTGCGATTATTCTATCTGATCGTCATCAAACAATTCTTAAAATACGGGTATCAGCAAAAATCAGTTCTGTTGATCGGCAGCGGGCATTCAGCCAAGCAAGTCATCGCAAAAATTTTATCCACGCCGGAACTGGGTTTCCGAATTCGGGGAATATTGTCCGACAGCCATTTGGACCTTCCACTCAAGGGGCTTTATCTTGGCAAATTGGAACAGTTTCCTGACGCTTTACGGAAACACCAAATTGATGAAGTCATCATTGCCAAACCGCTAAGCGAAGCACATGCCATCAGGCGCATTGTTGAACGGTGTGAGAAAGAGGGTGTTCGGTTCTGCATTGTTCCGGATTTTTATAACATCATACCCAAGTGGACGGTTCTCAACAGCCTTGGTGATATTCCCGTGATTGCCGTTCGCAACGAACCCCTCAGCATCTTCAGCAACCGCATTATTAAACGTTCCTTCGATGTTATCGTTTCATCTGCCGGGCTTCTCATCCTTTCTCCGATCTTATTGGTTGTTGCACTTGCCATCAAGACGACCTCGCCGGGTCCGGTTTTGTTCAGGCAAAAACGAATTGGAAACAACAACGCCGAATTCACCTTGGTCAAGTTCAGGAGCATGACCGTACAATCAAGGCTGGATTCAGATACGATCTGGACAATACCCGATGACAAGCGGGTGACGCCTTTTGGGAAAATTCTGCGACAGACCAACCTGGATGAACTGCCGCAGCTGTGGAATGTGCTGGTGGGTGACATGAGCATCGTCGGCCCCCGGCCAGAGCGGGAGCATTTTGTCGAGAAATTCAGCATGGAAATCCCCAATTATCGAATCCGCCATCGGGTCAAATCCGGCATCACCGGTCTGGCACAGGCCAACGGATGGCGCGGTGACACATCGATCCAGAGAAGAGTCGAAAACGATCTTTATTATCTTGAACATTGGAGCCTGTGGCTCGATTTAAAGATTGTTTTCCTGACTTTTTTCAATCGGGAAGCCTGGAAGAATGCCATTTAGAAACACTGTGATCATCCTTCGAATTTTTACTCTCTTATAATCGGTACCATACCGATCCTTTTCGCCGCCGTTCAGCCGTGGGTGTGGTCTATTTACTGCCTGCTGATGATCGCTGCAGTTATCCTGTATTTGTGGACTACGCCGGACCAACCGGTTTTCCCTCGTAACCGTTTCTTAAATATTTCGGTTGCCATATTTTTCATCTGGACGCTTGTTTTGTGCATCCCTTTTCCGCTCCCGGTCCTTTCTTTCTCAGTCCCACACGCGCTGAAATCCTTTCCCGTGCAGGGGCGCTTACCGGCAAGACCTCTGCCTGGGAATCGCTCAGCTATCTGCCAAGGCCTGCACTATCCTGGTGGGTGTTTCTACTCAGCCTGGGGCTTTTCTTTCTCGTGGTACGAAATCTCTGCACCGAACGAAAAACACTCAAACGCGTTGTCTTCGTTATGATCGGGATCGGCCTGCTGGAGGCGGTATACGGATTGATTCAGGCGCTGGTACCGTCCATGGGTGTACTCTGGGTTGATTATATCCAGGACTACATGGGCACTGCTCGTGGTACATTTATCAACCGCAACAGCTTTGCGGCATTTATCGGGATGATCTGGCCGCTGGCATTGGGCATCACGCTGGCAATGACCGGCCGGGTTTACTCGTTGAAGGAAGTGCTGGCATCCGACAGACTCAACCGGCAGGCGCTGATGGCAATGGGCATCATCGTTTTTCTGCTGGCCTTGATTTTCAGCCGCTCACGGGCCGGTATCGTCAGCGGGCTTGTCGGCTTTCTGGCATTTTCGATCCTGGCGCGCACGGGAATGAAAGCCTTGGCCTTGCATACCCGGGTATTGATGGGCGGCGTCATCCTTCTGTTGTGCATCTACACCATGACCATCGGCGTCGGCCCGATTATGCAGCGTTTTTTAACCCTCGGTGCAGACAGTGGTTCACGAATGGATATCTGGCGGGATAGCCTGCCGATTATCAACGATCACCCGCTGGGTGTTGGTTTAGGCAACTATGAAAATGTGTTCCAAGTGTACAACCAATCCTTGACCTCAGAAAAGACAGTGATCCATGCCCACAATGACTATCTGCAGTTCCTGATAGAGACTGGCTGGATCGGATTTTTTGCGATCATGATCGGTTTCTTCATTTTCCTTGGAAAAAGCGCCCGTCGCATCAGACACCTCGATTTTAAAAGGGACCCCCTGCGTTTTTATTTAGCCGTGGGTGCCTTCAGCGGATTGATTTCAATGACCGTTCACAGCCTTTTTGATTTTAACCTGCAGATCCCGGCCAATTGCCTGTATTTCGTTGTTTTGATGGCTATTTTGAGTGCTTGTACGCAACCACACAGGACGACTGTGTAAAAAGTCCAACATCTGCGTTGTGCAGCGTTTATCGTCACGCGGAGTGCGAAAAGTACGCTGACGATGGCAGCCGCGTTAGCGGTATTCTCGGCACTTGCGAGCCTTGATCTTAAACATTTTACAAAGCCGTCAAATTCCGGAGTCACCAAAGTTAACGGATCCACCACACGATCGAATACCCCAATGATCGATTTGCACTGTCATATTCTGCACGCGATTGACGACGGAGCGGAAACCGCTGCTGAGAGTATGCAGATGGCACAGGCCTTTGTGCGCTCGGGTTACCACACGGTTGCCGCCACCCCACACATGGTTCCAGGGACCGCCTGGATGCCGTCCATCGACCGAATCAAAACACGGGTCACCGAATTGAATCAAACCATCACGGATGAAGGTCTGGAACTTGAAATCGTTTCCGGCATGGAGATCGCACTGGACCCCCAGATCCCCGACATGCTTGACGACGACCGGTTGCTGCCCCTGGGAAACTCAGCCTGCCTGTTGATTGAACCCTCGTTCCAGCAGCTTCCACCGGGATGGGAGCAGGTCATCTTTGCAATACTGGCCAAGGGATATTCAATCCTGTTAGCCCATCCCGAACGATGCGCGCAGCTTGCAGCCAATTCGGGCCTGATAGACAAACTCATCGAATCGGGCGTTTACCTGCAGGTCAATTGGGGCAGCTTTCTCGGCAAATACGGTCGGGCGGTTGCCCGCAAAGCCCGGTTGATGGCCGGAAACGGCCAGATCCACTGCCTGGCCACCGACAGTCACCACCCGGAATGGCACAACCCGGCGGGTATGCAGGCGGCCACGGCCAAACTGCGTGAGATGATCGGCCAGGAGAACCTTCAGCGAATTACCACAGACAACCCGCTGCGCGTGCTGAACGGCGAGGTGCTTCAGCCGATGACAGTATCCGGCGCGATGAACGGGGCAAGCAGGAAGCGCTGGTGGCAAGCCTGGTAGAATAATAAAGATCCTGGAATTCAGGAGCCAGAAGCCAGCAATGCAACCAGCAATCTGCTGGTTTGGTCGGAAATGAAACATTGAACCAACGTATGAATGCTCAGCGTGATTTTGAAAAAATGAACATCGAACGTTGAACATTGAACGTCGAATACTGAGATCGCTTCGCTCCACCTGGTCCTAAAAAAGATAGGATACCTTATTCGATGTTCGACGTTGGACGTTCGATGTTGGACGTTCAGCTCTTAATCATCAATATTGAAGCTTCATCCAAGAATAAAATTGATGCATCTCTCCTTTCGTATTCTAATTACCGCCATTCTCTTCGCATTGGGGTGCTGGTCGGTTTATTTCAACTGGCCGCAACGGGCAGTTTGGCAGGCAGGTTATACCTTTTCGGACCAAGAGGCACAACAGCTCAAGGTTTATCCGAAGGCCCAGTATGAACTGGGCATGCACGCCTGGCTGCAGCAGCAACCGGAGAGAGCCGCTGTTTTTTTCCGCCAGGCCGTTTCGCAAGACACTCTTTTTCTCGACGCGTGGCTCAGGTTGGCCGAAACCGAGGCCGCACTGGGCGGTGAAGAAAAAGCCAAAGACATCCTGACCTTCACTACCGATTTGACGGAGCAGGTGTTTCGCTGGAAGTGGGAACAGATGTTGCTGGCCCGTGAACTGGGCATGCAAAATCGCCTTTACCGCAACACCAATTATCTCTTGTCCAGAAAAATGCTCGTGCAGGATACGCTGCAACTGTTGCACACCCATCTTGGCGGTAATACTTCAGTCGTAGTCGCTGTTTTAGAACCGGCAAATCTGACAGCTTATCTCGACTGGTTGATGCGCTGGGGAATGACTGACGAGAGCTTGATCGTGTGGCAGGCCATAACTAAGATCGCGGTACCGGAAAAGGAAATCGCCCTGCGGTTTGCCCATTTTCTGCTGAACCATAAACGCATCGCCCCTTCAGTGGACATTTGGCAAAAATACACCGGCAGCGCCGGCCTGACCAATCCGGGGTTTGAAAGCAGCCTTACCGGACAGGGTTTTGATTGGCGCCACTGGGGTGAAAAGGACGGCAGCTGGGAGTTGAAACGGGTCTATAACGAGGCTGCCGAGGGTGAATATGCCCTGAAGATCAAATTCGATGGGCAAGAAAATGTTTCATTTCAGCATCTCTACCAGATTTTCGCAGTCAATCCGCAAGACAGAATATCGCCTGACGTATGCCTGGAAAAGCAGAGGAATCACGACGGATGAGGGCCCGTTTGTGGAGATTGTCGGCTACGACAAGCAGGGCCTTTACCGTGCCGGACCGATGATCACGGGATCGAATGGCTGGCACGAGGAATCCATCGCGTTTGAGGTGCCCGCGGACAACCAGGCGGCGGTGGTGCGCTTGCGGCGCCGGACCAGCATGCGCTTCGACTCCAAAATCCGGGGCACGGTGTGGTTGGACAACTTCCGGCTGGAGAAGACAACAAATCAATTGACGAGGTAATCAGATGGCACCAGATCAAGCAGGATGGGCAGGCAATTCCAGAGATCAAATGCTGCCGGATATAGCGGGCAATCACCTTCCGGCCAACCAATTTCAAAAGCCGTTCTATGAATGGCAGGAAACCGAAGAAATCCAACTGCGCGACTACCTCGATGTCATCCTGCGCAGAAAGTGGCTGATCATGACGGTGCTGACACTGGTGTTTTTGTCAACATTGATATTCACCCTGGCTGTCACCAGAATCTATGAGGCGTCGGCGGTCGTCGAGGTCAGTCAGGAAAACCCGCATGTGACAAGTTTTCAGGAGGTATTGGGTTCGGAGATCCAGGCGCGGGAATTTTATGAAACCCAGGTCGAGCTGATTCGCAGCAAGGCGATGATCCACCGCGTGATCGAACAACTCGATTTAGTCGCCCATCCCGTTATCCGGAAAACGGTTTTCAATGACGGTCAATCGGGATTGTTTCAGCGACATCCGAAGCGCGTTCAAGGCCCTGACGGGAAGAGTATCGCCCGGCCAGGCCCAGCCGGCGGTCGCCGAGGATATTGCCGCGCATCAGGAGGTGGCCAAATACCTGTCGGAAAACCTCACGGTCTCCCCAAGCCGGAAGTCCATGTTGATCGATGTGGCCTTTCGCTCACCGGACCGCCGGTTGTCCCAATCGGTGGTCAACACGATCGTTGAAGATTTCATCAGGTGGAAGATGGAACTGAAGGTCGAGGCCTCCGGGATTGCCCGGGATTTTCTGATGATGCAGATGGACCGGGCCAAGATCAACCTTGAAAAAGCCGAAGAGCGCCTGAATGAATTTGCCAAACATGCCGGGATCGTTTCCCTTGATGCCCGTGTGAACAGCATTTACCGCCATCTGGAGGAATTGAACTCGGCCTTCGCTGCGGCCGAGGCCGACATGATCTCAAAAACGGCCATCTACCAACAGGCGGTCAAGGACGGCCATGCCAATCTGCCCCGGGTGTTGGAAAGCGACCTGATCGCCAGTCTGAAGGACAAATACGCCGATCTGAACTCTCAATACGAGGAGTTGAAAGCGACCTTCCACGACGATTATCCCAAAGTAAAAACCCTGAAAGCACGCATGGACAGCATCGCGGCCCTGATTGAAGCGCAGGAAAGAGGAATCTTTCAATCCATTGAAAACGAATACGAATCCTCCAAGAAGGTCGTCAGCGCCATGGAAACACGAATCGAGGGGCAGAAGAAGCTGGTTTTGGATCTGAACGATCGTGCCACCCAGTACTCGATCATGGCCCGCGAAGTGGACACCAACAAGGCCATCTACCAGAGCCTGTTGCAGCGCGCCAAGGAGATCGAATCCATGGCCGGTGTGTCTTCGAGCAACATTCAGATCGTCAACCGTGCCGACCTGCCGCTCTTGGCCGTCAAGCCCAACGTCAAACTCAATTTACTGTTGTCCATCGTCCTGGGCCTGCTCGGTGGTATCGGCTGTGCATTCATGGCCGAGTACTTCGCCGACACGGTGACCAATCCCAGCGAGATATCGGATCGATTTCAAATTCCGCTGTTGGGTACGATTCCACAGGCCAAACCCGACGAGCATGGACTGGAAAACGCGTTTCTGCGTCATCCGCGGTCACCTTTTTCCGAAGCCATTCGCTCAACGCGTGTTTCCGTTCAGCTTTCCGGTTCCGGTACCCGCTCCAAATGCTTCCTGATTACCAGCACCCTGCCCAGTGAGGGGAAGACCACCCTGGCTGTCAATCTGGCCTTGAGTTTTGCCGCCGCCGGCGAAAAAACCGTGATCATCGATGCCGACTTGCGCAAACCCCGTCTGCATGAAGTGTTTGACCTTAAACACCGCGTCAACGGCAATGGCATGTCGAGTTTTCTGGCCGGAGTTACCAATCAGCTGAAAATGTATAACAACCGGACTAAAAATCTGGGAATCATCGCTTCCGGACCGGTTCCGCCGAACCCGGCGGAACTGCTCGCCTCCGAGCGGTTTAAAATCCTGCTGAGCAGGCTGACCGACCAGTACGACCGAATCATTCTTGACGGCCCGCCGCACATTGGTTTTGCCGACACCTTGATCCTGTCAAAATGCGTCGGCGGCATCGTCCTGGTCAGCAGCATCGGAGAATCCAGCCGTGAAGCCATCGGCCATTTCAAGCGATCCATTACCAATGTCAACGGCAGGATCTTGGGTTGTGTCGTCAACAAAGTGGATTTCAACAGAAAATACGGCTACGGGGGATACTACAAATCCTATCAATCCTATTCAAGCTATGGGTTGGACAAGCAGGGCAAGGAAACGCTGTTGGAGAGTTAGTGTATCATTGGAAACACAACCAAAGCATCCCAATCAGCAAAAACAATTGCTCACCGACTTTATCCGGCAGGTGGGTGAGCGCAGCGACACCCCGTCACTGATCATGCTGATCGCCGCTGATACCGATTATCTGAGGTTTTGCCGTTCAATTGTCGCTCCGAGCAACGAACCCGGCGCACAATTATCCGAGTCCCTTTTCAGCTTTTGCCGTGACAACGGCATGAACCCCAACCGTCTTAAGGAAAAACTAACACCCGCCGCCAGGGCGCTCGGAATCCTGCCATCTACCGGTGCCGCTGTCGATTACTACCGTCTTCTGGGAGTTCGATCCAAAGCCGATGCACAGGAGATCAAAAAGGCCTTTCGCAGAAAAGCGGGCAAGGTCCACCCCGACGCCAATGCAAACCTGACGGGCAGCAGCCGGGAATTCGTCGAATTGAACGATGCCTATCGAACCTTGAGTGATCCGGTATTGCGGCATCACTATGACATCAACCGGCAGCATCTGCCGCGATGGCACGAGCGTCCCAAATGGCCTTTCTCGGAAGATGAGAGATCCACTATTTTAGCCTGGTATTTAGGCGGCCTGATTTTCATCTTCTTACTACTGCTTCTTTTTTTGGATATGATCGGCTACTAAAAAAATATCGAAGCAGCTCAATAGCGGGTGTCTTTGAAACGGCTCTGGAAATTCTTCGACAGTACCTTTGGGCCTGCATGTACGCCAATCGTTTATGCGATGTCGATGCATCGGCGTTGCTCAGGCTGTATGTAAGATCTCCATTCGGATCGCGTCTTACGACCAGATGCCAGCAATGGGCAAGGGGCTCTTTCCCATCCCAAAGCCAAATCCGTCGATGGAAAATTTGAACCCGCAACTTTCCCTTGGTGGTGTCGCGGACGAGCGTTTTTTTCCAACTCGACGCCGGTTGTTGTTTGATCCATTGATCAACCCGGATCGATTCGCATTGGGCTTTTGGCTTTGATGGTTTACGTCCTTTATTCGACGTTGGCGGCGGAATTACCGGTTTCGGGTCTTCAAGATAGATGCGCTGGCTTTTGGCAACGTCCACCATGAAGATCTCGTTGATTTGATCCATCATACGCGGGAAGGCTGTGTCTTTCCCATATAATGAATCGGTGCGGACCCATTCAAATTGGACGCCAAGCATACGGGCCTCAATAACCAGCTGGATGGCCAATTCCGGTTTGGTGAAAAATTCGACGAATTCGTCCGGAATGCCCGCTTCGGCACATCTGATTTTGTCGCCAACCCAGCATTCAGGCAAGTATAAACGGAAACCGATAGGTGCAAAATGTTCACCGCGGCACAAAGTCGAATAGACACCAACTTGGCAATTGTCTGTCTTTCCAAGCTGCCCACACCATTGCCGGGAAACACCGACAGATTTGTCTCCTTTTTTCGGCATACTGGATTCGTCCAAAAGCAGACAACTATTGTCGCGGCCACCAAGAAGCGCGTTGGCATCATGAGCAACCTGTTCGACCACCCGTTGATCGTCCCAGGGCGAGTTGGTCAGAAAATGCTGGTAAACTTGGTCGTTGGAATCTGGAACGACTAAAAACGTAGTTTAAAACAATACAGGAGGTTCATGTCATGGTCTTTTTTAGAAAAAAAAGAATCGAAATCAGAATTGTTGTCTTCTCACTGACCTTTCTAATGGCCAGCCAGGGTGGGGCCGTTTTGGCCGATTCGGATAGGATTTATCCGACCAACAAAGTAACCCTTTATCGTGGTGATAAAGTCGTGGGCGTTTACACCAAAGAGGCGCCGCTTCCCGAAGGGTCGATCATCTCCGCTGACGGGAGGTGCGCAGTAAAGCTGGACGATTTGTACCTCGTGGGTGAAGATCAAAGCCTATTTTCCATAAATACCTCCGGAAGGCAGAGAAATCTGTTCGTCAAGGAGGGCACCATCTATTTCAAAACTTCGGCAATGAAGCGCGAGTTTGCATTCATAACGCCGGACGGCCCGATCAATGTCCAACGCATTCGGCTCAATGCTGCCTTTGGTGAAGGCTCGATTAAAGGGTACGTGACCGTCACTAAGAACCAGAGTGAATTGGGGGTGGCGGAGGGCGGATCAATGGATGTATTCACCGATAACGGCCTGATGACGATTCAATCCGGCAAGAAGATTATCCTCTCGCAAGCGGATATGGGAATCGGACTGCCTGAGGAAGAGAAACCGGCTGCCAAGCAAACACCCGCTGCCAAGCAGCCACCGGAATCGAAGCCTGGCCTGTCGAAGAACAAAAAGATTGCTTATGGCGCCTTGGGCGTCGTGGCGATCGCAGGTGTTGCCATGGGATTAGGCGGCGGCGGCGGTGGAGGCGGCGGTGGTGGCGGTTCCGTGAGCCCGTCGACACCATGATGGGGGCGCAACCACATCAAATCGCCAAAAAAAATCGTTACATGGTGCATGTCACAAAAGGAGTACCCGTGGTAAATGACGCTAAACTGACGCCCCTTATGCATGCGTTGAACGTGCATGCCCTTAGGTCAACCTTGTTGCCTGCCCTTTTATTACTGATGGGCCTTTCGTTTTTTGGCGCATGCGCCTCCACGAACCATCCCTCCGCAAACAACCAGGCGAATAACCAGCCGGCCGTCGACTATTCCCTGGGAGAAGACGAAATCAGCAGGATGAATGAGATGATTCTCTCCCAGGTCCAAATGAACAATGATCCGGGTGACTATCTGCTGGGAGAGGGGGACTTGCTGCGAATCAGCGTTTTCGAGGCCAAGGAGCTTGATACGACGGTACGGGTCAGTTCACGCGGTTTGGTTACCCTTCCACTGATCGAAACCGTAGACGTAAAAGGCCTGACCGCCATAGAGGCTGAAGAAAAAATTGAAGCCCTTTATCAAAAACAATACATCAAGAATCCCCATGTCAGTATATTCGTCGAAGAGCACATCAGCCAGCGCATCACCCTGGTGGGTCAATTTAAAAACCCCGGCACGTATGATTATCCAAACAGACAGCGGCTGCTTGACGCCATCGCCCTGGGGGGCGGCTTGAGTGAGAAGGCCGGCCAGATCGCGCAGATTCGCAAATCACGCCAGGTTCAGGGACAGCCCGATATCGTTATGGTCGACCTGGACCAGTTGATCATAAAAGGCAGTGTTGAACTGAATATCGAAATTAACGGTGGCGATGTCCTTTTCATTCCTGAGGCCGGGGTCTTTTTTGTGGACGGCGCCGTGAGGCGACCCGGTGCCTATGCAATTAAACACCAAACGGTCCTTCAGGAGGCGCTAGTGGAAGCCGGAGGCCTTGAACCCTGGGCTGTGAAGGACAAGATTAAACTGGCACGCATGGCGGAAGACGGAGAAAGGAAGATAATCGATCTTGACCTGAACCAGCCGGGTGTTAAGGAAATGGCCATGAACGACCGCGATATCCTGATTGTAGATGAAAGTGGCGCCGCCAGTTTCAAAGGCTTCAGTTTTTCAATTCTTGGAACCGGTTTCAGCTATTGGGGAAGATAAATGGTAATGTTGAGCTTAAGTTAACGCGGGTTGGCCATGCGCAATCGTTTTTTTTATTACCCAGATGTGCCCCCGCTTCCTTAATCATCTAACCAGATCGACCTTTTGAGGCCTTAAAAACCTTCAATTTAACCCGACGGCTGTGTCGAACTAAAAATTTTAACCCTGTAAATATCGAATAGATACATTCGGTTAAATTTTTCGATCGACATTGACCCGTATCGGAATCGAAGGTTTTTTAACGGCCTTTTTTAATTTGAGGCCTGCCTGGTTTGGATAAGGATTCGTGCTTACCTTATTTAAGCCAAATAATAACGAATCGTTATTTTACCCGTTGCTTTGCTTTTGACTCTTGATCGATTTGTTGTATATGATACCGGATACGGAAATCGCATCAATCGGTGCACGATTCTTATCTGAAACGGCTAAACCACGGAACATGTACCTCGATCATTATCATCTAACTGCTAAGCCCTTTGATTTAAGCCCGGGGCCACGCTTTCTCTGGCTCGGTGAAAAGCATGAAGAAGCGCTTTCCACCTTGATCTACGGCATTTCAGAAGGCTTGGGCTTCCTGCTGCTGACCGGTGATGTGGGTGTGGGCAAAACCGCCTTGATCCATCGATTGATCAGCAATCTGGATTCATCAACGATTGTGGCCCACATCACTGATCCGGGGTTGGGATCCATCGATTTTTTCAAGCTTCTGGCTGTCGAATTCAACATCCCTACCGAATTCTACAGCAAAGGTCCGTTTTTAATTGAGCTGGAAAAATTCCTCTACGCGGCCTACTCGGATCATAAAAAGGTCCTGCTGATTGTGGACGAGGCCCAGCGGTTAAACAACAAGCTGTTGGATCAAATAAGGGTTCTTTCCAATATCGAACTGAGCGACCGAAAACTGATCAACATCTTTTTTGTTGGCCAACCTGAATTTAAAAACATGTTGATGGCCAATAGCAACCGAGCCATCCGCCAGCGGATCGCCATCAACTATCACATTCATCCGCTGAGTGAATCTGAAACCGGGCAATACATCGAACATCGCCTGAAGGTGGCCGGTGCCACCCGGAAAATATTCAAATCGAACGCGATCCGCGAGATATTCCGATTCACCGGCGGCTATCCCCGCGCCATCAATATTATCTGCGACCATGCTTTATTGACGGGCTATGCATCAGGCTTACAATCAATCAATTCAGATGTAATCACGGAATGTGAACAAGAGCTGAACATTCGCGCAGGCTTTGATTTCAGCAAAACCGCTTTTCAGACCCAAACCGACACAACCCGACCCGAAACGCACCAGCCCCCACCTCGCCGGTCCATGTCTATGGGGGTTCCCATCCTCATTGGCCTTTTTATCGTCCTGGGCGCCTTGACGGGTTATTATCTGCTGTGGCCTGCACCCCGCTGGACAACGACGCCAGAGACCACCCAAAACAAATTAGCGGACGCCTCCAGTCAGCAAACGGGCACAGTCGCAGAGGCACCAAGGAGTATAACCGAGAAAAGCCAAAAGGTGCCTACCCAGGCATCACCGAAAAATGAAATCGCCCGTGCACAGCCTGAGAAGCAAACCGGCCCCCCGGACAACGTCGCCCCCAATGAAGAATTGACGGTCGCTAAAGGCCAGCCGCCACTTTTTACTGCCCAAGCTTATCCTGCACCCGACCCATTGCCCACTATCAGTGCGGTGGACAGGCGGGTGACCGTGCCCGCCAAAGCGGAGCCAAAAGCAGACCCGACTGCTCGGAAAGAGGCAGTTGCCCAGGATGAACCACCGGCGCGGAAGGTAGAGATCGGCGTCGTTGGTCCAGCGGCAGTTCCTGCAGCCGAGGCGGCGCTGAAACCCGACCCTTCAACCGATACGTCTGCGGTTGACAGCCCTGTGACCGCGGCCGGCAGGGCGGCGGCGGCCGTGGTCGCTGTCCTGGCTGCCGAACCCGGACCAAAAGCGGATCCGGCCCCTCGGAAAGAGACAGTTGTACAAGATGCACCACCAGCCAGGGGAGTTGATACGGGCACCGATCGCCAGACAGCGATGCCTGCAGCCGAGGCGGCGACAGCCGTGGTCGCTGTCCCGGCTGCCGAAACGAATCAAATAGTGGATCCGACCCCGCGGAAAAAAACAGTTGCGCAGGAGGCAACGCCTGATAGACCTGGGGTTGAAAGCGATGCGACCACGCCGGGCAAGGCGGCGGCAGACGCTGCTGTATTGGCTGTCCTGGCCGCCAAACCCAGTTCACCGGTGAAACCAGTCACGTCGGTTGGCAATGCAAGCGACAAATCAGCTGCCGACGCATTGAAAACAGGCAACACCGGAAGCCAAGGTACAGTTGAACCGGAACGCAAGGCAACGGTTCCACCGTCCAACGCAGCAACCAAGCAAAACACACCGGCTAAAGGCGCTCCCTCAGGCGGCCGCCCTGAGCCACTCATCACCGCGAAATCAGAAACGCAGCTTCAATCTTCCGTCCAAAAAATTGGGGGTAGTGCACCATCGTTAAAAAAACCGGATAAAAATGACCTGGAAAATCGAATTCGATCATTTTTGCAGAATTACTGTAGCACCTATGCGGCAAAAGACTTAGATGCATTCACCAATTTATTTATTCCTGACGCCAGGGAAAACGGCACGCCGTTCATACGCCTATTGCCCAAATATAAAAAAAATTTCGAATTTATCGAAACCATTGAATACCGAATTGAATTGCAGCAATTTTCATATGATGAAAATATGGGAATCGTAAAAGTAGACGGAGATTTTTTCCTGAAATGGTTGCCCCCCGACAAAAAATGGCGCGAAAACGCGGGTAAAATATACATGAGCCTTGAAGAAAAAGGACCCTCTTTCTTGGTCCGGCAGCTTGACTATCTGGGAGGCAGCACCAAGGAAAAGTAAACCGCCCCGGACGATGACCCAGTTCTGGGTTTCACGCAATTTGACTGATCCCCTTTGCCATTACCTGTAAGCAAACATGGAAAAATCAATGACCAAGCAAAGCCAGACCCTGATGCAAAAACTCGATGCAGGCACCGTATTGGTTGCCGAAGGTTATATTTTCGAATTGGAGCGCAGGGGATTTTTGAAAGCCGGCCCATTCGTCCCCGAGGCGGTTCTCAGGTATCCGGAAGTGGTGCAGGGTCTGCACCGGGAGTTCGTGCGGGCAGGGACCGACGTGGTCGTGGCCTGCACCTATTACGCCCACCGCTCGAAACTGCAGTCCATCGGCATCGAAAACGCCCTGGCGCAATTGAACGTGAAGGCCGTTAAGCTGGCCGTCGACGCGGCCCGGGAAACCGGCGCCCTGGTCGCCGGAAACATCTGCAACACCTGGGAATACGACCCGTCGGACCTGAAAGCATCGGAGGACAAGGTCAGGCCGATTTTCCGAGAGCAGGTCCAGTGGGCCAAGGCTGGCGGTGCCGACTTCATCATCGCCGAAACCTTCAGCCATTACGGCGAAGCCCTGCTTTCTTTAGAGGAGATCAAACGGGTCGGCCTGCCCGCAGTGGTCACCTTCAGCCCGGTGGCCCAAGATACCTGCGACGGGCTTTCTTTAGCCGAGGCGTGCAAACGGCTGGCAGACAACGGTGCCGATGTGGTCGGTCTCAATTGTGGACGGGGGCCGAAAACAATGCTCCCGATACTCGAGCAGATCCGCGGAGCGGTGAGCGGCCACGTGGCCGCCCTGCCGGTGCCTTACCGCACCCATGACCGGCAGCCCTGCTTTTTCGATCTGAGGATGGAAGACGGTAAAAACGCCTTTCCCGTGGCCTTGGATCCTTTTTTGTTGAGCCGGTTTGAGATGGCTGATTTCGCGGTGACGGCCAGGGACATGGGCATCAACTATGTCGGCATCTGCTGCGGGGCCGGCCCCCACCACGTGCGGGCCATGGCCGAAGCCCTGGGCCGAACGGTCCCAGCCAGCCAGTTTTCCCCTGAGATCAAACTCCACCCCATCTTCGGCGACCAGCAGGTCCAGCGGCAGAGCTATGTGGAGTGCCTGTATGGACCGATGCCGAAAGAAAAACAAGAATGAATGTCGAACATCGAACGTCCAACATCGAATGGTGAAAAGGAAAGACCGGATAGAAGGGTCCTATGGGTCGAGGATCCACGGAAAGGGCTCAACCTGCAGATGGACTGAAACGCAGAAAGCAGCTTTTATAAACCGCATTTACCAATATAGTAATTGATGATCGAGGGTGGACAGAAACAAAACGGGCGGGGGACTATCCCCGCCCATTTTGTTTTCAATTCCCTAATCCCTAAATCCCCTCATTCCCAATTCCTCAATTTTCCTGAAGTTCGCCAATTCCGGCATAGTAATCCAGCGCCTCGGGATTTCTCAGGGCATCCTTGTTCTTCACCTCCTGGTTGTGAATCACCTTCTTCACGGCCAGTTCCACTTTTTTCATGTTCAGGGTATAGGGGATGTCCGGCACCGGGATGATCTTGGCGGGCACATGGCGCGGGGACGCATGCAGGCGAATGGTCTTGCGGATCTTGTCTTTCAGATCCTCGGAGAGCTCGGCGCCCGGGGCCAGTTTGACGAACAGGATCACGCGCACATCGTTGTCCCATTTCTGCCCCACCACCACGCTGTCCTCGATCTCTTCCAACTGCTCAACCTGCCGGTAAAGCTCGGCGGTGCCGATGCGCACGCCGCCGGGGTTCAAGGTGGCGTCGGAGCGGCCGTGCATCACCACCCCGCCGTGTTCGGTGACCACGATGTAATCGCCGTGGCGCCAGATGCCCGGGTAGACGTCAAAGTAAGCGCTGTGGTATTTCTTTCCATCCGGATCGTTCCAGAAGTAGATGGGCATCGATGGGAAAGGCGCCGCACAGACCAGTTCCCCTTCCTGGCCCACCACGGGTTTGCCGTCGTCGTCGAAAGCGAACACCTTCATGGCCAGCCCCCGGCACTGTAGTTCGCCGGCGTATACCGGTCCCATGGGATTGCCCAGGGCGAAGCAGCCGTTGAGGTCCGTGCCGCCGGCAATGGAGGCCAGCTGGAGGTCGGATTTGACGGCGTCATAAACGAATTCGAAGCTTTCGATGGAAAGGGGTGATCCGGTAGAGAGCACCGCCCGCAATGGGGCCAGATCGAATTCCGCTTGCGGGTGGACACCGGCGGCCTGAAGTGCGGCCAGGTATCCGGCGCTGGTGCCGAAAACGGAAATCTTCTCATCCTGGGCCATCTGCCACAGGGCCTTGGGAGAAGGATGAAACGGATTGCCGTCATACAGCACCAGCGTGGCGCCGGTGGCCAGGGAGCTGACCAGCCAGTTCCACATCATCCACCCGCAGGTGGTGAAGTAGAAGATCGTGTCCTCACGCTTGAGATCGGTGTGCAAGATCAATTCTTTGAGGTGGTGGACCAGAATGCCGCCGGCGCTCTGGACCATGCACTTGGGCAGGCCGGTCGTGCCCGACGAATACATGATGTAGAGCGGATGATCGAAGGGCAGCTGGACGAAATCGATCTCCAGCCCGTCTTGCGCCGACTTGAAGTCGGCGTACAGCACGGCATTGGGGATGGCGCTGATGTCCGGTTTTTTCTGGGCATAGGGCACCACCACCAGCCGTTCCACCGAGGGAATCTGGCCCATGATGTCGGCGATGCGCGCCAGCGAGTCCAGCGGTTTGCCTTTGAAAAAGTAACCGTCTGCGGTGAAAAGCACCTTGGGCCGGATCTGGCCGAAGCGGTCCAGGACGCCCTTGATGCCGAAATCCGGCGAGCAGGAGGACCAGGCCGCTCCGAGTGAAGTGGCTGCCAGCATGGCAATGATCGATTCGGGCAGGTTGGGCACGAAGCCGGCCACCCGGTCGCCGGCCGCAACCCCGGCCTGCTTCAGGGCATTGGCCACCCGGGCCACCTCGTCGTAGAGCTGGCCGTAGGTCAGGGTCCGTCTGACCTGGTCTTCCCCCCGGAATACAAGGGCCAGCCGGTCGTCCCGATAGCGCAGCAGATTCTCGGCGAAATTGAGACTGGCGCCTTCGAACCACCGGGCGCCGGGCATCTTGGCTGCATCGTCGATCACCCTGTCATAGGGCTTTGAGGCCTTGATCCCGGCGAAATCCCACATCTCCTTCCAGAACTCGGAGATATGGTCGACGGACCACTCATAAAGCCCGTCGTAATTGTCAAAAGATGTGCCGTATCGCTCGTTGATCATCGTCATGAACCGGTACATGTTGGATGCTTTGATCTGCGCTTCAGACGGCTGCCATAATAATTTGCTCATGCGAGATTCTCCTCCCTGCGAGTCGATGGTTGAAGCGGATAGAAAAAGCTTGTCGATGCTGGCTGCCGTCCGCTAAAAACAGCTTTTGGACAGTGGCTGCCCAAAAGCCTTCGTTGGTAAATAAACAAGGTTCATTAGTTGAAGTTTTTCATATCAGAATGGGCAAATATTGACAATCCCATAAAAGGCCATCAGATTATCACACGGCTCGAAGAAACAATCACGAATGCAGGGATTATCGGATTACGATTGGATAAAAAGCGATATACGCTTAAAGAAAGGATCGTCATGCACTACGAAGGCAACATCATCCGCCCCCCCAGCGAAGCCAACAGCATCCTGCTCCAGGTCACCGTGGGCTGCTCGCGCAACAAGTGCACCTTCTGTGGGGCCTACCAGGGAGAGCGTTTCAAGATCAAATCCGATGACATCATCATGGCGGACATCGCCTTTGCCGCCACCCACTGCCAGCGCCAGCGCCGCGTGTTTCTGTGCGATGGCGACGCACTGATCATTCCCCAGAAGCGGCTCATGAAAATACTCACCGAAATCCGCCGCCAGCTGCCCTGGGTGACCCGGGTCGGCGTATACGCCAACGCCAAAAGCCTGAACATGAAAACCGCGGATGAATTGAAAGCGCTCCGGGAAAAAGGCATAGGTATCGCCTACATGGGGTTGGAGACCGGCGACGACATCACCCTTAAGGCCATCAACAAGGGAGCCACTGCCCAGCAGATGATCGACATGGGCAAAAAAGCCAGGGAAGCTGGCATCAAGCTATCCATCACCGTACTGCTGGGCCTCGCCGGACGGGAGCGGTCCCAGGTCCACGCCCGGGAGACCGGCCGGGTATTGTCAGCCATCGATCCCGAATATGTGGGCGCCCTGAGCCTGATGCTGATTCCCGGCACCCCCATGCACGAGGACGCCCGCAACGGCCGGTTCACCCTTATCGAACCGGACGAAATGCTGGCCGAGCTGCGCACCATGATCGCCGAAACCCACCAGTCCCAAGGGCTGTTTCACGCCAACCACGCCTCCAACTACCTGCCCATCCGCGCACGCATGCCCAAGGAGAAAGCCAAAACCCTGGCCCTGATCGACGCGGCGCTGGCAGGCAAGGTAGCCCTGCGTCCGGAGTGGATGCGGGCGCTGTAAGCGCCGTCAGTCGAGATTTTTATGCAGGTGCACGATATGGGGGTGAAAACCGTGCTTTTCCCAGACGGCCCGTGAGCGCGGATCCCTGAAGACAACGGCCAGTTCCAGGCGGTGGATGCCTGTCGATAGCGCATGCTGCTCGACCGCCTGCATCAGCTTGTGGCTGAGCCGCCGCCCGCGGTAGGCAGGCGCCACGTCGAGGTTGTGCACATAAAGGTACTTGCGGGGCGCGAAGACGGGCGCTTCTTCCTGGATCTGGCAGACCACGTATCCGGCCAACTTGCCGTTCGTTTCGACGACCCACCCGAAGCGCGAGCCCTGCGCAAACTCGGTTTGCAGCATCCCGGTCAGCGTATCCCCTGAAATGTCCGGCGTATAGATGGGCTCATTGAGGGCCACCTCGGCGGCGCAGATGAGCCACAACCCTGCGATAGGCGCCGCATCGCGCGACACAATCGGACGAACGACGAATTTTTCCATCTTATCAATTCCTTGTCCGGCAGTCCGCTGGAGCGAAGCGGTGCCGCCTGAAATAAAATTGTATCCGCTCAATTGGCCCGACAACAGGCAGGTATCGTCGCCATCACACCGTGGTAATCGTGAAGCCTTCGTCAAGCCAACCGGTGATGCCGCCGATCATCTTTTTGACCGGCCTTCCAAGTGAGGCCAGCCGGATCGCCGCCTTCTCGGTGACATTGCAGTGCTGGCCGGCACAATAAACCACAAACAGGGTATCCGCGGGATATCCCCAGCGACTTGCCCCAATAAAATGCCGTCGTACCGAGCGATTTACGTGCGCTGTTGTGCCCGCGAGCCGTTAAGCCGCCCAGACAAATCTGACGACTGCCGTTGCGAATGCGAATAGGGCGCCGTAGGAAAATGAATCCAGTCTTAAGGGCTCCTGCCCTTTTTTCCTTCTCCAGGCACCTATGACCGCCATTGCATATCCGGCAGCCAGCGGAACGACAATCAAGTTCAGCACTCTGTATTCAGGTCTGGTAATTAGCGCCTTTGGAAACACCAGCAAACTCAAGCCGCCCAATATGCATCCCCACAACAGGTAACCCAGTGCCGTAAAATAGGGGTCCCTCTTTTTCTTTCTTTGGAAAACATCAACGACGCTGTAGAAACCGAGTTCAAACAATGCCTGGCCAACGCTTTGCAATAAAATCTCTCCAAGCGTTCCGAGGATGACTTCTAACAAGAGTTCCATATCGTCGACTCTTGATATCGTTGAACACAACCGCCCAGTGAGAGGGCCGGGGATATGCTCGTGCTTTGCACGTTCCTCTCAGGCAGCGGATTCGGCATCCGTGTTGGATCGTGAATGAGCGTCACTCAATACGTAAGACTTTCCTTGATTTCGTAGTGTTGCGATCGCTCGTCATGCCTCGAAAGCACTTGTCGAGCTTGTTCGGGCACATAAGATTTTCGGCCTTCTATGTTTGAGATTAAACGCTTTCTGATAAAGAACCTTTGGATCATCGCTTTGAAGAATGCTGATCGTACCCGATTAGGCCATCTGGGTTTTATGGTTGCTGGTGAGCTTCGGGGGATTAACCAGCGTTTGATAAATCACGCAGTAGCGTTCGGTGAGTTGTACCAGCTTTTCTATTTTCTCGGGATCGACGGAACCGTCAAACTCAAATTTGAGATGGATCTCCTTTAAGCCCACTGGAACGGTACGATCTACGCCAAGCGTTCCGCGGGCGTCCCATCTGCCTTCGGCAATCACTCGGGCGCGCTTGAGCGGTATGCGCATCGCTGTGGCCACTGCCTTCAAGGTCACTCCGGCACAGGCGACCAGCGATTCCAGTAGCATATCGGCCGAACACGCTTTTGAGCCGTCGCCACCGGTCGCTGGGTGCAAGCCGGCCACTGTTGTTCCCAGATGGCTGGGTACGCGGCAGACCATATCTTCGCCTTCCAGGATGCCCTCAGCGCGAGCAGCTATGACTGCGCTCTCGGGCTTCTGTTTGTATCGTTCCTTGAGCGGAGCTTGAAGGGCACGCAGTTCATTTATATCCACGGCAAATACTCTCCTTGTCAGCGATTGAAGGTTGAGGCTGCACAACCCGCGCTTTTTTTCCGACCGTCAGGACTTCTGCTTAAAGCCCAAACGGCCTGAGTTGAGGGACACCACGGGTGTTGAGGTGTCCCTATCCGGTGCATGGTAAGGTCCAGCTGTCGTCAATTGAGCCTGGCCCCTTGTCCCTGTTTGATTTGCAGTGCCTCGCGGATATCGTTTTCGTGAATGCGCACATGTTCGTAAGCCCAGCAAATAAATCGCGCGAGCTTGCCACGGCCGTGGAATGCATGCAGCCCCTCACGGTCGAGGTCATTTTCATTCATGCCGCTAACTATAGAAATCGATTCTTCCAGACTTTTTCAAGGTTCGTAACCATATCAGAACGTCGGTCCGTCATAAAACCCTCCTTGGTGAGCATCAGTTTGCAGATTCTGGACCTTCTGTGGGATTCGCCGATTTAATCTCCATAAAATATTTTCATCCAGACGGCATAAACCTCCAAGCTCAGCCGAGCGGTTTTTTAGCGTCGGATGGAGCGCCTTGGGCGTCAATTGGCTGGGTACCTATAATTTCGACGCCACGGCGAGTGCTGCTCTGCGCAGCGCGTCTTTTCGGCTCAACGCCTGGTCAGCAACACCTTCGCCACCCAACCCGATGCCTACGACGCGGCTGCCTTTGACAACTGCGTAAAAGTTTATTCGAGACATAATTCGCCTCCTTACATGGTGAATGAATCCTGGTGGGTTTCTTTTTGTCTGTAATGGGCTAAAGTGGCAATCTATGGAAAATTTTCCATGTGTTGGTATATTAAGCATGAAAATTGGAAAATAAGCCCCAAAATTTTCAACTCTACGTTTTGAGAATATGCCCTTTCGGGCTATTGTTCAACCCTCATTCGAAGCGATCCGCCCGGCGGGCACGTAGAAAAGCACAACGGTTGATTTCGTCTTAGACAGGCCGGCATGGATCGACAACCACGAACAGCTATCTTTCCTGCGCAAAAACCTTGCGTCCCCTATCAATCTTTTGTATCAACCCCCATTGACGTTGCGCATCAACCGAATCCACCGCCAAAGGAGCCGAAAGCAATGAGCAGCAGGAAAAACGCAAAGCCGCAGCCGACCATCGACGATCTATGCATCAACACCATCCGCACCCTATCCATGGATGCAGTGCAGAAAGCCAACTCCGGTCACCCGGGCGCACCCATGGGGCTTGCCCCGGCCGGGTATGTGCTCTGGACGCGGGTGATGAGGCACAATCCAAAAAATCCGGACTGGCCGGATCGCGACCGCTTCGTGCTCTCCGGCGGCCACGCCTCCATGCTGCTCTATAGCCTGCTGCACCTGACCGGCTATGACCTCAGTCTCCGAGAGATCCAGAATTTCAGGCAGTGGGGCAGCAAGACCCCCGGCCATCCCGAATATGGACACACGCCCGGGGTGGAGACGACCACCGGCCCCCTGGGACAGGGCTTCGCCAACGCCGTCGGTATGGCCATGGCCGAACGACACCTGGCTGCCAGCTTCAACCGCCCCGGTCTCGACATCGTGGATCACTTCACGTATGCCATGTGTGGCGATGGTGATATGATGGAGGGCGTGACATCTGAAGCGGCTTCCCTTGCCGGCCACCTCAAGCTGGCCAAACTTATTGTTCTTTACGATGACAACGGTATCTCCATTGAAGGAAAAACCGGCATTGCCTTTACCGAAAACGTGGACAGGCGTTTCGACGCCTATGGCTGGCAGGTAATTAAGGTCAAAGACGGCAGCGATCCCGATGCCGTCGAACAGGCCCTCCTGGCAGCCAAAGCCGAAACCGGCAAGCCATCGCTTATCATGCTCAAGACCCACATCGCCCACGGCAGCCCCAACAAACAGGACACGGCCGATGCCCACGGCGCGCCGTTGGGTGAAGAAGAGATCATATTGACCAAGGCGGCATTGGGCTGGAAGGAAAAAAAGCCCTTCACCATTCCGAAGAAAGCCCTGACGGCATTCCGCAAATGCGTCAAGGTGGGTGGAAAAGCGGAAACCCAGTGGAAAACGGCATATCAGAAATACAACCGGAAGCATCCAGATTTAGCCGACGACTGGGTCAACGCCCTGACCCGCTTCATGCCCAAGGGCTGGGAAACGAACCTGCCCCAGTTCAAGCCGGAAGACGGCCCTATGGCCACCCGTGCCGCTTCGGGCAAGGTGCTCAATGCCGCTGCGGCCATTTTTCCCAGCCTGATGGGAGGCTCGGCCGATCTGGCGCCCTCGAACAAAACGTTTATCGACGGATCGCCTGAATTTCAGAAAAACCGTTACGACGGCCGCAACATCCGCTTTGGCGTCCGCGAGTTTGCCATGGGTGCCATCATGTCCGGCATGTTTCTGCATGGCGGCATCCGCCCCTATGGCGGCACTTTTTTGGTGTTTTCCGACTACATGCGCCCGTCCATCCGCCTGGCAGCCCTGATGAAGCTGCCGGTCGTCTATGTCTTCACCCACGACAGCGTGGCCGTGGGTGAGGACGGCCCCACCCACCAGCCCGTGGAGCACCTGGCCGCCCTGCGGGCCATCCCGAACCTGACGGTAATCCGACCGGCCGATGCCACGGAAACCGCCCAGGCCTGGCAAAAAGCCATCGCCATGAACGACAGCCCGGTCGCACTGATTCTCAGTCGCCAGAAACTGCCCATCCTGGACGCAAAGCAGACGGCACACGGTGTCGAAAAGGGTGGGTATGTGCTTTCGGACTGCAAGGGAAAACCCCGCATCATCCTCATCGCCACCGGGGCGGAGGTCCACATCACCCTGAAGGCGCAGGAGATGTTGGCCGACAAGGGCATTCCCGCCCGTGTGGTCAACATGCCGTCCTGGGAACTTTTTGAAGATAATTCAACGGAGTTCAAAAACCGGATTCTTCCGCCGGCCGTCAAACACCGGATCGCCGTGGAAGCCGGCATCTCCATGGGATGGGAGCGCTACGTCGGCCCAGGTGGAAGCGTGGTCGGTATCGATGGGTTCGGAGCCTCGGCGCCGGGGGGAACGGTATTGGAAAAGTTCGGTTTCACTGCCGACAGGATCGTTGAAACCGCGCTTCGGATGCTAAAAAAATAACCCGTTGTGAAACTGAACGAATTCCAGGGGCGCCTGCAAAGGGGCCCTTTTTTTTTACGAAAGTTTCCTGAGGAGATGCCGATAATAAGGATGGCGTTGATCACGACACCATGCGCAAATCCGATGCATGGTGATCGGTGAAGCAGAAAACAACTTCTGCCCTGACAAAGGCTCTGTTATCTTATTATTTTTCCGATGCTGAACCTGAGTCATACAGATGACCGGAACCCATGGAGGCTCTCTTGAAAAGAATATTTGCAGGCGTATTGACCGTGCTCATGGTTATGTCGCTGGCGGTTCCCGGCCTGGCCGGAACCCGCGACGATTGCATCGCCAAATGCAAGCAGGCCGGGGATTTCATCAAAACCCAGGGAATCGATACCGCCATCAAGGAGATCGGCAACAAAAAGGGCAACTTCGTCTGGAACGATGGCGTCAGCTATGTGTTCCTGATGAACATGAAAGCCAAGATGCTGGCCCATCCACACAAACCGGAACTGACCAAGCCGGCCACCCTGATCGAAGCGACCGATGTTGATGGCAAGGCCTTCTTCAAGGATTTCGTCAAAGCAGCCGAAAAGGGAAAAGGCTGGACCCATTACATGTGGCCGGTCCCCGGCATGGAGATCAACAAACCCAAGCATACCTTCATCTACCGGGTGCCGGATACGGATTACTTTGTCGGTGCCGGGTTCTACGTCATGTCGCCGGGCGTGTTTTATTGATTTGAATCATTTGCGCCACGATACTCACGGCGATCTCCTCCGGGGTTTCGGCCCCGATGGACAGGCCGATGGGCGAATGAACCCGGTCGATATCCCTCTGCGAAAAGCCTTCTTTAAGCAACGCCCCATAGATGGCGTCCCTTTTCCTGCGGCTGCCGATCATGCCAATGTAGCCTGCACCGGTTTTCAATGCCTGGGCCAGAACCGTTTTGTCGTGAAGATGCCCTCGGGTGAGAATGACAATAAAATCATCCCTGTTCACGGACAAACCTGAGAAGGCATCATCAAAACGTTCCAACACCCGGATCTCGGAGGCGTCGCGAAAGCGTTCCCGGTTGGCATATTCCTCCCGGTCGTCGGCAACCGATACCCGGAAGGCCACCATGGCGGCCATGGCTGCCGTGGACCGGGCAACATGGCCGGCCCCGAAAAGATAGACGGTAGGCACCCGATGCGTCGGCTCGATCACCACGAAGCCGCCGTCGAAGGCCAGTGTCCGGACCGTCGATGATTCGGCTGCCAGCGCCAACACCTTTTCCCGTTCCGTGTCAGGCAGGGGAAAATCACCGACGATCTCCCCGTCGACCGTGGCCAGACAGTGGGCCGTGGTGCCTACCCTGTTCTCTGATTCCATGACAATGATGAACAGAGATCCTTTTTCTCGTTCGTCCAGCATCCGTCGCCATCGATTAAAGACCGAGCGATTCATTTCCGTGGGCAACATACAGTCCAGCAGCACCTCCGCCTGGCCCCCGCAAATCATGTCCATGCTATCGACGGTGTCGTGGCTCAGGTCAAAAGACATCCTGGCCGATTGTCCGAACCGGATCAATTCGGCGGCCCGGGACATCGCCCCGGCCTCCAACAGTCCCCCACCGATGGTGCCGACACCGCGTCCGTCGGCGGTGACGATCATCTTGCTGCCCGAGGTGCGCGGGGTGGAACCGGAGTGACTGACGATCGTCGCCAGGACGAATGCGTCGCCTTTTTCCAGCAGTTCACAGGCCGTTTGGGCAATTTTCTTCATCGATGCCGTAGCCTTTCCAGGAGCCAATTTCCCAATCGAGGGTTTGCATCAAGAGACCATTTCCAGAATCGTTTTCGATGTGTACTCACCCACATCGGCCAACCCATCCATGGGCATGAACCAGTGTGCGTTGTTCGAATAAAGGCAGACCGCCGACGGCGGGAAGTCCTCGTCGGCCTCGTAGAAAATGTAACCCAGAAAAATCTTGGGCAGCGGCCGCACCAGGAAGGCGAAGTCGCCGCTGACCGACGAAGGGGCCGCAGCGCCTGAAAGCCGCTCCATGATCAGGCCGGTTTTCGATTTGATCCGTTGAACTGCCGGTACCAGAATCTGCTCGGTGTGGGAGGCAAAGGCGCCCACATAAGGCCCTGAATCGGGGAACTCCTTGAAGGCCTTGAACGGCTCCAGGACAGGAAGTTCGGGCACGGCATTCAAGGCATACAGGGACAACAGGATACCGATCACGCCGGGTGGTGTAATGCCTCCAAGCTTGATTTCAGATGGCGAAAGGACGCACGGCTGGCCGAAGGCCGTAAACGAATACGCCAGCCCGTCTTTTCTGCCGGGAAGCCGGTCCTCCAGATCCCCCGGCAGATTCCCATAAAGCCGCTCCAGATTGGCCATAGCCAGTTTCAGGTAGTTGTCGGTCGTCATTGTGCATCCATCCGTTTGACGGATTCGTAAAAAAGCCGATATCTGCGTTACGCTTCATCCCTCGTCACTGCGGTGTACCGTAAGTAGGCCTCATTCCTCGTTCTTCGCAAGCCTTCATCTCGGCTTCTTTAAAAAAACCGTTGGAAATACCACTTTTTACGAGGGCATCAAAATTTATGCATATGTTCTCCATGGGCGTTTCTCGAAACAGATAGCATCTAACCCGCTCAAGTTGCAAATGGAAGGATAGAACGGTATAGAAGGCCGAACCGATTCGAGCATAACAGGAGGCGCGATATGAGAACCCTGCGAGACAAACTCTCCCATTTGTCCTTTTTACAGGCCGTTAAACTGCTGGGGCCCCGAGGCCGGGAACTGATCATGGAAGGCGGCAAATTCGAAATTGGCCTGGATGAGCAGGTTGCCCTGGATGACCAGCAATTCCGACTGGACGTGGATCAGGCCACGGTAACCATCGGCCTGAGCAACGACAAACGGCAGCGTTTCGACCTGTGCTGCAGCGTCTGCCACGGCGCCTGCGTGCATCAGGGGGCGGCCCTGTCCCTGGTTCTGGAGGAAAAACTGGCCCTGGGATTATCGTCGCCACCCCCGGAGCGCACCCCCATCGAGAGCCTGGGCGAAGCGGCCCTCATCGACCAGGCCATCAACGAACGCCGGCAGCGCGCCCATGACGAAAAAATGCGCCTCACCTCCATGAACCCGCAGCAGTTTTGGACCGATTACGTAGTCACCAACCCGCTCTCCGGCAAAAGCTACCGTCTGGCCCTGCGCGGCTGGCAACCGGGTGAGTCCTATTGCGCCTGTCCCGATTTCCGCAAGAACACCCTGGGCACCTGCAAGCATATCCTCTATGCCTTGGAGCGCGGCCGGGCCAAATTCCCCAAGGCTGTGCAGAACACCCCGGCAACTGTCGAAGAGCTCTGCGTTTACCTGCGCTATGGCGAGCGCCTGGAACTTCGATTGCTGCTTCCCGACCAACTGGAGGTGCCGATCCAGTCCATCGTGGCACCGCTGAAGGATAAAGCTATCGACGACCCCAAGGATCTGCTGCAGCGTATCGGCCAAGTGGAACGCCAGGGTACGTCGGTGACGATCTACCCAGATGCCGAAGCATACATTCAGCAACTGCTGTTTCAACAGCGCATGGCGGCGGTGATGGTAGAGATCCGAAGGGATCCGGCTGCCCATCCCCTGCGCAAGACGCTGCTGAAAACCGATCTGCGGCCCTACCAACTGGACGGCATCGCCTTTGCCGCCGGAACCGGCCGGGCCGTTCTGGCCGACGACATGGGCCTGGGAAAAACCATCCAGGGCATCGGTGTGGCTGAACTGCTCTACCGCCATGCTGCTGTTTCCAAAGTGCTGATCATTTGCCCGGCCTCCCTCAAATCCCAATGGCGCAACGAAATCAGACGCTTCAGCGATCGCAGCGTCCGCCTGGTACTGGGCAGCCACAAGGAGCGACCGGCTCAATATGCGGATGATCGGTTTTTTACGGTCTGCAATTACGAACAGGTGCTGCGCGATATTCTGGCCATCGAAGGCGTGGCCTGGGATCTGATCATCCTCGATGAAGGTCAGCGCATCAAGAACTGGGAAGCCAAGACCAGCCGGATCGTCAAAGCCCTCAAATCCCCTTTCGCCCTGGTACTATCCGGCACCCCGCTGGAAAACCGGCTGGATGAGCTTTATTCGGTGGTGGAGTTTATCGACGACCGGCGCCTTGGACCGGCCTTTCGTTTTTTCAACCACCACCGGGTCGTCGATGAAAAAGGCAAACTACTGGGATATAAGCATCTGGACCGACTCCGTGAGACACTGCAACCGATTTTACTGCGCCGTACCCGCCGACAGGTGCTGGATGAATTGCCGCCTCGCACCACCGAGGTGATCCGCATCGCCCCGACCGACGAACAACTCGACATGCAAAAGGGCCACCGCAACATCGTTCAGACCATCATCAACAAGAAGTATCTGTCGGAAATGGACCTGCTCAGGCTGCAAAAGGCTTTGCTCATGTGCCGCATGTGCGCCGACAGTACCTTTCTGGTGGACAAACAGGCCCCGGGCTACTCCAGTAAACTGGCGGAGCTGGGCGACCTGCTGGATCGACTCAAGGCCGAAGCGGACCGTAAAATCGTTCTTTTCTCCGAATGGACCACCATGCTCAATCTGATCGAACCGCTGCTGGAGGCCCGCAAGATGAACTATGTGCGCCTGGACGGTTCAGTGCCCCAGAAAAAACGCCAGGAACTGATCCACCGCTTCCAGGACGATCCGGCCTGCATGCTGTTTATCACCACCAATGCGGGCGCCACGGGCCTGAACCTGCAGGCGGCCAATACGGTGATCAATGTGGATCTGCCCTGGAATCCGGCCGTGCTGGAGCAGCGCATCTCCAGGGCGCACCGCATGGGCCAAAAGCAGCCGGTACAGGTCTTTTTGCTGGTCACCACCGACACCCTGGAGGAAAACCTTCTGGCCACTCTGTCCGCCAAGCATCAACTCTCGCTGGCGGTTTTGGATCCGGACACCGACACCAGCCAGGTGGAGATGAGCACGGGTATGGAAGAGCTTAAACGCCGCATGGAGATCCTGCTGGGGGCCCGGCCCGAAGCGGCCGAAGACGAGAGCATGAAGGCCGAAGCCGAAAAAACGGCTGCCGCCCTGATCAGAAAGGAGAAGGTGGCGGCCGCCGGCGGCCAGTTGGTGGGGGCCGCATTTGCCTTTATCGGAGAAATGTTGGCGGAGCAGGCGGATGGTGACGGCCTGGAACAACTGGCCGGTGCGTTCAAAGCCAAGCTGGGTGATTGCCTGGAAAGAACGGCGGATGGCCGGTTGAACATGACCATCACCCTGGCCGACGAAGCCTTCCTGGACACCATGGCCCGCTCCCTGGCGAGCATCGTAAGGCTGGGGGCAAAGCCTTAGCTATTGCCTGTGAATTAACGATTGTATTCATATGATTTTATATCGCTATCACGAGGTGATCCTTGCCTTCGACATTCGAAATTGGATATGGGACATTCTGCGGTTGGCTTTTCAACCGCACTGAGCCCGGCGAACGTGCTGTCCTCAATTCTCCGAATGCTGACCCCAAGATTGCGGTCAAGCCCCCCACCCATTCTCACGGTCCTTGGCGATAAACCAGATGGAGCAGGCAGTCCGGTGTTTGCAGTACAATTGCGGATCCCGGCAGTTGGCGCACTGCTCGCAAACATGAATCTGATATTTCATGCACACCAGGCCGCCGGGTTTATCAGGATGGTTCACACAAACATCCATTGGTTCTGTTTCCGTTGGTTCCACTATGATATAGACTATGTACCCTTGGAAATTTCAAGTGGGATACAGAATATATGATGTCCCTGATTCCACGGCGATTCCAGGGATGTGACCGTTACAGCCGGTTATCGAGCAGCCCGGTGCCTATCGCGGCGGCGATGACAGCTTTCAATCAACGGGTATGCATAGCAAAAAGAGATAGAGATGTCATGAAAGAGTTTTTCAAGGTTGAGACCATCCAAAGGGTTCTCGCCCACGTCCCGTCCTTTTCAGAAGTGGATACGGAGACGGTGGTGCTGACCGACTGTCTGGGCCGGGTAACAGCCGAGGATGTCTACTCCGATGTGGACATTCCCGATTTCAACCGGTCTACCATGGACGGGTTTGCCGTCAAGGCGTCCTCCACCTTCGGCGCATCCGAGGCCAACCCCGCCTATCTGAACGTACGCGGGCAGATCAGGATGGGCGGCCGGCCCGACTTTTCCATCGGTCCCGGTGAGGCGGCCAGGATCGCCACCGGCGGGATGCTGCCCGAAGGTGCAGACAGTGTCATCATGGTGGAGCACACCGATATGCTCGACGACACCACCATCGAGGCCTATCGGAGTGTGGCCCCGGGCCAGCATGTCATCGAAAAGGGCGAGGACATCCGGCATACCCAACCGGCACTGAAAGCAGGCACGCGGATCCGCCCCCAGGAAGCCGGGCTGCTGGCCGCCTGCGGGCGCACGGAAACGACCGTTTTCAGGCGCCCCCGGGTGGGCATCATCTCCACCGGTGACGAAGTGGTGCCAGTGGACCAGGTGCCCGGCGAAGGACAGATCCGGGACATCAACTCCCAGACCCTGTCCGGCCAGGTGCTGGCGGCCGGCGGGATGCCGGTGGTCTTCGGCATCGTCAGGGACAATCGCGAAGACCTCATGGACAAGTGCCGACGCGCCCTGGAATGCACCGACATGGTGATGATTTCCGGCGGCAGTTCGGTGGGGGCCAGGGACTTTACCGTAGAGGTGCTCGACGCCCTTCCCGACACCACGATCCTGGTCCACGGAATCTCCATCAGCCCCGGCAAACCGACTATCCTTGCCCGCTCGGGCGGCAAGGCATTCTGGGGGCTGCCCGGCCACGCCGTGTCCGCCATGGTGGTCTTTGCCGTGGTGGTCCGTCCTTTTCTGGACCGGCTTTGCGGACTGTCGCAGACGGTGCGGCGATTTCCGGTTCAGGCCGTCCTGAGCCGCAACCTGGCCTCGGCCCAGGGACGCGTGGATTATGTCCGCGTTCGCCTGGTTGAGGTCGACGGCCAACCCGTGGCGGAACCTGTCCTGGGCAAATCCGGACTGATCAACACCATGGTCAAGGCCGACGGTCTCATCGCCATCGGCATGAATACGGAAGGGCTGGAGCAGGGAACAATGGTTGAGGTGATGCCGCTATGAAGGAATATTTTTAAGTTTTAGGTGTTAAGTTTTAAGTTGATGAATGCTATCGATTGAGAAAGACCAGATTCTAAATCGCTTTAAGCCCTCTACTTAACACTTAAAACTGTCTATCCAACATGATCCGCTGTTCAGGAGCCAATAATTGAAAACCAAACGCAACGTATATCTGAAGATGAAATCCCTCGAGGAAGCCCGGCAGATCCTCTTCGATCATTTTCCCGGCACCGGCACCATGCCTGTCGAAACCGTGACACCACCCGATGCCGTGGGCCGGGTCCTGGCCGAACCGGTAACTGCCGCCGTTTCATCGCCCAACTTCCACGCCGCCGCCATGGACGGCGTTGCCGTCAAAGCGGAGGAGACCTTCGGTGCCAGCGAATCCCGACCCAAAGAACTGGCCATGGGCACCCAGGCCCGCTTTCTGAATACCGGCCACGTCATGCCCGAAGGGACCGATGCGGTGATCATGATCGAGAAAATCCAGACCGTGGACGACGATCGAATCCGCATCGAAGCACCAGCCTTTCCCTGGCAGCACGTGCGCAAAATGGGCGAGGACATCGTGGCCACCGAACTGCTCTACCCCCGGGGCCATACGGTTACGCCATACTGCGTGGGCGCCCTGATCTCGGGCGGCATCTATAAGGTGCCGGTGAGAAGAAAACCGAGGGTGCTGATCATCCCCACGGGATCGGAACTGGTGGACTGGCGGACCACCGCTCCCGAGGATCTGAAGCCGGGACAGGTGCTGGAGACCAATGCCTATGTGCTTGAAAAAATGATCGACGCCTGCGGAGGTGAGGCATTGCGGCACGAACGGGTCATGGACGACCTGGATATGATACGGCTAACGGTGGCCGACGCCGCGGCCGGCGATGTGGACATGGTGATGACCATCGGCGGGTCGTCGGCCGGTTCCGAGGACTATGCCCTGCCCGTCCTCCAGGACTTGGGAGAGCTGCTGGTCCACGGGGTGACCATCATGCCCGGCAAACCGGTGATCCTCGGCGACATCCAGGACAAGCCCTTCTTCGGCATCCCCGGCTACCCGGTGTCCGCCATCATCGCCGTCGAGCAGTTCGTTCAGCCGCTGATCAGGCACATGCTGGGCGTTGCCGACCATCCACGCCAGACAGTAGCCGTGGTTCCCACCCGCAAAATCGCCTCCCGGCTGGGCGTGGAGGAATTCCTACGGGTCAAGCTGGGCCAGGTGGGCGATCGCATCGTGGCCACCCCGCTGCCCCGGGGGGCCGGCATGATCACCAGCCTTACCGAAGCCGACGGCATTATACGCATCCCCAGCCAGACCGAAGGCATCAAAGACAGCGACCCGGTCCATGCCGAACTGCTAAAGCCCCTGCCCGCCATCCGCAACACCATCGTCATCGTGGGCAGCCACGACAACACCCTGGACGTGCTGGCCGACCAGCTGCGTGCCGGCGACGGGGCCTTGACTCTCTCTTCCAGTCATGTGGGCAGCATGGGCGGGCTAATGGCCGTCAAACGGGGGGTGTGCCACCTGGCCGGCGCCCACCTGCTGGATACGGAGACCGGCGGATACAATCTCTCTTATGTAAAACGCTACCTCCCAGGCATACCGGTCCGACTGGTGAACCTGGTGATGCGCGACCAGGGCCTGATCATCCCCAAAGGCAACCCTAAGGGCATCCAAGGCATCGTAGACCTGGGACGCGAAGACATCGTTTTCATGAACCGACAGGGTGGCTCGGGAACGCGGATCCTGTTGGACTACCGCCTGGGGCAAATCGGCCTCTCCCCGGAACGGATCAACGGTTACACCAGCGAAGAGTTCACCCACATGAACGTGGCCGTGGCGGTGCTGAGCGGTACGGCCGACGCAGGACTGGGCATCTATGCCGCAGCCAAGGCCCTCAATCTGGATTTCATTCCCGTGGTTACCGAACAATACGATCTGATCATTCCGCAGGTCTATTTCGAAGCCACCAACATCCAGGTGCTTCTGGAGACGATCAACACCGCTGCGTTCAAAACGCGGGTGGAAGCCCTGGGCGGATACAGTACGGAGAAGACGGGTACCGTTTTCGTTCCATGAGCGGCTAATTTTTTGTTTTTATGCTCCGCTGTTAATCTTAAAAAGAATCCAGGAGACAAGAGCCAGAATTCAGAAGAGTTGACTCACCACTGGTTCGATCTTTATTTGGGCAATTTCACGGATCCATCTAATCCGGATCACGGTCGAGCGAAGCGATTCCGTTTACCTTCTGAATTCTGTCTTCCGACTTCTCTTATGAAACTACGCCAAAATGGCATAGTTTCATTTTCGATCAAACAGACCGCCTTGGCGGTCGGCGGCGGCGCTGACTTCGGGCACATGAAATACCGTAACAATTATCTTTAGTTCTATTCACATCGATGGTCCACTATTTGATACCGATGAAAAAGCCCTATACCCTTTTGGACCACACCGCGGACCTGAGAATCCGCGTCAGCGGTACCGATCCGGCCGATCTGTTTAAAAACGCCGGTCTGGCCCTGTTTGACCTGATCACCAGGCCGGACCGGCTGGAACCACGAGAGGTCATCGAGGTGGCTGTCACCGGCGACGATCCGGCGGATCTCATGGTCAACTACCTGCGGGAACTGCTCTACCTGTGGACGGGAAATGAAAAATTGGTTAAGCTGATCGATATCGTTGATATCTCAGACACCGCCGTCTCCGCCCGGGTATCCACCGACCGCTATAAGCCCGGACGCCAGGAGATTCTTCACGAAATCAAGGCGGTGACCTACCACCAGATCGAGGTGGGCCGGGCGGCGGGCGGCTGGCAGGCAAATGTGGTGTTCGACGTTTGAGTAACTGAAGCGGCATCTTGCGGCCCAGGGCTGCGTTCTCACGTTTTGGCAATCCTCGACGTAGGGCCGCTGCGCCTGTGGTTGCGAAAACGCTGCGGCCTTGCCCTGAACCACAAGCCACCACTTCTGGATGGTCACTGACAGGAGGTTGACATGCAACTGAAAAAAATCAGCCCCTATTGTTATGAAATCCCCAAATCCGGATCCATGAACGTGCCGGGCCGCATCTTCATGAGCAGCCGCATGGCCGACAACCTGCACGAAGAGGAAGCCCTCAAGCAAGTGGTCAACGTGGCGACGCTTCCCGGCATTCTCAAGGCTGCCATGGCCATGCCCGACATGCACTGGGGCTATGGTTTTCCCATCGGTGGCGTGGCCGCCTTCGACTGGGACAGCGGCGTCGTCTCACCGGGCGGCGTGGGCTACGACATCAACTGCGGCGTACGCCTGGCCGGCACCGGCCTGGAGGAGAAAGAGGTCCGGCCTGTGTTGGATCGTCTGGTGGAAGCCCTGTTCCAGAATATCCCTTCGGGCGTGGGCGCCACCGGGTCGGTCAAGCTGTCCGCCAAGGAGGAGATGAAGGTGCTGCGTGAGGGTGGTCGCTGGGCCGTCCGCCACGGCTTCGGTGAGGGGTCGGACGTGGAGCGCACCGAAGACGGCGGCTGCATGGACCAGGCCGATCCGTCCGTGATCAGTGAGCGAGCCTTGGCGCGGGGTGCCAAACAACTGGGCACACTGGGATCCGGCAACCATTTTCTGGAAGTGGGCGTGGTCGATGAAATTTTCGATGAGGCAGCGGCCCGGACGTTCGGGCTGTTCCACAATCAGGTGACAGTGATGCTGCACTCGGGCTCCCGTGGACTGGGCTACCAGGTCTGCGATGACTCGCTGGCCTTCATGGCCAGACACGTCAAGACCCTGGGCATTCAACTGCCCGACCGCCAGCTGGCCTGTGCCATGATCCGATCAGAGGCCGGCCGGCGCTACTTTGCCGCCATGGCCTGCGCGGCCAACTACGCCTGGGCCAACCGCCAGATCCTTTTGCACCGGGCCAGGGAGACCTTCCAGCAGGTGCTGGGCATCGGCCCGCGGGACCTGGCCATGCATCAGGTGTACGACATCTGCCACAACATCGCCAAACGGGAGGAACACACGGTGGATGGCAAGTTGCGGACAGTCTGCGTGCATCGCAAGGGGGCAACCCGGGCCTTTCCCCCGGGCCACCCGGCCATTTGCGAGGCCTACCGGCAGACCGGTCAGCCGATCCTGATCCCCGGCGACATGGGCACCGCCTCCTATGTCATGGCTGGCACCCAGACCGCCATGGACGAGAGCTTCGGATCCACCTGCCACGGCGCCGGACGGGTGCTCAGCCGCACGGCGGCCAAGAAGCGAAGCAAGGGACGGTCCATTCAGCGCGAGCTGGCCGACAAGGGCATCCTGGTAAAGTGGACCGGCCGCAGCACCCTGGCCGAAGAGATGCCCGACGCCTACAAGGATATCGAAGAGGTGGTCGACGCCGTCCACGGGGCGGGGCTTTCTAAAAAAGTGGCCAGGCTCAGGCCGATTGGTGTCATCAAGGGATGATGCGGCACAAGAATCAGGGATCAAACCGGCAGCACCCGACGGCACGTCGGCGCTGTCAAAAAGGATTGGATAGGCACTTGGGGAAATCGATGCGGATCGCGCTTACGGGAGTCGTTCTCTTGCTGTTCACCTGCGGTATCGGCACCGCCATTGGTGATCGACCCCTATCCCCAGAGGTTGCCGGAGAGGACACGCCGGCGATGACGGTCGGTCAGGCGATAATCCTGGGCGTGGTCGAAGGCCTGACCGAATACCTGCCGGTCAGTTCGACCGGCCACCTGCTTCTGGCGGAGCGGATGATGGGCATTGGCGATTCCCCATCCGCATCGTTGGAGGAGCGGCAGCGCACCAAAGACGCGGCCGATGCATACACCATCTGCATTCAGGCAGGTGCCATCATCGCCGTGCTGGGACTGTATTTCAGACGCGTCAAACAGATGCTGCGGGGACTGGCGGGAAGGGATCCGGAGGGAAGCCGGTTGCTGGCCAATGTGGCGGCCGGCTTTTTGCCCGCTGCCATTATCGGATTGCTGTTCAACAAAAGTATCAAGGCCTACCTATTCGGGATATGGCCGGTGGTGGCCGCCTGGTTCGTGGGCGGCGTAGCCATCCTGGCGGTGGGTTGGTACAAACGCAACACCCGAGGGCCGGTTCATCAAGTCCTGTCGCTTGAGGCATTAACCTGGCGCATGGCGCTGGTGGTCGGTTTTGCCCAGTGTATCGCCATGTGGCCGGGGGTGAGTCGCAGCCTGGTGACCATCGTGGGTGGCTTGGTTATGGGGCTTTCGCTCTCGGCAGCCGTGGAGTATAGTTTTCTGCTGGGCGTGGTGACCCTGGGGGCGGCCACGGCGTATGACGCCCTCAAGCATGGCCCGATGATAATGCAGACGTTCGAGGCGATGCCCATCGCCATCGGCCTTCTGTTTGCCTTTATCTCGGCCGTGGTGTCGGTCAAGTGGATGGTTTCCTATCTGAACCGCCACGGGCTGGCTGTTTTCGGCTACTACCGAATAGCTATAGCGCTGGTCACGGCCGCCTTGATCTTGACCGGGACCCTGTGACAGTCGATTCTACACTATCTATTTCACAGGGAGCCTGTTTGAACATTCCCCGCGGCAGGCCGCGGGGAATGCGCTCGCTATCGCGGTTCAAAACGTTTCAGTTCGGTCAAGATCAAGGCGGGCGATCATTTGAAGACCTTTACGCCATGACCGTGTCCGCTCAGAAATGGTATATTTTGGGTCAGGCCAAGGCCGCAGCGACGCTTAAACCGGAGGCGTAGCAGCGCTACGTCGAGGATTTAAGCTTAGCGAGAACACCGGCCTGGGCCGAAAGATGCCGTTTCTGAACGGACTCTACGCGTCGGTGACACACCCTTCCGACGCACTCCTCACCGTCTTGATGTACTTGTAAAGGATCCCACAGGAGGCCTTATAGGGCGGCGCTGTCCAGCTCTTGCGCCTGCGCACCATCTCTGCCGCGTCGATTTCGACGTCGATGGTGTGGGTGGCCGTGTCGATGGTTATGGTGTCGCCGGTTTGAACCAGCGCAAGGGGGCCGCCCTCCTGGGCTTCGGGGGTGATATGCCCCACAATGAACCCGTGGGAGCCGCCTGAAAAACGACCGTCGGTGATCAGAGCCACCTCTTTTCCGAGACCGGCACCCATGATCGCCGAGGTGGGGGTCAGCATCTCCGGCATGCCTGGGCCGCCCTTGGGGCCTTCATAGCGGATCACCACCACATCTCCTTTAAGGATCCGCCCCTCTTCCAGAGCAGTCAGCATCGCCTCTTCGGAATCGAACACATTGGCCCGTCCACTGAAGGCGACGCCTTCCTTTCCGGTGATTTTAGCCACCGCACCGTCCGGTGCGAGGTTGCCCCGCAGGATCTGAATGTGACCGGTGGGGTGGATGGGGTCTTCCAGGGGGCGCACGATTCGTTGGCCCGGTTCGAATCCGTCCACATCCTTCAGGTTCTCGGCCACGGTCCGGCCGGTGACGGTCAGGCAGCGGCCGTCCAGCAGCCCCTTGTCCAGCAGGACCTTCATCAGTGCCGGGATGCCGCCGATGCGATCCAGGTCCTCCTGGACGTATGTGCCGCTGGGCTTCATGTCCGCCAGCAGCGGCACCCGGTCGCTCACCCGCTGGAAATCATCGATGGACAAGGGTACGTCAACGGCCCGCGCCATGGCGATCAGGTGCAGCACCGCATTGGTCGACCCGCCCAGGACCGTCAGGACGACCAGTGCATTTTCAAAGGCCTCCCGGGTCATAATATCCCGCGGTTTGATGTCCGCCTTCAGCAGGTGCAGGATCGCCTCACCGGCCCGGCGGCACTCATCTCTTTTCTGGTCGGATTCGGCCGGCCGGCTGGCGCTGAAGGGCAGCGACATGCCCATGGCTTCGATGGCGGACGCCATGGTGTTGGCGGTGTACATGCCGCCGCAAGCCCCGGCGCCCGGGCAGCTCTTTTTGACGATGGCCTGCCGGTGCTGCTCGTCGATGGTGCCGGCCATATATTCACCGTAGCTTTGAAAGGCCGAGACGATGTCCAGCTTGACGCCATCCAGTTCCCCGGCCCGTATGGTGCCCCCGTAGACCATCAGGGAGGGTCGATTCACCCGGGCCATGGCGATCAGGCAGCCAGGCATGTTCTTGTCACATCCCGGCAGGGAAATATTGGCGTCATACCATTGGGCGCGCATCACCGTTTCGATGGAGTCGGCAATCAGGTCCCGGGACGGCAGGGAGTAGCTCATCCCCTCGGTGCCCATGGAAATGCCGTCGCTCACCCCGATGGTGTTGAAGCGCAGACCGACGAGGCCCGCCTCCTCCACCCCGGCCTTCACCCTGGCGGCCAGGTCGTTCAGATGCATGTTGCAGGTGTTGCCCTCGTACCAGACGCTGCTGATGCCCACCTGGGCTTTTTTCATATCGGCATCGCTCATCCCGATGCCATACAGCATCGCCTGGGACGCACCCTGGGATTTGGGCTCGGTAATCCGCGAACTGAACTTGTTCATTTTTTCAGCCATGGTTTCTCCTGTTAAGGTGAGGTGTCCGTTCCCCCTCTGGCCCATCCGAATTCATGGTCTCCATTTTACGCATCACACTTGAACCCCTGAATCCTCGACCCCTTGGATCCTAATTCACTTCTCCATCGCGGTGAACCCCGACCTCGCCACTTCAACGATTCTGTCAGTTCCCACATCCTTTAAAAAATCATCGATAGACAGGGATGTGCCGGTAACCTGGACGATGAACAATTCATGATTCTGGCGATCGAGTATCTGGAATGGGTATGTCTTTGCAAGCGCCTCCATGCGTCCCTCATCGGCTTCAAACTTGACGATGGCCACCTCCCGCCAGAAGCTTTCATTCATGTCCAGCTCTTTGGCGGAAATTACCTCGGTGCTTTTTTCGATCTGCTTGATGACCTGACGCATTTTCTCATCGCTGTCTTCCCGAAGGGTGATGGTCATGCGACTGGTGCCGGGCTGGTTGGTCTTGCAGACGGTAAGGGTTTCAACGTTGTACATCTTGCGCCGGATCAGCATGGCTATTTTGTTGAGCACACCCGGCCGGTCCAGCATAAATGCAAGGATGGCACGCCGTTTCATGAGTACTGTGGTTGTCATCAAATTCTCCCAGGTAAACGTGCACACGTATTATTGGTCTATGGAGACAATCATATCTGCCACCCCGCCGCCAGCCGGGACCATGGGCAGGATGATCTCGCTGGGGTCACACAAAAACTCCACCATGAACGCACCTTTGTGGTCGGCCGCCCGCTGAATGGCGTCGTCGACCTGATCGAGGCTGGAGACTTTCAGGTAAGGGATGCCGTAGCCACCGGCGATGGCACCGTAATCGGGGTTTTTCATGGGTGTGCCGGCATATCGGCCGTCGTAAAAAAGGGTCTGCCACTGGCGGACCATTCCCAGGTATCCGTTGTTCATGAGCAGGATCTTGACATCGATGTCATGCTCCATGATCGTTCCCAGTTCCTGGATGTTCATCTGGAAGCCGCCATCGCCGCTGACCGACCACACCCGTTCATCCGGTCTGGCCAGCTTGACGCCGATGGACATGGGCAGGGCGCATCCCATGGTTCCGGCACCGCCTGATGTAAACCAGCTGTTGACGGTTTGAAAGTTGTAAAAGCGGGCCAGAATCATTTGATGCTGGCCCACGTCTCCCACAATGATGTCCTTTCCGCGGGTCAGGTGGGACAAACGACGGATGATGGTCTTGGCCAGCAATTGCCCCTCCCGGCCGATTCCCGCATCGATCTCTTTCTGGATCTGGTCGGCAATTTCCAGGCGAAATTCATCGATTTGGGCGAACCACCGGCTACGAGGCTTGGAGACAAGGGTGGGGTCCCGCTCCAGCAGCGTAAGCACCTGGGCCACGTCTGCGTTCAGAGACACGGATGTCTTCACGTTCTTATCGATTTCGGAGGGGTCGATCTCCACATGAATCACCTTTGCATTGATCGCGAAATCTTTCAGGTTGCCGGTCACCCGGTCATCGAATCGCATGCCGAAAGAGATGATCAGATCGGCCTTCATCAGGGCCCGGTTGGCTTCCACGGTCCCGTGCATGCCCACCATGCCCAGACTCACGCGATGGTCCACCGGAAGCGCTGAAAGTCCGTGCAGGGTAAAGGCCACCGGTATATTTGTCCGCTCCGCAAAGGCCTGCAGTTTCGGGCCGGCATTGCTGGAAATGACACCATGGCCGCAAAGGATGATGGGCCGCTCGCTCCGGTTGATCAACCCGACGGCCTGTTTCAACGCCTCCATATCCACCGATGGCGAATAAAAAAAACCCGGCAGCTGCGGTTCACAGGAGCGGGGGTCGAATTCACAGACGCTCTGCGTCTCCTGCAGCTGGACGTCCTTGGGGATGTCGACGACCACCGGTCCGCCGCGACCGGTTGAGGCCACATACATGGCCTCATGAATCGTGGTCTCGATTTCATCGACGCTGAGCGGCATATAGGTCTGCTTGGTCAGCGGCATCATCACCCCCACCACATCACTCTCCTGAAACGCATCCGTGGCGATGACACCGGTGGGAACCTGACCGGTGATGGCCAACACCGGCACCGAGTCCATGTTGGCGTCGGCAATGCCGGTGACCAGGTTCATGGCACCGGGGCCGGACGTGGCCATGCAGACACCGGTCCTGGGATGCGATGTGGACAGGGAGGCGCGGGATATGCCCTGGGCCATGAAGGCAGCCCCCTGCTCATGCCGCGACATGATGAATGACAATGATTTCTGTTTCTCCATTTCGTCGAAAATGGGCATGATGGCGCCGCCGGTGTAACCGAAAATAAATTTCACGCCATTGTCAATCAAGGCTTTAAGGACCAGTTCGGTGCCTTTCATAGGTGCGTTTCCCTTCTGTGTGAATACAATGGCAGGTCCAGCAGGCGCCGGGTTGAGGCGCGGGGCATGGGTTCAATGCACCTTTGGGTTCAGCCAATTCCCCTATCGTGCATGCCGTCGACAGGACAGATGGTCATCGATCGCCCGCCGTATTCAGGAAAAATAATCTGTCTTTGTTAAAAGGCAAGTAATTAGGCGTTCCATTGCCTTGACTTTCAACGGCCATGAGGCCATTTTAAATAAATCAATGTCGTCAATTGAAGGATTCAGAACCAAAAAGGCAAGCCAAAAAACCAACCCTTACAACAGAAAGATCATTTCATGGGAAAAACACTGTTCGAAAAAATCTGGGCTCCCCACGTGGTGCGAGAACTGCCGGATGGCTCCTGCCTGCTCTACATCGATCGCCACCTGGTACATGAAGTAACCAGCCCGCAAGCATTTGAAGGGTTGCGGCAGGCGGGTCGAAAGATTCGACAGCCGAGCCTGACCTTTTCCACCATGGATCACAACGTGCCCACTACCGAGGATCGCTTGGAAATCAAGGACCCCATTTCCAAAGCCCAGGTCGATGCCCTGCAGCAGAATTGCGAAGACTACGGTGTCACGCTGTTCGGGTTGGGCGATGATCATCAGGGTATCGTGCATGTCATCGGTCCGGAGATGGGGATCACCCTGCCTGGCCTGACCATCGTGTGCGGCGATTCCCACACCTCCACCCACGGTGCTTTCGGCGCGCTGGCCTTCGGTATCGGCACCTCGGAGGTGGAGCACGTCCTGATCACCCAGACGCTGGTGCAGAAAAAACCCCGCTCCTATTACGTGGAATTCACCGGCCGCCCCGGACCGCATATCTCGTCCAAAGATATGGTACTTAAAATGATCGGCATCATGGGCACCGCCGGTGGTTCCGGACACATCCTGGAGTATGGCGGTGAGGCGGTCCGTGCCCTCTCCATGGAAGGACGCATGACCATGTGCAACATGAGCATCGAGGCCGGCGCACGCGCCGGCATGATCGCCCCCGATGACACCACGATCGACTACATCACTGGCCGGGAGCGGCCCTATGCACCCACCGGTGACGCCCTGAACAAGGCGCTGGCCCACTGGCGCCGCCTGCCCAGTGACGCGGATGCATCATTCGATCAGACCTTGACCATCGACACAGGCCGCATTGCCCCGCAGGTCACCTGGGGGACCAACCCCGGCATGGTGGTGGATGTCGACCAGCCGGTACCCGCTCCGGAAAACGCCAGGGGATACACGCCCTCGGACGTTAAAAATGCCCTGGACTACATGGGACTCAAACCCGGAGTAAAACTCACCGATGTGCCCCTGGATGTTGTCTTTATCGGCAGTTGCACCAATTCCCGGATAGAAGACCTGAGGCAGGCGGCCGCCATTCTGGATGGTCGCAAGAAGGCTGACCATGTGGAACTGCTGGTGGTCCCCGGATCCCATCAAGTCCGCCTGCAGGCCGAAGCCGAAGGGTTGGACCGTATCTTCAAAGCCGCCGGCGGCCAATGGCGTTATGCCGGATGCAGCATGTGCCTGGGGATGAACCCGGACCAGCTGCGCCCGCAACAGCGATGTGCATCCACTTCCAATCGGAATTTTGAAGGCCGCCAGGGAAAAGGCGGTCGAACCCATTTGGTCAGCCCGGAAATGGCAGCAGCAGCAGCGGTGGCCGGGAAAATCGTCGACATTCGTAAATGGCTCGAGGCGTAGCTCGAATTATCTTTCAAACAAAGGATAGACCATGACCCCCTTTACCGATCATACCGGCCTCGTGGCCACGCTGAACCGGGCCAATGTAGACACCGACGCCATCATCCCCAAACAGTTTCTCAAATCGATCAAACGCACCGGCTACGGACCCAGTGCCTTCTTTGACTGGCGCTACCTGCCCGATGGCGCGCTCGATATGAATTTTGAGCTCAATCAAGCCCGTTTTGAAGGACGCTCCATTCTGGTGACGCGTAACAACTTCGGCTGCGGTTCCAGCCGGGAGCATGCCGTATGGGCCCTCGTCCAGGACGGTTATCGGGTCGTCATCGCCCCCTGGAAAATGGTGGACGGCAAACGGCTGCCCGCTTTTGCCGATATCTTTAGAAATAACACCACTAAAAATGGCATGCTCGCCATCGAATTGTCGGAAGCAGAGGTGGAAGAGGTGTTTAAAATGGTGGCCACGCACACCGGATTGACGGCAACCGCAGACCTGCCGGCCCAACGCATTGTCTTGCATGGGCCGTCACCACGCACCTTCACTTTTGAAATTGACAACGCGGCCAAGAAGCAGTTGCTAAACGGGTTGGATAACATCGACCTGACCCTGCAACATGAGGCCGATATCACCCGGTTTGAAGCACAATACGATCCGATGATGCCGCTTCGCTGACCGTGCTGCAGGCCAAGGAGGCTGTTAATGTCGTCCTATGATGAGGAGTCCCTGCGCTATCATCGCGAACCCCGTCCGGGGAAAACTGAAGTGGTCCCCACCAAGCCTTTTTTCAGCCAGACCGATCTCAGCCTGGCCTATACCCCCGGCGTGGCGGCACCCTGCCTGAAGATCAAAGACAACCCGGACACGTCCTACGACTATACCAACCGGGGGAACCTGATTGCAGTCATCACCAACGGGACGGCCGTGCTGGGCCTGGGCAATATCGGCCCCCTGGCCGGCAAACCGGTCATGGAGGGCAAGGCCGTCCTGTTCAAACGGTTTGCCAACATCGATGTGTTCGACATCGAAGTGAATACCACCGATCCGGAAGATTTCATCCGCACCGTCAGGTTGCTGGAGCCCACCTTCGGCGGCATCAATCTGGAAGACATCAAGGCGCCGGACTGTTTTTACATCGAAGAACAACTGAAATCGCAGATGTCCATCCCGGTGTTTCACGACGACCAGCATGGTACGGCCATCATTTCTGCAGCGGCCATGTTGAATGCACTGTCGCTTACCGATCGGCACATAAGAGATACACGGGTGGTCATCAACGGGGCCGGGGCGGCAGGAATCGCCTGCGGCAAACTGTACGTCCAACTGGGGATCGCCCCGGAAAACCTGGTCATGCTGGATTCCCGCGGGGTGGTCTATCAGGGACGCACGGCCGGCATGAACCCCTACAAACACGCGCTTGCCTGCGACACGGACGCGCGCACCCTTGCAGATGCGGTGGCAGGTGCAGACATGCTCGTGGGGTTATCGGTCAAGGGGGCCTTCACCCCGGATTTGCTGCAACTGATGAACCCGGATCCCATCGTCTTTGCCCTGGCCAACCCGGATTCGGAAATTGACTACCATGAGGCCAAGGCGGTACGGCCGGACGCCATCGTCGCCACTGGCCGTTCTGATTTTCCCAACCAGGTCAACAACGTGCTGGGATTCCCCTATATTTTTCGTGGTGCGCTTGACGTGCGGGCCACCGAAATCAACGAAGCCATGAAAATCGCCGCCGTCAATGCCCTTGCCAAGCTGGCCCGCGAGGACGTGCCGGACGCCGTGATCCGCGCCTATGGCGGCAAGCCCATCCGGTTCGGCACCGACTACATCGTTCCCAAACCGCTGGATACCCGCGTCCTGCTCAAGGTGGTGCCGGCCGTGGCCCAGGCGGCGGTCGACAGCGGCGTCGCGCGCACATCACTTCCCGAGCAGGCGGTCTATCTCCAGCGTCTGGAAGCCAGTCTGGGACCTGAACGGGAAATCATGCGCAAAATCATTTTTCGGGCACAACAGAATCCGCGGCGGATCGTGCTGCCCGAGGGGGACCACCCCGTGATCATCCGTGCCGCCCACCATGTGGCCAAGGAGGGTATTGCCCGTCCGCTGCTGCTGGGAGATCCGGCAGCCATTCGTTCCCAAGCCGAATCCCTGCACGTTGCTTTGGACGGTATCGACATCATGAATCTCTACCACAACCCCCACATGGCGGCATTTTCCGATGCGCTGTATCGCCTGCGGCAGCGCAAGGGCTGGTCCATGGCCGAAACACAGTCGCAATTGAACCATCCTTACGTTTTCGGCGCGATGCTGGTGCGGGAAGGCCTGGTGGACGGGCAGGTTCATGGGATCGCCCAGTCCTATCCCAATGCCATCCGACCGGTGCTTCAGGTGATCCCCCGTCGTGCAGGTGTAGGGCGTGTTTCCGGGTTATACCTGGTCATACTGAAAAACCGCACCCTGCTTTTCGCCGATGCGACGGTCAACGTCCGCCCGGATGCATCAGACTTGGCGGAATCCGCCATTCTAGCCGGCGAGATGGCCGAATTTTTCGATATGGTCCCACGGGTAGCCATGCTCTCCTACTCCAATTTCGGCAGTGTGCGCAATGAAGATACGCTCAGGATCGCTCGTGCCGTCGATCGGGTGAGGGAGAAAAAGCCCGACCTGGTGGTTGACGGGGAGATGCAGGCCGATACGGCCGTGACGGCAAGCATCCTGGACAGGGATTTTGCGTTTAACCGAATGGGACGGGCCGCCAATGTCCTGATCTTTCCGGACCTGGCATCGGGCAACATTGCCTACAAACTGATGAACCGGTTAGGCGGGGCCAAGGTGGTAGGTCCCCTGCTGATGGGCATCGATCGACCGTTTAACGTACTGCAGCGCAATTCGGAAGTGGAGAGCGTGGTGGACCTGATCGCCATCACGGTGGTGCAGGCCCAGACGGATGAAGGAAGCGGTAAAAAGTGAACGCTCCTTGCCCGAAGAACCATGCGATGGTTCATTTTTCGATCAACACACACCCATGAAAAAACCAAAATCCTTCATTAAAACCCTTGACCGGATCAAGGTGTCCAACCTCGCCGGACGGTTGATTCGGGACATTGAACGAATCATTCCGCCCGACAAGGCGCTTTTTCATGAGGCGGTGATCATCGCCGGTGCTCCCGAAGCCACCCAGTCATTGAACTACCTTCCCTTCAACCGGCAGGTCCACGCTGACGGAGATGTGACCACGACGTTGTCCCTGGTGGTCCTTTTTAATAATCCGCGCATGGAACGGTTTTTTCTCAGCGGATTCCGGGAGCGGATCAGCCGGCCGGTATTCAAATTCTCATTCAATGTCATGGACCGATTCATCAGGGCCATTCGCCTGGATCATCACCTGTTGCGCATCATGGCAACCGCGGACGGTGAATTCAGCATCATGGGCATCGTTAAACGGGACGAAATCCAGCGAAAACGCTTTTTCAAACAGCGCTGCCGATTTCTATGCCCCCTGCTGCTGATTCCGATCGCCGACCCCGTCAGCCGCGACTATCTGATCGAATTCGAACGGCGCCAGACCATCGGAAAGATTAAAATTCCCATGATTCCCCTTTACTGCAACGCCCCCCACCATAAATGAACCAACTGTACGCCCACCCCCAAATTAGGTAATTCATTTCCTAATTATAGGAATCGAATAGGAATAAAAAAACACAGTTTAGCCCGCCCTACCGTCTTCGCTCCCTGGTGGATTAATTTAAAACATCCCATTGGGAAAAAACCATTCGCCGCATCCTTGCGCCAGATTATCGACGACAGGCAACGAGATTACCGTCAAAAGGGATTCAGCGAGCATCGATGACCTGGTTTGAAAAACGTTTGCGACTGAAAAAAGGGCCACTGATCTTCTAAAAACCATAAAAATTGGGGTTTCGGCACAGATGTTGTATGTTTAACGACGGGTGCTTCGACTTGGCATTGGAATGAAACGGAAAATAAGGAGTCAGCCCGGACAGACATGAATACGGCCCAGAACGCGAACCCATTGTATTCCGATAAAGAGACGCTGGATCCCGCCGGCTCAGGCTGGTTGTCCGGAGAAGAGGTGATCGAGCAGACCGGCATCTCCAAGAGAGATCTGATCCGTTTCATTCAATTGCGGGTGTTGCCCAAATCAATGATGCGGGTCTCACCCGTCGGTCGCGACGGCGCTCGGAAAAAAAGTTACTTTTCAAGGTCTGTGCTTGGGCACGTCGCCATGCTGAAGCTACTCAGAGACGAAGGGCATTCCGTGGAGACCATTGCCACCGAATTGCGGGAAGCGGCGGAAGGCGACCCATTAACCCAGGACCAACCATTGCCGAAACTGCAGCACACCGCACCTTCAACCGAAAAAAAACCGCAGAAAACCACATCACTGGACTTTCACGTGCCCGCCGATGCCATCGTGGCCTCGGCATTTCTGGTCAACACCGATTTTCGCATCGGGTGGATCAAGGTCGATCAGGGCGATCGGCTGTCCAGAGCCATCAGGAACGAACTAACCGACGATCCATCCGGCACCGTTTTTGACATCATGCTGCGTGCCTCCCTGAAAGAACTGGTTTTCAATTGGCAGCCGCTGTTTTCCTTTATCTATCGATTCTTACAGGAGACCACACCACCGGCCACCTTCAACAGGCTGGCACCGACGGTTTCCCTGAACCTGGAAGAAGCGGGTCCCTCGGACGAACCCATCCTTGCCGAGGCAAAGAGAGGGCCTATCGACAGTTGCCCGATTCATCTTGAGGATGACGACGGCCGGATTAAGGATATGCGAATTTATGGGATGGCCCTGGCGGAAGGAACACTCTTCTTTTTGGATCAAGACCGCTGGCTGGAGGCGCATCCCGTCGACATGCCTGGTGGGGCCTATCCCGCCTCGCCAGCGGATGCCGACGCCGCGTCCGGGAAAATACCCTTCAGTGTAATTTCGGCCCGGCTCGATGATTCCCGAAGCATCGTCGATACCCTGCTGCCGGAAACCTATTTTCAGATCATGACCCGAATCTGGGACGAGAGCGATCGCGTCCTGGCCTCCTACGGCGGACACCGCGCCAAGCGCAGCGGCACCGAAGTGCAATACATCATTCCCCGACAGGCGGACACGGATCCCGCTTATGATGCCATCTGCTGTGCCGTTGAGCTCAGAGAAAAAATGCGTGAAATCGAAGCCTCGCTGAAAGCGGATGGCGAATGGTTTGCCGATATTCGTCTGAATATCGGCATCAGCAGCGGAAGGGACCATCTCCAGCAGGAGGATCTGACCGCCAGCATGGCCTTCATGCTCCCCGGCGGGGCGGCAGACCAGGCCTTACATCTCTCCGCCATCGCCCATGGGGGTGCCATCTGGATTACCAAATCGGCATTCAGTCATCTCACCCCGCAGCAGACGAAACGAATCACCTTTGGTATCTATCGCGACGACCGGCTGATCCGCAATATCTTCGCGCAGGTATCAGAGCTTCCGCATGCCCCCGACACGCCGTCCCTGGCGCGGGGAATCCGGTCGCTCTCCGTCACGCGCATTATCGCCGTTCAATCCCAGCAGACGCCCTGAGCAACATGCTGAGCCTAATGAAAGCGATCGGACAACCCAAAGCGGGGGTGATGAACCGGCGTTTCCCGCTCCGCTGTGCCCCCCCCTGAATTGAGCACCACGACTTTGGCTTTTTTCAGCAGATTGAATGTCGTGGCTGACGCCGCGGTGTAAGCCCCCATCATGTGGCCCGCCACCAGATCACCCATTTGAAGTTCCGGAAGTTGAACATCTTCGGCAATCAGGTCGATGCTGTCGCAGGTAGGACCGGCTATAACACTGGTAAATCGGCGTTCGTCGTCAGAAAAGGTTTCCAGGGGGTAACGCGTGTGGTCATAGATCTGTCCGCTGTAGGAGCCGTATACGCCGTCGTCGAGGTAATACCAGTAAACGCCGTTGCGTAGCGCCTTGCCGATCACGGTGGTGAGGCAAACCATCGACGGCCCGGAGATGAAACGGCCCGGCTCGGCGATCACCTTCACATGGGGAGGCAGCGCCGCCAGAGCCTCGCGCATGGGTGCACAGTAGGCGTCGATGTCCACTTGGCCGCCATCGTAGGAGATCGGAAAACCGCCGCCGATGTCCAGGATGCTGATGGGCGCTGCCCCGGTATCATGGTGCCGGCGGATGAGGGTATTGCAGGCATGGATGGCGTCGAGCTGCTGTCGGGCATCTGCACACTGGGAGCCCACATGAAAGCAGAGTCCCTTGACGTGAATGCCCAGTTTGGCGGCCAGCACCAATAAATCGTCGGCCTCTTTCAGGGAGCAGCCGAATTTCTTGGATAGATCCACGACGGCCGATGGGCTGCGGAAACTGATCCGCAGAAAAAGCCCAACCCGGTGCCTGTAAGGCAAGAACTTGAGCAGCTCATCGGTGTTGTCAACCACGAAAGTGGTGCACCCATAGCGCATGCCGTCACGGATATCGCTGTCGCGCTTGATCGGGTGGGTGTGGATGGTTCGACGGGCAGGAATATTCAAGCCGCGAACCAGCTCGATCTCGCCTGAAGAAGCTAGATCGAATCCGGACCCCATGCCGGCGAGCAGGCCCAAGATCGCCGGATGGGGTAACGACTTGATGGCATAATAAAGACCCACCTCCGGCAGGGCCCGTTTGAGCGAGAGGTATTGCCCCCGCACGGCGTCGGCATCCATCACCAGCAAGGGCGAGCCATGTTCCTGCAGCAGCTTGGCATATCGGGCACCCTCCTCCCGGGGCGAAAAATGAATGGTGTTCATGGGTTCAACCTCCCACCGCGTCACGCAAATATTGGGGCAGCGCAAAGGCGGCCCGATGGATTTCTGCATTGTAATAGCGCGTCTCGATGCCGCTGGCCTGATACCTCGCTTTCAAGGATTCTATGTCCATACCGCGCAATGCCCGGTTATCCGTGGCCCACGCAAAGGTCATGACACCGCCGACATAGGTTGGAATCGCAGCCGTGTAGAAATACCAATCGTCAAACACGCGGCTCAATCGCCACGAGGTGGTTTTGACCTCGTCCAGTTGCATAAAGGCCACACCGTTCTGGGCCACCAGCAGTCCCCCGGGGGTCAGGCAGCGCTTGCAGTGGGCATAAAAGTCCGCTTTGAACAGGGCTTCACCCGGCCCAATCGGATCGGTGCTGTCAGAGATGATCACATCGAACCGATCGCGGGTGGTCTGGACAAAATTGAATCCGTCTTCGATCACGATGTGGACCCGCGGATCGTCGAATGCCCCCTGGGAGTGGTTGGGCAGGTAGGTGCGGCACATGTCGATAACCTGCCGGTCGATCTCCACCAGGGTGATGTGCTCGACTTCTCGATGCCGGGTGACTTCACGCAGCATCCCGCCGTCGCCGCCGCCGATGATCAGCACCCGTTTGGCTCGATCCATGGCGAAAAGGGGAACATGGGCCATCATCTCGTGATAGATGAACTCATCCTTTTCAGTGGTCTGAACCACGCCGTCCAGCACCATCACCCGTCCGTAGCGGGCGTTGTGAAAAATGATCAGGTGTTGATGGTCGGTCTTGACCTCATGCAGCCGTTCATCGATGCGAAACTCCTGACCATAGTCGTCATAAAGGGTTTCCGTGAATTTAGGCATGGCCCTGGATTCCCCTTAAGTTCTCAGTGATTTTGATCGTTTTGGGTGAAAAGGCGCGCTTTAAAACGCAGATCGCCTCTTCGGGCCTGGCATTGCCGCACATAAACACGTCAAAGGCGGCAAATTCGCGCTCCGGCCATGTGTGAACGCTGATGTGGGATTCGGCCAGCACCGTAACACCGGAAATGCCGCCGTTGGGCGTGAAATGATGCAGGTGGATGTGCAAAAGGGTGGCGCCGCATTTTACCACGCACTCGCGCAACGCACGCTCCATGAGCTGCAGATCGTCGAGTTTCTTGGCGCCCCAGAAATCGATGATGAGATGGGTGCCGGCAAATTGGACCCCGTCTCTTTCAACGAAGTGGTCTGCGGGTGTAACGAATTGAGAATGATCGTGATGTTCAGGCCAGATTTTCTTGCGCGTGGTTGAATCTATCGGACAAACCACCTCATGTGTAGTAGCCTCTCTTTTCATCCATCGGGCCCCCCTTTTGTTAGACATGGCAGTTGTAAAACGCCGCCGGAGCGGCCGTAAATTAAAACAGGGGGCATCTAATTGAAGTCGTCAAAAAGTGCAAGTTTTTTTTATCCTCTATCAAAAAAATATCGTATCGACTGGAAGCGTCCTTAACATCTTGTTTTTAAAATGAACCCTTACCTGGCTTTCGATTAATTCGATTGACGACCGGCAGTCCCTCAGCAGCTGTCAACAGGCACGCCAAGGTGCCGTTCGTGAATAAAAGACCGCACTGCCCCGGTGCCTGTTAGATGGTCCTTGCACGTTTTCGTTGACGCTGCCGAGTTGACTGTTGACATCCCGGTCATCTGGCGAAATAGCCGAAGGCTGCTATGATTCGTCTTCGATCCCTTTTCAACCAGCATTGGAAACAACAAGGAGGGAAATCAAATGCCCGATCACGATGGATCCGCAGGAACCCGGTGTGCATGGGGTGGAGAAGCGCCGTCTTCATTGCTTGGGGCAACCCAGGTCCCGGTTGTCCGTAGTGTGGCATCTGGCTGAAAGGATGTGGACACGTGGCAGCAGGTCACCAAGGGTGAAACGCCGGGTCATATCTACAGCCGCAACACCAACCCGACGGTACAGGTGTTTGAAGACAAGCTGCGCTATGCCCATTGCGCCGCCAACCTGGGCGCGGTGGAGACCATCGTGGGGCCGCCGGCCAACCGCCAGCCATATGCACCCGCCGGGAACGGGCCGCTATTGGCATTCCCGAAAGTCTGGTGCGCTACTCCACCGGCATCGAGGAAACTGCCGACCTGGTTGCCGATCTGGAACAGGCACTGGCGATTTTTTGATCGGGTTCGAGGATCCGAGGGGTTACGGCTTCAAAACAAGAGCCGTTGGTGGATGGGCACTAGTTAAGATCCAGGTATGCAGATACCCCGCTGCCGTATCGGGCGGTAAAGGCCAGGTCGACCTTCTGAACGGGATTGGCGCCCAGAAAAGCCAGCAACTCGTCCAGGTGGTCTTTCCGTGCTTTCAAGTCGGGAACGGTCTTTAACCCGGCAACCTGCTCTTCGATCTCGAAATATTTCATCTTATCGTCCAGGGGCAGCTGCCAGAAGAGCAGGAATCCCCGTTCGGGGAAATCCACACCCAGGATGTTGTAACAATGAGCCATGAAGGCACGCGCCAGCCGTTCCTGGACCTCCACGATCTGTGCTTTTGCCGTTTCGATGGCGGACAAATCAAACGGCCGGCCGAGCACTTCGATGTAAATCTTGAATTTGGGTTCGGTTCCCGAAGGCCGGACGGTGATGCGAATGCTGCGGGTTTCGGGCAGGTCCGCCAGTTTCAGGATCAGCACGTTGCGGGAAGAGGTGTCGGTTCTCGACAGGTGGGGCTGAGGTTCGCCTTCCCATCGATCGATCTTTTCCACCACCTTGAAATCGCCCACCGCCGGAATCTCATTTTTCCTTAAATGGTCCATGATCGTTTTGATCCGGCCAATGCCCTTGGCGCCCAACAGTCGGATTTCGGTGAGATAGTTGTGGCAGTAGCCGTATTTGGCGTAGATGCCACTCAGGTAATCCACCAGCGTTCGCCCGTCGGCCTTGAGTTGCGAGACCAGTTCGGCCAGCCACACGGCGGCGCCGGCGGCATCTTTGTCGCGGGCATAGTTGCCCATGAGAAAACCGTGGCTCTCTTCGGTGCCCAGGATAAAATCCCCTTGTCGGCCCTCCGCCTCCAGTCGGTTCATGCGTTCGCCGATGTATTTGAATCCCACCAGCAGGTCGCCGATGCACTGGATGCCGTTTTCTGCTGCAATGGTCTCGATGAGAGACGAGGTTACCTCGGTTTTGATAATCACGTTGTTTTTCGTCAACTGCCCCTTTTTGCGGTACTGGTCGATGGCGTACTCGGACAAAACAATGCCGATCTCGTTGCCGTTGAGGAATTTCCAATTGCCCTTGTGCCGCACCATGATGCCGATGCGGTCCGCGTCCGGGTCGGTGCTCATGATCACATCCGCGCCGATGGCGTCGGCATTGGGCAGGGCCGCGTCGAAGGACTGAATCACCTCCGGGTTGGGAATGTTGAAGGTGACGTTTTCAAAGGCGCCGCTCAGGTTGGCAGTGGCCGGGTCCAGGTGGATGTCGAAGCCCATGCCTTTGAGCACCGGATAGACGGAGGTCAAACCGGTGCCGTGCAGGGGGCTGTAAAGAATCTTCACGCCTCTTGCGTCGCTGAGCTGAAGCGCAGCGACCGCTGCATGGTAGGCAGCATCCACCTCACTGCCGATGTCCGCCAGCAGTCCGTTCTGGCCCGCTGCATCCAGATCCATGGTCTGAATGGCGGAAACATTGCCGGTCACTTCGTCCACCAGATCCTGGTCATGGGGCGGAATGAGCTGGCCGCCGTACTGGTCGTATACTTTTTTACCATTGTCCGTGGGCAGGTTGTGGCTGGCGGAAAACATGCATCCGGAAACGGCGTTCAGGTGGCGTATGGCAAAGGAGAGTTCCGGGGTGCTGCGGGTGCTGTCGAACAGGTGGACCTTGATGCCGTTGGCTGTGTATACCCGGGCCGCTGCTTCGGCCAGCTGCCGGCAGTCCAGATGATCGACCGGATTGGGTCGATCCGGAGCGTACCGACTGGTGTCCGTAAACTGGCGCACATCGTAGGCCAGCACCAGGCCCCGATGCTTGGCGGACTCGCCGTGGGCCTTGATCAGGTATTGGCTGTGACCCTGGGCCGATGCCTGGATGGTCCATGGGTTGATGCGGTTGGGACCGATGCCCACCAGTCCCCGCCGACCACCGGTGCCGAAAGGAATCACCTGGTAAAAAGAGTCCAGCAGGAACTCCCATTGCCCGGACCCGATTAGATGGTCGATCTGGGGCACATAGGCGGCAAACATGTCTTGGGTCAGCCAGGCCTTCAGCCGATCCAGGGCATCGGTTTTAAAGTTTTCTGGAAGGTCGAGCGTTTCGAATCCTTTTTTTGCTTTTTCCATCAGGGTCTGGTAATTGTCCATGCCGTAATCCTCGTTGTTAATTGGGGCGGTTTGAAACAACTTCGTCCAAACAGGAAGGCCCATATTTATTTCATTTTTTTCCGGCATTGACAAGGAAAACCACCTTCATCCATGAACGCCATCGACCGCAAAATTTTCGGCACCCTTTTCTTCTCCATCTTTGCGGCGGTAACCGGGGTGGGCATCGTGGTGCCGCTGCTGCCGGTCTACGCCCATGACCTGGGGGCCAGCGGATTGTACATCGGCCTGATCTTCGGCGCCTTCTCCCTCTCCCGGACGTTTTTCCTGCCCTACTTCGGCCGCCGGTCCGACAAAAAGGGACGCAAGCCGTTCATCGTCGCTGGGCTTTTCTCCTACGCCGTGATCTCGGTGGCCTTCATTCTCTCCACAGGGGTGGAGTCCCTGATTGTGATCCGTTTTGTTCAGGGGATCACGTCGGCCATGATCATGCCGGTGGTGCAGGCCTATGTGGGAGACATCACGCCCGCAGGCAAGGAGGGGTGGGTCATGGGACTGTTCAACATGTCCCTGTTCATCGGCCTGAGCGCCGGCCCGCTGATCGGTGGTGTGATCAAGGACCGCTTCAGCCTCAACGGGGCCTTCGTCTGCATGGGCGCCCTGTCTATCGTCGGATTCGTGTTGAGCCTGGTTTTTCTCCCCCCCACCGCCGAAGAGCGGGTGGTCAAAAAAGGACAGGCGCCGCTGGGATGGTCGCAAATACTTTCCGACCGGACCATCGCCGGTCTTTTTCTTTTCCGCCTGGCATACACGGCATGCATCGGCATCATCTGGGGTTTTTTGCCGGTGTTTGCCGACATGGAATTTTCCGTCTCGGCATCAGGCATCGGCATCCTGGTAATGCTGGGGGTCTTGGTAAGCGGCGTGGTGCAGGTACCCATGGGATGGCTGGCGGACCGATTGAATCGAAAGTCAATGATCGTCCTGGGCGGCCTGGTGGTCACCGGCGCTGTCTATGCCTTTGAGCACGCCAACGGGTTCCAGGACATGTTCTGGGCAAGCGTGGTCTTCGGCATTGGCGGCGGCATCGCCATGCCGGCGCTGATGGCGGCTGCTGTCCTGCAAGGCAGCCGCAGCGAGGCCATGGGGTCGGTGATGGCGCTGCTCACCGTCGCCCACAGCCTGGGCATGCTGGTCGGTTCATTTATGGCCGGCGTGATGATGGATTGGTTCCAGCTACGGCAGGCCTTTGTTCTCGGTGCACTGTTGATGGCCGGGGGAACGGTTCTTTTCACGGCATGCACCTGGCGCACGGATCTGAGCCGCGGCGCGGTTCCCGCCGCTCCGCCACCAATTCCGGAGGGATGACATGGATATTTCGGTTACTTCGATCGGCATCATTCAAACCCCATTCAAGGACATCAACGGCATGCCCATCCAGCCTTCCGGCGCACGGGATGTGCCCGGCCAACTGGTTCTGGACCCCCGGTACGAAGAAGGGCTATGCGATCTCGACGGTTTTTCCCATCTGATTCTGCTTTACCATTTCCATCTTTCCAAAGGATACAGCCTGATGGTCAAGCCCTTTCTGGACACGGTGACACGGGGTCTTTTCGCCACTCGCGCCCCACGCCGGCCCAATCCCATCGGCCTGTCCATCGTTCGGCTGAACCGGATCGATGGCCGCATCCTTCACCTGCTGGATGTTGATATGCTGGACGGGACCCCGTTGCTGGACATCAAACCCTATGTCCCGGTTTTCGACATACGCAGCGATGCACGTGCCGGGTGGCTGGAGCTGTCTCAGGAGCGGTCGACATCCCTCAAGTCGGACCAGCGCTTTAGAGAGGGAAAATAATGCCTTTGCCCCTCACATTCAATCGGATGGAATTCGCCGGGTCTTTGGGGGACCTGGGGATCGTTTTGCCCCTGGCCATCGGCATGATTCTGGTCAACGGCCTTGATCCGTCCGGGTTGTTTTTGTCGGTGGGTCTCTTTTACATCTTCACGGGACTCTACTTCGGCATCACCACCCCGGTGGAGCCCATGAAGGTGATCGGGGCCTATGCCATCGCCACGGCCATGAGTCCCCAGCAGATTATGGCCTCGGGGATTCTCATGGGCGCCTGCCTGCTGATCATCGGCGCCACCGGGGCCATCGCCCTCATCGGCAAATACACACCCAGGGCGGTCATCCGGGGGGTGCAGCTGTCCACGGGCACCCTGCTCATGGCCGAAGGGATCAAGTTCATGATCGGCAAGACCAAGCTTCAGGTGCTGCACCAGATGGCGGAACCCTACCTGGCCGTCCAGCAGCTGGGCCCGATCCCCGTGGGTCTGGTCATCGGGATGATCGGCGCGGTCCTGACCCTGCTGCTGCTGGACAACAAGCGGACGCCGGCTGGTCTCATGATCGTGGGCACGGGTATTCTCATCGGCCTGTTGATGGGGACCCGTCAGGGCCTGGGAGACATCCGGCCGGGGCTGTACCTGCCAAGGATCCTGCCCCTGGGCGTTCCCGAAGGCCCGGATTTCACCTTTGCCCTGCTGGCGCTGGTGTTGCCCCAGATGCCCATGACCATCGGCAATGCAGTGATCGCTGAGATGGACCTGTCCATCAGCTATTTCGGCACCGCCGCCCGGCGGGTGACGGGCAAAGCGCTGTGCGTAAGCATGGCCCTGGGAAATTTCCTCAGCGCCCTGCTCGGTGGCATGCCCCTGTGCCACGGCGCCGGCGGCCTGGCCGCCCACTATCGCTTCGGCGCCCGGTCCGCCGGTTCCAACCTGATCATCGGGGCTATCTTCGTCCTGCTCACCCTGTTGCTGGGCAACCGCATCCTGGCCCTGTTCAACCTGATCCCCATGGCCATCCTCGGCGTGCTGCTCCTGTTTTCCGGCAGTCAACTGGCCCTGACCGTCTTGGACATCAAGGAGCGCAAGGAGATGTTCGTGGTGGTGACCATCCTGGGCATCACCCTGGCGTCCAACCTGGCCGCCGGCTTTATGGTCGGCATCGTCCTGGCTTATCTCCTGCGGTCGCAAAAACTCACCATATAGGCTCTTGATGAACGCGTAGTAAAAGGCCCCCTGCCTATGCCGTCCGTCCCAGTCGTTGCAAAGGTGCGCGACACATATTGATGCAGCCGGCTGCATCAACAGGAACGACTGAACCATCACAGCCCCATCACCCCCTAAACTTCTCTCCTCGACTGCCGATATTACGCATCACGCGGCACACATCGATCGGTCCGCCGTCAAATATCAAAAACAGAGTGTATTCATGCTGAACCTCCGATCATTGCGAGATTTGCCCAAAGTCATCGCGATCGTTGTCATCATCACCTGCATTCTGGTTCCCTCAGCTTTCATCGTGGTCTGGAAAACCGACACGTTTCACGACGAATCCCGACGTATCGAGGCCGAGTTTCTGGTTCAGAAAAAAATGGCACTCAAAGAGCGGCTGCAGAATGTGCTGGCCCTGGTCAAGACCAAACGCGCCGTCATGGACACCGTCGGCCGGGCGAAAATCCAAGGCCATGTCACGGACATCCATTCGAGCCTGTCCCGCACGGCCGCCGAATGGCGGACCGAGATGGGCGATGCGGATCTGGTGCGGCTGCTCCGACACAATATTCAGGCCTTTGACGACAGCAACTGGAAAGGACAACTCGTCGTCCTAGATCAAGCCGGTGATGTTATCTACCCCCAGCCGGATCCGATGCCGATCCGGGATGACATCCGGCAAATCAGGGATGAGGATGGCGATCGGTTGATCGACACGCTCATCCCCACGGTTTTCCGATTCGACGATGTTTACCGAACGTTTTCGACCACCAGCGGGGAAAACGGCAAGACGACTGGATATTTAGGCTACTTCAGGCTATTCCAGCCTGCCGAGTGGGTCATCGGCTATGTGGTGGACCGGGCGGACATGGAGGGTGCACTGCAGGCTGAAATCCTGCAGATACTCCAAAGCTTCAGATACCGTCTGACCGATTACATCTTCACCATCGGCGCCAACAACTATATCCTGAGCCATGGCACCCAGGCCGAACTGATCGGCAGGAATGCACTGGAGGTGCGCAATGGCCAGGGCGTCTATGTGGGGAAAAAAATCCTGGCGGCCGCGGCATCGGACAGTGACGGGGGGTATTGCTCGTATGACTGGCTCAACACGGTGACCGGCCAGGTCGAACCGACAATCTCCTATAGCGTGGTCATCCCGGGATGGGGCTGGACGATTGCCACCGGGTTTTATCTTAACTCGGTCTATACCCAGATCGAGGAAAGCCGGCAGCTGATGAAACAGCGTTTGATTAACGAGTTTTTGATCAACTGCGCCATGTGGCTCCTCTGCCTGGGAGGAACCTGTTTTTTTGTCGTCTGGGCCCGCCGGAAATTTTCAGCGGATGTGGATGCCTTCGTGAGCTTCTTCCAGCAGGCCGCTCACCAGGACAAGCGAATCAACGCGGATGCGCTTGAAATGTCCGAATTCAAGGCACTGGCCGGGTTCGCCAATGAGATGGTTCAGACCCGCGGCCGAGACCTGACCGCGTTGGAGCACCAGCGCCAGCAGATGGTTACCCTCTCCCGGGCCATCGAGCAGAGCCCGGTGTCGGTGGTGATCACCACACCGGACGGTACGATCGAATATGTGAATCCCTATTTTGAAACCATCAGCGGCTACCCGGCCAAAGAGGCCATGGGACGCAATCCTCGCATCCTGAAATCCGGCCGGCAGTCTAAATCATTTTACCGGCAGATGTGGCAGACACTGAACGATGGCAAACCCTGGTCCGGAGAAATCATCAACCGGCGAAAAGACGGCGGCCTTTACTGGGAGCGGGTCCACATCTCGCCGGTGTTCGACGAGGAAAAAACCATCGTCCATTTCGTCGGGGTGAAAGAGGACATCACGGAACACAAGCAGGCGCTGGAGGATCTCAATCGCGCCAAGCAGGATGCCGAGGCAGCCAGCGTCGCCAAAAGCCAGTTCCTGGCCAATATGAGCCACGAAATCCGAACCCCCATGAACGGCGTGATCGGCATGCTGGGCCTGCTGATGGATACGGATATGACCGACGAGCAGCATGACTTTGCCCGCACGGCCAAAATCAGCGCCAACTCCCTGCTCTCCATCATCAACGATATTCTCGATTTCTCTAAAATCGAAGCGGGCAAGCTGGAACTGGAAAGGCTGGATTTCAACTTCCGCGACATGATGGAAGACTTAATGGAGATCATGTCTGTCCATGCCTTGAACAAAGGCATCGAGCTGACCAGCTATATTCACCCCGATGTACCCTCCTGGATCTGCGGGGATCCGGGACGCATCAGGCAGATTCTGATCAATCTCATCGGCAATGGGATCAAGTTTACCGAGCAGGGGGCGGTGGCCGTGCGGGTTGAATTGGAAGACACCGACGGGGACACGGTGGCACTCTCGATTGATGTTCAGGACAACGGCCCAGGGATCCCTGCCGACCGGGTGGACCGTCTGTTCAAGTCCTTCTCCCAGGTGGATGCGTCCACCACCCGCAAACACGGCGGCACCGGGCTGGGCCTGGTCATTTCCAAACAACTGACCGAAATGATGGGCGGAAGCATCGGGGTTGAATCCCAGCCGGGTCGAGGCGCCCGGTTCTGGTTTACCCTGGTTCTGGAAAAGCGGCTGGCCCCGGAAGACGCCAATTGGATTTCGCCGGCGATCATCCGTGACAAGCGAATCCTGGTGGTCGATGACAACCCCACCAATCGAGACCTGTTCTGTGCCTACCTCAACACCTGGGGCTGTCGATTCGACAGCGCTTCCAGCGGCGAAACGGGCCTTGAGAAATTGCGTGATGCCGCTGCCCATGCGCCCTTCGATGCCGCCCTGGTGGACTTCATGATGCCCGGCATGGCCGGTGACCACCTTGGCCGGGCCATCAAAAAAGATCCTGCGATCCAGTCAACCGCCCTGATCATGCTGACTTCCCGCGGACTGCGGGGGGATAGTCAGCGCATGAAGGAGATTGGGTTTGCCGGATACCTCACCAAGCCGGTAAAACGCCGGCACCTCTTCGAATGCCTGGTGCGGGTGCTTGCCGGTTCACCCCAGGCAGCCTCGGGATTGCAT
>CAVONM010000016.1:0-68202 GCA_963697225.1 uncultured delta proteobacterium
CCTTTGATGTGCGGCAAATACTTATCAAAAAATTGATGAATAACCGCTGACAGTCTCATACGACATCCAATTGGGATTTGGTGAAGGCGATCAGGCCGGCAAGATCGCCGGCATCTTTGACCTTCAGGTAAGCGGAGGTATATTGATATTTGCGGTGGCCCATGTATGCGGCCAGCACCGGCAATGCCTGCCGGGGAGAGATGCCCCGGGCCTTGATCCGGTTCAAGCTGTTGATAGCAAACGAATGCCGCAAGCTATGCGGCACCGGCGATCCGAAGGTCATGTTGCCCATGGTCCGCTTGGGCTGCTTCAGGCCGATCGCTTCAACGACTCGATGAAAGACGTTACGGACCCGATCTGCCTTGAGGGGTTGACCCTTTCTTCCTGCCAGCAGGTAGGGATTTTGGTCACCCGGGCAACACGCCTTACGTACTGTCAGGTAATTGTCGAGCTCGGCCATGACCACTTTGGGCAGCGGTATCAGACGATCTTTTCTGAACTTGGTCCGCTCAATATATACGCTGCCCTCATCGGGTCGATAATGATAACGGCAGAGCCGCAACGGTTCGTTGATGCGCATGCCGCAGCGGGCCAGCATCACCACGGCCAAATAAATTCCCAGGTCAAATAAGAAATGGGTTGGGTCGTGCCTGATGGCTGCACAAACGGCTTTCAGCAATTGGTCGGTTTGCTCCGGTGAGAAGACAAAAGGAACAAAATACCGTTCGGGCACGGGCGGGATATCGTTGAGCGGATTGGCGGCAACGATTTGCCGACGGACCAGATAATCGAAGAGACTGCGCACATGCGACAGCATCCGGTTGGTCGTATTGGGATGCGGGCTGATCGTGGCCCGCAAGTGAAGAAAAAAGGCTGGCTGCTGCAATTGCTCCCAACGGACATTGTGCGCTTTCAGGTATCGATCGATTGCAATCAGCGGTGGCATGATCGCTTTTTGGGCGTAGCCACGTTGTTCACGATAAGACGCATAGTCGACAAGATAGTTGGCCATAACACTTTCAAAGGGATTCATCGAAAAGCACCTCACGCATCAGCTGGGTATGCACACACAGGTACTTTTTGGTGGACTCGATTTTGTCGTGGCCCAGCATCTCCTTGATATCAAAGATCGACGCGCCGGCCTCGAGCAGGTTCTGGGCATAGGTATGCCGCAGCCAATAGGCGCTGGCGTTCAAACCGGCTTGCCTTATGGTTTCACTGATCCGGAACGTGACCGCATTGGGCGTCATCGGCCGACGCGGCGGGTGCAGGTTTAAAAACAACCGGCGGTGTTTCGTCTTCGGCCTGGCGCCGATGATATAGGCCGCCACCGCCTTGAGTGTATGTTCGGGGATGGGAAGCTCAAGCGGGTTGTCTCCTTTACGTGTGGCGACCCGCATCAGTTGCCGGCTAAAACCGATATCTTTCAACCGCAACTGACTGATCTCTATGGGACGCAGGCCCATCGAGTAGGCCAGATGTACCATGGCATAGGTCCGGATGCCGCTGGCCGTAGAAGGGTTGAGGCTGTCAAAAAGCTGCTGCACTTCAGCCGGGCGTAAAAACTTGGGCGGTTTGGCACGGCCGTATTCCCGCCGGCCGTTCACCAGGGGGGCCAGATCGGCCATCAATACCTGGCGTTCACGGTATAGGTAGCTTAAAAAGCCCCGCAGATAGATTCGGTAAACACGGCGGGTGGCGCTGGCAAAACCGTTAAAACATTCATCTCGGAAGGCATCCACATGGTCGATCTTCAATGATCGAAGTTGAATGTCGTTGCGTTGGCAATAGCCATCAAACACATAAAGCACCCGTCTGATGTGGGCTATCAGGCGATCGGATGCATGGCGGTATTTTTTTCGATAAAGCAGGTAGTCTTCATAAATGACAGGCAAAATGGGTAAGGCTTTGCGCACCCGTATCGGCCGGGCGATTTTCCCTTGGGCATGGAGATACCGCGACAGTCCGGTTACGGCATGGGCATGGTGACACCCTCTGGCCTTTTTAAACCGATTCAGCGTACGGCGGGTAAAGATATCATCCCAGTGATATCGCTTTACGTCGATAAACGATCGAAAGTGTCTTAGCGTTCGTTTATGGCCTTGCAAAGTACTTCTCGCATACCCATTGACGGCCATCCATTCAAGATAGTCCTGGATCGCCTGTTCCAAGGCAGCTATCGTCCCATCCATCATGGTGTCATCCGTTTTAATGACTGGTCGGCAAGCTGGGCAATGGTAGCCTGATTCCTCGCTCGTTTCTGATCGGCGTGTTTACTTGCCGACGATAATACGGGGGTTGCAGGCAGTTCCAATACCTGGAAAACGGTGCCGTCGAAAGCGATCAGATCTTTATCGATCAGGCCGTTTCTGGCGTTGATGTACTGGTCAAGATCCATCTGCAGCAAACAGCAGATCGTGTCGTAGCTGTAAAAAGAGAGCCCATGACGGTCTGAAGCGAGCACCAGAAACAGGTAGAGAAGGATTTCCTTTTGCTGCAGAGCGGCAAAAAATCCATCGGTGAGAAACCGGTGCGGGATAAAGCTGAACCCGCCATGGACGGCCCTGATACGATCAGGGTTGAGAAATTTCTTCTTTATCACCATGACCGCCTTTCCGATGGGGGTTAACCATAGCCGCGGCGGGGGAACGTTGCCACAATCCGGCCAACAGTTCCGCAAAAATGGCATATTGATGCCAATCCGATACGCCAGGCACGTTTTCTTATGCGGGTCAAAACTTTCATAGCCCACGGACGCGGGGGTGTTGAAGGGGCATCATCCATGTTTTTTGATTCGTTTGGATGGTCACCATGTCTGCGGCGATTTTCGGCTTGGCGATGGGCCTTCTTGCCTTTTTCGGTCTGACGATATTTTCGTTGTGCCTGCCGGTGGTTTTTCAGTTTTGCTGCACGGCGGCAGGCATCACAGCAATAGGCCTGGCCTCTCCAGCAGCTTCGGCAAATGCAAAATCGAAACGTGCACCATCGACATTGGATGAGAAGCAGTAACACCGTCGGGCATGCCTCCGGCCTTGCAAACAGCCGGAAGGTGCAGTAGGAAGGAAGTATTGTCTGGAGCTTCCGGATGCTTGCGGCAGCTCTTGCATAAAGCCCGAAGGTGCCTCTTCGGGCTTTTCCATCTTCATGCCCATAAGGTTGCAGATCACCCGCCGAGACACAAGCCAAACCGTCGAGCAGACCCAGATGGGGATCCCTCTCAATCGCTGCAAAACGATGGACGGGCCGAATCAAATGAATGATATGGATTTTTTGAATTCTTTTGGAATCAGACGGAATGAAATGGGGAATAAAAAGAACAACATAATAATATCGGCAACATAACTGCTATGTACGTGGCTGCTGAAGGTTTCAATTTAGGTTGTATTTTTAGCTATCAGAAAGCATCTTCTGGATGGTCTGACACCACCGCTTGATAGCAAGATGTATGAACCCATCACCACATATCTATATCGATGCTGGAACCGTTTTTTTGTGAGTCTAAAATCCGCAACTAACCCTACTATTTAGCCACCAACTCAAATTTGTCCCGCCTTTAGTCAAGATTAACCCAAATACACCTCTCTTGTCCGTCCAATAGTCCCAAAAGTGTTATTTTGTAATATTTACAATACGTTAACCTATTTACACACTATCCCAAAATTGGTATAATAATATTAAAAACAAATAGTTACGCAAATTTATGGTGTGTAAAAATGCAACTGAATGATTCATTCTGGAGACATTTTGAACTCGATTTGCAAGAAATCAAACTGGCCTATCTGAATTGGGCCATAGGGTATGCAAGGGAACCGAAGCCGGAACACAGACATATGTTTCTTTGGGATCATCAGGAAGCCTTCTGCATTATCAATTCACGGTACGGACGGTCATTTTCGATCAGCCCCTTCGGTATTGGTGTTCGCGGAGTACCAAGAATTAAACCGAAAGGGATTCCGCGAGGATTAGATGAAATTGATATAGCACTCAAAGCTCGATTAACAGCAAGTACCGGACACCTCCGAACCGCTATCGCTAATGCTCTCGAAACCGGTAACATGGATAATGCTGGCACTCAGGCACACCTATGCGACCACCATGCTCATGGCCCATGTCAGTCCGGCCTATGTGCAACGTCAGCTCGGACACAGTTCGATTGCCATTACGGTGGACCGATATTGTCACTGGTTTCCCGGTGAAGGGCGCGGGGATCTGGAAGGGGCGCTGCGCGGGAGGGTGCGAAAATCGAACGGAAAATCGCATATAATCGCATATGACAAAAAGAAAGGGTTGTAACCTGAATGATTACAACCCCTTAAGTTTCGTTGGTGCCGAGGGCGGGACTTGAACCCGCACGACCGTAGGTCACTACCCCCTCAAGATAGCGTGTCTACCAGATTCCACCACCTCGGCATGCGTGTTAGTTGGCTCTACTCAGATTTCGTATCGGAGCCCGCTGCATCGTCTTGTGCCTGCGACTGCTGCGACTGCTGTTCAATGGGCACCTGGACGTCCGTGACCACCGATTTCGTGACTTTGCCGCCGGCCATGTAGGCCAGGGTCAGAGACGTGAGCATGAATACGATAGCGGCCGCTGTGGTTGCTTTGCTCAGAAAGGTTGATGCCCCGGTGCTCCCGAAGAGGGTCTGACTGGATCCGCCGCCGAAAGCAGCGCCCATGTCTGCCCCTTTGCCGGTCTGGAGCAACACGATCATAATCAGGGCGATGCACACAACCACGTGAATTACTATCAACAGTATGGACATTGGTTATCGTCTTTTACGGTTCAATCATTCATTAAAAAAAACCAGCTTGCTAAACGTTTCCGGGTCTAGGCTGGCCCCGCCGACCAGGGCGCCGTCAATATTGGGCATTTCCATGAGCGCCCGGACGTTGTCCGGTTTTACGCTCCCACCATAAAGGATGCGAACGGCACTGGCAAACGGTTTTCCAAATAGCGTGTCGAGCAATGACCGGACAAACTGATGGGCCTCCTCAGCCTGCTCTTTAGAGGCGGTTTTTCCGGTACCGATGGCCCAGACCGGTTCGTAGGCGACGACGAGACCGGCTAGATCACCAAAAACAAAATCTTTTAGACCATCTCGAACCTGTTTGTCAAGCACTGAAAATGTCTCGCCGGCTTCACGCTGCGCCTCTGTTTCACCGATGCAGAACACGGGGATAAGACTCGCCGAAAGGGCTGCCCGGATTTTACGATTGACGCTCGCATCGGTATCGCCAAAAAACAATCGTCGTTCAGAATGACCGATGATTACGTGGCTGCAACCGGCCTCCACCAGCATCTCCGATGAGATTTCCCCCGTGAAAGCACCCTGTTTCTCCCAGTAAAGGTTCTGCGCCCCCACGGCGATGGTACTTCCTTTGAGCACCTGGGCCACCTGGTAGAGAGCGGTAAAGGCGGGGGCCAGCATCACCTCCACGTCCGTTGCCTTCTCGACCAGGCGTTTCAATTGACTGGCGGCTTCCACGGCTTGGAAACCGGTTTTATGCATTTTCCAGTTGCCTGCAATCAGTGGCATTCGGCTGCGCATCGGTCACTTTCTCCTTTGCTAAAGTTGTTTGCCAATCATCGCGGCCAGGTCGACCATGCGGTTGGAGTAACCCGTTTCGTTGTCGTACCAGGAGAGCACCTTGACCATGTTGGCCACGACATACGTGGTCGGCGCATCCACGATCGATGAAAGTGGGCAGCCATTGAAATCGGTGGAAACCAATGGCAGGTCGCTGTACCCCAGGATGCCCTTGAGCGTTCCTTCGGATGCTTCCTTGAGCGCTTCATTGACATCGGATTTGGTGACACCGGCTTTGTCCACGTTGACCACCACATCGACAATGGAGACGTTGGGGGTGGGAACGCGGATGGCCAGGCCATTGAGCTTGCCATCCAATTCGGGGAGCACCAGGGCTACGGCTTTGGCCGCCCCGGTGGTGGTCGGAATCATGGACAAAGCCGCGGCTCTGGCCCTGCGAAGATCCTTGTGGGGGAAGTCCAGCAGGCGCTGATCACCCGTGTAAGAGTGGATGGTCGTCATCAAACCGCTTTGAATGCCGAAGTTTTCCAGCAATACTTTGGCCACCGGTGCCAGGCAGTTGGTGGTGCACGACGCATTGGAAATGATGTGGTGATGCTTGGGATCATATTTGTTGGCGTTGACACCCATGACGATGGTGATGTCCGGATCCTTGGCAGGGGCGGAAATAATCACCTTGCGCGCACCTGCAGTCAGATGTTTGGCCGCGTTGTCGCGGTCCCGAAAAAGGCCGGTGCATTCACAGGCGATATCCACACCATAATCCTTCCAAGCCAGCCGTTCGGGATCCTTGACGGCCGTGTAGGCGATAGACTTACCATTGACTTCGATGGCGCCATCTTTGGCTTTGATTTCCATATCCAATTTGGCATGGACCGAATCATATTGCAGCAGGTGTGCCATGGTTGCAGCGTCAGTCAGGTCATTGATCGCAACGACTTCCACGTCCGGATGGTTCATGGCGGCCCGGAAAACCACACGACCGATTCTGCCAAATCCGTTGATGCCAATTTTTATGCTCATCTTTCCCTCCTTTAAAAGTTAACCTCTCTTGTTCCCTTTCAATATGCCGCTGGCCAACGAGATGCTCTTTTTCCCGAACGATTCAAGATTGGTCGCCAGTTCTGAAAGGTTCTGATTTTTTCGGGCGCTGGCTGCCCGGATCAGGATTGGCAGATTGACCCCGGAAATTACCTCGATGCGCCCCTCCTCGAGAAACGAATAGCTCAGGTTGGATGGCGTTCCGCCGAACATGTCCGTAAGAATCAGGATCCCGTCGTCGCTTTTCAGTTTTTTAATGCCGTCGGCAATTTTCTTGCGCAACTTATCCGCGTTTTCGTTCAAATCGATGGATACCGGGGCCATGGCCTCGGGTCGTTCGCCAAGGATGAATTCTGCCGCCTCGAGTAATGCATCTGCGAGCCGGCAATGGGTAACCACTAAAACGCCAATCATGTCTGCCTGTCTTTCATCGGATGAATGCGGATAACGGAACCGGATGTCATTCTCATGGTTAATTGGATTTGTTGATGTCGCGATGGGTCAGTTCCGTTTTACGACCCAATGCCGTAATGTGATCACACAATTGTCTAGCGATCACGACGGAGCGGTGACGACCTCCGGTGCAACCGACGGCAATGGTGAGGTATGATTTTCCTTCATTTTCATATTGGGGAATCAACAAGTCCAGCAGATCAAAATATTTTTGTAAAAATAAACAGGTTTGGTCAGAGTTCAAGACAAAAGAGCGAATTTTTTCTGTTTTCCCGCTCAACGGCCGGAGTGACGGCTCAAAATAGGGATTCTTCAAAAAACGGACATCCATAACCAGATCGGCATGAACCGGGAGCCCATACTTGTATCCAAATGAGATTACCTGAACATTCATCGCATCGTCTCCGGTGCAAACGGTGGCAATTTTCCGGATGATGGATTTAAGGTCGTGGACATTCAGATCCGATGTGTCGATGATTTGATTGGCCTTGCCCCGCAGGGTTGCCAGTAAGGTTTTTTCTGAGCGAATAGCATCGCGAATGCTTTTATCCCGTGCCAGCGGGTGGCGCCGACGCGTCTGGCTGTAGCGTCTCAGCAGGGTCTTCTCTTCGGCTTCGAGAAAAATGATCCGAAAGTCAAAGCCCATGCCCTTTAATGTATCCAGGATGGATTCATATTGCCGGATGAAGCTATTTTCCCGAAGATCCATGCCGAATGCCAAACTGGTAAACGCGTCGGCATGGTCCAAAGATAGGTTCAGGAACCCCGGCAACAGGGCGACGGGCATGTTGTCCACACAGTAGAAACCTGAGTCTTCAAACGCGGCCAGAGCTGTACTTTTCCCGGAGCCGGATCTTCCGGTGACAATGGTGATAGGGGTCCGTTTCACATCGCGGTTCTCACATATTTATGAATCAAGTAGATCGAGGCGGCTGACCGGTATACGGCTAAAAATCATCATCGTCCTCACCGATGATGGCGATGATGTCATCGGCGCTGGTGGCCTTCATCATCAACGCTTTTAACGGCTCTTTTTTAAGCAGCCGGGATACGCGGGCCAGCAGCTTAAGGTGAAGGTCGGTTGAGTGTTCGGGGGTGATAAGCAGGAAAAAAAGGTGGGTCGGGCGACCGTCCATGGACTCGAAGTCAACCCCCTTTCGGCTCAAGCCGAAGCCTAGAACCAATTTCTCCAGGTTTTTAAGCTTGCCGTGGGGAATGCCGATGCCGCCGCCAATGCCAGTGCTGCCCAGTCGTTCCCGCTCCATCAACACACGCACCATTTCGTTGTGGTCGATGCCGGTAATGTGCGCGGCAGGGGTCACCAGTTCATTTAATATGCCTATTTTGTCCTTGGATTTTAGATCGATAAGGATCGCTTCTTTGTTGAGCACATCTAATATTTTCATCGCTGTCTCACTGGATCCGGCATATTCCCGTTGTTATTCTTTTAAGCCTATCCGGATGCTGTTAATACCCGCTATGCCCGCGGCTGGATCAATCCGTAGTTACCGTCTTTTTGCCGGTACAGGACGTTGACCGATTCCGTTCGGGCATTGGTGAATACCAGAAAATTGTCATCTATCAGGTCCATCTGCATTACCGCCTCATCCACGTCCATTGGCTTGAATTCGATATGGTGGACCCGTACCCTGGGCTGGTCACCGTCCGTCTCAATCGCCCGCTCGGATATCATGGCACCGGTCTTTTCCTTGGATCGGTATTTCCGGCCCTTCTGTTTGCTTTTTTTTATCTGGCCCTCTAGTTTGTCCAGCACCATATCGATGGCTGAATACATCTCTCCGGTCTCCTCCTTGCCGTTGATGATCAGCCGGTCCCCCATGATGTTGATTTCAGCGCTGTGACGAAATTTTTCAATGGACAAAACCACATTGGCTTCGGTCGGGCCGTTGAAGTATTTTTCCATTCGGTTCAGTTTTTCGCTGACATACGATTTGAGGGCATCGGAGGGTTCAAGGTTCTTGAATCGTACGGATGTGTTCATGGTCGGTGCCTCCTTTTGGGAATACTGGTCGGCAGAGGGGTGTCAACCGATTCAGATACGCCCCCCGCCGGTTTCAAATGTTGGCGGGACGAGAAACCCGTGGCCGACTTCCGGGGATGCAATCAGAACTGCTTTCGTTTGCTGGAGGACAGAATGCCCATCATCTCCCGGTATTTGGCCACCGTGCGACGAGCGATGTCAATATTGTCCGTTTTGAGCAATTCGGCCATCTTGCTGTCGCTATAAGGTTTCTTCGGATTTTCTCCTTCGATAAGCTTTTTAATTTTGGCCTGGACGCTGGCCGAGGCGATATCCTCGCCAAAGACCCGCTTGATGGAGCTGTTGAAAAAATATTTCAGTTCGTAAATGCCCTGGGGGGTGTGGGCATATTTGTTGGTCGTCACCCGGCTGATGGTAGATTCATGCATGCCGATATCTTCGGCGACATCCCTGAGTACCATGGGTTTTAAATGGGTCACACCTCTATCGAAAAAGTCCCGTTGAAATTTCAGGATGCTCTCCATGACCTTGTAAATGGTTTTCTGACGCTGGTGAATGCTGCGGATCAGCCATGCCGCAGATCGCATCTTGTCGCGAATGTATTCCTTGGCATTTGCGCTGACCTCGTTCTTTTTGGTGATGGCCCGCTTGTAGAAAGGATTGACCCGAAGTTTGGGCATGCCGTCGTCGTTCAGGACGATGACAAATTCACCCTCGCTCTTGTGGACGTAGATATCAGGGATGATATAGTGGGGCGTCTCTTCGGTGAACTGTCTCCCCGGTTTGGGTTCCAGCGCGCGGATGACGTTGACCGCGGCAATGACCTCTTTGAGTTTAACCTTCAGGGCTTTGCAAATGGCCTTGTAATTTTTGTTTTCCAGATTCTTCAGGTGATCGGAGATAATGTCCGTCACCAAGCTGTTTTCCAGGTCCAGATGCTGGGCCTGAATCAGAAGGCACTCCCTCAGGTCCCTGGAACAAATGCCCACCGGATCGAAGGACTGCATGGTTTCAAGGACATCCTCGACCATTTCGATGGAAACACCGCTTTGCTGGCAGAGCTCTTCGACAGACAGTTGCAGGTATCCGTCAGGGTTGAGGCTGCCGATAATCAGGCTGCCGACCTGTTTTTCGATTTCGGTGGGTGACAGCATCAACAGCTGCCATAACAGGTGATCGCTGAGCGACTCCTTGGAGGAGACAAATGCCTCGTATTGGGGCGCATCCCGGCTTTCGGATTCAAAATTGACTTTTCCCGGCGAGTTATACTCGTCGATGTAATTGCTCCAGTCGATTTCGTCATTGATCTTCTCGTCGATCGTAACTTCACGAGCCTCTTCGACGGCAGCGGCTGGCGCTTCTTCGGGTTCGCCATCCTTGGGTTTGTCGGGGGTCTCCTGTATCTCTTCTAAGGTGGGGTTCTCTTCCAGTTCCTGTCTGATCGTGTCCACCAGCTCAAGACGGGACAGCTGTAACAGTTTGATCGCCATCTGGAGCTGCGGCGTCATAATGAGCTGTTGGGTCAGTTTGAGTTGTTGTCTGAGTTCAATTGCCATCTTAGAGTCTGAATTCGTCTCCCAAATAAATTCGTCGGGCGATGGTACTCGAAGCGATCTGTTGCGGTGTTCCGGTTTCGATCACTTTTCCGTCGCTCAAAATAAATGCCGAATCACACGCCCCCAGGGTTTCCCGCACATTGTGATCGGATATCAAGATGCCGATGTTCCGGTCCTTCAAGTGGGCGATGATCTTTTTTATGTCGATTACCGCCAGCGGGTCGACGCCGGCAAAGGGCTCGTCCAGCAACATGAAGGCCGGGTCCGTAGCCAGGGCCCGCGTGATTTCCAGGCGGCGACGCTCGCCACCGGACAATACCGCCGCCCTTGAGTCCGCCACGTGGGCGATACCCAGCTCTTCCAGCAGGCGGTCAGTGCGGTCATGGCGCTGCTGGCGCGACAGGGGCAGGGTCTCCAGAATCGCCAGAATATTCTGGCGGACGGTCAGTTTCCTGAAAATGGAGGCCTCCTGGGGTAGGTATCCGACCCCTGTCCGTGCCCGGATATGCATGGGGTATTCCGTGATGTCCCTATCATCAAGAAAAACATGGCCGCTATCGGGCTTGATCAACCCCACGGTCATGTAAAAAGTGGTGGTTTTGCCCGCACCGTTGGGCCCCAGCAGGCCGATCACCTGTCCGCTATCCACGTTCAGGCTGACCCGGTCCACCACTTTTCTGCCCCGGTAGACCTTGACCAGTTCACGAACAGACAAGGCAGCCATCAGCTGTTTCCCACGGGGTGCATGTTCACGGGCTACTCCAATCCTGATTCTTCCGGGAGGATTACGGCGTTGACGCGACCGTTGGATCCACCTTCGACGGTGAACCGCCCATCAGCCCGGTAGAACGTAATAGTTTCGCCGGTGATGGTATTGTCGCCGCTGGTTATCGTGGCCCCCGGGCCGGTCAGGATCAGCATGCGCTGTGCTGTTATATATACTGCCTGCCGGGCAACGGCAAGCCTATTGTCGAATTTAATTTCCACATTTCCAGTGGCCACCAGCTTCTTCAGGGACTGGGCAGGTGAAGCGGATCCAGCTCCGGAGCCACCGGAAAAAAAAATCTTGAGGCTGTCCGCGGTGATCAGGGTCTCGCCTTGTTTGGCCCTTACATTGCCAATAAACTCCGCATTGTTGTCAGCTGTGTTGGATATGAGTCGCTCCGCCGAAATATGGATTTTTTTTGCCTCCGGATCGGCCGATTCCGTTGCCGGGGTCCCGGTTCCGGCCTCGCCCTGGGTGGCCAGCAGGGGCAACAGCACCATGCAAACCAGCATGACCCGAACTACGCCGACAATGTATCTATAGTTGTAGATCTTCACTGATTGTCCCTTCCACACCGCCTTCGAAATGGGTGATACTGGTTTCCAGGTTCATGGTCATCGTGTCGGCGTGCAGGGTGAACGACTCGCCGGAGAGGGTTACCGGTGTATCGGCGCGAAGTTCCCTGGCCGCCGGGTCGTAGTCGAGTGCGTCGGTCTGGAACCGGTAAAGGCTGGTGTTGGCCGATACCTGCCCTGAGACCTTCATGCGACTGGAGTCCGTGTAAATCGTTCCCTGCGCGGCGGTCAGGTGCACATGATCCCCGTCGGCCATGAAAAACTCCACATCCGGATTGGCCAGAAGCATGGTCTTCTTTTTTTCCAGAAGGGTTGCCGAGTCCGCTTCTAGCCGCCACTCCCGAATGCCGTTTTTCATGGCGGTCTGGCGAATCCTGTTGAGCTGCATATCCGCTTCACCTTTTACCAGGTCCAACAGCACTTCCGGGTTGCGGGTCATCCGGCGATACCCGATAAAGACAATAATTGTACCGGCCAGAACCAGTACGACAATGCTCAGCAGTACACGCCGAATCAAACGGCGACGTTTCATGAAAACAGTCTTTTGATCATCGGTTCCCAATCTCCCCTGGCTTGCAGGATCCGTTCGCTGATTTCACGCACTGCACCACAACCACCCATTGCCCGGGTGGTCATCATGGCGGCTTGCTTTACCCGATCGTGGGCATCGCCGACTGCAATGGGCACCCCAACGCGGCGCATAATGGGCAAATCCGGCAGGTCGTCTCCCACGAATGCCGTGGCCGAGGCCGCCACGCCGGTCTCTTTCAGGATCTCTTCAAGGGCGGCAGCTTTGTCCTGAATCCCGTCTTTGAGCAGCTTGATGCCTAAATTTCTACACCGGTGAACCAGTGCCATGGAACGGCGGCCGGTGACGATGCCTACCATAAGGCCAGCTTCAATCAGCATACGGATACCCAAGCCGTCGCGCACGTGAAACACCTTGGTCTCCTGGCCGCTGTCGTTGTAAATCACCTGGCCAGCGGTCAGGACTCCGTCTACATCCAGAAGTATCAAGGCAATCTGTTTCAGGCGGGTGTCGATCATGGGATGATGTCAAGCGGCCAGGGCGGTTTTAATGGCTTTAAGCTGGACCAGCAGGCCGGGCAACTGATCCAGGGGGAGGGAGTTGGGGCCGTCGCAAAGAGCTTTGTCCGGGTCTTCGTGGACTTCCAGGAAAACGCCGTCTGCACCGGCCGCAATGGCAGCCCTGGCCAGAACCGGTGCAAACTCCCGCTGGCCGCCGGAATGGGTTCCCGCGCCGCCGGGTAATTGAACGCTATGGGTGGCGTCGAAAACCACCGGACAACCGGTTTGCTGCATGATTTGGATCCCCCTGAAATCCACGACCAGGTTATTGTATCCGAACATGACACCGCGTTCGGTGATCATGGGTTGGACGCTGGATACCGAACGAATCTTTTCAACGATATTGATCATATCCCAGGGGGCTAAAAACTGGCCTTTCTTGACGTTTACCGGTTTGCCGGTTTTTGCGACCGCCAGGAGCAGGTCGGTCTGGCGGCAGAGAAATGCCGGGATCTGGATGACATCAAGCACCTGGGCAGCCGCCGCCACTTCGCTGATGCGGTGAACGTCGGACAGGATGGGCAAGCCAAGGGTTTCTTTGACTTTGGTCAGCACGCGCAGACCATCCTGGATGCCCGGCCCACGGAAGGCGGTGATGGCGGTCCGGTTGGCCTTGTCATAGGATGCCTTGAAGGTAAAGGGAATGCCGAGGCTGTCCGTCAACGCTTTGAGTCGGGCGGCGATGCGCAGCGTGACTGCCTCATCTTCGATGACGCATGGGCCGCTGATCAAAAAAAAGGGGCTGTCCGTTTTCATTCAATGGCATCTTTCAAGATGAATTGGAATCATGTTTTATTATGTATCCTCAGGCTGTTAAAAAGTCAAGACGCGAAAAACTTTGCCTTGATTACCGGTGGCTTAACTGGTATTGTCCCCAATTCAATAGACGGCTAAAGAAAAGCGCCGAAAGGAAAGAATCCGTTGAATAAAAAAGGAAGCTCGCTCAGACCGATCCTGTTGGTCACCGTGGCGCTGCTGATCAGTATTCCCACCGTATGGCTGGCCATCATCCGCTTGGAAGGATCGGCACCTGCATTGGAAATTGAACTCGAATCCCCTTTTATCGGTGCAACGCGGACCGTTACCGTAAATATTGATGATACCGGCAGCGGTATCCGCAAAGTCTGGATGGGTCTGCTGGTCGAGGGCCGGGAGGTGGAGGTTCTGCAGCGAACCTTTCCTTCCGCCGGTTTTTTTGCGGGCGGCAAGGAAAAGTCGGTGCAAGTCAAAGCACAGATCTCCCCCCAGGCCCTGGGACTGACCGACGGAAAGGGCGTCATCCGTGTCGTGACTTGGGATTACTCGCTGCGTAAGTGGGGAAAGGGCAATCGGGTTTACCTCGAAAAGGAGATCCAGATCGACACCAAGGCACCGTCGATTGACCTGATCAGCCGCTCCCACAATCTCTACCAGGGCGGCAGTGGTGCGGCAATATACCGACTGTCGGAAGATTGCCCGGTTAGCGGGGTGATGGTGGGCGATCTTTTTTATCCCGGATATGCCGGTTATTTCAAAGATCCGTCCGTCCACATAGCCCTGTTTGCCTTGGATTTCCAACAAGGCAAGGAAACGCGACTGGCGGTTGCCGCAGAAGACTTTGCTGGCAACCGGTCGACGGCCGGTTTGGCCTATCACATCAATACCAGAGCCTTCAGAAAAGACACGATCAATCTGTCCGACGATTTTTTCAATCAAAAAATGCCCGATTTCGAGCGCTACTTCCCTGAATCATCGGGCGGCAGCCGAGCCGACCTTTTCCTTAAAGTCAACCGGGATCTGCGGCGCATGGATACCGAGGCGATACAACGGATCACACAGCATACGGAAACGGATATCCTTTGGGACGGGCCTTTTTTGCGGCTTCCCAGGTCTGCGAACCGCGCCCGTTTCGCCGACCACCGCACCTATTTTTACGGCGGAAAGGTGATCGACAGTCAGGTGCACATGGGGATCGATCTAGCCTCTACGGCGCACTGCTCGGTACCTGCGGCAAACCGCGGGAAAGTAGCCTTCACGGGTGACCAGGGCATCTATGGCAACACCATCATTCTTGACCACGGGTTTGGGCTGTTCACCCTCTACTCGCATTTGAGCCAAATCGATGTCGCCGTCGGGCGGATGGTCGATAAGGGGGATACCATCGGCAAGACTGGCTTGACGGGTCTGGCGGGTGGTGACCATCTGCATTATGGCACCCTGATTCACCAGACCTATGTCAATCCGGTGGAGTGGTGGGACGGCGAATGGATCAAAAACAACATCAGCGCCAAAATCAATGACGCGGGACCCCGATAGGAGCAGACGGCGGCATGGGACGCTTTAAGGTTCAGAAAACGGTTCGGCAGATCAACGATAAAATCAGGGCCGGCGAAGTGGTTGTCGTCACTGCCGAGGAGATGATCGACATCGTTGCGGACAACGGCCCGCAGGAGGCTGCGTGCCAGGTGGATGTGGTGACCACGGGGACCTTCGCGCCCATGTGCTCGTCGGGTGCATTTATTAATTTCGGTCATTCGGTTCCGGGCACCAAGGCCAACCGGGTGTGGATCAACAATGTGCCCGCATACGGGGGTGTTGCCGCGGTAGACTGCTACATCGGGGCCACCGAGCCCTGCGAAGACGATCCGCTGAACAAAGTGTATCCCGGTGAATTCCTATACGGCGGCGGCCACGTCATCCAGGATCTGGTGGCGGGCAAGAAGATGCATATCAAGGCCACCGCGTACGGAACGGATTGTTATCCCAGCCGGGAATATGAGAAGATCGTTACGCTCAAATCGTTGCCCCAGGCAACCTTGTGCAACCCCCGGAACGCCTATCAGAACTACAACTGTGCGGTCAATCTTACCAATAAAACGGTCTACACCTACATGGGGGCGCTAAAACCCAGGGCAGGCAACGCCAACTATTGCTCGGCCGGCCAGTTGAGCCCGTTGTTCAACGACCCCTTCTACCGGACCATCGGCCTGGGTACACGGATTTTTTTGGGCGGCGGCGTCGGCTATGTCACCTGGCACGGCACCCAGCACCGCCCGGGGGTAAAGCGGGCAGCCAACGGTACACCCTTGAGCCCGGCAGGTACCCTATGGGTGATGGGAGACATGCAGCAGATGAGTCCGGACTGGCTGGTAGGCGTCAGCATCCAGGGTTACGGGTGTTCACTGGCGGTGGGACTGGGCGTCCCCATCCCGGTACTCAATGAGGAAATGGCCAGATTTACTGCGGTTTCAGACGCTGAACTGTTTACCCAGATTGTAGACTACGGGAACGATTACCCCAAGGGTAAATCAAGCAATCTGGGCCAGGTCAGCTATGCAGAACTTAATAGTGGGGTCATCACTCTCAACGGTAAGAAGGTGCCAACGGTTCCGCTTTCCAGCATGGTCAAGGCCCGACAGATTGCCGAGACGCTTAAACAGTGGATCACAGCGGGCACATTTGAACTGGGCACGCCCCAGTTCACCCTACCTGCGGCCTGATGCCCATTGGCGGCCGTCATGCCAGACACCGGGATGCAAAGGAGACACATTGCCACAGACCCTGCGCGCATTTGTCGCCGTGCCGATCCCCGAGGCGGTGGCTCTCTTTCTGATGCAGATTCAGGCGCGGCTTCAACTGCCGGGAAGGAACATCCGTTGGGTGGCGGCGAAGAACATTCATTTGACCCTCAAGTTTCTCGGCGATGTCGAACCGTCGCAGGTTCCGGCAATTGCCGCCCAGATGGATGCAGCCGCAGAAATGACGGCTGCTTTTTCGCTGACAGCAAAGGGGGTGGGGGTTTTTCCGGACCTTCGCCGTGCACGAATACTCTGGGTTGGGCTGGCGGGTGATCTCGACCGGTTGAAAGCGGTTCAGGCAACCCTTGAATCCAGTTTGGACTCGGTGGGCTTTAAAAAGGAAGCCCATGTCTTTGGCGCTCACTTGACCATTGGCCGGATCCGCCGACGGATCGATGCGCAATTGATCGGCGAATCCGTGGAACCCTTGAAAGCGGTTGCCTCAGATTTTTTCCGAGTGGATCGACTGATGCTCTTTAAAAGTATTCTCAAACCCAATGGGCCTGAATACACCCTGCTGCACACATCGCACCTGGCGGTTTAAAAACCCCCAGGCAGTTCATGAAAACCGTATCGGTCCGGCAAGTTAAAACGCGACATCGAGCAAGCCGGGAATAGGGTAACGGGCCTGCCTGCAGATTACCGCGGGAGGCATTCAATGATGTTCTTTCACCTTGTCACCAACCTGGGAGGATTGCATGGCCATTTCACCGGATAAAACCAAGGCGGTAGACTCCGCCATGGGGCAGATCGAGCGTCAGTTCGGCAAGGGTGCCATTATGAAACTGGGGGCACGCCCCGTCGTAGACATTCCCGTGATCTCCAGCGGTTCCATCGAGCTGGACCGCGCCCTGGGCATCGGCGGCCTGCCCCGCGGCCGCGTGATCGAAATTTTCGGCCCCGAGTCATCGGGAAAGACGACCCTGGCGCTGCACGCCGTGGCCAATGCGCAAAAACAGGGGGGCATCGCAGCCTTTATCGACGCCGAACATGCCCTGGACACGACCTATGCCCGCAAGATGGGGGTTAACTGCGACGAACTGCTGGTCTCTCAGCCTGACACCGGCGAGCAGGCCTTGGAAATTGCCGACATGCTGGTTCGCAGCGGCGCCATCGACGTGCTGGTGATCGACAGCGTGGCCGCCTTGGTGCCCCGAGCGGAGATCGAGGGAGAGATGGGTGACTCCCACATGGGCCTGCAGGCCCGCCTCATGTCCCAGGCCCTGAGAAAGCTGACCGGGACCATCGGAAAGACGATGACCTCGGTGATCTTCATCAACCAGATCCGTATGAAGATCGGCGTCATGTTCGGCAACCCGGAGACCACCACCGGCGGTAATGCCCTGAAATTCTATTCTTCCGTTCGGCTGGACATCCGTCGCATCGGCGCCATCAAAGACGGGCAGGACGTCGTGGGGAATCGGACCCGGGTCAAGGTGGTCAAAAATAAAATGGCCCCGCCGTTCAAAGAGGCGGAATTTGACATCATGTACGGAGAGGGTATCTCCCGGTCCGGTGACCTCTTGGACGTGGGGGTCAACGCCGGCATCATCGATAAAAGCGGTTCCTGGTATTCTTACAATGGTGAGCGCATCGGCCAAGGACGCGAAAACGTGAAAAAATTCTTCCAGGACAACCCCGACCTTTTGGAAACCGTGGACCTCAAGGTGCGGGAGGCGGTGGGCCTGCTAAAGGCCAAAACAGATGCGAAAACGGAAAAAACAAACCCGAAAGCTAAAGAACAATAACCAGAAACCAAATCACAAATAAATCTCAATAGCCAAATTCAAAATTCCACGATCTGATGATCTTAAAGATAGGGCATTCTAATCATCCATATTGGAGAAATCAAAATAACAATCAACCGTTGGTTTGTATCTTCTTTTGAGATTTGGACATAATTTGGAATTTATTTGAATGTTGGAGCTTGTGATTTGTTGTTTCCCTTTATCCGGGTTAGGAGACGGTTATGACCGGCAACGAGATCAGACAACTTTACCTCGACTATTTTCAGAAACACGGCCACCGGGTGGTGCGCAGCTCGTCCTTGATTCCCCAGGACGATCCGACGCTGCTATTCACCAATGCCGGGATGGTGCAGTTCAAACGCACCTTCCTGGGTGAGGAGAAGCGGGAGTATGTCCGCGCGACCACCTCACAGAAGTGCGTCCGCGCCGGTGGCAAGCACAACGATCTAGAAAATGTGGGCTATACGGCTCGACACCACACCTTTTTCGAAATGCTGGGCAACTTCTCCTTCGGCGACTACTTCAAGGAGAAGGCCGTGGATTTCGCCTGGGATCTGCTGACCAACGGGTATGGGTTGCCGGCGGAAAAACTCTGGGCGTCGGTTTATCTGGATGACGACGAGGCCTACGACCTGTGGCACCGGCGCATCGGCATCCCCGAATCGCGGATGATACGGCTGGGGGAGGAGGAAAACTTCTGGGCCATGGGCGACACCGGTCCCTGCGGTCCCTGCAGCGAGATTCACCTGGATCGGGGAGCCGAGCATGGCTGCGGTCGCCCCGATTGCGACGTGGCTTGCGACTGCGACCGGTTTCTGGAGATCTGGAACCTGGTCTTCATGCAGTTCAACCGCGATGCCTCGGGCACCATGACCCCTTTGCCCAAACCCAGCATTGATACGGGCCTGGGGTTGGAGCGCATGGCTTCAGTGGTCCAGAATGTAAACACCAATTTTGACACCGATCTGATTTACCCCATCATCGAGCGCACCGAAGCGCTGGCCAAAAAAACCTACGGCCGCGTCGAGGCCGACGACGTGGCCATGAAAGTGATCGCCGACCACAGCCGGGCTGCGGCCTTTCTCATCGGCGACGGCGTCCTGCCGTCCAACGAGGGCAGGGGATATGTGCTGCGCCGGATCATGCGGCGGGCCATCCGCTATGGCCGCAACATCGGTTTGACCCAACCCTTTCTCCACGAGACCGCACGGGTGGTGTTTGACATTATGGTGCCGGCCTACCCGGACCTCAAGACGGCCTCGGCCTTTATCACCAACGTCATCGAGAACGAAGAAGTTCGCTTTTCGGAAACGCTGGACAACGGGCTGCGGGTGCTCAACGACACCCTGGCCGAGATCAAGGCCAAGGGTACCAACCAGGTTCCCGGTGACTTGATCTTCAAACTTTACGATACATTCGGGTTCCCCGTGGATATTGTTCGCGACGTGGTGCGTGACGAGGGCATGACCCTGGATACCGACGGGTTTGAACAGCGCATGGACGAGCAGCGCAGGCAGTCCCGATCCAAAATAACCTTTACCGGCGTTTCCGATGCCTACCGCCAGTTGAGCGCCTCGGGCGAGAAACCCGAATTCGTGGGATACGGCACGCTGACCTGCGAAGCACAGGTGGTGCTGGTGGTGCAGGACAACAAAAGCATGGAAGCCGCCGGTGCAGGGACCACTGTGGAAGTGGTGACCACGGCCACGCCCTTTTACGGGGAAGCCGGTGGTCAGGTGGGTGACCACGGGACGATCACCGCTCCCGGCATGGAGATGATGGTTACCGACACGGTCAAGGATCCCACCGGCATCATCATCCATAAAGGACACCTGCAATCCGGCCGCCTGGAAAACGGCCAGACGGTCATGCTCACCGTGGACAGCGACCACCGGGCCGCCGTGGCCCTCAACCACACGGCCACCCACATTCTGCATGCAGCCCTTCGGCATGAACTGGGGGACCATGTGAAGCAGGCCGGATCCATGGTGGCGTCGGATCGACTTCGATTCGACTTCACGCATTTTTCCCAGATCGACCCCGACGCCCTGGAGCGCATCGAAATCTTCGTCAACCAGCGCATCCGGCAAAATGTCCCCGTGGCTGTTGAGGAGATGGACATGGATCATGCCATGCAATCCGGCGCCACGGCCCTGTTCGAGGAAAAATACGGCGACCGGGTTCGCGTCATCTCCCTGGATACCTTCAGTCGAGAACTTTGCGGGGGCACCCATACCGGCCGTACCGGCGACATCGGTTTGTTTAAAATTAGTTCCGAATCGAGCGTGGCATCCGGTGTGCGACGGATCGAGGCCCTCACGGGGAGCGCCGCCCTGGACCATGTGCAGAAAAACAGCCGGATTCTGCAGCAGTTGAGTCACCTGGTCAAAGTCAAGCCGAATGCCCTGGCAACACGGGTCGAGTCGACCCTGGCGTCGCTGAAAAGTCTGGAGAAGGAGACGGAGCGGCTCAAGACCAAAATGGCCGAAATGCAGGCCGATGGCAGCGGCGAGCAGATCCTCGATATCAACGGGACACCCGCGATCATCCAAAAGATCACCGTTGACAAACCATCCGCCCTCAGGGAACTGGCCGACCGATTCAAGGACCGCATCGGTTCGGGCATCGTGGTTTTAGGGTGTGAGACCGATGGCAAGGCGCTCTTGATCGTCGTGGTGACCAAAGACCTCAACCACCGGTTCCATGCGGGCAGGATGATCAAATCGATTGCCGAGGTGGTAGGCGGCAGCGGTGGCGGTCGACCCGACATGGCCCAGGCCGGTGGCACCCAGCCTCAGAATCTGCCGCAGGCGCTGGAAAAAGCGCGTGAGTTGATCCAGCAGGCTTAGTGGTCGTGTTCATCAACACGACCATTTAGGAACCGAAGAATGGGCGCCCCGCAGCGGGCACTACGCTTTCAGCACATCGATCATCGTAAACACCCGACCCGTTTCACCATGTTTCAGTTTCCGATCGAGATAGCGGACGGCATTCATGGTGCCCGCCGCATAAATATCGCGGCCGTTGACGTTGTGTTGGAATTCAAAGACGACGGTGTTGTCCGGAGAGGTCAGCCGATAGGTGTGCCAGCCATGACCGGACAGATAGGCTTCGGGAATTCCCCATTGCTCGCGTTGAACCGCCGGGTCCCGCTCCATGGCGATCGCTTCCTGCGCAAAATCGACGCCCATGCGGTTGAAACAGGAGACCATGGCCTTGGCCGTGCCGCTGGTGTCTGCCTTGCCGGCCTGGTGGCTTTCCTTCACGGTCAGCGAATAGCCATGGAAAATGCCCGGAAATGTGCTGGCCGCATATTCCATCATGGCCTGAAATCCCACAATCTGCTTGGCCATGTTGGGTGCGATGACCGCGCAGACCCTTGAGCCGAGCACCGTTTGGATCAGTTTCTCCCTATCGCCGCCTGTGGTGCCCATAACGAACGGCAGACCCCGGTTGCAGTAAAATTCGGCATTGTCGTTGACGGCCGAGGGATGGGTGAAATCCACGCTGATGAAATCCCCATGCGTCTTGACCAGCGCATCCACTTTCTCGTTTCGATCGGCCGGCCGGATGAGTTCGATGACCCTTTCGCCGACAGTGTGCCGGTCGGCTTGAATCTCCGGGCCGGTGAGGGAATGGGGCAGCAGGATGATCCGCGGATCCTGCAAGGCATGGCCGGCGATGGTGGCGGTGACGTTTCCCGGCAGGCCATTGATCATTATTTTTATCGATTTCATCGTGCCTCGTCCTTTTTTTATGGGGCCGCTCAGTTTCATGGCAGGGGAATGACTACACCCAGTTATCCCAAACCTATTTTTTTGGCAATGGCGGTGAGTCGGGGAAAGGCCTTATGATCAGCGGCGCGGATGTGGCCGGCCAGCATGCTTGCCGCAGCAGGGATCCAATGCGCAAAGGCGTCTTTTTGTTTGACCCGGCTCAAGAATCCAAAGGCCCCGAGCATCTGAAGATTTCGGGTGACGGCGCAGTAGCGATAACCCCGGATGAACCGGTCCGGGGGGCATTTTAACAGCCGTTCCACCTGCTCGGTGGCATACATCAAGAGCCGCTGTTGAAGGCCCGGAGTCAATCCCGCATAGGGATCGATCAGCAGCGAGGCAAGGTCGTACTGGATCGGGCCGGTTCGCGCTCCCTGAAAGTCGATGAGATGGGGCCGGCCGTCTTGAATCATGACGTTGCGGGATTGGAAGTCACGGTGAATCAACCCGGTCAACCCGTGGTCGATGGTGTTTGTGGCCAGGTGTTCAAATTCCGCTGCCAGGTCCTCATAGGCCACCGCCAACTTCAGGTAGCCGTTTAAAAAGGCGTCCACGAAATAACGGCACTCCTTATCGAGTATCAGCGCAGCATCGTAGGCCGGACTCTGGCAGGTCCAGCCTGGGTCAAAGCTTTCGGCGGCTTTTATTGTCAGGTCGAAGAGGGTGTCGATGACCTTCCGGTAAAGCGTTTCGACGCCGCTGCCGTCGTGCCTTTGCCGCACCATCTGCTGCAGATGGCAGTCGCCTAAATCTTCCATGAATACCAGCCCACTGAAACTGTCATGGGCGTGTATTCGCGGCACCGGCAGGCCGCAGGTGTGAAGGTGGGTGCCGATCATGACAAAGGCGTTGACCTCACTGCCCGGCAGCGTGGTGGTGATGCCGTGGTCAACCATGATCAACCGGTATGGGCCGGCGGTCAGCCGAAACCAGCCGCGGTCGGAACCATCTCCGGCCAGTTCCCGGCAATGGATGGAAGCCTTCCGATAGCCGGGGAAGGCGGATTGAAATGCGCCTGGGGCCATGGCCTCCACCACCGCCTCCCGGTAGCGATTTGGGCTCCCCATGTCCTGCCAGTAATGATTTTGAACCACATGGGCATGAATGGGCACGCCGTCGTCCAGCATTTGCCGGTAGACGGCAATAATGTCGCTGAACCCGTCATCGGGTATGCGCCGTATCATGGCGGCGTCCATGACGTGAATGCCGGTAAAAGCCATTTTCCGGTGACGGCCAGGGTCCCCCGGGTTGGAAAAACGCGCGAAGCCGGCGATTCGATGCTGCTCATCCACCCACACCTGGTTGAAGGGCGGGCAGTCATGCATGACCAGCGTTACCTCCGACCCACGCATTCGGTGGCGGCGATAAACGTCAGACAGATCGATGTCGGTGACGATGTCCGCATTGACCACCATGAAAGGATCGTTGTCCCAATAGCCGGCCAGGTGTCGGATGGCGCCGCCGGTGCCTAAAATTTCCGGTTCAACGCTCAGGGTTACCGGCATGCCGAAATCGTTTTCCGCCAGATAGGACCGGATAAGATGGGCCAAGTGGTGGGCGTTTACGGCAACAGCGGTGCAGCCGGCCCGTTTCAGGTTGCCCAGCATTCTTCCCAATACCGGGATGCCGCCAACCGGGAACAGGGCCTTTGGAAATGTCCGGGAGTGGGGTGCCAGCCGGGTGCCGAAACCTGCAGCCAGAATCAGCGCTTTCATGGGCCCAACAGATTCAAGTAAGTCTGGATGAGCGTTTCGTAATGAGCGATGGCCGCCTCATTCGCATGATTTCTGATGCCGTTGGTGGAAAAATAGCTCAGGCCGTTGGCATAGTTGACCTGGGACACCGATTCGATCAGTTCGATCTCCTTGCTTTTTATCATCTGGAGACCCATGCTCTGAATTTTCTTGAGTTTATCCTTCGTCTCCATCTTTTCCTTGCGGCTGGTTCTCAGAAAGTGGAGCACCACCTTATAGGATTGAAAATAAGGCCTTAAAAAGGCGGCAAACAGCTTTAATTTCCGATATCCCGATGATGTGATCTGGTAACTGTCGGGGATGGTCTGGTGGGGCATGAGCATCGCGTCATCGATAAATGATTTGATCGTTTTTCTCACATAATGAACCGGTGGTCGATCCAGATCATAGGCAAACTCATATTTGAAGAAATCCTGAAAAAAATGGTACTCGTTGTGCAATTCGGCGGCATTGAACTGGAACGCATCCTTCTTTAGAATAGCCAGCGCGGTGAAAGCAGCCGGTACGAAATATGAAATGCAGTTGTTTTTATAAAATTCCAGCAGTGACCGTTTGGCAAAATTAACCGTGTAGTCGACCTGATCTTCCGGCAGCTCTTTGTCTCCGGTCGCTTTTTCAAGCAGTTTGCGTGACAGGTAGCGGTCGATGGCATTTTCCATGGCACCGTCCGGGTTGAGAAGAATCGTGTCTGCCAGCTTGGCGTTCTGGGCGGTGGCGAACGCCAGGTAGGCATCCACTGTTTCCATCAGTTCTTCGTGGTTGAAGCGGGGTTTGGAAATATTCAAGGCGGCGGCGGCCACCAGGCCATGGGGCGTGACAACGGTCTGTTTGTCGATGGCGTTGATGATCCGCCAGGCCAGATTACGGCACAGTACATTTATATCTTTTTGGGCCATCCGGTCCAGTGCCACCGGGGCGTCAGCCAACAGCTCACGGGTAGAGATGGGGTCGTGGAAGTTGATATAGATTTTTCCGTAGCGCTTTTTCAAAAAGCGCCGGGCACGGATCACCTGACTGAGGTTCTCATCTTCTTTATTGCCGCCTTCCATTTCGTGAACGTAGGCGTGTTCTTCAACAATCCGGTCGTAGCCGATATAAACGGGAACGAATATCATATCTTCACAGGCCCCATTGCGATAGGCATCCAGAAGGATTGAGATCAGGCCCAGTTTGGGAATGAGCAGTTTCCCGGTTCGACTCCTTCCCCCCTCGATGAACAGCTCGATATGAAAGCCCTCTTCCAAGAGTTTATGGATATAGGCGGAAAAGACCCGGGCATAAAGCACCGCCCCCCTGAAGGTCCGGCGAAGAAAAAACGCACCGCCGCCGCGAAAAATCGGACCCAGCGGCCAGAATGACAGGTTCTTGCCGGCGGCAACATGCGGACAGGGCATGTTGTTCTGGTAAAGCACGTAGGACAGGATCAGATAGTCGAGATGGCTCTTGTGGCAAGGAATGAGAATCAGCGGCCCTTTTTGGGAGATCTCCTTGACCCTCGCCAGACCTGCCCTGTCGATGACGGCGCCGTCGAACATGGAGTTGATGATCCACCCCACCACGGAAGACATGATGCGGATCACGGTTGGACTGTAGCGGGCGGCAATTTCATCCAGATACCCATCGGCTTTTTTTCGGATTTTATGGATTGGTTCCTGTCGGGATGCGGCATGTTTCTTTATGAAGGTCCCCATCCGGTCGCTGGTGAGGATCGATTCTTTGAGCTCTTCGTTGGATTTCAAGATCGGCCCGGTGATGCTCTGCCGGTGACGGTTGTTCAGCAACAGGAGATGGCGCCGCAACTGAAGGGCCTGATAATCGATGGGTTTATCCGGTGGTGCGGATTGGCTGAGCCACTGCCGCAGGTTCAGCGGCTGGGAGAGCTCCACAAAAATTTTTCCGGGATACCGGATCAGGGTGACGATCTTTCTTATCTTTCCCGGACGTTGTGAGGTGCCGAAAAACGTGTCTACCAGGCTGGGAACCGCAGGCAAGGGCTTCTTGCCGAAAAACATCAGTTGCGGGACCAGGTAGATGGGCCGATCAATCTGTTTTTGCATTTGGATCAGGTAACTCAGCGGATCGGTTTTCTCCTTAACGAACCGGCGATAGAACCCTTTTCTTTCAACCAGTGAGAGTGTGCCACAACCCGATGCAAGAAGGGCGCGCTGGTGGTAACCACTGCGATAGGGGTTCTGGATTCGGTGACGTTGAATCAGTTCATCCAGGTAGGCCAGGCAGATACGGAATATCCGCGACAGCGGCTGCCAGAGATAGATGTCAGAATCGAAGGCCAATTGCGGCACAGGCAGGCGCAATTGTCGATACCGGGTATGGGCGAAGAGAAATTCGAATCGGCTCTTATATTTGGTTGTATAGACGATAATCGCCCCATCGGGGATGTTTTTAACGATGTCTGCCTGTTCACCGCCCATGAATATCCCTGAGAACAGGCGATTCAGAAAAAAAGCGGAAAAGGCCCCGGTTGGGGATGGCAGAAAACAGAAATAGTGGTCGTGTGAATCGTTGAGCAGACGGTTGATCCACTTGTGAAGCTTCAGCGCAAGAGAAGACATCGGATTTTTTTTTGGATGGTTCATCATTGTTAAGGTAAGAATCCAAACGGATGGACGTTGACGATATTTCAAAAAAATAACAGAAGCCTTGACCCTTTGCAACGCCATATTCACCGGAGAAAAATATGCTTGCGCTACTCTGGCTTCTATGGTATTGCCATATTACTTGATTGCGTCACCATCAAGTTGCTATCTAATTGAAATCCCATTGATATTCCAAAAAATACGGGGCGGCCGGAAAAAACGAAGATAATCGCCAAGCACCTCGAGCCATCCCAGCGCCATGCGCATAGATGGGCCGATGAAGCCATTTTAATCTGACTAACTCAAAAAGGTTCAAGAAGGAGGATGATTCTCTATGAAAACGTTAATTGGTGGAGCGGTGGCAGCAGTCCTGGGCTTGATTGGCCTGTCGGTATGGTTCGGTGAATTTCTTCAACTTTTGGCCGGTGCGATCCCGGTGATGCTGTTGCTCGGCGGTGGGCTTGCGCTCTATCTGGGATTTGATGAACTCAAAGATACCTGGAAAAAGGACGACAACACCGCTGATGACGCCGTCGCCGATGATGATGCCGAGAAGTACAAGAAAGAGATAGACGAACTCAAGAAAGAGATTGAGACCCTGAAAACCGAGAAATAACCACGCCCACATCCCGAAATTGAAAATGCTCTGCCCCGAACGGTTTGCCGCTCGGGGTTTTTATTTGTAGATATATACCGTTTCAATCATCTTCGTGTATGCCGACAGCGGCGCTTCCCAGTCTGAAATGATGGTCGGCAGCGGCGTTCCGGTTTCGATCTGTAACCGGATCTGGTGGTCGCCTAATATCAAGTCCATGGGCAGACGTTCGTATTCGTACTCGTAGGGTGGCTGCTTGTAGGCAAAGCGGTCGGGGTGGGTCTGGTATATGGCCTGATAGAATGCCAGTGACAGGGCATAGGGTGAATAGACCCCCGGGTCGGTGACATGGATTTGAAACCCTTTGCACGGATGCCCCTCCCATTTGTTAGCGGTGGGCTCAAATTCAACAGGCCTGAGCAAGGCCCCGCTCAAAAGGCGCGTGTCGATATTCTCCATCAGCCGATCGGGCGCTAAAAACGGCGCTCCGAACAACTCGAAGGGTAGGGTGGTTCCCCGGCCTTCCGAGATGTTGGTACCTTCCCAGATCACCTGCCCCGGATAGACCATGGCCGACGCCGGTGTGGGCAGATTGGGCGATGGCGCCACCCAGGGCAGGCCGGTCTGGCTGAACGTCATCGCTCTTTTCCAGCCTTGCATGGAAACCACCTCGAGGTCGCAGCCAATGCCAAAGCGGGTGTTGAACAGGATCGCCAATTCGCCGATGGTCAGGCCATGGCGCATGGGGATGGGGTAGCGGCCGACGAAAGATGAACAGCCGGGGGCAAGCAGATTTCCTTCCACCTGACGGCCGCCCAACGGGTTTGGTCGATCCAGGACGATGATTTTTTTATCGTATTGCCGTGCCGCCTCCATGCAGTGGGAGAGGGTGTAGATAAAGGTGTAGACCCGCGTGCCCACATCCTGAAGGTCCACCAGCATAACGTCTATTGGGTCCATCATGGCGCGCGTGGGAATGCGGGTGTCTCCGTAAAGGGAAAAGACAGGCAAACCGGTCACCGAATCCAACCGGTCGGCGGATTCGATCATATTATCCTGCCTTTCCGCGTAGAAGCCGTGCTGGGGGGAATACAGGGCTTTTAGCTTGCCCGGAAAGGCCCGTCGGATCCGCTCACGGGCATGCGTGTAACGGCTGTCCACCGAAGCCGGATTGCACAGCAGTCCGATACGCCGGTGCTTCAAGGACGTGGGCGGCGATTCGGAGAGTATGTCGAGACCGGTCTTTACCGTTTTCATCTGGATCGATCCTTTGCAGGGATGGCCTTCGCAGCGACTTTGGGAGTCCATTGTCTTTTAGCACACCGCATCTGCCAGTAAAAGGCGAAATCCGTCGAGAGCTTCAAATCCCTTGACACAGCTGGGTTTTGAAAATATGTAACTCATTTTTCTTATAACAAAGGACCCATTGTCAGTTGGAACTTGAACTCAGCGGTATCGTGATCATTGTCGGCGCATACGGGAGCGGAAAAACCGAGGTTGCCATCAACCTCGCCGTTCACATGAATGCAAAGGGAACGGCGGTTCGGTTGGCTGATCTGGATCTGGTCAATCCCTATTTCAGGACCCGAGAAGCCCGCCAGGCGCTACGCCGCCATGGCATTGACGTGGTGCTGCCGCCCGCCCAGTACATGCAGGCAGACCTGCCCATTCTCACCCCTGAGGTGTCCGGCATGCTGAGACACCCGTCTGGGCTGACCTTGCTGGATGTGGGGGGGGACGACGTGGGTGCAACGGTCCTGGCCGCGCTGGCCGATCCGATGAAGGGGAAAACACTGCAGGTGCTTCAGGTGATCAATCCCAATCGCCCTTACACGGATACGGTAAACGGGTGCCTGAAAATGCGACAAGCGATCGAGGCCAAGGCCAGGATGACGATCACCGGTATCATCGGCAATACCAACTTGATGGAAGAGACCACCGAACAGGATATTCTGGCGGGGTACGCCTTCTCAAAACACGTGGCTGAGGCCGGCAACATACCCCTTGTGTTTATCACCGCGCCGGCGGCACTGTTGACCCGGATCGATAAAAAGGATATCCATTGCCCGGTGCTTGCCCTGAGGCGGCAGTTGGTGCCGCCCTGGAAGCAGGCTGATGCCTTGGGCGCATCGGGGTCGAACAGCTGAACCCGTCAAAAGGGCATCTTGATCGCCCTGTTGCATCAAGAGACCAACCACCGGCATGTCGGCCATCCATCGGCACGGCATCGCCGCATTTCCGATGGGACACGATTCCATCGCGATAAGGAGCAGCTATCCATGGCGTATCAACACGACATCGAAAAGAACCGCTGCAAGGGCTGCGGCCTGTGCATTACCGTGTGTCCCAAGAATGTTCTTGAAATCTCATCCGACGTCAATGCAAAGGGGTACTTCCCAGCCTATCAGGCAAGACCGGATGACTGCATCCATTGCACCATGTGCTGCATCATGTGTCCGGATGTGGCCATTACCATCAAAGAAACCGAGGAACCGAACGCCTGAGGGCGGTTAACGGAGGAGCACTATGCCAAAGGTATTGATGAAGGGAAACGAAGCCATCGGTGAAGCAGCCATCCGGGCCGGTTGCCTGAACTACTTCGCCTATCCCATCACCCCGCAGTCCGAGGTGGCCGAATATCTGGTCCGTCGCATGCCGGAGGTCGGCGGTGTTTTTCTGCAAGGGGAGAGCGAGGTGGCCGTGGGATATATGATTTTCGGGGCCGCCGGAGCCGGTGAACGGGTCTTTACCACCTCTTCCAGTCCGGGAATCAGTCTCATGAGCGAAGCCATCAGCTACATTGCCGCTGCCCAGGTCCCGGCGGTCTTCGTGAACATCATGCGCGGCGGACCGGGGTTGGGAGGCATTTTGCCTTCCCAGGCAGACTATCTCCAGGCCACCAAGGGGATCGGCCACGGTGATTGCCGCCTGCTGGTGATGGCACCGGCCAGCGTTCAGGAGGCCGTTGAAATGGTCATGAAGGCCTTTCCCCTGGCTGAGAAATACCGCAATCCGGTGATGATCCTGGGCGATGGCCTCATCGGGCAGATGATGGAGCCGGTTGAATTTCCCGACCATTTGAAAAGCGAGCCGTCCAACAAGGATGCCTGGGCCACCAACGGGATGGACCATCGCAGGAGCAACACCCGCAACCTGGTCAAATCCCTGTTTCTGGACCCGGTTCAACTCAATGACAACAACCTGGCGCTGAAAGCCAAATATGACCGCATGCGCGCCGAAGAGGTGATGTCCGAAGCATACCATACCGACGGCGACTACAAGGGGCTCATCGTCAGTTACGGTACCATGAGCCGCGTATGCCGCACGGCCATCGACATGTTGAAGACGGAAGGCATCGAGGTGGGCATGGTCCGCCCCCAGACGGTCTTTCCGTTTCCTGAAAAAGCCGTGGCGGATGCGGCGATGAGGCCGTCGTGCACCCACGTGCTGAGCATCGAGATGAGCATGGGCCAGATGATCGAGGATGTGGAGCGCAGCGTCAAGGGGCGGGTTCCGGTCAGCTGGTACGGCAAATGCGGCGGCGATATCCCCACCCCCGAAGAGGTCATTGACGTGGTTAAGCAACGGATTGCCTGATCGACACGCAATCCCCAAGGGATTTCAGGCTCACAAGCTAAGGAGTACAGGTAAAATGGGAAAGACGTTCAAGAAACCGGAGTCCCTCTCCGATACCCACACCCACTATTGTCCGGGATGCACCCATGGCGTGATTCACCGGCTGGTGGCCGAGACCATCGACGAACTGGGCATCCGGCGGCGCACGGTGGGCATCGCCCCCGTCGGCTGTGCCGTGCTGGCCTACAACTACTTCAACTGTGACTTTCAGGAGGCGGCCCACGGCCGTGCACCGGCCATGGCCACGGGCATCAAGCGGGTGCGACCCGACCTGATGGTGTTCACCTACCAGGGAGACGGCGACCTGGCCAGCATCGGCATGGGCGAGATCATCCACGCGGCCAACCGGGGCGAGAAATTCACCACCATTTTCGTCAACAACGCCATTTACGGGATGACCGGCGGCCAGATGGCACCCACCACCATGCCGGACCAGCGAACCAGCACCTCCCCCTTCGGCAGAAAGGTCGACGAGGTGGGCATGCCCATCAAGATGGCTGAACTGCTATCCGCCCTGCAGACCCCGGCCTACATCAGCCGCCAGACGGTGATCAAACCAAAATATATCACAAAGGCTAAAAAAGCGATAAAACAGGCATTTACCTATCAACTGGAGAACAAATGCTTCAGCCTTGTCGAGGTGGTCAGCACCTGTCCCACCAACTGGGGGATGACTCCGGTTCAGGCGGTTGAATGGACCGAAAAGACGCTGCTGGCATACTACCAACCGGGTGACTACAAAGTTCCGGCATGACGCATGGATCGGCAATGCCGGAGGTGACTGAAGGAGGCACAATGCAGAGCGAAATTATGTTCGCCGGGTTCGGTGGACAGGGCATCCTGTTAATCGGCAAGGTTCTTGCGCATGCCGCCATGGAGGAGGGATACGAAGTGGCCTGGGTTCCTTCCTACGGGCCTGAAATGAGAGGCGGAACGGCCTATTGCACCGTGGTGATCAGCGACCGACCCATCGGTTCCCCGATCATTAAAAACCCGCTTCACCTGGTGGCCATGAACGGCCCCTCCCTCGAAAAATTCGCCCCGACGGTTAAAAAAGACGGCATCATCTTCATCAACAGCTCACTGATCGCCTTTGGGTCGAACCGTGACGATGTGGATGAGCTGCGGGTGCCGGTGGTGGAGATCGCCAAAGATCTGGGCAGCGTCAAGGCCGCCAACATCGTGGCCCTTTCCGCCTTCGTGAGCCGAAGCGGCATCGTCCCCATGGAAACGCTGAAAAACTGCATAAAGGAAGAGTTCAGCAAGAAACCCAAATTGGTCCCTTTGAACATGGCGGCCGTGGCTGCCGGTGAGAAGGCCGCCCGGAAATAGACCCACTCTCACGCCCTAATGTCCTGTGGCATGTTGCCATGCATACATCAACGGCCGGGCCGAGCAACCGGCTGTTTTTTTCGACCGGTGGTGGACCATGAAGTTGACAGTTCCCGATTACATTCAGGCCATCGAACCCTATGTTCCCGGCAAGCCGCTGGAAGCCCTGGAGCGAGAATACGGCATCAGGGATTCGGTCAAGCTGGCATCCAACGAAAACCCGTTGGGACCTTCACCGAAGGCCTTGGCGGCCATCCGCAACGCTTTGGCCGCGCTTCACCGTTACCCGGACGGTGCCGGCCACCTGCTGACTCGCAAGATCGCCGACGCCAACGGTATTTTGCCGGCGAATGTGGTCATCGGGAACGGTTCGGACGATATTATCGCCCTGTTGGTGCGGGCCCTGATACGGCCCGGCGACCGGGTGATCGTGCCGCGCCCCTCATTTCTGATGTACGCCATTGCGGCCAGTGCCGCCGGTGCCGTGGTGGACGCCGTTCCCTTGAAAGACCTGGCCATGGATCTTGATGCCATGGCCGAACGGGTGTCCGGCGACACACGCTTGGTGTTCGTGTGCAACCCCAACAATCCAACCGGCACGGTGGTCACCCAGGCGACGTTTGACCGTTTTATGACCCGGCTGCCGGACGATGTGGTCGTGGTCGTGGATGAGGCCTATATCGAGTTTGTCAGTAATCCCAATTGTCTGAAAACCGGGCAGCCGTCCGACGTGAACCGACCATTGGTGACCCTGCGCACCTTCTCCAAGGTATATGGCCTTGCCGGGTTGCGGGTGGGATATGGCATCATGCCGGCTTCGCTGGCGGAGGTTCTCAACCGCGTTCGGCCGCCCTTTAATGTCAATAGCATGGCCCAGGTTGCCGCCGCCGCTGCCCTCGAGGATCAGGCGTTTCTGCAGCAGACGGTAGAACTGGTTCATCGGGGGCTGGGCGAGCTGTATGAGGCCTTGGACAGGTTGGGCCTGACCTACTTTAAAACCGAGGCCAATTTCTTTCTCATCGACGTCGGGCAGTCGGCGGACGTTGTGTTTGAAAACATGCTTCGGCAGGGCGTGATCGTCAGGTCCATGCGCGCTTACGGCTTCCCCACCTATATCCGCATCAACGTGGGGCTCGAAACGGAAAACCGGCGTTTTCTGCGAGCATTGGAAACAATTCTCTCCCGAAAAGAAGCGCCATGACAGATTTGCCCAGGTAACGCCAAATGACCGATCAACCGATGCTGCTGATTACTATCGACGGACCTGCCGGTGCCGGAAAGACCACGGTCAGCAAAATGCTGGCCAGGAAACTGGGGTATCGATACCTCGATACGGGGGCCTTGTACCGGGCCGTCGCCTTTGGGGCCCGTGCGGCCGGTGTCCAACCGGACAATGACCAGGGGCTTGGTGAGGTCTGTAATACACTGCGGCTCTGCATCGAGGGGGAACGATTGGATTTAAACGGTGTGGATATTACCCATCGGATCCGTTCCCGCGAGATCAGCATGCTGGCATCCGCCGTGTCGGCCCGTCCGGTGGTGAGACAGATGCTGTTGGGCATCCAGCGTGACATGGGACGGACCGGGGGCCTGGTGGCCGAGGGTCGCGATATGGGAACGGTGGTATTTCCCGAAGCGGACCTCAAGTTTTTTCTGGATGCCACAGCCCGGCAGCGAGCGATCCGACGCTTTGCACAATACGATAAAGGAAAAGGCCAGACCCTCGAGCAAATCGAGCAGGATATCCGCCGCAGGGATCAAAACGACAGCAGTCGTGATATTGCACCGCTGAAGCCGGCCGACGATGCGGTCACCATTGACTCGACGACCATGACTGCCCGACAGGTGGTGGCGTTGATGATGGAACGTGTCGGACCATTGAGGGGATAGGCCTTTCATTTTTTATATTGCATTTCACCATACGTTTCTGTATTGTCTTCGGGCTATACTGCATGCGCAAGCGTTTGCAGTAAAATAAAAAGCGGCTAAGGGGGTAATCATCAGTCAATGGACAACTTTTTAGACAACGAATCAACTGAAGAACCGATCGAGAAAGACAGTGTTACCGGCGAAAGCATGGCTGAACTCATGGATCTGTATGAGGAGAGCTTCAAGCGGTTTGCCGAAGGTGAGGTGGTCAACGGTAAGATCATCTCGGTGGACAAAGACCACGTTTTGGTAGACATCGGCTACAAATCCGAAGGCCAGATTCGCATCCGGGAATTCGAAGTGGATGGCGAAGTCAGCGCGCAAGTGGGCGATACCGTCGAAGTCATGGTGGAGTGGTGGGACGACGAGAATGAAGTGGTCGTCCTGTCCAAGGAAAAAGCCGAGAAAGTCAAGGTCTGGGACGACATCAAGAATCGTCACGAAGCCGATGAAACCATCACCGGAACCATCACCAACCGCGTCAAGGGCGGCTTTTCCGTGGATATTGGCCTTCAGGCATTTCTGCCCGGATCACAGGCGGATCTTCGACCCATTCGCAACCTGGATGAGATGGTCGGCAAGGAATTCGATTTCAAGATCCTGAAATACAACCGCAAACGCAGCAACATCGTTCTTTCCAGAAGGGTGCTCCTGGAAGAGGAGCGGGAGAGCAAACGGGCCAAGACCCTGGCCACCATTCACGAAGGCAAAGTGGTCGCAGGTATCGTCAAGAACCTGACCGAATACGGTGTGTTTGTCGACCTCGGCGGCGTGGACGGCCTGCTGCACATCACCGATATCTCCTGGGGTCGGGTCAAGCACCCGTCCGAGTTGTTCAGCGTGGGCGACAAGATCGATGTCAAGATCCTGAGCCTGGACCTGGAGCGTGAGCGCGTTTCTTTGGGTATGAAGCAGCTCAGTGAAGATCCATGGGCCAGCGCCATCGACAAGTATCCCGTGGGGTCGCGTATCAGCGGCAAGGTGGTGAGCCTGACCGATTACGGCGCATTCGTCGAGTTGGAAGAAGGTATCGAAGGCTTGATTCACGTATCTGAAATGTCCTGGACACGCAAGGTTCGCCACCCCTCCAAGGTGGTTTCCGTGGGAGAGATCGTGGATGCCCTCGTGCTGGACATCAAGCCGGAGAACCGGCGGATCTCTCTGGGAATGAAGCAGGCTGCACCCAATCCCTGGGATGTGATCAGCGACAAATATCCGGTGGGTACCACCATCGAAGGAAAAATAAAGAATATCACCGACTTCGGCCTGTTCATTGGAATCGATGAGGGTATCGACGGCCTGGTCCATATTTCAGACATCTCCTGGACCAAACGCATCAAGCATCCCTCCGAAATTTACAAGAAAGGTGATGTGATTCAAGCCATCGTTCTTGAAATCGATAAGGGTCAGGAGCGATTTTCCTTGGGCATCAAGCAGTTGCAGGCTGACCCGTGGGATACGGTTGCCGAGCGCTATGAGGTTGGCAAGGAGATCACCGGTACCGTCACCAATGTAACGGATTTCGGTGTCTTCGTCGAGCTTGAAGAGGGTATCGAAGGGCTGGTGCACGTTTCCGAAATCAGCAAGGAAAAGATCAAAACCCCGGTGGGCCAGTTTGAAGTGGGGCAGGTGATGACCGCCAAGGTCATGAACATCAACAGCGACGAGCGGCGCATCGGTCTTTCCATCAAGCGCCTCGATATGGAAGATGATCAGGAACTGCTGACCGAGTACGTCACCAACATGGGGCCGGTAACCTCCAGTTTCGGCGAAATCCTTCGCGAGAACCTGCAGGAAAAACTCAACAACGACGAACAGTAAATCGATTGACTCAAATCATGAATGCCGGCGGTTTGCCCGAAAGGCCCGCCGGCATTCATCGTCATGAACCGCCAGGCACCGTCTACCCGGCCGTTGCCGTCCGCTACGTCTTTTTCGACCTGCCTTCTCCATTCTTCGCTCATGGTCCGCTGATTGTGCCGGCTGAGGCTTTTTCGATCTTGCCTGGGCCTACACCAAAAGAAGGAAACTGACATGTTTTCCAGACGCCATCCCTACCTTTTTTTCTTACTGGTTTCTTTTGCCATTTTCGCCGGTCTTACGCTTGGTGTCATGACCATGGCTGCCTGGATGACTCGGGATGTCCGCGGATTCGACGGCGAGGCGGTGGGCGTTGTTGAAATAGAAGGAGCGATCGTCGATGCGCGGGATACGATCGAGTCCATCCGTCGGTTCCGTAAAGATGAAGACATCAAGGCCATCTTGATACGCATCGATTCCCCCGGCGGTGCCGTAGGGCCGTCTCAGGAAATTTACCGAGAGATTCGCAAGACCATTGAAACCAAAAAGGTTATCGCCTCGATGGGAGCGGTCGCCGCCTCCGGTGGTTACTACGTTGCTTGCGCGACTGACGGCATCGTTGCCAACCCCGGTACGATCACCGGCAGCATCGGGGTCATCATGGGATACACCAACTTTCGGCAACTGTTGGACAAGATCGGTATGGTGCCCGTGGTTATCAAGAGCGGGCCATACAAGGATACCGGTTCCCCAACCCGGGAAATGCGGGATGACGAGCGTGAAATCCTGCAATCCATCACCAGCAACATCCACGAACAATTTGTTACGGCCATTGCCGAAGGCAGAAAAATGAACCGTGCCCAGGTTGAACAGGTCGCCGACGGGCGCATTTTTACCGGTGAGGATGCCAAGGCCAGAGGATTGGTTGACCGTCTTGGCAATTTTGAAGATGCCCTTGAATGGGCCGGTGAATTAGGGGGTATCGATGGTGAAGTGATTCCGGTTTATGCCCGTGACGAAAAATTGTCACTGCTACGCTACCTGATGTCCTCATCGATTCCCGACTGGATGTCCAGGGTCATTCACCCCGACATCTATGCCGAATACCGTTACCAGCCTGAAGTGCCTTGATCCGAAAAGGAAAGCGTATGCGAATCATCGCGGTGGCTATGGCTAAGGGGGGTGTGGGAAAAACCACGACAGCTGTAAACCTTGCCCACGGGCTGGCCCTGGCAGGCAAGCGGGTGCTGCTCGTCGATTGTGACACCCAGGCGCAGACCACGACCTTTCTCGGTATTGCGCCTCCCCACGGACTATATGAGTTCATTACCGGTCACGACGGCAACGGCAGGACGATTTTAAAGAAAGAGGCCATTCACTCGGCCCGCCCCAATCTATGGGTGCTGGCCGGTGGTATCAAGCTGGTGGAGCTTAAAAACTGGTTGGGAGAGCAGCCTCGTGAGCATAGGCATGCCATCTTGCACCAGAGCCTGACACCGAAAAATGACGGGCTGGATTACCTGATTTTCGACTGTGCACCGGGGTGGGATGTCCTGAGCGTAAACATCCTCATGGCTGCCAAAGAGGTGCTTTGCCCGGTGGCGCTCCAGGGACCCGCCTTGGAGGGCCTTAAAACCTTCTTCGGATACCTGGTTTCTGTACAGCAATTGAATAAATCGCTTCGGCTCAAGTATATCCTGCCCACCATGTTCGACCGCCGCACCCGTCAGAGTCACGACATCTACAATCGGCTCCGGCGTCTTTTCCGCAAACAGATCTGCAATCCTATCCACCATAACGTCCGTTTATGCGAGGCGCCGGTGGTCGGGCAGAGCATATTCGAGTTCGCCGACAGCGCTTCGGGTGCACAAGACTACCGAAAGCTGGCAGAAAGGTTGATCGATGACGGCATCAGACAACAAGACCATTCCCGATTTTTTTGACGAAAAACCCATGGATCCGGTTTCCGTGGCCACCGGACGACCGGCATCCAAACTGGCGGCCTTCAAGCGGGCGGTGCCCAAAAGAAAAGCCGGCTTCTATTTCTCAGAGGCCCTGCTGGACCGGTTTACCCGTAAGTTCCATCAGTTGAAACTCGACGGGGTGCCGATCGACAATAAATCCGTTCTGGCCGAAATGGCCCTTCACTTTGCGCTGGACGACATGGACCGGGGAGAGGCCAGCCGACTGCTCAAACAATTTGACAACCCTATGTGAACAGGCTGACATCTCCCAATCCTTTTCTTATGATTTCAGGCACATCCTGCTCCAGGGAGACCACGCTGGAGGGCATGCCCGACACCGGACCCCCGTCGATCACCGCATCCAGTCTTGACCCGAAGTGATCATTGATCAGGGAGGCGTCGTGAAAGACCTCACCGTCTGGCGCGGTGGCACTGGTCGAGATTACGGGGTTGCCCAAGGCCTCTACCAGGGCCAGACAGATATTATTGGCAGGAACACGAATGCCGGCGGTTTTGCGTTTGGTGAGCATGATCTTGGGGACCAGTTTGGATCCCGTCAGAATGAAGGTATAGGGGCCGGGGAGAAGCCGTCTCATGGTTTTGTAGGCGTAGTTGGAGACCCTGGCATACTGGCTGATGTTTTTCAGGTCGGCGCAGATGAAGCTGAAGGGTTGATTTTTATTGCGCTGCTTGAGTTGGTAAATTCGCTCAATGGCCCGTTTGTTCAGGATATCGCATCCGATGCCGTAGTAGGTATCGGTGGGATAGGCGATCAGCCCCCCGTTTTTCAATATGTTCGCCACCCGGCTGATCAGTCGTTGCTGAGGATTGTCTGGATTGATGGTGAACAGCATGGCGGTGTCGAGGCTCCAGTCGGTAAAAATCGCAAGGATGACGCCCATGGCCGATCTCGTCTGGTTCAAGCGCACCCCATTTGTAACAAAGCGCCCAACTTATTACGGCCTGCCGGGGGTGTCAAGCAGCCAAATAAAGATTGATAAAGCCCCCTTCATTTGTTAGTTTTTCAAATTTCCATTTGGATGCGGAGGATCCCATGACCAACCTGATCGCAGAGGAAGCGTATTCCTTTGATGATGTCCTGCTGGTGCCCAGCTATTCCGATGTCCTTCCCAAGGATGTCGATACCCGAACCCGCCTGACCCGTGAATTGACGCTGAACATCCCCATCGTCAGCGCGGCCATGGATACGGTGACCGAAGCACAGACGGCCATCACCATGGCCCGTGAAGGGGGGATCGGATTTATCCACCGGAATATGAGTGTCAAACACCAGGCCATGGAAGTGGACCAGGTCAAAAAATCGGAAAGCGGCATGATCGTAGACCCCTTGACCATCGGCCCTGACCGACCCATTGAAGAAGTCATGAAGCTGATGGCCCATTACCGTATTTCAGGAGTCCCGGTGACGCGGGGCGAGCAACTGGTGGGCATCGTCACCAACCGCGATTTACGTTTCGAAACCGACATGACCAAAAAGGTCAGCGACGTCATGACCAGCAAAAACCTGGTGACGGTGAGTGAGGGCATCAGTTTGGAAGAGTCCAAGAAAATGCTTCAGACGCACCGTATCGAAAAACTGCTGGTGGTGGACAAAAACGGGCGGTTGACCGGACTGATTACCATCAAGGATATCGAGAAGATAAAAAAATACCCGAATGCCTGCAAAGATGCCATGGGGCGGCTGCGGGTGGGGGCTGCCATCGGTGTGGGCGAAGACATGATGCCCAGAGCAGAGGCCCTGCTCAAAGCCGGAGCCGACGTCATCGTCATCGATACCTCCCATGGACATTCGGGCAACGTCATCCGGGCGGTCCAGCGACTGAAGGGTGATTTCCCCGCATTGCAGCTTATTGCAGGAAATGTGGGCACCGGTGAAGGAGCCCAAGCGCTGATCGATGCCGGTGTGGATGCGGTCAAGATCGGCATCGGTCCGGGATCCATATGCACCACGCGCATCGTGGCCGGTATCGGTGTACCTCAGATCTCCGCCATTATGAACTGCCGGGAGGTGTCGGAAAAGACGGGGATCCCCCTGATGGCCGACGGCGGCATCAAATTTTCCGGCGACATCACCAAGGCCATCGGCGCCGGCGCCCATACCATTATGGTCGGCGGTCTTTTCGCCGGTGCCGAGGAGAGTCCGGGGGAAACCATCCTTTTCCAGGGCCGAAGCTACAAGGTATACCGGGGTATGGGATCCCTGGAGGCCATGAAACAGGGCAGCAAGGATCGCTATTACCAGACTGAACAGGAGACCGATGACAAGCTGGTGCCCGAGGGTATCGTCGGCCGGGTGCCCTTCCGGGGAACCCTATCCGTGAATATCCACCAGCTCATTGGCGGGCTCAAGGCGGGGATGGGCTATGTGGGCTGCCGGACCGTCGAAGAACTTCGCCAAAATGCCCGGTTTGTGAAGATCAGCGCAGCCGGCATGCGTGAAAGCCATGTTCACGACGTCATTATCACCAAGGAGGCACCCAACTATAGGGTGGACAATTGATGCGACCATGAACCAAACCACCTCAGAATTTGTACATTTGCACGTCCATACCCAGTATAGCCTGCTGGACGGGGCTATCCGACTGGCCGACCTGTTCAAACAGGCGAAAGCATTCGGCATGCCGGCGGTGGCACTGACCGATCACGGCACCATGTTCGGCGCGCTGGATTTCTATCAGCAGGCCACCTCCGCCGGCATCAAACCCATTATCGGGTGCGAGTGCTATGTGGCCCCACGAACGCTTGCCGACAAAACCCCGCTCGATCGGGATGGCACCCGTCATCTGGTATTGCTGGCCGAAAACCAGCAGGGGTACCGCAACCTGTGCAAGCTGGCCACCGTCAGTCAGATGGAAGGCTATTACTACAAGCCACGTATCGACAAGGCATTGCTCGCCGCCCACGCCGAAGGCCTCATCGCGCTGTCCGCCTGCCTCAAAGGGGACGTCCCCCAATATATTCTGGCCAACCAGATGGATAAGGCCGAGGAAGCGGCCCGCTACTACCAGCAGATTTTTGGAGAAGGAAATTATTTCCTGGAATTGCAGAACAACGGCATTCCGGCCCAGGAAAAGGTCAACCAGGGCCTGGTCGATCTCAGCCGCAGGCTTTCGATCCCGCTGGTGGCGACCAATGATTGCCACTATCTGAATCAGCAGGACGCCAAGGCCCACGAGATTCTCCTGTGCGTCCAGACCCAGAAGACCATGGCCGATACCGACCGGTTTGTCTTCGATTCCAACCAGCTCTATTTCAAATCCCCCGAGGAGATGAAAGGCTATTTCGCCGATTATCCAGGAGCCATCGAAAACACTGTCGCCATTGCCGATCGCTGCTACATCGAGTTCGACTTCAAGACCTACCACTTCCCTCAGTTCGATTCCGAATCGGGCAAGACCGCCGACGAGCTGTTTGACCAGCAGGTGCGCCAAGGCTATGACCGCCGCATGGTGGTGGTGCGCAGGAAAAAGGCGGACCTGGACGAAACGGTTTATCGCGAACGTCTGGAATACGAAATCAAGACCATCAAAGAGATGGGATTCCCCGGCTATTTTCTCATCGTCGCCGACTTTATCCGGTATGCCAAGGAGAACGGCATCCCGGTGGGGCCCGGCCGCGGCTCCGCCGCCGGCAGCCTGGTCTCCTTCGCCCTGAACATCACCGACCTGGATCCGATCGAGCACGGTCTGATCTTCGAGCGGTTTTTAAACCCGTCACGTATCAGCATGCCTGACATCGACGTGGATTTTTGTATTCACGGACGGGAGCGGGTGTACAACTATGTGGTCGACCGTTACGGCGGTGGTGACTATGTGGCCCAGATCATCACCTTCGGCAAGATGAAGGCCAAACTGGTGATCCGGGATGTGGGACGGGCCCTGGGACTCCCGCTGGCGGAGGTGGACACCATTGCCAAGCTGATCCCCGACAGCCTGAAGATGACCATCGACAGGGCTTTGAAAGAAGAACCCAAGCTGGCTCAGATGGTGGCATCGGACCCGCGTATCAAAGAACTGATCGATATCAGCAGGGCCCTTGAAGGGCTTTCCCGCCACGCCTCCACCCATGCGGCCGGGGTGGTGATCGGCGACAAGCCCCTGGTGGATTACCTTCCTCTGTACAAAGGGAAAAAAGGGGAGGTGGTCACCCAGTTCGATATGAAAAAAGTCGAGGATATCGGTCTGGTGAAGTTCGATTTTTTGGGGTTGCGCAACCTGACCGTCATCGACCACACCTTGAAAAGCATCACCGCCCAGGGGAAAACCGCACCTGATCTGTCCGACCTGCCCTTCGACGACGAAAAAACGTTTGCCCTGCTCCAGGCCGGAGACACCACCGGCGTGTTTCAGCTGGAATCCAGCGGCATGAAGAACCTGCTGGTCCGCCTGCATCCGGAATCTTTTGATGATCTCACCGCACTGGTCGCGCTGTATCGTCCCGGCCCGTTGGACAGCGGTATGGTTGAAGATTTTGTGGACCGCAAACACGGCCGCAAGCAGGTGGTCTACCCGGTGGCCTGCCTGGAGCCGATCCTCCAGGAAACCTACGGGGTGATGGTCTACCAGGAGCAGGTCATGCAGGTGGCCGGCGAGCTGGCCGGTTATTCCATGGCCGATGCGGACAGTCTGCGCAAGGCGATCGGCAAGAAGATAGAAGCGTTGATGGCCAAACACCGCGAGAAGTTCATCAGCGGTTCGGTAAAAAACGGTGTGGACAAAACCATTGCCACTGAGCTGTTCGATCTGATCGAAAAATTCGGTGGTTACGGCTTCAATAAGTCCCACAGCGCCGCCTATGCGCTGATTGCCTACCAGACGGCCTATCTCAAGGCCCACTTTCCCGTCGAGTTTATGGCGGCCCTGCTCACCAGCGAAATCGACACCATCGACGGGGTGGTCAAGTTTATCAACGAGTGCCGCAGCCACAGCATCGAGGTGCTGCCGCCGGATGTCAACGAGAGCAGTACGGTGTTCACCGCTGTCGACGGCCGCATCCGCTTTGGCCTGGCGGCGGTTAAAAATGTGGGTGAAGCCGCCGTTGACCTGATCATCAAGGAGCGCGAAGAAAACGGACAGTTTTTGTCCCTCTTCGATTTTCTCCAGCGGGTGGATTTGACCAAAGTCAACAAGCGGGTGCTGGAGAGCCTGATTCGATGCGGGGCATTGGATTTCACCGGAATATATCGATCCCGCCTCATGGCGGTGCTGGAAGAGGCGCTGGATTATGGCCAGCGCATTCAGCGCGAAAAGAACAGCGCCCAGATGAGCCTGTTCGACACCGGTTCCGGAGAAGACCTGGCCATCAACCAGCCGTCTATCCCGGCCATCGACGAGTGGGACGATCGGGAAAAGCTCCAACAGGAAAAAGAGACCCTCGGCTTTTACGTTACCGGACACCCATTGGACCGGTACAAGAAGATAATGGAGAAATTTACCAATGTGGATGCCCTCAGCATCCGGGAAGCTGCCGACAAGAGCGCTGTGCGCATCGGCGGCACCTTCAGCAGTTCCAAGGTGATCCGCACCCGCAAGGAAGAGCTGATGGGATTCGCCACTGTGGAGGACTTGCACGGGACCGTGGAAGTGGTGATCTTTCCTTCCTTATATTCGGGCTGTGCCGACCTGCTCTCGTCCGACACGCCGGTTCTGGTGCAGGGCCAGGCCCAGGTCGAGGAGAAAGGGGTAAAGATCCTTGCCGATGCCATCATTCCCATGGACCAGGCAGAAGCAACCTGGACTGTGGAGGTTCGCCTGATGGTGGATCCCGAGATGACGGATCGGGAAACCCTGACACGGGTTCATCGGGCGCTTAAGCGATATCCGGGCTCCTGTAAAGGGTTTGTGCATATCTGCCACAAGGATCAGGGCGAAGTCGTTGTCTCCCTGCCTGAAGATTTGCGTTTCCATTGCTGCGAGGCCATGACCCGTGAGGTCAACGGCATTTTGGGCTATACTGCCGTTCAGACCCGATGCAGCGATGCTGCCAGCGCCATGAGAAACAGCGATCTCAACGGGCGTCGCAATAATGGCAATGGACGTACCTTTTCCCGGAACTGATCATGGAATTTATTGGAGATCTGCAATTTTGTATTAGTGAATAGTTAAGGAATAATTTAATGAACGTACCCTTGCTGGATCTCAAAGCCCAATACCGGACGATTAAGGATCGGGTTCTGGAAGTCACTCAACAGGTTTTCGAAAGCCAATACTTTATTTTGGGCCCCCATGTGGAGGCGCTGGAGAAAAAAATCGCCGGCTACTGCCGGACCGGCCATGCGGTGGGGGTTTCATCGGGAACGGACGCCTTGGTGCTGTCCCTGATGGCGGCGGGGATCGGGCCGGGCGATAGGGTGATCTCCACACCTTATACCTTTTTCGCCACGACCGGTGCCATCGCCCGGGTGGGGGCCACGCCGGTTTTCGTCGACATCGACCCGGATACCTACAATCTTTCTCCGGATAAACTCAAAACCGCAGTGGCAGCCATGGGTGAAGATACGTTGAAAACGGTCAAGGCCATTATCCCGGTTCATCTTTACGGCCAGTGCGCCGATATGGCGCCCCTTCTGGATGTGGCTGCGATCCATGGGTGGGTGGTTATTGAAGATGCCGCCCAGGCCATCGGTGCGGAATACAAGGGCCGACGGGCAGGCAGCATGGGCCACTACGGGTGCTTCTCCTTCTTTCCGTCCAAGAACTTAGGGGCCTTCGGTGACGGCGGCATCGTGACGGCCGGTGATCCGCAGGTCTTCGAACGGCTGAAAATACTGCGGGTGCACGGCGCCAAACCCAAATACGTTCACAAGGTGGTGGGTGGCAATTTTCGTCTCGACGCGCTGCAGGCGGCCATCGTGGCGGTCAAACTGGACTATCTGGACGATTGGACCGCAGCGCGCCAAAACAATGCAGCCCGCTACCGGGAGATGTTCGCATCGGCAGGGCTGACGGACCGCGTCTACCCGCCGGTGGAAAAAGAGAACCGACACATCTACAACCAGTTCGTCATTCGTGTCGATAACGGCCGGGACGACCTGCGGACCTATCTCGGCGAGCAGGGGATCGGGACAGAGGTCTACTACCCGGTTCCCATGCACCTGCAGGAATGCTTTGCGGGGCTGGGATATCACGCCGGTGATTTCCCTGCTTCCGAGCAGGCCGCCAATCAGACCCTGGCCCTGCCTATCTATCCGGAGCTCACCGAATCCCAGCAGGCCTACGTGGTCGAGAAAATCGATGCGTTTTTGAACCGTTAGGAAGGTCACATGGACAAGGAACTGACATTCGGCTATTCCCCCTGTCCCAACGACACCTACATGTTCAACGCCATTGCCCACGGTGCCGTCGGCGTTGACGGATATAGGCTGCAGCCGGCGCTTCACGATATTGAGACCCTCAACGGCATGGCCATGGATGCGGTGCTGGACGTCACCAAGCTCTCTTTTTACGCCTGGCTTGCGGTAAAAGATCGATACCAGCTGCTTGACAGCGGGGCGGCGATGGGGTTTGGCTGCGGTCCGGTGCTGATTGCCAGAAAGCAGTTAGCGCAGACTGAGATCCATCGCTGCCGGGTGGCGCTGCCCGGGCGGTGGACGACCGCCCACCTGTTGCTGCGGTTGTGGGCCCCGGAGGCCGACCAGCGGTTTTTCACCACTTACGATCGGATTTTTGACGCATTGGCCTCTGGGCAGGCCGACTGCGGCGTGATCATCCACGAGAGCCGCTTCACCTTCGAAGCCGCCGGATTCACGCCGGTGGTGGATCTGGGGGCCTGGTGGGAAGAGATGACGGGGCTGCCCATCCCGTTGGGCGGGATTGCCGCCAGGCGGAGCCTGGGAAAAGTGCTGATCCGGCAGATCGATGCGGCGGTCAACGCGAGCATTCGGCAGGCCATGGCCGATCCGGATGAGACGCTGCCATACATCCGGCAGCACGCCCAGGAGATGGAAGATGCGGTGCTTCAGGCACACATCCGCACCTTCGTGAACGATTTCAGCCTGGCGCAGACAGACTTGGGACGTCGGGCGATTGAGAAGTTGGAATCGATGGCCCGCGATGCCGGTGCCGTCTGATGGTGGGCATCGTTTATGCCACCCGGCGTGAAGCGCAACCCTTCCTGTCGCAACTGACCGCCGATCACCTGACCGCTCAGCCGTTTTTGATCTTCCGGAAGAGCGGCGCAAGCCACAGGTCGTTCATCGCGATCATCAGCGGCATGGGCAAGGTTGCAGCCGCTATTGCGGCCACCCACCTGGTGCTGGTCCACCGGGTTTCGAGGCTGGTCAACGCCGGGCTTTGCGGCCAGTTGACCCTGCACAACGGCTGGTCTGTCGGTGACCTTTTCCGAATCGGCACCGCCGTCGAAGGAGATTGCGACCGGTTCGGCCAGGCAGAGCAGACCGTGGCCTGCGATTCCCGGTGGTTCAGCGAACTCAAAGCGGCGCGGCTGGTGACCCAGGATCGACCTGTTTTTGATGCGGCGCAGCGCAGCCTGTTGGCCGGCATCGGTGATCTGGCGGACATGGAGGGTGCTGCCGTGGCCCGGGTGGCCAGGTTTTACGGAATCCCTTGTGCCATGATCAAGGGCATCAGCGACGCCGCGGATGAAAACGGGCGGCAGGACGTGGCCGACCATATAGACTGGGTATCGGGGCGCATCGCCGATGCGCTGGCCCGTGAGCTAACCATAAACCCAATAGACCAACAGCCATGAAACCTGAATCGACGCTGGAAAACATCTTGAACTTCACCCGGATCGAGCACACCGCCTTCAGCTTGCCGCTGATTTTCACCGGTGCCTGGCTGGGGGCGGGGAACCGCTTCCCATCGACCGTGGTGATGCTGCTGATCGCCGCCGCCGCTGTGGGCGCCCGTATTTTCGGCATGGCCATGAACCGGGTGCTCGATCGACGCATCGACCGCTTGAATCCGCGCACCGCCGGCCGGGAGCTGCCTGCCGGGAAAATGACGTTAAGCCTGGCTTTGGCCATCGCTTTCGCGGGACTGTTGGTGTACCTGCTGGCCTGTTGGATGCTGGGCGGCTGGTGTCTGACCCTGTCTCCCATTCCGCTTGTCCCGCTGTTGGGTTACTCGCTGCTCAAGCGCTTCACCCCCTTTTGCCACTTCGGCATCGGCTTTTGTCTGGCTCTGGCGCCCCTGGGCGCCTTTGTGGCGGCTGCCGGTCACCCGCATTTTTCGGGGGCGGTGATCCTTTTTTCCGGATTCGTGTTCTGCTGGCTCAGCGGGGCGGATATCATCTATGCGCTCATGGACGTGGAGAGTGACCGGCAAAACCAGATCCACAGCCTGCCGGCCAGGCTGGGTGCAGACGGTGCCATCCGGGTGGCGGCCGGGGTCCACCTGATGGCATGGGGCATCCTGGTGGCTGTGGTCCAGACCGTGGGCGGCGGCGCGATGGCCTGGATGCTTCTGGCCACGGCGGCCGTGTTTTTTGGGCTGATGTACGTCCCCACCATCCCCGTACCGAAACGGTTTTTCCCCATCTCCACCTTTGCCGGCATTGCCGGTGCTCTGGCACCCATGGTCGCATGAGTCGGGGCGGTGAACGGAGCGACAATTATGGCTAAAGCGGACACCCCCCATCTGATCCTCGGTATTACCGGTGCGTCCGGCATTCATGCCGCCCGGTTGCTGGTTGAAAAATCTCCCTGGCCGGTGGACTTGGTGGCCAGCCGGTGGGGCAGGAATGTCGCCGAAACCGAATGCGGCGGCATCGAAACCATCGAAACCCGTGCAAAAAGGGTATTCACACCCGACGATCTTTTCGCGCCCCTGGCTTCAGGGTCGGTTGTGGCCGTGGGGATGGTTGTACTGCCCTGCTCGGTGCATACCCTGGCTCAGATTGCCGCCGGATGGGGTGACAGCCTGATCACCCGGGCTGCGCATTGCCAGCTCAAGGAGCACCGACCGCTGATTCTCTGCCTGCGGGAAGCGCCGCTGACCCTGATCGATCTGGATAATGCCCGGCGGGCATCTGCGGCCGGCGCCGTGATCATGCCCATGAGCCCTCCATTTTTCATGTTTGCGGGGGCCGATCCGAAAATGGTGTCCATGGATGATCTGCTGGATGCCTATGTGGATCGGGTGCTCGCTCTCCTGGGGCAACTCCCGTCCCGAACATGGGAGGATATCCGTTGAGTTTCGTCGATCTGCGCGCTTTTCTTGCCCATCTTGAACAATCCGGTGACCTGGCCCGCATTGGCGTTCGTGTGGACCCCAATCAGGAGATGACCATCATCCAGCACCGGGTGATGGCCGGCGGTGGACCTGCCCTGCTCTTTGAAAACGTCGCGGGTTCCCCCTACCGCGCCGTCACCAATTTGTTCGGCACGCGCCGAAGAACCCGTCTGACCTTCGGCGGCGATCCGGCAGCCTTGGGCCAACGGGTGTACCGGCTCTCCAGAACCCTGATGCCGCCGAGCATCAAGGGCATCGTCAAGGCCCGCCGGGATCTGTTGGCCCTTTCCACGGCACGGTTGCGCAAGGTGGGCAGCGGGCCGGTCCTGGAAACCGTTTCCGATTCCCCCGATCTGAACCGGCTGCCGGTGATGGTCTGCTGGCCCGATGACGGCGGCCCCTTTTTCACGCTGCCGCTGGTGCACACCACGGACCCGGAAAATGGTACGGGCAATTTAGGCATCTACCGGATGCAGCGTTTTGATGGCAGCAGCACCGGCATGCACTGGCAGATCGAAAAAGGTGGGGGGTTTCACTTTCACAGGGCCGTCGCCATGAACCGGCCGCTGCCGGTGAGTGTGGTGCTCGGCGGACCGCCTGCCTTGATTGCTGCGGCGGTGGCCCCGTTGCCCGAAGGCATCGACGAGCGGTTGCTGGCCGCATACATGATGAACCGGCCGCTGGAGGTGATCGCCCGCAAAACGACCGGCCACCTTGTCCCTGCCCGTGCCGAATTTGTCCTGGAGGGGTCGGTGACCCCCGGAGATATGCAGCGGGAAGGGCCTTTCGGTGACCACTTCGGCCACTACTCCCATGCCGCTGATTACCCGGTGTTCAGGGTTCACCGCGTGTTGGCGAGAAAGGACGCGATTTATCCGGCCACGGTCGTGGGCAAGCCGGTACAGGAGGATTTCTACATGGGCGAAGCCTTACAGGAGATGACCCTGCCGCTGCTGAAGATGATCCGGCCGGCGGTGGTTGATCTGTGGGCCTACCCGGAGACTGGCTTTCACTCCCTGGCAGTCATGTCGGTGGCCGAGCGCTACCCCAAAGAAGCCCTGAAGCACACCCTGGGCATGCTCGGAGAAGGGCAGGTATCCCTGACCAAGGTGATGATTACGGTGGACCATCGGGTGAATGTCCGGGATATGCTGGCGGTTAGCCGGGCCCTGTGGAGGCACCTGGATGCACAAACCGGCATCTACCTGCTCGCGCCCACGGCCCAGGATACCCTGGACTTCACCGGGCCGGCGATGAACACCGGCAGCCGGTTGATCCTCATGGCCACCGACAGTGGCCAGCCCATTCGCGGCGATGCGCCCCGGCATCTCCCTGAACCGGTCGATCTGCACCCGGATGTGCAGGAGACAGCGGCTTTGGGACCGGCGTTTTTAATGGTCAAGGTCAAGGGCGCCTGCCGGGATACGGAACCGGTTCGCCGGGCGCTGATCCGCCATGTGGCGGCCCGGGACTACCTGTTTCACATCATCGTCTCCGAGGATGTCCCGTTAAACGACCGGACCCTGATGCTCTGGGGCTGGTTTACCCGTTTCGATCCCCTGGCGGACCTTTATCCGGCCGGCCGGAGGGTTGAAGGCAACCGGTTGATTTTCGAATTCCCCATAGCCATTGACGCCCGCTGGAAAACAGGGTATCCCAGACCGGTTGAATTTGATCCGGACGTGGAAAAAAGGGTAGACCATATGTGGAAGTCCCTCGGTTTGCCCGATTGCTGAACATCAAATCAGGTGCCATTGACCATGGGCAATACGATCTTTGAGCGATCCCTGAAAAAGGGAGCGTTCGCTGAGCGGCTTTCACGGGAAGAGGCCTACGGCCTGGCCGAAACCATCACCCCGGATCACCTTCACCGGCTGGGTGAGGCGGCATTGGCAAACCGGCGGCAGCGATTTGGCCGGCAGGCCACCTATGTGTTCAACCTGCAGATCAATCCCACGAACGTCTGCGGCAGCGGGTGCACTTTCTGCAATTACGCGGCGTCCAAAAATGCCGCCCATGCGTACGTGCTGGAGGAACCCGAGATCTTCGGTCAGGTGGAACGGCTGAGACCCACGGAAGTGCATATTGTCGGGGGGTTGAATCAGATCTGGCCCTTTGCGCGGAACCTGGAACTGGTCCGATCCCTGCGCAGCCGTTATCCGGGACTGCATATCAAGTCCTTTACGGCCGTGGAGATCGATTACTTCGCCAAAACCACCGGCCTGTCCGAATTGGCGGTATTGGATCAACTCAAGGCCGCCGGCATGGACGCCATGCCCGGCGGCGGCGCGGAGATCTTCTCCGACCGGCTCTACCGGCAGCACTGGAAAAACAAGACCAGTCCCGCCGGCTGGGTGCGTATCCACCAGCTGGCCCACAGCAGAGGGATACCCACCAACGCCACCATGCTCTTCGGGTTCGGCGACACCTGGGATGAGCGAATCGAGCATCTTCTGATTTTAAGGCGTGCCCAGGACCGGTCGGGAGGTTTTTCCTGCTTTATCCCCTTGCCATTCCAGCCGGGAGCCGGCAATTTTATCGATCATGGCCCCACTCCTCTGGAAACGCTGTCGGTGCTGGCGATATCGCGGCTGGTGCTGGACAATATCCCCCATTTGAAGTCATACTGGCCCATGACCGGGTTGGAAACCGGGGCGGCTGGGTTGAGCTGGGGGGCTGACGACATGGACGGCACCATCAGCGAGGAGAAAATCGCCCATCTTGCCGGCGCCGTTACACCGGTGGGGATGGCCCGGGCCAAGATGGTGGAAAGCATCCACACAGCCGGGTTCACGCCCGTAGAGCGAGATGGTGTGTTTTCACCCCTGGGCGGGCCTGCATGACCGCACCGGTGGCCATGATCCCCTACACCAACATGGCGCCTTACCGGCAACTGGGCGCCCCCCGGGGATGCCGGTTCGTGCCGCTGGTACCCAGGGCGAGCATTGGGGCCCTTCTGTCCGGTGAGATCGTTGCCGCTGCCGTTCCGGTCGGCGGACTGGGGGCGCTTGACGGGGTGGTGGAATCGGTGGGGCGTTTCGGTATTGCCGCCGAAGGCGAATGTATGAGCGTGCTTTTTTTCTCACGCCTTGCCTTTGAGGAGATGCACGCCCCGAGAACCATTCGGGTTACCGGAGAGTCGGCCTCAAGCGTGCGGTTGCTGTACCTGCTTTTGGGGAACGTCCAAGGGTTCAGCCGGCTACCGCATATTGCCGGCGATGGCCGGGTTCCGGATGGTGAATTGCTGATCGGTGACCGTGCCCTGGTCAAAGGCCAGACAGCGGGTGGTGCACAGCTCTTGTTCGTCACCGACCTTTCCCGTAAATGGTTCGACATCCATCGGCTTCCCTTTGTCTTTGCCAGATGGGTGGTGAGAAAAGACGCTTCGGAACCCATCAAATCGTCCATTTCAGCCTGGTTGGACGAATTTAAGGCTCGTGAACCGTCCCTGGTTGAACAGGCAATACCCGAAGCAGCCGCAACCCTCAACCTTCCGCCGGCAATTATCCGGCGGTACTTCCAGGTTATCCGGCGGTGCCTGGACGATCGAGACATCCGCGGCCAGCAATTATTTCTCAGGAAGTTTGAAGAATTGGGGCGAAGCCCGCTTTTTCAAACTGACGGTTGAGTCAGTCAATAAATCATCAAAACCAGAAAACAAATGACAGATAAATCACAATCGCCAAATTCAAAACCCGAGAAAAAACACCGCTACGATCGCGGCCAGGCACTGGAACTGCTCGCCGATCTACCGATGGGACAGTTGATGAACCTTGCGCATCAGGAGCGGGTCCGGCGTTTTCCGGATGGCACGGCCACCTTTGTGGTGGACACCAATCCCAACTACACCAATGTTTGTGTGACCGGTTGTGCCTTTTGCGCCTTCTGCCGAAAAAACCAGGATACAGACGCCTATCTGCTCAGCCCTCAGGAGGTGGCGGAAAAAGTGGAAAACGCCGCCGCCAAGGGAGCCACCACGGTGCTGCTCCAAGGCGGCCACAATCCAAAAGTCAGGCTGAAAGACTGGCAGGCTTATATTGCGACCATCCGCAGCGTCTGCCCACACGTGCACATCCATCCATTCAGCCCGGCGGAGATCGTTTTCATGGCCGGTCAGGAGAAATGTTCCGTTACTGACGTGCTGCAGACCTTGTGGGAGGCCGGTATTCGAACCATGCCCGGCGGGGGTGCCGAAATCCTCACCGAAGCGGTTCGCAGAATCATCGCCCCGCGTAAAGCCACCACCGGCCAGTGGCTGGATGTCTGCGAAAAGTCCCACCGCATCGGATTCAAGACCACCGCCACGATGATGTTCGGCCATGTGGAAACCGATGACGACATCATTGACCATCTCCTCCGGCTGCGCGACCTTCAGGATCTTACCTCGGGATTCACCAGTTTTATCCCCTGGTCATTCAAACCGGGCCGGACACCGCTGTCTCAACAGGTGAAAAATCCTGCCCACCCGGCCAGATATGTGCGAATCATAGCCGTGGCCCGGCTGGTGCTGGATAATTTTCCCCACATTCAGTCATCCTGGTTTTCGGAAAACATTCCTGCCGGGCAACTGGGGCTTCTGGCCGGAGCGGATGACTTTGGCGGGGTGCTGGTGGAAGAACATGTCCACAAAGAAGCCGGCCACGAGCGCCGGGCCACTGTTGACACCGTCGTCACGATTATCCGCCGGGCCGGGTTTATACCGGCAAGACGTGATTCCTTCTACCGGATTCAAGAAACCATGGCGCCACCGCTGCCGGTTGGCACCGGAACGTTCATGGCAGATCGGTGAAAAGTGAAGGGGTTGAACGAATCCTGCCCTTTTTAGACCCGTAATACCCATCCATCCCATCAAACCACTTCCAAGGATTTTAACGCGCCCAACACACTCAGTTTTTATCCTTTGGCGTCGCCTTCCCCGCAAACGCTTTTTCCGCTTCCGCTTCTAACATGTCGGGACAGTCCGTGTAGCGGGGAGAGTAGTGGAACAGGTGGTACTGCTTCACCCGGCAGGAACGGGCGAGTTCACCTGCCTGACGGGCGGTAAGATGACGTTTTCGTCTGGCGATGTCCCGGTGGGAATGAGAAAAAGCCGCCTCGATGAACAGGTGATCCACATCAGCCGCAAGGTTTCGGATTTTTTTTAAATTCTCGCCGGTTCCGGCGGCGTCGGCCACGTATGCCAGGCTTTGGCCCGGTGTGATGCGTGCAATGGCTGATTGCAGTTCTCCCAGGGGAAACCGCAATTCCGAGCCTGGATGGGTGGGTGATGGAATCCCCACCGGCGTGTGCGGGTCAGCGCCCCGGTAGAGCATCGTCTTGAAGTGCTTCAGCCATGGGCCCGGAGCCAATTCCAGGTTATCCAGCTGGCTTTTTAAGATGTTGATGTGAAACCGTTCGTGCAGGGCGAACCCTAAGACGGGGATGCCGTGGTCGAGATGCACCGCATGGACCGTTAACGCCGGCTCAGCGAGGGCGATGCCGTCAAATGGCATTTCGCGGATGGTGCCATCGGCCGTAAACCCCTTACCGCATGGGTAGCTATTGACGATGGCCCGCTTCGGGTGCAGTTCGATGGCGTGAAGGATGAATCGGTTCGGGTAGTTTTCCACCAGATTCCAGCAATAACCGGCCAATTTCCCTTCCAGGTTTGCCAGAAAACCCTGCGGACCCCACAGGAACAGGTCCTTGTCCCGGCCGAGGAAAATACGCAGCAGTCGGTCGAACCCCACAAAATGATCCATGTGCGTATGCGAAATGAAAATGTGGGTAATTTTTAGAATGTCACGGGCAGATAGGGAGGCAATGTCCCCCAGGTCAAAGAGCATGGCGCGGTGCTGATAACGAAAAGGGACGAACAGAGCTGGATCGTCAAAAGGACTGTTGACCAACCGGGGGAGGAAACTGGGGACCATGGTTTCGCTCAGGGAAGAAGCTTGGCGACCTGCTTGTGTACGCAGAGGTAGATGTCTGCGTCTGATCCGAAGATGTCCACCACCGATTTGTGGTTGATCAGTTTTTCGATGACGAAGGCGGTCACAAAAAGGCTGATCACATTGGGCTGCTGGACTAGATTTCTGAAGGGGGCGATCTGGTAGTCCACATCGAACTCATCGGCATGGCAGAGCGTTTCCAGGCATTTGAAGATCTGTTCTTCCAGGGTGTTTTTATTCGTGGTTTCCACCAGGTGCTCTTCCACCAGTTTCATGGCGATGGGATTGGCGAACCGGGTTGGATCATCCCTGACGATATTGATTGCCGCGCGTCTGGCATGCTCTTTCGAAGATTCGATTCTGGAAAGAATACTGGACTCGCGATTGCTGGGCCTGAAAACTTTTGCCATGGATGGTCACCTGTGGTTTATGGATGGGTACATGCCTTCTGACTGATTCCTTATAAAAAAGATTTCCGGGCCATTGCAAGACAAAAAAGTAAAGTCTCGATTAAAAAAATCGATGCGGCGGGTTTACGGCTGCAGGCTTTACCCATAACATATCAGGATGAATCGGGCATCAGAAATCAGGGTCGGTTGCTTTGACGATGAGCTGAAGACTTTTTCTGCCGTTCCAGTAATTCCATTGGGGCCGATAGGCGATTTTCTTTAACCGGTCCACCCCCTGCGGCAGACCCGTGGCGTTGAACTGAATCGCCGGGTGCCTCCCGCCATTCCCGGACCCGCATTCCAGAACCATCTGGTGGTGGCGATCTCCGACGGTTCTGCTTGCGTGTACCCGCACCCCGGTATCCATGAAAAGTGGATACGGATTGCCCTGGCCGAATGGCTCGAGACGGTCCAGACTGTTCATCAACTCCGGCGTGATCGTCTCCAGTGGAACCTGGGCATCTATTGACAGTGCCGGTTCGGCGCCAAGATCGGCCCTCATTTCACCTACAACCGTCTCCAAACGGCTTCTGAATGCGGCGATATTGGCAGTGGGCAGCGACAGTCCCGCCGCCAGGGGATGCCCACCGAATCGATCCAGAAGATCCGCACATCGCGCCAAGGCAGCCGACAGGTCAATGCCGTCGATGCTGCGGGCCGATCCCTTGCCCATGCCGTTGCGGGTGCTGATCACGACCGCGGGCCGATTGTACTGACGGACCAGCCGGGAGGCGACAATGCCCAGAATCCCCTCGTGCCAGCCATTGCCATCCATGACCATCACCGGTTGAGCCCCCTGTCCGGGTGGGTGGGGCAGGCGCTGCAGAATCGTTTCCAGCAGGTCTTGCTCCATGGATTGGCGCCGATTGTTCAGCCGGCAAAGGGCCCTGGCCAGGCTGTCGGCTTTTTGTCTGTTGTCGGTGAGCAGCAACTCGCAGGCCATACGGGCGTGCACCAGGCGGCCCGCTGCGTTGAGACGGGGGGCCAGTCGGAATGCGATGGTCTCGGCGTCCGTCGGGGTGCCCGGCGACCCGCTCATGCGCAACAATGCGGCAATGCCGGGCCGAGTGCCCTGATTGATCTGTTGAAGGCCGGCGGTGGCCAGGGTCCGGTTCTCAGCAATCAGCGGAGCGACATCGGCGATGGTTCCCACCGCCACCAAATCGCACAGGTGCTTCAAATTGGGTTCACGGCGGTTTTTCCAGAACCCCGTTTTTCTCAGGTGGGATCTCAGGGCAATGATCAAGTAAAAGGCCACGCCCACGCCAGCCAAGTGGGCCAGATTCGCATGGCATTCCGGCCGGGTGGGGTTGATCACGGCGACGGCATCACCGGGAATTCCGGCAACCGGATGATGGTCGGTGACGATGATATGGATGCCGGCTTGCCGGGCCAAAGACACGGCGTCACTGCTGCCTGAGCCGCAGTCCGCGGTAATGATCAGGCCGACGCCGGCCGGAATCGCCCGATTGATGATGAAATCGGCGCCCAGACCGTAGCCGTCGGTAATCCGGTGGGGGATGTAGTAGCTGGCCCGTGCACCACAGTGTCTGAGAAATCCGACCAGTGCCGCCGTGGCGGTGATGCCGTCGGCATCGTAATCACCGAATACGAGAATTTTTTCGCCACTCTCCAGCGCCCGGTGGATTCTCTGGACCGCGTCGTCCATACCAGCCAGTTCCGTCGGCGGGGTAAGATCGCTTAACGACGGATGGAGAAATCGGGTGGCCTGGATCTTGGATTGAATACCCCGAATGGCCAGAAGCCTTGCGATGAGCGGGCTGCACCGAACCTGACGGGATAGGCTGCGGACCATTTCCGGGTCCGGATTGATGGTCTGCCATTGTTTTTCCATGGATGGGGCATATCTTATTGCCCGGATGCAAACAAGCTAGAAACACCGCAACGTCGCTCAGGGCGTTTCTGCCGGTTTCGGGTTGTCAACAACTAGGGTCAGGTGTTAGGTGACAGTGGAAACAATCAGACGCGTTTACCGGATAGACCGGTGCCAGATCAGCTTCGTCAAATTTATTCTCGAAGCCTATGACAATGTGGCCGTTATATCCACCCTGGACCCTGGACAGGCCCTGGTGCAGGTCATCATCGCACCGGGTTGTGAAACCATGGTGGACGGAATCCTGACCTGCCTTGGCAGCGATGTCGGGGTGGTTCCGGTTGACGATGCTAAAATGGACGGCGTTTCAGATGTGCAATACAGATGGCCGGCCGGTGGGAACGGCTGAGTCGCCGTTGAACGGAAGGGGTCGATTTTTTTAATGAAGCCAAAATTGCTCCATATCAGCACCATCGGCTGCCAGATGAACGTATACGACGCCAATCAGATTGCCGGTGTACTGGCGCCGTTGGGGTATACCGGGACCGATGCGATCGAATCGGCGGACATGGTCATCGTCAACACCTGTACCATCCGTGAAAAAGCGGAGCAAAAGGCCTTCAGTTTTCTCGGGCGCCTGGCCAAAATCAAAATCGCCAACCCGTCGTTGATTGTGGCCGTAGGCGGTTGCGTGGCCCAGCAGGAAGGCCAAACCATTTTAAAACGCATGCCTCATGTGGACCTGGTTTTCGGGACCCATGCGATTTTCCGCCTGCCCGAGATGGTCCGTCGCATCGAATCTTCCCGATGCCGCATCGTGGATGTGCGGCTCTCGGACACCCTCGACGCGGATGGCCCGGCGGTCGGCCCCGCATCCGACGGCCAGGTGTCGGCATTTGTCACCATCATGCGCGGGTGCGACAACTACTGCACGTATTGCGTGGTGCCGCACGTCCGCGGGCGGGAGGCCAGCCGTCATCCGCACCGCATCATCGAAGAGATTCGGATGCGCGTGGAACAGGGTGTCCGGGAGGTGACCCTGCTGGGTCAGAATGTCAACAGCTACGGGAACAAGGAAGGGCTTGGCAGTTTTGCCGAATTGCTGGCGCGGGTGGACGATGTCGACGGGTTGAAGCGGATACGGTTCACCACCTCCCATCCCAAAGACCTTTCCCAGGATCTGATTCAGGCCTTTGGCCGGTTGAAAAAGCTGTGCCATCACATTCATCTGCCGGTGCAATCCGGTGATGATGGCATATTGAAACGCATGAATCGCAAGTATACCCGTGACACCTACCTCGAGAAGATCACCGGGCTCCGGGCTGCATGCCCCGATATCGCCATTACCTCCGATTTTATCGTGGGGTTTCCCGGCGAAACCGATCGTCAATTTCAGGCCACGCTGGATCTGATGGAAACCGTCCGGTACGACGGGCTGTTTGCATTCATGTACTCGGATCGGCCCAACGCCCCGGCGGCAGCCTTTTCCGGCAAGATTGCCGAATCGGTTAAAAAGGATCGACTTCAGGCGCTTCTGAATCTTCAGGAAAAAATCACGCTGGAGAAGCACCAGGCCATCGTTGGCCGGACCCTGCAAATTCTGGTGGAAGGTCCCAGCCGGGGTCTCAAATCCGAGGACAACGACAGTGCACCCCCCCCCATCCGATGGTCCGGCCGCGCCTCATCCAACCACATCATTCATTTTGACCTTCCCGATGACCTGTTGGCCAGGAAAGAACTGTTGACAGGGACCCTTGCGGATATAATGATAGAAGGAGCGCACGCACACTCGCTATGGGGGCGGCTGATTGGCGAACCCAAGCACGTCGCGCCGGAAAAAGGAGAGTCGACCATTGCTGCATAAGGTAAATATTGCGGGTCTGGCCATGGATCCTGCGTCAAATACGCCCATTATCCTCTTGAAAACCGAAGAGGGGGATAAAACCCTGCCTATCTGGATCGGGTTGCTCGAGGCGACCTCCATTGCGTCGGCCCTTCAGGATATTCAATTTGACCGACCCATGACGCATGATTTGTTTAAGAACCTGACACAGGTGCTCAATGTCCACATCAACCGGATCGACATTTGCGACCTGAAGGAAAATACGTTTTACGCTGAGATCCACTTTGCTTCGGAAGAGCGGTCATTTACCATGGATGCCCGGCCCAGTGATGCCATCGCCCTGGCCCTGCGTTTTCATGCGCCGATCTTCGTGGATGAGCGGGTAATGGAAAAATCGCAAGGCGGCAAGGCGACCGGTGAGGTTCTGGACGACAGCGAAGAGGGGAAAAAATGGGCCAAGTATCTTGAAAAACTCTCGCCCGAGGATTTCGGTAAATACAAAGTCTAATAATTAAAACATCCATTTTCATAGATAGTCGTACGGCGACCGTCGGCCAGGTGTGCCACCACCCGCTTCTTTTCGGTATTGACCAGATCCCAGTGAAGCGCCGAATCATTGAACCCCAGACTGGCCTTTCTTTCTTTCGTGAGCGACTGCACATTGCCGTTATAGGTATCGGCATAGCTGGCACCCAGCGCCACGTGACAGTTCCCCCACCGGCCGCCGAAATTCTCATCGAACAGGGTGTTGGCCATAAACCGATCGATCTTCGAAAACCGCTTGTCGGTCAGTGAAAATTCGCCGAGCCTGGACGCGCCGCGGTCCATTTTCAGCTGTTTTTTTACAAAATCGCCGCCGGATTGGGCATCAACGGCCACAGCCGCCCCTTTTTTAAAGGTCAGCTTCACCCCCTTGACCAGGTTCCCGCTGCGGTATGAGGGCTGATCGGCATAATACACCCCGCTGGTCCCCCGCCAGTCCGGGGAGACAAACAACTCGAAACTGGGGATGTTGTGGCCCGAGATGCCGATCCATCTCCGCTGTTCACCCGGCGTGATCTTAAGGTCAACCGTGGCCGACTCGATATGGTAGTATTTCACCGCCATGCCGTTGATCCACTGTTTAATTGCCGCGGCATTTTTAAACACCGCTTTCCATTGTTCCACCGGATCGCGCCGATTTAGAAAACAGGCCTTGACGATTTGCTTGGCGTAGTCTGCGTCGGCCAGACCGGCGTGGTGAGCCAGTTCAGCAGTTGGGAGCATACATAGGGTCCAGCTGAAAAGTCCGGCCTGTTCGCGTTCTTCAAGGATATCCCGCAAGAATTTCTTAGATAGGGTGAACCGGCTGATCTTTTTTGGATCGATAGTGCTCAAATGGGTAATCGACGCCGGGGCGTGGAGGAAAATCGAACCATTTAGATTCCGGTAAAGCTCCGCTTCCCCGGGCGGGTCAAATACCAGCTGCCGGCGGTTGGCCAGACCAAAGAAATTCTTTTCCATCACCGGGGTCGGGTTCATGCGGCGCACCGGGTTCAGTCCCATTTCGAGGATCCTGCTATCAAGGATTTCCGCCAGACGAATCGCGTCCAGGTTAAAACGAACCAATACCACATCGCCTTTTTTAAAGGGCTTGCTGCGTGCGGTCGTCAATCCCCACAGCAATACGTCGGCGTAGCGTTTCAGTTGCCTGTCGGTGAGCATGTCGTTTCCATGAGATCAGTGGTTAGGGTTGTCCTTTAAAAAATAGCGGTGGTATTCTGCCTCCGTGAGGTGCTTCCGCAACAGGCCCGAAATCAAATCAAAGATGGCCTGACGATCTTCGTCGGTCAGCCGCGTTCTGAGCAGCGCCATCAATTGGTCATCCGAGAATTTCTGGAGATAGTAGGTCACCGCATTCATGTCGGATTCAGGGTTGAGTCCGAATCCAATAAATCCATCGAATTCTTCGATAAATCGGTGTGAGTGATCAGCCATGGTCATTTCCTGCGGATTAGAAGAAATAGATTGCTCAACCATAATTGAAATGTGTGGACAGGTCAATACGGACACGGCCCGCTTTCCGGTCGCCTCCAAGTGCCATGGCGGTTGCCTGCATGTTCGGGAGATTGGTTCCAGCCTGCTAAAAACAATGGAATTGGGGTTGATGTCCGTTGCCCTTTTGGTTTATAGAGAGGTAAATTCATTGGGCATTTTTTAAACCCTCACAATCAGGTCAACGGAAGCTGTGGAGGCACGGCAATGAAGTGGAAAGATACGGGTGACGGTGAAGCTGCAAAACCAGAGAAAAGTGATCCCTATTACGAAGATGACGGCTACGCTTCCTTTAAGGAAAAGGGCCTGAAGAAGGCTACCGTTCTTTCGGGCAATCCGATGCGCTTTCTGTATTGGGGAATCGGCATCGCGGGTGTCATCGGCGTCATCCTGCTGGTGATGCTTCTTTTTTCGAACATCAACGAACCCACCGACCAGGAGCACATCAGCGCTCTGGAACAGAGAATCGAACTATTGGAACAGCGCCTGGAAAAATATGATGGCGTGGATGAAAAAGTCACCCGCATCTGGGAGCAGGCCAAGTCGTTTGAAACGTTTAAAACCCGGTTTGATCGTTCGGAAGCCTCCATGTCCCTGAGAATGGACCACCTGGCGATGAGCTTGGACGCCCTGCAAAAGAAAACCGACGACACCCTGAAAAAGGTCGGCAATCTTGAAAAGGTGCCTGCACCGCGGGCTGCTCAGGTCAACCCACCGCCGGTAAAGCCGACGGCAACGGTGAAGACCCACACGGTGGCTGCCGGTGATACCCTCTTCAGCATCAGTCGGCGGTATAACCTGTCGGTAGAAAAACTGAGATCCATCAATAAATTGACCGACAAGACGGTGATCCATGTGGGCCAGACACTCACGGTGAGTTCACCCGGCAATTGAAGACAGGCTCTACTATAAGATGCCGCTCAGCGATGTTAACCCGATGGAGAAACAGAGCCGCTAATGAATGATTACGTTTCCCGTTTCAGCGAATCTCCCGCCAGCTTCAAAAAAAGCTTCGCCTTTCTGGTTGTGGCCTGGGTATGCCACCCGATCTTTATCTATTCGCTATTCTGGGCCGAATCAGCGGTGGCGGGTTCGGACAAAGAGATCATGAAAATGGCGGTGGTCAGCCTTTGTTTATGTTTTCTGCATGTATTGATTAAGAAATGGGCCAGGGCCCTGGTGGTGGTGGGGAACATTTTTATCGTACTCAATGATTTTTTTTATTTTTTCGTCACGCCCAACAATAAAATTTCAACCTTGCTCTGCGTGACGGTTGTGTTGTGTACGATCGTGGGCACCTATTGGCTTTTCGTGAAAGACTCACGTGAGTACTTCACCCAGGTCAACCCGAAAATTGAACCGCCGGAAATCCCTGACTCAAACATCGGGTCCAATCGTCCCCGTTGATATCGCTCTCTCGACAAAGTCGATCACATCCGCCTGGTGGAAAAACAGACACCATGTATTGCCTTCTTCGCGCTGGTGTGATCATGTTCCCTGCCGCCGGGGAAAATCGGATAGAGTAACGTGGCCGGTAAGAACAACAGCTTATAACTTAGTACCTGCGTTCATGGAGGGCTCATGGGAAGACCCAGAAAAGACCGACTCGTTGCATTCAATCCAGAAGTCAGCTTTTTCAAGCCAAGGGGCATCCCCATGCTTGACCTTGCTGAGGTGTGCATTACTGTGGATGAACGGGAAGCGCTCAGGCTTGCCGATCTTGATGGATTGTCCCACGAAGATTCCGGGCAGTGCATGGGGGTTTCACGGGCGACATTCGGTCGAATCCTCCACAAGGCGAGGCAAACAGTGGCCGATGCGCTGATTAATGGTAAAGCCATCAAAATCGATGGCGGAAACTACAAAATGGTTGAGGAGAAGCGTCGGTTTTCATGCCGGAAATGTCAACATCAGTGGGATGAGCCACTGGGCACCGGCCGTCCGGAAGGGTGCCCCGGGTGCGGGCAGGATGACTTTCACCGTTTCCTTAGCCAGTAGCCGGTAAAACCGTTCTATTGACACGTTCGACCGTGCCGATTTTCGAAAGCACCCGCCGGGTGACCTTCTCGGGAGTACCCTTGGCAGACTGGCCTGATCTGGAGAAAATAGATGGTACAAATTCAAAGCAGTATGGGAAAAACAGGCCAGCAGGCCAATGCTCAGGCTAAAAGAGACGCAGATGTCAAGAGCGCCCTGGGTCGCATCAAACACAAGTTTATTGTCATGAGCGGCAAGGGCGGTGTCGGAAAAACCAGCACCGCTGTGAATCTTTCGCTGACCCTGGCGTGTATGGGCCACCAGGTGGGAATCATGGATGTCGATCTGCACGGACCCGATGTCCCCCGAATGCTGGGGCTTTCCGGAATGCTCGATCTGGGCGCCAACCGGAAACTCAATCCCATGCGATATTCGAAGAACTTGAGCGCCGTCTCCATCGAGTCACTGACGCCAACCAAAGATGAGGCGATCATCTGGCGTGGTCCGGTCAAATACGCTGCTATCCAGCAGTTTATTGGCGATGTGGAGTGGGGCGACCTTGATTTCCTGCTGATTGACGCCCCTCCGGGAACCGGCGATGAACCGTTGACCGTGGCCCAGACCATTCCCGATGCCAAGGCCATCATTGTGACCACCCCCCAGGAGGTCGCCCTGGCGGATGTCAGAAAATCGATCAACTTCTGTAAAACGGTCAAAATGGAGATCTTTGGGCTTATTGAAAACATGAGCGGACTTGCCTGTCCTCACTGCCACACGTTTATTGATCTATTCGGATCCGGTGGCGGGGAAAAAACCGCTATTGCGGCCGGCATTCCATTCCTTGGAAAAATTCCCTTCGACCAGAAAATGGTGGAATGCGGAGACGCAGGCGTCTCCTATCAGCAGCGACACCACGATTCCTCGGTTTCCGAAGCCTTCCGGGCAGTGGCCCAGAAAATGGACCAACTGCTGCAGACCACCTGATCCTGAACCGCGGATAAATCCCGTCGACCCGGAGTGCGGTATCTCTGCTTCGCTCCGACAAGCGACGGCGTATGTGCTCGCCATCGCGGTTCAATCCACTTTAAGCGCCAACCCTGCCGAATATCCGGATAGAGTGCTTGCTGCCAAGCCGCTGCGGTGAGGCACTCCCCACCTGGCGGTAACCGCCTGCCGCGGCGGTCGTGGGGTGTCCGGCCTGAAGCTTAGGGTGGTATAACATCCTTGAATGAAATGATATCACAGTGGTCCGAAAGTTGACATCCAGGAGTGTTGATGGTTTAATTGGCACCATCCACGGCCCGGGATTCGCGCAGCAGACTGCTGGCAATCACACGCCTGAGCGACCCAGTGCCCTTTGATTTCCTTTAAAGGGATAACCCGATGAAACCTGACATTTTTCGATTTCTTTCCGCGATGCCGCATTTCTCATTTCTCACCAAGGATGAGCTTGACCTGGTTGTCTCCAAGGCTGACTTGATTCATCTGCCCAAAGGACATCAGGTGTCGATCCAGGGAAAGACGCGAATCGAGAATGTAATGGTGATCATGAAGGGCCAGCTCTCTCTTTATCATGATGAAAAGGGCCAGTCGGAACTGATCGGCTACATCAAAAAGGGAGATGTCTTCGGCGGAATAACGGTGATGCTCAATGCCGGCGTTTCCCTCAGGACCACGCAGGCGGACACCGACGTCGATGCCATCGCCATTCCTGACAGCGTGATCATGGCGGTTTGCACAAAAAACAAGGCCTTTTACGATTATTTCCTTGCCAATTTCAGCCAGAATATTTTCGACGAGTCGTTGGATGCCATTACCCGGGCCGGCCAGGCGCGCCTGTTTTTGTCCGACATCGATCCTTTCACCTTTTTGCCGGAAGAAGAGATCGAAAGGGCCGCCGGATCTCTCTCCCGGGTTTCCTTTCCGAAAGGAACCGTTCTGTTCGTCCAAGGAAAAACGAGGGTCGGCTACCTTTACATTCTGCTGAAAGGTGCCTCAGAGCGGTATTATGAAGCCAACGGGAAAAAAACCATGCGTGAGTTCCTGTCCGAAGGGGATATCTTCGGCGGCATATCCATGCTGGTGAATGACGGGCTGGCGGTGCGCACCATGGCAGTGGTTGAAGACTCAACATTTGGTTTGCTGCCCAGCCAGGTGTTTTTCGACATCTGCGAAAAAAACAGTGCCTTCCGTGATTTTTTTTCCGACACCTTCGGAAAACGGATGCTCAGTCGCTCCTATGCGGCGATTATTGCCAAAACCCTTCAGCCCCGAGAGGATAGCAATCAGTTATTCAATCAGCCGTTGTCACAGATCTATTCGCGAAGTCCTATTTTTTGTGATGCCCATGTTTCCATCCGGGAGGCCGCCATCGCCATGGACAGCCAGAAGAGCAGTTATGCATTCATCCGTTCGACAGATACCGATCAGGTGGGTATCGTCACCGAAAAGGATTTTTCACGCAAGGTGATTGCACGCGGATATCCCATCGATAAGCCGGTGGGCAGCATCATGTCGGCTCCGCTTCGAACAATTTCAGAAAAAGCGCTGGTGTTCGAGGCCATGATGACCATGATGGAAGAGGACTTTCAACATGTCGGAGTCGTGGATCTGAACGAAAAGATCATCGGCATGCTGTCCACCAAAGACATTCTCACCTATCAGGGGCAATCTCCGTTGTTTCTGCTTCGCGAGATTCAGCTCGCACCCAGTATGGATAAGATCATCGAAAAGCATCTTCAGTTGGCCGGACTGGTACGAAGCCTGATCCACAACGGAGCGACAGCCAGAAATGTGACCCGGTTTATCACGACGGTTTCCGACACGATACTTAACAAGCTCATGTCCATGACCCTGGATGAAATGGGGCCTCCGCCGGTGCCGTTTGTGTTCATGATCATGGGCAGCGAAGGCCGGCAGGAACAGACACTGAAAACCGATCAGGACAACGCCATTGTATACCAGGATCCGCAAACGGCCGCCGCTGATTCGGTAGAACGCTATTTCAGGAAGTACGGTGAAATCGCCTGCACGCTGTTGGATCAGGCCGGCTACGATTTTTGTAAGGGTGATATCATGGCCAAGAACCCACTGTGGTGTCAATCCTTAAGCCAATGGAAGGTCTATTTCAGCGATTGGATTCACGCTGCGGAGGCCGAGGACCTCCTTCAGGCCAGTATCTTCTTCGATTTCCGACGCGGGTTTGGAGAAGACTCCTTGATTGCCGAATTGCGCCGGCATCTGTTCGCCTCGCTCGACGGATGGTCGGGGTTTTTCCGGCACCTGACAGAAAATGCCCTCAATTTCAAGCCACCTCTCGGATTTTTTCGCAATTTTGTGGTTGAATCCAAAGGTCGTCACCGCAATGCTTTCGATATCAAAAGCGCCATGACCCCCATCGTAGATTTTGCGCGGGTGTATGCCCTTAAAAACAGGATCGATGAGACCAATACATTGGAACGGCTGGATCAGCTCAGGATCAAGAAAGTCATTTCTCTTCAGGAATACGAAGAAATGGAAAAGGCTTACAGCTTCCTCATGCAGCTGCGTTTTGTGCGGCAGATCACCGCGGTCATGGACGACAAAAAAAAGCCGGACAATTACATCACTCCCAAAAAACTGACCCACATCGAACAAACCATGCTCAAGGAGATATTTAAACGGTTGGAGAAATTTCAGTCCAAGATGAATTTCGAGTTTATCGGCATTGCCTGATTATCGGGCAAGACAGCCATTTAAGGAGGGGTAGCATCCAGCGGACCGGGGATGACATGACACCAGGAGAGACCATGGGCCGAGATGAATTGGAAAAGCGGATTCAAACCCTCGAGGTGGAAAACCAAAACCTGTCCCGGTTGCTTGCCAAACGGCAGGCGGATTTCGATGGGTTGGCCAAATTGACCCGGCGCATTGCCGATAACGCGCCGGATATGATCTGGGCCAAGGATATGGACAACCGTTTCCTGTTCGCCAACCGGGCCATTTGCGAACGGCTGCTCATGTGTAAAAGCCCGGAGGCGGTGGTGGGTAAAAATGACGTTTACTTCGCCGACCTGGAGCGGGCCAACGGCCAGCACCACACATTCGGTGAAGTGTGTGAAAATTCAGACGAGATCGTAAAATCCAAGCAGAAGGCCATGCGGTTTGTGGAGGACGGACTGGTTCGCGGGCAATATCTGGTGCTGGATGTTCACAAGGCGCCGCTTTTGGATGAATCAGGGGCGATGATCGGCACCGTCGGCTGCGGCCGGGATATCACCCGCGAGCGCCAGATTCAGAAAGACTTGAATGAAAGCCGTGCCAGCCAGCATCTGCTCATGGAGACCGCCTCGGATTTTGCCGTTTTCCGGCTTCAGGTGAATCCGGTCCGCCCCAGGCGGTTGGAGGTGATTTTTGTCAGTCCGTCGGCAAGGGATATCGCCGGTGTCACGCAATCGCAGGATGTGTACGAGTGGTTCCAAGTTTATCCGGATGATCGCAAGGCGCTGCGTTACGCCTATATCAAGGGTTACACGGATCTCAAATTTAACCATCGATTCAGGATTTTTCATCGTCTCCTGGGCCAGTGGCGCTGGATGCATGTCATTGCCACCTGCGTCAATGAGCCGCAGAACAGCTATGTCAATGGCATCATGTTCGATATTACCGACCAGATGAAAAGCAAGGAAGCGCTGGCGGCCAAAGGTCGTGCACTGGAGTCTCGATCCGACACCCTTTCTGAAGTGAACACGGCACTTAAAGTGCTTTTGAAAAAACGGGATGAAGATCGCAAGGCCTTGGAAGAAAAGGTTCTATACAATGTCAAATCCCTGATCCGCCCCTACTTAAACAAGATGAAAACAAGCGGGCTGAACGCCAAGCAAAAAGCCTATATCGAAATCCTGGTGTCCAATCTCAACGAAATCGTTTCGCCGCTGAGCCGCACACTTTCTTTCGATTACCTCGGATTCACGCCGACCGAGATCAAGGTGGCCACCATGGTCAAGCAAGGTAAAAAGGCCAGGGAGATCGCTCGTATGCTGGGCATCTCCACCCGGACGGTCGAAGGCTATCGATACGCCATCCGAGATCGGCTCGGCATCAAAGGCAAAAAAGTGAACCTGCGCACGTACCTGCTCACCATCCAGTAGTGTCCCTCCAGAAACGGCATCATGCTGTCCAGCTCTGCGTTCTCACGATATTGAACCGCGATAGAGAGCGACCTGGAAAACGGTTTTTATCCTCACGGTGAACACTCCACAGGCGTTTACCTGAGAACCTAACTACCGGAGAAAATTGAAGTACCAGGCGATGAGGGTTTCGCCGAAAAACAGGTATAGGGTCGCCCCCATGGCCAGAAAGGGGCCGAAGGGGATGGCCAGCCGCATGCCTTTTCCGGATCGGATCATTGCCAGCAGGCCAGCGATGGTCCCGATGGCCGACGCGGCGAAAAGAGTGAACAGAATACCCTGCCAACCGACCATGGCGCCGATCATGGCCAGCAGCTTGATATCTCCGCCACCCATGCCCTCCCTTCCGGTCATAAGCTGGTAAACCCAGGCTACAGCAAAAAGGCTTCCGCCGCCCGCAACAATGCCGATGGCACTGGCGCGCCAGGTGACACTGGGGACGGCCAGAGCGGCCAAGAAGAAAATCGGGATCCCGGGCAGTGAAATCGTATCCGGGATGATCCGGTGGTCCAGATCAATAAAGGTGACCACGATCAGGGTCGCGATGAAAGCGAAAACGGCCAGCCCATGCAGCGTGGGGCCGAAGGAGAGGGTGCAGGCCAGAGCGAAGAAACCGCCCAACAGCTCCACAAAGGGGTAGCGGATGGCGATGGGTGCCTTGCAGATGCGGCATTTTCCCATCAGCAGCAGATAGCTGAGGATAGGGATGTTGTCGTAGAAAGGAATCATCGTTTTGCAGCGGGGACAGCTCGATCCCGGATGAACGATAGACAAGCCCGCCGGTATGCGATAGATGCAGACGTTTAAAAAGCTGCCGATGCAGGCGCCGAAAAAAAATGCCAGTGTGTTCACTGTCAGTGGTGTCGTCATCTCAGTCCGTTTTTGAGTGTTGGTCCGAAGGATCGGCATGTTCCGGAAGCGCTTCCGGACACGTTGCTAAAGCTTCTTAAAAGAACCGGCGTACCATTGTCAAAGAAAAATTAAGTGTTATTATATAAGACATTTTGCGAAACAGCCATTCGGGCAAAGCCTTA
>CAVONM010000017.1:0-84361 GCA_963697225.1 uncultured delta proteobacterium
GGCGATGGACCCTAAAGGCTGGACAACCTGACGTATAGGATAAGCTCTGAGCCGATTCGTTAAGGGAGGCATCAGGCCGCCTCCGCGAATGGATGAGGTAGACCATAATAAACCTCATCCGGGGTTAGGTTGTCAAGTGTCTGGTGGAATCGCTCCCGGTTGTAAAATGAGAACCAGCCGCGCAGCCCCTTCCGAAGATCGGCACCGTTGTTAAAAGATCGAAGGTAGATATAGTTGTACTTCAGGGTCCACCATAGCCTTTCGATGAAGATGTTGTCCTGGGCTCGACCTCGGCCGTCCATACTGATGGCAATGCCATGGTCCTTTAGTACGCCGGTGAAATCCTCACTGGTAAACTGGGATCCCTGATCGGTGTTGAAGATTTCCGGGGTCCCGTAGCGGCGGATCGCCTCTTCTAACGCCTCGACACAAAAGTCAGTTTCCATGGTGTTGGACAGCCGCCAGGAAAGCACCTTGCGGCTGTGCCAATCCATAATGGCCACCAGGTACATAAACCCACGGTTCATGGGGATATACGTGATATCTGTAGACCACACCTGGTTCGGTCGTTCGATGTTCAGGTTCCTTAACAGGTAGGGGTATACCTTATGCTCCGGATGCGGCCGGCTGGTTTTAGGCCGGGGATAGATAGCCTCTATGCCCATCAGTCGCATCAGCCGTTGAACATGTTTTCGGTTGATTTTATAGCCCAGCCTGCGCAGATGGTTTCTCATCGACCGTGAGCCCCAGGTGGGCGTCTTCAGGTACTGTTCGTCGATGAGCCGCATCAACTCCAGATCCTTAGCCTTAATCGGCTTAGGTCTGTAGTAATACGATGAACGCTGGAGGTTCAGCAGCCGACACTGCCTGGCAATGCTCAGATTCGGCGCCTTGGGGTCCACCATCTGCTTCCGCTGCTTGCTGCTTAAAGACTGAGCTTTTTGGACAAAAAATCGTTTTCGACTTTCAGCTGTCCGATCTGCCGGAATAAATTATCAACCTGGGCTTCATTTTGTTTTCGTGACTTATGGCCTTTGTCGAAAATGTCAGCGGCACTGTCAATCAGGGCCCGCTTCCAGTTGTTGATCATCGTTGGATGTATCTCAAACCGGGCAGCCAGTTCAGCAATGGGTTCATTGTTTTGCAGGGCCGCTAAGGCCACCTTGGCCTTAAACTGTGGTGAGTAATTTCTGCGCTTCGTGCTCATGATCAGCTCCTTTAAATTTTGGCTGACTCAGAGCTTATCATACTGTCCAGTTTTTTGGGACCACCGCCGAGGAAGCACTCAAATATAAAAATGACATAGCAATCTCGTTCCCCGATCTGCGGTTTTAAGGCTCGCGTCTGATTGTTCTGAATTTTTGTGTTCAAGATGAAAAGCGATTTTACACAGCACCCGCAGATTTTTTTAAATTTTTGAAATGAGTAGCGATGAGACGGGATCAAACATGTCGAAAAATCGATATCACAACCGTTTACCCAGCTTGATTACTAAAGATTCGTTGGAGAAATCTTCACATGGCTCAGCATGGCCTCAATGCAGATAAATCGCCGATTTCAGCAAAAACTCAGGTTTCGAGTCGTGGGCGGCAAACTGAATTTTTAGGTCAAACTGCTTTTATAAAAAGCGATAAGCTCACAAATTCTTCTTTTTTATATGTTTAATAATATCAGCAAGTTGTCTTTGTGCAGCCCATAACCGCAAGGTCCGTCGATGGTCGTCGGCTGGCATCCCGAGGAGGGTTTTCCCCGGTGCCACATCACTGACGACGCCGGCGTTCCCACCAATCCTTACCCCGGAACCAACGGTCACATGATCGCTGACCGCCGCACCTCCTCCCATAATAACGCCATCTCCTAAAGTCACGGATCCAGCTAAGGCGGACTGCCCGGCCATCACACAGGATCGACCCAGTTTGCAATTGTGGGCAATTTGAACGAGGTTGTCTATTTTCGTACCGTCGCCTATCAATGTGGCACTAAACTTACCCCGGTCAACGCAACTTCCTGCTCCTATCTCGACGCCGTCACCAATCTCAACCGTACCGATTTGAGGGATCTTGACCATGCCTTGACCATCAGGTGAAGGTCGATAACCAAAGCCGTCGGCACCAATTGTTACATTTGGATGGATGATGCAGTAATTACCTATACGGCACCGTTCACGTATGACCGTACCGGACCAAATAACAGTTCCAATGCCGATCCTGGTATAATCCAGAACGGTAACATTGGGATACAGCTTAGTGTTCTCACCGACGACAACACTTGGTCCGATATAGCAACCTGCCCCTATCGCAGCACCTGCTCCAATCTTGGCAGTTGAGTCAATCACCGCAGTTGAATGTATACCGACCTCGCATTTTGGAGGTTTAGGCTCAAACATTTCAAGGACCTGTGCCAATGCGAGATCAGCGTCAGAAACGAATAAAAGGGCATGATCCGGTCCCGATTCGATATTCAGACCATCATTCACGATTGCAGCCGAAGCGCTTGATTGCTGCCATAGCTTTATATATTTCTTCTCTCCTATAAACGTAAGTTGGCTTTCCTTAGCATCGGCAACCTGATCCACACCAGTGATAAGGATCGCTGGATTGCCCGTGAGTCTGCCATTGATCTTTTTATTAATCTCTTCGATTGTAAAACATTTCATAGCTGCTCCTGAATAACGAACTTTATTTTGTCTAAACCATACACAAAATCAGTGATGAAAGCATCATCGCCCCATCTTTATTGATATAGATAATCGATAACCACTGATAACCACATCCCGCGCATGTGGAATCGTTACAGACTTCGGTAAAGGTAACAATACCATATCTCAATTTTGGCTTGATTCCAGATAGATTGAGATCATCTTTATTATTGGGTTTATGCAATCCAGTACCGATATGATTCGATAATCTCAAATGCGTTTATTGGGTAGCGCTCAATGTTCATTTCCGCATGCTCCCCCACAATTTTATTATGTACATTCCATCATATTGTTTTGTGTCATTCGCAGGGACAGAAGCCAATGTCTTCCCATTAGAAAACACGAATGTAAATTTTTTGGCATTTTTATTTATTGGAAAATCGGAACCGGGAGGACTATTAAGCCAGTCATCAATCAAATCATCAGTCAATTCATCATCAATTTTTCCGGATAAAATTGTGAATGCTGCATTACATCGAGTCAGATTGTACTCTCCGTGGTTCTCATTAATTTCAAGATATAGGTTTGAATCATCTCTAAACCAGCTTATCTCAATATTGTTTCTGTAATTATAGTCTAACACTTTCTCGAAAGGGAATTTCTTTTCACATGCTTTTCGCGCAATTTGGATCATTGCCTTATCTTGGCCCTTCATTCTTTCAAGCACACATTCTTCATAATTGTCAGGGCCGAACCACCCCGCATTGACGTTAAAAGGTAATAGCATGAGAAAAATATATAAAAGGAATATTCGCTTGAGAAATTTCATTTCATTTCCTTTCAATGTTTAACGCCCTTCTCAACTGGCGGGTTAAAGCAGTGGGATAGTGGGCATACTTGATGGGCGTTTTATTTTGCGGGCTTTTCGTACTTCTTCAACGCTTCATCCAGCAACCGCCGTATGGCCTCAGATTGGGTATTGATCCGTTTGCCAAACCTGAAATCTTCAAGGCGCTTCTTGAGTTCATCGTCCACGACAAAAGTTATAACGGGCAGTTTTGAAGGCATATCAACCAAATACACCATAACTAATTTTGAGGCAATTTTTTTATTGACCTATGGCCCTTGTAGCATTATTGTTATAATAGGTTAATAACCCATGTACCACATAACCCAATATCGCCACGATGAAAAAAACAAATTCATTTATGCCCAAGATACCCGCAGCGGTGACGCTGTGGGGGCGTTGTGGCGACGCCGGGAAAGTTATCTTGGTTATCTTGGGCATTTTCTATCTAAAGGGGGCGCGGCATGACAGAAATGATGAGTGAAAGTGTTATCAAATTGACAGGATTCCCTGCCCGGCTTCACGGGTTAAACACAGGGAGAGAGTGAGGGACTTCAATGGGTGTACAAGTCAGAGAAAAACCAAAAGATTCAGGCGTGTATTGGGTTTTTATTAATCACCACGGCAGACGCAAGGCAAAGCGTGTGGGCGATGAAAAGACTGCAAGGGGAGTGGCTGAAAAAATTAATGCGAAGCTGGTTCTTGGTGATTTCAGATTTGAAGAAAAAGAAGACAACACCACATTCAAAGAGGTAGCGGACCTATGGGTTCAATTCCCGCATGACTGGAAAAAATCAACGCGGCAAAGCTACAAGAATGAATTGAAAAACCACCTTTTTCCATTGTTGGGTAAGAAGCTCATACGGGACATCACCCTAAAGGATTTGCGGTTGCTGTTTGACAAGCTTTATTCTGAGGGCTTGGCGTTGCCCACCTTGCGACTTGTACGCGCACCCTTGGCCGGTGTTTTTTCCTATGCACTGGAAACTGAAATCATTGAACGGAATCCGGTGCGCGATCTGACGTTGAAGTACAAGAAAAAACCATTTGAAATAGTACCTCTTGATGAGAAAGAATCCATTGCATTCCTTGAGCAAGCCAAAAGCCACCTTGAGGGGAAATATTACCCTGCCCTGCTGTGCGCCTTGCGTACCGGTATGCGTGTGGGGGAACTGCAAGCCTTGGAGTGGGGCAACATTGATTTTGAAGAGCGTACCATCGAAGTCTGCATGAGTTGGCGGCGCGAAGGACTGACCCGGACGAAAAATAAGAAGCGGCGACGGATTGATATGTCCCCCATGCTGGCAAGTGTGCTAAAAGACCACCGGACGGCACAGAAACGGAATGCAATCAAGAAGGGTAAGCCCTTCCCTGTTCGCGTGTTTGCGCCAGTCGGCAAGGATTTGATGAGCCGTACCGCGTTCAAGGAAGCTATTGACGCCTGTTGTGGTGGTGCAAGGATTGGAAAGATACGCACCCATGACCTCCGCCACTCATATGCGACTATCAGGTTGCTGCGGGGCCATAACATCGGCGATGTGTCGTACCAGCTTGGTCATTCAAGTATTAAAATCACATATGATGTTTATGCCCACTGGATTCCGGGAACCTTCAAAAGCGAAGTTGACGACTTGGATAACGTGAAACCGACCACCTTGCAGAATGACGCAATTGGTTGCGCGGGGGTTGCAGAATGAGGCAATAAAATGGCATTTTTCAAAATTCAGATATAATATTTTCAGTATGTTACAAGCTCAATTGGAACAGAACGTTTGACACGGTTTCCGCCATCCTTTAATAAGAAGCCCCAACAGGAACCGATTGGAGAGGCCCATGAAATCATATGATCACACCGTCCGCTACAGCGTGGACAAGCCGGACATCGTTACCACCGATGTGCTTGATCCCATCGACTATCACTACAAAGGCAAGCGGGATATCGTCATCACCATTTCCCAGCCGGAATTCACCTCGGTTTGCCCCATGACCGGCCTGCCGGACTTCGGCACCATCAATATCCGGTATACACCGGGCAATTGGATTGTCGAACTGAAGTCCTTGAAATACTATCTGCTTCAGTTTCGCAACGTCGGCATGTTTTATGAGCACGTGTCCAACCGGATCCTCGACGACCTGGTACAGGTGCTGAAACCCAAGATGATGGAAGTAACCGGGCAATTCACACCAAGGGGCGGTTTGACCGCAACCGTTTGTGCCCGATACGAGGCGACGTCATGATTGGTCTCGTTGGCGCGAAAAAAAACAGACTGGTGTTGTCGCTGCTGGTGGCGTTGTTGTTTTCCGGTTGCGGCCTTTCCTCGTCCTACCGATCCGCATATCAAAAAACCATTCGTGACTTTTCCAACAGCGGCAAATACCGGAAAGCGGTCGGCGTTCTGGTACTGTCCAATGCCACTATGTTTAAGAGTGAACAGGCGGCTTCACCGTTTATGGAATCGTTCATATATAGCCTGGAATCGACTGCGTCCGATGCGTTGCTTATGGTGCCGGGTAAATCCGAAGTTCCTCCATTTTTGTGGAACCCGCCGCGGATCGCCAACAGAGACATCGATGTGTTCACCCTGTCGGCGCTAGCCCGGCAGGCGGGTATCAATGCCGTGGTGAGCCCCGTGCTGATGGACACTCGACTGCGTACCCGGAAAACGGGCTTCTGGTTTTTCAAGGATGTGGCCTACAGCCTTCAGGTTCAGACTGCGGCAGCGGTTTATGATGCGGCGACCGGGGCTCGTTTGGCCCTGGAAATCATGACCGATGAAGTCGATATTGACGAGGACCAAGCCGGCATCATCCGCAACGGCCAGGAAGTACAGGTGGACGATTTAGCTGAATTGGCCGAGGAGATGGGCCGCGCACTGGGCGAGCGGATGGGCGATGCCATCAAAGAGGGCCAGTGGGTATCTGCCGTGGTTTCCATCGAGGGTGGATTTTGCGCCATTGCCGCCGGCAGCGAGGTGGGCATTGAAGTGGGGGATCGTTTCAGCGCGCTGGATGGCCGCGCCATAATGACCGGTCTGGATGGGCAGCGGTATATTGTACCCGGACCGAAAATCGGTGAAATCACCATCAGCCGGGTGTCGCCACGGCAATCTTTCGGCGAACCCGAATCCGGAGAAATACCTCCGGCCGGTAGTATCCTAATCCCTGGGCGATAGACAGAGTTGTTGGTCACTGGTCTATGGTTTGTGGTTCCCGGTCCTCCACTTTCCGGCCGTTAATCTCCGAGATCAGGTTTCCATCCATGCTGAAATCGAGTTCGCGTATTGCCGGATCAGCTCCATGGCCTCCTTTTCTGAAACGATAAACCGGATGGCGTTGCGGAACTGTCCGGCGTTTCGCATGCCTTTCACGAACCAGCACAACCGGCTGCGCATCATTCGGCAAGCCGTTTTTTCCCCCAGATAGCGCACTGAATCCTGCAGGTAACCCATCATCATGTCGATGCGCTGTGCATCGTTCGGCGCTGTTGCCGGCTGGCCCTGGGCCACCGCTATCATCTCACCGAAGATCCTGGGATTGCCGATGGCGGCCCGCCCGACCATCACCCCGTCACAGCCAGTTTCATTCAACATGCGCAATGCATCCGCCGGTGTGGTCACGTCCCCGTTGCCGATCACTGGAATGGTCAGGGCTTTTTTAACCGCGGCGATGATGGACCAGTCTGCCTCTCCCCGGAAGCCCTGGGTGGCCGTACGTGGGTGAACGGCGATGGCATCCGCTCCGCAGTCCTCAGCCAGCCGGGCGATCTCCATGGCCTGTTTCCCGGACGGCTCCCAGCCGGATCGGATTTTGATGGTCAGGGGGATGGTCACCGCCTTTCGAACTGATTCGAGTATTCGGTGTGCCAGCGGCGGTTCTTTCATCAAGGCTGACCCCGAGTTGCCTTTCAGGATCTTTTTAACCGAGCAACCGAAATTGATGTCCACGACATCGGCGCCGGAATCCTGGACAATCCGGGCCGCTTCGGCCATGATTGGTGGATCCGAACCGAAAATCTGAACCGACAGGGGCTTTTCTTCTGGAGTGCTTGTCAGCAGTTGCACCGTTTTTCCGGAGCCGTACACCAAGCCGTTGGCACTGATCATTTCCGAGCAGACCAGCCCGCAGCCGGCTCTTTTGGCCAGCAGCCGCAAGGGTAGGTTGGTGATGCCGGCCAGCGGTGCCAGCACGGTGAAGTTATCTGTTATAACGGACCCAATTTTCATTGATGGCGCCTCCGGTCGCAGGCGGGGTTGGCATAACAGAACAGGCAGTTGTGGTGGCAAGGGTGTAGGCTGTAGGAACCCACATCCACGGAAACGGTGCACTCGCACCCCGATGTTTTGCGTTGGCCGGCGTCCTGGCGCTGGGACACCTTGCCGCCATGAACCGTTGTGATCCGTTGGCCTGAAATGCACGCCCCAGCATTGATGGTAGATTCCCCAGGAAGCCGGGCGAGCACCTTTTTTTCACAGCACAGGTCCAGCCCAATGCCCAGGGGCGTTAGAACCTGCTCCATGTTCAGCAGAATGTTTACCTGTTCTGTCGGTGACGGTTCGACAAAGAGAATCCGGTCCCGGGTTCGGCGCCCAATCTTTCGATAGTGGTCCATGAAACTGGTGGTGCAGGTGGCGACACCGTATTCCCCAGCTGCTGCTGCAATGGATTCGAAATCATCGAGATTGGTTTCTATGGCGCCCGCTTGTGTGATGTAGTGGCAGATGGGATCGAAGCGCCACTGGACCGACGCGCTCCCGAACCGGCGGCAAAGCTGGTGGAGTTGGCCAAGCCGCTGATCCAGGTCCGGCACGCCCGGTTCCAGTATTGGTGACCGTGAGTTGAGGGTGAAGTTGAAAAACAGGTGGTAACCCATGGCCTGGAGCCGCTCTCCGTAACGGCCGGCCAGGTATGGACCGAAGTTTTTTGACCAGAACACCATGGTGTCAACCCGTTCCGGCGTTACGGTCACCTGCCTGACCTGTTGGTTGAAGGGATTGACCACGTCGATGACCCCCTGAGCCACCTGATCCATAAACCAGGCCATGTAGAAAGCGGGAATATCCGTGCGTCTGGAAACGGACAGGATCTGCTTTGGTTCACCTTTCATGATTATAAAGGGTTTCGATCACTTAGCGCTTCAGTTTGTCGGCCAGGGAGATCACGGTGGCCTTGTTATTGGACGGTGCTGGTCCTTCACCGGGAATGTCTTCGCGCAGAGGGTCCGCATTCAATTCTGTTTCCGGGCACACGACGCGCTCCAGACGCATCCGCTTTCCGTTCATGGTAAACTCGTCGCCCGTGATGTACCGGTCACGCAGAATCCAGGTGACCACCTGCAGCGGGATCTGAAGCATAAGCAGCTTCACATGATACCAGTCCGGTTTGTTATCGGGAAGAATCTCTTCGATCCTGGCGAAGCTCAAGGGTTGATCCTCAAAATGGATCAGCACGATATCGTTTTCTGTGGCCATATGACGGTCCTTTGGGGTAGCCGTAACTTTCTGGCGTTAAGCCCTTGCATGAAGGCATCAATTTACAATTTTGAGGATGAAAAAGCCAAATGTCAACGTTCGAATCACAAACGGCGGCGTTTCGAATGCGGATCTACCCAGCATATCGGGCATCATGCATAGGGGGCAAGAGGGGGTGCTGTCAACACGCGAAAGGCGTGCGAGTTAAAAGCGTTGACCCGAATAAGTATATGCCCTAAAATAAACGTTTACTTTGTCCGATACCAAGGAGGCCAGCCGGTGAGCCAGTATCGCATCCATCCCATTGTCATGGGAACCAAACAGTTTGACAAGGGCATGATGACTTATCAGCAGGATTACGGAAAGCCATATACCATCCCTATCTATTGCTGGTACCTGGAGGGCGGGGACAAAACGATTCTCGTGGATACCGGCGAGATGAATCCTGTGCAGTCTGACGATCGAATCAGGGCCATCGGTGGGCGGATCCACACGTTCGAAGAGGGATTGGCCTTACATGGCCTGACACCTGAGCGCATCGATATGGTGATTCACACCCATCTTCATAACGACCATTGCGAAAACGACTACAAATGCACCCATGCGAAGATTTTCGTCCACCCGAAAGAGTTGGCACGCATCCATGACCCCCACCCCCTTGATTTCAGGTATGTGGAAGACTACATTGAGGAGGTTGAGAATAACGGCCAAATTCGACTCGTGGAGGCCGACGGGGAGATTGCCGATGGAATCCGGGTCATGCACACGCCGGCCCACACCGAAGGTGGCCTGACAGTGCTGGTTGAAACAGCCGGCGGCACAGCCGCCATCACCGGGTTTTGCGTGATTAACGACAACTTCTTCCCTCCGAAGCAGGTCCTGGCCATGGAAATGGAGGTGATTCCTCCCGGCACCCATGTGAACGCCTACGACGCCTACGACATCATGGTCGAGGTCAAGAAGATGGCCGATATCCTGTTGCCATTGCATGAGCCGGCCTTTGCCGACGGCAAACCGATTCCATGACTGAATATTCATTCATCAATATCCAAGTGCTGAGGCTTACCTTTTCGGCGGGTCGCGCCGGCATGAGGTCGAGAATCCTCCACCCGTTCATAGACCCAAGTGGTTCTTCCGCTATTTGTTCATGGCCGGTCTGCCGCCGAAGGAAAAGAATCAATTCTTTTCGCCACGCCTGACATACTGAATTTTAATTCATTTTGCTGGCAGCCGGCCTCATCCCCGTTGCAGACCCGGGGCCCGTTAGCCCCTGGAGTCTTTTTATTCAATTGTTTTTATGACAAAATTTAACTTTCTTTGATTGATAATGGGGTGGGAAACGTTTTGTGCTTGACAGCCCGTTTCCTCCTTTGATAAATGAATGAACATTCATTCATAAAAGGCTCCACTTTCGCTCAACCCTGTCCGGATTCATCGAGGCCTTGGTTAAACAAAAAGTCCATAACTGTATCCAGAATCCAGCGTTGTGTCCGGGATCTTGTTTGAATCAGGCAGGGAAGAGCGAATCTCAGGTCGTTTCCGGCACCGGCCATTTTATGGCAATACCGGGCTTAGGCGGTGCCGGAGACCACCCCAATCAAATTGGTGCCGCGTTGAAATTTTTTTGCGCGGGCGACACATGGTTTACACGCGTTAAAATGACCTACGGGCAACTCAAATCTGCAGGAGGATATTATGACCAGGAAAATCAGGAAGGCAGCGGTCATCGGCAGCGGCGTGATGGGCGGCGGCATTGCCGCGCTTTTGGCCAGCACCGGTGTGAAGACGCTGCTGCTGGACATCGTTCCGTTCGACCTAAAGGAAGAGGAAAAGACCAATCCGGTGGCCAGAAATAGAATCGTCAAGGCAGGGCTCGATTCCGTCCTCATGTCCCGGCCGGCGCTGCTCATGCAGCCCAAGGATGCAGATCTGATCAGCATCGGCAATCTGGAGGATGATTTCGATAAGTTGGCTGAATGCGACTGGATCGTAGAGGTGGTGGTCGAGAACCTGAAGGTCAAACAGGACCTGCTCAAACGGATCGAACCGGTGAAAAAGGCGGGCGCCATCATCTCCTCCAACACCTCCGGTATTCCACTGAAAAGCATGAGCGAGGGGTTGAGCGACGAATTCAAGCAGCATTTTTTAGGTACTCACTTTTTCAATCCGGTCCGCTATATGAAACTGCTGGAGATCATTCCCGGCGAGGAGACCCTTCCCGATGTGCTCGCGTTCATGGCCGACTATGGCGAGCGGGTCATGGGAAAGGGCATTGTCTGGGCCAAAGACACCCCCAACTTTGTGGGCAACCGCATCGGCGTCCAGGGCATGGTAAAGACCATGCAGCTGATGTTGGAAGACGGCATGACCATTCCCGAGGTCGATGCCCTTTTCGGACCGGCCATGGGCCGTCCGAAAACGGCCATGTTCAAGACCGCCGATCTGGTGGGCCTGGACACCCTTTTCCACGTGGCCAAGAACACTTACGACCTGGTACCCGACGACGAGGCCCGGGCCGATTTTGTGATGCCCGATTTTGTGAGCAGGATGATCGAGGGCAAGTTGCTGGGGAAAAAGACCAAGGCCGGCTTCTACAAGACCGACCTGACCCCCGAATGGAAAAAAATCCGCAAGGTCATCGATCCGGCCACCTTGGACCATGCCGAATATGGCAAGGTGGACCTGCCCTGCCTGGCTGCCGCCAAGGCTGCCAAATCCCTGCCCGAAAAGATGAAAGCGGTTGTTTACAGTGACGATAAGGGCGCCCGCTTTGCCTGGAAGGCGATCGCTTCCAACCTGATCTATGCGGCCAACCGGATTCCGGAAATTTCCGACACCATCGTGGAGATCGACAATGCCATGCGCTGGGGCTTCAACTTCGAAATGGGGCCCTTTGAAACCTGGGATGCCATCGGCGTCGAGGACTCTGTCGCCAAAATGGAAGCCGAGGGCCTTACGGTTCCCGAAGCCGTCAAATCCATGCTGGCGGCCGGCAACCACAGGTTTTACAAGCTGGAAAACGGTAATCCCTATTATTATGATTTCTCCACCGGCACCTACCAGCCGGTGAAAATCAGCGACAACATCGTCTCCCTGGCCGGCCTAAAGGCAGACAGCAAGACCGTCAAGGCCTGCAAGTCCGCCTCCCTAGTGGATATCGGAGACGATGTGTTCTGCCTGGAATTCCACACCAAGATGAATGCCATCAACGGCGAGATCGTCGACTTCATGGCCGAAGGGCTGGACTATGTGGATGCCAACGGTGCCGGTCTGGTGATCGGCAACCAGGCGGGCGGGATGCCCGGTGCATTTTCCGCCGGCGGTGATCTGGCCTTCATGGCCGGGTTGGCCAAGGCGGGTAAATACGCCGAAATTGACGCGTTTCTGAAAAAAGGCCAGACCGGCATGCAGAAGGTTCGCTATGCCAGCTTCCCGGTGGTGGCGGCGCCTTACGGCATGACCTTAGGCGGTGGCTGTGAAGTCTGTCTGGGGGCCGCGGACAAGATCGTCGCCCACAGCGAGCTGTACATGGGCCTGGTCGAGATCGGTGTAGGCCTGCTGCCCGGCGGCGGCGGATGCCTGAACCTGTGGAAGAAGATGACCAGCACCATCCCCGGACCGGTTACCGATGTGGACCTGGCCAAATATTTTATCCCCACCTTCATGGCCATCGCCATGGCCAAGGTCTCCATGTCTGCCGCCGAAGCCCGGGCCAACGGCTTTCTCGGCCCCACGGATCGAATTGTGTTCAATCGGGACTACCTTATCGGTGAAGCCAAGAAAGAGGTTCTCAAGATGGTGGACGAAGGGTACGCACCACCGGTCAAACGGCCCATCCAGGTATTGGGTGCAGCGGCACAGGGCATGATCGATGCCGAACTGTATAATATGCAGTCGGCCAAATTTGTCAGCGAATACGACGTTTTTCTGGCCAAGCGGATCGCCTATGTGATCAGCGGCGGCGACGTTCGCACCAACAGCGCCATTGACGAGGAGATCATCCTCAATCTGGAGAGAGAGGCTTTCGTCGATTTCTGGAAACAGGAAAAGACCGTGGCCCGTGTCGAGCACATGTTGACTACCGGTAAGCCGCTTCGAAACTAATCTGCCCCGTTTAATGGATCGCCAAATACGAAGGAGGAATTCCATGAGAGATGCATATATCGTATCGTCCGTGAGGACGCCCGGCTGCCGGAGAGGCAAAGGGGCCCTGAAAGATACCCGGCCGGATGACCTGCTCGCCTTCATCATGAAGGCGGCGGTTGAAAAAACCGGCAAGTTGGAGCCCAAAGATATCGACGATGTCATGATCGGCTGCTCCTTTCCCGAGGCCGAACAGGGCTTGAACATCGGCCGGCTGGCCACCCAGATCGCCGGTTTCCCAATCAGCGTATCCGGAGCCACCGTCAACCGCTTCTGCTCTTCGGGACTGGAAGCCATCGCCCTGTCCTCGTTGCGGGTCATGGCCGGCTGGTCAGAGGTCACCATGGGCGGTGGCGTGGAGTCTATGACATACGTGCCTATGGGCGGCAACCTGCCTCGACCTCATCCCGAACACGCCAAAGCCCACGCGAACCTGTACGCATCCATGGGTATCACGGCCGAAAACGTGGCCAACCGATATAAGGTGACCCGGGAAGATCAGGACGCCTTTGCCTACGAGTCCCAGATGAAGGCCGCCAAGGCCCAGAAGGAAGGGTTGTATACCGAAATCGTGCCCACACCTGCAGCCAAGTATGTGCTCCAGGATAACGGCACCTACAAGCGGGAGACCTTTGTCCAGGATTTCGATGACGGCGTACGGGCCACAACCACCAAAGAAGGGCTGGCCAAACTGCGTGCCGTATTTGCGGTTAACGGGTCGGTCACCGCTGGTAACTCGTCGCAGACCACGGATGGTGCTGCGGCAACCATGATTGCCAGTGGAGAAGCGGTGAAAAAATATGGCCTTAAACCCATCGCCAAGCTCAAGATGTACACCACCGTCGGCTGCGAACCGGACGAGATGGGGGTCGGACCGGCGGTGGCAATCCCCAAGCTGCTGAATCTGGCAAATATGAAAACCAGCGACATCGGTCTGTGGGAGATCAACGAGGCCTTTGCCTCGCAGGCACTCTACAGCATCCGTACCATCGGCATCGAGGATCAGATGGATCGCATCAACATCAATGGCGGTGCGATTGCGCTGGGTCACCCCCTCGGGTGTACCGGTGCCAAACTTTGTGCCACACTGCTGGCCAACATGCGGCGCAAAGGCGTGAAGTATGGTGTGGAGTCCATGTGCATCGGCGGCGGCATGGGTGCCGCCGCGCTGTTCGAACTGTGTGATTGAACCGCGACAGCGAGCGCATTCCCCGCGGCTATCCACGGGGAATGTTAAATCATCTGATGGCGTGTCGAGCAAAAATGTCGCACGTCGTGGCGGCCTTACTTTATTTTGGGGTTTGCATCTCTGAAAACTCTGTGTTAAAGGCATATTATCTGAAAGAAAGGTAACTTTTATCATGTCACAACCAGCAGTCACCCGCGCAACTTATTTTTATTTTTACTTCGGCCGAGGTGCGCCTGTGTTCTGCTGAAACCGTGAAAAATAGGAAAATGCAAGAGTCGCAGGCGCAACCGCCTGCGGCTCTTTTTATTTTGTGGAAACAAAATGACAAGTCCCATCTTAAAATCGGAAAGGAAAATCAACATGGAAAAAACTTACGACATTCGTGTAGAAAAATTTGATCCGCTCATTTCGCCGTCCCAGTTGAAAGACCAGATTCCGATCACTGAAAACGCACATCGCACGGTTGTGGAGGGACGCCGGGCCATCTCGAATATCCTGGACGGAACGGATTCCCGGTTGCTGGTGATCGCAGGCCCCTGCTCCATCCATGACGAGGCGGCGGCTCTGGACTATGCCCGCAGGCTCAACGCGTTGAGTGAAAGGGTTGCGGACACCATGCTGCTGGTAATGCGGGTTTACTTTGAAAAGCCCCGCACCAACGTGGGTTGGAAAGGATTGATCAACGATCCCTGGCTCAACGGCAGTTACGACATCAACACCGGCCTTCAGAAGGCCCGCAGCCTGCTGGTCAGGGTTACCGAAATGGGGATGCCGACCGCAACGGAGATGCTGGACCCTATCGTCCCGCAGTATATTGCCGGAATGGTCTGCTGGGCCGCTGTTGGCGCACGGACCACCGAATCCCAGACCCATCGTGAAATGGCCAGCGGCCTATCCATGCCCGTGGGTTTCAAGAACTGCACCGACGGTGACCTGTCTACCGCCATCAATGCCATGATTGCCGCCGCTTCTCCCCAGCATTTCCTGGGCATCGATCCGGACGGTCAGACCTGCATCGTCAAGACCACCGGCAACCCCCATGCCCACATTGTGCTGCGCGGTGGATCCAGACCCAACTACGATACCGTCAGCATCGAGGAGGCCAGGACCATGCTGGCGGCAAAAGGCCTGAACAAAGCCATCATGGTGGATTGCTCGCACGACAATTCCAGGAAAAATTATACCCTTCAAGGATCGGTGTGGCAGGATGTGGTCAACCAGTGCATCGACGGAAACAACAGCATTATCGGCATGATGCTGGAAAGTAACCTGAAAGCGGGGAATCAGAAGAACACGGGCAACCTGGAAACAATGGAATACGGGGTTTCCATTACCGACGCCTGTATCGACTGGGAGACCACCGAGCAGTTAATCCTTTCGGCTCACCAACAGCTGGGAAGCCTCGGGCAATCCGATGTGAGCGGTGGATTCGGGAGGTATAAGGTTGGTTAAATGGGCAAATCCTGAAAAAGCGGTCAAACCAACGGTGGTGCTGCCTGCCGTGGCATGAACAGCTGCTTGATCTTTGTCCCCAGCAATTTTATGCCCCGCCACACTTTGGGCAAAAACCAGATCATCAGCAGGATGAATATGGCCAAAAGGACGAGGAACACCCAGGGGTGATTCACCGCTGCCCAGATGCCGCCGATCACCATGATGTCTTCCACAATGGAGGCCGCCCAGTTGGTCAAGGGTTCCGGCGAGGTGTTGATCAGCAGCCGGGAGCCTGCTTTCATGCCGTGGGTGCCGGCGGCCAGCGTCCCGCCTAAAAGCGCCGCCGCCAGGCTCACCGCGGGATTCAACTCGCCCACGGCGCCGGCGGCCAACAGCGCACCTGCCGGTATCCGGATAAAGGTGTGAACCGTATCCCAGCCGGTGTCCACGCCGGGCATTTTGTCGGCGATGAACTCTACGGCGAACATCAGACACGCGGCGCCGATGACCAACGGGTTGGCCAGCACCTGCAGGTCAGGCGGCAGCGTCAGGTTGCCGGTCACGCTTAAAATGCCCAAGGTGGCAATGGCCGCATAAAGGTTGATGCCGGCAGCCCATGCGGCGCCCATGGTCAGGGCGATGACCCGGGTAATCTCGTTGACGTTTTCCATGATCGATGACCTCCGGTGGGTGCAGTTGTATTTCAGACATCCTTAAGCAGCCGGTTGGACGCCGATCGATCCAGTTCCGACCGCAATGCCATCAGGGTTTCGGACAGCCTTTCCGCATCCGGCAGATACGGCAGCAGATCGTCGCTACTACCCACATCCTCGAGCGCGGCCACTACGCTGTTGATCGTCAGACTGCCGATATCTCTGGCCGGCTGAAGTGCATGTCCATCGTCTGAATCGCTGTCGATTCGCACCAGGATGTTTCCTTTTACCAGAAGATCGGACAGGTTGTCCACCAGGGCCGGTGGCAGCGACAGGTGCTCGGCAATCTGCGCGGCCGTCTGTGCCGGCCGGTCCTGCTGAAATAATTTTACCACATGGCGGCAGATCGTCAGGGCCAGAAGCCTGGCCCGGGAGATGCTTACCTCCAGACCCCCGGCCGTTTCATCCACATAGTCTGAATTCTGATAGGCATGAGAAATCTCAGCGCCGATGAGCACGATAAACCAGCTGGCCTGCAGCCACAGCAGGAACAGGGGAAGGGCGGCAAAGCTGCCGTAGATGGCGTTGTACTTGGCCACCATGATTTGAAAGTGAATGTAGGCAGCCTGGAGTACCTGATAAGCGGAGCCGGCGATGACACCGGCCAGCAGGGCGCCGTCGAAACGCACCCGGGTGTTGGGCATGATCATATACGTCAGGGTGAAAAGTATCCAGATAAGGGTGTACGGCAGGATTTTAAGGCCTACATAAATGGCTGGACCCGCCATTTGCAGCAGTTCGAACCGGCCGGAAATGGCCGACACCTGGGAAGTGATGAATACCGTGACGCTGCCGGACATGATCACCAGCACCGGGCAGACCAGCATGATGGTCAGGTAGTCGCTCAGTTTGCGAATAAAGGTGCGTGAGCGAACCCCCCAGATGTGATTGAAGGAACTTTCGATATTGCCGAGCACCTTGATGACTGCCCAGAAAAGGACGACGACGCCGATGCCGGCAATCATTCCGCCTTTGGTGTTGTTCAACATATTCTGGGCGAATTCGATGACCTGGGCGACCACCTCCTGCTGGGCGGAAAACTTTTCCAACAGCTCCTGCTGGAGCCGCCTCTCAAAACCGAACCCCTTGGCGATACCGAATGCCATGGCGGCTACCGGTACCAGTGAAAGCAGCGTGAAAAAAGTCAGCGCCGACGCACGCAGGGGGCCATGGTTCCGGGTAAAGCCCTGGAACGACAGAATCACCGTTCGCATCAGGCGGATCAGCAGCCACCGGATGGCCGGCTGCTCACCGCGGCGTGCCTGCCAGAGGGTGGTGGTGAAGAATCCGACGAATCGGGTCAACAGCCTCCTGATTTTATGCATGGGAGCCAATCCGGTTGTTCTATCTTGTCAACTGCCGATACTTGATGCGGTGGGGTAGATCCGCCGCCGCACCCAATCTTTTTTTTCGGTCTTGCTCATAGTCAGTGTAATTGCCTTCGAACCAGACCACCTGGCTGTTGCCCTCGAAGGCCAGCATGTGAGTGGCGATGCGGTCCAAAAACCAGCGGTCATGGCTGATAACCACGGCGCAGCCACCGAAATTTTCCAGGGCCTCTTCCAGGGCCCGCATGGTGTTGACATCCAGGTCATTGGTGGGTTCGTCCAGCAGCAGCACGTTGGCACCTGTTTTCAGCATACGGGCCAGGTGCACCCGGTTGCGCTCACCACCGGAGAGCATGCCCACTTTTTTTTGCTGGTCGGATCCGGAAAAGTTGAACCGGGCCACGTAAGCCCGGGAGTTGACCTGGCGATCGCCCAGTTCAATGCTATCCTGGCCGCCGGAGATCATTTCCCAAATATTTTTTTGCGGATCCAGCACATCACGGCTTTGGTCAACATAAGCCAATCTCACCGTCTCGCCGATATCAACCGATCCGCTATCCGGTTGATCCTGACCGGTAATCATGCGAAACAGGGTTGTCTTTCCGGCTCCGTTGGGTCCGATGACGCCCACGATGCCGCCGGGAGGAAGCGAAAACGCCATGTTTTCCACCAGCAACTTGTCCCCGTAGCCTTTGGTCACCTCCTTGGCCTGGATGACCAGGTTTCCAAGCCGGGGGCCGGGGGGGATATAAATTTCCAGGTCCTTGGCCAGTTGCTCGTTCTCCTGATCCATCAATTTCTCGTATGAGGTGATGCGCGCCTTGGATTTGGCCCGACGGCCCTTGGGTGCCATGCGGATCCACTCCAATTCCCGTTTCAATGTTTTCTGGCGTTCGCCCTCCGATTTCTCTTCGCTGGCCAGTCGATTCTGTTTTTGCTCCAGCCAGGAACTGTAGTTGCCTTTCCAGGGAATGCCATGGCCACGGTCCAGTTCCAGGATCCAGCCGGCCACGTTGTCGAGAAAATAGCGGTCGTGGGTGACGGCGATAATGGTGCCGGCGTACTGCTGCAAGTGCTGCTCCAGCCAGGCGACGGATTCGGCGTCCAGGTGGTTGGTGGGCTCGTCCAGCAACAGGATGTCCGGTTTTCTGAGCAGCAGGCGGCACAGGGCCACCCGGCGCCGTTCACCGCCTGAGACGACGTTTACCGGGGTGTCTCCGGGGGGGCATCGCAGGGCATCCATGGCCATCTCCAGTCGGGAATCCAGATCCCAGGCGTCCATCGTGTCGAGCTTTTCCTGAACTTCACCCTGGTGCTGGATCAGTTTGTCCATTTCGTCATCGGACATGGGTTCGGCAAAGCGTTCATTGATCCGGTTGAACTCATCTAACAGATCGACGGTCTCCTGAACACCCTGTTGGACGATTTCCCGAACGGTCTTGGTTTCTTCAACCAGCGGTTCCTGCTCCAGATAGTCGATGGTGTAGCCCTTGGACAGGATGGTTTCACCATTGAATTCCTTGTCTATACCGGCCATAATTTTGAGCAATGTGCTTTTACCGGAGCCATTCAGTCCCAGCACACCTATTTTGGCGCCATAGAAGTAACTCAGGGAGATGTCCTTGATGACCGGCTTTTTGTTGTAGAACTTGCTGACGCGCATCATGGAATAGATGACTTTATTGGGATCGCTGCTCATCGATCGCTGTTCCTCTCAATGAAATGGTTGTATCGGGTAAAGATGGTTAATCAACACGATATCTTATCATATTTCGGGACAATTTGAACACGGATTTTGCAGCGGCGAAAAAGGGAGCGCAGATGGGTAGGCTGACATGTGGAAACAGAAGGCCCGGATCCCCAGTTCCAACGGGTCCGGGCCTTTTTCAGGTTCAATTACCCTTCGAACATGCCGGCCCGAAAGGCCTTGAGGTAGTTCATGCAGAAGTTGTCCCGGCCGGCCAGGGCCTCGGCGGCGATGATCGTGGCCATCATGCGGCCGTCCAGCGGGTTGATGATCGCCCCGTCCAGGCCCTTGGCGATCGCCATGGTCATGAAGGTCCGGTTCATGAACTGGCGCGCCGGCAGCCCGTAAGAGATGTTGGAAAGCCCGCAGGCCGTGTGAATGCCGGCAAAGGTCGCCACGATCCGTTCGATGGTGTTGATGAACTCCACCCCGAAGGTCTTGTCCACCGACAGCGGCTGCACCAGCGGGTCGACGAAGATGTTTTCCATTTTAACGTTGTTTTTGAGCAGCCCGTTCACCAGCGTGTCGGCGATCTTCATGCGGTCGTCCACCGTCTGGGGCATGCCCGCATCGCTCATGCAAAGGGCGATGACCTTTATGTCCGTGCCGGCGATGATCGGCATGAGCTTGTCGTAGCGATCCTTCTCCAGGCTGATCGAGTTGATCAGGGGGGTGCCTTTGTGCACCGCAAGGGCTGCCTCGATGGCCGCAGGGTCCGGGCTGTCGATGGCGCAGGGCTTGTCCGTCGCCTGCTGCACGGTCTGCACCAGCCATTTGAGGTATTCGGGCTCCTTGCCCACGAAGATGCCTGCATTGACGTCGATGTAGTCCGCACCGGCCGCGGCTTGCTCCTTGGCCACTTTCTGGATCGCTTCAACATCCTGCGCCTCGATGGCCGCCTTGATCGCCTTTCTGCTGGCGTTGATCAGTTCTCCGATGATGATCATGGTATGCTCCGGGTTCAGGGTTTTTGGGTTCAGATCTCGGTCATCCGACCTCCGTCGTCTGACCTACGCCACCAGCTGCTTGACCAGCTTGACCGCCCCGGGGGCGTCGGCACTGTAACCGTCGGCGCCGATCTGGTCGGCAAAGGCCTGGGTCACCGGTGCACCGCCGATGATCGTCCGGGTCGTCATGCCGGCCTCTTTGACCGCCTTGACCGTGCTCTCCATGGAGGGCATGGTCGTGGTCAGCAGCGCCGACAGGGCGATCACGTCGGCGCTCTTTTCCGCCGCCGTCTTGACGAACTTCTCGCTGTCCACGTCCACCCCCAGGTCGACCACCTCGAAGCCGGCCCCTTCCATCATCATCGAGACCAGGTTCTTGCCGATGTCGTGCAGGTCGCCCTTGACCGTGCCGATGACCACAACGCCCTTGCTCTTGCTCTGGCCGGCGGAAAGGTGGGGCTTTAAGATTTTCAGCCCCGCCTTCATGGCCTGGGCGGCCATGAGCATCTCGGGCACGAAGAGCTCGCCGGCACTGAAGCGCTCGCCGACCTCGTCCATGGCGCTGATCAGCCCGTCGTTTAGGATGGCGCCGATGTCCGTGCCGCCGTCCAGTTCCGCCTGGGTTTTCGTTTTAACCGTCTCCTCGTCAAATGCCAGTACTGCGTTGAAGATCTCCTGGGTTGCCATAAATGAACCTCCTGAATGTGGGTGATAGGATTTTAGCGATGATGGTGTTGTCTCTTGGTCGATATATAATATTTCAACTGATTAAATTGAAATTTTAAATTAAGGCTGACCCATAGGTCAACTGGTGGTTACCGTCAAGATTTATTCTTGCACCCGGCAACGTAAGCAGCCAACGCTGTTTCCACATCCGGGTCGATGGGGGGTTTTTCATAAGCGGCCAGGCGGCGGCTCAGGCTCTCGGCGGCGACCTGGTCGATACGCTTGGAACCAGCAGCCCTCCAACCGGCATAATTCTGCCGGTTTAAAAAGTCGGTCATGTAGAATTCCGTGCGGCACAGCTTGAATGTTTTGGGCTGGGTCAGGTACTGGCCGCCGATACCCACGCTTTTAATCATCTCGACATCGATGGCTTCATCGGAGACATCGATGGGCTTGATCAGCTTGCGAATGATGCCGCACATCTCTTCGTCCATCAGGAATTTTTCAAAACTCATGGCGATATAAGCACCCAGTATTCCTGCTGAGTGCAGAATGAAGTTGATGCCGCTGCGGGCGGCGGTAGACAGGGCCAGGGTGGATTCCGCCGCCGCCTGTCCGTCAGGGAAATGGGCATCGGTCAGGCCACCTCCGCTGCGGCTGGGGAGCTTGTAAAACCGTGCCATCTGGGCCGTGGCCGAAACCACCATGGACAGTTCCGGGCATCCGATGGCCAATCCGCCGGTACGCATATCCATCGCCGAGGATGTGGATCCATAGACCACCGGTGCACCGGGATTGACCAGCTGCGCCAGGGTTATGCCCGCCAGGATCTCGGCATTCTGCAAGGCCAATACGCCGGAGAGGGTCACCGGCCCGGACGAACCGGCCATGATCAGCGAGGCAATCACGCAGGCCTGGTTGGCCCGGGCCAGTTCAATCAAGGAGCCGGCCATCTCGTCGGAAAACTGAAGCGGCGACAGTGAATTGATCAGGGAAACCGACACCGGTCCCGCGGCGATAAGCCTGTCTTTGCCGCCCCATATGATGGATGCCATCTCAATGCAGTCCCGGGCGCCCTGTTTGGATACCGGACTTCCCATAAATGGTTTGTCGCACAACACGATACTGGAGAAGATCATGTCCAGGTGGGCGGTTTCAGGCGCCACATCGCCCGGCTCCACCATCATGAATCCGTTCATGTCGATGGTCTTGGACGTCTGGATCAGTTTGCAGAAATTGTCATAGTCCGTCATGGTGGCTTCCCGCTGGCTGCCGTCCGGCAGGGCGATGAAGGGTGCACCGTAGCCGGGTGCAAAAACGAAATCGTCCTCTCCGACGGCAACGCTTTTTTCCGGATTCCGTGCAGTCACCGTGAACCGTGAAGGGGCGGTCTCGAGGGCTTTTTGTATCTGGGCCTCGGTCATGAAAACCGTTTTCCCATCCACCTTGAACCCTTTTGATGCGAAAATCTCCAGGGCTTCGGGTTCATTGAAGGCTACACCGACGCTGGAGAGCAGTTCCATGGATGCATCGTGGATACGGGTCATCTGGTCCGGGGTGAACGTTTGCATGCGGTCATACATGATCGATCCTCCTTGTTGCGGTGCCGTCGTTTGAAATCATTCCCAACCATTGGACAATACGATGCTTATAGAGCAGATTGCATGCCATGCAGGACCGGTTTTCTAAAAAGATGGCTGACGCGCCAGGTTTTTCACATCAGGTAGGCAAGGATACACACAACATGCCGAAAAAATTATCTTGTGAAGTCTTTCGAAAAGCGTGTGTCAGTCAATTAATGGGTTTCTTTACGGGAGGGCTGACCAGTGAACATAAAAACCGACAAAAAATAGTACACATTTTATGGAAAAATGTTTTCATTGACTGTTTTTTTTACATATAATCCCTTGATGAAAGCCTACCAAAAAAAACCAGCCATGGAGACTGACGGTGTCTGACCAACCTGTGAATCGACCTGTTTTGCCGGACTTCGACAACCTTGACTTTTTGCCGGTGTTCGATGCCTTTGATGAAGGCATCATCATCACCGACACCGGCGGCCGCATCCTGTTCTACAACGAAGCCCAGGCGGGTATTGACGATCTGCGTCCCGGAAATGTCATCGGCAAGCGGGTGGCGGACATCTATCGGTTGGACTGGCATGACAGCATGATATTCAGATGCCTGGAAGCCAACACACCCATTATCGGCAGGCTGTTTTTTTACCGGACCTGCAAAGGTAAACTGGCCAATACGATCCACAGTGTCTTCCCGCTGCACCTCAACGGAAGGCTCGCGGGCGCCATCTGTTTTGTAAAAAACTACAATTTGCTGGAAAAGGTCATGTCCGGTTATTCCACCCTGTCGCCGAACACCCCTCCGGAATTGGCCAATGGCACCCGATACCAATTTTCCGATATCATGGGTGTGGAAAAAAGCATTCTCCACGCCCTGACCATGGCCCGTCTGGCTGCGGAGAGCAGTTCACCGGTGATGCTTTGCGGTGAAACCGGATCGGGCAAAGAATTGTTTTCCCAGAGCATTCACAACTACAGTCCCCGCAGGGACAACCCCTTTGTGGGCATCAATTGCGCGGCGATTCCGGACACGCTGTTAGAGGGTCTGCTGTTCGGAACGGTAAAGGGGGCGTTCACCGGCGCCATGGACAAGATGGGTCTCTTCGAACAGGCCAACGGCGGTACGCTTTTTCTGGATGAGATCAATTCGATGCCCATTGCCCTTCAGTCCAAACTGCTGCGGGTGCTGCAGGAGAAAAAAATCCGGCGTGTCGGGGCGTCCAATGAAGTGCCCGTAGCCTTGAAAATCGTCAGCTCCGTCAACATACCCGCCCACAAAGCCATTCGGGAACAACAGTTGCGCATGGACCTGTTTTATCGCCTGGCCGTGGTTTACATTGCCATCCCCCCTTTGCGTGAACAGCCTGAAGGTATCGAAATGCTGACCCGCCATTTTATTTACAAAAATAATCTGGCACTAGGTAAAAAGGTGTGCGCGGTCAGTGAACCGGTCATGCAGTTTTTTCGAACCTATCACTGGCCGGGAAACGTTCGTGAACTCGAACATCTCATCGAAGGGGCCATGAACACCATCGGGCCGGACACGACCCTGCGCATTTCCCACCTGCCGCCGCATCTGCTCTTGCATCAGATTCGCGATGAAGGCCCGCCGCAGCAGGTAATAGTGGTGGATCGTCCGGCGACGTCATCGGTTGAGAAAACCGGCGGCCCCGACCTTGGCGCGGCACCCCCCGGAGCCGGTGTGCGGGACCTTCGGGAGCGACGGCAGGAGCAGGAGTTGAAGATGATCGATGACGCCCTTAAGGCAGCCGGTGGCAATGTTTCCGCAGCCGCAAGGATGCTGAATGTATCGCGGCAGCTGATTCACTACAAGATGCGCAAATATGGATTGCGCAGGCAAGCCTATCGTGGGTCGATCGAAAAGGGTCCGATCGGTTAAGGCTCCTGTCAGGCAGACCGCTATAGTAAGCAGCGGTGCTTTTTGCTTTCAGCGGGCAGCAAATGGCCTGCCTACCAGGTCAGGCTCATCATGGAGCAGTTGAGGCCGCTGCCGATCCCCATAAGCCCCACATGGTCGCCCGCTCGGATGCGGCCGGATTCGGCGGCCTGGCCTAAGGTGATGGGCACGGCCGCCGGACCGATGTTGCCCAGGGTTGGAAAGTTCAGATGATGTTTTTCCGGCGTCAGGCCCAGTTTGTCGTTGAGCACCTCCATGTTTCGCCGGCTTACCTGGTGGGGCATGTAGGCGTCGATTTGCGCATCGCTCCAGCGGTTCAGGCTTCTGGTGGCCAGGTCCCAGGTTTGCTTGGCCAGTTCCACGCCGAAGATCAGTACCTTGGACGCATCGGCGGTCATCCGGTCCCGCTGTCCCAGGCAGAGGCGGCTGTGGCGCGTGGCCGCGCGGGTCACCGACCCGTTGAGCACGTGGCCGGTTGTGGACAGATCCCTGTGGCACAGGATCATGGCCACCGCCCCGGAGCCTAAAGTGAGGGTGGCGAACTGGTCCCTGAAAGCCTCCGGCTTGGCATCCGGTTGACGCAGTCGGTCGATGGTCGCCTCGACCACTTCCCGTGAATTTTCCCCATCTACGATGAGTCCGTAGTCGACCAGACCGGCGTCGATCATCATGCCCATGCTGGCCATGGCGTTGACAAAACCCAGGCAGGCGTTGCCCAGGTCATAGTTGATGCAGTGGTCGGCAAGTTTTAGATTGCCGTGCACCAGGCTGGCCACGGAAGGCTCGATATAGTCTTTGGAGACCGAGGTGCTGATTAAGCAACCGATGGACTCGCGGGGGACGCCGGTTTGCTTCAACACTTTTTCGGCAGCCAGGGTGGCCACATCGCTGGCCTGCTGGTCGATGTCCCAGAAGCGCCGCTCCCGGATGCCTGAGAGCCCTTCGATAATCCCGGGCTTGATGCCGATGCGGTCCAACGTGGCCGAAAGCTGCGACTCTATCTCGGCAGAGGTGATGATCGTCGTCGGCAGTGTGCAGGCCACCGCCTCGATGGCCACATTCTTGAATAACATCGGTTTCATGATCGTCCTTCCAGCGCTTTCTGATGTTGCGGTCGTTGAATACAATTTCTAATATCGGTTTCATATCATGCTCGGGAGGCTAAAAAAACCGGAAACCCCTACCATAAGGTATAGGTTGATGGGAGGGGGCATCTGGTGCGTGCCTCATGAAAAGGCACGTCCCAATTCCGTTTTCAGTCCAGGCATTACCTTGCACGTCTTGATTCATCACGCAAGGCTGGTTGCCTAGTCGACCACTATCTCCGGTTTCGCACTGGTGCCGGCCTTTTCAACTGACCAGAAATGGGGTATCAACAGGTTTTCAAACAACCGATCAAAACCATTAGATATGGGTTTTTAATTCGATGAAGCACCTTCATGATATTCATTTTCTCCAACCGGTTGCCAAGGGCATCTGGCTGGTGAAAGGCCCGGGGAAAGGCCGGTTTCCCCACTGCAACGGGTTCCTGATGACGGGGGACCGGACCGTGCTGGTCGATGCCGGTATCGGCGCCGAACGAATCGGTGAGATCGATCGTCGGACGCGCGTCGACACCCTGATCATCAGCCATTCCCATCCCGATCATATTCTGTCGTGGCATGTGCTGAAGGACCGGCAGCTGTTTTTGCCGGCCCAGACTCCGGGGTCCGTGGGTGACCTGCGACTGCTCGGGCAGCGATTCGTCGAGGGCCGTCAGGCGGCGCAATACTGGACGTGGGTGGCCTCGAGTCGCCTTGGCATCCATCCCATGCGCCGGCCGGATCACCGATTTGACAACGGTGAAATCCTGGACTTTGGCACCATTCAGCTCCAAGCCATTCATGCGCCGGGCCACCTGGATGATCATTATTGTTTTCTGGAGAAGCCTTCGGGGGTGCTGTTTTCCATCGATATCGATTTCACCGGGTTCGGGCCGTGGTACGGAAACCCGGAAGGCGACATCCATCGGTTTCGGGAAAGTGTGTCAATGCTCCGCAACCTGCCCTACAATCAGATCTGTGCCTCCCATAAACTGCCGATCGTTCGTTCGGATGCCGATGCCGCCTTCAATCATTACCTGAAGGCTTTTGACCGACAGAAGGCGGCGGTTTATGAATTGTGCCGCAAAGGAATGAGTTTAGAAGCGATGGTCAACAATTCACCCTTTTACAGGAACCGAATGCCCGACGGCACGCTTCAACAGATATTCGAAACCCAGATGATCCGTAAAAACCTGGCCCTGTTGATTGAGGAAGACCGAATCGTTGAAGAAAACGGGAAGTATCGCGACTTATAGGGTGTTTCCCGCCCCGTCGGTCGGTGTCAATGGATGAACGATCAAGACGATTGTCTGAACGCACCGCTGATGTCTCCGGCCAGTTTCCGGGCGGCGGCACGAGCGTCCTCTCCCAAGGCGTCCGGTGTCGTGCAAAAGGGGATGACGGTCTTGTTCACGACCCGGGCTTTGCCATACTTACACACCCGGTCGAAGACAGTCTGGATAACATCGGCGTTGCCTTTCACCGGCCCGCCGCAAGTCACCAGCAAGGCGGCGGGCTTTTCGGCGATCAGGGACTGATGGTTGACGGTGCCGTAACCCGTGACCAGGCAGAAGTGACGGTCGATGAGCGCCTTCATCTGGGCGGAAAAGTCCCAGCAGTAAAGTGGGCTGCTGTAAATCACGGCGTCGGCGGTCATCATGCGTTCGAACACGGCAACCGCGTCATCCTTTTGCACACACCCGGGCCGATCGGTCACTTTCTGACACGCCTCGCATCCCAGACAGCCATTGACCTTCACGGCGGTGATGGCGAGCCGATTCACCTGATGCCTCTCCGCCAGTTCCTGTTCCACCATATCCAGTGCGGCTGCCGTGTTGCCTTTGTTGCGGGGACTTCCTAAAATGGTGAGGATGTTCATCCAAGGCCTCCTCGTTAATCCGTGTGGGTCTGGTCTCCTCCGTAAAGGGCTTTTACCACTTCCCGATCGATATCGCCGTTTTTTTCCGGGAGAGATTCCACGAACTGCACATACTGTGGTTTTTTGAAGCGGGCGATGCGACCACCCACGAATTCGATGAGTTCCTTTTCAGTCAGCTTCTGTCCGGCTTTCAACACGCAGACCGCCTTGATGCCTTCTTTCCACTTGAGATCCGGCACCCCGAAGACCATGGTCTCTGCCACCGCCGGATGCGCCAGGATCACTTTTTCCACCTCCGCCGGATAGACGTTCTCGCCGCCGGGTTTGATCAACTCCTTTTCCGGCTTGCGGCCGGCGTACCACAGGAACCCGTCTTCATCGAAGCGGCCCAGGTCGCCGGTGTGATGCCGCCCGTTGCGGAAGGTGTGGGCATTGTCCTGGTCCAGGTGCCAGTATCCTTTGAATACCATGGGGCCTTTGAGGGTGATCTCGCCCACTTTCCCCGTCGGCACCGGATGGTCCGCATCATCCGCCAGTTCCACCAGGCCCAAAGGGATGGGTCGCCCGGCCGAACCGGGCCGGTCATCGTAGCGGCCCATGCTGGTGATTAAAGAGGTTTCCGTCTGGCCGTACATGTTGTAGAAACAGCCCCCGGTCCGCTTCTGGTAACGCTCGATGGTTTCAGGTGCTTCAAGTCCCATGACGGCCCGCAGCGATGATATGTCGGCCCCCGTATTTGCCCGCTCATCCAGAATGGAACCGAGAATCGGTGAGAAATCAAAAAGCACGGAGACCTTTTTTGCCTGGATCAGTTCCACGGCCTGGTTTGCGTCAAACTTGCTCATGTTGACATTCATCGCTCCGGCGTGAAAGGCATTGACGGCCATGAACAGGCCGCCTACGTGGAACAGGGGCAGCAGGTTCAGGTGAACGTCTGCAGGCGACAAGCCGAAGCAGTAATTGAGATGCAGGCTGGCACAAAGCAGATTGGCGTGGCTCACCAGGGCGCCCCGCGGCCGGCCGGCTACGGCCGCGGTGTGGATGATAACCAGGCCGGCGTCGGCGTCGACCGGTTCAACGGAGAGGGGCGCATCAACCATCAGCTTGCGGAAGTCATCGAAGGGGCCGGTATCGTTCAGGTTAAAATAACGCCTGATCGAGGGGAGCTGATCCCGGATGCCTGACACCACGTCTCCGAATTCGTCATCGGCAAATACCGCGGCCGGTGTGCAGTCGTTGAGGTTAAAGGTCATCTCATCGCCTGAAAGGCGCCAGTTAATTGGCAGCACGATGGCTCCCAGGGCGGCAGCGGCACCATAAACCTGAAAAAAAAACAGGCTGTTTTTCCCCACGACGCCGATCCGGTCCCCGGTTTTAATGCCGACCTGTTGCAGACCGGCGGCCAGCCGGTCCACCTGCATCTTGAATTGCCCGAATGTTGTCGTCGTGCCGGTGTCGGCTTCGAACCAGGCCGGCCGGTTCCGGAAACACCGGGCGTTGCGACAGATCAGGTCATAAAGGGAAAAATCGTAAAGCCCCATGGTTTATACTCCTCGTGCTGTTATTGGGCGTTGCATCGCATGCGGCAACAAGAACAGTTCACCGGTATGAGGTGACACCTTTTCAGGCAGCGCCGCCTCATCAGTTGCGCGTCAATGGCATTTGCCGGATTGGTGAATGCGTTATACTACTTGATGGTGGTCACCGGACAGGCAGCTTTGAGAATTATGTATTGTGCCGTTGAGCCGAGCAGCAGTTTCCGGGTTCTTGATTTTTTTTCGATGCCCACGAAAATCTGGTCGATATTGTTCTCCTGGGCAAAGATGACGATATCCTCGCCCGGAGAAAGACCTCTGGCCATTTCCTGGACTTCGTGCTCGGCACCGGCGCTCTCGAGCTTCTGCCGAACCCGCTTCAGCTCCTGGTTTACACGGGTGATGTCTTCGGGTTTTTCGCTGTGGCCGCCTTCCATGCTGGTGATGACAAAAATTTTGGCCTTGAAGATCACCGCATGCTTTATCGCCAGATCAAGGGCGGCTTTGGACTCCGTTGAACCGTTGTAGGCAACGAGAAATTTCATATTGATTTGCCCTTTCTCCGTCGGAAATGCGACTTTTTACGAATTCACCAACCTTTTCACCCCGAACCCCGAACGCTGAACCCCGAACCCAGAACGCCGAACCTGCTAACACTTACATCCAGCGTTTGCGCCGCTTATAGGACTTGACTTCTTTGAAGGATTTTCGTCCGCCGCCCTGGGTGATGCCCATGTAGAACTCTTTGACATCCGGGTTGTTCTTGAGTTCCTTTGACGGGCCTTCCAGGACGATCTTGCCTGACTCCATGATATAGGCATAATCGGACACCTGCAGGGCAATCTTGGCATTCTGCTCAACCACCAGAATGGTGGTTCCCAGCTCCCGGTTGATGGTTGCTACATTTTCGAAGATCTCTTTTACCAGCAGCGGTGCCAGGCCCAGGGATGGCTCGTCCAGCATGAGCATGGTCGGTGATGCCATCAGGGCCCGGGCAATGGCGATCATCTGCTGTTCCCCGCCGGAGCAGTACCCGGCCAGGCGGTTGGTAATTTTGGACAACCGGGGGAAGTGATCGTACATCTTGTCGTTGTCCGCGCGAATCTTCTGGGATCCATCTTTTCGGGTGATGGACCCGACCCGGATATTTTCTTCAACGGTGAGATGTTTGAAGACTCGACGTCCTTCCGGCACCATCACGGCGCCAAGTTTGACCACCTGTGTTCCCAGGACATTGGTGATGTCGCTTCCGGCAAACCGGATATGCCCATCGCGGATAAAGCCGTTTTCCGGTTTGAGCAGGCCGCTGATGGCCCGCAGCGTCGTAGTCTTGCCTGCGCCGTTGGTGCCCAGCAGGGCGACGATACCGCCTTGGGATACATTCAGGCTGACACCGCGCAGCACCTGAATAATATCGTTGTAAACCACTTCGATGTTGTTGACTTCGAGCAGCCTTGCCGAATCGTGTTTATCCATAAGGCAGTTTTCTTATTCCAGGTGAATTCTGCAAGCCTCCACCTAATCGTTTGCGTGCAGCAAGCCTTGCGCCTTCCATTCTTCGGCACAAGGGATGAAAGAATGGTCGGCCGGCCGGGATTACCGGGCCGGCCGACGGTAAATTATTTTATTTTCTCTGTGTATTCGGGAATAAACGGTTTGCCCACCGATTTGAACTCTCCGTTTTTCACTGCGTAAAGCTGCAGGGTATCCACACCCGCCTTGTCGGTCTTGGAATAGGTTACTGGACCGACCGTGGTAACCAGATCTAAAGCATTGTCGCCGTTCATGGCCAGCAATTCTTCATAGAGGCTTTCTTTGGTAACTTTCTTGCCCTTGGCTTTGGCCCGTATCATGCATTCAGAAGCGACCTGGGCCACCATCGCCCCGTTGATGTAGTTGTGGGAGTTGGCCGTCTTTTCGTCACGCCCGTATTTTTTGGCTAGGGCCAGCTGGAAATCCGTTCCGGCGCCGGGCTCGGACGTCACAATATAGGATGTCGTCCAGTAGAAATTTTCCGCAGCCGGTCCGGCCAGGGACACCAGGTCGTTGCCGCCGGTGTAGTGACATCCAAGGAAGGTGATCTTGCCCTTCTCGCCAAAGGTTTTGGCGATCAGTCCTAAACGGCTGGCATCCTTTAGCATGGTGGCAACCGGAGACTGGATGGTCTGGCTGATAATGTATTGGACGCCTTTGCTCTGCAGGCGCTGCAGCATGGCGGTGTTGTCCAGGTCTTTGCCGTGCTCGACCACTTCGACGATTTCCATTTTCAGGCCGGCGGCGACCGATTTTTCTACATCGGATACAGGCCCTCTGCCGAAGGCTGATGGATGGATGTACATCGCCACTTTTGGAGTGTCCCCTTTGTGGTTCTTGACGACATATTCAGCGAGCCCGATGGCCTGGGCCGAATAGGAGGCGATGGGTAAAAAGATATAAGAGGACCCTTCCAGGTTTCCGGCATGGAATGAAGCCGGGATGGTGGGCATCTTCTCTTCGTCAAAATCTTTTTTCAAGGCCATGGTGCTGCCCGTGGAGTAGTTGAGGTAAAAAACGATGCCCATGTCCATGAAGTCTTCAAAATTTCGTTTGGTGACATCAGTCTTGTACTGATCGTCTCGGATCGTACATTCGATTTTGTCATCGCCCAATAGCTTCATGTCGTTGACATAATTGAAGTAGTCTTCAACGCCTTTCGAATACGGGTCGCCTGCATCCGATGTCGGTCCGGTAATGGCAAGAGAGAGGCCCAGCTTGTAGGTCTCTCCGGCCTGGGCCTGAAGAGTAAATGCAAAGAGAACAATAAGTGAAAGCGATAATACGACGGTCATCCTTTTCCTGTTTTCCATGTTTCCCCCTTTAGATTGTTGGGTGTTGATTAATTAGCTGGACAAAATGGATATTCATTGGCTTGCCGGCCTTTTAGGTATCCCGCAAGTCGTCTATCCCTGGTGGTTCAGTATCGGAACGGCCACAGTTTGGTATAAGATCTTACAATGCGCCACCAATTAGCGATCCCTCTCGGTTCAAACATTAAAAACAGAACGATCACCAGGCCAAAAGAAAGTGGTTTTAAAGCGGTGGCGAGATTCCAGTCTGACGGCAATATCTGGCCGGCGTGTTCGGCAAGGGTTTCCACCTGTAGTTCAAGCGATATAATCGCAGTCGGTCCCCAGAAAGATCCGCTGAGTGTTCCCAGTCCACCCACGATAGCCATGGCAAGAAAGGTGATCGAGTGATGCAGGGTAAAGGATTCAAAACCCACACCCCGGTAGACGTATGCGTGCAAGGCGCCGGCGACACCGGCAAAAAAGCCGGCCAGACCGAAGGCGTATACTTTGGTAAGGCCGGGATGCATTCCCATGGCGTCTGCGGCCCGGTCGTTGTCCCGGACGGCACTCAAACAACGCCCGTAACGGGTTCTCAGGAGGTTTCGCACCATGAATCCCGAGAGCACTACCACCACAAGCAGCACATAATACCAGAAGAGATAGTGCTCATCCCTGTCCAATTTCCCGGTCAACCAATACACCCGGCTAATAGGGATGGTCTGCCCCTGGTTAAAAAATTCCAGAAAATTGATCGTCCACGAAAAAATCATCTGAAAGCTCAAGGTGGCAATGGCCAGATAAAGATGTTTCAGGCGCATGGCGGGAAGTCCGACGATGGCCCCGAAAATCGCACCCATCAGCCCGGAAAGAACAATCATCAGCGGCCAGGCATGCGTAATAATGACATGGCTGTCACCCAGGGTTCTTGAAAAAGAGGCCAGGGTGTATGCCCCGATACCCACAAAGGCGGCATGTCCGATGGATATCAAGCCGGCGAAGCCGGTGACGATGTTCAGGCCGATGATCGCCACCATGGCAATCAGGATGTTGTCCAATACCAACATATATTTGTTGCTTAACGTAAAGAGCATGGGCCAGGCAAAAAGCAGAAAGAGGAACAGGATGAGGATGGTCCGGTCCAAATGGGTAAAGAATATTCGCTGCTCGTCCTGGTAGGACGTAAAGTAGTTGCCGGTGGCTAACCAACGATTGGTTGACATGATTTATACCCGTTCAATTTCATGGATGCCGAAAAGTCCGTGGGGTTTGAAAAGCAGGATGACTAACAAAATGATATAGGGCAACACTTCCGCGGTGCCGTTGAGCCCCCAGTTGCCGTCCAGATAGCCGCTGGCGAACTGCTGGATGATGCCCATGATGATACCGGCCACCACGGCGCCTAAAATGGAATCCAGCCCGCCTAATATCACCACAGGAAAAACCGTTATCCCAAAGGCTTGCAGTGTCTCAAAATTGAGACCGGTGATGTTGCCGATGATGACACCGGCAGCGGCGGCGCTTAACCCGGCGGTGGCCCAGGCGAGGCCGAACACCCGGGGCACTGAAATGCCCACGGACATGGAGGCGAACTGGTCATCCGATACCGCCCGCATGGAGATGCCCACCGTTGATTTTTTAAAAAACCATGAAAACCCCCCGATCATCACAGCAGTCACGATTACGCCCACGAGCTGGGTCCAGGAGATGGACACACCACCGAAGGATATCAGCGTCCGGGGTAAAAATCTGGGAAAAGAGAAGTTTACCGACCCAAAGGGAGTTAAAAAAATCAAACCATCGATGATGGACATCAGGCCAATCGTTACCATGATTACGGAGATGATCGGCTCTCCGATCAACCGGCGCAAAAATATCCGCTCCACGCTCATGGCCAGGAAAAACGTAATCACCATACTCAGAAAAAATGATATGTAAATCGGAATCCCCACCATGCCGGTCAACGCATAGGCGATAAATGCACCGGCGGCAATAATTTGTCCGTGGGCGATATTTAGCACTTTGCTCGATTTATAGATCAGGACAAATCCCAGTGCCGCCAGGGCATAAATAGAACCCACGACGATGCCGCTGACCACCAGTTGAAAAAAATAACTCATCAGAACCCTTCCATGGTATAAAATGAAATCTTGGTTTTAACCGTGGTTGATTGTCCGTCCTGGTACTGGAAGAAGGCCTCGACCTCCTTTTCGCTGATGCTTTCATCGTAAAGGGCGTCGTACAGGTTCTGGTATTTTTCCCGTACGAATTTCCTGCGAATCTTTCCCGTTTTGGTCAACTCGCCGTCGTCCATGTCCAGAAGCTTGTATAAAACGGCGAACCGTTTGATCCTGAAGTGTTCCTTTTCGGCCCGCGAATTGATTTCGGCCACCTGCTCGTTGACCAGCTTAGCTATTTCGGGGTTAGCCGAAAGGTCCATATAGGTAGTGTAGGAGATGCCCCGGTCTTCGGCCCATTTACCGACCACGATGGGGTCGATGTTGATCAGGGCGGCTACATAATCGCGCTTGTTTCCGAAAATCACCGCCTCTTTTATATAGGGGCTGAATTTGAGCTTGTTCTCCAGGAACATGGGACTGAAAATCTCGCCATTGGCATTGTGCATGACATCCGCCAAGCGGTCGATGACCACCAGGTGCCCATGCTCGTCGATATAGCCGGCGTCGCCGGAGTGCAGCCAGCCGCCGGCCAGCAACTCAGCCGTTTTTTCAGGCAGCTTGTAATAGCCGGGCGTCACCGAGGGTGATCGGGAAAGAATTTCGCCTTCCTCTGAAATCTTGCATTCGGTGTTGGGTAGAGGTTTGCCCACCGTATCGGGCCGCACGTCGCCGTCCCTGTGCATGTAGGCGATGCCCACGATCTCGGTCTGACCGTAGATCTGCTTCAGGTTGACCCCGATGGCCTGGTAGAAGGTAAACAGTTCAGGCCCCAGGGCGGCGCCGCCGGTGTAGGCCCGGCGCAGGCGCAGCAGGCCGATCTGATTGATCAGGGGCCGGAAGATCATCTGGTAGCCCAGCCAGGCCTTGAATCTCAGGCCGGGCGGCATGGGTTTGCCCGACATGCGGTAACCGGCCGCTTTTTCACCGATTTTGATGAAATACGTGTAGAGTTTCCGGTTGAGCCAGTAGGACTCATCGATTTTGAGCCAGATCTGGGAGCGGATGGTCTCGTAAATCCGGGGTGCGCCGAACATGAAGTGGGGACCGATCTCCTTGAGGTCTTCCATGGCCGTTTCCACCGATTCGGGGAAATTGATGGTGATCCCGGTGGCCATGGCCACGCCAAACGAGTTCATCTGCTCGCCGATCCAGGCAAAGGGCAGAAAGGAGAGATACTCGTCGGTATCTGCCAGCGGATCCGCTTCGGTGAGCTGCAGCCCCATGCTGATAAAGTTCTTGTGGGTCAGCATGGTCCCCTTGGACAAACCGGTCGTGCCGGATGTCAGGCAGAGGTGGCAGACCTGGTCGGCGGTGCCTTGATCCACCATGGACTCGTACAGTTCCGGGTTTTCGGCGTGGACCTCATCGCCGAGCCGGTAGAGATCTTCGATGAAGACGAACCAGTCATCGGACCGGTAGTCGCGCATGCCGCGGGGGTCCTCGTAGATGACATGCTTGACACCCGGGACCCGCTTGCGGATCTCGACAATTTTGTCCACCTGTTCCTGGTTGTCGCAAAAGACCATGGAGACGTTCATGTATACCAGCAGCTGGGCGATCTCCTCGGGCATGGTGGTTTGGTAGATGGCTGCGGATATGCCGCCCACCGCCTGCGCGCCAATGGCGGTAAAGAGCATTTCCGGAATGTTGTCGCCGATCAAGGCGATGGCGTCGCCTTTTTCCAGGCCGAGTTTTTGCAGGCCCAATCCTGTCTTACGAACCAGATGATAATATTCATTCCAAGTGTAGCTGTTCCAGCGGCCAAATTCTTTTTCCCGCAAGGCGACTTTGCCTCCGGTGCTTTCAACGCGCCAGCGAAGCAATTGTGGAATGGTAAGTGACTGAAGGTGTTGCGTGTCTGTCGTGTCCAATTAATCTTCTCCGATGTAAGCCTCGATAACCTTTTCGTTAGCAGCCACTTCTTTGGGTGTCCCCGATCCGATGACTTCCCCGAAGTCAAGCACATGGATGCGATCGGAAATATCCATGACCACACCCAGATCATGTTCAACCAGAATGATCGTTTTCTTTTGCTCCTTTTTTATGTCCATGACAAATCGTACGATATCTTCTTTTTCTTCGATATTCATGCCCGCCATGGGCTCGTCCAACAGCAGCAGTTGGGGGTTCAGCGTGAGCGCCCTGGCGACCTCAACGCGTTTCTGGATGCCGTAGGCCAGATTGCCCACCGTGCTTTTGCGATAGGGCTCTAGCTCCATGAAATCAATGACATTTTCCACGTAGGCACGGTTTTCGGACTCTATCTGCGAAGCCTTGCCGACGTAAATCATGGCCTGGAAAAAATTGTAATTCAGGTTGGTATGGCGGGCCAACAACAGGTTGTCGAGGACCGACAAGCCTCTGAACAGTTCCAGATTCTGGAACGCCCGGGCGATGCCCAGTTTGGTCACCTGGTGGGGGAGCGCACGGGTCAGGCGCTTGTCACCATATTTAATCTCCCCTAATGTCGGGTGATAAAATCCGGAGATGCAGTTCAGTATGCTGGTTTTGCCGGCACCGTTGGGCCCGATGATGGAGGTGATCAGCCCCGGTTCGATAGTCATGGTTACATCGGAAAGTGCGTTCAGTCCGCCGAAAGTAAGCGTAACGTTCTCAATGGATAAGGTGGTCATGTGGGCTCAACCTGGGTTGTGTGACAGCTGGCGATGTTGCCGGGTACAAGGTCTGAAAACATAGTGAGACAGATAAAAATAGCGCCCTTAATATTTAGCTTGATTGTTAAAAAAATAAATTGCATTCATATTATTGTAAAAAAAATCATGGATTAAAGTTATTACATAAAATTCAATGTATTGGATTATAAGTAGTAAAGATTTAAAGTGGCGGATGCATTCATTGAAAATCATTATCGTTTTAACACACAAGAAAGTCAAGTTGATAAAATAGCAGGTAAATAGCGGGTAATAACCACTATTCTTCATAGGCGAGCAGGTGGGTTCTGAGGTTTATTTTTTTGTTTCTGAGTCCAAGCTTGGTGCGAATGTGGTGGCGGTGGAATAAAACCGTATTCTTTGAAATCAGAAGCAATTCGGCGATCTCCTTGTTGGTTTTTCCTTCCTTGATCAGGTTGGCCACGCGGATTTCAGTGGGGGTAAAGTTGAAATATCGTGAAGAGAGCTTGCTGATGAAAGGCGAAATAATATTGTCCAGGTTGGACTGCAGGATTTCAAGCATGGTTTCCTGGTGGGGTTCCAAGTGTCCTCTTTTCAGACGGAGCAGATAGGGAGACACCAGTTCCTTGACATTGGAAAGGACGTTTTCCTGCATTTCACGCTTGTCCTCTTCCCGCTTTTTAAGCAGCACCTGCAGCGCCGTGTTGACCTCTTCCAGATAACTGGATTGGGCCCTCAAGGCCGATTCCGCACGCTTGCGCTCTTCGATCTGCTGCTTCAGCCTTCGGTTGGTGTCGGCCAACTCCGCGGTTCGCTCCTGGACCAGTTCCTCCAATTGGCCGTGGTACTGCTGGAGGGCTTCTTCCGCCTTTTTTCGGGCACTGATATCCCGAAGGGTAACGATATTGCCCACCGGCCGGCCGTTTTGATTTTGAAACAGGGTCGAGCTGATTTGAACGTCCAGCACCCGTCCATCTCTGGCCAGCCGCTTGGTTTCGAACATGGTGATTTTTTGACCGCTCAGCATTTCGTCGATGGCGGCTTTGGTTTCTGGCCAGCACTCTTCAGGGACGAAATCAATCTGTTTGCCCAGCAGTTCGTGGCGGGATAGACCGAAGGTCTGTTCAAAGGCTGGGTTGACATAGGTCGCAACCCCTTTCATGTTGTATGCGACAATGGGATCCGGGGAAGATTCCAGGAAGGAGCGGTAACGCTGTTCGCTCTCACGAATACGGGCCTCGGCTTTTTTTCTTTCGGCCAGTTCGCGGGTGACCTTGCTGTACAGGGTGGCTTTTTCCAGTGCCAGCAACGCCAAGGCGGCAAAGCGTTCAAGGACAATGACATCCTCCTGGTCGAAGCGCTTTTCCGGATCAACATGGGCCAGACCGATGACGCCTTGAACCCGACGGTCGGATTTTAACGGAATTCCCACGATGCAGCGCAGGCCATCAAGGGCAGGATCGTCCAGCCGCCCTGACCAGTTGCTGTAATCCGCCACGAGCACGGGTTCCTCCTTCTGCCAGACGCACCCGCCCATGCCTTCGCCCTTGCGGACCGACCGACCCAGCTGTTCGGCAAAGAAACCCATACCCAGGCGCATTTGCATCACCTGTGCGTCCGGTTCCAAAAGGTAGATGTAGCCATGTTGGGTGCCGGTCAGGGCAGCCGCGCGCTCGATAATGGTTTCGAGCAATTCCTCTTTATCGATTTTATCCAGAAGGCCCAGGGCGGTTTCGTGAAGGGCCCGCAGAGACGCGTTCTGGCGCTGGTCGGTCGGATCTGCTGGATTCGTGCGCAAGGCTTCTGCGGATGCTGAGTTTTGCTGTGCTGAATTAGACATTGCCGCACTTGCTGATTAAGGAATTCGGTCGTCAGACGACGAGGATTTTACGGACCTTGCCAACGATCTCCTCAGGGTCATCCAGTACTTGTATGATATCCATATCCTTGGGAAAAATGAATGACTGGGCCAGTAACTGGCTGCGAATCCACTCGAGCAGCCCGCCCCAATAGTCGGTTCCCACCATGATGATGGGAAAGGGCCGGATCCGACGGGTCTGCACCAGGGTGATCACTTCGAAAAGTTCATCCATGGTACCGAAGCCGCCGGGCATGACCACGTAAGCGGCGGCATATTTGATAAACATGACCTTGCGGATGAAAAAATACTTGAACTCCATCTGGATCGTTGCATACGGGTTGGGCTTTTGTTCAAAGGGAAGCCGGATGTTCAGGCCCACCGACGTGCCGCCGGCTTCGGCGGCGCCTTTGTTGGCTGCCTCCATGATCCCTCCGCCCCCGCCGGTGATCACCCCGAACCCGTTTTTGACGAAAAGGGCGGCGATGGCTTCCGCTTTTTTATACTGCGGATCATCGGGGCGGGTTCTGGCGGATCCAAAAATGCTGACTGCAGGACCCAGGTCGTGAAGGCCCTCTACGCCTTCCACAAATTCACCCATGATCTTAAAAAGCCGCCAGGATTCTCCCAGCTTCAGATCGTCGATTAAAAACTGTTTTTCCATTAAATTCCTCTTGTCACACGGGGCAGCATCCAGCCACCGGGTTCAAACCGCTCACCCTTTTCCCTGGAAACCCACCGTTACCCGTTCGCCTTCGACAATTACGGGGATTTTCCGCTGGCCATTGGAGAGCACCAGCATCTTTTCCAAGGCGTGGGGATCATCGATCACGCTGATGTATTCAACCGATCTGTTCTTGCTTGCGTAGGCCTCACGGGCTGCCGACGTATGGGGTCACGAGTTTTTGCCGAAGATCGTCACATTTGCAGTCATGGCCTTCTCCCATGTTTACTTTTTGTGTGGCTGTCGGTGATAGGCTGCGGGTCCTTCCTGAACCGCGATAGCGAGCGCATTCCCCGCCGCTTGCGGCGGGTTTAGCGAGCGAACTGGAAATCGCTTTTTTTGTCCTTCCGGTGAAGATTCCCCGCGGCTTGCCGCGGGGAATCTTCAATTGAGTGGTTTTCAACATATCCAATAAGGACCGGTATTGTCAATGTTTACGCATTGACATCGGTAGCGGCGGTTGATAAATAAATTAGGTTTCAATTAAGGGATTATTCCCTTTTTCTGTTTTTGGGATGTCCGACAAGTCGGTTTCACCACACCACCATCGACTCACTGAACTGGGGGCGAGTCATTAGAAGATCTGGACAAAATGAAACGTGCTGAAACCCGAACCCTTCGGATCGTTAATGATCTTGGGCTGCACGCCAGATCCGCGGCGAAACTGGCCAAACTGGCCGGAGAGGCCAAAGGGGGGGTCTGGATCATGAAAAACGGCACCACGGCAGACGCCACCTCCATGCTGGACATCCTGACTCTTGCCTGCCCCGCGGGCACGGAGATCACCGTCGGCATCGACGATGTAGCAGATCTGAATACCCTGGAGCGCATTGCGGCACTGATTCGATCCGGGTTTGGAGAATAATCGTTCATGGAAAATCAGGAACGCCAAGAAATTATCCTCAAGGGCATCGGCGGATCCCCTGGCATCTGCATCGGCAAAGCCTACCTGGTGGATAAGGAGGGTGTGGATGTCGTCAAAAAATATGCGATCCGTGAAGAATCACGATCTGCCGAGGTGGGCCGCTTCAAGACGGCGGTAAAAAAAGCCCGGACTGCGCTGCGTCAAATCATCGATAAAACCCCCGAAGAGCTTCGCCAGCATACTCAGATTTTAGAGACCCACATGCTGCTTCTGAAAGACAAGATGCTTTATGACCGGACGATCGACGTGATCGAGAAGGAGCGTGTCAACGCCGAATGGGCACTGAAAAAGGTGGTGTCCCTGGTCAAACCTATCTTCGAGAACATGTCCGATGACTATCTCAAGCAGCGGGCAGAGGATATCACCCATGTGTCGGACCGCATCATGGAAAACCTGGTCGGTGCGGACCAGGTGAACATCGGGCGGATCGACAAGCGGGTGATTCTAGTGGCTCGGGACCTGTCTCCTGCTGAGACCAGCCAGATCCAGCTGGAGCGGATAAAGGGATTTGTCACTAATCGCGGCGGCCGGGCTTCCCACACCAGCATCATCGCCCGGACGCTGGAAATCCCCGCCGTATTAGGGGTGGGCAATGCCACGCTAAAAATTAAAAATGATGACATCATCATCGTGGACGGCGAGAGCGGCATCGTTGTGGTCAACCCCACCGAACAGACGCTGCTGGAGACCGAGGAGCGCAGGGAACAATACGAAATTCAAAAAGCACTGATGGCCAGAAAAAGCCATCTGCCCGCCCGGACCAAGGACGGCGTTCGAATTTCAGTCATGGGCAACATCGAACTTCCCGAAGAGGTGGTTTCCGTGCTGGATCACGGTGGCGACGGCATCGGACTCTACCGGACTGAATTTCAATATCTCAGCCGGCCGGATTTTCCTACCGAAGAGATGCTGTTTGAAAACTACAAGGACGTGATCGACGTGATGGGGAAGCGGCCGGTGACCATCCGGACCCTTGACATCAACGGCGATAAGGCGGTGAATTATATCCGGGACAGTTACGAGCTGAACCCGGCGTTGGGTCTTCGGGCCATCCGCTATTGCCTTCAAAAGCCCGAGATATTCAAAACCCAGCTTCGAGCTATCCTGCGGGCCGCGGTCTTCGGGGAGGTTCGCATTCTTGTTCCCATGATTTCCGGTATCGAAGAGGTCGAACAGACCATCAATCTGCTGGACGAGGCCGCCCAATGCCTGGAGCAGCAAGGAGTTGCCTACAAACGGGATGTTCCCTTGGGAATTATGATCGAAGTCCCGTCGGCAGTGATTACCGCTGACATTCTGGCGGAAAAGGTTGATTTTTTCAGCATCGGCACCAACGACCTGATCCAGTACACCCTGGCCATCGACCGGGGCAACCGTCATGTGGCCCACCTTCACCAGCCGTTGCATCCGGCCATACTCCGGATGATCAAGCGAACCTGCGACGTGGGCAGGGAAAAAGGCATCAAGACCTACATGTGCGGTGAAATGGCCGGAGAACCGCTTTTTGCGCCTATTTTGCTGGGACTGGGGGTGGATGAACTGAGCATGAATCCCCAGGCCATCCCTGTGGTGAAGAACGCCGTCCGGTCAATCAACACCGGCGATCTACGCGACTTTATGGATGCGCTGATGCGCAAGACCACCGCTGACGAGGTTCAGGTGCTGGTGGAGCGACACTTCGGTAGCGTCGTTTCGCAAAGCGAGCCCGAAAAACAGGAGCAGTGATCCCGTGGAAAAGCAACCGATCAAAGTGGTGGCCGAGAACCGCAAGGCCCGACACGATTACATCATCGAAGACAAGTATGAAGCCGGTATCGTGCTGGCCGGCACCGAGGTCAAATCCCTGCGTATGGGCAAGGCCAACCTCAAAGATTCTTACGCCCGCATCAAGAACGGCGAGGTCTTCGTCTACCAGATGCATATTGGCGCCTATCCTTTCGCCTACTTCGACAACCACGATCCCCTGCGTCCCAGAAAACTTCTGCTGCACAACTACGAAATAAAAAAGCTTTATGGCAAGGTCAATGAAAAGGGGTACTCGCTCATTCCGTTGCGGCTCTATTTCAAGGAAGGCAAGGCCAAACTCAGCCTGGCGTTGGCCAGGGGCAAACAGAGCCACGACAAACGTGAAACCATCCGGCGCCGCGACCAGAAGCGAGAGCTGGATCGGGAACGAAAAAATAACCGATGATACGGGAAGCAGGACCATACCCGGCCTCTCCGATCGGAGCCATCCGGGCCTTAGATTCAGAGATGGTTGCCAGTACCATGAATTCAACACATCACCGATACAAGAAAAAACCGCCTGTGTTTACGGGTCCTCGGGAACGCTTCAGCCAGATGCTGGTCCGTATGCGTCAACTGGAGGGCAACCCCCACTTTATTGCCCTGGGTATGGCGGTTGGTATTTTCGTCTCCATCATGCCCATCATTCCCCTGCAGACCCTCGTAGCGATTGCCCTGGCCTTTCTGGTTCGGGGAAGTAAATCGGCGGCTGCGCTTGGCACATGGCTGAGCAACCCGCTTACCATCCCCTTGGTTTATTATGCCAACTACAAGCTGGGCTGCATGCTGCTGGGATACCAGAAAACACTGGACAGCATCGCCTTTGACTCATTCTCTCAACTGATGGGACTGGGGCTCGAGGTCACCTGGGCCATGATCGTCGGCGGTGTGGTCATCGGGGCGATTTTTGGCGTAGCCGCCTATTTCATTACCTTTCGCGTATTCATCACCATCCGACGCCGGGCGCGGCAGGTCGATACCGATTCTAGGCCAGGGCCATGACATCGCCGCGGGCGCTGCTGACCGCCTGGAACATCCAGGCCAAGAAGCAGCTGGGGCAGAATTTTCTCAGCGACCCCAACGTCGCCCGAGCCATCGTGAACAAGGCCGGTATCGCCGGGGACGATGTCGTGCTGGAGATCGGGCCCGGTCTGGGGGCCATGACCATTCCCGCGGCGGCGCTTGCCTGCCGGGTCATTGCCGTAGACAAGGACGGCCGGATCATCGATTTGCTCAGGACGGAGCTGCTGGCCGCCGGTATCGATAATGTTGAGATTCGTGAAGCTGACATTTTGCGGGTGGACCTGGACGCGATCGCTCTTGAGACCGGCCGGCCGTTGGTGGTTTTAGGCAACCTCCCATACAATATTTCATCCCAGGTGGTCGTCCAATTGATCCACGCCAGACGCGGGATCGATCGCGCGGTGCTCATGCTGCAGAAAGAGATGGCCGAGCGCATCTGTGCCGGTCCCGGATCCAAGGACTACGGCCGGCTGTCCGTCATGTTGGGGTATTGTGCGCACACCCAGTTGCTGATGCAGGTGCGGGCGCCCTTGTTTTTTCCTTCTCCCAAGGTGGATTCCACCGTGATCGGCATTCGGATTGCCACGCCACCGCCTTTTCCAGCCGATGACGAAGCCCTTCTTTTTCGTGTGGTCAAGGCGGCTTTCGGAAAGCGGCGCAAAACCTTGAGAAACGCGCTTTCCCAGAGCGATCTCGATCTGTCCTCCAGCACGTGCGAACGGCTGCTTGCAGACGCTCAAATCGATTCCATTCGGCGGGCGGAGAGCCTTTCGGTTGAGGAATTTGTCCGCTTGAGCAATGTGATTGGTACCTATCGGAAAATCATCGAATTGGGTGGGTAAAGACCACATCCATCGACATCGCTATCGAATCGACAAATACGGCCATGTCCTTGATCTCGATCCCGATAGCGATGTCGACCCCGAAAGGGCCGTTTTTTGACCACCGAAGACTTAAGCTGATGACATTGAGTCGAGACAATTAAGGGCAGCGAAGCTACAATTAGGCATCGATGCCTGAGGTGATTTTGCACAATCGGAATCGGGCTATCTGTAACGGGGGCTGATCGGCGATATGTTGGAGCAGGTCCAGGTTTCAAGGGTGGGTCTATTTGGCAGGATATTCATGCATGTCGACCATTCACCAACCTGAAAAAATCATCCCGTGCAATCAATTCCTCAGATTGATAACCGCTTTCCATGAGTTCGACAATTTGAGTGCAAAAAATGAATTTTAATTTAGCCATTTAACCTTTTTTGCACACTGCGACTATATCCGTTACTTTTATTTCTAAATGCTCGATAGATCGTATCAGGTAGTTTCTCAAAGATATTAATAGAATTCAATTGGTTGAAAAAAGTATTTTTTGATCATGCTTCCTGGCATCCTATTCGCGTGCACCCATAAATTGAAGTTCATACCGAACTGCCCAAAAATGGCAAACCATCCTAAAGGGTGGGAAGCAAAGCTGCCAACCTAAACCTTCTAACGTCTGGATGATATGGCGATCAAGTTGCCGAAGGATGCAACCGGTGCATCCTTCGTGGATATACCGATTTGCCATAATCATCATGGGGGATGATGGCTTTTCATCATTCTTAATACAGTATGCCAATTATTGACCGTCAACCAATTGCAAAAAACCGAATAAAAAAAAGATCACAATGCCAAATTACGTACTTTTTATACTACTGGGAATAGGAATAATAGCCTTGGTTGCATTAGGAGGAAAAAGATCTTGATAAACGGCATGTAGATCAAAAATGGCCAACCACCGGCTGTTGTGGTCGGCCAATTTTTTACCCGAGCGGTCTTTAAAAGCAGGTATATTTATCGCCACCGGAGACGGACGGCTGTACGCCCTGATTAGGCGTGGAACGGATTAGCCCGCCCCTGTACCCTTGCTGTATTGTTAGGCCAGGGACGTGTTATTACAAGACCTGACACCCGTTCCCCTGCAGACGTGCTTACTGCGGCCTCGGCTGAACATGGTGAGAAACCATGAGCCATCGGCCGTCGGTTTTCTCATAGACATTGGCGACGAGGAAGTCGACCTTGCTGTCTCTGCCGTCCTTTAATTTCAGTGTCCCAATCTCCTGGCCCATCTCCCAAGCGAGATTGCCATTGACGTGAATGTGCTGATCTGACAACGTGACGTCCATCTGCGAGAATAGTTCTTTGGTTTCCACCCAGTGTTTACCCAGAGCATCCCAGCCAACCATAATTGATTTGGAACTCGGGCTTACACATGTGACGTAAGTCGTATGAGCCCAAACTTTACTTACTGCTTCGCCATTGTCATTCAACGACAGCGCCGCGTAAAAGGCCTTGCTCGCTGCTTTCACCCCTTCCATGTCCGCTGCCTGTTGGGCGGCTGCATTGCTCGGCGGAAGGGCGATCCACAGCCACGCGACAGCCATGGTGATCAGTTTGAGCATGCTACGTCGATTCATTGTGTTTAACACTGATCTGATTCTTAGACATCACTTCCCCCATACCAATGCCCGAAGTACCATTATGGAGAATCCATCCTCCGTATTCGTTGAATAACGACCACTTAGGCAACTGCTGACGATACCATTTTTGAACTTCTTCCGGCGATGTGCTTGAGGCAAAACGAAAACCAACGTCCTTGTTCCCATTAACGAAGGTGGCCCCTGAGAAGAAGGGAACACCAGCGGCGTCGATCAATTTGAAGTCTGATGGCTGAAGACTTGCTGCATACGCACTCATTGAAAATATTAAAGACAAGATGATAAACAGTTTTTTCATTTCTATCTGATAAATAAAGAGATTTAGACCTTCTCTTTTTTGCCTGACTTTTTTTTAACAACGCCGTTAAAATTGAAAACAGATGGGTTTCATGCCGATTTTAATGCTTTTCCGTATTTACGGATAATTTTTCGTATCGTCTTGGTGATAAACGATATTCAGTGCCACCACAGATTTTCAACAAGGTCGGCCACTACAGCAAATACATTGCCTAAAGATTGCGGACAGATCTGATGATGTATTGAGAGTACATTGCGTCGATCGCGGATGTCAAATGTTGTGATAGGCGATCTGTGGGAAGCCTGACGGATTCATCACCAAATTCAAAATGCGTATTGGGTATTTATCGCTGCAGCGTTGCAGCCTCTCGTTTGTGCGGTTTTTCTGATATTCAAACTCTTTCCTCTCCGATGGTGATTATATCGTGAAACCCATTCCCGGATCACTTAAACGGGTTGGTCATTGACGGTAGATGGTCAATCTGATTTGATGAGAGGCCGCTGAATCCTGCCGGGCGATGTGCCAGGCAATCAGCCTCGATTCACCTAAATTAACCGGAACGGAACTTCAGTCTTGTCCCAAATCGATGTCCATGGCCTCGTCAAACACTATCGGGTCCATCGCAAAGCCGCCGGATTCATGGGATCGCTGCGCAGTTTCTTCCGACGCCACTACCAGAACCGTGAAAGCCGTTGATGACATTGGCTTTCAGATAGAAGAAGGCGAGGTGGTCGGCTTTTTAGGGCCCAACGGTGCCGGCAAGACCACGACCCTGAAGGTTCTCTCCGGGCTTCTGCATCCGACTGCCGGCAGGGCGCGCATTCTTGGCTTCACCCCCCACGAGCGCAAATCACCGTTCCTCAAGCAGATCACCCTGGTCATGGGCCAGAAAAACCAGCTTAACTGGGACCTCCCTGCCATGGAAAGCTTTATCGTCAACCAGGCCATCTACGACATCCCCGCCGACGCCTTCCGCCAAACGCTGACCGAACTGACCGAATTGCTCGACCTTGAACCGCTGATCGACAAACAGGTGCGCAAGCTTTCGCTGGGCGAGCGCATGAAATGTGAACTGGCGGCGGCCCTGCTGCATCGCCCCCGGGTCCTTTTCCTGGACGAGCCGACCATCGGGTTGGACGTCGTCATGCAGACCCGTATCCGCCAGTTCGTGGCCGAATACAACCGCCGTTCACGGGGCCACGGTGATCCTGACCAGCCACTACATGGCGGACGTGACCGCCCTGTGCAAACGGGTGCTCATCATCGACCATGGAAAATTGATTTATGATGGCGATCTGCGGGCCATGATCGCCCGGTTGGCACCCTACAAAGTCCTCAAGCTGCTTCTGCGCAGCCCGGTGACCTGCGAGGCACTGTCACCCTATGGACAGGTGGTTGACTGCAACGGCTTGCGAGCGGTGATTCGGGTGCCTCGCGAGACGGCCACCCGAGCCGCTGCGCAGCTGCTTGGCGCTGTGGACGTGGACGATGTCACCATCGAGGAACCTCCCGTGGAAGAGATTGTTTCGGATCTGTTCGATCGCGGTCAGGTTGATGAGGCGCCGCCGCAGGGGGAGGGACCGGGCGGTGCTCCGTAAATATTGGGTGCTGCTGAAGGTCAACTGGAGCCTGGTTCTCGAGTATCGGGCCGGCATGGTGATCTGGGTGCTGGCCAACACCTTACCGCTGGTGATGCTTGCCGTTTGGATCTCCATCGCAGATGCGGGACCCGTGGGCAATTATGGTGCCGCTGAGTTCACGGCCTATTACTTGGCGCTGCTTCTCGTGCGCCAGATGACCTCGGTGTGGGTGGCATGGGAACTCGACTACGACATCCGCATGGGCGAACTCTCCCCGAAGCTGCTGCGCCCCATCGATCCGATCCACAACCACATGGCGCTGCACCTGGCCGATAAGATTTTCCGGCTCTTCACAGTGGTACCCCTGATCCTGCTGGCCGCAGCGCTCGTTCCCGGTGTCGCCTATCCCACCGATCCCGTCACCGTGGCCCTTTTTCTTCTCTCCACGGCATGTGCCCTGGCCATTCGCTTCATGATCCAATACAGCGTGGGATTGCTCAGTTTCTGGATCACCCAGTCGCTGGCCATCAACGAGATGCTTTACGCCGGCATGGTGATGTTCGGGGGCGTCATCGCGCCGTTGGAGCTCTTTCCACCCGCAGCAGCCCGACTGGCGGCGATTCTACCGTTTCGCTACATGCTGTCCCTGCCCGTGGAATTGCTGCTCGGACGACTCACGGGGTCGGATCGCCTGGCCGCCTTGGGTATTCAGATCCTGTGGCTGGCGGTTTTTATCGGGATATATCGCCTGCTCTGGCGGATCGGTCTTAAACATTACAGCGCCGTCGGTGCCTGACGGCAAGAGAGATGGAGGTCGATGCGCTACCTTAGGCTGCTGAGCATCTTCTACCGCAACTCCCTTTACACCGAAATGGAGTATCGGGCCAACTTCGTTGCCAACGTCCTCATGAGCGCCTTCTGGTTGGCCTTCGCCATACTGGGCCTGAATGTTTTCTTTTTTCACCGCGATCAGATCGGCGCGTGGAGCTATTACGAGGCCATGCTGGTGGTGGGATTTTACTCACTTTTCAACGGCCTCATCGAGGCGTTGCTGCAACCGAACATGAGCCGCATTATCGAGCAGATTCGCATGGGCACCTTCGACTTCGTCCTGATAAAGCCGGTGAACAGCCAGTTCATGGCCTCGCTGCGGCACCTGTCCATCTGGAAACTGGCGGATGTAGCCATGGGCCTGGGCATATGCGTTTATGCCATGGCCCGCCTCGCCTTGGCACCGTCGATCGCGGATCTGGTCGCTGCCGCCGGTTTCGTTTTATGCGGCACCGTGATCCTTTACAGCATCTGGCTGATGATGGTGACCTCCGCTTTCTGGTTTGTGCGCATCGACAACATCAGCGAACTCTTTACGGCCATATATGAAACCGGACGTTTTCCGGTCTCCGTTTATCCCTCCTGGATGCGGGGCGTGCTGACGTTCGTGGTGCCCATCGCCTTTATCACCACCTTTCCGGCAGCCGCCATCCTGGGCCGTGCGAAACCGCTGTTGCTGTCGGTGGCTTTTCTGCTGGCAGCCGGACTTTTTTGCGGTTGTGTGTGCTTCTGGCGCTTTGCGGTGCGCCGCTACAGCAGCGCAAGCAGCTGAATGGGAAATAATATATGGATGCCGTTTCTATATCGTATCCGATCCGGCAGAAATCTTCTCGATGGAATCAACGACGATGCTGCCAGGACGGACGGACCATCGAATATTGCGGTCATATAACCGCAGGCCGAATTTCGTTCTACCGGAACGCGCTTCCATGTAGGCAGGGCGGGGGTCGGCACGCAGCACCTGGACGACCAGTTCAGTGAACCCCGGATAGGTCTTTTCCGCCTCGGCACTGGCGCGTCGTCCCCGGTTCGAAAAGTCAATTGCGATCGACGGTCGGGGCGGTTCGGCTGCATAGCCACCGTTCGCATCGGGAATCGAATCTGCGTAGGGCAGGTAGGGTTTGATGTCCAGAACGGGGGTTTGATCCAAAATATCGATGCCGGAGAGTTCCAGAACCATTTTCCCGTGTTCCCGGCGGACGCTTTCCAGAACCACGCTGGACATGCCGATGGGGTTGGGCCGGAATCCGGATCGGCTGGCAAAAACGCCGACACGCGTGTTTCCGCCCAGCCGCGGCGGCCGCACCGTGGGTTGCCACTTTTTGGCGTCGATCCCGTGGAAGACAAAGACGAGCCACAGATGAGAAAAATCATCGAGCCCCCTGAAGGCCTCGTCCCGATCATAAGGCGGTAAGATTTCCAGTGTGGCCCGGGCAGCCGGAAGCAGTCTTGGCTGCCGGGGAATGCCGAATTTCTCGCTAAAGCACGAATGGACGATGCCGATGGGGTGAAAACAAAATGGTGTTTCCATGGGGAGCCCCGATTGGTTTAGAAGGGTTGTTGGGTTGCCAGCAAGGCCATGGGGGTTGTAGCATATCCGACTGACCATGAACAGCGCGGCATGGCGCAACAGATTTATCCTTGACAGGGCCCAGGCCCTCCTTCAGAATTTGCCTCAGCAGGCGACGTGGGTCTGCCGCTATTGAAGCTTTTCTCAATACCCATCATTTACGGGGAGACAATGATGTTTAATCCGGAAAAACTACTCGGCGGATTCATCCGCAGCAGCACCCGGGGCAGCCGGGGGGGGCTTGGGGGCCTGATGTCAGGTGGCGCCGCCCTTGGGGTCCTGGGCGTGGCCATGGAAGCCGTAGAGCATTACATGAATAAATCCCAGGGTGCAGGCCCCTTACCCCAAACACCCGGGACACCGCCGCCCATGCCCGGTTCGGCTCCGCCATCTCCACCGGTTATGAGAAGGGCGTCGTCTGCTCCGCCACCGCCGCCCATGCCTGGGAAACCGGCGTCTGTGCCCCCTCCACCAGTGGCCGACGACCCGACCGGCAACCCGGAGGCGGTGATTCTGATTCAGGCCATGATTGCCGCGGCCAATGCAGACGGCGTCATCGATCAGGCGGAGCGGGACAATATCCTGAAACGTCTGCAGGCCGTCGATCTCTCGCCGGAGGAACACGCCTTTGTCGTCCAGGAACTGCTTTCACCCGCGGATCTGGAAACAATCGTCGGCAATGTCAACCGCCCGGAACTGGCCCGGCAGGTTTACACCGTGTCCCTGATGGCCATCGAGGTGGACACTGAAAAAGAGCGGCAATACATGAATACCCTGGCCAGCCGCCTGGGATTGGATGAATCGACAGTTGAACAAATCCGGCGCAGCCTGGAACTGTGTTGAGGAGGGTCCAAGGGGTCGAGGATTTAAGGATTCAAGGCAAGAAAAGGAATCCTGTCTTTTTAATCATCGACATCGCACAGCGAACTACGCCTTCGACATTCGTGATTGGATATTGGACATTCTGCGGTTCGCTTTTTCCCCGTCCCCTCGACCCCTCGCATCCTTGAACCCTTTTTTTAAATTAGGAGGTTCTTTAGATGACGCAATGGTATCTAAGTTTTGATGGCAATCAAGTCGGTCCCATGGACCTGTCCCAGGCCATCGGCCAGGCCCGGAAGAATCCCAACGGTTTTGGGTGGCGGGACGGGTTTGCCGAGTGGGAGCCCATCACCAGCATCGCCGAACTCAATCCGGCACCCGGTGTGCCGGTGCCCGCACCGCCGCCGGCAGTTGCCCGCCCCGCAGGTGCGGACGAAATCGACTTCAAGATCTGCGGGGCTGAGATGCAGTTCGTCGAGGTGGAACTGGACCCCGGCGAAAGTGCCGTGGCCGAGGCCGGCGCCATGATGTACAAGGACAGCACCATCGACATGCAGACTGTATTCGGGGACGCCTCGGCGCCTTCCGGTGGCGGCGGATTCATGGACAAGCTCATGGGGGCGGGTAAAAGACTGCTTACCGGCGAAAGTCTTTTCATGACCGTGTTCACCCACACCGGCCAGGGCAAGGGCCACGTGGCCTTCGGCGCTCCTTATCCGGGCAACATCATTCCTGTTCCCCTGCCCAGCGTCAATGGCTGCCTGATCTGCCAGAAGGACAGCTTTTTGTGCGCGGCCAAGGGGGTTTCCATCGGCATCCACCTGCAGAAGAAAATCCTCACCGGTCTCTTCGGCGGCGAGGGCTTCATTATGCAGAAACTGGAGGGGAACGGCATGGTTTTCGTACATGCCGGCGGCACCGTGGTGGAGCGCCAGCTCAAGCCAGGCGAGGTGCTGGATGTGGATACCGGATGCATCGTGGCCCTTGAAAAAACCGTTAACTTCGATATCCGCCAGGCGGGCAACATCAAAACGGCCCTGTTCGGCGGCGAGGGACTCTTTTTCGCGACGCTTCATGGGCCGGGCAGGATTTGGCTCCAATCCCTGCCATTTTCGCGGCTGGCCGGCCGGATGCTCCAGGCCGCTCCCCAGCGCGGCGGCAGCCGGGGCGAAGGATCCCTCCTGGGGTCATTGGGCGGGCTGATCGACGGTGACAACCGATTCTAATCAGGCGTTCTCGAACGCCTCGGCCATCACCTGTTCATACCACCCATTCAGTCGCCATCCTTTCAGAAAGCCGTTATGTCCGCCATAGGGCTGGACGATCAGGCGGGTCGCAAGGCTGGTGTGGAGGTCGTAGAAATCCTCCACCGGAATAATGGGATCGTCTTTGGCAGTGATGATGGTGGTGGGGACGGTGATTCCCTGAAGGTCATTGTTGATGAGCGTATAACCCTTGAAATAGGATGTGGCGCTGTCATATGCGCTGTACCGTGCCAGGAGCCGTTCGGTCATCTCCCGGATATTGTTCACGTCCATGATGGCCGAAAAGTCATAGTGTTCCGGGAACAGACGCTGTTTGATGGCCAGGGACCGGCGCCATTTTTTAAGAAAGTATTTCAGAATGAAACGGCTGTTGTCGATGCGGTCCGTGGCCTTGTCCGGATTCAGCACGGGGCTGATGCTGATGATCTGCTTCAGATTGTCGATGGGTTGCATGGTGCAGCGCCGGGCGATTCGCAGTACAAAATTGCCGCCCAGGGAAAATCCGGCAAGCATCACCGGCGTTGCATGTTCGGCCTCGCTGATCTGGCGGACCGCATCGAAGACTTCATCGAGGAGCACCGCGTAAAAAATTCCGGTGTTCAGGTGGTGGCTGGGGCCGTGGTCACGGAGGTTGAGACGGAAGACATCAAAACCGCGGCTGAAGAGAAAGCGACCCGTGGTGAGGATATAGGTGGAGTTCGAACTGCCTTCCCAGCCGTGCAGCAGAATTGCCAGACCTTTGCTATGGGGGATGGGTTGACGGCTCATGGACCCCGACAGGCGCACCCCATCAGCGGTGGTGAGGATGGTCTCCCGGGCAGCGTCAACCATGGGATTTTTTCCCCAGGCGCGCACGCTGGCGCTGGCCAGGGTGGTCTGGACGCCGGTCGGCTTCAACCAAAAGGGTGGGTTCAAATTACCGGATTCCATCGACGGACGCATCTCTTCCACTTTTTCAGGTCGGCAGGGCACGGTCATGCAACTTCTAATATCAATTTCTCATCCGGCGGTAAACCCTTGAAATCGAATAGTCCGAGCATTTCTATTGACAGAAACACGATTTACAGCGTAAAAACAACTTTTGTGATGGTGTTGGCATCTTTTCCGGTACCGCCAAGCCACTTTTGCCGTGAAGGGCGGCGGTTTTTTTTACTATCGAAGGAGGAACATGCATGAAACCCAAGAGCTTCATCCTGTCCAAAGATGAGATTCCCAGACAATGGTACAATATCCTGGCGGATATCAAGATGAACCCCCCCTTGGGACCCGACGGCCAACCGATAAGCCCCGAAATGTTGGCACCGGTGTTTCCCATGAATCTCATTGAGCAGGAGGTGAGTCCGGATCGCTGGATCGACATTCCCGAGCCGGTTCTGGATGTGCTTTCCATCTGGCGGCCGGCGCCCTTGTCCCGGGCCACTACGCTGGAGAAAGCATTGGGTACGCCGGCCAAAATATACTACAAAAACGAAGGCATGAGTCCTCCTGGCAGCCACAAGCCAAATACGGCCGTACCGCAGGCTTACTACAACAAGGTCTTCGGCATCGAGAAGATCACCACCGAAACCGGCGCCGGCCAGTGGGGCAGCGCGCTCTCCTTCGCCTGTGCCCAGTTCGGATTGACCTGCAAGGTCTACATGGTGCGTATCAGCTTCGATCAGAAGCCCTACCGCAAAGCCATGATGGAAACCTGGGGCGGCAAGTGCATCGCTTCCCCAAGCAATGAGACCAAGGCCGGGCGGGATGCCCTGGAAAGGGACCCCAACACCCCGGGAAGCCTGGGCATCGCCATTTCAGAAGCCGTTGAAGCGGCGGTGAGCGACACGTCGGGCAAAACCCGCTACTCGCTTGGCAGCGTACTCAACCATGTGATGCTCCACCAGACCATCATCGGCTTGGAGGCTAAAAAACAATTCGAAATGGCCGGCGACTACCCTGACATTGTCATCGGCTGCGCCGGCGGCGGCAGCAATTTTGCCGGCCTGGCCTTTCCCTTTGTTCTCGACAAAATGAACGGCAAGCAGATCGAGATCTACCCGGTGGAACCCAAGGCATGTCCGACGATGACCCGGGCACCTTTCGCCTACGACCACGGCGACACTGCCGGGTACACGCCGCTGCTGCCCATGCACAGCCTGGGACACAATTTCGTGCCGGCGCCGATCCATGCCGGCGGCCTGCGCTACCACGGCATGGCGCCCACCGTCAGCCAGCTGATCAACGAGGGATTGCTCACGCCCAAATCGGTGGGTCAGATGGCCGCCTACGAGGCCGGTGTCCTGTGGGCGCGGACCGAGGGATTCATCCCTGCGCCGGAAACCTGCAATGCCCTGGCCCAGGTGGTGGAAGAAGCCCGGATTGCCAAAGAAGAGGGCAAAGAGAAAACCATCGTGGTCAACTTCAGCGGGCACGGCCTGCTGGACCTGGGGGCCTACGACAAATACTTCTCCGGCGAACTGTTCGACTACAGCCTGGACGATGCCGAGATCGAGAAATCTACGGAAATTCTCAAAAATTACCCAAAACCCCAGAACATCAAGAACACCTGATGGAACCGGAACGTCTTGAACGGCGATGCCCCCGGCTGGGCGGCGACGTTGCATTTGGCTACTGCAAAGTATGCGGTGAAGGCGAAACACCCTGTTTCAAGGTGTTCGACTGCTGGTGGGAGCGCTTCGACGTGGTGGCGCATATGCGGGCCTGCCTGTCACCGGAATCCTTCGAGGCGATCTCTGGCAGCCGTCCCCAGCCGAAAATGACCAGCCTGGTGGATCTGATCCGCCAGGCCCAGGTGCGGGCCTTTCAGGACTGAATTCCACCTTTGATAAATCGAAACCGGCAGCGCTAAAATCGCAAGCGCTGCCGGTTTAATTTTTCAGTTCTGGCGAGAAACGAACCTGTGGACGCATCCCTTCGCCAATCAGCTGACCGTTGATGCGTTAAAATCACGACAACCGGGACCCGGGACTGACCGAACTCCTAAACGGGTGATGGACAAGGTCATGAGTACACGAAAATGCTGGCTGCTTCATTGATAACCAACTAATTTCTTGACAGAAACTTCTATAACGAATTATTCTTTTCTTTGATCACCTTTCCGATATTTCCCACGCGGGACCATTTTCAATTGCTTTTTGTGAATTCAGAAAAAAAATGAAAGTGCCTATCAGAAACCGACACGAAAGGTCAAAGCGGGAAATGGCAAACGAAAAAAAGGGAAGCGATCAGCAAGTCCTTGATGATATTGTTCACAAATTCAATTCGTTGTCTTCGGTTTTCGAAAGTATGCCCACGGGGGTTTTCGCCATTCTTGATAAAAACATGAATATCGCGACCATCAATCGAACGGCCAATGACATTCTGGAAATAGAAACGGATGCGATTATGGGCAAGAATGCGCAAGACATCCTTGAAACACGATTCCCAGGCATCCTGAAAGTGGTTCGGGAAACCATTACCAACAAACGTCCCATCAAGAATTTCAACCTTGAAATAGAAGATCAGGTCGGCGAAATAAAAACCTATCTGGTCAGCACGGGATTTACGGAAGGATCATCCAAGGATGATTTCGGCATCGTCCTCGTGCTGCATGACATCTCAGAGGTCACCCGCTTGCGCAGGGCCTTTTTGACCGAGCAGAGCTTTGGTGGGTTGGTTGGCTCAAGCCCGGTAATGAAAGAATTATACGGAACCATCGAAACGATTGCCGATTTCGATACCACCGTATTAATTTATGGAGAGACCGGTACCGGTAAAGAATTAGTTGCCCGCAGCATTCATGACATCAGCCATCGCAAAAACGGCCCGTTTATTCCCATCAGCTGTTCGGCGTTAAGCAGTTCGGTATTAGAAAGCGAGCTTTTTGGGCATGTCAAGGGAGCGTTCACCGGTGCATTTCAGGACCGTTGGGGAAGATTCGAAATGGCCGAAGGCGGTACGGTCTTTTTGGACGAAATTGGCAGCCTCTCTCTTGAACTTCAGGTAAAGCTGTTGCGGACTATTCAGGAAAGAGTCATCGAGCGCGTCGGGAGTTCTGAGCAAATCTCCATAGATGTGCGGGTGCTTTCCGCAACCAATCACGACTTGACAGAACTGGTTGCCAAAAAACTATTCAGAGACGACCTTTATTACCGGCTCAAGGTATTTCAGATCAATGTTCCCCCCTTGCGTTCCCGTCGTCTCGACATTCCCATTCTCGGGGAACATTTCATAGAGAAGTTCAATCGAATTCATGGAAACAGAATCATCGGCCTTTCCAATGCCACCAAACAACTGCTGATGAAATACACCTGGCCAGGAAATGTTCGTGAGTTGGAAAACGCTATCGAACATGCCATGATATTGACTCCCGGAAAAATTATCGAACCGCAATATTTCCCGCCTGAAGTCAGGCACATGCAGCAAGACGGGGCACCACCGGTGCCGTCGATCAATGAAGATCCCGGTACGGAAGAAGAAAATATTCGCCGTGCCCTTGCCGCATTTGGTGGAAATGTGTCCAAAGCGGCAAAACAGTTATGCATGCACCGATCAACCTTGTGGCGTAAGATGCGTGAGTTCGGTATCAAACGTGATGGGGTATAAGCTTTAGGCGTTGGCTTAATAGCGACTATGCGGCAGCCAAAAACAGGTGTGTTGCGACAATTGTGTTGCAACATTTGTGTCGCATTCCATCATCCATCGACGCTTCGCCTCCCATCCCACCCGCGTACCTGCCAGTGACGCCACTCGATCCAAACCGTTTGCCACATCCAGAAAATTATTTTTTTATAATTATACAAGCATGTTCCTGAATAATTGAGGGTGTTCCCAATGTTATCGGTGCGTTCTTAGGGCTCGTCCAGAAATCCGTTTGAGTCAATGGCATACCGCTTGCTCATCAGAATTGCATGTGCCGGCAAGACTGACCAGAAGAAGGAAAAAGGTCCAGCTATGATGCAAATCCGATATGAATACGAATTGAAACAGCAACTGAACCGATTAAAGGGTTTACTGCTTTTGAACATATGGACAAGTTGGAGCTTGCAGTGTCGCACCATGTATAATGTGATGCAAAAAATAAAGCTTGGACTGGATTACGGGGACGAGATATCCTTCATCGATTGGCACCATCACCGGAAATTGGCCAACAGTCTTGATGTTTATGGTGTGCCGACACTGATTATTTTCGCCGCCGGTCGGGAGGTTGAACGGTTTTCCGGAGTAACGAGCGAAGCGGTATTGCAGCGCTATATCGAGGCTGAAAAAAAAGTCTTACTTCCAATCAATGATCAGGCCGTTCCGAAACGAGACGTCGAACAGATTGAACCTGTCAACCTAACCAGACGATAGCTCTAAATTAGTTGAAAATCCGCGGCGACGAGCAAGATGGGCACGCGGTTTCTTACACCGCCCTATGCACATATCTAAACGTATTCCGAACCTTTCAAAATTATCGCGGCTTTCTAATAAAATGGAAAGAAAAGACGATGCATCCAATATTCAAGTTATTGCTTGTTGAAGACAGTGAAAACTTCAGACTGGTTTTTAAAGCGCTTTTAAAGGATCAATTCCGATCCGTGGTCATCGAGGAAGCTGCTTCAGGCGAGGAGGCCCTGATTAAAATGCAGGCTTTTTTACCGGATATTATTTTTATGGATGACGAACTGCCGGACAGCAACGGCCTTGAAATTACGAAAACCATAAGAGCCGTATATGGCAGTGACGTCGGTATCATATTCCTTACGAGCGATGATAAAGACAGGCTGAAGAAAACGGCCTTGGAATCTGGTGCGGATGCATTTTTTGAAAAGGGAACGAGCATTGACGATATATCCGGAACCGTAAGCACCCTCCTGGGTTTTAATTCCGTTTCATATGGCTAAGCTCATATGTTAAGCAAAAAACAACAATTCCTGTCCTGGTCATTCCAGTTGGCGGCCCACAAAAGATCCAAGCATAACTCTGGATACGCTGACTCCTTGTTATTTTGCATCTGGTTGAATCGAATTGGGGGTCTCGAAAACGATTCGCGTTTAGAATCAAATCAACAAACAGGAGATAGAAGATGATTAAAAAAAGTCATTTTATTTATGGGGTGGTTATTTTAATTTTTATGATTGCCTTTGTGACAACGCAGGCTCAGTCTGGCGCTACGGGAAACCCCGGACAACTGGTCAGCCAATTGGAAGCAGACTTGGCCAATGCAAAATCCAATCAGGTAGATGTGCTCTCACCGAAATTGTATAGAGACGCCCAATCCGCATTGATGAAAGCAAAGCAGGGCCTGGAGAAGGGAGCCAAGTTGTCTGCCATCAGCCAGCATGTCGCCGACGGCGATGCCAGTCTGAAAAAAGCAGAAGAGATCGCCCAGGTCTCCCGGACAGTCCTGCGTGACACGAACGAAGCCAGGGACAAAGCCCTCAAGGTGGATGCCGACAAACTTGGCGAACCCTACGATAAGGTGGAAAACGAATACCTGAAGCTCACCACGGCCATTGAGAGAGACAATTTGAGTTATGCACAGGAGTATGCTGCTGAGGTTCAGGCCGCCTTCCGGGATGTGGAGATCATGGCCATTACAAACAGTGCCATTGGTAGGGCGCGCAAGATGATGGCCGACGCCGATAAAGCCAAAGTCGAGAAAATCGCCCCGACAGCATACAGCGATGCCCTTCAGTCCTTGAACGAGGCCGACGCCTATATCGGCCAGAACCCCTATGCGGCGGAAACGATCAGCCAGAAAGCCGCCCATGCGGAGTTCATGGCTCGACGGATGATGACGATCAGCCAAGAGAGCACGAAGTTTAAGGAGATGACACCCGAGGCGTCAGCACTATACGTGGAGAGCCTTTTGGCGCGCCTGGGGCAAACCATGAACACCGGCGATTTGCGCGACAAGGGCGTCGAGGGCCAGTTTAGCTCGTTGACCGGGACGTTCGAAACCATGGGACAAAAGGCTCAGTCCCTTGGAAAAGAGAATCAGAACTACCAGGCCCAGCTGGCCAACCTGGAGCAACAGCTTGGTGGCTTAAAAGGCTATTCGAGCGAACAGGAAGCCGCCAGGCAAAAACTCGCCGCCGAACGCGCATTCAATGAAAAGTTTAATCAAGTCCAGCGGTTTTTCCGGCCCGACGAAGCGGAGGTCTACAAACAGGGGAATCAACTGGTCATTCGCATGCGCGGTATTCAGTTTCCAGTGGGACAGGCAACACTCACCCCGGATAACTTTAACCTGCTGAGTAAGGTGCAACAGGCTATCCAGACATTCGGGCAGCCAACCGTAACCATCGAGGGCCATACCGATAGTACTGGCTCCGTGCAAACGAACCAAGAACTGTCCCAGAAACGGGCCGAGGCGGTCAAAACATACTTGGTTGCCAACAAGACCCTGCCATCAAACCGGATTCGGGCAGCCGGTTATGGTCCAGATAGACCCTTGGCGCCCAATACAACACCTGAAGGCCGGGCCATAAACCGACGGATCGATATTTTGGTCACGCCTGCAAAAACACAATAACCGCATAAGGAGAGTTAAAGGAGATCATTGTCTGGTTTAAAATTACAGTATCATGAACAAACCTCCTGGCCGCCACACTTCTTAAGGGAGGTAGACATCCTGGAAGGTTACGGAGCAAACTCATCGGAGCATCGTGTCCGGAGTATACCAAAAAAACCTTACAGGATCTGAAGTAGTCACTATGAAAGGAGGCGGATATGAAAATTATTGTGCCCTCCGCTGGACCTGTGCCTGATCAAAGGACAGCAGGCTACATCGTCAATATCGCCAAAAGACTCAATGCAAAGCTGGTCGTTCTGCGCGTCCTTGCCGAGAACGAGACAGAGGTAGCGGGAGAAAAAAATCTGGGGCTGTTTAATGAGATTGGCCGAAGAGAGAAAGTGCCGGTAAAAATAGTCTTAAGGCGTGGGGATGTCGCCTCTGCTATCATTGACGTTGCCTTGGAAAAGTCTGTAGACTTGATCATTTTGGGCGTCAGTCATGGGGAGATTGTGGCTGAATGGATGAATGCCAAGGCCATGGAAAAAACAGATATCCCGGTTCTCTTAATCCCCAAATGGGTGCCGGCGGCAAAGCGATCGCCTGCGAATGGTTGAGTATAATTAGGCCCTCGACTTCGTGGTCGTGTTCATAATTACGGTGACGCACCGATCAACCTGAAGATCAGAGAAAGGGTCGCTGACCATGATCGGAGACAATAAGTCTGCAAGCTCCCCGCGTTCGGATGAAGATTTGGCCCAGATGGTTGTCAGCGTTGCAAAGGCAACACAAGTTGACATTATTATTTGTATCACTGAGTCTGGGCTTCTGGCTGAACATCTTTATCGGCTGGCGGGCCAATTTCGGGTCATTAACACGACGACAAACAATGTAACGTACGATGCCCTGACAAAGGCGGGCCTGGAGGTAATACGCCTGCCGTTCTACACGACTGACAAATACCACCAGATCCGCCATGCCATCGCTGTCGTGCTTCGGTCGTCCAGCGGCGTATCAATTGGCGACCTCATTGTTTGTGCAATCGGTCATGATGTTTATCAGGAAAGGGGGACTCTTGTTGTCTTAACCGAAATGGAAGCGAGTGTTGAAAAACTGGCTGTCTCAGATCTTCTCACGCTCACTGACGGCATCCAACCCAAAGCGCTGGAGGATGCTGTCATGGTCGCATGCAAGATTGGCCGTGCGGCGCGGCGCGGAAAACGGATCGGCGCCATATTCATGCTGGGCGACTCGCTCAAGGTCCAGGAGGGAAGCAAGCAGCTGGTTCCCAATCCTTTTCAGGGCCACGAAAAGGCCAATCGCATGCTGACAAACCCTGACATCCATGATGCACTGGTTGAACTGTCCAAACTCGACGGTGCCTTTGTCCTCCGTGGCGATGGCTTCATACAGGCGGCGGGCGTGTTTTTAACTTCCCCTCCCACCGATATTAAACTCATCGCCGGTCTCGGCGCACGGCATGCTGCCGCTGCTGCGGTTACGATGCGGTCGAAGGCGACAGCCATCGTTGTCTCAGCTACCGATGGCAACGTACGCGTTTTTTCAGGTGGCAGGATGGTCCTTCAAATCGACCCCGACGTTTCCCATGGGCACATCAGTTTGAATGTGCAAGGGAATAGCCAATAGATGAATCGATTAAATGTGCCGCCGCTATTCAGGTATTCTGATTTGACAGGGTTCAAAACCCGGTTCCTGTGAAGGGCTTCATGTGAGAGAAAATAAAAACCAAACCAGCAAGAACAATGCATCGCCACGGACCAAATTCGGAACCTTTGGCGGTGTCTTCACCCCCTGTACGCTCACCATACTTGGCGTCATCATGTTTTTACGGTTCGGCCAGGTCGTGGGCCAGGCCGGTATCCTGCAGGTCATGGTGATCCTTCTATGTGCCAAACTGATCACTACGCTGACGGCATTCTCATTGTCCGCTATCGCCACCAACACGCGTGTGAAAGGCGGCGGTGCCTACTATCTTATCAGCCGCAGTCTGGGCGTTGAGTTCGGCGGCGCGATCGGCGTCTTTTTTTTTCTGGCCCAGGCCATCTCGGTGTCCATGTACGTGATCGGTTTCACCGAAGCCTTTTTTATTGCCTTCCCGAACTTGGGATGGTCATTTCGAACCGTGGCCACGGCCGTGAATCTGGTCGTCTTTGCATGTGTTTATATTGGTGCCGGCTGGACTATCAAGGTCCAATACGGAATCCTCGCGATCCTGATTTTTGCGATCGGGTCGTTCGTTGCCGGGTCGGCCACCGATGCTTCCTGGGATCGGCTGTCCAGCAGCATGCTGCCTGCGTATCAGCCGGGAGATTCTTTTTTTACCATGTTTGCGCTTTTTTTCCCGGCAGTCACCGGGATCATGGCCGGCGCCAACATGTCAGGTGACCTCCGCGACCCAGGGCGGTCCATTCCGTCCGGTACGCTTTCCGCGATCGCTTTCACCGGCGTGATTTATCTGGGGATGGCCCTGTTGTTGTCTGCATCACGCGGGCAGGCGGTTCTGATCTCGGATCCCTTTGTGGTCAAGTCGATGGCCTGGTCGCCCCTTTTGATCAACGCGGGGGTCTTTGCCGCCACCTTGAGCTCGGCCCTCGGCAGCATGATGGGGGCCCCACGTATCCTGCAGGCGTTTGCAAGGGACGACATCCTCAAAGGGATAAAGATTTTTGGCCAGGGACGCGGAAAGGGCAACGAACCGCGCCTGGCGACGATCCTTACCGTCGTGATTGCCCAGTCGGGTATTCTGCTTGGAGATCTGAATGCCATTGCACCCGTCATCACCATGTTCTTTATGATCACATACGGAACGCTCAACCTGGCGTGCTTTTATGAATCCATCACGCGCAACCCGAGTTACCGCCCGAAATTTCGCTTCAGCCACTGGTCTACGGCCTTGTTCGGGGCAATTGGCTGTCTGTTGGTCATGTTTCTGATGAATCCGTTATGGGCGTTGGTGGCGGTGTTGGCGATGTCGGCCCTCTATGCGTTCATCAGCCGCTCCGAAATTATTTCCCGCTGGGGGGATGTCACCAGCGGTGTTGCTTTTGAGCGTGCCCGCAAGGCGCTGTTGAAACTGGAAGATGAGAAATACCATCCAAAGAACTGGCGGCCATCTATCTTGGCCCTGAGCGGTGGGGCCTGGAAACGCTACCACATCGCGGAATATGCCTACTGGCTTGCAGCTGGACGGGGTGTGTTGACGCTGGGCCATATTCTGACCGGGGATGTGGAGGATCGGTTTGCGCGAAGGGAGCAGGCCGAAAAGCTGCTGCGTAAATTCATTCGTGATGAAACACTGGCAGCCTTTCCGGTGGTGGTCGTTGAAGATGATTTGAGTGAGGCGATCAAGGCCTTGCTGCAATGCCATGGGATTGGGGGCGTGCGCCCCAACACCGTATTACTGGGATGGAGTCAGGATCCGGACAGGCAGGATACGTTTTGTGAAACGTTACGGCTGTCTCAGCGTTTTCGGCGCAGCATTCTCATCGTGAAATGCGACGAGGAGAAAGAACGCTGGTCAGCGCCGGCAGGGTCCGTGGATATCTGGTGGCGCGGGCCCGAGCACGGGGCGCTGGCTCTTTTACTGGCCCATCTGCTGGTTCAAAGTCATGAATGGCGCCGCCGACCAATCCGCATATTGTGCACGGTGCCGCCAAAAGCCGACGCCGAGAATATGGCCCTGGAGTTGCAGGAGCTCCTTGACACGGCGCGCATCGAGGCCAGTGTGCATGTTTTTATTACCAATGATCCCCTGTGGGAGATCGCTAAACAAACGGGAGACAGCGCGGTCTTATTCACCGATTTTACGCCACCTGAAGAGGGTCAGGAAACCGAATTTACCGAGTCGACAGCAGATCTGATGCAGATCCCCATTGAAGTGATCCTGGTATACAACAGCGGAGATGCTTCGCTGGAGGCATAGAAGGTCCTACGGATAGAACCCGTCAGCGTTCACTTCCCCGTAAACATCTCTCCGGCGTGGTAGGAACTTCTCACAAAAGGGCCGGAGGCCACTTTATCGAACCCGATCTTTAGGGCGAACTCCCGCCAGCGTTCGAACGCTTCCGGAGAGATAAAATCGACCACCGGCAGATGCTGCGGGGTGGGTTGAAGGTATTGGCCGATGGTGAGCATGCGGCAGCCGGTGCGGTAGATGTCGGCGATGGTCTGCCGGACTTCCGCTTCCGTTTCACCCAGGCCCAGCATGATGCCGGACTTGGCAGGGATTGACAGGTCCATTTTTTTGACGCGGGCAAGCAGCTCCAGGGATCGGTCGTAGTCCGCCTGGGGCCGCACGTCGGGATAGAGGCGCCGTACGGTTTCCACGTTGTGGTTGAGCACATCGGGGCGGGCTGCCAGCACCGTTTCCAGGGATGACCGATTCCCCTGAAAATCGGGAATGAGAACTTCCACCTCTACGCCGGGGATCTTTTTCCTCAGTGCACCGATGGTGGCGGCGAAATGGCCGGCACCGCCGTCTTCCAGGTCATCCCGGGTTACCGAGGTGACGACGACGTACCGCAGATTCATTTTTGCCGCTGCCGCGGCCACGCGCCGGGGTTCGTCCGCATCCACCGGAACCGGCAGACCGTCCTCGATGTTGCAGAAGCGGCAGTTTCGGGTGCAGGTGGCGCCAAGAATCAAGAAGGTGGCCGTATGGGCGGAGAAGCATTCGAACTGGTTGGGGCAGTTGGCTTCCTGGCATACCGTGTGGAGTTGACCCTTGTCGATCATGGCGCGGATCTGTTCGTACTGGGAACCCGAAGGCAGCTTTCTTCTCAACCAGGAGGGTTTGCCGGTGCGGATGGGGTTGGATGGGGTCATGATGTGAGGCTTTCAAAAAAAGGGTTCGAGGATTCGAGGGGTCAAGGATTCGAGTGAATGGTTTCAAAGGGCTTCCCAATCCCTCAATCCCCAAATTCGATTTTTTCATATAGTTGTTCCAGGTTGGCCGTTGTCAAGGCAATCCCGAAAGCTTCTGCCAGATGCCTGGCCATATGTTGCCGGGCCTCGGCCATTGGCACGGGTCGCCCCAAATGGCGTTCGAAGGAGGTCATGTGCACCTGGTCCAGGCCGCAGGGGTTGATCCAGCCGAAGGGCTCCATGTCGGTGTTGACGTTCAGTGCCAGGCCGTGGAAGCTGACGCCGCGTCTTACGGTGATGCCGACGCTGCCCAGTTTGTCGCCATCCAGCCATACGCCGCGGTTGGCCGGGTCGGTGTCGGCATCGATATCCCAGTGGCCGGCCGTATGGATCATGGCCTGTTCGAGCCCGGAGACAAAGTCAACGACCTTCAGGCGCCGGCGATTGAGGTCGATGATCGGATAGACCACCAGTTGGCCCGGTCCGTGGTAGGTGATATTGCCTCCCCGGTCCGTAGGCATTACCGACACACCTTTTTGGGCCAGGAAATCGTCGGTGACGCACAGGTTTTCCCGACCACCGCGCCGGCCCAGGGTGAAGACTCGGGGATGTTCGACGCACAGGATCACGTCGGCATCCAGACGGCTGGCCGTCTTAGCCGCCACGACCGCCAGCTGCAGGTCCAGTGCTCTCTGGTAGTCGGTTTCCGGCAGGTCCACCCACCAGCAGGGCGGCTTGTTGTTTTTTTCAGGTGCCATGGCCATGTTCAATTGGTCCGCAATGATGTGACTATCTACAAGCACCAAATTACAAAACCCAATTTCCAAATAAATTCAAAATCTCAACTAAGGTCAAAAACCGATAGTTGTTTACCAACTTCGATATTTGCAGCTGTCTTTGGCAATAGTTTGATGAAAATCCTTACCCTCTTAATGAATTGGAATGTCCTTTCTTTTCACCCATATCGTTTGGAATTTGGGTCTTTGTTATTTGTTTGGAGTTTGGTTTTTGGCTATTGTTATTTATTTTCTGACCTTTAAGAGACGAGTTTCCGGATTGTTAAATAACGCCACAGCGAGAAAAAAGGGCGGCCGTCCGGCCGCCCTTTCCGATGGTCAGTTTAGCCCTTCAGGCATGGATTACGGGCTGCCGCGGTTTCGTCCAGCCGCCGCACTTTGGGGAACTGGGGTGATTCGTGCAGGCAGTCGGGACAATCCACGGCTTCCTGGGCGATCTGCTTCATGGCGTCGATGAACTGGTCCAGGGTCTCCTTGGATTCGGATTCGGTGGGTTCGATCATGATGGCGCCGCTGACCACCAGCGGGAAGTAGATCGTGGGCGGATGAAACCCATGGTCCATCAGGCGCTTGGCGATATCCAGGGTGGCCACATGATGTTCCTGCTGGCGCTTGTCGGTAAAGACGCACTCGTGCATGCAGGGCCGGTCGAAGGGCAGGTGGTAGTGGCCTTTGAGTTTTTCCTTGATGTAATTGGCATTGAGCACGGCATACTGACTGACCTCCTTGAGGTAATTGCCAACGCTCAGAATGTAGCTGTAGGCACGCAGCAGGATGCCGAAATTGCCGTAAAAGGCGTGCAATTTTCCCACGGAGAGCGGATAGTCCTCGTCCAACCGGTAGGTGTCGCCATCTTTGACCACCCGCGGTACGGGCAGGAACGGCTCCAGCTCCGGGGTAACGCATACCGGGCCGGCGCCCGGGCCGCCGCCGCCGTGGGGGGTGGACATGGTTTTGTGCAGGTTCAGATGCAGGACGTCCACACCGATGTCTGCGATGTTGACGATGCCCATCACCGCGTTCATGTTGGCGCCGTCGCCGTAGACCAGGCCGCCCTTTTGGTGAACGATGTCGGCCACCTGACGGATGTTGTCCTCGAACAGCCCCAGGGTGTTGGGGTTGGTGATCATGATGCCGGCGGTATCCTCGTCCATGAGTGCGGCCACCGATTCGGGCAGCAGGACCCCGTCCGGCCCGGATTTGACGCGCAACGGACTTGAAGCCGCACAGGGCGGCGCTGGCCGGGTTGGTGCCGTGGGCGGTGTCGGGGATCAGCACCTTGGTGCGTGCCTGCCCCTTGTGTTTATGGTAGGCGGAAAAGATCAGCATGCCGGTCAGCTCGCCCTGGGAGCCGGCAGCCGGCTGCAGGGTCACCGCCGGCAAGCCGGTGATTTCGCCCAGATAGCCCTGCAGGTCGTACATCAGCTGCAGGGCGCCCTGGGAGAGGCTTTCCGGCAGCAGGGGATGGGCGCCGGCGAATCCGGGAATGGACGCCTGGCGTTCGTTGGTCTTGGGGTTGTATTTCATGGTGCAGGAGCCCAGCGGGTACATGCCGCTGTCCACGCCGAAATTCCACTGGGAAAGCTTGGTGAAGTGGCGCACCACATCCAGTTCGGAAAGATCCGGAAAATCCGGACCGTCGCCCACCAGGGCATCGTCCAGCGGGGTTTCGTCCACGTCGCGGCGGGGCAGCGACAAACCCTTGCGTCCCGGTGATCCTTTTTCCCATAGCAGGGGCTCGTTGAAGATCAGACCGGTGGTTCCCATTTTATCTTTTATTTGGTCTTTCATTTGGCCACCTCCTTTACCAATGCATCGATCACCGTTTTAGAGATGGTTTCGGTTACGCACATCAGCCAGCAGTCGGACAGTTCCGGATAATAGGGGCCAAGGTGCAGCCCGGCGACGATCTTCTTCTCCAGCAGGGCCTTCCAGGTGTCGGCAAAGCCTTTGGGGAAGCGCACCACGAATTCGTTGAAGGTGGGCGCACTGAACGGCGACGCGTATCCGGCCTTGGCCAGTGACGCTTTGAGGTACTCGGCCCGGTCGCGGTTGAGCCGGGAGAGTTCGCGGATGCCCGTGCCGCCCAGCGCCGCCATGTACATGGTGGCGGCGGTGGCACACAGCCCCTGGTTGGAGCAGATGTTGGAGGTGGCTTTTTCACGGCGAATGTGCTGCTCGCGGGTCGCCAGGGTCAGCACGAAGCCGGTTCTGCCGTCCCGGTCCGTGGTTTTGCCGATCAGGCGGCCGGGCATGGTGCGCACATACTGCTGCCGGGCGGCAAACATGCCCAGGCCGGGCCCGCCGAAACTCTGGGGGATGCCGAAACTCTGGCCCTCGCCGCAGGCGATGTCCGCCCCGCAGGCGCCTGGGCTCTTGAGCAGGCCATAGGCCAGCGGTTCACTGAAAGCGGCCACGAACAGGGTCTTCTTGTCGGCGTGGATGGTTTTCCCGGCCGCCTCCAGATCCTCGATGCAGCCGAAAAAGTTGGGGCTCTGCAGGGCCACGCCGGCCAGTTCACCCAGATCCTTCAAACCGGAGAGGTCGGTGCGGCCGTCTTTGCTTACGGGCAGTTCGACCACTTCGAAGCCGGTGGGTGCGAAATAGGTCTCCACCACCTTGCGGTACATCGGGTGAACGGCGCGTGAGACGGCCACCTTTTTACGCCGCGTGGCCCGGATGCTCATCAACAGGGCCTCGGCCAGAGCCGAGGCACCGTCGTACATGGAGGCGTTGGCCACGTCCATGCCCAGCAGACGGGTCACCAGGGTCTGGTACTCGTAGATGGTCTGCAGGGTGCCCTGGCTGATCTCCGGCTGATAGGGGGTGTAGGCGGTGAAGAACTCGCTGCGCAGCAGCAGCTGACGGGTGATTTCGGGGATATAATGATGGTAGCTGCCGGCGCCCATGAACACCTTGTAGAACGGCGGAGCGCCCATGCTGGCGGCCATGCAGTCCATATGTCCGTTGAGCTCCCACTCGGTGAGCGGCTCGGGCAGGTTCATCGCCTCTTTCCGGCGGCAGTCGTCGGGAATGCTGGAGAATAACGCCTCCAGATCCGCCGCGCCCACCACCTGAAGCATCTCTTGGATGTCTTCTTCGGTATGGGGTAGATATCTCATGGGGTTTATCCTTTCAGCATCGCAAGGTAGTCGGCCTTGGATTTCAGGGCCTCGAGTTCGGCGGGGTCGCTGGCTTTGATCTCGATCATCCAGCCACCGTCGTAAGGGTCGCTGTTTACGGTTTCGGGCGCATCGGCCAGGGCTTCGTTGATGGCCGTCACCTCGCCGCCCATGGGCATGTAAAGCTCGGACACGGCTTTGACCGATTCCACGGTGCCGAACTCCTCACCCTTGTCGAAGCTGCTGCCCACCTCCGGCAGTTCAACAAATACGATGTCTCCCAGCTGGTCCTGGGCATAGTCAGAAATACCCATGCGCACCACGTCGCCGTTTTTTTTGGCCCACTCATGGTCATCAGTGTATCGCACGTCTTCCGGTAGATTCAGTTCGCTGATCGCTTTCATGTTTTCCCTCCCTGTGATTGTTTTCCTTTATAAGATAAGCGGTGTCTCGTCCGCGATTAGATCATGTCGGCCATCGGTTTGCGGGCGGTGCGGTGGGGACGTACATCGTCCACGATGGTGACGGTTATTTTCCTCCGGTTGTCCGCAATATCCACATGCTGGCCAACGGACAGCTTCCGGTTGACCTTGACGAATCCGCAGCAAAGACCCTTGGCTTTGAATCCTTCGGGCTTGTCCGGGCTGGCAATGCTGAAAATGTCGCCGTCGTGACGCCCGATGCCCATGTCTGTGGCGCAGGTGAGAACGGTCCCGATCGTTTGGCCGTCGGCATCGATGACCCGCGAATTTTCCCCGGCGGAGATTTTGCGCAGATCCTTGCCTGCAAATGCTTGGGTGAATGAGAAATCCGTATGCTTCTCCAGGGCGGCCCGTCCGATAAAATCCTTGGTGAACCCGGTCTGGTCTGCCGTATAGGGCAGAGCGAAGGGCCAGGGGTGGTTGATGAATGGCCAGTGTCCGATATCCTGGTGGGAAAGCGGCAGCACGGCGCCGGCACGCAGGCTGTCCCGGGCCGCCAAACCGCAGGGCTTGATGTCGTAGGCATTGCCGGCCTCCAGAAGGCGTTCCCACAGGTGTTGGATCTTGCCCGGTGCCAGGAAAATCTCGAAGCCGAACTCGCCGGTGTATCCGGTGCGCGACAGCAGAATGGGGGTGCCGTCGTCCAGGCGGACCGCATCGGCCAGTGGCGAAGCAGGGTCAACATGCCCCTTGAAGGAGAAGTAGGGCATGCCGGCAAAGACCGCTTTGGGATCGGCCAGAACCCCACCGAGGATCTTGGCCGCCGCAGGCCCCTGGATGTCCATCTTGCCCAGCCGATCGGTCAGGTCGGTGACCGCAGCCTCCCGACCGCCGAGGTTGTGCTGCAGGTGGTCGGCAACAGCCCCGCCCATGCCGGCGTTGACCACCACCATGTAGCTGTCCGCCTCCACGAAAAAGACAATCGCGTCGTCGATGGTATGGCCGTGTTCGTCTAAAAAGGCGCCATACACGCATCGGCCCGGCGAAAGGGGTTTTTTGGACGCTCCCATGCAGGCGCCCAGATCATTGGTAAAGCAATACTGGAGCAGGTCGGCAGCTCCCGGTCCGGCGACGGTGACCGCCGCCATGTGGCTGGTATCGAATACACCGGCGCCGTTCAATACGGCTAAATGTTCGTCTTTCACCGACGAATACCACAGGGGCATGTCGTAGCCGCCGAAATCGGCCATGTTGGCGCCATGGTTCCGATGCCAGCTGTTGAGTGGGGTCTGTTTGATGCTCTTTTCCATGACTTGTTTCTCCTTATTTGATCCTAACCCGGACAAACAGAAAACAAAAAATTACATGCATCAAATTTCAAATAAATTTCAAATAAATTCCAAATTAAAATATCCAAATCTCAAATAAAATACCAACCAACAGTTGATCTTCATTTGATTTCTCTAATATTGATGCTTGGAATGTCCTTTGTCCAAGATCATAAGGTCTGGAATTTTGAATTTGGCGATTGTGATTTACTTGCTATTTGTCGTTTGTTTTCCAAGATAAAAAACATCCAATTTTCAGGATTAAACTAAAAGATATAAGGAACCTTCAGGTTGTAGCTTTTATAAACCACAAAGGTTTCCACAGACTGTACACCCTCCAGCCGGGAAACCTCTTCGGTGTAGAATTCCAGCAGGCCGAAGCCCTCCTTGAGCAGAACCATCAGGATCAGGTCAAACCGGCCGGTGACGACGCTCACCGACACCACCCCGCGAACGCGGCTGAACGCTTCGCCCTTTTTGACCAGGTCCATGGTGGTTAGCTTGACGCCCACCATCACGACCCGGTGTCGTGGAACTTTTTCCGGATCCACCAGACCGACGATCTCCAGCACGCCCTCTTCTTCCAGTTTACTGACCCGTGATCTGACGGTATTTTCGGAGACCCCGAGATCCTCTGCGATGATTTTGTAGGACTTCCTGCCCTCCTGCAGATGGCGGACGATGGAAATGTTCAGATCGTCGACTTTCATCCATGGCCTTTCAATGATTAGGTGGATTTAAAAAATATTTAATCGAGCATGATGAATCTGTCAAACATTTTTTAATAAATTGAAGTATTCGGCAAAAAAATGTCAAAAAAAGGTTGAAAAAGACATAAATTGCGCTTAACTGATTGTAACAGTTATTCCTGCGGACCGATGCGCAGGTTGAAAATACTAAGGAGGAATAGGCAGATGACAACACAGGTAACGGTCCTGGGTGCCGGTCCGGGAGGGTATGTGGCGGCGGTTCGTGCCGCACAGCTGGGCGCAGCGGTGACGGTGGTGGAAAAAGAGCAGGTCGGCGGCACCTGTCTGAACTGGGGCTGCATTCCCTCGAAGATCATGAAAACCACTGCCGAGATGCTTGAACAATTTCACCGGGCCGATGAATTCGGCATCCGCCTGGATGGCAGCGCCGTGCTGGACATGCAACACCTCATGGCCCGCAAGCAGAAAGTCCTTTCCACTCAGATCAAGGGTATCGAAGGCTTGCTGGCCCACCACAAGGTAAGGCTGGTTCGCGGAACCGCCCGCATCGACGGTCCCGGCAAGGTGTCCGCCACCGGTGGAGGCGGGGAGGAGCGGGTCTGGGCGTGGGATCGGTTGATCATCGCCACCGGATCCCAACCGTTTTCGGTGCCGGCTTTTCCCTTTGACGGCCGGTGGATTCTGTCCAGCAACCATATTCTGGAGATCGAGCAGGTTCCCGAATCCATTGTCATCGTGGGCGGGGGGGTGATCGGCTGTGAATTTGCCTGCATTTTGTCCGCCATGGGGGCCAGCGTTGTTGTCGTGGAAGCCCTGGACCGTCTGCTGCCCCTGCCGTCGGTGGATGCCGGCTGCTCCAAGGTGCTGGAGCGGGAGATGAAAAAGCAAAGGATCAAGTTTTACGTGAACCGGGTGGTGGAATCGATCGCGCGTCGCGGTGACGGCCTGACGGTGACCATCGGCCCATCGCCGTTTGCATCGGATGTGAAGGATAAGGACAAGATTCCGGTGACGGAGACGGTGGCACAGGCGCTGGTGTGCATCGGCCGGTCGCCCAATACCAAAGCTATCGGCCTTTCCACCATCGGCCTGGCGACGGATGCCAGGGGGTGGATCCCGGTGGACGATCGACTGCAGACAGGCGTTCCAGACGTCTACGCCATCGGCGACGTGCTGGGGCCGGAGCGGGTGATGCTGGCTCATGTGGCCTCCACCGAAGCCATGCTGGCAGCGGAAAATGCCATGGGCGGCGACCGCGCCATGGACTACACGGCCGTGCCCGGGGCCATTTTTACCATGCCGGAGGTGGCCTGCGTGGGACTCACCGAGGCCCAGGCCAAAGCGCAGGGAATCGATGCACGCGCAGATACCGTTCTGTTTCGCAGCATCGGCAAGGCCCAGGTCATCGGTGAACTGGCCGGCCAGGCCAGCATCATTTCCGATGCAGGCAACGGCAAGGTGCTGGGCGTTCACATCATCGGTCCCCACGCCACGGACCTGCTGGGAGAAGGCACCCTGGCGGTCAGCAACAACCTGTGTGTGGCGGACATCGCCGACACCATTCACGCCCACCCCACCCTGGCGGAAATCATGCTGGAGGCGGCGTTGAAGGCCACAGGTAAGGCGCTGCATGGGTAACATAGTGATGTCGTATCTTAATTCTGAAATTCGTGTTTCTTATGCGCCAGAAAAGAACCGCTACCATTTAAATCACAATAACCAAAAACCAAATGACAAATAACTCACAATAGCCAAATTCAAAATTCTAAACCTTGTGATCTTGAAGAAAGGACGTTTAAATCATCAATCGTGGAGCCATCAAAATGATAATCCACGGTTGGTTTTTTGCCCTTTTTGAGATTTGGATATTGTAATTTGGAATTTATTTGAGATTTGTTATTTGTAGCTTGTCATTTATAAGTTGATGCTTGCGACTTGTTGTTTCCGGTTTATCCGGCTCAGGTAATTAGAATAGAATCGAAGGTGATTCTAAATCGCAATGAGTACCAGTGCCGCTATGGCACTGGCCACCCCGAACCACTGCCGCCGGCCCAGTCCTTCCCTTAACACCAGCCAGGCAAGCAACACGGTGGACGCCGGGTAGAGGGACGCCAGAATAGCCGCAATGTCCAGCCGCCCGAGGTGGGCGGCCATTCCGAAGGCGGCGTTGCCTGCGGTATCCAGTATGCCTGCCAGGGCGATAAAGACGAACTGTCCCTGGGGTGGTGGTGCCAGTTGACGCGTCGCGGCCAGAAGTGTGAACATCACCCCGATGGCCGCTGCCCGGGCAGCCACCAAAGGCCACAGGACAGACTGGCTGCTGGCCTGATCCATGAAAATGAAGAAAAGACCGAATCCCAAGCCAGCTAAAATCGAGAGTCGCAGTTCGCCGGGTTCGATTTTCGATTTGTCGCCCGGAAAAGAAAGAAACCAAACGGCGGTCATGGCGATTCCGAAACCGATCGTGCGCAGCCATCCGGGAAAACCCTCCATCAATAAAGAGAATACCAACGGCACAATAGCGGTTACCACCGCTGACAGTGGTGCCACCAGACCCATCCGGCCCTGGGACAGACCCTTGTATAGCCCGATGAGTCCCAGCACGCCAAAAATTCCCGCCAGCCCCCCGAATATCAGATGTCTGACCGGTGGCATGCTCCGGGCAAATGTCGCTGCCAGACAAACCAGAAGGGTGCCGCCGATCAACTGGGAGAAGAGGATCACGGTGAGCACATTCCCCCGCCGGGAGGCGAATCCCCCGGCAAAATCTCCCGCCCCCCAGGCCAGGGCACTGCACAGACCACAGACCACGGCCAAGCTCTCCGGATGGATCATATCAACACCTTCTGGTCCCTATTTGCCGGGGCAGCCTGGCAGCTCGGCAATTTGTTCCCGATAAAAAATCGCTTGAAAGCACAATCGTCCCTTTCGGCGCTGTTTTCGAGTGCCCTGCCTCATGGCACAAAAACTGCTTAAAAAATTAGGCAAAAAGAAAATTAGCAAAAAGGTCAACCGAACGTCACCATTCGTTTATAATCTAGAACGGACGCGAACACCACCCGCAGGAGGGTTCACAACGTGGTCAGAAACTGTCTTTTATCCATTGGAATGGTCTTTTTTTTCCTCTTTGCCCGCCATGTCATGGGCGACATCCCGGTTCTGGTCAATTTCAGAAGCGGGGCATTGGTTTTCATCGGCACGATCGTTGGCGGTTTGCTGGCCTTTCCCGTCCACACCCTGCGTGGTTTTTTGACCAGTTTGGTCGACAGCCTGAAAACCAAAACCGTAGAAGACCTGATCCGCCAAATTATCGTATTGGCCCGCCTGCAGCGGGTTGCCGGTCTCGGTGAGATGAACCGGAAAATCAACGCCGTGTCAAATCCGGTGCTACGCCGCGGTTTTCAAATGATTCTGGATAATTTCGACCCGCCACGTGTGGAGATGATGCTGGCCAAAGAGATCAATCTGTATCTGGACCAATTGCATACGCAGCTCAACGTGATCAACAGGCTTGCCAGGCTCGCACCGGTGTTCGGCTTTGTGGGTACGATCATCGGCCTGATCAACGTGTTGAACCACATCGGCAGTTCCGCGCAAATCGGACAAGGCATGGCGACGGCTCTGCTAACCACCTTTTATGGTCTGCTCTTTGCCAACTTCCTGTTTCTTCCGATCGCGGGCAAGTTTGCCGAGCACATCAGGCGCGAGGCCCTGATGCTCAATGTGGTTTTCGACGGTGTCATGGGCGTGTGCGATCAACGACCGCCGCTGGAAATTGCCCACAGCCTGAGGTCCTATGCAGAAAAGGATTTCTCAACGCCTGCGCCGATGCCGATTCGCAAGGGTCATCGATGGAATCTGTGGGGCGACTCGGCTAAACAACAGGAACCGGCGAGGTAGCAGATGGTCGACAATGCCGGTCAGTCAACGCAATGGCGGTTCAAGCCGAACGCGGACAAGGGTTTAGCTGCCCGCTTCTCTTTGACAGAAGAGGCGAAATCTGCCGAAGAGGACGCGTTTTTATGGAGCATGGCCGACCTGATGACCCTCCTGCTTGTTTTTTTTGTTTTGCTCTACGCCAATGCGATCAATCGGCCTGACCTCGCGGTACATGAATCGGAGCAGGTCAGCACGACCGCCGCATCGTCGTCGGGCACCCATCCAGACGCTCTCCCGAAAGTTTCCCCCATTCAATCCACACCGACGGATGAGACCGTGCCTCCGAATCCGGAACCACCGGCAGCCAACCGTCCATTGCCCGGGGAGGAGCCTGTCGAACCGTTGCACCAGGCAATGATCAGCGGCCTGAAAGACAGCTTCAGCAATGATTTTTACGTCCGGTGGGACGAGAAACAACCCGTATTTGTTCTGGGGGAGCGTGTTACGTTCAATATCGGTGAGGCGGTGCTGTTGTCCGAGTCTCAATCGGCATTGAAACGGATTGCCGATTTGATTGCCCCCCAGCGACATTACCAGGTCATCGTGTCGGGCCACACCGACGACATTGCCATCCGTACGCCGAGATTTCCATCCAATTGGGAGCTGTCTGCAGCAAGAGCCGCCAGTGTCGCCAAATTTCTGGCGTCTCACGGGGTTGCCCCCCAGCGCTTGATCATTCAGGGGAAATCCGAATTTCATCCGTTGGTGGCCAATACGTCAGACGAGACTCGACGGGCGAACCGTCGGGTTGAAATCTCCCTGGTCAAGGGCGAGCAGGCATCGGATGGTTTTTAGATGGGTTTCATACCCGCTCCCAGGCCGTCATCTGGCTGACGGTGTGCTGAAATTTGCGCCGGGTTTCACGGATGACGAATTCAACGTCGAGGGGGTTGCCGATCATCTGAAAATGACCGGCCAGCAGGTCTTTCAGCCCGTCCAGGGTGGTATACGGCTCACCGTCCTTGCGGATGCCGCCCACCCAGTTTTCCCGAAGGGTGAATTCCTCCAGCCAGGTGTAGGGCGAGGTGAGGACCAGAACGCCACCCTTGTTGAGCCGTTCATGAATGGTGGAGAGAAACTTTTTCGGGTCGTAGAGCCGGTCGATGAGATTGGCCGCCAGGATCAGATCGTAGCCGGTGAACTGCGACTTGAGATTGGAGGCATCGGCCTGGAAAAATTCCACCCGGTCGGCAACGCTGTCCAGTCCTAACTCGGCCAGACGCCGTTCATGGTAGGAGAAGATGTCTCCCTCTTCCAGCCGTTCGTAGTGGGTAGCGCCTTTTTCCTGCATCTGGACGGCGATGCGGATAAAGCGAGCCGAAAAGTCCAGGCCGTTGACGAAGTCGAAGGTCCGGGCCAGTTCGAAGCTGGCGCGTCCCACGGCGCAGCCCAAGTCAAGGGCGCGCTTTTTCGGTCGATCTTCCATGACGGCCACGGCAAGCCGGGCGCATTGCCGCGGAAAGTTTTCCACGTTGAAGTAGGACTCGCCGAAATGGAACTCGCAATACTGGGAGACCGCCAGGTCGCTCTCGTACATGGCTTCGGGCAGTTCCACCGGCTGTTCGGATGCCACGTAGCGAAAGCCCGCATGCTGGAAGAAATGACGCCGGAATGCGTAGCGGGAATCGCGTGTGGCCTCGTTGCCGGTGGAGATCCAGGACCCCCCCTTGATCAGGTTGTGGCGGGTGTCGAAGGTGGGCGTGGAGAAGTCGTCGTAAACCGGGTGGACGGCAAAGCCCGCAAATCCGGTGATGGGGGTTTCCGTCCACTGCCACACATTGCCGATGATGTCGAAAAAATCGCCGAAGCGAAAACGGTTCACCGGACACGACGAGGCCCAGTGTTCCAGATTGATATTGCCCGGCGCGTGATCCCAATCGGGCTGGTCCGGAATGTCGTGCAGATCGCGCAGCCGGTACCACTCGTCTTCGGTGGGCAGCCGGATGGTTTTGCCACGTTTGTTGGCCATCCAGTTGCAAAAAGCCTTGGCCTCCAGGTAGTTGACCTCGACGGGCCAGTCCCATGGCATGGGGACGATCCGGGTCATGGTCCGGAAACGCCAGTCGCCATCCGACGGGATCCAGAAGAGCGGGTGGCGCGCTTTGGAATAGCCGACCCAGTTCCAGCCCTCTTCGGTCCATAAAGCCGCCGTTGCATAGCCGTCGTCCTCCACGAAGTCCAGGTACTCCCGGTTGGAGACCAGATGGCGTGAAGCCTCAAAATCCCGGACATCGAAGGTGTGACTGCCGAATTCGTTGTCCCATCCATACAGGGGGTGGTCTTTGGATTTTCCCAGCACCACCCGGCCGCCGGGCACCGGCAGCAGATGGTTGTCCGGTGCCGCACCGGATTCCTTGCAGATATCCCACAAGGGCAGATGACGGACCTGGTCGATGGGCATTCGCCGGATGATCACCGAAGAGGTTTCCAGGTGAATCCGCTGGTGTTCGATGCCCATCATGATGGTCCAGAACGGGTGGTCCCAAGTGATGGGCAGGGTCAGCGGAAGGTTGCGGATGGTGGCGTCCACGAAAGTGCGCACCTCGTCCCGATAGGCCTTCACTTCTTGAACGGCGGGCCATTCATAATGGGTGTCGTCCAGATCGTCCCAGGACATCTCGTCCACCCCCACGGCAAACATGGACTCGAAGGTCGGGTTGATGCGCCGATCGATGATTTTAGCGATGATCAGTTTGTTGATGTAGAAGACACCGGTGTGGCCCAGGTAAAAAATCGGTGGTTGCCGAAGCGGTTCGGGCCGCAGGTAAAAGGCGCCATCGGAAGCCAGGGTGTCGTAGAGCCGTTCGTCGAGGGTGAATGTCTTATGGAAATAATCCAGAATTTCCTCACGCTTTGCTTCGGGCGTGCCCGTGTTCAAAATGGTTGTGCGCGTGTTTCGTAAATCTGTCATGACTTCCTCCCGATAGATGACATCACTCTATTTTGCATGAACAAAGTGGAAAAAGATAGCTAAAACAAAGGTATTATGATGAATATGTCCAAGTTCATTGCACACGCAGGGAATCATATGTTAAAAACTGAACCAACCCTCTGAAAAAAGGCCTCGTTCTCATGCCCGTGGTACAGATCGCATCTGAATACTGGTTGTTGCTGATTCCACTGATCCTTCACGGTGCGGGCATCTTGTTCATTTTCGACGTGATCATGAACGGGCGGACCAGCCAGGGCACCATCGCCTGGGTGATGGCCCTGTTTTTCTTTCCCTACTTGTCCGTTTTCCTCTACCTGATGTTCGGGGCGCGGCGAATCCAAAGCTCCGCCGTCGCCCACCAGTCCGGCAGCACCGCCATCCACCACCTGGGCAGAGACCTCAGGCTGGATCAGCGGATCGACTGCCTGATGGTGCGCGATACCCCCAAAATCGATGTTCTCAGCGATATCTACCAGCTGCCGGTCATGACCGGCAACCGCTGTAGCCTGCTGATCAACGGCGAGGCCACATTCGATTCCATCCTGGAAGGAATCCGGTCCGCCCGCAGCTATGTGCTGGTTCAGTTTTTTATCGTCCGCGACGGTGAACTGGCCAATCGGCTCAAATCGGCGCTGATCGACCGGGTAAAGGCCGGTGTCCGTGTCTATTTTCTGCTGGATCAGATCGGCAGTGTGGGGCTTTCCCGGTCGTACACCGAGGCGTTGAGGCGGGCCGGTGTCAACGTGGGCGTTTTCCGCATGGGCAGTGGATGGCTCAACCGGTTCCGGATCAATTTCCGCAATCACCGCAAAATCGTGGTTGTGGACGGCGCCGTGAGTTGGGTGGGCGGCCACAACGTGGGTGATGAATACCTGGGCCGGGGCCGGCGTTTCGATTTTTGGCGGGACACCCACGTGAAAATGGAAGGCCCGGTGACCCTGGCGGTGCAGCTCTGTTTTGCAGAAGACTGGCATTGGGCCTGCGGGACGCTTCCGGATATTCCCTGGGATCCGCCGCCCTGCATCGGCAGCGAACCGGTCCTTTGCATTCCAACCGGTCCCGGGGACCTGGTGGAAAGCTGTTCACTGATGATGGTGCAGGCCATCAACCTGGCCAGACATCGGTGCTGGATCATGACCCCTTATTTCGTGCCGGATGTGGCGGTGATCAAAGCGCTGCAACTGGCTTCAATGCGGGGGGTGGATGTGAGGATCCTGATTCCCGCCAATCCCGATAAGCGGGTCGTCTGGTGGGCGGCGCACAGTTACCTGTTTGAAGTGGCCGTGGCCGGGGTTCGGATGTACACCTACCGCAGGGGCTACATGCACCAGAAGGTTTTTCTGATCGACGACACCCTGGCCGGTATCGGCACGGTCAATCTGGACAACCGCTCCCTGCGGATCAATTTCGAGATCACCATGGCTTTTACCGATCCCGACTTCATCCGTCGGGTGGAAAAGATGTGCCGTGACGATTTTGCCCTGGCCGATCCGCTGACCACCGACGAGGTCTATCGCCGATCACTGGCTTTCCGTCTGGCAATTCGGGCGGCCCGGCTGTTTTCGCCGATATTGTGATGGGTATGATTAAATCAAAAATAAAAATTAGAACCAAATATGTGCCGGCCGGCATCAAGATTCTTTACGAGGATCGAGACATCATCGTGATTGACAAGCGCTCCGGGTTGTTGAGCGTCAAGGCGAATTACGAAGCGGAAAAAACAGCGCATCATTTGCTTACCAATTATGTCCGCAAAGGCAACCCGAAGTCAAAGATCAACCTGTTTGTCGTCCATCGGCTGGATCGGGGAACATCCGGCGTGTTGATCTTTGCAAAAAGTTTTCAAATTCGTGAGCAATTTGCCGCGCAGTGGGAACATGTAGAGAAGAAATACATCGCTGTCGTTCATGGTACCTTGGCAGAAAAAAGTGGCATTATAGAATCTTTTCTCGCCGAGGGAGATGACTATAAAATGCGATCGGTTGAGAATCCAAAAAATGGAGATTTTGCTAGAACGCAATACCACGTCATCAAAGCGTCTAAAAATTATAGTCTATTGGAAATCAAACTGTTGACGGGGAAAAAAAATCAGATTCGTGTTCACTTGTCTGAAAAGGGGCATCCCATTGTCGGTGATAAAAAATACACAACGGCGGCCAAGGGACGGTTGGCGTTGCATGCATTGTCGATTCGCTTTAAGCACCCATTTACCAATCAAGAAATGACGTTTGAAACGAAAATTCCGGACTATTTTTTGACTTTTTTTAACCAAACCGACAATTGATAAACCCATACAAAAGACACAAACAGTTTCACTCCCGCAAGGCGGGGCCCATAGTGAAGCTTTTTCAGCGCTGCCTATAATTTTATGAAACTGTCATTTCATAGAAAGTGCACAAAAGCCTTCACGGAACAATGGATACGTCGTATCAAGGAGCTAAGAGAATGGATAAAAGACAAACTCCCGAAACAGCACTGAGGTATGCCGTTTATCTTAGAAAAACAAAACCCGGCATAAAAAAAATCTATATTTTCGGCTCACATGCGAAAGGGACCTCCCATGATAATAGCGATATCGATATAGCAATTGTTTTTGATCATCTTTCCGACAGCTTTGATATGCAAGTCGAGTTAATGAAGATTAGAAGAAAATTTGATACCAGAATCGAACCCCATCCTTTCAGCCAAGCTGATTTTAATGCATCCAACGCCTTGGCCAATGAAATTTTGAGAAACGGTCTGCTAATCGCCTGATGGAGTGGCCGATTAAACGCGCCTTTGCGTGAGATTTCGGCTTTTTACGGTTTCATCCATGTCGGGTATCTCCAGCAGGGCCTTGATGTCTTCCATCTTCTCCTTGACCCCGATGTAGCCTTCTTCGATGGCCACTTCCACCTGGTGGAAGTCCATCATTTTCAGTGCCCCCAACCGGGGCTGGACCAGGATGTCCGGCGGCTCGACGGCCAGGTTGATGCGCGTGATGCGCTCCTGCATGATATTGATCGAGGTCATGACGGTGTCGATGATGTCGGGCATATTGACGTCACGCCCCAGCAGTTCGTTGATTTTGTTTTTAAAATTGGTTTCGGCGGTTTCGTAGTAGTCGGTCAGCTTGGTTAAAAGCTCACTTTTGATTCTGGGTGCTTCCGATACTGATTGTTCAACTTCATTTTTCTTCGGTTTTTTCATCCGTCGGGAGGTGATGCCGCTGTTCAGATCCACGGCGATGACCACGTCGGCTTCGGTTGCCCGGGCAACCCCCACCGGCACCGGATCCACGATACCCCCGTCCACCAGCCAACGCCCCTTGAAGCGGGCGGGCGCGAAAAGGCCAGGGACGCTCATGGTGGCCCGCAGGGCCTGGAGCAGGTTGCCCGATCTCAGCACCACCTTTTCGCCCCGTTGCAGGTCCGTGGCCACCATCGTCACCGGGATGTTCAGTTCGGAAAAGCGCTGCACGGATGTGTGCATGGAGAAGAGTTCGGCCACCTTCTTGGTGCCGTCCAGCAGGCCGGAGCGAGGGAAGACCACATCGAAGTAGGAGAAGACTTTCTTGCCGTCCATGCGCAACACGAAGTCCTTGAGGCTGGCCAGGCTGCCGCTGGCGTAGATGGCCCCCACGTAGGAGCCGACGCTGCAGCCGGAGATGAAGTCGATGGGGATGCCTTCCTCCTCCAGGGCTTCGATGGCCCCGATGTGGGCCCAGCCCCGGGATGAGCCGCTGCCGAGAACCAGGGCAACGGTCTTGTGCGGCGTCGTTTTCAACGGGTCCGATGTTCGCTGATGGTCACTGTCCATATCAAACTCCTGTTAAACCACCATGGGGGCGGCGACTGCTTCCATCTTGGCTTTGCCGTATAGACGCTCAACCAGGGCCAGGGCAAACTCGACGGCGGTTCCCGGCCCCCGACTGGTGAGAAAGTTGCCGTCCACCACCACGCGGGCGTCGACCCGATCCCTGGCCTTCAACCGCTCGACAAAACCTGGATGGCAGGTGGCCTGGCGTCCCGCCAACAGTCCATGATGTTCCAGCACCACGGCCGGGCTGGCGCAGATCGCCCCGACCAGGCGCTTTTTTTGGTGTTGTCGTTTTAACATGCGGGTCAGTTGCGCGGAATCGCGCAGGTGTTCGGCACCGGGAATGCCGCCGGGCAGCACCACCAGGTCATACTCTATTTCCGCACAGTCCTCGATCAGGGCGTCGGCCACGATGACCACCCCGCGGGAAGCCGTGATCTGGCGAGTGCCGGTCACCGACGCCACCGTTACCGTCGCGCCGGCCCGGCGCAGCACGTCGATGATGGCCACGGCTTCCAATTCTTCGGTACCGTCAGCCACAGGTACCAATACGGTTTTGTCCATAATCAACTCCAGTGTTTTTCGGCAAGGAAAGGATCGCGGTTAATCGGGCTGAGTATACACCAGCACCAATCGGTTTGAAAGATATTCGCGGCATACCCTGCTTGATTCTCTTCATCAGGGACGCTTCCATCCACGGCCCACAGGCCGCCCCCTTCGAAAAAACCTCCAGGACGTATCCAACACCCTGCCCACAAAAGTGGCAAATTATTTCATACTTCATCTCGTTTTTGGTTCTTTTCAATCCAAAACCAAAAAGCGACAAGCTTAATGCTGATGAAATCGTAAACTGTCGAAAACCCTTCTTTGCCGTCACCCCGCCTAAACGGGGATTCAAACGTTTCAGATGGTTACAGACTCCAGCCGCCACAGGCGTGACACGATTGTTGACTGTTTACGAATGCCTCAAAGACACTGCAACCATAATAGAATTTTGAATATTACATTTGGTTTAAATATTGCTTGCCACAAACCAGAAATGAACCGCGATAGGGAGCGCATCCCTCGCCGCTTGCGGCGGGGGAGGGTTCAATTACGAAGACCAGAAAGATTCAAGTGCTGCGCAGCGACTGCCGAGATAGACGTGAGACCCATTGATCGCTATGAGCATGGTTCAGCAACCGGCGATAAATCTGTTGATTTGGTGTCAACTAAAATTCTATAGTAGCCATTTTGCAGATGCCAGTATAGATGATAAGTGGCTAAATTTAAACCAATTGGATGGCCCATGATCAATTTCTCAGCTGTTTTCTTCGTGTAACTGAAGCGGCGGAGCTATGCATACCATCCATTTTACCTTATCAGGGGTATGCCATGAAAGCGGTAATTTTAGCGGGAGGATTCGGAACCAGACTATCCGAGGAAACAGGCGTCAGACCCAAACCCATGGTGGAAATCGGTGACCGACCGATCCTCTGGCATATCATGAAGATTTACTCCGTACCTACGGATTCAATGATTTTATTATTTGTCTTGGGCTACAAAGGTCATATGATCAAGGAATATTTTGCTCAATTATTCGCTTCACCGTTCGGATGTCACATTTGATCTTCGGAACAATGACATGCAGATCCACCAAAATGACACCGAACCGTGGAAGGTCACCCTGGTGGATACCGGCGAAAAATCGATGACCGGCGGACGGATTAAAACGGGTTCGAGAGATATATTGGTGATGAAACGTTCTGCCTGACTTATGGAGATGGTGTGACGGATCTTAATATTGGCAGAATTGATTGAATTTCACGAAAGCAAAATACGCTGGCCACCTTAACGGCAGTGCAACCTCCGGGACGCTTTGGTGCATTCAACCTGGATGAAAGACCAAAATCAAATTCCTTCCTTCAAAGAAAAGCCCAATGGTGACGGTGCCTGGATCAATGGTGGTTTTTTTGTGTTGGAGCCGACAGTAATGGACTACATCAAGGATGATTCAACGGTTTGGGAACAGGATCCCATGGAAAAATTGGCTAAAGACGGAATGCTTCCGCATATCGTCACTATGGATTTCTGGCAGAATATGGACTCGTTGCGAGATAAGATGTACCTGGAGGAATTGTGGGCTGCCCCTAACCCTGCCTGGAGAATATGGAAAAAGTGATCTCGAGTTCGGCCGTTCCGGCTTTCAACCCGGAGGCATGTTGGCGTTTGTTAAAGACACAGAAGGAAGAGCCACAGGGCGGTTGGATTGCAGGATAGGATGATTTGACCGGGATTTCATCACGCCAGAAATAATTAAAACCAAAGGGAAAGTATCGATGAGAATTTTAATTACTGGAAACATGGGTTATATCGGACCGTGTCTGGTTCAACATTTGAGAGAACGCTACCCGGATGCTGTTTTAATTATTTCTGGCGTGATGAAATCCCGGTCAAATCATCCTATCCTGCAATCCAACCGCCCTGTGGCTCTTCCTTCTGTGTCTTTAACAAACGCCAACATGCCTCCGGGTTGAAAGCCGGAACGGCCGAACTCGAGATCACTTTTTCCATATTCTCCAGGCAGGGTTAGGGGCAGCCCACAATTCCTCCAGGTACATCTTATCTCGCAACAGTTCCAGTATCTGCCAGAATCCATAGTGTCGATATGCGGAGAGCAGTCCGTCTTTAGCCAATCTTTCCATCGGATCCTGTTCCACCGTTAAATCGCCCTCGATGTAGTCCATTATGCCAGGCTCTAAAACAAAAAAGCCTACCCATTGATTAAGCTGCATTCAGCTCAGGATTTCTTTGAATGCGGTTATTTTATTCTGGTTTTCATCCAGCTTGAATGCACCAAAGCGTCCCGGAGACTGCACGGCGGTCAAGGTGGCCAAAGCATTTTGTTTTCTGTGAAATGCAATTAATTCTTTAATATTTAAATCGGTTACACCATCTCCATAAGTAAGGCAAAATGTTTCGTCACCAATATAATCCTTAACTCGTTTTATCCTGCCGCCGGTCATGGATTTGTTGCCGGTTTCCACCAAGGTCACTTTCCAGGGTTCG
>CAVONM010000018.1:0-208772 GCA_963697225.1 uncultured delta proteobacterium
GGCACCTTTCGCAAAGCCACCTGGGAGGAGGCCATCGACCTGGTGGCCGGCAAGTTCAAAGCCATCCGCGACACCCACGGCGGGGACAGTATGGGCGTGTTCACCTCGGCACGCTTCACCAACGAAGAAAATTATCTGTTCCAGAAATTCTTCCGGGCGGTGTTTGGCACCAACAACGTCGACCACTGCGCCCGTCTCTGACACAGCGCCACGGTGGCCGGTCTGGCCGCAACATTCGGTTGTGGCGCCATGACGAACTCCATCGCCGATATCGAAGAGGCCGACTTCATCCTCATCACCGGCTCCAATACCTCGGAGAACCACCCCGTGATCGCGACCTTCGTCAAACGGGCGGTCACGCGAAGGGGCGAAACTGATCGTGGTGGACCCGCGCCGGGTCAAGATTACGGAGTCCGAGCACTGGCTGCGGCCCAACCCGGGACGGACGTGGCATGGATCAACGGCATGATGCACGTCATCATCAAGGAAGATCTTCACGATAAATCCTTTATCGAGGAGCGCACCGAGAACTTCGACGGCCGTGAAGGCGGTGGTCGAAAAATACACCCCGGAGCACGTGGAGGCGATCAGCGGGATTCCGGCCGAGCAGCTGATCGAGGCGGCACGCCTCTACGCCAAGGCTCCGGCCGGCAAGCATCCTGTACGGCATGGGCATCACCCAGCACATCACCGGCACCGACAACGTCAAGTCCCTGGCCAACCTGGCCATGCTCTGCGGCAACGTGGGCATCCGGGGGGCGGCGTCAACCCCTTGCGCGGCCAGAACAACGTCCAGGGGGCCTGCGACATGGGAGGCCTCCCCAACGTCTCTCCGGCTACCAAGCGGTGGACAACCTGGCCGCCGTAAAAAGATGGAGCCGGCCTGGAACGTCACGATCTGCCGACAAGGCGGGACTCACCGTCACGGAGATGGTTCCGAAGCCCACAGCGGCGAAATCAAGGCCCTCTATGTTATCGGCGAGAACCCGCTTGTTACCGACCCTGGACCTGCAACCATGCCAAAGAGCCTGCGGAACTCGATTTTCTGGTGGTGCAGGATCTCTTCCTCACCGAGACCGCGAAGCTGGCCGACGTCGTCTGTCCCTGCAGGTTTCGCCGAGAAAGATGGCACCTTCACCAACACGGAGCGGCGGGTGCAGCGGGTGGCGAAAGGCGGTCTTTCCGCCGGGGCAGGCCAAGGCTGATTGGAAAATCATCCTGCGAGATGGCCACGTCCATGGGTTATGCCATGTTCAATACGGACAGCGAGATCATTTTACCGAGCTGCCATCGTGACCCCGACATATGGGGGGATGCAGCTACCGGCGGATCGAACACGAGGGGCTCCACTGGCCCTGTCCAACCCGGAGCATCCCGGCACCCCCATTTTGCACGGGGCCCAATTTACCCGCGGCAAAGGGATGTTTCATGCCATCGAATGGATTGCCCCGGCGGAAGTGGCCGACGACGACTATCCCATGTACCTGACCACTGGCCGGGTGCTCTATCACTACCATACCGGTACCATGACCATGAAGACCGATGGATTGAACGAGCGGGCGCCGGAGTCCTTTGTGGAGATCACGCGGGGTGATGCCCAAGGCATGGGCATTGAAGATGGCGATCGAGTGACCATCGCTTCCCGACGGGGAGAGATCCAGGTCCGGGCTCACGTATCCCGCAAAGCCGTTGCTGGAACCGTTTTCATCCCCTTTCACTTTGCTCAGGCGGCAGCCAACAAACTAACCAACGCAGCCCTGGATCCCATTTCCGGCATTCCGGAGTTCAAGGGTGTGCGGTGAAATTATCCAAGGGGGCATAGGGATAACAAAAAAAGGCCGGCTCCCGCAGGGTGCCAGCCTTTTTTTGTTATTTAAAACGATTACATATTCGACGACTCGGGGTGGAACACATCCACATCCTTGAGGTCGTCACCCAGGTATTCGCGCTCGTTGGGTCCGAGGATCCCCAGGGAGAGGCAGAGCAGGGTCCACAGGTGGACGGTCTGCCAGGGGTGATCCAACTGATCGCTCAAGTCATGGATCTGGGCGTGGCAGTTGTGGCAGGGGGTGATGGCGTAAGCCGCCTTGGTGGCCAGAATCTGGTCGGCCTTGAGCTTGCCGTAGGCCCGTCGCTCATCCGGGTAGCCGGACTGCAGGAACCCGCCGCCGCCGCCGCAACAGAAGTTGTTGGAGCGGTTGGGGTGCATGTCGATGAAGTTCTCTTCACCGACCACCGCCTTCACCACGAAGCGCAGGTCCTCGGCGACCGGGTCGCCGAATGTTTTGCGCACCAGCTGGCAGGGGTCCTGAACCGTGAACTTGACCTTGCGCTCCTTGTTCCACGCGGAGCTGGGTTTCAGCTTGCCCTCGCGGATCCACTGGGCATAGTATTGAATGATGCTTTTGATCTCGAAGTTGTAGTCGAGCTTGAATTTATCCAGTCCGAACCGGACTGCGAAGAGTTCGTGCCCTCACTCCGTGTTGAGCCAGACCTTGCAGCCCAGATCCTGCACTGCGTCTCTCTTCACCTCGACAATGTGCTTCCAGTTTTCGTTGTCCCCCAGGAACATGCAGTAGTTCTCGGCGGCCCAGCCTTTGGTCCCGTAGGTCCAGTCCGCACCGACCAGGTGCAGGATCTTCCACAGGGGAACCATCTCATCGGGTTCGGTGACTGGCTCCCGGGAGTTCTGGTTGAGGAAGAATTCGGCGCCCTTTTTATTGACCGGTGCCTGCATTTCGGCAAATTCGGGCTGAGCTTCCTGGTACTCTTCCAGGACATCTTCAACAACGAACTGGAAGTCTTCTTCCGTGGCACCCATGGCGCTGCAGGTGTCGTTGCGCAGGGCCATGTCACAAGACCCCAGGATGCCCTTGGGGCGCTGGTCACGGGGCCAGGCGGCCCGCGCGTTGAATACCAGCTGGGGAATATTGATTTTCATGGGGCAGACATACATGCAGCGGGTGCACATGCTGCACATCCAGACCCATTTGGTGCTCAGGACCTCTTCGTCCATGCCCAGGGCCGCCATTCTCAAAAATTTTCGGGGATCCATTCCCTCCAGACCTGTTGCCGGACACCCCGATGAGCAGGCGCCGCAGGTCAGGCAAAGGTTCAGGTTTCCCCCTTCGGGGAGGATCTCCTTCACCTTATCGATGAAAACGGATCGTTTTTTTCCACCGAGCTTGATCGCTTCATCAGCCATACTGTTAATTCCTCCGTTTTAAGTTGACCACTGACATTTCCGATATCATAAAAATAATCAAGTTAATCCTTATTTATGAATCAGGCGTAAAATACAAGGAAAAAATGGCCTATTTGAATTTCAGCGTCTCTTCCATAGCCATGAGGATATTGGAAAAATCAGTCCCCATGTTCGAAGCCGTGGTCGCAAAACAGATCCGCTCTTTTTCAAGGCCAATCGCCGTCAGCATCTCCTGGGCGTTGGCCGCGCGCCAGCTGGCGTAGAGGCTGCCTTTTTCCGATTTGCAATTGCCGTTGTGGCAGGCCATGACCACCACGCCGTCGGCCCCTTCGGCCAGGGCGTGCATGACGTAGTCGATGTCCACCTTGCCGGCACAGGGAACGGCCACGGTCTTAAGCCCCTTGGGCAGGGGCATACCGAATGACTCGGCCATGCGGGCAGCTTCCAGTCCACTGTTCTGGCAACAGAAAGCCACGATCGTGGGGGAATCGTCCGTCCTGGCCGTTGCCGATTGGGTGACCCGGCCGATCATCTCGGCATCGTTGAAGTCACCGATCTGGATGGCGTCCATGGGGCATTCGGCGGCGCAGATACCGCAGCCCTGACAGGCCACTGCGGAGATGATCGGTTTGTTGTCTGCGGACCAGTAAATGGCGCCATGGGGGCAGCAGCGGTAGCAGGTCAGACAGAACGTGCATTTGCCCGTGTCCAGAACCGCCTTGTTGGCTGGTACGGCGATGGTACCGTCGCCCAGGAGGTTGCGGACCCGGATCGCGGCATTTTGTGCATCCATCAGGGCGCCGTAGCGTTTTTTCACCCGGCGACTGCCGCCCACCACGAAGATCCCTTCGCGATTGGTGGAGACCGGTAAGCGGTGAACGTTATCGGTCTGCAAAAATCCCATGGATCCCACATCGATGTTGAGCATTTCGGCCAGGGCGGTGTTGACCTGGTCGGCACCGATGGCCTCTTCGACCACAATGATGTCGGGGGACAGTTCCACTTTGCGCTGGAGGACCGGATCGTCGTAGGTGATGGAGAGGGCACCGCCCTCCTGGACCAACGCGGGCATCTCGGTAAGCTTGACATACATGGCCCCCTTGTCGCGACATTCCAAGTAGAGTCGTTCCAGTCCGTCTTCGGCCACCTTCAGATCCCCGGAAAACACATAGGCGCTGGTATTGTCCATGTTCTCAATGTCCAGTACACTTTTCAGGACCCGCTCCAGAACCAACGGGTTGCCGTCCTGGGCCAGTCCTACCATGAAAGCGATCGTTTTGCCTGAAAATACGGCCGGGTTTTTGGCAAGGGCCGCTTCCATCTGGCTCTGGCTGACTACCGTTTCGGACAGGCTCAACCCATAGGCTTCATTCAACGGGCAAGCAACCAGCTCCGATGCCACCACGATGGCGCCGACGGACTTTTCGACAATGTCGTCATTGCCTGACAGCCACACCCGAAAGTCCCCGGGAACCCCGGCAGCCCCGTCCATGCGGGTGCCGGTCATCACGTCGATCATTTCCGATCCGTTGACAGTTTCCAATAACGCCTCCAGGGCCGCCTGTTCCTCTCCATCGAGATCGGCAACCGAGGCACCTGCCGCTATACCCAGGCCGGCACCCTCATCGATCAGCACCACCCGGTATCCGCTGGCGGCAATCTCGCTGGCGGCCTTCACGCCGGTCATCCCGGCACCTACCACCAACACGTCGGTGGCCAGGTTGATGGTTTCCATTTGTGTTTCTTGTGTCATGAGGTCCTCCCCAGATATTTCATCACTTCGCCGGCAGACTGGCCCGCGTGGACGATGGATTCGGCAATGGTTTTCGGTCCCGAAGCGGTGCCGGCCAAAAAAATGCCATCCTGGCCGGTGGTTGCCCGGTTCAACTTATCGGTGCATGCAAAGAAACCGTCACCGTTGAGTGGTGCGCCGACCAGTTCGGACAGCGACGCATTGTCGGCTGCCGGCATGATGCCGATCGAGAGCACCACCAGGTCAAAATCATCGTCCACAGCTTCACTGCTGCCCTCGGCGGCCATGAACCGGGTCCGGACACGGTCGTCATCGGTCTTGTACATATCCACGGGAATGTTGCGCACGAACTTCATGTCCTCCTTGCATTTCTGGTAAAAGACGGGAAAGTCGTTGCCCGTGTTTTGGATGTCCATGTAAAAGACGGTGATGTCCAGCTCCGGGTCCTTGTGTTTCATGGCCTGGGCCGTTCTCAGGGCATAGGGGCAGCACACCTGGCTGCACCACAGGTTGCCCAGGCGTTCGTCACGGCTGCCCACGCACTGGATGAAGGCGATCTTTTTGGGTGGCTTGCCATCCGAGGGCCGCAGTACCGCACCCTTGGCCCGCTTGCCCGATTCCAGATCCATACCGCTGACTACGTTTTCCAGATCATCGTAGCGGTAGGTGGACTTAAGCCGAGCATCAAAGGGGGTGAAGCCGGTGGCCACGACCACGGCGTCCACCTCAAGGCTGCCTGAGCCGCCGGTTGTTTCCGGGTTCAGGCTGCCGTCGGCCAGATAGTAGCTGCTGTTGTTCAAGGAATAGCCCCTGACGGCTGCACAACCCGTCGGATTGGCTGGATAACCGGCCTCGCAGGCCTTCAGGTCCTTGGCCGCCTTAATTTTTTTCAGGCTGGCCTTAAAATTTCCGTTTTTATGGATGCTGGCCACCTCAGTGGCCAGGTGGACGGTGATGGACGGTTCGTTAACCACGTTCTTGAGCATGCTTTCCACGGCGCAGGCGCCGCAATGGAGGCATTCGTCCGTTGCTTTGCAGGCATATTGGATGGCGTGTCCGCCAAGGAAGTCGGCCTTTTCCACCAGCGCGACCTGTGCGCCCAGGCCGGCAAGCTCCCAGGCCGCCGTCAGTCCGGCGATCCCGCCCCCAATGACCATGACTTTTTTCGATTCAGTACTCACTTGAAAACTCCTTTGGTGATCGTTGGTTGACAATGGATGTGCGGCGCTGATCAGACCACGGGTCTGGGCAGGACTTTTGCCCGCTCAGCAATTTCCGGCACCTTGTGCTCCCATTCGATGGGCATGAGGTGAATGCCCGAGACGCCTTTCATCTCCTTGAACGCTTCGATCTGCTCGCAGGCGATTTTGATGCCTTCGTCGGCGACCTTTTTTTTGTCCACGCCCTGAAGTCGTTTGATGATCGCGTTGGGAACGTCCATGCCGGGAACCTTGAGCTGCATGTAGCGCGCCATACCAACACTCTTCATCGGGGTGACGCCGGCCAGGATATAGACCTTTTCGGTGAGCCCCATGTCCACAGATTCTTTGACCCACTGGCGCATTCTTTCCATGTTATAGATGCATTGGGTCTGGACGAAATCCACGCCGGCCTTGACTTTTTTGGCCAGGCGATGCACCCGCCATTCGTGGGGTTCGGCAAAGGGGTTGGCCGCCCCACCAATAAAAATTTTGGGCGGTTCGTCAATGTCCGCCCCGCCGAGGAATTTTCCCTCGTCACGCATTTTTTTAACCATTCCGATCAGTTGGATGGAGTCGATGTCGAAGACGCCTTTGGCCTGAGGATGGTCACCAAACTGCTGATGGTCACCGGACAAGGCGAGCATGTTGCGAATGCCCAGGGCCGAGGCACCGAGGATGTCGGCTTGCATGGCCAGGCGGTTGCGGTCCCGGCAGACCATCTGGTAATTGGGTTCCAGCCCCTCCTCGATGGCAATCAACGAGGCGGCCCAGCTGGACATTCTCACCATGGCGGTCTGATTGTCGGTAATATTGACGGCATCCACCATGCCGACCAGATGCTTAGCCTTTTCCCGTACCACCGACACGTTGGTTCCGCGGGGCGGCCCGAGTTCCCCGGTAAAGGCAAAATGTCCGGCACGCAGTATTTTTTCAAGATTGCTTCCTGATTTCATTTGGGAATCCTTCTATTGGCTTGTTCCGTTTTCGTGGTTGCTTGCCGGCGGATCGACTATTTGATACCGAATGCGGCAAGGCGATCCTTATAGCCAGGTTGAACGACGGTTCTTGGCGTTTGATTCCGCCAGTCATTGGGCGGACAGATGTCGATGATATTTTGCAGTCGATTCTGCTTGGCCAGTCGCTCATGGATGCGCTGCCAGGCGCAGGGCTGGTCGGAATTGATTTCACAACTGCCCTTGTTGGTGCCGCCGCAGGGTCCGTTGAACAGTCCCTTGGCGCACATGGTGACCGGACAGATGCCGGCAGTCATGCCCAGCACGCAGGTGCCGCAGGCCCGGCATTTTTCCTCATACCAGCCCACTTCCCGATTGACGCCGATAAAGCTGGTGTCGACACCGGGAAAAACGGGGATTTCAGGGAATCGTTCGGCAATAAATTGAATGCCGGCGCCGCAGGCCATGGAGATGATCGCGTCGTATTCATCCACGATGCCGTCCAACTCTTCCAGAAATTCCATGTCACACTGCCGTTCCACGGTAACACCACCGGTTTCGATGGGGTCGCCTTGCATGCGGCGGGCGATTTTAAGCTCGGCATTGAGCACCCCGACCTCCTTTTCTCCGCCTGCCAGGCACACCGCTACACAGGTGCCGCATCCCACGGTGAGGACCTTTTTAAAGTCCTTGACCATGGTCCTGACCTCTTCAAAGGGTTTTCTTTCCGCAACAATCATTTGACATTCCTCCTGTTTATCGCGGCATGGGGTCGATGCCGTGAAGGGTTATGCAGATCACGCATGGATTAGGGGTGTGCGTGAACCGTATGATATGAGCCAAGGAGCAAAATTAACCTGAGCGAATCAATCATGTCAACATATAAAGGATGCATTCTGGGTTTGGAGCCCAAATTTATTTATTGTCCGTCGGCAGCAAGGCCAACATGGAATGAATGGCAACTCATTATTTTGCAGGGATGGATCAATCCCATATGGTGTCGACCGTGCAACTTGGCCCGCCGACCTGAAAGGTCGGATTTATCAAAGGCAAATAAGGTTTGAGCATGTGGTCTCCGGTTTTTCGGCTTTTTTCATGTTAAGGCTTGACAGGGCGATTTTGCCTTTGATAAATGAATGAATATTCATTCATAAAATGTCGCTGCCTGGAGGTTCACCATCAATTCGAAAAAGAAAAATATGGACAAATACCAACGTATCCTGGATGCGGCCATCACCGTATTTGCCGACCAGGGGTTCTTTCAGTCGACGATTGCACAGATTGCCAAAGAGGCCGGGGTGGCGGACGGAACCATATACCTTTATTTCAAGAATAAGGACGACATTCTGGTTCAGTTCTACCAGTACAAGACCCGCCAGATTTTCGAGCGCTTTCGGGATGCGGTCAGCCATCCGGCAACGGCTGAAGAGAAACTGAGGTGTCTGATTCGCGTTCATCTGCAGGAGTTCCAGAAAGACCGCAACATGGCCATCGTTTATCAGGCGGAAACCCACCAGAACCGTCGGCTCGGGAACGAGCAGATCAAAGAGATGTCCAAGATGTACCGGGATATCATATCCGAGGTGGTGGAATTGGGCCAGGATGAAGGGACCATCAGGAAGGATCTCTACATGGGATTGGTGAAGCGATTCATCAACGGTGCGGTGGATGAGGTGATCAACTCTTGGATTCATTCAGGCGGGCAATACGATTTGGTAACCATGGCCGACCCATTGGTGGATCTTTTCATACAGGGCATCGGCGGCAGCGGTGAAACGGAATTAACGGATTGAACACATAACCGCATATCGCCGGCGTAATAGATTCGCCGGCGGATCAACTAGTCAACAAGGAGAGGACAGACCATGGCACAGGTAATCGCTGACAGGAGAGATGTTGATTTCGTGCTTCATGAACAGCTGAACGTTGGCGCGTTGAGTGAACATAAAAAGTACGCAGAATTCAACAAGAAGACCGTAGATTTGATCATCAGTGAGGCGCGTAATCTTGCGATAAAGGAAATTCTTCCCACCTTCAAAGAGGGTGACGAGCAGGGATGCCGTCTTGAAAATGGCCAGGTATCGGTTCCGGAGAGCTTCAAGCGAGCCTACGACCTGTTCGTCGAAGGTGAATGGCTGGCCATGCCCGAGGACCCGGAATACGGCGGGCAGGGGATGCCCCGCACGGTGGCGTTGGCCGCGGGCGACTATTTCAATGGTGCCAACTATGCGTTCATGATGTACCCGGGGCTGACTCACGGCGCCGCCTTGCTGGTGGAGGCATTCGGCACGGATCGGCAGAAGAAACGCTTTTTAAAGAACATGTTCACCGGCAAGTGGACCGGCACCATGCTGCTCACCGAGCCCGAAGCCGGTTCCGATGTCGGCAACCTGTCCACCACCGCCGTGAAAAATGAAGATGGCACCTACGCCATCACCGGCAACAAGATTTTCATCTCTTCCGGAGAGCATGACATGGTGGAGAACATCGTCCACCCGGTGCTGGCCCGGATCGAAGGGGCACCCGCGGGCACCAAGGGTATCTCTCTCTTTCTGGTCCCTAAATACCGGGTCAACGACGACGGCAGCCTGGGCGATTTCAACGACGTGGTCTGTACGGGCATCGAGCACAAGATGGGCATCAACGGCAACGCCACCTGCTCACTGACCCTGGGCGGCAAGGGCCAGTGCGTCGGGGAACTGCTGGGCGAAGAGAACAAGGGCATGCGGGCCATGTTCCTGATGATGAACGAGGCGCGGCTGCTGGTGGGAATGCAGGGCTTCTGCTGCGCCAGCCCGTCCTACATGAATGCGGTCAATTACGCCAGGGAACGGATTCAGGGCAAGAATCTGCTGCAGATGATGGATCCCAACGCACCTTCCGTACCTATCATTCAGCACCCGGACGTGCGTCGCATGCTCATCTCCATGAAGTCACACGTGGAGGGCATGCGAAGTCTGCTCTATTATGCCGGCTACCTTTCCGACCAGATCGCTGTTACCGATGACGAGGCGGAAAAAACCCGGCTGCAGGGCATGATGGATCTGCTTATACCCATCTGTAAGGGATACGTCACCGACAAGGCCTTTGAAGTCTGCAGCACGGGTGTGCAGGTCTATGGCGGATACGGTTTTATCAAGGATTATCCCCAGGAGCAGCTTTTGCGGGATTGCCGCATCACCATGATCTATGAAGGCACCAACGGCATTCAGGCCATGGATCTGCTGGGCCGAAAGCTGGGCATGAACAAGGGCAAACCGATCATGGACCTGATGGTCGAGATCCAGAAGACCATTGCCCAGGCCAAGGCAGTCGACAGCTTGAAGGATTACGCGGCCAGGGTGGAAAAGGCCCTTAACCGCCTGGGTGAAGTGGCCATGCACCTGGGTGCCACCGCCATGTCACCCAAGGTGATGAGCGCTTTTGCCTTTGCGCACCCGTTCATGGAGGCCTCCGGCGATGTGGTGATGGCCTGGATGCTGCTTTGGCGAGGAGTCATCGCGGCCACCCAGCTGGAAAAAGGAGCCAAGAAGAAAGATCAGGCTTTTTACGAAGGCCAGATGAAAAGCGTGCAGTATTTCACGCAGGCGGTGCTTCCCATTACCATGGGCAAGATGGACGCCATCATGACCACCTGCGAGGCCTCCATTGAAATTACCGAAGACGCGTTTGGCGGAAAATAAGTCGATAAACTTAATAAATGAAAACGGGGGCTGCATCCGGATGCAACCCCCGTTTTTTATTTACCTGTTCTCAGCGCGCCATCCAACACGGCCCCTTCCCTATTGTTTTTTCTGCTGCTCCATGGCTCTGAGATCTTTTTTAAGAACCTTGCCCACATTGGTTTTTGGCAGTTCTTTGCGGAACTCGATTTCCGTGGGCCATTTGTACTTGGCCAGTTTGTCTTCGCAATATTTCAGCAGTTCTTCGGCGGTGGCTGTCTGGCCTTCCTTCAGCACGACGAACACCTTGACGGCCTCGCCGCGTTTGGCATGCGGAATGCCGATGGCAGTGGCCTCCATGACCTTGGGATGTTCGAAAAACACCTCTTCGATATCCCGGGGATAGACGTTGAAGCCGCCGGAGATGATCATGTCCTTCTTGCGATCGACGATGTAGAAATAGCCGTCCTCGTCCATTTTTGCGATATCGCCGGTGTGCAGCCACCCGTCTGTGATGGTTTCGGCGGTGGCGTCGGGGCGGTTCCAGTAGCCTTTCATGACCTGGGGCCCCTTGACCAGGAGCTCACCGGTTTCACCCACGGGCACGTCGGTGACCCCGTCGCCAAGATCCACGATGCGGCTTTGGGTGTCTGAAATGGGAAGCCCTACGCTGCCTACTTTGCGATTGCCCTTGAAGGGATTGATGTGGGTTACCGGGCAGGATTCGGTCATGCCGAAGCCCTCGACGATGACTGCACCGGTTTTCTTCTCGAACTCGCTGATTATCTCCACCGGCAGCGGGGCGCTGCCGGAAAAACAGCCTTTGATGGAGGTGATATCTGTTTTTGCAATATCGGGGTGTTCGAGCATGCCGATGTACATCGTGGGCACCAGTGGTGCAAAGGTGGGCTTGAATTTACTGATCGCCTCCAACAATTGAGGGGGTTGGGGTTTGGGTACCAGGATGTTTCCCCAGCCCTTGAAAATGGCCAGGTTCATGGCGGTGGATAGGCCGAAGACGTGGAAAAAGGGCAGGGCGCCGAGCATGATTTCATCGCTGCCGAATGTGGGAAACCAGGCCGATACATGCTGGGTCTGTTTGCTCAGGTTGCCATGGGTGAGCATGACACCCTTGGAAACACCGGTGGTGCCACCGGTATACTGATACATGGCCACAGCATCAAAATCCAGCGCCACCTGTGGCGGGTTGGGCGCATGGCGGGCAATGAGGTCTTTCCATTTGAAAAGATTGTCGGCCGGTTTGACGTCGGCAGCCAGCCCCTTTTTCTTGCCCACCAGAGGGAAAAGGAGGTTTTTGGGAAAGGGGAGATAGTCACCGATACTGGTGTAGACAATCTGTTGAATCTTGGTTTTTGGTCGAAGATCGATCATTCGGTTGCCGAGCAGATCCAGGGTGATCAGCACTTTGGATCCGGAATCATTGAACTGATGCTCCAACTCCCGGTCGGAATACAACGGGTTGTTCATGACTGCGATGGCGCCGATGCGCAGGATGGCATAATAGGCGGCCACACATGGGATTACATTGGGCAGCAGGATCGCCACGCTGTCTCCCTTTTTTACCCCGAAGTCGGTCAGGCAAGCGGCAAATCGATCCACCATGTCGTTCAGCTTGCCAAAGCTGATTTGATAACCTTGAAACGTCAGGGCCATTTTGTCTGGAAAAGTTTCGGCCGACCGCTTCAGGAACTCCGGCAGGCAGATGTTCTCATATTGAACATGTTCGGGAACGCCTGCCTCGTAGTGGGTCAGCCACCGTTTTTCCAGATAGGGATTGTCTGTGCTCACTTGAACCTCCTTTTTCCTTGTTTTTAATGGGCGATCGTAATAAATGAGGCCCTCATGCCTGTTGGGTGGGATTTTGCTGCTGAATCTCTTTTCACCTATTTTGAGACGCTGTTTTTGTCAATAAAATTAATGGTTAATTTTATTTATTGAGTGCATGCGCCATCGGTGGTGAAAAGCCCGATAAATTGTTTTCGCAGAAACAACGACGCCCCTGCTGTCATGGGAGGGGATGGACACTGTCGCCAAAATTTTTTCTTGACAGGATTGGAATCAGTCGTTAAAAACTGAATGAATCTTCATTCAGTTTTTTCTGTATTTTAATACGAAACCGAAGGGAGAACAAGGGTTAAATATGGAAAATGCGTTGATCGCTCCGGCCAAGTATTTTTTTCTTTTTATGCCCACGGTGGTTTTTTCGATCCTGATTCCCCTGGTGGGCGTTGCCGTCTTCGCTTATATCATGGCCATCCGCCTGGCGCCGCTGGTCAAGGCGGCACCGGACAGCCGCCTCGACCATATTCCCCAGCGCATCGTTAACGTGGTGAAGATCTGGCTGGGCCAGTATCGCCAGCCCCGCTACATGCTGGCGGGCGTGGTGCATATCGTCATCTTCGCCGGGTTTTTGATCCTGAGCATCCGCTCGTGCTCCCTGGTCGTCATGGGCATTTCCGAGCGTTTCGTCATGCCCGGATTCGGCGGATGGCTGGGCGACATCTACAACTTCCTCAAGGATTACGCCGCCACGGCGGTGCTGGTCGCCTGCGTCATCGCCGCCTTTCGGCGGGCGGTGGTCAAACCGGCTCGTTACGCCGTGCCGGCCAAATACGGCAAGGATCACACGGCCGAAGCCCTGTTCGTTTTGGGACTGATCGCGACGCTGATGATCTCCGAAAGCCTGTTCGAGGCCAGCAGTGTGGCCGCCAACGCGCAGGCCGGGCTGCACGCCGAATTCCTGGCGCCGCTGAGCCTGGCCTGGCTGTTCAAGCAAGGCCTGCTGTCCACATCGGTGGATACGCTGCAGACCCTTCACATCGCCGCCTATTACGTCCACGATCTGACCTTTTTCTTCTTTCTTTGCTTTCTGCCCCTGGGCAAACACTTCCACGTGATCACCTCGCTGTTCAACGTCTTCTTCATGCGCATCGACTAAGGGCAACGTCAAACCGGTACGCCACGGCATCAAGGACGAAGAACTGGACGATCTGGAATCTTTCGGCGTAAAAAAGCTGGAGGACTTCACCTGGAAGCACATCCTGGATTTTTACTCGTGCGCCGACTGCGGCCGCTGTTCGGACAACTGCCCGGCCAACGCCGTGGGGCGGCCGCTTGTCACCGCGTTTCATCTCCATCAAGGGGCGCGACCTGGCATTTAAGAATTATCCCATCTACCCCTACGGCAGCCCGTTCAAAAAAAGCGGGGACCTGATCGGCAGCATTTACGACGAGGACGAGATCTGGTCCTGTACCACCTGCGGGGCCTGCGAGCAGGAGTGCCCCATCGGCATCGAGTACATCGACAAGATCGTCGACCTGCGACGTGGGATGGTGGATGAGGGCATGGTGCCCCAGAGCCTGCAGAAACCCTTGAGCGCCCTTGAAAAACGCGGCAACCCCTGGGGCAAGATGGAAAAGAAGCGCGCCGACTGGACCAAGGATCTGCCCGAGGGGGTCACCGTCAAGGACCTGTCCAACGAATCGGCCGAGGCGCTTTACTTCGTGGACAGCATCACCAGCTACGATGACCGCATGCAGGCCATCGGCCAGGCCACGGCGACGATCCTTTCCCGGGCCGGTGCCGATGTCGGCATCCTGGGCAAACAGGAAAAAGACAGCGGCAACGAGATCCGGCGCTTCGGTGAAGAGATGCTGTTTCAGACCATGAAGGAAATGAACACCGAAGCCATTTTAAGCAGCGGGGCCAAGCACATCATCACCGCCGACCCGCATGCCTACAATGCCTTGAAAAACGACTACCAGGGGCTGCCGCCGGTCGAACACATCAGCCAGTTCATCGCCCGCAACGTCAAATCCGGCGCCATCCGGCTGACCGGCGCCAACGGCGACGGCAAGGTCTACACCTATCACGACCCCTGCTACCTGGGTCGCCACAATGACGTGTACGATGATCCGCGGGCGGCCCTGGATGCCATCGCCGGATTGAAGCGGGTGGAGATGGAGCGTTGCCGCGACCGCTCTTTTTGCTGCGGCGGCGGCGGGCTGATGCTCTTTTACGAACCCGAGGAAGAGCAGCGCATGGGCGTGCTTCGCGTGGAGATGGCCGCTGCGGCCGGTGCCAACGTCATCGTCACGGCCTGTCCTTTCTGCCTGGTCAACATGGAAGACGCCATCAAGGTGGCCGGCCTGGAAGGCAAGATGGAAGCCATCGATCTGGCGGAGTTGATTGTCCAGCACATGGTGTAGAGCAGCTTCGGATCTAAAGTTGAAAACAGAATTGAAATCCCAATAATCAAAAAACAAATAACAAACAAATTCCAATGACCAAAAGCTCAAATTCCAAATTGTTCCACACTTCGTTTGAAATTTGAGTATTGAGATTTGGGATTTATTTGGCCCAATTTTAAGATCAGGTGGCGCTTGGGGTTTGGAATTTCGAATTTATCAATTTTTGCTAAAGATCATCAAATAAATGTAACGGGAGGAATGCATGGAAATTCTAGTCTGTGTCAAACGGGTACCCGATACCGCCGAGAACGAGATCGAGGTGAACGGTTCCGGCAGTGATATCGAGCGCGACGACCTGGTCTACTCGGTCAACGAGTGGGACAACTACGCGGTGGAAGAGGCCATTCAGATCCGCGACAAGGTGGGCGGCAGCGTCACGGTGGTCACCGTGGGCGACGACGAATCGGAAGAGGTGCTGCGTCGGGAGATGGCCATGGGGGCCGACAACGGCCTGCTGCTGTGTGACGACGCCTTCGACGGCGCCGACGGCAAAGGCATCGCCACCCTGCTCAAGGCGGCGGTCGAAAAGGGCAAGTACGACCTGATCCTTACCGGTGCCCAGGCCGATGACGGAGCGGCCCAGGTGGGCGGCATGCTGGCTGCCATGCTGGACTATCCTTATGCCTCGCTGGTGAACAAGATCGAGGTGCTGGACGGCAAAGCTCAAGGTGGGCCGTGAGATCGAAGGCGGCAACCAGGAGATGAACGAGATCGAGCTGCCCTGCGTGCTGTCGATCCAGACCGGCATCAACGAGCCCCGCTACGTCGGCATCCGCGGCATCCGCAAGGTGGCTTCGGTGGAGATCCCCCAGCTGGGCGCCGCCGATCTGGGTGTCGACGCCGCCACGGTTGGCGCCGCCGGCGCCCGGGTCAAACGCGTGGACTACTTCGTGCCCGAAATGGGTGAGGGGGCTGAAATGCTCGCAGGCAGCACCGAAGAGATCATTGCCAAGCTGATTGAACTCTTGAAGGCCAAAGGAGGGTTGAAATAATGGCTGATATCTATGCATACATCACTCACAAAGACGGCGTGGCCGATGATTCGGCCCTGGAACTGGTTGCCGCGGCCAAGAAGATCGATGCCGGTGCGGCCGTCACCGCCATCGTGACCGGTTCGGGTGCCGCCCTCGACGCCGCTGCCGATGCCGTGGCTGCCTCCTACAACCGTGTCCTCAAGTTCAACCATGACTCGCTGGCCTACCCCAATGCCGAAGTCGTCCGAAAACTGCTGGTCAACGTGCTGCCTGCCGATGCCATCGTTCTGATTTCCAATGACACCTTCGGCATGGATCTTGGCCCGGGCCTGTCGATCAAACTGGATTCGACCTTCGTCGCCGACGTGGTGGGGATCGAAGGCCTGGACGGAACGAGCCTGAAGGTGATCCGCCAGGAATACAGCGGTATGGTCAGCACCCATGTGACCGCCGACATCTCCGGCGGCGCGGTGGTCAACCTGCGGCCGGGCGCCTTTGCCCCGGACGAGAGCCGATCAGCCGGCGGCAGCGTTGAAGACAAATCCGGCGATGCCGGCGACCTGACCGCCAAGCGCACCTTTCTGGAAGTCGTCCAAGCCGAAGTGGGCGACGTGGACATCACCAAGTCCGACGTGCTGGTCTCTGTGGGCCGCGGAATCGAGGACGAAGAGAATATCGAGATTGCCCAGGAACTGGCCGATGCCATGGGTGCCGTGGTCTCCTGCTCGCGGCCCATCGTGGATGCCAAGTGGCTGGAGAAATCCCGCCAGGTGGGCACTTCCGGCCAGACGGTCAAACCCAAGGTCTACCTGGCCTGCGGCATTTCCGGCAGCTTCCAGCACATGGGCGGCATCAAGGGTGCGCCGTTCATCGTGGCCATCAACAAGAACGTCAAGGCGCCCATCTTCCAGGTGGCCGACGTGGGCATCGAAGCCGATATCCTTGAATTCCTGCCCGAACTGACCGACGCCATCAAGGAATCGTAGACGACCCTCCTTTCCATAACCCGGCGGGCGCCTGCTTTGTTTAGCGGGGGCCCGCTTTTTTATCGTGTCTCCCGTCATCCGCAGGTGGCGATCGAGTCCACCGGGGTAATTTCCATTCAGCCGTGTTGTTCTTGACATGTCCGGGTCCTTGGCATACATGGACTCTTTCGCTGTTTACGGCAACATCCAGTTTCCATGGCGGATAACGAGACATGGCAGGAAGCCCTCCATGAATCTATTTCACGGCTGCATCGCCGTTTTGCGAACTGCCGGCTGGCTGATAACTGTCGGGTTATTGCTGCATGGCCCTGGAATGCTGCCGGGTTGCGCCGCCGGTGAAGGGGATAAGCAGGTCGTTCATCTTTATTTCGCCGATGCGAAGCGCCCATTGCTGATTGCCGAAGCGCGTATGATGGCCAATCCCGGCGAACCGACGGCATTCAGCCGACAACTGGTATTGGAACTGATCAACGGTTCTGCGCGTGGAAATCTGGCTACCATACCCAAAGAGACGCGTTTGAGATCATTTTTTCTGCTTGGAGATGGAACGGCGGTGGTGGATCTTTCCGCTCATCTGCGGGAAAACCACCCCGGGAGTTGCCGACTGGAACAACTGACACTATTTTCAATCGTCAATTCCCTGATCCTTAACGTTCCAGAGGTCGACCAGGTACAAATTCTGATTGACGGAGCGGAGGTACAGACCTTGACTGGCCACCTTCCGCTGGAATTTCCTTTAACCGCTGATATGCTGCTGACACGATGAAAAAGACTGACAGACTAAATAATATTCGGAATATTGGCATCATCGCCCACATTGATGCCGGCAAGACGACGGTCACCGAGCGGATCCTTTATTACACGGGGCGATCACACAAACTCGGCGAGGTCCATGACGGCGAAGCGGTGATGGATTGGATGGTCGACGAGCAGGAGCGGGGCATCACCATCACTTCGGCGGTCACCACCTGCCAGTGGAATGGCCGGGAGATCCAGGTCATCGACACGCCGGGCCACGTGGATTTTACCATCGAGGTGGAGCGCTCCCTGCGTGTGTTGGATGGGGCCGTAGGTGTCTTTTGTGCTGTAGGCGGTGTGGAACCCCAGTCGGAGACGGTCTGGCGCCAGGCCGACCGTTACAAGGTGCCCAAGATTGCCTTTATCAATAAACTGGACCGCATCGGCGCCGATTTTTTCGGTACGGTTCAAATGATGCGCGACCGGCTCAAGGCCAATGCCCTGATTCTTCAGATTCCGATGGGTACCGAAGACAGCTTCTCCGGTGTCGTCGATCTGATTCGCATGCAGCAGGTCCAGTGGGACGATGACACACTTGGGGCCAGCTACCGTGCCGAGGATATCGATGCCAAACTCCGTGAAGATGCGGAAATATACCGGGATCAGATGCTGGAAACCCTTGCTGAGGTGGACGACGGGATCATGGAGGCCTACCTGGCCGAAGCACCCATTGACACGGAGATGATCATCGCTGCCGTCAGAAAAGCCACAGTCGCATTGAAGCTGGTGCCGGTGCTGTGTGGAAGTGCATTGAAAAACAAAGGAATACAGCCACTTTTGGATGCCATTGTTCAATTTCTCCCCAGCCCGGCGGAGGTTCCGGCCATCAAGGGCGTTCACCCGGAAACCGGAGAACCCATCTTTTGCCGGCCGGATGAAAAAGCACCACTGGCGGCGTTGATTTTCAAGGTCTCCATGATGGAAGGCCGGAAGTTGTCCTATGTCCGGGTCTACAGCGGCAAAATTACAGCCGGTACAGAGGTATACAATCCCAGTCGGAAAAAGAAAGAGAAGCTGTCGCGCATTCTATTGATGCATGCCAATAAGCGGGAGCGGGTAGACACGGTGGGCCCGGGGGCGATTGTCGGGGTCGTGGGGCTCAAGGATTCCTCAACCGGAGAAACCCTGTGCCAGCAGGAGCATCCGGTGCTGCTGGAAAAAATGGATTTTTATGAACCGGTGATCTCCGTAGCCGTGGAACCCAAAACCCACAGCGACCAGGAGAAACTCCAACAGGTGCTGGAGAAGTTCATGGCCGAAGACCCCACTTTGCGGGTCCGGGAAGACGAAGACACCGGCCAGACGATTCTTTCCGGTATGGGAGAATTGCACCTGGAAATCATCACCAGCCGCATGCAGCGTGAGTTTAATACGCGGGTCAACGTGGGCAAACCCCAGGTCGTCTATCGGGAGACCATCGAATCCGCCGCTGTCGGAACCGCGATTTTTGACAAGGAAGTCGCCGGTAACCGCCATTACGGCGAAATCACACTGCGGCTGGAGCCCCTGTCCCGAGGTGAAGGCAAGCGATTCGAATCACGCCTGGAAGAGGAGGAACTGACCCCCGGACTGGTGAAGGCGGCGGAGAAAGGGGTGATGGAGTCCCTGGAGAGCGGCATCCTCATGGGGTATCCGGTGGTGGATGTGAAAGCGGTGCTTACCGGAGCCGGGACCCGCGAAACCAACGGCTCGGAACTGGCCTTTACCGTGGCCGCCTCCATGGCGGTCCGCGAGGCCCTTTCCCAGGGGAATTCATTCCTGCTGGATCCCATCATGGCCGTGGAAGTCATCGTCCCGGAGGATTTCATGGGAGAGGTGATCGGGGACCTGAACGCCAGGGGTGGAAAAATCGAATCCATCCAACCCAAGCTGGGGGCCCAGACCATCAAGGCGACGGTGCCCCTTGCAAAGATGTTCGGCTACTCCACCAGCCTGCGGTCGGCCACCCAGGGGCGGGGAACTTTTTCCATGCAGTTCTCCCGGTTTGACCGCAACTGACAGGGTTCAGCGTTCAAAGGTTCATCGGTTCAGGATTCCAAGGTTAATGCTGAACCCTTGAACGGCTGCCCTCAAGCAACCTCAAAAAAAGAAAAGCCGTCCCGCTTAGCGGGGCGGCTTTTTGGGTGACAGGGTGTGACAGTCCTTACGGGGTCTTGCCGAAGATTTTAGGGGGCTTGGTGGTGTCCCCGGTGGCGTTGGGGAAATCCTTGGCAATGTATGCCTTCTGGCCGGTTTCGATCAGGTGGTTGGCCTCTTCCATGTAATTGGCAAAGCGCAGCTTGCACTCGTAGAAGCCATGCCACCAGGCGTAGTCCGGGGCCATCATCATGGTGCCCATGCGCGCCCGGCGCCCCTCGTGGTGCCACAGCTCGTAGTACTCTACCTCCAAGCGTTCGTCGAAATACTTGGTCTTGTCCAAAAGGCCCTTCTCGTAGAGCTCATCGAGTTTTGCCTTGGCTGGTTTGAAATAGACATCGTTGTATTCTTCCACGGCCTTGTCGAAACCCTGGTAAAAGTCGTCGATCCAGGAATCGCCGTGGCAGGCGCGACAGACGTTTTTCATCTTCTCCCGTTCCACCTGCCAATCCGTACCCGAGGGGAAGGGTTTGAAATCCTGGGGACGCACCGTCAGCGGGGCCTGTGTCTCCCATGAGATCCGCTCGGTGACATCGTGGGTGCCCTTGACCTTGCCGGAGCCGCTCATGTGGCATGCGGCGCAGGTGGGCGCCCGGTAGTCGGTGCCCGGTGTCCAGGTGCCGGCGGCGGCTTTGAAATTGAACTCATCCTGGAAGGCATTGTAAATCGTACCGTGTTTGGACTCTTCGTAGATCTCGATCTGGGGGTGGTCCGGGCCTAAATGACACGAATCGCAGGCTTCCGGTTTTCTGGCCTCGGACACCGCAAACCGGTGCCGCGTGTGGCAGGAGGTGCACGACCCCTTGCTGCCGTCCAGATTCAAGCGCCCCACGCCAACGTTGGGCCAGGTGGTGGGATCCAGCTTGCCCTTGTCGTCGATGGCCACCACGGTGCCGTGGCAGTGCAGGCAGCCGACCTTGCGCTCGTTTTCCGAGTTCATACCCTTGTTCAGCCAGGGATCCAGCTTCCAGATGATCTCGATCGTGTTGGCATGCTTGCTCTTGCTGTACTGGGTGACCTCATCTGGATGGCAGCGTGAGCAGTCCTTGGGGGTGACGATGGCGGCGATGGGAACCTTGTACTTTTCCTCGCCGTAGGGAAGATCGCTGCGGCCGTAGTATTTATCATGGCCTTTGGCCACATCCTGATCACCGGGTTGGGCCAAATGGCAGTCCAGACAGGTGATGTTGGCATTGGCGTGGCGGCTGTTGGCCCAGTCGCCGAAGAGGCCGGGGTTGGTTTGCTTGTGGCATTCGATACAGGCCACGGCCTCGGGCGGGACGCTGCGCTCGATGCGGTACTCCTTGACCTTGGCAAAGTTGGGCTGGGCCCAGGCTGATGACGTGGCGCCGGCCACCATCAGTCCCACGACCAGCATCCCTGACAAGATGACCCACTTGCGTCGCTTCATGGTTGTTGCTCCTTTCGGTGATAAGACCTTAAACGGTTGTTAAAGCCGGATATTCACAGGTTTCTTAGTCCTTTGGCCTGATAGGGCAATTGCCGGTACTGCTTGTACATGATGGTCACCTGGTCGTTGTGAACCAGGTCCCAGTGGCAGTCGACACATTTTTTTTCATACCCCGGCCGGGGATAGAGCACGGTGCGGTGGGCCAGCATGGCCCCGCGTTTGTCAGGCATGGCCAACAGATTGCGGTGGCATTTCTGGCATTGGGCGTTGTCGAATGACGCGTAGGCCGCCTCCCGATTTTTCTGCCGGTCGTATTCATCGATCGTGAAGTGCTTGACCACGTCCTTGAGGCCGTGAACGGTCTTGGCGAAAAAGAAGTCGAAGGTTTTGTGGGGCGCGGGCAGGTGGCAGTCCATGCAGTCGGCCACGAACCCCTGGGGGTTGTTCACATGGGTGGAAGACCGCCAGGCCACCACCGCCGGTTTGATTTCATGGCAGGAGGCACAGAATTCGGGGGTGGATGTTCTCACCATGGTGTAGTACGTCATGCTGAACAAGGGAAATGCGATTACGATGCCTACACCGACCAGAACGGCCGCGATTATCCATTTTTTCATACCACTTCCTTAAGGTTAAGTGGTTGCAGATATTCTGAACCGCTAGCTGGAGAACACCAATGAAAGCAATCCCAGCTGCCGGAAATGCATTGCAAAGGCGACTAAGGGGTTAAAGCAAGCGGAATCAAGACGACGGTCGTTCGATTAGCAAAAAATAGAAAAGTGAGAAAGAATTAGCATCACTAAAATTGTTAATATGAATGATGAGACTTGTCAACGTCTTTTTATGCTACCTTGTGGCATCTTCAGGATTGTGAATATCGCCGGCGGGGGAGGCGCTGAATAGAACCGGTACCCAATGCCAGTGGTCACCCGGCGCCTGTTTTTTTCTCTTTTTTGGGATCCATGGCATTGAGTTCCAGCACCACCATTTGTTTTTGAGAGTCATCGACAGCCAGTTTCAAGGCCCGGTTCAGATGAAAACCGGCGTTCTTCAGATCTCCCTTTTGTCGGTAAAAGCGGCCTAAATTATAGTGGGCGCTGAACATATCCCCCAGCCGACCGCTGCTTTCCCCCAAAAAATAGTAGGCCTGGGTAAAGTTTTCATTGTAGCGTACCAGATTCTCGAAAGTATCTCTCGCCTCCGCGATGCGGCCCAATTCCATCTGGGTGCGGCCCAGATAGAGTCTGCTCTCGGGATTTTTTTCGGAACTGCTTGCCGACAGGGCTTCCATGGCTTTTTCATACTGGCCGTCATGGAAATAAATTTTTCCCAGATCCTGAAGCATCGAGGTGGCCATGGCATTGCCTTCAATGGCCCGCTTCATATGTTCGGCCGCCTCGTGCCACTGATCGACCCGGGTCAATGCCAGCGCATATCCATAATGGTCGAGCGGGCTGTCCGGCGATGCCGCGAGGTTCGACTCGAATCGTTTCAGGGCAGCCTTTTCATCGGTGTAGAGGGCGATCAACCGGGTGTGTGCCAGGTCAAATCCGCCGACTTCCCCACGCTTTTGGACCGCTGTCGATCGGTTCTGGTGAAGCCAGTTGTCGATGGTGCTCATGCGGGCCTCGGACGCCGGGTGGGTGGTCAGGTAGGTGGGAATCTGTTCGGACCCATACCACTGCTTGCTGCGGATTTTCTTCAATGAGGTCAGCAACCCCTCTCCGCTGTAGCCGGCCAGGGTCAGGTATTCAAGGCCCAGCTGATCCGCCTGCATTTCATTTTCACGACTATAGGCCAGGGAGGCGGCCTGACCGGCGGCCACCGATCCGACGGTCACGGCGCCGGCCGCTGCCGCTGCACCGCCGGCGCCCAGCAATACCCCGGCCACCATACCGGCCAGCGTGGCCATGCCGATCTTCTTTGAGCTTTCGATTCGGTCGGAGATGTGGCGGCAGACCACGTGGGCAATTTCATGGCCGATAATGCCGGCCAGCTCCTCTTCAGACTCCAGGGCGGCGAACAGGCCGCTGTTGAAGAATATGTGGCCCGCCGGGGTCGCGAAGGCGTTGTAGACATCTTCACGGAGCACATGAAACTGATAATCAAAAGGCTGGGGCGGTATGACAGCCAGAATGCGTTTGCCCACCCGGTTGACATAGTCATTGATAACCGGGTCCTCGATCAGCGGAAACTGGGCCCTGACTACCGCCATAAATTCCTTGGACAGTTCCCTCTCTTCCTGAAGGGTGATGCAGTTGCCTTCCGGAACCATGACCACGATGGTGGAAATGAGAAATGTGGTCATCGTGAAAATGGTAAATATTTTATTTTTTATCGGCATGTTAATAATCTTTTCATCTATAACGGCAACGGCTGTTTCCATTGCGTTTCAACTTAGCATGTCACATTCTAATATACTTTTCAAACAGCATGTTTTGTGTTAAAGCTGGGCGCCATGGCACAGATCATATGCATCGCTAACCAGAAAGGCGGCGTGGGAAAGACCACAACGGCAGTCAACCTGTCGGCGGCGCTGGCCGTTTCTGAAAAACGGACACTGCTGGTGGATTGCGATCCCCAAGCCAATGCAACCACCGGTGTGGGACTGGAAAAATCCAAATTGGTAAAAACCCTTTACCACGGGATGATCGGTGATGCCGGTGCGGATGCGGTGATCGTCGACAGCCAGATCCCATCCCTCAAGATCATGCCCTCCCGGGTGGAGCTGATCGGCTTCGATGTGGAGATGATGGACCGGCCCCATCGGGAGCATGCGCTGCGGCGCCTGCTGGCTTCGGTGGCGGATGACTTCGATTACATTCTTATCGACTGTCCCCCGTCGTTGAGCCTGCTCACCGTAAATGCCATGACGGCCGCCGATGCCCTGCTGATTCCCCTTCAGTGCGAGTTTTATGCCTTGGAGGGACTCAGCCAGCTGGTTCAGACCTTTCAACGGATCAAGAGCGGCTTGAATCCGAAGCTCAGAATTGCCGGTATTTTGCTGACCATGTTCGACCGCCGTACCAATTTGAGCCACCAGGTGGCCGAGGACGCTGAAAACCACTTTAAGGACCTGGTGTATAAGACAACGATTCCCCGCAATGTCCGCTTGGGCGAGGCGCCCAGTTTCGGACAGCCCATATTGCTTTACGATGCCATGTCTTCCGGGGCTGTCAGCTATTTTTCACTCGCCAAGGAGATCATGGCCGCCAATCATGCCGGCCGCGCCTGACAGGCTTTCCGGTAACGCTGATTCGCCGGGACCGATGTGATTGGTCCGGGCCAGCCATACATAATTCAGGACACCGCATGCCAGATAAAACAAAGCAAAGCAACGTTGGTTCCGGCGCCAAGAAGAAACGGAAAATGGCCTTGGGCAGGGGACTCGATGCGCTGATCCCGGATCTAGGCACGGTGGAAGGGATGGCCGGATCATCGTCAGTGACGCGAAAAGATTATTTTCTATGTGAAATCGATATGATTCGGCCGAACCACTACCAGCCGCGCCGTCATTTTGCGACGGCCGAATTGGAAGAGCTGGCCGAATCCATCCGCAGCCAGGGCATCATCCAGCCGCTGCTGGTGCGCGCCGACGATGTGGGTTACGAACTCGTAGCCGGTGAGCGGCGCCTGCGGGCGGCCGCCCTGGCCGGCCTGGACCGGGTGCCTGTACTGGTAAAGGATGTCTCGGATGCCGAAATGCTGGAGATTTCCCTCGTAGAGAACATCCAGCGGGAAAACCTGAACCCGATGGAGGAGGCCGAGGCCTACCATCGGCTGATCACCGAGTTTGACCTGACCCAGGATAAGGCGGCCGAGCGGGTGGGAAAGAGCCGCAGCGCGGTGGCCAATTTCCTGCGGTTGCGCCAGCTTCCCGACCCGATCAAGGAGAGCATCATGGAGGGCGCCTTGAGCATGGGCCACGCCCGAGCCCTTCTGGGGGCCGACACGCCGGCCAAACAGCAGACCGCCTGGCGGGAGGTGGTGGCTAAGAAATTGTCGGTGCGCGACACCGAAGCGTTGATCAAGCGGATCAACGCGGAAAAGAAACCGGGCCGCACCCCGGAATTGACCTCTGCACAGCGCTATTTCAGGGATGTCTCCGAAGATCTGTCCCGCCAATTCGGCACCCGGGTCCGTATTCAGCGGAAAGGCAAGAAGGGGCGGGTGGAAATCGATTTTTTCAGTGACGACGACCTGGACCGGTTGCTGGGGCTGCTCCGGACAAGTTAGTTGCATCATGGCCATTCACCTCATCATCGACGGTTACAACCTGATCCGCCAATCCCCGGAATTGGCCGGGATGGATCGGCAGGACCTGCAACTGGGCCGTGACGCCCTGGTGGACATGCTGGCGGCCTACAAAAAACTGAAACCGCATAAAATTACAGTAGTTTTCGACGGCACTGCCGAGCCCTCCATTTACGGTTCCCGGGATCGGATCAAGGGCATCGCCATCCGTTTTTCGCAGGGTGGCGAGAGCGCCGACGATGTGATACGGCGGATGGTCTACCGGGAAAAGGCCAAAGCCTTGGTGGTCAGCAGCGACCGGGAAGTCCTGACTGCTGCCGAGTCGGCCGGAGCCACCGCCTTGGATTCAGCTGCCTTCGAGGAAAGGATTGCCATGGCTCGATACCTGGCGATAAAGGGCGGCGAGGAGTCCGTTTCCACGGGATGGGTGCCGACCACCCGCAAAAAGGGGCCCAGCCGGCGGCTTCCCAAGCGCAAGCGCAGGTCTCGGGCACGGATAGAAAAACTGTAGGTATATTAATGCTTCAGCCGTCTTCACGAAAAACGGTCGGTATCATCGACGGTCAGGGCGGTGGCATCGGCAGCACCATTATCAAGAGAATCAAAGCACGCTTCGGCGAATCCGTGGAGATTATCGCTTTGGGGACCAATGCCATCGCTACCGCCCAGATGCTCAAGGCCGGAGCCAACCGGGGGGCATCGGGGGAAAACGCAATTGTGCGGACGGTTGCCCGGGTGGATGTGGTGATCGGTACCCTGGGCATCATGCTGGCCCATGCCATGATGGGTGAAGTGACCCCCAAAATGGCCGAAGCCGTGTCCGGTTGTGCGGCCACCAAGCTCATTTTGCCCATATCCCAGGAAAATGTCGATTTGATCGGGGTGTCGAACGACCCGCTCCCCCACATGGTGGAAGCCCTTGTCATCGATCACCTGAAGCCGCTGCTTTGAGTCTATTATTAAAAGGCTCCTTTATTCAAAGGCACCTTAAGGGTAGCACCGGATTATAGATGAAGATCGAGATCGCCAAAACCGCCGGTTTTTGCATGGGGGTGAGGCGGGCTGTGGAACTGGCCCTGGATGCACCGGGCAAATACGCTGAACCCATTTACACTTACGGCCCCCTGATCCACAATCCCCAGGTCCTTTCCCTCTTTGAGAAAAAAGGGATCACTGTCCTGAAAACGATACCGGAGCGGGGGACCGGCACCGTCTTGGTGCGGGCCCACGGCGTGCCCCCCGAGGACAAGCAGCGGCTCAAGGAGGCCGGGTTTAAGGTGGTGGATGCCACCTGCCCGCGAGTCATCCGCGTCCAGACGATCATCCGGGTTCATGCCCGAAAGGGGTTTGCCACCATTATTGTCGGCGACCGGGACCACCCTGAAGTGGTGGGGTTGGTGGGGTATGCCGGGCCGTCGGGGCACGTGGTCAGCACCATGGCGGACGTCGCAGCCTTGCCTGCTTTCGACCAGGCCATCATTGTGGCCCAGACCACCCAGAACATGAAGCTCTACGACCATGTGAAAACCTGGGCCGCCGATAAATTCCCCCATTACAAGACCTTCGATACCATCTGTGATTCAACGGAAAAGCGGCAGGCAGAGGTCAAACAATTGGCTGATCGCGTAGACGCCGTTATTGTCGTGGGGGGAAAGGATAGCGGCAATACCCGACGACTGGCCGATATTGCCGGGGAGACCGGCAAGCCGGCCTTCCTCATGGAAACTGAAGCTGAGCTGGCGTCCTGCTGCCTGGACAGGGTTGGCCGGGTGGGGATTACCGCCGGGGCCTCAACGCCCAACTGGATCATAAAACGGGTTTTCCGGGAACTGGAAAAGCTGCCGACCAAGCGGCAATCCAGCCTTGTCAGAACCGTTTACAACATGATTCAGACCCTCCTGCTGACCAACCTTTATGTCGCCGTGGGTGCCGGATGCCTCTGCTTAGCCTGCATCCGGTTGTTGGGGCTGACCACTGGTCTTGCCCCGGTGGCTGTGGCCATGCTTTACGTGCTTTCCATGCATCTGCTCAATCACCTCACCGGCACGGCCGAAGATGAATACAACGATCCGGAACGGGCCCGGTTTTATGAGCGGCGCCGGCGACTGTTGTCTGTCCTGGCCATCTCTGCCGGCGGCCTGGGTATCCTGTGTGCATCGGCCATGGGGGCTGCCGCCTTTGCGATCCTGCTGATCATGAGTCTGCTTGGCCTCTCCTACAACCTTTATCTGTTGCCCGACGGCTTCGGGTTCAAGTTTCGACGGATCAAGGATATTCCCGGTTCAAAAACATTTCTCATCGCCGTGGCATGGGGGGTGGTGGTGGCGCTGCTGCCCGGGATCACGGGCAAGGGGACCCTGACCGTCGCTATCGGGGGGGTGTTTGTCTGGGCGACCGCCCTGGTGTTTGCCCGCACCGCCTTTTTTGACCTGTTGGATGTTCAGGGCGATCGCATCATGGGTAAGGAAACCCTGCCTATCCTGCTGGGGAACCGAAAAACCGTGGTTCTGCTGAAAGGAACGTTGGTCGGCTGCATGATTCTGGTCGCCGCCGGGTCGGCCATCGACCTGATTTCCGGGCTTGGTTTTTTCCTGACCCTTTGTCCGGCGGCCATGCTCATTTTGGTTAGTGCCTATGAAAAAGGGCGGATGCTGCCCAGCATGCGCCTGGAGTTTCTGGTGGAAAGCCTGCTTTTGTCGTCCGGGGTGATCACCCTGATTTGGATCTGGTCCTTATGAAGGGCAATGCAGCACGACATCATCGCCATGAAAACCGCTAATCCTGAACTGAAACTTGCCGGTGAATTTATCCGGGACACCGGCTGCAATCTTTTCCTGACCGGCAGAGCCGGAACGGGCAAGACGACCTTTCTCCACGCATTAAAAAAAGAGAGCCCCAAACGGTTGGTTGTCACGGCTCCTACCGGTGTCGCCGCTATCAACGCCGGCGGCGTTACCCTGCACTCGTTTTTCCAGCTTCCCTTCGGGCCATTTTTGCCAGGCAGCCAAACGGCGCGTCACCAGTATCGGTTCAGCAGGGAAAAGATCGACATCATCAGGAACCTCGACCTTTTGGTGATCGATGAGATCAGCATGGTGCGGGCCGACTTGCTGGATGGTGTGGATAGCGTCCTGCGCCGTTATCGTCGCGGCAATTTTCCGTTCGGCGGTGTTCAGTTGCTGATGATCGGCGATCTGTTTCAACTGCCCCCGGTGGTAAAGGAAGAGGAGTGGGGACGCTTGCACGAGACTTATGCGTCAGCCTATTTTTTCAGCAGCACAGCCCTGAGCAAAACCGAAATGGTGACCATCGAGTTGCAGCATATTTATCGCCAGGAGGACAGCCATTTTATCAACCTTCTCAATCGCGTTCGAGGCAACCGGCTCGACCGGGCCACGATAGAGGAACTCAATACGCGCCATATCGCTGATTTTACTCCTGCCGTCGGCGACGGTTATATCACGCTTGGCACCCATAATCGGATCGCCGATGCCATCAATGGTTCCAGACTCGGGGCGCTGCCGCAAAAAGTCCATACGTTCAATGCAGAAATTGAGGGGGACTTTCCGGAACACACTTACCCGACCGCCGCCACCCTCGATCTGAAGACGGGCGCACAGGTGATGTTTGTCCGCAATGACAGTTCACCTGAGAAACGCTACTTCAACGGGAAAATCGGTACGATCACGCGTTTCACCGGCACGGATATCCGGATACGGTGCCCCGGCGATTCAAAAGAGATCGCGGTCGAGCCGGTAACCTGGGAGAACATCGACTATACGCTCGACCCAAAAACACTTGAAATCACTGAAAACAGAGTCGGCGCTTTCAGGCAATACCCGCTCAGGCTGGCCTGGGCGATCACCATCCACAAGAGCCAGGGGCTCACCTTTGACAGGGCCATCATCGACGCCAAGGCCGCCTTTGCCCATGGACAGGTGTACGTGGCCCTCAGTCGTTGTCGGACCTTTGAAGGCATGGTGCTCTCCACCCCGCTCTCACTGGCGGCGATCAAAACCGATCCCGCTGTACTTGCCTTCAGCCAGGAGACGAAACAGAACCGCCCTTCCACGGATCAACTCGAAACGGCTAAAATCCGTTACCAGCAGCAGATGCTGCTGGCGTGTTTCGACTTTCAACCGTTGCGCGACTGTATGCAGCGCATGGTATCATTGCTGCTGGAAAACGCCGGGTTGGTCCGTGTTTCCGGCGGGGGCACGATCCGCGAACTGCAGAAACAGACCGAGGAGGATGTCTGCACCGTCGGCGATAATTTCCTCCGCCAGTTGCGGGGTCTCTTCTCGTCCTCCACGCTGCCGGCGTTCGATGTCCTCGTGCTGGAGCGGATTGCCAAGGCATCGGCCTACTTTCAGGAGAAAATCGAATCGGGGCTTGGTCGGCAGCTCCCCCTGCTGCAAATTGATACGGACAACAAGGAGCTTCGAAAAAAGGCAACCCATGCCCTCGACCGGCTGCAGGAAGAGACCGCGGTCAAACTGGCCGCGGTGCAATGCTGCGAAGACGGTTTTTCGCCTTCGCGCTATCTCCGCGCCGTTTCGGCTGCCGGAGTCAACAGTGGGAAGAAAAAGGAGAAAATTGAATCGATCACCTATGGTGAAGCCGATATTGCCCATCCTGAGTTGTTTCAGGCATTGAAAGACTGGCGCAGTCGCAAGGCGGACGAGGAAGGCATTGCCCATTACCGGGTCCTGCACCAGCGGACCCTGATCCAGATTGCCGTCAACCTGCCCGACACCCTGGCGGCCCTGAAGGGGGTCAAGGGCATCGGTAAACAGTTGGCAAAAAGGTACGGGCAGGAACTGGTCGCCATGGTTAGCGCCTACCGCAGGCAACACCACATTGAGGCGGTAACCCTGCCCGCAGTCACACCGGCCGCGCCGCCGCCCGAGAAGCCAAAAACGCCCCGGACCGACACCAGACAGATCAGCCTCGAGCTGTTCGAGAAGGGGATGACCGTTGCCCAGATCGCCGAGGCGCGGGGATTCGTTCTGGCCACCATCGAAGGGCATATGGCCCACTGGGTGGACAACGGAAAAGTGGCCATTGACTTGCTTCTGCCACCCGAGAAACGGCAAAAGATCGAACAGGAACTGTCACGGTTGCAGGGGAAACCTTTTGGGCAAATCAAGCACGCCCTGGGCGATGAAGTCTCCTTCGGTGAGATCAAGCTCGTGCAGGCGCATCGCAAACGCCTCATGTCCGCCTGATGACAGGTCAGCTTCCTTTTCCAAACGGGCAGTGGGGGTAGACGCACGCTTCGCAATCGCGGCAGAGTCCGCCATGCCCGAGAAACGCAAGTTCTTTTTTGCCGATATATTCACCCGCCAATATTCTGGGAAGAATCAGATCCAGGACTGTGATGCGGTGATGGAGTCCACATGCCGGTATCCCCAGTAATGGAATCCCGTGGACGTAAGCGGTCATAAACATGGCGCCGGGGAGGGCTGCGGCGCCATAGTGGACCGCTTCGCCCCCGGCCATGGCGATGCCTTTGCGGGTTACATCATCCGGGTCCACACTCATCCCGCCGCTCAGAAGGATCAAATCACAACCGTCGGCCAAGTGGTCTTCGATTGCCGTTTGAATTTTTTCAGGGTCGTCGGGAACCCATGTCACCCCGGCCACGTCAGACCCGAGCGTTTCGATTTTCTCCTTTAAAATCGGTGCGAATCGGTCTTCTATCAGCCCGTTGAAGACTTCGCTCCCGGTGATCACTACACCTGCCCGGGCTTTTTTGAGGGTACGCACTTTAAGAATGCCGCCATTCTGCGCGGCAATGGCTGCCGCCCGCTCAACAGGAGCCCGCTTCATCACGAGGGGGATGGCGCGTGTTGCCGCCACCATCTCTCCTTTTCTCACCAGGGTGTGGCTGTGAATCGTGGCGCACATCACCTCGTCGACCATATTAAAAGCCGATAGCGCCGCGACGTCCACCGTACACAGTCCGTCATATTGGGCGTGAAGGATGATCTTGCCTTCTCTGGGGGCATCCTCCCAGACGACCCCTTCCCCGGACAGGTTCTTTGCGAGGATTGAAGCGGCCTGGTCTTCGTGGATTTCATCTTCATCGAGGTCGATCAGGTAGAGATGGTTCTTACCCAGTTTCTGCAATCGGCAAATATCTTCCTCGCAAACCGTATGGCCTTTCCGAAACGCCGGTCCCTTGCACTCGCCCGGCCTGATTTCGGTGATATCGTGGGCCAGTGTTGTTCCCACAGAATCTTCTACCCCGATTTTTTTCAACACAGCCAGGTCTCCTTATCTGGTGTTCATCGAAGATCCCACCGGTTCATGTACAGCGCGGGTGCTGGATTGGCTGTGATGACGGCTTGGTGACCATCCCATGTCATGCCACGTGATGTCCCGGGCATGCGTAAAATAGGCTTGGTCGGTGCATGGTTTACAGACCGGATTACCCTGCAGGAGAATTTCTCTGGCATCTCGGATCAGCTGACCGCAGCGGCTGCAGGCCACTTTTCGTCGTGTTGGACCGGGCAGGTCAAATTCATCGATTTTTACGCGGACCTTCTGGACACGGAACAGGACACTGTCCGGCATGCGCGTGTAAGCGGTGATCTGCCGTTCGGACGTTGTGGCAAATTCCGGCGCGTAAACCTGCGCGAGAGCCCTTGCATCCTCTGTAGACAGCACCCGGTACGAGTCACCAGTCTCCAGGTTCATGAAGGTGGCGGCCATAATGCCATAATCGACAAACTTGAGACTCCGTCGCCCGAGTCTTACGCCGGTCACATGGGCCACGGCATCTGCCGCACAGCGATCCATCTCCACATAAACCAGGAGCTTTTTAACCTGATCGATCCGTTTGGGCTGTTCCATCCCGATCAGTCGACACCCTAAAATCGCCATCCGCACACCAACCACCTGTCCCGGGCAGAGGTGCCCGTGTTCGGCTGAACAGGACTCGAGCAATGAATGGAAGTTGTCCATGAACGATTCTCCTGGTTGCTTTGTGTCCGGATGTCATTATTGCACCATAAGGATATGTTAGCAATAACATAAACCAGGGCAGATGTACCTGAATTTCATCGATCCGCTTCATCCTCATCCGCTCCTTCCACCACCGGCTCTTTCATGATCAATTCGATGGCTTCGCGGGCCGTCGCAGCGGCTTCGGGAAACACGTCGGTCAGGTTGGCCGCGTGGCGCAGGTTGTCGGCGGTGCGCATCATCATCATGGCCAGGTTGCCTTCGGCCATGCCGTATTCCTTGATTATTGTGTCCCACGGATATCCCGACGCCCAGGCATGGGCCATGGCGGCTGGCCGCAGGTAGAACTGGCGTACATCGAAGCCGCGGGATTTCATGTGGCGGGCGAACCCGGTCAGTTTTTTCTGGATGCGCACCACCGTGCGCTTGAGCCGGTTAGGCACCAGGCGCCCCTCCATTCGGTCATCGGTTTCCCTTTCGTTGACCATACAGGCGAACACGCCGGCCATCTGGGCCGCATCCCCGTCCGGCAGCAGACCCTGGCGCAGGCATTCGGCCACGATCAGGGGTTGGTCCACACGCAGTTGGGATGCCCAGATCCCGTCTCCGGTGAGGCGGTCTTGACTGTCTACAAATCCAGTCTCCTTGAGAAAATCCAGGTGTCGTAGAAAATCTTCCCACAGGACTTCGTGAACATCGGCCATGCGGCTTTTCTGGCGGCTGTCCTCGGCTTTGGTGATTAGCAGCCAGGTGGCGAAGGACCGCTTGAGCAGCTCTTCAATCTGGGCCGGGGTGTGGGAAAGCAGTAGGTTGAGAACCATGGAGAAGTTGATGCGGATGCGGCTGACCACCTTTCCCGGCCGGGACGCCAGCAGCCGAGCCACCAATCGCAGGTCCATGTAGCGGCCGGGAACAGCCAGGCCGAAGCCGATCTTGTCCATGCCCCGGCGGCCGGCGCGGCCGGTCATCTGGTGAAGTTGGGTGGCGTCCAGGGGAACGAATTCGGTGCCGTTGAACCGGTCCGAGTTGAAAAAAACCATGGTCCGTGCCGGAAAATTGACGCCGGCGGCCACGGTGGAGGTGGCGAAGACGGCGGTCAGCAGGCCTTCGCTCATCAGACGTTCGACCACCAGCTTCCAGCCGGGAAGATGACCGCTGTGGTGGGCGCCAACCCCGGCCTGTTCCAGATGAATGCGCTGGCGATGGTGGGTCAGGTGCGGTGAATTGTCGGTGAGCGTTCGAACCCGATCAAAAATTTCCGCCTTTTTCTCGTCGGTCAGGGGGACTGCTCCGTGGCACAGGTTCAGGGCGGCGTCGCAGTCGCTGCGGGATTTTAAAAAAAAGATGGCCGGCAGCAGGTCAAAGGCCTTGAGTACCCTGAGAATATCGCCAAAAGGGGGAAGGCCGCGGCGTCGGGGGAGCTCCTGTTGCTTTTTCCCGCCGACGAGACTCTCAACCTTTTTGTGAAGCGCGTTTGCCCCCCGTGCGCCCTTGATAGTCAGAGGCAGCAGGGTGCCCGATGGATGCAATACCATGGGATAGAGCGGAACGGGCCGCTGGGTTTCGGCCACCACCCGGCAGGGGCGGCCGCGAATGGTCGTCAGCCAGTCGGCGATGGCGCCCGCATTACCCACCGTTGCCGACAGCATCAGCAGGGGGATGCGCGGGGGCAGGTAGATCATGGTCTCCTCCCACACCACGCCGCGTTCTTCGTCTCCCATATAATGGGCCTCGTCGAGCACCACCAGGTCCGTGTTCAGCGAAACGCCCTGGTGCATGGCATCGTAGAGCTGGTTTCTCAGGATTTCGGTGGTGCCGACGATGATGGGCGCATCGGGGCTTTCCTTACGGTCGCCGGTGAGAATGCCCACATTTTCAGGGCCGAAGATCTCGGAAAATTCAGTGAGTTTCGAGTTGGTGAGGGCCTTGAGCGGCGAGGCGTACCACGCCCTTCCGCCCCGTTCAAATGTGCGCCGGATGGCCTGGACAGCGATCCAGGTCTTGCCGGCGCCGGTGGGGGCGGTCACCAGGCAGTCGGACTCGGCCATGACCGCTACGGCCTCGGTCTGGAATCGGTCAGGCCTGAAGGGCTTGTTCCTCGGAACGCCGATGCCGGAAAAGACGTCCTTGAGCTGCGGGTCGGCACCGGGAATAAGCATGCCGCGGTCCGCCCGGCGGTCAGGTCGCTTGCCCGGTGGCTTTCGTCGCGACGGATATCGACGGCGCCCTTGGGTGGCGCCTTTTACGGGTTTATTCATCAGCATATAGCTTGTCGATGATGGCGGCCACGACCTGTTTGGCCGTGGTTGCGGTATCATAGGGAGAGGCGCCGGAGAGATCGGCCTCGATGAGCGTGTCGTCGTAGGGCAGAAAGCCCAGAAATTCAAAATCGGGCAGGTGCTTGCGCAAAAATTCTTCATCCCTGGGGCTGCGAATTTTGTTGCCCACCACGGCAACGTGGTTCAGCTGGATCTCGGCGGCCAGGCGTCGGATGTGCTCGGCGGTGTCGATGCTGCGGCGACCCGGCTCCACGACTACGATCAGTTTGTCCACGGCCTGGGCCGTGGCGCGTCCCAGGTGTTCGATGCCCGCTTCCATGTCCATGATGACCACTTCGTCGCGTCCCAGCACCACATGCATCACCAGCGCCCTGAGCAGGGTGGATTCCGGGCACAGGCAGCCGGACCCTCCCTTTTTCACGCTGCCCAGGCGCATAAGCTTGATGTTGTTCATCTTGACGGAAAGGGTGTCGGGGATGTCGTCCACCTTGGGATTCAGTTTGAAGAATCCGCCGATGGTGCCGGGCTGGGCGCCGGTGCGCTCGAAAATCAGCTCTTTCATCTCGGCGATGGGGGTGATCTTGTCGGCATCGGCGATGCCCAGGGCCGCCGCCAGGTTGGCGTCCGGGTCCGCATCGATGGCCAGCACTTTTTTACCCTGGTCGCTCAACGTCCGCGCCAGAAGAGAAGAGAATGTTGTTTTGCCCACACCGCCTTTGCCGCTGACTGCCAGTTTCATGTGCCCATCCTTTTCCGCGCCCGCAGGCGCTTTCGCGTTTATCGAATATGGCGATTAATATAAGACAGGTTGCCGGATCAGCAAGGGGCGGCCGTGGCAGCCAATAGGTGAGCAGGGCATCGGTTCAAGGCTGAAGCGCGAGCGCTGTCGACGGTAGATTTCACCGGCATGGCGGCCATGGTCACTCCGGTTGGAAGCCCTTGCGGTTTCTGCCGCCTTTGCGGTTGCAATTCCCGGACTCACGGGCGCATGAGTCCGATTTCCGTTCTATGCTCTTGACCGGTTTTTATATTGAGGATAAATCTTGATGCGTATGTTGACGGAGCCACTCGCCGATTACTTGATCCATGGTTCTGAGATAAGAATCTGAGATAATTTCTCCAATTTACGGAGAGGACGGGAAAATGATCCCAACGACAACCCTGCGACGGTTTATTTTTCTGCTGGCCGCCACCCTTGTCCTGCCGGTGGCGGGACTCGCCCGGGATCAATCAGGGGTGGCAGCCAAACGACCTCCTTCACCGGTGACCGTAATGCCGGTGGTGGAAAATCGCGTATCCCGTCAGGTGACTCTGGTGGGCAGTGTGGAAGCCGTAGCAACCAGCGTGGTGGCCGCCGAGGCAGGCGGTGTGGTGGCAGCCTTCCCGGCCAAGGAGGGCCGGCGAGTCAAAACGGGCGACCTGCTGGTTCGCCTGAAGACTCGGGAGCTGGAGCTGGAGCGCAAGGGCCGGGTGGCCGAGCGGGAGCGGATCAAAGCCAACCTGGAAAATGCGCAGAAGGAACTGGAGCGGGTGGGGCGCCTGCGGGAGAACAACAGCATTTCCCAGAGGACCTACGATGAGGCCCTGTATTCCCACCGCGCCCTGTCCCAGGCGCTGCTGGTGGCAGAATCCCAGATCGAGACCCTGGCCTATCACATCGAACAGAAAACGGTCATCGCACCATTTGACGGATTCGTGGCGGCCGAGCACACCCAGGTCGGCCAATGGGTCCAGTCGGGCGGACCGGTGGTTACGCTGGTGGACATCTCCCAGGTCCGTGTGGCCGTGGATGTCCCCGAACGCTATGCGGTGCAATTGCCGCCGGACGGGCGGGTGCAGGTGACGTTGACCAGCCTGGCCGAGGATGGGCGGGAAGGAAAGATCGATGCCATTTTACCCAAAGGGGACGCCATGACCCGGACCTTTCCTGTACGGGTACTCTTGGACAACCCCGGATTTACCATCAAAGCCGGTATGGAGGCGGTGGTCACTTTCGACCTGTCCGAACGTTTCAGCGCCCTGATGGTCCCCAAGGATGCGGTCGTGACGGCCGGGGATCGATCCATGGTCTACCGGGTGAACGATGGCAAGGCGTTCCCGGTAGCGGTGACTGTACAAGGGTACCATGACGGTCTGGCTGCGGTTACAGGTGAGCTGACGGCCGGGGACCTGCTGGTGATTCGGGGCAACGAGCGGCTCATGCCCGGCCAGGACGTGGTTTTTTCACAAGACAGAGGACAGAGGACTGAGGACAGAGGACTGAGGACAGAGGACTGAGGACTGAGGACAGAGGACTGACCTCCGACCACGACATCGGATATCCGAATTATGAAGCTAGTCGACCTATCCATCAAAAAGCCGGTAACGGTCTCCGTGGGGGCAATCCTGTTGCTGCTCTTCGGTTTCCTGGCACTGCTGCGGATTCCCATCCAGCTGACGCCCAACGTGGATCTGCCGGAAGTGTCCATCCAGACTACCTGGACCGGGGCCAGCCCGGAGGAGGTGGAGCGCGAGGTCACCGAAGTCCAGGAAAAGGAGTTGAAAAGCTTAAACGGTCTGACCGAGATCAAGAGCGAGAGCCAGGACGGCCTGAGCTATATCAGCCTGGAATTCGAGATCGGCACGGATATCGACGAAGCCCTGCTGCGGGTCTCCAACAAAATGGAGCAGGTCAAAAGTTACCCGGACAACGTGGACCGGCCCATCATCAAGTCCGGCGGCCGCTTCGAAAAGTCCATCGCCTGGATGGTGCTCATGGCCGAGGACGGCTACCGGGGCAACCTGGAAGAGGAATACGATTTTCTCGACGAAGAGGTCCAGCCTTGGCTGGAACGGCTTCCCGGCATCTCTTCGGTCAACATCCACGGCGGCAAGAAGCGTGAGATGCAGGTGGTGGTGGATGTGGACGCCCTGGCTTCCAGAAGGATCACGGTGCCGGACCTGATCCGCGCCCTAAAGGTGGAGAACAAGACCATCAGCGCCGGCGACTTTGACGAAGGCAAGCGACGGTATATCGCCCGCACCGTGGGTGAGTATCGGAGCCCCGAAGACGTGGCCAACGTGATCATCCGGCGGGTTGAGGGCATCCCCGTGGCGGTCAAGGACGTCGCAACGGTCCGCCTGGGCCATGAAACGCCGGCCGTGGTGGTGCGCCATGACGGTGTGACCACCATTGTCATGAGCGCCGTGCGGGAGCCGGGCACCAACGTGCTGCTGGTCATGGACCGGTTGAAGACCGCCCTGGCCGAACTCAATGGCGGCATCCTCAAAGACCGTCACCTGTCCATCGAACAGGTTTACGACGAGACCACCTATATCTACGACGCCATCAATCTGGTCAAGAAGAACCTGATGGTCGGATCGATCCTGGCGGTCACGGTGCTGCTCCTGTTTCTGCGCAACATCGCCGGGACGGTGGTGGTCTCCGCCGCCATTCCCGTCAGTGTGGTGGGCACCTTCCTCTTCATGACCCTGGCCGGCCGCAATATCAACGTGGTCAGCCTGGCCGGGCTGAGTTTTGCCGTGGGCATGGTGGTGGACAACTCAATCGTGGTCTTCGAGAATATCTTCCGCCACCGGGAGATGGGCAAAGGGCGCATCCAGGCCGCCTTTGACGGCACCACCGAGGTGTGGGGGGCGGTGCTGGCAAGCACCCTGACCACCGTCGCGGTGTTCCTGCCCATCGTGTTTGTTGAAGAGGAGGCCGGCCAGCTGTTTCGCGACATCGCCATCGCCATTTCCAGCGCTGTCGCCCTTAGTCTGCTGATTTCGATCACCGGCATTCCCACTCTTTGCGCACTGATCCTGGGCCGCGTGGAGAAAAAAAAGCCGGAAAAAAGCAAGCGGATGTTCTCGGCCACCCGAGCGGCCGGTGGGTTGGTTTCCGCCATGGTCGGATTTGTCGACTGGATGTGCGGCCGGGTGTGGTCGCGCGTCGTGGTTGCCGTCGTCCTGGTGACCCTGGCCGTGGTGCTGATCGTCACGCTTATCCCCAAGACCGAATACCTGCCCACCGGCAACCGGGAACTGCTTTTCGGCATCCTGATTCCGCCGCCGGGATACAATACCGATGAATTCGCCGCCATCGCCCGGGCCGTGGAAGCGGATATCCTGCCCCTGGTCAACCGGGACGGTACCAGCCAGGCGGCCGAGAAGCTGAATCTGCCCACCGTAAAGAATTTTTTCTACGTGGCCTTTCGCCAACAGATCTTCATGGGCGTGGTATCCGGGGACGCTGCGCGCACGGCCGAACTCATCCCTTACGTTTACCGAACCTTAAGTAAAGTTCCCGGCATGATTCCCATCGTCTACCAGGCCGGCCTGTTTACCCGGGGACTGGGCAGCGGCCGTTCCATTGACATCGACCTCAAGGGCCCGGATCTGCCGCCTCTGATTGCCCTGGGCCGGCAGATCTACGGCATGACGGCAGCCGCCATACCCGGCGCACAGATCCGTCCCATTCCGGGCCTGGACCTGGGAAACCCGGAGCTGCAGATCACGCCCAACCGGGACCGTCTCACCCGGCTGGGTATCAGTACGACCGACCTGGGCACCACCGTGGATGCCCTGGTGGGGGGTGCCAAGGCCGGCGTTTACCGCCTCTACGGTGACGAAATCGATCTGGTGGTCAAGAGCCGTGAGGACCGGCTCAAAAGGATCCAGGACCTGGAAGCCTTTCCCGTGGCCTCGCCATTGGGCGGCAAGGTGCTGCTGGGTTCGGTGGCCGATATCCAGCTGACCGAGGGTCCCACGCAGATCAACCACATCGACACCCAGCGAGCCATTACCATCCAGGTGAACCCGCCGGCCGACATCTCCCTGGAGATGGCCATGGACACCATCGCCCGGCAGGTGATCGAACCCGTCAAGGCTCAGGCTCAACTGGGCAGCCTCTACCGTATCGATTTGGGCGGCACAGCGGACCAGCTCACCCGTACCCGTGATGCCCTCGTCTGGAACCTGGTCCTGGCCGTGGCCATCTGCTACCTGCTGATGAGTGCGCTGTTCGAGAATTTTCTCTACCCCTTGATTATCCTGTTCAGCGTCCCCCTGGCCGCTGCCGGCGGGTTTCTGGGGATTTTTCTGGTGAACCGCTTCGTGGCCCCTCAGCCGCTGGATATTCTCACCATGCTGGGGTTTGTCATCCTGGTCGGCATCGTGGTCAACAACGCCATTCTGATCGTCCACCAGAGCCTCAACAACATTCGGGAACAGGCCATGGACGTGCGACGGGCCATCACCGAATCGGTGCGTTCGCGCATCCGGCCCATCTATATGAGCAGCATCACCACGGTGTTCGGCATGCTGCCCCTGGTGCTTTTTCCCGGCGCCGGCTCTGAGTTCTATCGGGGACTGGGCGGCGTGGTCGTCGGCGGCCTGCTGATCTCCACCATATTCACCATTTTTCTCATCCCCGCCATTCTCAGCCTGACCATGGATGCGGTGGCGGCCTTGAAGCGGATGTTTCGAAATTCGGAGCATGCTTAACGCCATTCCGAAACCTTATAGCAATCGAGAGCCACAGATAGTATACAGACAATATGAACCTTGATCACCAACCGGCCATTCTGGCCCCCGCCGGCAACCGCGCCGCTTTTCTGGCAGCACTGGCTGCCGGAGCCGATGCCGTGTACTGCGGCCTCAAAAGCATGTCGGCGCGCATGGAGGCCAAAAATTTTTCCATCGAGGAGCTGGCTCAGTTGGTCGGGCTGGCCCATGATCGGGGGGTGAAGGTCTACGTCACCATCAATGCCCTACTCAAACCTGACGAACTCGATCGGACCGGCCAGCTGATTGACGACCTGCAGCGCCATGTACACCCCGATGCCCTGATCATCCAGGATTTGGGGGTTGTCGCCCTGGCCCGCCAGGCGGGGTTCGATGGCGAAATTCATCTTTCCACCCTGGCCAACGTCAGCTTTCCCAAGGCCCTGGGGTTTATTGCCCGAACCCTTGCGGTCGACCGGGTGGTGGTCCCCAGGGAGCTTTCCATCGATGAGATCAAGGCCATGGCCGGTGCCAGTCCCAAAGCCCTGGGACTGGAGACGTTCATTCACGGCGCCCTTTGCTACGGGGTGTCCGGCCGCTGCTATTGGAGCAGTTACATGGGGGGTAAAAGCGGATTGCGCGGGCGCTGCGTTCAGCCTTGCCGCCGGCACTACCGTCAGGGCGGCAAGGCGGGGCGGGCCTTTTCCTGCCAGGATTTCTCCGTGGACGTGCTGACCAAGATTTTAGGGCAGGTCAAAAAAGTGCTGGCCTGGAAGATCGAAGGCCGCAAAAAAGGGCCGCACTATGTCTATTACACGGTGACCGCCTACCGCATGCTTCGGGATCAGGGCAATGATGCCAAGGTTAAGCGTGACGCGCTGGAGCTGCTGGCCCAGAGCCTGGGACGGGAGGCCACCCACTACCAGTTTTTGCCCCAGCGGCCGCAAAAGCCCATCGATACCCTGCGACAGACCGCCTCGGGCCTGTTCATGGGCAAGGTGCAGGGCCCTGCCAAAAACCCATGCGTGGTGGTCCGGCAGGCACTGCTGCCTGGAGACGTCCTGCGGGTGGGCTACGAAGACGAGGCCGGACACACCATCTGCCGGGTGACCCGTCATGTACCCAAGAAAGGGCGCTACCCGCTGAACCTGGGAGGCAGGAAAGCGCCCCCACCCGGCGCGCCGGTATTTCTGACTGACCGCCGAGAGAAGGCCCTGGAAGAGATGATGGCCGCTGTGGAGGCCAACGCCCGGCCGCCGGCGCCGATCATCTCCACCCGCTTCACGGCGAAACTGCCCGGGCCGGTAGGCGACTCCCGTCGTCCCGTGGAAGTCCGTGTGAGTCGGCTGCCGGCCCGGGCGTCGGGCCGCAACCTTGTGGGTATGTGGCTATCGGAAGCGACCGCGGCGAACATCGGCCGGTCGGCTGCCACCGACCTGTGGATCTGGCTGCCGCCGGTCGTCTGGCCGGACGATGAGGCCCGCGTGGCCGGCCTGCTGAGGCAGTGCCTTGAAAACGGAGCGCGCCAGTTCGTGCTCAACATGCCCTGGCAGATGGCTCTGTTCAACCGCCCCGAGGGCCTGAGTCTGTGGGCGGGTCCATTCTGCAACGCTGCCAATGCCCTCTGCCTGGAGACGCTCAAGACACTGGGGTTCAGCGGCGCATTCGTCGGCCCCGAACTGGGTGAAGCGGACATTCTCACTCTGTGCCGGCAGAGCCCTTTGCCGCTGGGGATTGTCCTTTCCGGCAACTGGCCCCTGTGCATTTCCCGAACCCTGGCTGACGACATGCGGCTGCGCGTGCCCTTCGACAGCCCCCGGGGCGAGCAGGCCTGGGTGGACCAGCACGGTCCGGACTACTGGACCTTCCCCAACTGGCGGCTGGACATCGGCGAAAAACGAACGATCCTCCAGCAGGCCGGCATCCGGATGTTCGCCCACCTGGACGAGCCGGTGCCGCCAGCGGTGACCATCAAAAATCGTCCGGGGCTTTGGAACTGGAAGATCGGACTGCAATGAAATAGCACAGGGGACAGAGGACAGAAGACAGAAGACTGAGTGACCCATTCAGTAGGATATTGTAATAATGGGGGCGAGACAGGAATTGTTCGCATGGGCTTCACGAATTCCTAAAAAAACCGACTCAGTTGCGCATCGTATTGCGGTGAGTAACTCATAATCGATGGGACGATGAGGAATAGCTATGCCGGATCCTGTTACTGCAATACCGTCCACCCGCCTTCGCGGTGTTAACCTTGGCGGCTGGTTGGTGCTGGAAAAATGGATGACGCCGAGCTTGTTCAAGGGGCTTGTCGCAACCGACGAGACCACCTGGTGCGCGGAACTGGGCCGCGAGGCATCCACGCGGCTGCGCGGCCACTGGGAGCGCTTCATCACCCGCGAGGACTTTGCGTGGCTCGCGGGCACAGGCATCAACGCCGTGCGCATCCCGCTCGGGCACTGGATATTCGGCCCGCCCTATCCCTATCACGCCACGTACGGCGCCGACCCCCATCCCTTCGTTGCTGGCGGCATCGACGTGCTGGACCGTGCGCTGGGATGGGCGGCGGAGTTCGGCCTGCATGTTGTCCTCGATCTTCATGCGGCGCCCGGCTGCCAGAACGCCTTCGACAACGGTGGCATCATGGGCGTCTGCGAATGGCACACACGCGAGGAATACCTGTCGCACTCAGTCGAGGTGCTGGAGAGGCTTGCCGAACGCTACTGCAACTCGCCTGCGCTTCACGCGATCCAACTGCTCAACGAACCGCGTTGGGACGTGCCCACGGCGCTGCTCAAAGCCTACTACCTGCGCGCCTACAAAGCCATCCGCAAACACTGCCCGCCGGAACGCGTGGCCGTGGTCTTCCACGACGGTTTCCGCCTGCATCGCGAGTACCTGGGCTTCATGCAGCCGCCGCAGCATGAGAACGTCATCTTCGACGTGCACCGCTACCAGTGCTTCGAGCGCGTGGACCTCGACATGGATATCTACGGCCACCTGCACAAGGCGGGAGAATTGCGGCGGCAGGAGGGCGACCTCATCCAGCGCGAGCTGGGGCTGCGGGCGATCGTTGGCGAATGGAGCCTGGGGTTCAACCTGGAGGTGGTCTCGCTCTGGGCCGAGGGGCCGTTCAACCACGCGCTCCAGCACATGGATGCGTTCCAGGCGGACGTTGCCTACCGTGCCTATGGCGCCGCGCAGCTCCTATCCCTGGAACACTACCACGGCTGGTTCTTCTGGAGCTATCGCACCGAGACCACCCCCGAGTGGTGCTTTCGCGAGTGCGTCGAGCGAGGGTGGCTGCCGCAGCGATTTCAGTGAGCCTACCGCAGATATCGGGTTTTTTACGAACCCGTCACGCAAGGAGGGGCATGCAGGCGGAAACGGTCGATACAGCAGGACCCATTCGGCGCTGGCTGGATGACATGCCCTTGGGCATGGCGCCGCTGCTCATTGCAGCCATGGGCCTGATCGCCGGTCTGTATCTGCTTGTCAATCCGGTGGGCACGCGGCATGCCGACCTGACCATGTGGACCTTCGGTGCCATCCATTCCGATGCTTACAAGGAGGCTGCCGAGGCCTTTTCGGCCAGGACCGGCCGCGAGATTGACGTGCAATTGGTTAACTTCAATGCGGTCAATCAGAAGCTGCGCTCGGCCCTTTGGGCGGCGGTGAACATTCCCGATCTGGTCGAGATTGAAAAAAGCGCGGCCGGCGGTTTTTTCCGCGGGCCGCTCGACAGGGTCGGGTTTCTCGATCTGAAGCCCTATCTGGAGCGGGACGGCATCATCGGTCGGGTTCCGGCCAATGCCCTTGCCACCTATACCGACCGTGGGGCCATTTTCGGGCTGCCGCACGATATCCATCCGGTCATGCTGGCCTATCGCGCCGACATTGTCGACCCCTACCTTGCGCAGCGCGGCCTGCGCATGGAAGACCTGGCCACCTGGGACGATTACTTTCGCGAACTGCGAGGATTGCTGGTTCAGGACCAGCGTTACCTGCTGCAGATCGAACATGGCGACGCCTGGGCATTCCAGATTTTCCTGATGCAGCGCGGCGGCGGGATTTTCGGGCCCCACGGCGAGCTGCGCATGGACGACGACGTCGCGGTGGAAACCATGACCTGGATGATTCCGCTGGTCGCCGAATCAGGCGACAGGCGAGTGGCCGAGTCGTTGGGCAATTTTGATCTGTCTTTTTATCGCGGCTTCATCGAAGGCTTCTATATCGCCGCGCTATGCCCCGACTGGCGTTCGTCGCAGCTGCAGACCTACGCCAAGGACCTGCACGGCAAAATGCGAGTGGTGCCCCTGCCGGCCCCCGTGCCAGGCGGCCTGCGCACCAGCCAGGTCGGCGGCACCATGCTCGGCATTGCCCGCACCGCCAAAGATCCCGAGTTGGCCTGGCAGTTTGCAAAGACCATTTACTTCGGATCTCCCGAACAGCACGGGCGGCTGTTCCGGATTACGAACATCCTCACCCCGGATCGCCAGGCCTGGAGCGACCCCGCCTATCATGAAGCGCGGCCGTATTGGGGCAACCAGGTGCTGGGCGAACAGTTCATCGCCCTGGCCGATGAGGTGCCGCCTTTCTATTCCAGCGGGTTCCTGCCGGTGGCGGTGGCCAAGCTCAACGAGTCGATTGTTTCCTGTTACGGCCAGTATCGTTCCCACGGCGCGGACGGCTTCGAATCCTACGTCCGTCAACGGCTGAAATCGGCTGCAGACTATGTGCGCCGACAGATGGCCCGTGAACCCGATTGGGACGCCAAGGAGTGATGGACTCGTCAATAGTCAGTTTTCAGACGGTTTCGTAGAAAGGTCGAGATCAAGGCATGCAAATCCTGAGGAATGAGGCGTACTTTTCGTACTCCGCAGTGACGAAGGATGAAGTGTAACGCCGATATCGGCCTTTCTACGGAACCGTCAAGGAGTGACCATGCAGCTGCACACCTCCCGCACCGCGCCGTATTTCTTTTTGGCGCCATTCGTCCTCAGCTTCCTGATCTTCGGCGCCTACCCGATCGTCCGCAGTTTGATCCTGTCGCTCTACATCACCTCGGGCCCGGAGGCTCAGCATTTCGTCGGCTTCGACAATTACCTCTATCTGCTGCAAGACCCCGATTTCTGGACCGCGTTTCGCAACACCGCCGCCTTTGCCATCGGCAGCGTCGCGCTGCAGCTGCCGCTCAGTCTCGGTCTGGCGATTCTGCTCAACCGTCCCGACGTCCGGGGTCGCGATGTCTTCCGCTTCATCTTTTTCTCGCCCAATCTGATGGGTCTGGTCTTCTCGGCCCTGCTGTTCACGCTCATCCTCGCACCCAAGTTCGGCCTGCTCAACGCCAGCCTTCACGCGCTGTTTGGCCTGCCGTCGACCACGCGCTGGCTGTCGACGCCCGAGTTGGTCATGCCGGCGCTGGTCATGGTGGCCCTGTGGCTCTACACCGGCTTCAACATGGTCTATTTTCTGGCGGCCCTGCAGTCCGTCGACGGCGAGCTATACGAAGCCGCCACCATCGACGGTGCCGGCCGCTGGTCGCAGTTCTGGCATGTCACCCTGCCCGGCATCAAGCCGGTGCTGATCTTTGTCGTGGTGCTCTCGACCATTGGGTCGTTCCAGTTGTTCGAGCTGGCCTATCTGCTGCTCGGCAACGGCTCCGGCCCCGATCAGGCCGGTCTGACCATCGTCATGTACCTGTATCAGAACGGCTTTCTCGGCGGCGACCTCGGCTATGCCGCCGCCATCGGCTGGACCCTGGCGGGCATGGTGCTGATCCTGTCGATCGTCCAGCTGCGAATCACCGGTGCCGGCAGGGAGGGACGCTGACATGCGACGGGTCATCATCACCGGCGTCCTGGTGCTGTTCTCGATATTGTGCCTGGTGCCCCTCGTCTGGCTCGTGGCTTCGGCGTTCAAGGCCAACGCCGACTTCCACGTTTATGCCTTCGTGCCGCCTGCCGATCGTCTGACATTTGCGAACTTCGCTAGTCTCTTCAAGCAGATGCCTTTTATGCGCTTCATGATGAACAGTTTTTTCGTGGCCGGCGTGACCGTCATCGTCCAGCTCTTCTTCTCCTCCCTGGGCGGGTTCGCCCTGGCCAAGTATGCGTTCGCCGGCAAAAAGGCCATCATGGGGGTCATGATCGCCACCATGATGATTCCGGGCCCCGTGCTGCTCGCGCCCATGTACGAACTGATTTACCACCTGCGTCTCATCGACAGCCATCTTGGACTGATCGTTCCGGGAATGGTCAATGTCTTCGGCATGTTCCTGTTCCGCCAGTCGATGGTTTCGGTTCCCGACGAGATGCTGCAGGCCGCCCGCATCGACGGCTGCAACGAATTTCAGATTTTCTGGCACGTGGTGCTGCCGGTCAGCCGGCCGATGATCGGCGCATTCTGTCTGATCGCCTTCATGGGCACCTGGAACAGTTTTCTCTGGCCGCAAATCATCCTGCAGAGCAGCGACCGTTTCACCCTGCCTATCGGCCTGAACCAGATGGTCGGCGTTTACGAGGCCGACTACGGAGCGATGATGGCCGGCACCCTGCTGGCGGTGCTGCCGGTCGTCGTGCTGTTCTTTCTCCTGCAGAAGGAATTCATCGCAGGACTCACCAAAGGCGCGGTAAAGGGCTAACAAATGGCAGACATTGCATTTCGTGGCGTGAACAAAATCTACCCCAACGGCTTTAAGGCCGTGCACGACCTGGATCTCGAGATCAAGGATGGTGAATTCCTGGTCATGGTCGGTCCCTCCGGCTGCGGCAAGTCGACGACCCTGCGCATGCTCGCCGGCCTGGAAGCCATCAGCAGCGGCGATCTGCTCATCGCCGGCCAGCGGGTCAACGACCTGCATCCACGCACGCGCAACATCGCCATGGTTTTCCAGAGCTACGCCCTCTACCCGCACAAGACGGTGCAGGGCAATATCGAATTTCCGCTGCGCATGGCCAAGGTCCCGAAGGACGAGGTCAGGGCGCGGGCACTCAAGGTAGCCCGCATGCTCGAGCTGGAGCCGCTGCTGCATCGCAAGCCGGGCCTGCTGTCGGGGGGTCAGCGACAGCGGGTGGCCATGGCGCGCGCCCTGGTGCGCGACCCGGTCGCCTTCCTGTTGGATGAGCCGCTGTCTAACCTGGACGCAAAGCTGCGGGTGCAGATGCGCGCGGAAATCGCCGCGCTGCAGCAGCGCAGCGGCACCACCACGGTGTACGTCACCCACGATCAGGTCGAGGCCATGACCATGGGGGATCGCGTGGCCGTATTCAAGGAGGGTCGTCTGCAACAGGTCGATACACCGCAGCGACTGTTCGAACGACCGGTCAATATCTTCGTCGGCAGCTTCATCGGCTCGCCGAGCATGAACCTGATCGCGTCGCACCTCGATTCCGCCGGTGACGGCCTGGCTGTCACCCTGGCCGGAGAGCGCATCGCGCTTGGTCATGGTCTCGATTCCCGCTTTGACAACCCCGGCGGATCGCCCGGGGTGGTGGCAAAGATCGGCCTGCGTCCCGAGGACGTGGTCGACCCGCACCTGGTGGGCGAGGATCAGCGACTGCACGGCCGGGTCGTGATGACCGAGTTGCTCGGCCGCGAACAGATGGTGTATCTCGATTTGCGCGATGGCACGCGAGTGGTCGCCCGCCTGCACGCCGACCGTCGCCTGCACAACGGTGAGGCGATCGCCATCGGCATCGATCCGACCCGCCTGTATCTGTTCCGGGCCGATGGAAGGGCGTTGCGTTATCGATAGACTCCGTTCCCGCCGGTATAGAGTAAGCAGAACAGGTGGGATTTGGGCATTGGTCTGGGTGAACAATAACGCGGGGTCGGAAGGCTGAAGACTGCGTGGCGAATTCCGAATTGGGGGATTGGGGGAGCGGCTTTCAGCCGCGACCGGTCTTCTTACCTCCGATTCTGATTTATAGATGAATGAAGGAGCGTCAAATGCCATCGACCATATTTCACTTTGCAACAATTGAGGTGAATCTAAATACGGGAATCGATATCCAAGACATAACAGACGACCTGAACCGTATCATTGGCCGCTCTGGAGTTGAAAATGGGACTACCAATGCTTGTATTGTAGGGAGTACAGGGAGCTTGACCACGATTGAGTATGAACCTGGGGTGGTTCAGGACCTGAAAGATGCGATCGACAGGATCGCTCCGAAAAATATTTCCTACGCTCACGAACTTGCTTGGCATGATGGTAACGGTCATTCACATGTCCAGGCTGCCCTAATAGGTCCCTCCATCGTCCTGCCAATCAGGAAAGGTCAGTTAAAATTGGGAACGTGGCAACAAGTGGTTGCCATAAATCATGATAATAGATCCAGGAAGCGGTCAATCGAGGTTACGTTGATGGGCGTTTAGTATTCCCGATACCGATTTTGAGAGAAACTCAGGTGCAGAATTGAAATCGGTATGTTATGACATCTGTATTTCGGTCCGATTTCGTCCACTCTCAATATGTCTTTACTGCGAATGTATCATCGTTTTAGCCATACAACATTACATATAAGGTGATATCCAAGCATGGAAAATAAATTGTTAGCACTCAGGAGATGATATGAGCACCGTCAAGCATACGTTAGATTTCAAGATAAACCAGCCGATTGATGTATTATTTCCTCTATTCAGCGCAGAAGGAGAAAAGCTTTGGGTTCCAGGCTGGGATTATGAAAACATAATGGGCACCTGCGATCTTCATGAGGACTATCTTTTTTTAACAAAGAATCATGACCATGCTTCGACTGATACGATTTGGCTTGTAAAAAAGTATAAGCCGGAATCCTATTTTGTGCAGTTTTATAAAGTCGAGCCAGAAGATAAAGTAGGTATTATTTCTGTGCAGTGCACAAAAATGGATGAATCCCTGACTCAGGTAGAGGTCAGCTATGAATATATTGGTTTAAGTAAAAATGGCGATGAATTTATTGAAAGCTTTTCATCAACTAAATATAAAGAGTTTATTGCAGAATGGAATAGTTTGCTTGTGAACTACTTTGAATCAAAGCGCTAAAAGCATTGCATCAGACAAGCCGTTGAGTGCTGCGCCATATTCACGATATCACCAACCGATCACCGGATTTGGCGAGTTCATCAAAACCAAGATGCTCAATATATCACCAGTTGCCGAAACCCTTAGTTAACCTTGACTAAATTCTTACGGTCTTGGTATAAAGTTTATTAATTCCATCTGATATGAAGCGGTTCTTATTTTGCGGAATATAATCCGATCTTCCAGCTGTTTTTTGTACTCCTTCGAATCACATTCCCATTCGTTTTTATGAAGCCGTAAACAGAAAAATTGAAATATGTTAGATGACCTAAGAAAATTTGCTCGGTTTGTATTCAAAAAAGATGCGATTCATATTTTCAGTGATGACGCTATAATATTTGGCAAACTTAATGACATAAGCAAAGGCGGTTTATCATTTAAATATACCCCTATTAAAGAGGAAAAGCTGGTCACTAACTCTATAAACATTTCGGCCAAAAATCATACAAAAGAATTGAAATGTAATCTCAGCTCAAACGATATTGTTATAGCTTAAACAAATTCAACAGCAAAGCCTGAATTGTTAAGCCATTTAATGCGCCCTCTGCGTTTTACATTTTTCTGGATAGGGCAAAAGGGATACTAAGAGTAACAATATCTTCTGTAGAGAATTGATTAATACAGTAAGTTTCAATATAGGCACCACCGATGCTAATATCTTTTAGACTTCCTGTGTATAACCGATTTGCATGATTAAAAGCGATTTCTGCTAGGTACTTTTTTCTATTGTGAAGACGTCTATAATCGTGATCAATAACAAGTTGTTCTTGTTCCATCTTTTTCCTTATTATTAATGTTTTCTGTTTTTCCATTTCAAGGTCGTTATCGGTTCACGGTTTGTCGGTTTCTAATCTCATGAAAATAGACTCATTAAATCTGATCTTCAAAACATTCTTCAAAAGTGCTGCAAATTGATAGGTTTATCCTTTAATCATAGAATGTGAAGCAATAAACAGACCTCATTTCAGCAAAATAAAATTCGGCAAGTTTACAATATGTTTGCGATAAACGCGACTTTTAGGCCAATAGTAGTGATAAACTGGGTCAGTAGAAGTAACAAAAATTGGCAAGGTTTTGAGGCATAACGTTGCATACAATTTCAGACCTACCAGCATCACAGTCGGTAAATTTGTATTAGAAATAAATTGCTTTTACAGCGGTCGCCGCAGTGGATTAGTCTCAATGTATTACAACCAGCCAAATTCAAATGATATATAAATGCTTTGACAGGAAATGTCCGATCTCATTTAAATAAATCCATCAATAGGGAGGGGTCATATAGTGCGCCCCGATTATATGAATAGGAAGATCCTTCTGTGAGTTTTCATGACACCACTTGACCGTCACCAAACTGATGAATCGCAATTGGCAGTCGTCATTATCGTCTGTACTTAAGTAGTTTTCTTTTGAAGCTTTGAAAAGGATTGTCGTACCAGGAATAAATTGCTTGTCTGTGGAAAAGCAGATTCCCTGTTCGCTGAAATTGAGCAAATGTGCATTAATATCCCTTGACGTCCTCATTGTGGGATGCAGGGTGATCGGTCCGCCGACATTATGACGACTGAAATTGCGTTTCTCATGATGATTGTACATTGGTTTCTCCTTTGCGGGAATAATCGAAATCAGTACCACCCAACGCTCGACCATATCACCTACACTTTGGAGGGGTTAGGTTAGTGGATTTGCATTCCATCCTTTAGGATGGTGTGCTATGGTTGGGAAGTTCGATAAGAACATTGACTAAACAGCAGCTAATATGATGCCAAAAAGCATGATTAAAAAACGCCTTATTTCAATAAACCGAATTCTATGAATATTTTTGATAAATTTTTAATAAGATCAATAAAAGTATGAAGAAGTAGAAGCAGCGGACAGAGTGCAGCGTGCAAAAAAAAGTCACACGGCTAAATTAAAATTCATTTTTTGCACTCAACGACAGAATAATAATTAATCCTGTCATGAACAAATTCCTCTTTAGTTACGCCAACAATTTTCAAAAGACTGATATATTGAGACGATCTTAGTAAAAGGATTTTATATTTATTTTCCCAATATGATTTGGTAATCCCCAACGTGCATTGGAAACCTTAATTTTGCATGCTTCAGTCGATTGTGATTATTTTTCAGAATCGCATGAATTTTCAGAACTGATATCTGCATGATCGTTGGAGAGCAGTGCCGATGGTTATGAATAATTTCTAAAAAACTCCGGAGAATTCAATCTGCTATTTTAAATAAGCTTAAAAGTAGCTAAAGACGGCTGTAAATCCATGCATGGCGCGTCTATTTACAATCCCGATATAATCATTCCCCGCAACTTAACCCTCATATTATCGGCCTAATTCCCTTATTTCCTTAATAACCATATCATGTGCGGTTCTTTTATGGTTTATTGCCGATAAAAGAGGGGCAAATACACTATTTTGGGCTATTATGGGGGCTGTTTTTGGACCATTAGCGATCCCATTTATATTTTTTACGAAAAATAAATCTACGAAGTCGAATCAATCAAATAACATATGATTTTGATGTTATCTGAAGCGGTATTCAATCTGCTTATGCGTTCTTTGGAAAATTGGGCTATACTGAGAAATTTCCAGTAACCATTGTATTCAAACCTGAGATAAACGTTGATTGGAGTAGTGGCGACGATAAAAAGAGCGTCCGTGTCCTTGGAAAGTACGATGAGGACGAAAAGACAATATATCTGACTTGCTGGAGGGATAAATGGATATCTGGAAGAAACGATTTTGATCTGGATATGACATATGAATTTTACAGAACAATAGTCGCACACGAAATGATTCATTTCCTGGCCAATCGTTTCGCAAAAAATAGAGTAAATTCAATTTTTTCAGAATATATTGCCTACAGTGGCCAGATCGAACTGCTACCCGAAGAAACGGTTCGCCTGTTGGTAGAAAAGTACAAGATCCAACCGTTTGAAGAATACGAAATAGGTGAATATCTTTTTGTATTGGACCCTGGTGTATTTGGCCTGAAATCATATCTGCATTACAAAAATTCAAAAGGCCTTCTTGTCAAACAAATTTTAGATGGATCGGTAAAGGAGCAACCTAATATTTGGCCACCTTATTGATAGAAAAAGGATTCATGCGTGTAGTTGTGTTATTATTTATTGCTTTCTTGGATTGAATGTATCCTAAACTGTATACGCCTAATCAACCAAACCTGAATCATATTAGCACATTGTCACTCATAAAATAATTATCATGGGTGGCATCTTGACAAATACCACAATGTGGTATTATCTTCAAATCAACTGCTATACCTAATCATCCAGCAGGATTGGAAAGGTGGTTATTATGAAAAGCCACCTGATTTGCAGTAGCCTCTCTCTGAGTCCCATCTCCATAGCAGCAATTATAATTGCGTTAAATCTGTGACGCGATAATCTTTACAACAATCATCCAACGAGGTGATATATGAAAATCATCGGTTCATTGCTTATGGGCGGCGCATTATTAGGCGCGTTTTTTTTAGGATCAGCAGATGCCATCGTTACAAAGGCCTGGCAGAAGTCATATCAGACCGACTGGTATGCCATAAACCAGGAGCTATCCACAGTACCCGGGGTTGAAATGGCCGAACAGGAGGCGGGGCGCAAAACCTTGCAGACGTTATATCAGGCCGACTGGTATGCCATAAACCAGGAGTTATCCACAGTACCCGGGGTTGAAATGGCCGAACAGGAGGCGGGGCGCAAAACCTTGCAGACGTTATATCAGGCCGACTGGTATGCCATAAACCAGGAGTTATCCACAGTACCCGGGGTTGAAATGGCCGAACAGGAGGCGGGGCGCAAAACCTTGCAGACGTTATATCAGGCCGACTGGTATGCCATAAACCAGGAGTTATCCACAGTACCCGGGGTTGAAATGGCCGAACAGGAGGCGGGGCGCAAAACCTTGCAGACGTTATATCAGGCCGACTGGTATGCCATAAACCAGGAGTTATCCACAGTACCCGGGGTTGAAATGGCCGAACAGGAGGCGGGGCGCAAAACCTTGCAGACGTTATATCAGGCCGACTGGTATGCCATAAACCAAGAGCTATCCATACTTCCCGGGGGTGAATTGGCCGGGACAGGAGGCGGGGCACAAAACCTCGCAAAGTGCGATGGGAGGAGCTGTTAAGATTCTTCATTCTCCGAACCGCAATAACCGCGCCGAAATTATTGAATCGGTTCTCCCGCATATCTGTGGATACGCGAACGCTTCGGCCATAGACACGGTGGCGACCATGCCCGATTCCTTGTATATTGAAAAACGGAACTATGAACCAAAAAAAGGCTAATAAGTCGTGGCATATTGTTTAATTGGACGCAATACCGTACCGCAAATTTAGTCAGAGTTGTGATTAATTGAGCCCAGGTTTGGCTTCATTTGTGATACGTAAATGGGTATATGGAAGCTGGGAGTTGCCACAATTCGTGGACTATCCACAACAAACCTTCACTTGTGCCTGAGTGCAGGTAGCTGCTATTATGGTTTACCATTCTGTGAACAGAAAATAAGAAAGGCCAACCGCTACATCTGGTAGTTGGCCTTTTCCAATTATTAGTTGACTTTCAATTTGCTATCACAGTCAAAAAATGATGGCGGATTTCACTGATCCCTCCAACATAGCAACACTTTCAGGAACCAAAATATGTTTGTGATATTTTATTACCTGGCAAGGAATCCCTTTCACAATGGCCTGTTTCGGTTTTGACTATTTCCAATCAATCTATCTCGACGCCACCCAATAACAGTCGGTAAGGATTTTTGAGTTCCCTGGTCTGATTTCGGTTTTTTTTGCCGAAACTCTAAAGTTGATCCCTGCACGAATATCAATTATGCCTACCGAATGGTTTTCATCATCAAATACGAACTCGGCGAGGGCCAGGAACTGAAAGTTGTCAACGGCTGTCTGGGGTTGGCAAACCATCGAAATCACCCTGTCCAGGGTGTTACCAGATAGTGATCCCAGTCACTGACATTCCCGAGGCAACCTACTATCGCCCTGCCATACCCATCACCCTGTCGCTGATGGCCGGCATCATCCTGGGCCAAGGCATGCCCGGGCTTGCCGTTGCTGCCCTGATCATCTTTTTTGCGGTGACCGTTTGGCTGCTAGACCGTGTGCGACGAGACCAATCGTCGCGATGGTCCCCGCTGCTGGCAGCGATGGCCGTAGGCTACCTGGCCATGGTGCCGTGGATGTCTCCCTCCCATGGACCCAATCACATCGTTGATTATCTTGACACCGGATATTGGCAAATCCACGGAACCGTGACTGATGCGCCTATGGTCCGGTATGGCCGGACCCGTCTCATCCTGGACGTAGACAGCCTTTCCCGTGAAGCGGACTCGCAACCGGTCCGTGGCCGTATCCGCTTGACAATCATGGGGGAAGGGAACCTGGATCCGGGCGACCGGGTGACCTTTCCGGCAAAAATCCGGCCGTTTCGCAATTTTAAGAACCCGGGCGGCTTTGACTATCGGCGGCACATGGCTTTTGAAGGCGTTCACGGCAGCGCCTGGGTGCAGGCGGAGAAACTTCAGCGAAACGGAAATAGCGCCCGGTCTCCGGCAGCCCGGCTGATCCATGCTGCCCGTCATCGGCTCGCCCAAATGATCGACGCAGCGGGCAGCCAGGACGCCGCGGATGAAAAGGCCGTGCTCAAGGCCCTGGTTTTCGGTGACCGGTCGGGCATCGACGACCGGCTGCGCGAACGGTTCAACCGTGCCGGCGTGGGCCACCTGCTGGCTATCTCCGGGCTTCACGTGGGTATCGTGGCCACCCTGGCCTTCGGATTTTTTCGCTGGGTGTTCTCTTTTTTTCCGGCCCTGCTGTGGCGGGGATGGGGCCGTCAATGGGCGGCGGCGGCGACGTTGGTGCCCGTGCTGGCATATGGTGTGCTGGCCGGCATGTCCCCTTCCACCCAGCGGGCCGAGTTCATGGTGGCGGTGTTTCTGGCCGCCCTGATCCTGGGGCGGTCGCAGGACGTCCTGAATACCCTTGCCGTGGCGGCCCTGGTGATTCTGACCTTTTTCCCACCGGCCCTGTTTTCCATCTCTTTTCAGTTATCCTTTGCCGCTGTGCTGGCTATTGTGTACGGTTTGGAAAAGATCGCGGTCGCCGAGGCGCCGGCCCGTCCCCCGGCCCGACGGGGCGGTAGGGGCTTGGTGGGCTTTGTTCTAGTCTCAGCCCTGGCCATCGCCGGCACTGCTCCCGTGGTTCTGCTTCATTTCAACCAGACCTCGGTGGTGGGCATCGCGGCCAATCTGTTTCTCGTTCCCCTGGTGGGCTTTGTGGTGATCCCGGCAGGGTTGGTGTCGGCCTTTGTTTCACTCTTTTTCGAACCCGCCGCCGCACTGGGGTTCTGGCTGAGCATCAAGATCCTTCACCTGGCGCTGATGGGGGTGGGCTTCTTTTCGGGGTTTTCCTTTGCCGCAGTCAAGACCGTGACCCCATCCTTGATGGAGATCTTTCTGTATTATCTTACCGGCTGGGCGTTGCTGAACCTGCGTAAAACAACCGTTGCTCCGTGGGTGCTGGCCGCAGCGATTGTTCTGGCTGCCGGTGATGGATTATACTGGTCCTATCAACGACTCTGGCATCGGGACCTCAAGGTCACGGCTATTGACGTGGGGCAGGGTGGCTGCACACTCATGGAAATGCCCGGAGGCGGCGTAGTGCTTTATGACGGCGGCGGTTTTTCCGACAACCGCCTCTTCGATATGGGTCAGCGGGTCGTCGCGCCGGTGCTGTGGCGCAGGAAAATCGCCACCGTCGACATCCTCGTCCTCTCCCACCCCAACGCCGATCATCTCAATGGTCTGATATACATCGCCAGGCATTTCAATGTCCGGGAACTATGGAGCAATGGGGATGTCAACACCACAAATGGGTATGGGGAACTGATGGCGGTGTGCCGTGAGCAAGCCATTCTCGTTCGAACGGTGGATGCCGGTACCGCAGAAACGATTGCCGGACCGGTGACGCTGAGGGTCCTTCACCCGCCGGCGGATTTTTTAAGCCAACCGGATGACAGGGACCAGGATTACCGCAACAACGGCTCGGTGGTCGTCAAGGCGACCATGGGAGAGACCGCCTTTCTGCTCACCGGGGACATCGAAGCCCGGGCGGAAAGCGAGCTGGTGCAGCGGACGGGCAGGGGTCTTGCCAGCACGGTTCTCTTCGCCCCTCACCATGGGTCCCGGACCTCCAGTTCCGCGGAACTGATTGCCGCGGTGGCACCGGCGGTGGTGGTGATCAGCGCCGGCGCCGACAACCGCTTCGGGTTTCCCCATGCCGAGGTGACGGGTCGTTACCGCGCAGCGGGCAGTCGGATCCTGTGTACCGGCACGCATGGTGCGATCTCGATGCGTTCGGACGGTAAAACGGTTCATGTCCAGCCAGAAATAGCATCTCGTGGCCCAACTCGGCGTTCTCGTATTTTTTAAATCCTCGACGCAGCGCTGCTGCGCCTCCGGTTTAAACAATCCTGCGGCATTGATCTGGACCACAAGCTACCATTTCTGATCAGACATGATATAGTCTGCCAATTCCGCAATTCCGCAATCCCAGAATTTGTATTTTAGGTTTGATTTGACACCCTGTTTTTTCACATATAGATACAGATAGGAGTTCCATGTCCGCTGACCATACAGCACGCCATCCAAATACCGCTGGCGTCGCTTGCCCAGATGAGGCCGCCATGTATATTCGACAGACTGACCTGTTTTTCAAACTGTCGTCCCGGGCCTGGGAGCCCGGTTGATGCAGGCTTATCGGCAGATGGCAGTTGCCAATGCTGACCGATTTGGGAAATGTGACGTTTAATGGAGGAAGCCATGGCCGACACTGAGATCCAGTCAACGCTGCAATCGTGCGGGTTTCTGAAGAACATCTCCCCGGCACACCTGGCCACCATTTCGGAATTTTGCAGCCTTGATCGATACAACGCCGGCGCTTATGTTTTCCGGCAGGGTGACTTTGGCGAAGACCTTTTTATCATCGTGGACGGGTATGTATTTCTGGAGCGTGCCATGGATATCGGCAGCCACAAGGGCTCGGTGGTGATCGATGCCCTGGGCAAGGGCCGGACCCTGGGGTGCTGGTCGGCCTTGTTGGGTGAACCCCACGTGCTCATGTCTTCGGCCAACTGCCAGAAAGATTCAACGGTAATTCGCCTCAAGGGGCGTCAGCTGAGAAAATGTATGGAGGATGACACCCCATTTGGTTTTTTCATGCTTGAGCGTCTCTGTTTCTTGCTGCGCGAGCGCATCCAGGCCGCCTATGGCGCCATGGACAAGATATAACGAAACCAACTACGTCAGTGCTGATACGTGACCATGCCGCTTCCCCTCACCGCTGAAGACGAATTACACCTGAAAGCCCTACAACCGCAGATTGCTGCTTTTCCCGCCGGCAGGGGCCAGCTGATCCCGCTGCTTCAGATGGCCCAGAAGGCCTTGGGCTACCTGCCCGATGAAGCCCTGTCCCTGGTGGCCGACCATCTGACAGTGACCCGCTCCGAAGTCTACGGGGTGGCCTCTTTCTACAACCAGTTCCGGTTCAACCCGCCGGGAAGAAACCCGGTGAAGGTCTGCATGGGAACGGCCTGTCATGTGCGCGGCGGTGAGATCATCCTGGAGAATTTCGAGCGCAAACTGGAGATTCGGGAAGGCGAAACCACCGAGGATCGCGAATTCAGCATCGAACGGGTGGCCTGTGTGGGGTGCTGTGCCTTGGCGCCGGTGGCCCTTGTGGGCGAGACCCTTCACGGACACATGGCTCCCAGCAAGGTGGAGGGGCTGGTCCTGCGGGTCCGTCTCGAAAAGGAAAAGGCGCAAAGGGAGGCGGCCAAATCATGACGGTTCCGTAAAAAAGCAGATATCTGCGTTATGCGTCATCCCTCGTCAGTGCGGAGTACGATCAGTACGCCTCCTTCCTCGGGATGGAACATGAATGTTCGCCGTAAGGATGATGATCGTTTTATAGTGCGCTCGTGGGTTCCGTCGTTGCCGACAGGGAACACATTCGCTATCGCGGCCTGCAAGCCTTGATCTCGGCCTTTTATACGAAACCGTCTGATAAGAGGTTGTTTAAGGTATATCAAGAATGACAGTAGATATTATGGAGAGAATTCAAGCGGCCTACCAGGTCATTGCCGACGAGGCCCGGGCACGGCGTGAGCAGTTCGATCAGAGTCCGTTGCCCAAGATTCATATCGGCATGGCCACCTGCGGCATTGCCTCCGGCGCCCTGGAAACCCAGGCGGCCTTCGAAACGGCCCTGGCCGAGCGGGGCATCGACGCCCATGTGCACACGGTGGGCTGCATTGGCCACTGCTACGCCGAACCGGTGGTGGTCATCGATTATCCGGATTCCGGTTTCCCGCCCATCCTCTACCCGGAGGTGACTCCGGGCAAGGCCAAAATGTTGGTCAAGCTGTTTCTGGAAGAGGGCGACCCGCGGTTCGAGCACGTCATGGGGGCCACCGTGGAAAACGAGATGATCCCTTCTGTGATGGAGTTCGCCCGATTCAACCGGGAAAAGCGGGTGATCATGGACCGTTGCGGACGAATCGATCCGGAACAAATCCATGAATATATCGCCGACGGGGGTTACGGTGCGTTGGCCACCGCCCTTGGCCGGCCGCCGGAATCGGTGATTGCCGAAATCGATGCCGCCGGGCTGCGGGGACGCGGCGGTGCGGGATTTCCCACGGCCAGAAAATGGCGGGCGGGGCGGGCGGCCTCGGGCAGCGACAAGTTGATCGTGTGCAACGCCGATGAGGGCGATCCCGGCGCCTACATGGACCGCACCCTGCTGGAAAGCAACCCCCATCAGGTCATCGAAGGCATGATTATCGCTGCCATGGCCGTGGGCGCCGCCCGGGGCCTGTTTTATGTGAGGGCCGAATATCCCCTGGCGGTGCGGATTCTGTCCACCGCCGTCGAGCAGGCAAGGCAAATGGGGTTTCTGGGCACGGATATCCTGGGCAGCGGACTGGATTTCGATATCGACCTGTTTCAGGGGTCCGGTGCGTTTGTCTGCGGCGAAGAGACCGCCCTGATCCGGTCGGTGGAGGGCTACCGGGGTATGCCCAGGCACCGCCCGCCTTATCCGGTGGAGCGGGGGCTGGACGGCCGGCCCACGGTGATCAACAATGTCAAGACCCTGGCCACGGTCCCGCCGATTATAGAAAAGGGAGCCGACTGGTTCCGGGGCATCGGGACACCGGAGAGTCCGGGCACGGCGGTTTTCTCCGTGGTCGGCAACGTGACCCATCCCGGACTGGTGGAGATCCCCATGGGCGTGACCCTGCGTGAGCTGATCTTCGACATCTGCGGCGGTATTCCCCATAAAAAGCAGTTCAAGGCGGTGCAGATCGGCGGCCCGTCGGGGGGCTGCCTGTCCGCCGATTTTCTCGATACGCCGGTGGATTTCGATGCCCTGACCCGGGCCGGCGCCATGATGGGTTCCGGCGGCATGGTGGTGATGGACGAAGACTGCTGCATGGTCGACGTCTCGCGCTATTTTCTGGATTTCATCCAGAAGGAGTCCTGCGGCAAATGCACCTTCTGCCGCATCGGCACCCGCCACCTGCTGGACATCCTGCGCCGGCTCACCCGAGGTGAGGGCCGTGAAGGAGACCTGGCGCAGCTGGAGACCCTCAGCCGGGCGGTGAAGCAGGGCTCTTTGTGCGGGCTGGGCAAGACCGCCCCCAACCCGGTGCTCACTTCCCTGGCTTATTTCAGGGACGAATACGAGGCGCACGTCAAGGAGGGTCGCTGCCCGGGACGCACCTGCCGGACGCTGACCGCCTTTTATATCGATTTGAATAAGTGTGCCCGGGGCTGCGATGCATGTGTGGGGTGCTGCCCGGTGGAAGCGGTGTTTACCACCAGCAACCGCAAGAAAGGCATTGACCAGCAGCTGTGCGTCAAGTGCGGCGAGTGTATGGTGGCCTGCCCGCCGGATTACGATGCGGTGGTGAAGATCTCACCGGTAGCCCTGGCGCCCATTATCGAACGGCCGGCAGAGAAGAAAAGCTGATGGTGAAATGATGGTTACCCTGACCGTGGACGGCCGGACAATCCAGACCCAGGATGACAGCAGCGTGCTGTTGGCCTGCCTGTCGGCCGGCATTTATATTCCCCACCTTTGCTGGCTGGAATCTGACGCCCCGGCCGATTCCTCGGCTGCGTGCCGTCTCTGCTTCGTCGAGATCGACGGCTTTCGTGAGCCAGTGGCCGCCTGCGCGGTGACCGTGGAAAACGGCATGACGGTTCACACGGGCACCGAAGCGGTCCGCGGTCTTCAGAAGACTGCACTCAAACTCCTGCTCTCGGTTCACCGGGTGGAATGCAAACCCTGCCCGGCCAACAAGGCCTGCGCCCTGCAGGATATCGCCAAATTTCTCGGAGTCGGTCTGGGTTGCAAACCTTTTGAACGGGTGCTCAAGGAACCGGATGTGGACACCCGCCACCCGGTGTTGGACTACTACCCCAACCGCTGCGTGTTGTGCGGCATTTGTGTCCGGATTTGCCGGCAGCAGCACCAGCAGCCCCGGTTGAGTTTCGCCGGCCGGGGTTTCGATACGGTGGTCGGTTATTTCGATGCAGACCCGGTTGCTGCGGCGGACTGCCTGTCGTGCCGGGCATGCCTCGAATCCTGCCCCACCGGCGCGCTGGTGCAAAGGACAGCGGATGAGGGAATATGAGTTCGGCCCTTAATTGTCTGTCTGACGGGGCCTTTTTTTTCTGGCCCTTTCCAGATGATTGAAAAACTTGTCCACGTCCACAAAACCCTCGGGTGAGATGGGAAACGACGCCATGGTCTCGATCATGGCGTTGCGGATTTTGGTAAACTCTCCTTCCAGTTCAACGTAGGGCTTTGCCCGATCGTGTTCGAGCAGGCGCATCAGTGCGCCGATGCGGGTCATCAGCGAGAAGAATTTAGAGCCCATGTTGTCGAACTCCCGGGCGATGGCCACGCCGAAACGGTTGACTGCATGGTCCGCAAAATGCACGGTCTGTATCTGTCCGGTCTCCTCGTCCACGATTTCCAGTCCCTGCCCCGGCGTATGCTTCAGCGGCATTTGATTCAGCGCTGCCGCATTGCCCACCTTAAGGGCGTAAAGTAGTTCATCGGGTTCAACGGGCATATTCCACTGGGCCATGGGAGAAGGCTCCTGATCTCACGGTTCCATATCAAACCGATTCGCAGATGTTCATCGGTTGTCAGCAGCATTTTAACCCGAGACGGATCTTCATGCAATAGCCAATGGCGCGTTGCCGTTGCCGACACATTGTCCAGTGGTCTTCCGATAAGGCCGTTGCCCACTGCAGGGTCATGACATCGGGATTTAAATTATTGACTTAACAGGTATTTTAACCATAACATCCATATGGGTACAGGAGCCCTGGCGTCCTTTTTCCCTTTGGACGGCAGCATTGGTGTTGTTGAATGGAATCGGCAATAGTTGGAGGTTTTAATGAAAAAAATGATGATCTGTTTTTCGGCCGGGTGCCTGGGCGCATTGGCCAATAGTCTCGTGGTCTGGCAGTTCGGCGATTTGGGCATCGCCCGGTGGGCCGGTGTATCCATCGCCCCGTCCCTGACTCCCGGCTGGCTCTATCCACGGATTGTCTGGGGGGGAATCTGGGGGATGTTGTTCGTGCTGCCCTTTTTGAAATCCCGGTTCCTGCTCAAGGGCACCTTGTTGAGTCTTCTGCCGACCGCGGTTCAGCTGTTTTTCATTTTCCCTTACCAGGCCAACAAAGGACTGGCCGGATTGAGTCTGGGCATGTGGACCCCGGCTTTCGTTCTGGTGTACAACTGGGTATGGGGCGTCGTCGCGGCGGCATCAATAAAATTTTCACAATAAAACAGATGGAAATACAGATGGATGACCCATATGGATATGATTCGATCCATCACCTTTGGTACGGCAGCCGCCATTCTGGTCCTGTCGTTGGTTTTTCTGCCGCATGCCATCGCAGCGCCTGAAATCATCATCCAGAAGCGGCACTATCCGGCAGCCGGGCAAACCTCCGCGCAGATCAGGCAAAGTCTTGACCGGAATACCCCCGTCCGACAAAACGGCAAACCCTTCGATGCCTACACCCGGTGGGATATTGACTGGCAGTTCTGGTGGGCATACGATGGAGACGGCACCTGCCGGATCACCAGGGTCACCACCGTTGTCCAAATTTGGCAGACCTTTCCGCGCATGGAAAATGCGGGTGATTTGGTGCCGCAACTGGCAGACCGATGGGAGCGACACATGATCGCCCTGATCGAGCACGAAGAGGGGCACGTGGCGTTGGGCGTCGATGCAGCCCGAAACATAGAGCGGCGGCTGTCACAGATGGGTGATCGATCGTCCTGTGATCAGCTTGAATCGGAAGCCAATGCCCTGGCCCGGGAAATCATCGCCCGGTATACCCGTCTCGAAGCCCAATACGATGCCGACACCAATTATGGCGAACGGGACGGTGCCCGTTTCCCGTGAGGGTTCGATGTTAAATTTTGAAGAACTCGATTGCCAGAATACCCACATGGGAGAACTGGTTCTCCGGCGCCGGTGCATATTGTCCCTCAACCGCCGCGAGGTATATGAGGTCAAACTCGGCGATGAATTTCTCATGTCGAGTCTGTTCCATGACTCAGAAGTGGCCCTGGCTGACATCGGCCTGGGGGCGCTTGACGGGGCGGGGTGGGACGTCGTGGTCGGCGGCCTGGGGTTGGGCTACACAGCGGCTGCTGCCCTGGCATTCGAGCAGGTGAAGCGTCTGGTCGTCGTCGAGGCCCTGGCGCCGGTTATCGATTGGCACCGTCGGGGTCTGGTGCCCAATGGAAAGACGCTGACCCTTGACGGTCGCTGTGAATACCGGCATGCCGACTTTTTTGACCTGGTCCGCGGCGACGGTTTTGACCCGCAGGAGGAGGGCGCCCGGTTTGACGCTGTCTTGCTGGATATCGACCACACCCCTGGATTCTGGCTGCACTCCAGTCACGCGGACCTGTATTCAGAAGCGGGCATGCGCCGGCTGAAATCGTTTTTAAAGCCCCATGGCATCTTCGCCCTCTGGTCCAACGATCCGCCGGAAAATGCGTTTGTTGAACTGCTATCGGCTGTTTTTGCCAGCGCCGAGGGCCACACGGTTCAATTTGACAATCCCCTGCTTCGGTCGGTGACTGCCAATGGGATTTATCTGGCGCGATGCGGCTAACGGGCAACTGACGTGAAAAAGCGCCGCAGCCGCTCTTGGATTGGCAGTTCATATGCCCAGCCGAAGTATTTTACGGCGAAGGGTGTTCTTGTTGATGCCCAGTTCTTTGGCCGTGGCCACCTTTTTCCCCCGGTTTCTATCAAGCGCCTGCTGGATGGTCCGTCGCTCGATTTCCTTTAGCGTCAAGCCTGGTGCAATCGGGTTTAGTGCGTTGGGCGGAAGAATGTGGTCCGGAAGGCAGGCAATGCGGATGATATCTTCCCGGCAGAGAACAAACGCATGTTCGATGGCATTTTCCAGTTCGCGGATGTTGCCGGGCCATTCATGCAGCATCAGTGTGGCGATGGCCCTTTGGGATATCCCCGCAATGCTCTTTCCCGTCAGACGGTTAAAGTGATCGATGAAATGATCCACCAGCAGGGGGATGTCTTCCTTGCGGTCCGCCAGCGGCGGCAGAGACAGTTTCACCACATTGATTCGGTAGTATAAATCCTCCCTGAACGTTCCCCTTTTGACCAGATCTTCGAGATTGTGATGCGTGGCGACGATGATTCTGGCGTTGGTGCTTATGGGTTGATTGGATCCTAACGGTTCAAAGGTTTTATTTTCAAGCACCCTGAGGAGACGGACCTGCATGGCAGACGATATGTCACCGATCTCATCCAGCAGAAGCGTGCCGTCCCGGGCTTGTTCGAATCTTCCGGGCTTGTTGGTTTTCGCATCGGTGAACGCGCCTGCCTTGTAACCGAAAAGTTCGGATTCTACCAGCGTATCCGGCAGCGCCCCGCAGTTGACGGCCAAAAATGGCCCATCCTTGTGCATGCTATTGTTGTGAATCGCACGGGCGATGAGTTCCTTGCCTGTGCCGCTGGCACCCTGAATCAATACCGTGCTGTGACTTTGGGAAATTTGCGGCAGGATTGAAAAAATTTTGTGCATGCCGGCGCTTTTGCTCACGATATCTTCATACGAATGCTGCTTGAACAACGCCCTTCTCAGTTCGCTGATATCACTCAAATCCCTGAAAGTCACAACACCCCCGATGACGTTGTTTCTGCCATCTTTCAATAGCGTTGTTGTCGAACTGATGGGGATCCGCTTCTTGTCGGCACGAACGATATAGATGGGTCGGTTGATGACCGGGGCGCCGGTATCCATTGTTTCGCGGAGGACACAATTACTTTCGCAAACGTTGCTGCGGAAGACTTCAAAACAGGACCGCCCGATGGCTTCCTTTACCGGGATGCCGGTAATTTTTTCGGCTGCGCGATTGAAATAGGTCACCCGCCAGTTCAAATCAATCGCGTATACACCGTCCGTGATGTTGTCCAGGATGATCTGATATTGATCGTCAAGGCATTCATCGGACGAGACCTTTCCCTCGAAAGCCTGACCATCGATCTTTGGCGTTGAAAAGAATCTTTCAACGTGTTGGCCGGGTCGCGGTTTATTTGGGTTCATTTTGTTCCCATAGTCTGTGGGTTAAAGATTAAAAATGTTCCCTCTGTATAGAATGTCAGCCAAGCCAAAAGCAAGTAAATTTTTAAATTTTCTATTGAATCCGGACAGATGGAATTAATCTTCTTATTATTCGCCGATATAGTACGTTTTTTGCTTAAGCCTTCTGGGTAGATCTTCTTTCTTCATATCGAGCGCTGGAAAACGCTGTCGCAACAGGCCATGCACCAACTTCAGGATATCACTGATGGTGCAATCGAAGGATAGGGCTGATTTGGCCATGTCTTTTTTGCATCGTCGGGGTTTTGGCAAAACATCTGCTTCCATCAACCATCTCGATCATCAAACGGAAAAGGGGGTATCACAATGAAACGTGCGTGGGTTCGAAAAAGAGCCGTTTGGACGCTTGTCCTTGCCGGGGTCATGGTATCCGGATTCCTCGTCTTCGGGAGTCACAGTGTTGCCATGCAGGAGGCAAAAAGCGGGAAGAAGATGATGCATGAGAAAGCCTATACGCTTTATCAAAGCAAATGCCTGGGATGTCATGTTTCAGTTGCCGATCCGGAAAAGGCCGGTCGAACCCGTGACGACTGGCATCTCGTCGTCCAGGTGATGCATGGTTATGGGCTCAATCTGACAGCGGAGGAAAGCGACATGATCATCGACCTGCTCTACGATCTGCGCAAGGGGATGGAAAGAGAAGCGGGCTAGTAAAAACCCTGTAGCCGTTCACGGGTTCAAAGGTTCAGGATTCAGAGGTTCAAGGAGCACCGAGAACCTCAGCCATCCGAACCACTTACGATAAACGCTGATCCGATGAATGGTTACATGCCTGAGTTACTCGCATTAGGATTGGTGGTTTAATCAGGAACGAATTAGCATAGGAAAAAGGTCAAAAAAAGAAAACAAACCCAGAACGGTGAACGCTGAACCTGTAAACGCATACAAAACCCTTATCCATAAAAGTGGAGGAAAGCCATGAAACGAAGAACCTTTTTAAAGTCCTTGGCGGCAACGGGTGTTGCGACTTCTTTGACCGGCACGGGGGCGCTGACCCGCGAGGCCCAGGCGCGCAAAAAGATTGATTTCGGCGAAGTGAAAAGCGTGCGTGTGGATGTGCTCAGCGAGACCAGCTGGTTCGACAATGACAATTTGAAAAAGCACATGCTGGATTACGGCGGGGCGATGACCAACCAGTATGACATTCCTTGGGACTGGGACAATGCTGGCGGCTATATGGCCCTGATCACCGTGACCACACTTGAGGGTAAAGAGAGAAAGATTCTTCTGGACTCCGGGTGGAACAACGACTGGGTGGACTATATTTATGAGATGAACAACATTCCCGCCATGCTGAAGAGCGGCGAGATCGAGTTCATGGTCATCTCCCACTGGCATCTGGACCACTACTGGGGAATCGAATCGACCTTGAAGCACAAACCGGACATCACCATCTATGCGCCCAAGACCTATTATCCGGAGGATATGGCACTGCTCAAGGGTGCGCATCTGACGGCCAAAAACAAGGAGGGCAAGGATGTCCATGTCTGCAAGAATGATGTCCCCCATACCGGAAAGTTGATTCTCTGCGACCCGGACGGCAATAAAGATGGAATCTATAACCCCATGCCAGGTGTTGCGCTAAGGAATTTCGACGTTCCTATTCTGTTGCGGGTAAGGGGAGAAAATGTCTTTTACTTCAATGTCAAGGACAAGGGGATCGTCACGGTGACCGGCTGCTGCCACCCGGGGGTTCTATCTTTGTTCTCCTATGCGCGCAAAAATTTTGAGGGATACAAGCCTTACGGTTGCTACGGCGGGCTACACATTACGCTCTTTGAGACGTGGGATCCAAAGTTTGACGACATCATCAAAGGTGTGAAGGCGTTCAAGATTCAAAAGCTTGCCTGCAACCACTGCACTGGATGGATCTGGGCTGAAAAAGCGGCCGCCGCCGGTGTCCCCGTCGTCAAAGGCACCGATAAGTACAAGTCATACAAAAGACAGTCAACCGTGGCCACCGCGAGCAACGCCTTTCTCACCAACGGGGACCACGTTGTTTTCTAACTGCCTTTTAAAGGATGATGAAATCGTAAAAAGTTGCATTTCCGACGGATTCGTAAAAAGCCCGAGATCAAGGCTTGCGAAGACTGAGGAATGAGGCGTACCGCAGGTACGCCGCAGTGACGAGGGATGAAGTGTAACGCAGATATCGGGCTATTTACGAATCCGTCAAAGGATGCCTTATAGACAGGACAGACCAGGGGAATCCTTGATCTTCCGATCAATTTTCCCTTCGCTGCCCTGATGGAGGATCGAGCAGATGAATACGACTGCGCAAACAGGGCAAAAATTCAATTATTTTTTCGGATTGATCAATCTGCTGGCGGTTTTTTGCATCGTCTGGCTGTTGTGGTATGTTTTCATGAACCCCAATACGGTAATGAAACTGTATACCCCCATGTACGGATTTTCCTTGGTCGTCGGATTTCTTGCCGCCATCGTGCTGTTGAACAACGTCGCCGGCAGCTATCCATTTCCGGAAGTTTCAACGCAACGATTCGGACCCGTCCAGCGCGGGATCGTCATGACCCTCGTTGCCGTGCTGCTGACGCTTTTTCTGGTTTTTATTTTTTTCTGGGGATTTATCGGCAAATTCGGCATCGCTTATTTCAGCCCGCAGTCGATCATTGCTTCAGGCGGTCAGGGTGCCGAAATATTTAATGCCCGCGAAAACGCATCCACCGCCATCGTATATTACTTCACGGCTTTTTTGCTGACAGCACTTTTCTGGAGCACCGGCTTCGGCCGATGGCCCTGGCAAAACGACGATCGGGGGGTCACGGCCTGGTCCAGATTTTTTGCCGTCACCTTTTTCAGCAACATCATCTACATACTCCTGTTTCATCCCCACGTCTGCTATCTTTTCTACCCGGCCCAGGACAAGGCGGGTGTGGAACCCTGGTGGGCGGACCTTGCCGGCACAGGCAGCGCTTTTTTCGGGCTGGGCCTGGTCCTATGTGTCCTCTTCTGGATCGTGGCGTCGGATCTGCTGTGGGAAGAATACCCCTGGAAATATCTTGAAAAGGATGGCGAAGCCACCTGGGCCAAGGGGGTGGTTGTCCTTGTCGTCACCTTTGTGTTGGGTGTCGTCGTTCTCTTCGTCTTGATGCAGATCATGAACTATTTTTGGGATGAACCCTTCATGGGCGGGCAATACACCGACGGGCCTGATTTTCGATTCATCCATGCCGGGGAGATATGCGGCTTCTTTATCCTGGCGGCGTTTATCCTGAAAAACTATTTCAATAATTTTCCCAATATCCCAATTCGCTGGTTGAGGGCCGTTATACGAACCATCCTTGCCATGGCCGGCGGCATGCTGTTTTACTGGTTTTATTACTCTCCCCTGGCAACTTTTTTCTTGGCCAAGGTACCCGGTATTGCCCAACCCGGTGATACCTCGCTGGTTTGGACGATTCTTTTTTTGAGCGTGATCATGGTCCAGGCAGACTTCTTTGAAGGGTGGCCGCTCAGAAAAAAATAAGGTGGAAGGGTAATGGTGGATAAGAGCAAAAGAACATTCTGCAGACAATACTTTTTCAGGCAGATCGGAAAGGTTGTTGAAAGCTTTGGTGAAGGCTTGGAAGATGCTCAGCAGAACCTGGCATTCGATGATTTTTTTGAATCTTATGAATCCAGTTATGCCCTGACCCTAGCTTACCCGGATGACATTTTAATTGAGACCGCCCGGAAGCATGGCATCGACACCGACGGGCGGGAGAAAAATGAAATCGTAAAGGAGTTGTTTGAAAAACATGGCGGATACGGGAACTGAGTGCGAGAGTTTCTTTGAGAATAAAGTCAACAGTATGCTGGTGACCACCTCGTGGATCGACGCGTTGAAGGATCTGCTGGGAATGGAGGCGGTCAGTCAGATCTGGGGAGAGATGCCGGCCTGGTATATGTGGCTATCGGACGCCCAAGGTGCCTATCGCCTCCAATTGGCCGATGCCATGACCGATGAAAAAAGTCCGGCACAAAAACAAGGCCTCTTTTCCATACGGTGCTATCCATTTCACAACGCCGCCGTTTTTGACACCTTTTCTTATGAGGAGCAGGTGTTGCGTCGGAGCCGTCTTTTCGATGACACCCATACCCCCCGGTTTGAAGAGATGCAGAGAATTCCCGATTCCCTGTTTAATGTCGCCGCCCTGGAATACCGCGTGAACCAGGATGACACCTTGGCGTGTTTTACCCTGGAAAGCCTGGATATCCTGCGTTGCGTCTACCCCGAAGAGACGGTGCAAGATTTCGATCTGATCGGAAAAAGCCGATGCTACCGGAAAGGCGAGATCGGCCGATCCGTTCCGGGCTGGCAACTGGGGTACCCTCTTTTTGACCGCCTGTTAGGCATGTATGCCTACTACAGCAAAGCCAAGCCGGTCAGGGTGCGCATCACGCGTTCACCGGGGTTCGAATACGTGCATACCGGCGCCCAAACATTTGCCTGCCTGAATGCGCCGGACATCCATCGATTGACCGCGTCGGTTTTTTTTGCAACCCCCAAGTGTGCCGATGCAAGGATTTGTTTGAATGAACCGGATTCAATGGCGCCGGAAGAGGAACCGGGTCAAGTGGAGATCCTCTTGGATCGGGCGTTTCCCTGCGGTCACCACCACCACATGACGAAGGTGGCACCGCTTCAAACAGTTGATGGCGTACCGGTCAACCCGCTCTGGTGGTCTCTGGCCGAAACCGCCTACGCATCCACCCTGGCCTCAACCTGCGGCTGCCATTGATCACAGGTGACGACCGGGGTTGGAACAAGGCTCAACCGATATCTGCAGACTCCCTTGGGTGATGGGAAATGATTAGAATCGCCATACCCATATTCCATCATAGGGTCTCACCGGTGCTGGATACATGCACCCGTCTGTTGATCATCGATTACGAGGGGCAAGCCGAAGTCGACCGGCGGGAAGTTGCTTTTGATATGTACTCCACGTCCGAGCGCTTCGAGATTGTAAAGAAACTGAACCCCGATGCCGTCATTTGCTGCGGTGTCAGCGACGTTTTCGACAGGATGCTTCAGTCTGCCGGTATCAGGCTGATCTGCGGCATCGCCGGCGATGTTCAGCAGGTCGCCGAGGCGTTTCTGTGCAACCGCCTCGATGCCCCCTGCTTCCGGATGCCCGGATTTAAATCAGGTGTTTGAACGTGATGGCAGTCATTATATAATCAAAAGGAGGTGGCGCATGGCCAATTTTTTATTTGTCCTGAGCAGAGATGACAATGAGGCGGCAACGCGGTGTTTTCAATTCGCCAAAATCGCGCATTCAAAAGGACACCAGGCAGATCTGTTTTTTATCGACAATGGCGTTCGCTGGGCCGATTCCGGAAGAGATTTGTCTGTGAAGACAACTACCGGTGATTGCCCGAATGATTATCTGCCTTACCTGGTTGAGAACCAAGTTCCAATTGGCGTTTGAATTCCGTGTGCCAAGAATCGTCAGGTTGACGAGAAAAAATTCTTTTCAAACATGATCCTCGATGGTGCACCCCATTTAATAGATTTGGCTGCCGAAGCCAAAGTGTTTAATTTCTGACAACCATTCTTCGACAATTGGATATTAATAAAACCATGAAAAAGATTGGAATAATTATCTGTGATCGCTACCGCCGCTGTGCGGGCGGGAAGTGTTTGCGAGCAATGAGGAACAAGGAAGGTGCGTTTAGCATATACGCAGGCCTAGACGTTGAGTTGGTCGGTTTTACGACCTGCGATGGCTGCCCGGGGGGGAATATCGAATATGCCGGTGAAGAGATGGTGAAGAATGGCGCAACGGTTGTCCATTTAGCCACCGGCCTTGTGGTTGGCTATCCCCCCTGTCCCCACATCGACACATTCAAAGCCTTCCTCGAAAAACGCTATGGGATCGAGGTCGTCGTCGGTACGCACCCCATACCGAAAAAGTATCTGGATATGCACACCCATTTGGGTACATGGGTGGACGCCGCGTGGGCGCCACTGATCGCGCCAACCCTGAGTGATGAAGTGACACGAGCCAATTACGATTGAGTTCAGCCACGCCACCTATTCTTTGACCGATAGGATCTTTTTACACTATATTTATTGTGTTTCGGAGGTACCTGATTTTTTCTCAATCCTTTCAGCAAGCACCGGGGATGACAGTGGGTGGAATTACCCAGAGACAACGATTTCTAAGAACACTTTTGGGGGGTGACACAGACCGGTTTCCTTTTTTCGACCTTGCGCCCGGCGAAGATACACTCAGGCGATGGCACCTGGAGGGATTTCCCCGACAGCAGTCATTTTCGACCTATTTCGGTCTGGAAACCCACCATTCCGTCGGATTGACCCTGCACAGTTACCCCTTTTATAAAAAAGCACCAGGTCTCCTCGACGACCCATCCGCCTTCGACCGGCATTACCATCCGAACCAGCCATCAAGGTATGCGAGGAACTTTGTCAAACAGAGTCAACGCAACCATCAACAAGGCCGCGTCCTCTATGTGGATGCCTCGGGCGGCGGTCTCCTGCAGATGTTGGGTGTGGCCGATTGGGACTCTCTGCGTGCTGCTTGTTTTGCGCTGATGAAAAGGCCGCAGGTCGTGGAAGGCCTTCTTGAAAGGACCACCGATTTTTACTGCGACTGCCTCGAGAGGGTGCTTTCAAAAGTGTCGGTTGACTATGCCGTGTTTTATGAGCCAATTGCTTCCAACCGTGCACCCGTGGTTTCTCCAGCGATGTTTGAACGCTTCGCCATACCCGGCTACAGGAAAGTCATTGATCTGCTACAACAATACCGAGTTCCGCTTCGCATTCTTTGCACCACAGGCGGTGACTTGACGTCACTTCTTCCTTCGCTTATCGACGCCGGCATCAACGGCCTCTGGATAAGCAACATCCGCAGTGCCGGCATGGAATACTCCAAACTTCGCCGTCAATTCGGATCGGAAATCGCCCTGGTCGGCGGGATTGACGCAACTGCATTGGCCCGGGATGAGGCGGCCGTGAGAAAGGCGGTAAAGAAGACGGTGCCGGACCTGCTTGAAAGCGGTCGTTACCTTCCCTGCCTCGATGACAGGCCTCGCAGTACCGTTCCGTTCGCCCATTACCGATTGTATCGGCAGTTGCTTGAAGAGATCTCGCGCAAGGGGTGATCTGTATAAGGATTTCTCACGATTTTGAAAACCGGTGGATGTCGATTGCGTTTAATGTCAGCCCAATAATATGTCCGCAGGCGGTTCCAACGATATGCCGAGTGACGTCGTGGTCGTGTTTATGAACACGACCACGACGTGTCAACAGCATGGCTTCTTTCCAGATATTGGTTCTTTATCAACGGTCCATCCTTATGCCAGACCCGGCAAGTGTTCTTTACCCTTCTCCAGGGCATGGGTATGAAAATTTTGGGATTAAGGCGTGTTGGTGCATCGATCAGGATGGCATTGTGAGATTAATCCCGAACCGTAAACCTTGTCAAGCGATACCAACCCCTTGACAAGAAAAGGAATCTCTGCAAACGTATAGGCACCCCACCGACAACGGCCACCATCGCTGAGACGGAGATCCTCGCATGGCACTGACGAAGAAGGGCATCGTAGAGCAGATCCAGGCCCAACTGGATTTTCCCAAAAAGAAATCGCTGGAAACCGCTGAATTTCTTCTCGAACTCATCAAGGCCCATCTGGAAGTCGGTGATGATGTCCTTGTTTCCGGTTTCGGGAAATTCTGCGTGAAGGAAAAAAAGGAACGCAAAGGTCGGAATCCTACCACCGGAGACGATCTGATGCTGAAACCAAGGCGTGTCGTGACCTTCAAGTGCTCAGGTAAGCTGCGGGACAAGGTGAAAAAAAAATGAATGCTACAGTCAACCGACGCCGGCATCCGCGCCGCATTGCCCTGTTCAGTGCGAAATATACTGTCAAGTCAGGAACGTATCGGGATCTGGTCCGGAACGTGAGCGCAGGAGGCCTCTACATCGTCAGCCGAAGAACGATCAAAGATGGGCAGCGGATCAGCCTTCGCTTCCCTGTGTTGGCTTTCGACCAAAAGCCCAGCGTAACGGGTACGGTGATACGGTCTCAGTACTGGGGTTTCGCCGTCATGTTTGACTCATCCGGTTGAAGAGAAAATCTGCCGGGAAGGTCAATTCTCTCATATCGACATTGAGCAAGATCAACCCCAGTTAAAAGCGCATACGCATCTTTCTCGACTCACAAACCACCGGCAACGTATCATCAGGCGACAGTTTCGACTTTAATTCTAAGGGTGCCCTGCAGATCCATTAAAATCCAATAAGGGTTGCAAAATCTGGCACACCTCAGCTATGCTCCAACTATAGCTATTTGCTGATTATCATTCAATTATTGTTTATGTACAAGATTGACCAATCAAATTAAATCGTGGCTCACGTCAAAAACGAAGGTCTTCCGATAAACGGTAGTTCGCCTTTCAACTTCACACATTAAATCTCAAAGATGACCTTAAGCTGAAAGGAGGCCCCATGAACGAGGGCACCATGAAATTTAGACTCATGAATACTGACGACTTTGACGCCGTGGTCAGGATTGACGAAAAAGTATTCAATGCTTCCCGGGCGGAGTATTATGAGCTGAAATTTGAAAAGCTCTTTAGGTCCAAAGAGTATCTGCCCACGTCACTTGTGGCAGAGAAAGAAGATGGAACGGTGGTGGGGTTTGTGATGGGCGAACTCTATATGGGCGAATATGGCATCTCCCAGGAAGGCGCCACCCTGGATACCATCGGCGTTGATCCCGATTACCAGCATAAGGGTATCGGCGGTTGGCTGATAAATGAATTTATGGATCATTTGAGAGATCTCAACGTCAAAAAAGTAAATATCCTGGTCGACAGAAATGATTCCAAGCTGATGCACTTTTTTAATGCGAACCAATTTAGCCCCTCCAAAACCATTGTTAACCTGGAACGCAGCCTTTGATGTCAGTCAAGCATTAACGATTCATATACGCACACAAGGATAACATTCAGCCATCAGGCGATGACCTTGGAAGAAACGAAATAAATATGGCCGAAACGGCTCACTCAAAAGCGCTTTTCTTAGTATTGACTGCAGGCACGCTGTGGTCTTTTGGTGCTCTCACGATCCGCTACATGGTCGATCCGCAAACCTATCGATGGCAATACCTGTTCTTCCGGGGGCTGACGATTGCGGCGATATTATGCATCTACCTCATGGCAAAAGATGGAAGCCGCTGTTTCAACAGTTTTAGGAGAATCGGTGTGTCAGGTTTTATCGGCGCCTGCGGACTCGTGGTGGCTTTTACCGGATTTATCTGGTCCATAACCCTGACGACCGCCGCCAATACGCTGTTTGTGTTTGCAACCATCCCCTTTCTCGCGGCATTCATGGGCATTGTGATCCTTAAAGAAAAAATCCGTCCATTAACCTGGGTTGCAATGACCGTTGCCCTGATCGGAATTACCGTGATGGTGATTGAGGGACTGGAGGCCGGAAGTGTTCTTGGAACGATCACGGGATTTGCCGCAGCATGTGGTTTTTCAATTTTTTCGGTGTGCCTCAGGTGGCGAAAGGAAACACCCCAGTTTGCAACCGTCGCGCTTGCGGGGTTTCTTTGTGCGATTTTGACTGCCAGCATACTCTTCGTGCAAAGCGACTCGGTGCTGATGCCGACTCGCAATATCTACCTCAGCATGGTGCACGGTACGCTGATCGGTGTGGGGTTAATCTTCTTTTCGCTCGGCGCAAAATATTTTCCGGCGGCTGAATTGAATTTACTCTCGCTGGTGGAGGTTGTAGGCGGGGTCATTTGGGTCTACCTGCCCATCTTCGGGATCAACGAAGTTCCAAGCCTGCTCACCGTGGTTGGCGGGTGTATCGTCACGTGTGCGATAATTTTGGATAGTGTCGGGACGAAATTCAAAAGGGAAGTTGTAAAAGTGGTTGGGATTTACTGAATCTGGGTTCAGCCAATACCTGTTCGATAACTTGCCCATCGGCAGGTCGATTCTTGTCTTTTTTACATATCGGAGCAACGCAATGGGCACTCCGCTGCCAAGCCAGTCACACCCCGTGATCGGCCACCTCGTGGTGCCTTAACTGCGGCTCCGTATTTATTGAACCGCGATAGCGTGCGCATACCCCGTCGCTTGCGGCGGGGAGGGTTCAATTCACTCTTGCATCAGCTTTGTGCAGCGCGCCTTGTGGGGATGGCTGTTAGTAAATCATGCCGCCCACATATACACCCGCCCCCACGAAAAGATCCTGTGTCGGGACCCGGTAAATATAGGTCAACTTCTTGGACGGTGTCGTCTTTCCGGGTTTGGGCCACATGTATTCAACCCATCCCTGCCCCACATTGCGGGCGAGGTTGACGAAATGCACGAACAGCGCCTTATCCGTCGGATCGGTTATCAGCAAGACATGATCTATCTGAGTGAGTTCCGGTTGAAACGGGTGTGCCAGCATCTTGCCATCCAAGTTCATCAGAAAAACGTATGAATCTTTCCAGACAAAAGGACCGTTGGTGTCGGAGATCGCCTTGATCGCCGTTTCCACCCCCTTGGAATTGATCATGGCCGCCGCTTCATGACATTTTATAACGCATTCGTCTTTGGTTGCCGATTCTTCAGCCCATGCGTTGACTGAAAACAAACCGACAACCAGGCTAAACGCAACGATAAGATATTTTTTCATGCCATCCTCCGCAACGATTTGAGTTTGTCCAGCATTGAACCGCGATAGCGAGCGAACTGAAAATCGCTTTTTTTATCTTTATGGTGCTGCGCAGCACTGCCGTCACAGGCAGAACATTCGCCCGCGGCTTGCCGCGGGGAGGGTTCAATCTATTTTTGGCCCAATTCGCATCCATCATTAATTCTTTGGGTTAAGCCAGGGTTTGCCAACCGGCAATACATCTTTGCCGAAAACCTGTGCGTAAATAACATGGGCCATCATATATAGAGCCGACAAGGCACACAGCATCAGTTCGTAACCAGCCACTTTGGTCAGTTCCGGAAAACCGAAATGAGCCAGATCCAAAAGAATGAACCCGATCAACAGTAAGGTAAACGTCGTCGCCATGGCGCCATGAATACGCATCGCCGGGACCCACAGAATGGCCGTGTAGATTGTCCAGCCGACCAGAAACCAGCCGACATCCGTGGTACTGGAATTATAGATGTTGAAATGGTTGAGCAGAAAGATAACGCCCAATGCGATCCAGAAAGCGCCATAGGAGACAAACGCACTGTAGCCAAAGTTATTGCCGCATTTAAACTCCTGATAGCCTGCAATCATTTGCGCCAGCCCCCCAAAAATAAAGGCCATAGAAACCACAGGGCCGACACCGCACCAGCCGACATTGTGAAACTGAAGCAACATCGTCGTTATTCCAAAGCCCGCTAAACCGACAACCCCCGGATTGCCCATGGGCGCCTCATTTGCCATAATGTACGCTCCTTCCTTTTGGTGGTTAAGACAGTTCGATTCATCTCACCAATCTAAACGCTATCTCCGCAATATGTCCCAAGGATCGGGCGTTGTGGAGATCACACGCTTGCGGCGGGGTTAGCGCCCTAACGGGGAATCGATTTCCATCCCTACGATGCTGCGCAGCACTGCTGTTACAGGCAGAACATTCCCCGCGGCTTGCCGCGGGGAGGCTTCACGTATCCGGTTTCCAACATGCGCGGGAGCGAAAAGGGAGGCGATACTATTTCGTACTTAATCGTATGATTGACAATATATCAGACAAACTCGACTCGTCAAGGGAGGACAAAGGGGTCACAAAGTATCACAAAGGGGTCAGGTCTCCACATTTGACATTTATAACTGTACCGGCTATGTTCGCATCTATCTCTCCGCGATAGACTGATTCAAGGAAATCGAACATGGCTCGTCCTTTGCGAATCGCTTTTTCCGGCGCTTTTTATCACATCACCGCTCGCGGCAACGAGCGCAAGGCCGTTTTCAAGAGCCAACGGGACCGGGAAAAGTTTCTGGAATACCTTGAGACCGCCACCGAAAGATACCAGGCTGTCATTCACGCCTTTTGTCTGATGGACAACCATTATCACCTGCTGCTCGAAACGCCTGCCGGCAATCTTTCCCAGATCATGCACCATGTCAACGGCGCCTACACCACCTACTTCAATGTCAAGCGGGCGAGAAGTGGCCATCTGTTTCAAGGACGCTACAAGGCGATTCTGGTTGAAAAGGACGAGTACGCCAAAGAGTTATCCCGCTATATTCATCTCAACCCGGTTCGGGCAAAAATGGTGCAGACACCGGAACAATATGCGTGGACCAGTTACAACTATTATATTGGAAAAGAAAAGGCCCCGCCATGGCTGCAGCGCCAATTCATCCTTGATTACTTTAGCCGTCCGATCAAGGTTGCGCAAAAAGGCTACCAAAAATTTGTTTCACAATTGGTCCATAAGGATTATGAAAGCCCATTGAAGGATGTTTTCGGTTCCGCCCTGCTAGGAAGCCAGGTGTTTATCGATTTCATAAAGAATGAATTTATTTCCAGCCAGAAGTCAGACCGGAATATTCCGGCTCTGAAACAATTGGCCAGTCAGGCAACAATACCGGATATCTGCCAAACGGTTGAGTCGGTGTTTGGCGAAACCCCGCGTCTGTCCAGAAAAGTTCAGATTTACTTGTGCCGCAAACATACTACCGTAAGCCTTGCCGTCATAGGTGATCGATTCGGCATCGGTGATTCTGCCGTGGCCCAATCCTATTCTCGGTTTTTAAAGGAAATAAAGACGGACCGCCGTCTGCGACAGCAGGTGGATAAAATTGAAAAAATGATCAAAATGTGTAATGTGGAGACCTGACCCCATATCCTTTTAAAATCTCCGCCTTAAAAATGGCATGCACCTGGTCCATGGGTATAACGATGGAATATCAGGAATTACTCGAAAAATATAATGTCCTGTTAGAACGAGTAAGCCGATTAACAAAAGAAAACAATCAATTAAAAGCTAACCTCGGGCTGGCAGAATCACAAGCCTTCCTAAACACTTCTCCAGCGGTTCAAGCAGAAATCTATGTACCTGAGGGTGAATCGAATGACGGAAACCGTTATACAGATGTAAACAACACCTCGGATTCTCCTTCGAAGATTCGTCTATTTATGTCACTTTTCAAGGGCCGTGATGATGCCTACGCAAAGCGATGGGAAAATAAAAATAAAGGAACATCGGGTTATGCCCCTGTCTGTCTGAATCAATGGCAACCAGGGATATGTGGGAAGCCCAACATTTCCTGCTCAAAATGCAGAAACAAGTTATATGCCGCAATGGATGAAAATGTGATTGAGAATCATTTGCGAGGCAAGGCCGTTGTGGGCATCTATCCAATGCTGCCGGATGAAACATGCTATTTCCTGGCAATGGATTTTGACGAGGTGGACTGGCAAAAAGATATCTCTGCGGTGAGAGATGTTTGCAATGATTTTATGATTCCTATCGCTGTCGAACGTTCACGTTCCGGAAGGGGTTGTCATGCCTGGTTTTTCTTTGAAAATCAACTTCCTGCCACCCTGACACGCAAATTCGGCACCGCCTTGCTTACCTGTGCCATGAGCAGGCGGCATGAAATCCAATTCAAATCATATGACCGGTTGTTTCCAAGCCAGGACACCATGCCTAAGGGCGGCTTGGGAAATTTGATCGCACTCCCACTTCAAAAAACGGCAAGGGAAAAAGCAAACAGCGAATTTATCGATGAAACTTTTCAACCATACGTTGATCAATGGGCCTTCTTATCCACAATTCAGAAGATATCAGAAAACCGCCTCGAACATCTTATTTCAGAGCTTTCCGATGGCCATGAACTGGGTGACCTGAAAATTGATGAAGAAGAGGAAAAACCATGGGAACCACATAGACCCAAAACTGTACTGGAAAAAAGCGATTTTCCGAATCGAATCGATATCGTCAAGGCAAACATGCTGTTTATTTCGAAGTCGGGAATTTCTCAAAGGGCGCTGAATCAGTTAAAGCGTCTCGCGTCCTTTAAGAACCCAATGTTTTACAAACAACAGGCCATGCGTTTGCCGACCTATGGACACCCACGAGTCATCTCCTGCGCAGATGAAACAACCGAATACCTTTGTTTGCCAAGGGGATGCGAGTCTGAGTTGTTCTCCGAACTCGAAAAATTTGGGATCGATATTCGGCTTGTCGATAAAACGTATAGCGGGAAAAAGATTGATGTGGAATTCAATGGCCAACTTAGAGACGAACAATCCCTATCCCTCAAATCTTTATTGCAACACAAGTCCGGAATACTTTCAGGTACAACGGCCTTTGGCAAAACAATTGTGGCGATTAAGCTGATTGCCGAAAAGAAAATGAATACGCTCATCTTGGTTGACAAGATCAGCCTGCTGTCTCAATGGAAAGAGAAGCTGTCGGAATTCCTGGTTGTGAATGAACCATTGCCGAAGCAGCCTCCCACTGCAGTCAAGAAAAGGGGACGAAAGAAGAAAATAGGTATCATCGGTCAATTAGGCGCGGGCAAAAATTCGTTGAGCGGCATTGTGGATATTGCAGTGATGCAATCGCTCAGTAGACAAGGAGAGGTTAAGGAATGCGTAAAGAATTACGGCATGATCATTGCCGATGAGTGTCACCATGCTTCGGCATTCACCTACGAACAAATCCTGAAAACCACCAATGCCAAATACATCTATGGCCTAACCGCGACGCCGACAAGAAAAGATGGACATCATCCGATACTGTTCATGCATTGCGGCCCTATTCGATATCGAGATGATCCCAAGAAACAGGCGGAGAAAAGGCCTTTTGACCATTATATCGTTCCAAGATTTACTTCGTTGAGGATTCCTCTGGATGGTGACGAAAAAGATCTTTCCATTCAGGAATTGTATGCCGAAATCATGGATAATGATTTTAGGAATCAGCAGATAATCGATGATGTGCTGAATAATTACCATCAAGGCAGGAACTGCATTGTATTATCGTTGAGAACCGCCCATGTTGAATTGCTTGCAAAAAAATTGAGGGAAAAGGTCCCGAACGTTATTGACGTTGTCACGTTGATGGGCGGTATGGGTAGAAAAACCACTCAGGAAACCTTTCAACACCTCGCCGAATATCCTGCTGATAAGAATGTCATCGTGGTGGCAACCGGTCATTTTATCGGAGAAGGTTTCGACGAGCCACGTCTGGACACCCTTTTTTTAGCAATGCCGATATCTTGGAAGGGAACACTGCAGCAATATGCCGGGAGGCTGCATCGGCTGTTCAAAACGAAAAAAGAGGTGCGAATTTACGACTATGTGGATATTCAGATAAGGATGCTGGAAAAAATGTATCAGAAAAGGTTAAACGGATACGCTTCTATGGGATATAGAGCCAAGGGCGATGAGACCATGGATGCGCCCTTGGATATCATTTTCGATAAAGATAATTTTCTGCCTGTTTTCAATCAGGATATCGTCGCCGCTAAAAAAGAGATTGTGATCGTAAGCCCGTTTGTCAGAAAAAGACGCACCCACCAAATGGTTCAACACTTGAAAATCTCAACCGATAAGAATCTCCGTGTCATCGTTGTTACCCGTCCGAAAGAGGATTTTGCCATGAAAGATCACGCCGCTATGCAAAGAACATTGGACCTGTTGGCAGATAGCGGAGTTAATGTCGTTTTCAAATCCAATATCCACCAAAAATTTGCAGTCATGGATCAAAAGGTTGTGTGGTACGGCAGTATCAATCTGTTAAGCTATGGGAGTGCCCAGGAAAGCATCATGCGCATTGATAGCACTAATATCGCCAATGAGTTGATGAAAAGCATAGAAGTGACATAATCGGAAAAAAATGTTCGATAGCCTTACAACGTTACTTAATGCTCTTTGAAAATTTCACGCATGTGCCTTTTTCGATGTGACAGGTAGGCGCGATGATTCCGGGCCTGTATCCAAGCGACCTGTTCGAGCAGGCTTTCAAACGTGTGCCGTTTCATTGGCAAAATGAGTTTGAGAAGGATCTTAAGCTGCGACAGCGTAATAGATGGTGCTTTTTTTTCCCAGCCTGATTTTCAGGTGCCAGAGGAAAAAATGGGCCAGCATGCACGTTAACATGTGGTGCTGCCAGCCAGGAAACTTGCGCACCTCGTAGTGATCCATGCCCAACTCGGTTTTGGCCTCCTCAAAACACTGTTCGATTGCCCAACGCAGGCCGCTTAGCCACACGAGTGTTTTCAGCCTCGTGCTCGATGATGCATTGCTGATGAAATAACTGTATTGAGGATCATCGCCAAGGCTACGACGGATTAGCAACCAGACGGTTTTCTGAGGAAGCCCTTCAGCGGACAGGATGACCCGGCGACGGGTAAACTCATAAACGATGGGTCCTTTGGTGCCTTCGGACACCTGCCGACGATACCAAAAATAATCGTTGACGTTCCGGGCCAGTTCTTCCACGGTCAACGGCTTGCTGTCAGGATCGACCAAAAGCGTCTTGGTCCTGGTTTTTCCACCCCAGCGATACGATCGGGTAATGGTCATCGGTCGTTTGAGCCAACATCGTGTATCTTTGGGAACCGATACGAGGTAGGTTTTGTCCGGCAAGGACTCAACCGCGGCGATAAAATCAGGGCTGATCCCGTATATGGAATCGGCAAGCACATACGTGAAAGGCAGGACGTTTTCTTGAGTGACCGCGTTGAGCATCTCAACAGCCAGTTGGGGTTTGGTCCGGAAAACCTTGTCTTCAGGCAGTTTACATTTGATCCGGCGCTGGCGGTAATCGGCGGCGAACCATTTTTCGGGAATGAACAGTCGCTTATCGACCATTGCATATCCGTTTTCCGATACGTAGGCGGCGAAGACGCCAACCTGGCAGTTTTCGACTTTTCCGATGGTACCGGCGTATTGCTTGGCAACGCCGATGGAGTCCTGGCCTTTTTTGACAAAGCTGCTTTCGTCGAAAATCAAGGCACCGTCAGGACTGCCAAGGTCATCGTTAACAAAACTACGATACTTGGTTAAAATGTTATCGTCGTCCCATGGCGCATCGCTGACGAAACGTTGCATCGCCCTGACATTGCCATCTTTCACGGCCAGTGCGATGGGTTCGATGGATTTACGCTCAAGCGGGCTGAATTGACCGGCCATGTATTTTAGAAAGTGCTCTCTGGATTCACTGCGCTGAAAACAATCGTAGAACTGTTCGTGAAATCCTTTGAGTTCATAAATAAAGTCTTTAATATCGCCTTTGCCAAGATCGAATTTGGGAACCGGGTAAAGGTGTTCGTCGCACCGCGTGACGGGTAGCATGGCCTGCCTCCTTTTAAAGGGTTGTTGCGTAGTATGGCAGACCTTGGTTAAAAATTCAATCTAAATATTCATAAGTAACGTTGTAGGGTTAAAAATATCTTTGATAGCGCGAGTTAATATTGCAGTATACAGCGATCGGATAGATTCAGCCAAGCTTCCGATGTCTGAATCGGGAATGTAATGATTGGAGGCGGTAAGCGTATTGCGCATCGGCATCTTCTTTTGAATGGGTTGCACCACATATTAGGACTTTTAACATCAACCATCACTTTACTGTGACCGCCGATTTAATTCCCCGCCAATTCCAGCGGTTCTAATTCCCGCCAAAACCACCGGAACCAACCAGCCATTTGTTATTTGATTCCCTCAATTCACTAAAATTCCATATAGTTCCTCTAATTCGCTTGTTTCGAACGGATATCCAGCCAGGAGAGGAGCTATGGAACCGGTGCCTTGTTTCCATTGCGCGACAATGTTCATCCCACGAAATAGAAAGCAATATTGCTGCAGCCGGCCCGAGTGTCAGAGAGCCAGGAAAGCCAATTCGCAACGAATCAAAATGAAAACCAATCCGGACTATAGGACCTCACAGAAACTCAGCAAACAAAAATGGGCTGCTGACAATCCAGGTTACTGGAAAGCTTATCGAGACCGGAATCCGGAAAAAGCCGAAAGAAACCGGATGCTTCAAACGATCCGTAACCGGCGAAGATCAACTAACAAAAAGTCGGACGACGTCCTGATTGCAAAGATGGCCGTGAGGATCAACATGAATTTTCAGCCGGTTGGACAATTTTGGTTGGTTCCGTTGATTGCAAAGATGGACGCGACAAAAGTCAATATCTACACGATTACGGATACCTGGCAATGATTGCAAAGATGGACTCGGGGACAAGGCTCAACTCATCATGGTACGCAGGTCATAAAAATCGAAAATCAGGAGGCGGCCATGATCAAAAAGAAACTTATCGACAAGGAGCGCATCCGGCGGATTGACAGCGGGTTTGCGTTTATCCCCCACCGTTTTCTCACTGGCGGTTTCGTCAGCGATCTTTCTAGTGACCAGTTGCTGCTCTATTTCTTTCTGGTTCTTGCAGCAGACCGCTACGGCCTTTCTTTTTACAACTACGACAAAATCTGCAGTTTGCTGGAAATGAGCCTGGATCAGTATGTCGAAGCCCGGTGCGCTCTGATCAAAAAGAACCTGATCGCTTTTGACGGCACCGTCTTTCAGGTACTCGCGCTACCTGAACCCCTTAAAAAATCAAAACGCCAACAACCGCATTCCCTTCAGCAGCTTGCTCGAAACATGTTCAAAGAGGTGGCCCCATGATCGACAAGCGAACCATTTTTGAGATCCACCGACTGAAGCACCTGGGTTGGTCGAAAAGAAAAATTGCCCGTCACCTTCGCATCGACAGGGGCTCGGTGAAAAAATATGTTAGTAGCCCCGAAGTCGTTCAAAAACGACTGAATCGGATATCCAAGCTCGATCCGTATCGGGATCAGATCAACGCATTACTGAACAAAGATCCCACGGTCAGTGCCCCGGTTGTATTACAGTACCTGGAAAAAGATGGCTTTAACGGCAAAATCACCATCGTCCGCGATTATTTACGCCAACTGAGAGGAAAACGAAAACAGCGTATCGCCTATACCCGTTTCGAATCTGCCCCCGGCGAGCAGATGCAGGTCGATTGGGGTCACTTCGGCTCCCTGCCATACGGCGACACGCGGCGCAAACTGTATGCCCTGGTCGTCGTCGAAGCCTTCAGCCGCATGCTGTACGTGCGGTTTACCCACAGTCAAAAGCAGTCTTGTCTGCATGGCTGCCTGCTCGATGCGTTTACCTGGTTCGGTGGCTGCCCCAAACACTTGGTCGTCGATAATATGGCCACTGCCGTCGTCGAACGAATGGGATCGGTGGTTCGGTTCAACGATGCGTTTCTGGATTTTTTACGCCACTTCACTGTCGAACCGATCGCCTGTAATCCGGGGTCTCCTTACGAAAAGGGAAAGGTGGAATCGGGCGTAAAATATTTACGCCGCAATTTTATGCCGCTACGATCCTTTACCGATCTGGACGATGTCCAGCGCCAAGTCCTCACCTGGCTGGACACCGTGGCCAATGTTCGCATCCATCAGACAACCGGTCAACGGCCCGTGGATCGATTTGAAAAAGTAACCTTGCACCCTGTTCCGGAGCATTTACCGGAAGCGCGGGAAACACAATCGTTGCTGGTGCACAAAGACTTTGCCATTCGATTCGATGGCAACACCTATACCGCTCCGCCCTGGTCCATCGGCAAAACGGTGGTGGTAAAGGCAGGCACCGCCGTTGTCTCTTTGTATCTGAACGACAAGCGCATCGCCGTCCACCCGCGATGCTGGAAGCGTAAACAGCGAATCGAAACGCCTTCCCATCGGCAGCAGGTCAAGAAACTCCGCAAGAAGCTATGGCATGACCGCCAGGTGGCGGCATTGATGTCTTTGGGAACCGTAGCCGTCGATTATCTCAACGGCCTTTTAGATGCCGGACAGCCGATCAAAAAGCAAGTCAAGCGGCTGCTTGTCCTGAAAGATAAATACGGGGCCGAGGCCGTGGTCTACGCACTCACCAAATCCATGGCCCACAAAGCCTGGGGAGCCGATTATGTCGAAAACATCGTCCACCAGGAAATGGCACCGAAAAACGATCACCCTCCGGTACGGCTGAAGAATGAGGAGCTAAACCGCATCCGTTTGAATCGCCCGTCCTTGGCGGTTTACGATTCTCATGTTCTCAAAAGGATAAAAAAATGATCGAGGAAACTCGTGAAAAAGCGAAAACCTTGCGGCTGAAAACCATCGCCGATCAGTTGCCTCAAATCACAAAGACTGCCGAAACCAACAACTGGTCTGTCTCAAAGACCATCGCTCATCTGTTCGACCTGGAGATCGAGACCCGCAGGCAAAACCGCATCGCACTGTGTTTTCGTCAGTCCAAACTGAACGAAAAACTCACCATCGACCAATTCGACTTTAATCATCATAGTTCCCGAAAGAAACAGAAAACCCGTATTCTCAATCTGATGTCCCCGGGGTTTTTGAAAGAGAAGATGGATATCATTTTGATTGGCAATCCCGGTGTCGGAAAAAGCTTTCTGGCCAAAGCCGCGGCCTATGCAGCCACCCAGGCCGGTATCAAAGTCCTTTTCACCACCGCCATGGACATGATCAATCACTTGATTGCAGCCGATGCTGACCATTCTCTTTTGAAAAAACTCCACTATTATCAATCACCGGAACTGCTTGTCATCGACGAGATCGGTTATCTTGCACTGGGCAAACAGGGCTCAAATCTGTTCTTCCAGGTGATCAGCCAACGGCATGAAACCAAGTCCACGGCCATTACGACCAATTTGCCGTTTGCCGACTGGGGAAAGATATTTGACTCCACCACGGTTGCCACAGCCATTGCCGACCGTCTTGTCTACAACTCGCAGATCTTCATCTTGGAGGGACCCAGCTATCGAAAGAGGACGAAGACGAACAATCCGTGAACTCAAAAAATAGAAAACGATTAGGCCGCGTTCCGCCTTTTGTAAGGAACCTGAGATGCACACTTGCGACTATTGCTATACGTGGCTGATTTTAAATCGATGATTTTGGCTGGTTTTTAAACCGCTGGTAACAGTTAACAACGGCTAAAGGAGAAATTCGTCCTTTTCAACTACCATTCTCAGCCTATATTGCGATTTTTGGTCCCGAAAATTGCGATATTGACCCCAAATAGGCCTGCTTTCTTAACCTTTTTAATTTAATTACATTGAGTTGACCTGCCCTTTAATGGGTGACCTGCCCTTTAATGGGCGTCCCTCGGGTCCACCCCATTCAGGGCAGAAACCGGCCCGGCAATATTTGCGGTAGACCCAGGCTTAACCCTGTTGCACCAGGGCCTCATTCAGAGTCCCAGTGCCACTGTTCGACCATAACGTATGTAATAATTTACATAATTTTCAACGAATAAACAATATCTTAAAGAGAGATTAAAAAGTTAACAGACTGATAACTTAAGATATTTGTTGCACAATTCTAAAATGGTACAAAATATGCTGCGTCTATCGGCAGTGAGCCGGGCTGGTGGTTGTTATGCACATATGGAGGTGGACCCCATTGACTGGACAGCCTAACGGGTTGGATATCCCCCAACTCCTCTACTCTCCCCTTATGAATCTGGAGGAACAATATGTCGAACAAGGACAGGTTTAAAATGTTTGGAACCTGTGAAATCTGTCATAAGGAGGTCATAGAGCAGGACTGTTTCCGTCTGGGTTATGATCTGCTGTATTGCCCTGAGTGCTATGAAAATATAGTCCACGAAGGACGGCCTGACCCAGGAATACGTTTCCATCCACCGCGAAGACGGCGTGTTCAAGGCCTGGAAAACCAAGGCCGAGATCGAGCGGCTGCAAGCCAACATCGGCGTCAACCTCCTGACCCTGTCCCAGGAGGACTACGGCTACCAGCCCGTTGGTAAGGGGCCGGCCGTCGGCAAGCCCAAGCAGACGGGATTCAACGTTGGTGACCCCAAACAGAACGACCTATTTGACGCGGATAAGGTTTCGGGTATGTTCAAGACAAGGAGAACTGAACGATGTCCGTGAAACTAATCATCCTAAGACCCCACTTTTTCAACTGCCGCTTACGTTTAATCAACCAGGAGATCATGGACGCCCTGCCGATGTACGAGATACGCCCCCCCCACCCGCTTTGTCCTGGCAAACAATTGTCCAGGCTACCAGTATGATCAAAAATGCCCCTCAGGTCGCCTGAGAGCGTCCTGGTGAGGATATATTTCATAGCCAATAGTTGATATGGTTTAGGTGTTTGCCGCTCTTATTTGTTATGTTTTCTTTAGATATCGATCTCTTTAGGTAACTGATTCTACGGTTCACCTCCTGATGGATATTTGACAATACCGCCAAAACATGAATCGTTCCTATGTGGTTATTCGGTAAATCTGTTGGAAAAACAGGGGCGGGGCAAACGAAATAAACATTAAGCGAGTGTTCATAATTAAGCAAGGGATATCTTAGAGTTAGGCGGGGATCTGATGCATCAGCAATACACAACCTTATGCGTCCATTGACGGTTCAGGGTGGCTCTGATACCTATATAGCATCTCATATCAACGACCATCGCTCTTTTCTCAAGTACTGGGGGTGGACATGTCTGAATCGAACCCAGAAGGACGATTTACCATTGGTCACCAAGACGGTAACGTGACACAGGATAAAACCCTCGCCTTCTATGAGGGCAATGCCAAACAGTATTACGATGGCACCGTGAACACCAACATGACGGTGCTGTACACCCCCTTTCTGACGTACATGCCAACGTATGCATCCATTCTGGATGCCGGTTGTGGATCTGGAAGAGACACCTTGTATTTTGCCAGCCGGGGATACCAGGTTACCGCATTCGATTATTCACCAGCTTTGGTAAAGCTGGCCACCAAACTGACAGGGCAGGAGGTGCTGAACCTGTCCTTTCAGGACCTTGTGTTTGAGAACCAGTTTAATGGTGTCTGGGCTTGCTCCTCCCTGATTCATGTGCCGATGGATGAAATGCATGATGCTATTCTAAAGCTGTCAAGATCGATGAAGATGGATGGTATCCTGTATGCATCATTCAAGCATGGTACAGGTGAACATGATCGTAAGGGAAAACACTTCGTTGATCTTGATGAGGACGGTTGTGATAAACTGATCAAGCTGCACCCTGAACTCGCTGTCATCAGATGCTGGAAGACCAGTGACCTGAGGCCTGGCAGGGAAAATGAAAAGTGGCTGAACCTGTTAGTCAGAAAGGCCAGGTCGATAGATTGAACCTGACCAAAGCGCTGCCATGATTTTAGGCCTGGATCGGATGATCCAGGACTGTTACCCACCGTACCAGAAAAGATTCACACAGGGCGGATTCCCCTGGATTGATCCATACGGACCCTTGACAGACAAGGGTTTCTAAGAACGGAAATCACTTAGGGGAAAGAGGAGTCGGCCATACCCAAGGCAATCAGAGTAGGCCGCAACCCACTGTCCTCAATTCTGAGGAGAGCGCCAGTAATTGGTGGCGATCAAAGGTCAAAGTTAGCTGGCAGGGTACCTTGGGGTGCCGGCATAACCGACATCCCCTACTGGTACCCTTGCTTGAACCGACATCCTCCTTTAAGTTGGGCATATGGGGTTCGGATTACTTAATGACTTTATCAAAAATATAGATTGAGGTATAAATTTTCAGCAGACCCTGAAAATTAGTCGAACCAAATGAAAGGAACCCCATGAATGACCAACCAAACCTTGCCGACTGCTCTGACGACACCAAAAAAATCACGGTTCATTTACCTTGCCAGCTTGCTGAACGTGCTGAAAGATACGCCAAGGAAAACGGTAACACCGTCACCGGTGTCGTAATAGAGGCTCTGGATACATTTTTAAGAGGGGAGAAGTTGGATGTGTCTGGTTGGTAAGGTAAGTTGAATATCCAAACTCTGGTATGACTGTCATCCATTTAGGACGTTTTATATGCATTACACCCTCGCCTCGCTCCGGTAGACACTGCGATCATGGTTTGAATGGATGACATTGTGATTGGGGAAAGGGCTGTACAACAGCCCCAGGATCAGCTAAATACTTGTCCGAGAAACTTATCCACTAACCGAGACAGCAGAAAGAGGCAGGATGCAAATTTAGTTATTGTTACAGCGGTTTACATTTATTGGTGATCGGGGTTATACCAAGCCCCGCCATAGGCACCAACATCTTGAAATTATTCACAATGTATTAGGGTACTTGCCATCTATAGCTTTTTTACAGCTGAATGGAGGTACCCTTTTGTTATTCTTGATGAAGAGAAACCGGGCATAACATCTTCAGGTATTCAAGCTGTGTCCGATCAAAAAGCAATTCGTGACCTCCGAGCTTGAGCCAGAAAAAGTTGAGGACAAGTTGACGTGAATCATCCAGACTGCCTGTTTGCAACAGCATTAGCTATAGCGGTTCGGATGCGTCTGGTGTTTTCTGTTAATCGAGCTTTGAGTGCTATATCAATTTCGTCCAACCCTCGCGGAATACGCACCGAACGGACTGATTGAAAATGATCTGCCGTACCGTGAATTGTTTATACAAAAGTCTTCCTGATGATCCCAAAGAAACAGATGGCTATGTTCCGGCTTTGGTTCCCTTGCATATCCTCTGGCCCAATTCAGATACGCCGAAATCATGGTCTCTTCCCAGGTGATCATGATCGACTATGATAACGGTGTGCTCATGGCAGGCGTGGACCCGCGTAGACAAGCCTATGCCATCGGCAAGTAAATCGTTTCCATCCAGTCAACGCAATCGGTATCAATGCCGGCAGACAGGATTGCGGACAAGCACATGGGCGAAATCTGGCCCGCCGCCCATCCAACTGCTGATCACGCTTCCCTCAGTATTTTTAGCGATACATTCTCTACATGATCCTTAACTTTTTCTCTATATGCGAGCATATGGGACGACGACAGATGCTTTGTTAGATCTTCCAAGGAATGCCATTTCTCAATTATCGTGACAACATTTTCATTACACGCTTGGGCCGTTAAACCTGAAGGGACGTCGATGGTCGGCACATATTCAATACAACCCACCTCATTGATCACATTTAGAATATTTGATTTGAAAATATCAAGGAACTCGGATAATCGGCCTTCTTTTATATATATTGATGCAATTACATTAATCAATTTTCTCCTCCTAATTTTTTCCCGACGTCGTAAAACCGAATTGCGCTAAACGATGTTCTAAATATTTATAGACCGATTTCTTCATTGATCAAAATGACTATATTTCGGCCTTCAGGATTCGATTTAGCAACAATTTTAAATGAATTGAATTTTCGCTCTGGGATTCAGCATTCCAAAAAAGATGATGTTTTTACGAAGTGTTTTTTGGCATAGTTTCAGCCGCCTAACCATACATTCCCGACCAAATCTTAAAAAGAACTGGTACGTTAGCGATTTCTGGTCATCCATTCGATTGCTTTGCTTTCTTTGACACCATTTTATGTTTAACGATATTAGAGGCGGTTTGAATACCTCCAAATTCGAAAAAATCAACGGATGCGATAAAAATTAGAAACAAAATCGGTGAAATCATTCAAATGAATTTTTTTAGATTTCCGGAACGGTTCTAATTTTTATTGGAGAAATCGCCACAATGTTAATAAAATCCTTATCATTTGAAAAGTCATTCAAGATCTTATTCAAAGAATTAATAGGGTCGGCGTTATTAATCCGTGCATGTTTGTTGATCGCTTTTTTAAGAACCTTTAAAAAAGTTCCTGCCAGAGCCACTATCCGCGAATTATTTATGCTTATTGCTCCCTGTATTAGGCATACAACGTGATATGATATCTTGATACTGCTTATCTGTTATCTTTATTCCATTTTGATACGAAATTTATCTAAATTTCTGCCGACGATCACCGGGCAGACGTGTAGCTCCTTGGATCAAAATCTCCTCAATGAGGTCTTCAATTCTTGTTTCGAAGTGACCATTAGATAATAGGACTTGGCGCAATTGCTATAAGCAACTGGCCAACCCCTGGGGGGAACCTTTAGTTGAAAAGAAAGAACTGGCTTCGAAGCCAAACTTGGACGACGTTAAAGCTGCAGCCAAGACTTCGACGAGCAGTTCTAACGCAGCACCTTTTGCGCCACCAAGTGGGTATCATGGTGCCTAATAAGGCGGATTCAGGATTAGTTGTCGATTTTCCATGGTCATCCAGCACTCAACCCTCAGGGATGGGATGGCCTTGCTGGCTGGCAAACAGAATCTTCCCCCGGGCAACCTTGCTCAGTGACATGTCGATCACCAAGGTTTTTTTTGCTTGCGCGGTGCGGCAAAAGCGATCGGATTCGTACCGAACACACCCTGCGTCCCACCCCATGGGGCGGTCGCCTTGGGCGTGTTGGCAAACATTAAACACCTACCAGACCGTGCTTCGCAAGTGCCTCCACATGATAGCCAGCAGCACCACAATAATGTGAGCGGGTAATAGCGGCCAACGCGACTCCGGTCTTCGGTGTCAAGGCCCCCAACTTCTCTATAACCAGACAAACCGCCGAATAGGCAAATCCGTAATTGGCATCGACAACGATGAGGCATCGGCGACCTGTCTTACGGTGGGCACAACATACCCATTGATCTTACCGCTGGCAACCTGGGAGCAATAGGATGCCAATCTGGATATGCCGTGGACGAGAAGACCGTCCGCTTCACCAGCAACCAACGCGCGGGCAACAGCATTATCGGCCTCATTTCCATGAGCACACAGGGCTTTGACCACCATACGATGCAACTGCGCCAAATTGATCCTTGTGTCACTCAAAGGGGCGGCATCCTTTGTCGAGTCGAACCATTCAATTCCATTTTCAGGGAACAAGAACAATTTTTGCTGCCGCCGTGCGCCCATGGTGAAGATCGTCAAATGCATTAGGGCCGTCGGCCAACGGGCGTGTTTCCACCCAATCCAAGTCTCCAAGCATTCCGTCCGCAATGGCTTGGACAGCTGCCCGCATATCTGCAGCAGTATAACAATAAACGCCGATGATGGAAACTTCAAACAATGTCATTTTCCGAATGTCCAGTTCTCCACTGGAATCCATCAGGCCGATGTGTATGAATAAGCCGCCAGGACTGACCGCAGCCATAGCGCTTTTTCGGGTAATTCCACCACCCACGGCGTCGATTACCAGATCGAAAGCGTCGGTATCCAATGCCGGATCTTTGATCGGATCGTGGACCTGGCATCCCACGTGCCGGGCGACCGATTCCCGGCGCATGCTGTGGGTCTCCGCCACCACCAGCCGCTTGCAGCCATATCCCCTCAGCAGCAGTGCCGCTAGAAGCCCCACTGCCCCACCGCCGATAACCAACGTTCGGAGTTCAGCCAAAGGGCGTTGGGACGCTTGCATTGCCAAATTCAATGCGTGGAGTGCCGTCGCAGCCGGTTCGGCAAGCGACGCATGGACAGCATTCAGACCTTCGGGAATGGGTATCAAATTGACCGAAGGGATGGTTACCAGTTCAGCGTAGGCGCCTGCCAATCGCATCCCGATCAGTTCCCGACTGGCGCACAGGTTCGACCTGCCAGTATCACAAAGCGGGCATTGCCCACAGGTGATCAAGGGATTGATTACCACCCGTTTGCCTTCCGCCACTCCGGACACCACGGTTCCGGCAACTTCGTGGCCTAAAATCAGCGGTGGCACACGTCGGGGGTCCTTACCGTGATAGGCATGCATGTCCGACCCGCAGATGCCGGACGCTTCCACTTTCACCAAAGATTCCCCGGTCCCGGGGATCGGGTCGGGTTCCTCCCGGTAGATGACTTCATTTGTTGCCGTGTAAACCAATGCTTTCATTTGTTATATCCTGTTGGCTGCATACCATACCCCCATTGTGTATGATGCATGCAATGAAATGATCCCGTCTCCGGACGGGCATTATTTGGCTGTCCAGCCCCCGTCCAAAAAGATGGTCTGGCCAGTGATGTAATCCGACGCCCGTGAGGCCAGGAACAGCGTGACACCCGCCAAGTCAGACAATTCACCGTTGCGTCCGATGATGGTCTGGCGAGACAGGGCATCGATGACCTTCTTGTCGTTATACAGGGGAGAGGTGAGGCCGGTCTTGAAAAAACCCGGCCCGATGGCGTTGCAGGTGATGCCGCCCTGGTCCTTGGACCACGCTTCCGCCATGGCACGCGTGAGCTGCATTACCCCCCCCTTGGAAGCACCGTAGGGCATACTGTTGGGAAATGCGCGCAGCGACTGCAGCGATGCGATATTTATGATTTTTCCCCATCCGTTCTCGTGCATGGACGGCACCAGAAGCCGTGCCAGAAAGAACGGCGCCGTTAAATTGATGGCAATGGTTTTGTTCCATGTCTCGGGGGTCACCTTGTCCCATGACTCCCTGAAATTGACACCGGCGGCATTAACGAGGATATCGGGGGGGCCGAAACATGCAGCGGCGCGCTCCGCCACAGCGGGCAGTTGGTCGAGCTGGCTGACGTCGCAGGTCACGTATGCGGCACGCGACCCAATGGATTCAACGTCAGCCACCGCTGCCTCAAGCCCCTCCTTCTCGTGGGGAAGCGCGGCGTGCACCACCGCCGCGCCTGCCTGGGCGAGGTAATAGGCCATGGCACGCCCGATGCCGGAACTGCCCCCTGTCACCAGGGCCACCTTGCCCTTGAGGCTATAGAGGTCGTCGATCAGGCTCATTTTAATTCTCCTAAATCAAATTTCTCATCCGGAAAATACTTGGCCAGGCGCACATCTGATGTACGCGCATGGCCCTCCATGCCTTCCAGACGGGAAATGCGCGCCGAAACGCATCCAATCTGCCGATTGGCTTCCCGGGTCAAGCGCTGGTAGGTGACGGTTTTGATAAATTTGCCGGCACTCAATCCACCGGAGTAGCGCCCCGCTTTCTTTGTGGGCAGGATATGATTGGGGCCGGAGGTCTTGTCGCCATAGGCCACCGTAGACTCTTCACCCAGAAAGAGCGAGCCGTAATTGGTCAATGTATTCAACCACCAGTCGAGATCGGCAGCCTGAACTTCTAGATGTTCGGATGCGTATTCATCGCTCACCTTGGCGGCTTCCTCTCTTGAGGAAACCACGATCACTTCTCCATAATCGCGCCAGGATGCCTCGGACACCTCGGGGGCCGGCAGCGCGGCAATGACCTCGGGCACTTTCTTCATTACCTCCTGGGCCAGAACCTTTGATGTTGAAATCAACACGGCCGGTGAGTCGTAGCCGTGCTCCGCCTGCCCAATCAAATCGGCGGCGACAATGTCGGGATCCGCCGTTTCGTCGGCAATGACAAGAACCTCTGATGGACCTGCAAAAACATCGATGCCTACTTCCCCGTAAAGGATTCGCTTGGCCTCGGCTACAAATTTGTTGCCGGGCCCCACCAGGATGTCCGCCGGTTTCCCCGTAAAAATTCCATAGGCCATGGCGGCAATTCCCTGTACGCCCCCCAAGGTCAGGATCACGTCCGGTTTAGCCACCGACATGGCATAGAGAATGCCGGGATGAATACCGCCCCCGTGATGGGGGGGGGAACAGGCAACAATATAGGGAACTCCGGCCGCCTTGGCCGTGGCAATGCTCATCAGGGCCGATGCGGCATGGGCAAATCGTCCTCCCGGCACGTAACACCCTGCCACGTTGACTGGAATCAGTTTCTGGCCTGCAGTAACACCGGGATGCAGTTCCGTTTCAAATTCAAGCATGCTCTCGCGTTGCTTTTTGGCAAAATTGTAGACCTGCTCATGGGCAAACTGAATATCGTCTTTTGTCTGCTGATCCATGCTGGCCGCCGCCTTATCGATATCGTCCTTGGTGATGATGAACTCACTGGTCCATTTGTCCAGTTTCTGAGCATACTTTTTTACTGCCGCTTCACCGTTTTCCCTAATATCGTTCAACATGTTGACAACAATCTCACGGGTTTTCGTTTCATCGGTTTCAGCGGTTTTGGTTGCCTTTTTCAAGTATTCGACACTCATTGGGATTCTCCTTACTCATCGGAAATGTTTAAAGATTGATATTTATTTTCATCCGAACAGATCAATTGATCAACCATAGTGAAATCCAAGGCACATAGCCGATCAACAGCGCAATGGCGAGCATGCAAAATACAAACGGAAAGACGTATCTCGAAATGGATACAATCGGTGTTCCGGTGACCCCTGAAACCACGAACAAGTTCAAGCCCATGGGTGGTGTGATAAAACCAATCCCCAGAGAGGTGATCATGAATATACAAAAATGGATGTCATTCATACCGATTTTTTGGGCCAGCGGCAGCAGGAGCGGTGCCAGAATAACGATATTCGGTGTGGTTTCCATGACGCAGCCGGCAATCATCAAAATGACGACCATAATGATAATGATCAAATAGGGATTGCTGGTCAGGGAGGTCATGAAGCTGACGAACGCCTGAGGAACCTGCAGGCTGGCCAGGGTTTGGGCCAGCGGCAGGCTCATGGCGATGATGGGTACGATCACACCGCTGACTTTTGCGGACGTCTCTAAAATCTTGGGAATATCACCGATTTTCAACGTTCGCTGGAAAAAGCCGATGATGATTGCGGTGAGCGCCGCCACGGCCGCACTCTCGGTGGGGGTAAAGATGCCCGAGTAGATGCCGCCCAGGATGATAAAGGGTATGAGAAGCGCAAAGCGCCCCGCGTATACCGTTTTCCGCCAGTATTGAAAATTGAACCCTGCGGTGCTGTTTTCGTATCCTTTGATACGGTTGACCACCGCATTGGAAAACATTATCGAGAGCAAAATCAGCACACCAGGAATGGCCGCGGCCAGAAAAAGGGTTGATGCGCTGATGCCCAGCACCAGTCCGATAATGATGTACGATATGGATGGCGGAATTAAAATCCCGGTGCAGGCACCTGCCGCCACCAGTGCACAGGCATAGGCCTTGGGATAGCCTTTGGCCGCCAGACGGTCGATGGTGATCCTGCCGATGGCTGCGGCGTCGGCGGCATCGGAGCCGCTGATACAGGCAAAAAAACCGCAGCCCAGCACGGTGGACGTTCCCAACCCGGATCGCGTTGAGCCCATGGTGGCTTCGGCCACGTCCAGCAGTTTGCCGGACAACCCGGTGCGCACCAGAATGTCTCCAGTAAGAATAAACAGCGGCACCGCAATCAATGCGAATGAATCGATCCCGTCGAACAGCGCCTCGCCCAAAAGCGTAGGCGGAAGGACACCCGTGAACAACAGCATGGCGAACGAACCGATTCCAATGACAACCCAGATTCGGGCGGCCAGTAAAATCAGGACAATCATCATCGCCAACGGAACAAAGAAGCCCCATCCGAGAATGATCTCTTCTTGCTGCATCAAGTATTGTTGAAGCATGTGTAGACTCCTAATCGAAAAGCTTCTTGCCCTCGAATACCGGTCGACCGGCCTTGAGGTCGGAAACATCCCGGATGATGGATTGAATCAGCCTTACAAGCATCATGGCGAACCCGATCGGCACGGCAGCCAGAAACCAGGCCAGACTGATGCGCAGGCCATGGGTCACCGACCCGAATTTGATGGATACCAGAACACTTTCAAGGGACCACCAGAAGGCCATTACAGCCAGCACGATGGTGATCAGATCGCCCAGGATCATGATCACAGCCCGTGTACGGTTGCCGACGAAAGGCAGAATTACGTCAATGCGGATGTGTGCACGCGCCTTAATACCGGCCGATGCGCCAATCCACGACACGTAAATAAAGGCGTAGCGCGCAACCTCTTCCGCCCAGATCGAAGAGTAACTGAGTGCAAATCTCCGGAACACTTCCATGAAAATGGTGATCACGATCAGGGCATAAAGCGGCAACAGCAGCCATCGCTCGCCGTTTTCATCAATATTGTGGAGGATATTTCGAATTGTCATGCATCACATCCTTACTTCCCTGCTAATTTCCATAAATGGACGGGCGGCGCCAGGTTCGAGATCGGCGCCGCCGTATATCAAGACTTACGCCTTGACGTCGTGCACGTAGTATCGGCCCATCGTGTTGGCCGCTTCGAGGAACTTATCAAACGTTTCCAACGATCCGGCCAGTTCTTTCTTGAAGCTGTCCCATTCAGGCAACTGGGCGCCGGCTTTCTCCACCCACTGCTTCCTTTCATCCGCTGTGGGCACATAAAATTGCACACCGGCTGCGGCCAGTTCAGCCATGGCATAGGCGCGAGCAGCCGGCACTTTGGCCAGATTCTGCTGCATGGTGATTTCGCTGGCGAAATCGATGCCTTCTTGGACTTTTTTGGGCAACGATTCGAACCACTTGAGGTTGCATGAATACACTTGGCTGTCGGGCACGGCTCCGTTGAAGGTCACCCAGTCCAATATGTCCTTGAAACCGAAAACATACAGCGCTTCGACGGAAGGATCCAAGGCATCCGCCACCCCCTGCTTGATGGCTGAAGAGGTTTCGCCCCAGGCCACGGGGGTGGGGTTGGCGCCCAACAGCTGGTAGAACTGGGCCAAGATATTGGATCCGGGCACGCGAAACTTGATTCCCTTCATCTGATCCGGTGTCTTGATCGGACCGGGAACCCCTTTTCGTGTGGCAACCACACGCGGATCGATGACGACATACCACAGCACCTTGAAGCCTGATGCGGCCACCTTGGTATGGACTTCCTTGCGCCAGACCTCGGAAGTGACCAAATTGATAAACTTCTGATTGGTACCGACCCAATAGGGAATGTTGATTAAATCGGTCACCGGAGCAAAAGGGGCAAAGTTGGAAATGGAATGCTGGGCGGCCTGTATCGTGCCAGCCTGAACTTTTTGGACCAGCGCGGAACCGGCGCCGAGTTGGCCGCCCGGCGCCAGTTTGACATAAACCTCCCCGTTGGTACAGTTTTGGATATTTTCCTTCATATCCAACTGCATGATGGGGTAGCTGCGGTCGGCCGTAAGCACATACGCCGTAGCGAGATTCATGGTGTGTTTGGCCGTCTTTTGGCGTATCTGCTCCTCCTGGGCAACTTGCGCGCTGGCCTCTTTGGAACCCAATACGCCACTGAACAGCGCTACCGTGGCAGCCGTAAATCCAAATTTGGTCGTCAATTCCATGAAGCGACGCCGCTCTACCATTTTCAAGCCGGATTCCTTCTGTTTGTCTTGGGTCATTTTTCGTCTCCTTTTATCTCGGTTGAAGAATACTTTTCAGCGGCTTCTCTCTTCAGAGCCGCTACGATCAATGCAACGCAAGCCACGGACAGCAGGAGGAACTCTGCCACATTCCCTAAATGCGGCAGATTCAGGCCATATGAGACCTTCGCCTTACCAACAAGCACGTTGATAAAGTATATGGCGAAAAGAGAATAAAAGGTAAACAGGGCAACTTTTCCCCCTTTGCCGTTTGTCTTGTTGTTCTGCTCTGCCGTCATGGCATCTCACCTCCGGGTTAAGCATATCGATTCATCGATCGCTCACAGACGCTCTCGATAAGGGGTTACCTGCCTGCTCCTGCCAAACAAAGATCTTAACATCCTGCTTTTATCCGGCAACATGTCGACCCCGGCGCCGTTGCCGTCGTCCGGAGTCGACATGAAGATCTTTGATTTTGAAAGTATCCGTTGCGGTTGCCTGAATCAGGCGCTCTCGTAAAGCTTGGTCAGTACATATTCCTCATGTCCAAGAACTTCCTGAGCAGTCAGACGGCCTTCGCAGGTGCGGACCAGCATGTTGATCAGGTTGTCCCCGGATTCCTCCAGGGTCATTTCACCTCGAAGTATGGCAGAGCAATCGTAGTCGATGTGTTCGGACATGTCGCCGGCGGTGCGCGGATTGGCGGTCAGTTTGATTACCGGCTCGATGGGATTGCCGATGATGTTGCCCTGCCCGGTGGGAAAGAAATGGGCCACGAAACCGGCGGCCGCCCATAGCGTGACCGCTTCGGCCGCGGCACTGGAAGAGTCCATGTACCACAATCCCGGTCCGGAAGGGGCGACGGCCTTATCTAACGCGCCGACATATTTACACTTTCTGCCGATTTTCTGAATGTTGCCCATTGCTTTTTCTTCGATGGTGGTCAACCCGCCGGCGATGTTGCCCTTGGTCGGCTGGCTGCCGGAAAGGTCATCGGTCTTGTTGCGGTCGATCATCGCAGCGTACCGATCAAAAAGCGCCATGAACTGTGCGGCCGCCTCGGGTGTTGCCGCCCGTTCCTTGACGATCATCTCACCGCCGGTGATCTCACTGGTTTCACCGAAGCTGCAGGTGGCGCCCATATCCACCAATTTGTCAAAGGCATTGCCCACCGTAGGATTGGATGCCAGGCCGGAAGTCGTGTCCGACTCGCCGCATTTGGTGGATACCCAGATCTCGCTCAAATCGCACGCTTCGCGTTTGCGTTCACTGGCCCAGTGCACATACTCTTTGGCCTTCCAGCTGGCCATCTCCACGGTCTTGATCTCACCATGCCGCTCGATGGCAAAACCGGTGACCGGTTTGCCGGTCTTGGCGATGCCTTCCACAATTCGGTTGGTCCACTCGGGTTCGATGCCGATGACGACCACGGCAGCGACATTGGGATTGGCGCCGGTGCCGATCAGGGTGCGGAAGAACAGTTCCAGGTCTTCGCCGAACTGAAGACGACCGTAGGCATGGGGGAGCGCCTTGCAGCCTTTGATGTTGTAAGCCACTTTTTCACAGGCGGAATTGCTCAAGTCATCCAAAGGCAGAATGACTACATGGTTGCGGATGCCGACGCGACCGTTTTCACGTCTATAGGCCATTACTTTTGGATTGCTCATGGTTACCACCTCCTTGTCTTCAGATTCTGGGTGTGGACGTGTCCGCCCTTTTTGACGTCTGCCACGACTTTCCCGATGTCAGCACCGTATTTGATCACAGAGCCGCCAACGTGATGGTCGATCATGGCGATTTTGTGCCCCAGGGGGATATCGTGCAGCGTCTTGACTTCGACCGGTTCCTGGGAGTCCATGAACAACCCCGCTGCCGTTTCACCCGCTTTGATGTCGACGGTGGCAACCCCGACACTGTCATTCTTTTCGTGAATTAGAAATTGAATCATATACTTTCCTCCTTAAATTTAACTAAAAATTAAACGAATGTCGGTCAAACCCTGACCGGGTCAGCGATCATCAATTCAAATGTTGTGATGGACCAAACACATTATTGATCGTCACGATTAAAAAAATAGGTGGACGCTGCATGAGGAATGACCGCTACTTCCGGGGTTCCTTTAAAATCATCCACCCATTCCTCCATGATGGTTGAAGGATCTGCAGCCCACAAATGGCAATTTCTCATGATTCCACTATCCAGATCGTCGAGATCACTGGCTTGGTAATTCGCTAGCATCCCGCCAAATAAATCGGCCTTGCGGGCCCCCATGGTATACCCAATATCGTTAAAATCGTTCACGACCGCTCCCGGGTTGGCAAACGGGCAGACATAGTCGAAATACATTTTCTCACTCAAGCCCTTCCGGAAGGCGACCAGGAGTAAAATTTTACCGCCTTCTTTAACCGCATGGGAAACGAGACTGAAGCTTTTCTGAGCCTGATACGCGCGGATATCCCTGGGGTAACCCGCGCAGGATGCCAAGATGATATCAAATTTTTTCTCAAGTTCCTGGCCAAAGACAGCCGCACAGGTTTCGGCCCCCTGCTCAAGGACATCGACGGGCTCGCCGGCCAGAATGCGAACCACCTGTATTTCGGAATTCAGGACGACATCGATCGCTAAATCGATTCCAATCATCTGACCGGCCTCGTCCAGGTCTTTTCGCATTGGGTTCCCACCAAGATGCCATCTATGGGTAGAAATTTCTTTGATCAGGCGGTGGTTATACCTTATGCTGTCAGCCGACCCACATCCGAGAACAGCTTCCTTTGAGCCGCCGGTAAAACCGAAATACTGGTGTGGTTCGATCAGCCCGAGGACTATTTTAAAGTCCGACTCACCAAAGGCGGCGTTGATTCTCACCGGCGTTCCGCGACGGGTAATGCCGAAGTCTTTCATCCGCGCGTCTCGGGCGTCATGGGCGACAACATTGCAGCTGCGTATTAAGTCTGATGATAGAATCTTGTCGATCACATCACGGTTCGGGGGTGGCTGTAGGCCGTTGCCAATGATAATAGTCACTTCAGGCGGCGCTAAAAGAGGCAGTGCATGGAACAATTGCTGAATGATAATCGGCAGAAGCGCTTCTACAGGAACGATATGAGTTTTATCCGGAATGACGATGGCAATACGCGACGGATTTTTATCCCTCAACTGGGCAATGAACCGGGCGTTTTGCAGGGCAAGATCCATCATGTCTGAAATCGTTCCCCGGACGGGCATCGCCTCCGGTTGCAGTACCGTTACGTTTGCTTTTTCGGGTATTTTGATGAGCTTTAGACCTTTGTGATATTTCAAAAGGTATTCCATGCAAAACCCCGTTTTGATAATATGCCTATCTATCAGCATGGAAGGTGCCAACTCTATAAAAATGGTATTATACTGAAATTTTAGATAAATAATCAGTCATACAAAAAAAATTCTAACTTTTAGGGCCCAATATTGGGCACGGTGCCCAAAATTGGGCTTTACGAACCTGCGCATAACCTTTAAGATGTGGATCATGGCCGTTTTCTATCGAGCAGCCGATTCGTATTCCGACAACCGTCCTACAAAATTGTGAGCCTTATGGAATGGAGTCTTGCAACCCGGCACCAGATTCTGCTTGAAATTACCAATGCCGTCATTTCCAATAAGACCAATCAGGGTTTTTTTGATGCACTTACGACTGAGTTAAACAAGCACTTCCCCTGCGACCGTCTGAGCATCAACCTTTATGATAAAAAAAATCAGTCGCTGCAGTACTTCACCAAAGTATTTGGGATTGGTCGCAACACTATCTCAGAGCAGGTACACCGCCCGCTTAAGGGCTCCATTGCCAAGCTGGCCATCCAGTCTATGAATCCGGTTATCATCGATGATTTGACACAATATTCGGATTTACCCATTATCAATTGGTTGATCAAAGCCGGCTTGACGTCAACCATGGCGTTTCCGCTGATCGTTCGCAAAAAAGTGTTGGGGACGCTTCACTTTTCATTTAAAACCCGTCCGGAGCATCTATCGGAATTATCGAATTTGCTGACTGAGGTATCTAGACAGGTCGCCATTGCAGTAGACAATTTGGTTGCCTACGAGCGATTGAAGAATGAAAAACTACACCTGGAGAGAGAAAAACAATACCTGATTGGGGCCCTTGAAGAATACAATCCTGAAAATTTCTATTACATTTCCTCTGAGATGTCTGAAATAATGAAGCTGGTTAAAAGGGTGGCTGCAATCGACGCGCCGGTTTTAATTACCGGGGAAACCGGAACCGGAAAAGATTATTTAGCACGCTACATGCATCATATCAGCCCCCGTAACAATCACATGTTCATCAAAGTCAACTGTCCCGCCATCTCTTCGACCCTTTTTGAGAGCGAGTTGTTTGGCCATGCCAAAGGTGCATTCACCGGTGCCGATTCTCAACGGATCGGGAGATTTGAAATGGGTGACAGGGGCACGGTTTTCCTTGATGAAATTGGCGAATTGCCCGCCGGCCTGCAGGCCAAATTGTTGCAGGTATTGCAGGAAAAGCGCTTTGAACGCGTTGGCGACACTCGGCCAATCGACGTCAATTTTCGACTGATCGCCGCCACCAACCGGGATCCCGAGCAAAGCATACAAGATGGTAAGTTAAGAAAAGATCTGTATTACCGCCTGAATATCATTCGTATTCATGTGCCCGCCCTGCGCGATCGAAAGAAAGATATCCCGTTGCTGGTTGAACAGATCAATCAGATTGAAGCCGCCCAAATCCATCAAGTCGCGCCGGTCTACAGCCAGTCTGCGCTTGACCTGTTGAGCGTCTATGATTGGCCTGGGAATGTCCGGGAATTGAAAAATCTGGTTAAACGAATGATCATTCTCAAGCCCAGCGATAAAATCAGCATCGATGAGGTTGAAAAAATGATTGGCTTTAAGAATCGAGCCGCCATAGAGAACGAAAATCGTCTTCCCACCCTGGCGGAGTCCGAACGCCACTCCATCGAACAGGCCCTGATCGAGTGCAAGGGGGTCATTGGTGGTAATAAAGGGGCCGCTCGCCTCCTGGGTGTCGCCCGCTCCACCCTTCAATATCGTATGAATAAGCATGGAATAAAGCCTAAGAAGGTTGTTATACTGGAAGATTGAGGAATGAGAAATCAGGTTGTTGTGGCTTTTCAGTTCGATGGATGAGTAAGGCAAACAGGAATTGTAAAATGTCGGATCTCACTATTCGCCGATAAACCCAGTCTCAAAAGATACATCTATAACTTAACTTTCGTGGCCTGGCTTTGTTTTCTATTTTCTCTGTAAACGATGGCACATAGGGTAGCCGCAAGGCCTCCAAACCCAAGGACCGTGAATGCCCATCCCCACGTTTCTGGTGCGGTATTTGGTGGGTTGGTGAGATCCAAGATGGCACCGAACATTATTGGCGCAATTCCTCCAGCACCAAAACCAAACAAACTTCGCACGGCGAGGATGGCACCGAGATGACCAGGTTCGATTACCTCTGTCAGTGCAGTCGACAGTACAGGTGAGTCGCCAATTGCGAAGAAATAATAAACAAGCCCGATAAAAACCAAGAGCGCGATAGGCCAGGTGGTCAGCCAACCAATCAACATCGATAAGCAGGTACCGATCGCCGCAACCTGGACCAGCACCACTCGCCGGCCCCATAGGTCCGCCAGGCGACCCATCGATACTGATGCCAGGGCTCCGATGAGATGCATTGAAGCCACAAGATAAGCGCCAAACTGGGCTGTTTCTCCATAATTATTACCGGATATGGCGATAACTGCAGCAAAGAAAGCCGGTGTCCAAGACCACATACCCAACAATTCCCAGCAATGAAATGTGTATCCAGCGATCAGAAGGCGTGCGTTGCGATTGCGCTTCAAAATCGTTGTTAGATGAAGGCGTTTGTTACGTGGATGGATGTGATTGGGAGTTTTTTGCAATGCATACCAAGACAAGCCAAGGCCGACCAAAGGCATGCACCCTGTTACGATGAAAGCAGTACGGTACCCTCCCCAAGTAAGGCACAACCCTGATACCACTAATGAAAAGGCATATCCAACGGAGGTGCTGGCAATCAGGTATCCGACCGCCGCACCCCGCCGGGAGGCGTCATAACGATCCGAGAAGAGCATGATCGCAGGTGTATAGAGACCACCTTGTGTACTTGCAGCAAGGCAATACAGAACTAAACCCGATAGGTAGGAATTCGCAAAAAATCCGAATAACAAAGCTGAGAAAGAGCTTAGAAAAGCAGAGAAAAGAAATAACCGTTTTGCCCCAAAATGATCAGCGAGCCAGGCAGATACAAATAGGGACGCGGCGTAGCCAAACATAAAAGCTGATGAAATGCTTCCAGCCTGTGTAGCCGACATCTCCCATTCATTTATAAGGATTGGTATACAGGCAGCGTATACCATGAAGTTCGAATATAGTGCTATGCGGGAAATAAAGACCAGTATCAGCCAGCTGTCGAATCGTGTTGCTGCCATCTGGAGATTTAACCTATTGCAACCAAATTTATGAAATCACAGGGAATGTTATCTATCGCGTGTATAATTGGTGATGTTGTCCTACCTTTGAAATCTTCGCTTTCCAGCTTATTTGTCGAATTACACAATCGCATGCCTTGCACCGTAACAGATTCTTATACCATCCTCAAAGAAAATGCCGAAAACACCAACCTGAAAAAGTCGTGTTGAATATGATGGTGTGTCGTTACGATAATCTAAATTAATATAACCTCCTTCGACATACCTTTGGATGATCTGGCACTCGGTCACTCCTCGTCACAGTGTGTCCAACCAAGCCAGCGTATCCTGTCTGTTTTCCCAGTCGATTAACGCCTCCAATCGGGGGTCTGGATTGAGCAGCGACTGACTGTATCGGATAAATTGCTCCTGAATGCTCCGTTTGTGTGTCAGATCCATTTGCAGATAGGTCATTGTGGATTGGATATTCTCGTGCCCCAATCGATTTTTGATATCGGAGATCGGCTCCCTGGCAGCAAAGCATTCTCACCGCACACACGCCGTTAGATTGTCGATAAAACAACCGTATTTGAAATTATTGGAGTGAAGACAGATCAACGAAATAACTGGCCCCAATTCGAATGATTTCATATCGGATTCAATTAATTTTCACGTAAGGTAGGTCGAAATCAAATTTTTTTCACGGTTGACGACAACTTCCTATCCCTTCACCTTTTCAAGACCTTGTCTTCGCCCGAGATCCAATGTCAATTCATGTCCCTGGTTTTCGACATCGATGAAGTCAACACCTGGGGCTGGATAGTGCGGGGGCCTCGCCCTCTTATCGTTACGTTTTTACACGCGTCTGACTTGGATTTCCCATTTTTTTTAAAAATAATATCTATTTAGCTTGCTTTATCGATAATAAAGCTTAATATAAGTGCAATCAATTAAGTCCCATTGAAATTGTGGGATAGTTCCTTTCTGCAGGAAAATACCATTTGTCAAAGTGGCACCCTCCAGTCTGTGACGTTGAAAATTTTAAGAAAGGAGGATGTTATCATGACCAATGGAATTGTTAAGTGGTTTAACGACTCAAAAGGATTTGGTTTCATTGAGCAGGAAGATGGAGCAGATGTATTTGTTCATCATTCAGCGATCAATGCGACCGGTTTTAAATCCCTCAACGACGGCGATCGCGTGTCCTTTGATATCGAGCAAGGCCCGAAAGGCCCTTCCGCTACTAATGTTACCGTGATCTAAAATTATTTTCTGAGTAAAAAGGGCGTTCTCTAAGTGCGGAGGATGCCCTTTTTTTTATTTGAATTGATGCCTTCAGCATTTGCGTTCATGACCCTATCCCTTCCAACATATTTCTCATCAATCATTTTGGCTAAACCACATCCTCTCCTGCTGGACGCCTTGAGTTCATAGTAACGGTAATCACTCAACCAACAGGATGGCATTCATGCCCCTATGGTTGACAAGAAAATATCAGCATACTACATCTCGCTAACCGCTGCTGAGGGTCGATGAAAAGGTTCGACTTTCATCGAAACAGAGGGCGATATTTAACCCACAGCTGAAGATGGAGGCCAAATGGCGAAGATCCGGAAGTGCAAATTGTCCTGGCAAGCTTCAGATTCTGAAAATGTGATCGGCTATAAGCTTTATTGGTCAAAGGCCGCCGAGGTCGGCTACGATTCAAAATCCATCAAGGTCGGCAACGTCACTGAGATAACACTGCCCGATGATGTCACCCTGTCCGATGGTCTGGTAATGTTCGGCGTTACGGCGATCGACAAGGATGGCAATGAATCGGACATGACCACCATTCCTGAACCATACCAGTTACATATTCCTAAAGCGCCGGCGGGTTTATCGCTCAAACCGCTGGACGACTATAAACTGGTTGATTCGACGACACCGGAACCCGGCGCATTGCCAAAGGTGACCGTTATCAGTCCGGAATTAAACGAGAATGACGATTCATTGGCCCAGGCGATAGAGACGAATGGTCACCACCAGCCGGCAAGAATGAAATATTACGATGATGTCGGGTATCGCAAGACGCCGTAATTGACTGCCCTATCCGCCGTATTCATCAACCGAATCGCGATGCGGTCTCGGCCGCGCCTACGCGCCACGCAGTCGCGGAGGTAGAATGAAGACCTTTCTTAGACCCGTCTTCAGTGAGATCGCCGATTCCGGACAGAACCGGGCACAAACCCCGCAGCCAAGACAGGCGTCTTCATCCCGTTGGGCCACACCGTCTTCGCTGAGTTCAATGGCATCGGTAGGACACCACTCAAGGCAGATACCACATCCCGTGCACGCATCCATATCGATCACCGAGAGGTGGTAGGTGGAATTGATCATCGGCAGGGTTCCATCCCGCCAGATTCGCAGGGTATCGCAACAGTCCTTGCAGCAGTTGCAGATGCTGGTCTCCGGGTTGGATTCCCTGGCCCCCGGGTGAAAAGCCTTGTGTATCAACCCGGCCTGCTCCGCTTCCTTCAGGATTTTCAGGGCTTCCTCGCGGTTTACTTTCCTGGCAAACCCCTGGGCGCTGGTATGCCGTGCCGATTTGCCGAAGGAAAAGCAGTTCATCACAGGCGCATTCGTTTTACACGCGTCTCCCAGCAAGCTCCGCCGCTGGCGGCAGAAGCAGTGCCCCACGGCGATATCATCAAACTTGTTGATGATCGCTTCGACCGTCTGGCTCGGGAGGACGAACTCCTCGGAGGCTTCCAGAGGCTGGGCAATCGGAATAATCCGGATGGCTTTGCCGCCGGCCGTTTGTTTGGCCGGCACGGTCCGGTCCACAGCAGGCGCCGAGGCGAAGAGGGGCACCAGCGCGTCGTAATGGTCTTGGGTCTGATCCCGAAGTTCCGCAAGCAGCCGCTCGAAGAGCACGGCGAGCTCTTTTTCCGCCTGGCTGCCGGTCAGTACACCCATGAATTTATACTCCATCAGGCCGACCATCATCAGTGGCAGGAGCCGATAGATCATTAACCCCTTTGAACTGGGTTGATTGAAAACAAGACCCTTCTTAGCCAGACTGTCGGTCAGCCGAAGGATTGTTTCCTCCGAGAATCCGCTTGACGAGACAAGCTGGTCCATTGTTTGGGAAGGCTTTTCACGGAAAGCGGCAATCAGGTCCAGTTCCTCCGGGCAGTCACCCACAACCTGCTGTATAATGGTGACGGCCGTATCGGTAACCGGAAATTGAACCAGCCCCTGACGGCAGATGACGCTGGCCGCTCGTTTGAATTTTTCCGACAAGGTGATTTTGGCCATGAACCTGCCTCCTTTCGGTGTATGGCCGCGAGGGTGGCCAGAGATTTTTTACCGGGATCACACTAATCGAATCATCTGTTGAAAGCAAGACACCCTTATCCTCGGAACAATGGGTCAACGCATCTTACAAGGAGGGATCATGAACAAAGAACTGCTTAATTATCTGGCAAGCATGACATACGGGATTTACGTTCTCACCACCCGGCATGCGGAGACCCTTAACGGCATGATCGCCTCCTGGGTAAGCCAAGTGTCCTATGCCCCGCCGTTGATCATGGTGGCCGTTCATCCCGACCGCTACTCCCATGACCTGTTGCAGAAAAGCGGCCATTTCGCGTTGAATATTCTCGCCCGGGAGCAAAATGATTTGTTGACGCGATTCAAAGGGCCAGACCACATGTCAAAATTTGACGCCTTGGCCTGGCACGGCGGCGTGAACGGGTGCCCGATCCTGGACGACTGTATCGGCAGTGTGGCGTGCCGTATTCGGCAAACCCTGAAACCAGGCAACCACGCCCTGTTCATCGGCCAGGTGGTCGAGGCCGTTTTCAATGGGGCGAAGAGACCCCTTTGCACGTTGGATTACGAAGGGTGTTATTTAGGGAAGCAATAGCTGGCAATAGTCCTATAATAGTTCTAAGGCGTTTTGGGCAGCAACCCATTCTTCTCAAGTTCCTTCATCACCATAACGACCACCTGGCCGATGGCCAGCCCCGTGGTTTTCGGATTTTTAAGCCGCGATTCACCCGACCAGATCAGTGATTCCGTCTTCACGTCGTACAGCCCTGTTTCAAGACTGAATTGCACCTTTTCGCCGTATACGGTGGGCCAAGTAACATATACCGTACCGTAGTTGTAAAAGCCGTAGTAATTGTAGAAAAACTGCGGCCTACCGCGGCTGAATACCTCAGTATCCGTCATCCCCACCAAACGGGTTAACAAGATGGCATCGTTTTCATACTTGTCGACGACCTCGATGATGGCCGCTTTTTCCAATTTGGTCTTCACATCCATGGGGAGCAGGTCAACACTCGTAATTGCCTCAACACCCTTCACCTTGAGCCAGTCCTTGAAATGTTTTTCAAAAATCGCCCTGATCTCTTGATTGTCAAGGATGACAATAATCAGCACATCCTTGACCGGGTTGCCCACGCGCATCTCCTCCATATGGCTCTGGATCATTCGGGCGCTCGAACCGGAACAGGCGAGGATCGTGAAGGCCAAGGCTGCCATGAGCAGTGTCGTTTCAATTTTCCGCATTTTCAATACACCTTTCCATCTATGAAACCTCGCATGTTCAAATGCTGAGTGTTTTCGGCAAATGCTGCCTTGGATTGCCTGCACGCATGAACGCCTTCACCCCCGACTACGGCCGGATCTCGACCTTGCCCATGAGATAGGCCTTAACTGCGGAAATGGGCACCTCACGCCGGTGAAAGATGCCGGCGGCCAGGGCCGATTCGGCATCGGTCTTGGCAAACACCTCGGCAAAGTGGGCTTCGCACCCGGCACCGCTGGAGGCAATCACCGGGATGGTGACGGCCTGTTTCACGGCATTGATCAACTCGATGTCAAAACCCAGGTTGGTGCCGTCACGGTCGATGCAGTTGAGCAGGATCTCCCCTGCCCCCAATTGTTCGCACGTCCGGGCCAGGGTCACGGCGTCCACATCCCGCCCCTCCCGGCCGCCTTTCACAGTGCACTGAAACCAGCAGTACCGCTGGCCTTTCGGGCCGGGGATGGCCGTTTCGATGGTTACATGTTGCGTCTGATCATGTGACTCCACGTAGACGCGTCGGGGATCGATGGAGATCACCACGGCTTGATTGCCGTATACGTGGGAGATCTGCTCGATGGCGCTCTTGCCTGACTGTTGACCGGTTTTCAGGACCGCCTCGACGACATCCACCGCGTCACTGCCGATGGAGATCTTGTCCGCCCCGGAACGAAAGTACTCTGCCGCCACTTGCAGGGCCGTGTAGGTGCGCCCGTTCTTGTCGGTGAAATCCCGGATGCCGCCGCCGATGGTCAGCGGTACGAACACATTTTTTGACGTTTCCTTGAGGACCTGGATCATGGGCATGTCTTCCAAGGGGAAATCCCGGAACCCGGTAATGTTCAGAAAGGTAATCTCATCGGCCCCTTCTTCGAAGTAGCGTCCGGCCAGTTCCACCGGTTTTCCCAGGTTGCGCACGTTGCCGTCTTCTCTCACATCGTACTGGTCGCCCTTGGTCACCACCAGGTCACCCCGGTCGTTGGCGCGAACATCCAGACAGGCAATGATGCGCTTGGCTAAACGGGTCCGCGGCGGACATTTACCCGGGATCTCCACCCGGCGGTCCCTGCGCATAAAATTCTCCAGCACGGTCAAACCGAAAGCCCCGCTTTTTTCCGGATGGAACTGGGTGCCCTGGATGCTGTCCTTTTGGACCGCGCTGACAAACGGGTATCCGTAATCGGTGGTGGTGAGCACCACCGCCGGATCGTCGGCCACGACGTGGTAGGAGTGCACAAAGTAGAATTTTTCGTCACCCTGCAACCCGTAAAACAGGTTCGTGGGCTGTTTGACGCGGATGCCGTTCCATCCGATATGGGGCACGGCCAGGGTGACGTCGAACCGTTTTACCCGTCCCGGCAGAACACCCAGCCCCCTCTCCGCCGGCGCTTCGTCGCTGCCCTCGAACAAGGCCTGCATCCCCACGCAGATCCCGAGAAACGGACGCCCTGAGCCAAGGTAACCCAAAAGCGGCTCGATGAATTGCTTTTGCCTGAGGATGTGCATCATGCTGCCGAAGTTTCCCACCCCGGGAAAGACCAGCTTTTCGGCATCCAGGATGTCGCGTCCGGTTTTTGCGACCGTCATCCGTTCGCCCAACTTTTCGATGGCGTTAATCACACTGCGCACATTTCCCGCACCATAGTCCAGAAGGGTAATCATTGGAATCCTTTATATGACTGATTGATTAGGCAAAGGCTGCACAATTACACGACGCTCCGGTCGGGGACAATAGTTTTTTCGTTTCCGCTCAGGACGTCGGTTTCATCGGCGGGTATTCATTCCGGGGGCTGGATTCGGAATGTATGCGAGATCCGGGCATTCAGCGAGGCCATGGCGCCGCAGTATTTTTCCTCCGACAGGTCGATGGCCTGCCGGACGCCGTCGGGGTTGATATCCGTTCCATAGACCACATACTCGATGGTGACGTCGGTAAAGCGTTTAGGGTATTCCTCGGCTCGATCTCCGGAAATATTGATCTTGAACCCGGTCACGTTCAGGCGTTTTTTCTTTAGAATCGTGATCACGTCCATGGCCGTACATCCGGCCGTACCCATGAGCATGAGTTCCATGGGGCCGGCGCCGCCGCCGCTTTCCGATGTATCCATCACCACCGCAGGCCCGCTGCCTGCCCGCGCCACAAATTGCAGATCGTCAATCCATTTCACCTGCGCTTGAATGCTCATTTTACCTCTGTTCCCTTTCATTTGCGTTTTGTTTTTACACCACCGCGTAAACAACCACCGGTTCTGTTTTTCCCTTGACCATATGCTGACCCATCGGTTGCAAAAGACTGTCCGACAAGATAAGCCGGTTACGGGTCTCGCCGCTGATCAGAATATCGGTAGCCAGCTTTTTATTGAGCACCTGGAGCCTCGAGGCCAGATTGACGGTGTCGCCCAGCATGCTATAGGTCTTTCGCCTGGAACTGCCGACATTGCCTGCCAGGACCGGCCCACTGTGAATACCGATGCCGTGGTGAATCTCCATCTCGCCCCGTTCACGGCGTTGCGCATTGAGCCGCTGCAACGAGGCGCGCATGGCAAGTGCAGCTGCCACGGCCTGATCCGGATGATTCCCGTCGGGTCCCGAATCGTCAAACACCGCCTCAATTTCATCGCCGATAAACTGGAGCACCACCCCGCCATGGTCACTGATCACACCTTCCATCTCGGTAAAATAGTGATTGATCATTTCCACAACGGCCATGGGGCTTCGCTTTTCCGCAAATCCGGTGAAGTTGCGCAGATCGGCAAACAATATGGTCACATCGAGGATTTCTCCGGACGGAGCGATGTCGTCATTGAGAATCTTTCGACTGACCTCCGGGGAAACATACTTGTCAAAACTGGACCTGCAGAAATCTCGTTCCTTCAGGCCCAGCATCATCAGGTTGGTTTTTTCGGCCACGCGCGCAAATTCGTCACTAGAGAGGATCGGCACCTGCTTTTGGAGGTTTCCCCGGCTGATCTCGTCCATGGCGGCAAGCTGGGCGTCCATAATCTCCGTCAGGTTGGACCCGTATCGGCGGACAATAACCATGGAGATGCCCAGCAGCACGCACAGGGCGAATGCGATCTCCTTGAAAATGCCCCAGTATATCTCAGGCCGGGAAAAATCCTGGCCGATCAGGTAGTAGACATCCAGCAACACCATTAAGAGAATTGAAAATGCCATGATCCCCAGGACCGTAACGATCAGGACAAAGATCTTTTTACTCACCGTCAACCGGGTTCCCGATGGCATGGAAAAGGTCCTGCGCCCCTTAAGTTGACGGACCATTCGCCGCTCGGTGGAGAGGTAGCTCAGCATGCCGCTGAAAATGCCGAAGGCCGCACATCCGACCAAAACTTTAATGCCCGTCGATGCGAAGGGGATAAAAAACACGTAGTAGATGAAAACCATCACGAGACCGGCGACTGTCCATGCCGTCAGATCCGTTATAAACGCTTGCCACGGAAGACGAAACACCCGTTGGATGGGCGGTTCCGCTTCCAACATAACAGCGTTCGACCGCCCAAGGAAGTGCAACCGCCATGGCAGCACGGCAAGGATGGGACCGTAAGAAATCAGCACGGCCTTTGTATACCCGAGGCCGTCAAGAAACGGTCAGATCTGCGCACCGTAAACCACCAGGATGGCAGTAAATGACAGGTATATGGATATCAGTTCGAGCATGGTATCTTTAGTCGACGTTAAGGGTTAGGCGACATCTACTGATCGATCGGTCGGAGAATTTGGGTAGTCTATCACATCGGCGTCAGGTTTGCGAGGATTTCAACCCAAGGTAGGCATCGATCATGTCAGATGAAAGACGGGCCTGCCTGGCACTACCGTTCCACATCTGCCGGCCGCTTTCCAGAACGGTAACCGCATCGGCCACCGCCAGGGCCCGCTGGGTGGATTGTTCCACCAGCAGAATCGCCATGCCCCTTTTTTTCAGATGGTCGATCGCTTCATAGCAGATGTCGATCACCGTGGGCATCAACCCCAGGCTTAACTCGTCGATAAGCAGCATCTTGGGCTGGCTCATCAGGGCGCGACCGAAGGCCAGCATCTGCTGTTCACCACCGGAAAGGGAGCCGGCCCGCTGATGCAGGCGTTCACCCAGTCGGGGAAAGGTGATCAGCACCTTTTCAATGTTGGGCGCCGTCTCTTCCCTGGAACGGCAATAACCGCCCACCACTAGATTTTCCCGAACGGTGAGGCTGGAAAAAAGCCGCCGGCCTTCGGGCACTAAACCAATGCCGGCCGCCACCCTTGCCATGGGAGACAGCGCAGCGATATCCGCCCCATCATAAAAAATCGTTCCGCCCTGCATCTCCACATGACCGGCGATGCACATGATCGTCGAGCTTTTGCCGGCCCCGTTTGCCCCCAACAGTGCGGTGATACTGCCGGATGCGACCTCGAGCTGCAAATGGTCCACGGCCCGCATGGGACCGTACCCGCAGCTCAAGCCCTCAAGACGCAACATGCGATTTCTCCTTACCCACGTATGCGGCCCTCACGTCTTCCATGCGCATCACCTGATCAGGAATACCATCGGCGATCTTGCGCCCATTGTCCAGCACCACCAGACGCTGGCTGATTCGAAGCACTTCCCTCAGATTGTGTTCAATCATCACCACGGTCAGCCCCCGGGCGTTAATTTGTACAAGTGTGTCGGCGAGACGTTCCGCCTCCACGTGGTTCAGGCCGGCCAGGGGTTCATCCAGCAGCACCAACCGGGGGTCCAGTGCCAGTGCACGGGCCACTTCAAGACGCTTGAGGACACCCAAGGGCTGGCCGGTCACGGGCTGGCCGGCATGGTCGGCAATGCCGACCAGTTCAAGCAATGCTGCAGCCTTTTGGTTCTCTGTGCCGCGGCTGACGGCAGCCATGGATCTGAACACATGGCGAAACCGCCGATGGCCGGCGGCCAGCGAGACGTTGTCACGAAGGGTCATGGATCTGAACGGTCGTACGATCTGGTGGGTGAGGGCCAACCCCAGTTGGGCCCGCCGGTGAGTCGGAATCCGGCTGATGTCCCGACCATCTAACCGAATCGTGGCGTATTGGGGGTTGACCACACCGGTAATGGCCTTCAGCATGGTGGTCTTGCCGGCGCCGTTGGGACCGATCAGGCTGACCAGTTCCCCTTCCCGAACCTGGAAAGAGACCCCATCCAGCGCATGCACCCCACCGAAATGAACGGTCACATCCTCGACCTCCAGCAGCACGCTCATGGGGCGCCTCCGGCCGGGCCGCGTTTGGCCATAAGTATAGCCGGCAATCCGGCCAGCCCATTTGGCGCAAAGCGCATAACCGCAAAAAGCATTGCACCGTATACCAATAGTTTGTAATCACTGATGAAACGGAAGAAATCGGGCATCAGGGTCAACAGCGCCGTACCCACGATAACGCCGTAAACACTGCCGATGCCGCCCACAGCCACCATGGAGAGGACACTGATGGAAGTGATGAATCCGAAGTCATCGGGCACAATGAAGCGGGCAAAATAGCAGTAGAGACCGCCGGCCAGTCCGGCCAGTGCCGTACCCAACGCAAAGGCGACCAGCTTGTAGGCGGAAACATTCACGGAAAGCACCCGGGCCGTGTCTTCATCATCAGCCACCGCATCGAAGGCGAAGCCCATCCATGATTTCTTAAGGTATAGGCTGAACGCGGCGGTGAGCAACACCAGAGCCAGTACCAACGCGAAAAAACCTGGTTTGCCCAGGCCGAAGGAGGGAATGGAACTGATCCCCAATTCTCCACCCAGAAAACGCTCTTGTTGGCGAACGATGCCCAGAAAAAGAAAGCCGACCCCCATGGTGCTGATGGCCAGGAAGTCCTCGCGCACCCGCAGGCTGGTCAGCCCAACCACGGCGCCCACCGCACCGCTGAGCAGCATGGCAGCCAGGAGATTGAGCGGCCCCGGAAACCCGGCCTTGGCCATCAGGGCCGTCGTGTATGCACCGATGCCGTAGAAAGCCGCATGGCCCAAACTAATCTGCCCGCAGTAACCGGTGACCAGGTTGAGCCCGATGGCCTGGATAATGTTAATGCCAACAACGGTGGCCAGGGACAGTTCATAAATGAGCATGCTAACTCCTTGCAAACAACCCCTGGGGTCTGATCATCAGCACCAGGATCAGAAAGCCGAAGGCGATGGCATCCCGGTCCATATAATCGCCAATAAAGATGGTACCATATGCTTCCACCACCCCCAATACCAGGGAGGCGATCAACGTGCCGCCCACATTGCCCAGGCCGCCAAGAACGATGATGGCCAAAGCCTTGTAGCTGGGCACACCACCCATGGTGGGTTCCACCAGGTTGGAGAGCAGTGAAATGAAGATACCGGCCAAACCGGCCAGGGAGCTGCCGATGAAAAAGTTCAGGTAGCGAACCTTCATCACGCTGATGCCGAAGCTGCCCGCCATCTGGGGATCATCCACCGTGGCTCGCCAGGCGATACCGATGCGGGTATGTTGGGCCAACCATGCCAGCGTTCCCAGAATGGACACACTGCCGGCCACAATGGCCAGATCCACGGCCCGCAGGGTAATGCCGTGAAACCGAAACAGCTGCTGCAGGGGTGCATGGGTGTAGGTCAGTCCGTAGGGGCCGAAAATCAGGCGAAAGAGTTCCTCCATGGCGATGAAAAGTCCGATGGAGGCAATCAGGGCCACATAGGGCGGCCGATCCAGGATGGGGTGATAGCATAGCCGGTAGATCGCCATACCCAGCAGGCCCACCACCCCGGCAGCCAGGGGCATGGCAAGCAGCAGGCTGCCGGTGGCGTTGGTCAGCAGCAACCCCAGGTAGCCACCCAACGCAAAAAGACCGGCATGGGCCACATGCAGGATGCGCAGGAGTCCGTAAACCAGTGTCAGGCCGACGGCGATCATGGCGTACATGCAACCGTAAATCAGGCCTTGAATGAGCAGTTCAGCATAGAGCATGGAGAAAGGTCCGAAATTTCAACGGGTTTGCGCGGAAGTCAACGGAGAAAGCGCTCGCTTCGACCGCTCAGCGCGGTTTCGAAAGGGGCCACCTGGCGGGTAGCTTCCGAAACCCGCTGAACAGACTGTCGAAAAGGAAGATGATTCGCCTATTTTTCAGGCGGAGCCAGCAGTTCGGGATCGTCGATCACCGCATAATGATGCCAGTTGCCGTCCTTGACTACCTGAACCTGCACCGCTTTCATCACCTCACCCAGGGCATTGAACCGGATGGTGCCGGTGGAGACCTTCAGGTCGGTGGCCTTCATCGCGGCAAGCACCTTGCCGGGATCGGTGCTGCCTGCACGCCGGATGGCATCGGCCGCCACCATCACGGCCGTGTGGCCGCTGGCGGCCACCATGTCGGCCTTGAACCCGGCTTGCGCTTCAAATGCACGGATAAAATCGGCAGTTTCCGGAACGTTGGAATCACGGTCCAGGCTGGTGGTGATGATGATTCCTTCAGCGGCCGGTCCGGCAATTTCAATGAATTTCTGGCTGTCGTAGCCCTCCTGTCCGACGATGGGACAGGTCACCCCTGCAGCCCGCAGCTGGCTGACCAGGGGGCCGGCCGTAAAATAGTAACCGCTGGCGTAAATGGCATCGGGGTTGTCGGACTTGACCTTGGCCACGATTGCCCCGAACTGGCGGTCCTTGATGGAGTACTGGTAAGACCCCACAATATCGATGCCATAGACGGGAGCCATCTCCGCAAAACCGCCGGCGAGGGACTGACCGAAATCGTTCTGCAGGGTGATCGTCACCACCTTTTTCTTGCCCATCATCTCACCGAGCAGCTTAGCACCAGCCTTGCCTTGAACGTGCCCCAGAAAACTGGTGCGGAAAACGTATTCACCCGCCCGGGTAATGTCCGGATGGATGCCGTATGCGCTGATATATGGAATTTTGGATTCCTGAAATATGCCGGCTGCAGAGCGGGTCGCGCCGGAATAGGAACCGGAAATACCAGCGACGACCTTGTCCTGGCCGATGAGTTTGTTGGCGATGGGAATGGCCTGGGCCGGCTTGGCCTCGTCGTCATACACCACCAGTTCCAACGGTTTGCCCAGGACGCCGCCGGCTGCGTTAATCTGGTTAACGGCAAGCGTGGCGCCCTCGGTAGCGGATTTTCCGTCGCTGGCGGCGAATCCGGTCAGCGGTGCATGAAACCCGATCTTGATGGTATCTGCGGCCATAGCCGGCCCCATTAGTCCTGAAATCACAAAACTTGCTATTACCCAACCAGCGATTTTGCTTTTCATGCGGTCTGCTCGCTTTCATTAATAGTCGCGTTGTTTATTATCAAGCCCGATCCACAAGCGGACAGGCTAAGACGATCGATGGACGACCTCTCCCCCTTTGACGGTCATGCGGCAGGGATTGCCGCCCATACGATAGGCAAGTTCGGCCGGTGCTTCGATGTTCCATACGGCGAAATCAGCCTGTTTGCCGACCTCGAGGGTTCCCCACCGGTCCTGCATGCCCAGTGCCCTGGCAGCATTGACGGTAAAACCGGCAAGGGCTTCGGCCGGGGTGAGTCCGAAATTGACGCAGGCCATATTCATCATGAGCAGCGGCGATGTCGTCGGGCTCGTGCCGGGATTGCAGTCGGTGGACAAGGCTATGGGGATCCCCTGCCCCCGCAGCAGACCCACCGGCGGTTTGCAGGTCTCCTGGAGAAAATAAAAGGCCCCGGGCAGCAGAACGGCCACGGTGCCGGCGGCGGACATGGCCGCCGCACCGTCCTCGTTCAGGTGTTCCAGGTGGTCGGCACTCAAGGCACCGAATCTGGCTGCCAAAGCAGCACCGTTGCTGTCGCTGAGCTGTTCGGCATGCAGTTTGACCCGAAGACCGTGCTGCCGGGCGGCGGTAAATACGCGTTCGGTCTGTGCCGGGGTGAAGGCAATCCGTTCACAGAAAACATCCACGGCCGTAGCCAGACCCTTGGCGGCAACAGCGGGAATCATCTCGCCCACCACCAGATCGATATAGGCGTCCGGCCGCCCCATGTATTCCGGCGGCAGGGTATGCGCACCTAAAAACGTCGCCATGACGCTGGCCGGGAATTCCCGGCCCAGCTGCCGGGCGACCCGAAGCATCTTCAACTCGTTTTCTGTATCCAGTCCGTAACCGGATTTGACCTCCACGGCGGTCACCCCTTCGGCCAGCATGGCCTTCAACCGACCGATGGACTGTTCATAGAGATCGGCTTCCGAAGCCCTTCTGACTGCATTTACGGTGCTGATGATGCCCCCGCCGGCCCTGGCGATTTCTTCGTAGGTGACCCCGTTCAGCCGCATTTCGAATTCTCTGGCGCGATTGCCGGCGTGGACCAGATGGGTGTGGCAGTCGATCAGCCCCGGGGTGACCCAGGCATTGTCAAGGCGGTGCACCGAGCGGGCTTTCGTCAACGCATCCGTGGGAAGCGCTTCGATCGACCCCAGCCATACGATACGCGCCTTGTCAACAGCCATGGCACCTTTTTCAACAACGCCATACGGGGTCTGATCAGCCAGCGTGGCCAAGTGGATGTCCAGCCAGAGGGTGTCGACCGTTTCGGGAAAATCGGAGAGCGTCATCGCGGATTGCTCCAATCGGTATAAATAAAACTATGTGACTGTTATTTTTATATTTTAAGACTACTGTAGACAACAATTTATGGGTGTTGTAATCGGGTGTCAAGCGCTTTTCAGCACGAACCCGGACAGCCGTGAACAATGACATCCATGGATGACTTCTCACTTCGAGAGCGATGCCATTCGCTCAACCGACCATCCTGCTGGAGATGCAGGCATGGCAGATACCGGACCGATGGTTGGCGGCGTCGGAAAGGGAGAGTACCCCGACAATCGTGTCAGGGCCGCCATCGTGAACGAAAATACGCCCCAGGTCACCCACGAGCATACGGGCCAGTGCCTGGTTGATGGTGTCTTTTCGATCGCATGAGATCACCGGTTGACTCATCACCGCAAAGGCTTTTGCCTCGGGTACAACCCCCCGGTGCCAGGCCACGACCAGGTTGGTCTTGGAAATGACGCCGGCAGGGCGTCCGCCTTCACCGATCACCAGGACGGCGCTCATGCGGTGCGCGGTCAGGGCCTCCATTACTTGATAGAGGTCATCGCTGTCCTTACAGCTGATCACCGACGATGTCATTACATCCGACACGCGTGTTTCTGTCGGCTGATGGTCATCATCGCCTGCTGCAAACGGTCGCATTCTGTTTTTCCGGCAACTGCGACAGGTCTGGAACACCACCCCCAGGATGTCCCCGTAATTCAACATGCCTTCAAACCGTCCGGCGTCGGCTCCCACCACAAAAAGTTGATGAACGCCGCTGTTGATCATGATATCCAGCGCATGCTCCAATCCGTCGTCGATATAGCAGGTCAACAGGGGCCCTGCCATAATTGTCTCCAGGGGCGTGTCTGCAGGCATTTCTGCGTAATACGCACCTGCCATATCTGTCTTGGAAACGATTCCCGCTGGTTTTCCTTGTGGATCCATCACCAATAGGGCATCCACCTTGTATTTAATCAACTGACCGATGCCGGTCGAAATGGATGTCGACCCGCGCAGTGTAATCATCTGACGGCGCATGGCTTCTTTGACCCGCATCCCACTCAGCACACTTCGCGTTTTGGCCAGCGGCATGGATACCCCTTTCCTTGGCTAACCCAAATATTGCTCCAACAGGAGGTAGAAAAGATCCGATATATAAACGATACCCACCACCTCCTGATCATGGACCACCGGCAACCGCCGGATATGGCGTTTGATCATGATATCCACGATGGCCAGCAGATGGGTTTGCGGCGTAATGGTCACCACATCGGTGGTCATCAGGTCGCCGACCCGGATGGATTTCACGCGCCCCAACAGTTCTCTGAACGCGCTGGCCTGTGCTTCCGCTTCCAGTTCCTGCCAGATGTTGGCATGCCGCGGCTGAACAAACAGCAATATATCATACATGGAAAGCATTCCCACCAGCCGGTCCGTATCATCGGTGACCATCAACCCGAAAACATTCTTCCCCTGTTCCCGACTGGCTGTCTTAAATTGATTGACCGCCTCGGTAATCGTGTTATCGGGTTTCAACGTCATGTATCGGGTCGTCATTACATCGGTGGCATGCATCCTTTGACTCCCTTGAATGGAACTACCTCGGTCTTCGTCTCAGCAACACATAGGTGGCACCGGTGCCCCCGTCACAAGCCCTGGCACTGGTGAATGCGATCACCCAGCGTTTCCAGCGCCCGCTTACCAGCCAGCGAAACAGGTTTCGTTTGAGCACCGGCGGGCCCGGCGAACATCTTCCCCTGCCATGCACCACCAGCACTGCCCGCTTGCCGGCCGCGATGGCCCGTTCCAGGAACCGGTCGAAGTGCGTTTTTGCCGCGGCGAGGTTCAACCCGTGAAGATCCACATGATCCTGGATGGAAAAATACCCATCGTGCAGGCGGCGGAACATCTCCGGAGGCATCCATCCTGCCGAGCCCTCAACATACTCAGCGGTGTGTCGCAGGACGAATCCATCGCCGGTCTCCACCAGTTTCCTGAGTTGTCGCACGGCATCGGCATCGGGATCTTCAATCGCCTGCGCATCCGACGGCTGGATCGAATGCATTGGTGGGATGATTCTTCGGTCGGTCAGCGGAGTCACACCGGCCATGGCCTGGCGAAACAGAAGCCGCTCTTCGCGCGGCGTCAGCCGCCGCAACGGCAGATCAGGCAGGCTGGCCTCGGGCAGACGAATATTTTTCTCGGCAAGAAGATTACCCAGTGATTTGAAGGGCCTGTTTCCGATGAAGGATCGACGGTGTTTCATGATCTACACAAGAGATTGGGCAGTTCAATGGTCCGCAAGCACGCTGGGGCTCGGCTAAAACCGCATCCGCTCAGAAATACTTCTGGAAAACGGATTTCCTGTCGACACCCTCCCGACACTTAAAATAATCCGACAGGATGTCTGCATGATCGAAAGCCAGGGGAACCGGCAGCGTCCGGGCGGAAAACACACCGGCCGCTTTGGCATCATCTGCGGCGACGGGAAATCCGTCTGCAGTGGCAATGAAAACGGTCGTGAGGGTGTGGTGCCGCGGGTCCCGATCCGGCCGGGAATACACATAAAACAGATCTTTCAGACGAATGCGCAAGCCGGTCTCCTCCCGGGCCTCTCTGACAGCGCACGTTTCAACGGACTCTCCGTAATCCACGAACCCGCCAGGGATGGCCCACCCATGGGGTGAATTTTTTCTTTCGACAAGAACAATACCGCCTTTCACTTCGATAATAATGTCGACCGTGGGCAGTGGATTTCTGTGTGTGCCGGACACGTTACAATTCCGGTGGGCCGGATGGTATCAGGCAGACGAAGGTCAGCCGATCATCCCCGGCATTTCTGATCTGGTGTTCTTCATTGCCCGGAATGAAGGCCACGCTGCCGGCTCGGACCGGCACCCAGCTGCCGTTTTGCCACACCTCGCCTTGACCGGCATGGAAGAATATCTCATGTTCCCAGTCGTGTCTATGCCTGGGTGTAAAGCCGCCGCTGTTCAGTTCGAACACGCGCATGCAAAAGTTGGGGGCGCCGTCCCTCTTGCCGATGACCACACGGCCTGAAACGCCTTTGACCATATCATTTTCGAAACGGGTTTCCGGTTCTTGGCTGTATTGAATCACTTTCATGGTTCGAACCTGCCTTTCTGTGAGAACACGCTAAGTCTAATCCCTTATGACGAAACTATGAATCTGCCTGTCTCCTGTCAACTGTTTTGTATGATGCAACAATGTATCGCCAGCGAAACGGCTAACACGGGCCCGGCAAGAACAATAGCGCAACTGAACTGTCTGCTTGACTATCCGATGGATTTACGATGGAATGGCCGCGCTTTTGCTTTTCGACACGCCGCCGGGGTGATGAAATCGACTGCATGTGGACAACCAGCGTTAACATACAACATGAAGGATGGGAGGATGGTGATGGATCTGAAGACGGCATGTCCGCACAAGCTGATGGACGCTCAAACCGCCATATCCAATATCAAAAATGGAAGCCGGGTATTTATCGGCACCGGCTGCGGCGAACCCCAGCACCTGATCCGGACCATGGTAGAAGATTTGAGCATGCAAGACATCATGGTTTATCAGATGCTCTCCTGGACCTTTTCCAACTATGTGGACGACCCCAAGTTTTTAAGGCGCTTTTCCCTTAAGCTGTTTTTCATCAGCAGTTCCATGAGAAAAGCGGCATTCGAAGGCAAGATCGACTACATCCCGACCTACCTGTCCCAAATCCCCAGATACTTTGCCAACCGTCGGATTGGCCTGGATGTGGCCCTGATTCAAGTCAGCCCGCCGGATAAACACGGCTACTGCAGCCTCGGTGTATCCATCGACATCACCCTGGCCGGCATGCAAAATGCCAAGATGGTCATCGCCCAGGTCAATCCGCGCATGCCGCGAACCTCGGGAGACAGCTTTGTCCACATCGACGACATCGATTACCTGGTGCAGCATGAGGAACCGCTGGTGGAAGCGCTCCCCAGCATTAAAAATTCGGAAACGGCCAACCGTATCGGGTTTTATGTCAATCAACTGGTCGACGATGGCGCCACCCTGCAGATCGGTTTCGGCCACCTTCCCTTTGCCATCCTGCAGCATCTGACCGACAAAAAGGACCTGGGTATCCACACCCAGCTGATCACCGACGGTTTTCTGCCCCTGTTCGAGAAAAAGGTGATCACCAACCGCAAGAAGACCCTGCTGCCCGGTCGGGTGGTGGCATCGCTGTGCATGGGATCGGAGAAGCTGTACCGCTATGTGGACAACAACCCCATGTTTTACTTTCGTTCATCGGCGTTCGTCAACGATCCCACCGTTATCGCCAGAAACGACAACCTAGTGTCCATCAGTTCAGCCCTGGAGGTGGACCTCACCGGCCAGGTGTGCAGCGACTCCATGGGCTACATGTTTTACAGCGGAATCGGTGATCAGGTGGATTTTCTCCGCGGCAGCGCCATGTCCAAAGGCGGCTTTTCAGTCATCGCCCTGCCCTCCACGGCTCAAAACGGCACGGTGTCGCGAATCGTGCCCCATCTCAGCGAGGGGGCAGGTGTGGCCACCACCCGCGGCGACGTGAATTTCGTGGTCACCGAATACGGCATTGCCGAACTCAGCGGCAAAAGCATCTATCAACGGGTCATGGAACTGGCCCAGATCGCCCACCCCAAATTCCGCGAAGAACTCATCGATGTGGCCAAGTCACGGCACTATATCTTCTCCGACCAGCTTCCGCCGTCACAGGACGACCTGATCTTTCTCGAAGGCTACAAGAACCGGATGATCCTGAAAAACGCGAAAACCATAGAGTTCAGGCCGCTTTTGCCTTCCGATGAGTTCGCCTACCGCAATTTTTTCTACTCGCTGCAGGAAAAGACCATCTACTTCAGATTCTTCTACAAAATGAAACTTTTTTCCCACGAAGTGGTCCAGCAGCAATGGGCCAGCGTGGACTACCGCAAGAATATGTCCATGATCGGCCAGGTGCGCATCGGCGGCCACCAGGAGATCGTTGCCATCGGTTCCTATGCGGAAGAGAGCGACGTCGTGGCAGAGGTGGCCTTCGTCGTTCGTGAGGATTATCAGGGGATGGGCATCGCTTCTTATCTGCTGAAGGACCTGGAACGCATCGCCAAGGAGAACCACTTCAAGGCGTTTTCCGCCACGGTTCTGCGCGAAAACACCGCCATGATCCACGTCTTTAAAAAAAACTATCCCCATGCAACAACCACGGTTTCCGGGGGCAGCGACGAAACCATTCACATGGACTTCGGCGATACCGCAGCATCCGGGAAAACCGTTGAACAGAAACTGGATGACGGCGGCGAATGCGATGGTGCGCCGGCCTCGGACGCAAACGGGTAGCGTCATTGCACCGGGCTTCGGGCAGCGTCTCCGTCAGATGGCCTTCTTCGTTCACGGCTCATTTTTAGGAAAGGGCACCGCTCACCGTCGCCCGTCACGTGACCCCTCAGACCACAAATTCGACAACGGCCTGCTTCCCTTCGTCGAAATAGTCAATCCGGGTGACATAGCTCACCAGGTCGATCCGCAGAGTGGCCCGCTGGACACCACGGGTCCAGGTCAGTTTGAGGTGGTCGTCGGGTGCATCTTCAATGGCGAACTTGCCGCCAAAGGCCCGACAGGTGTTCCTGAATTCCATGAGCCGCAGCAAACGCTGTACCACCGGCTTTTGAATCTCGACGGCAATCTCGTCCAGCGAGTAGTTGTGCCGGTTGATGTCGCGGCCGTTTTTCGTCTGTCTCACCAGTTCGATGTCGTTTTCACCCGCCAATAGACCCACATAGTAGACCTGGGGAATGCCGGGTGTAAAAAACTGGATGGCCCGTGCGGCGACATAGGAATCGTCGTTGCACGCCAGTGCAGAGTAATAGGTGCAGTTCACCTGGTAGACATCCAGGTTCTGGTATTCGGGGCCGGAAAATATCTTGCGGGTATTGGCGCCTTTTTCATCCAGGCCATCCAGCGTCCGCTGGATTTCTTCGGCTGTCAACAGATCTTCTACATCCACCACGCCGATGCCGTCATGGGTGTCCAGGGTGGTGATCTGCTTACGGGGGCAGATGGCCAGCCATTGTTTCAGCACCCGGCTGGTGTGATGATACAGGGTGTTCAGGACCAGCATGGGCAGCGAGAAATCATAGGTCCAGTATCCCCTGGCGGAGATCTTCTGATGGTAGCTGTAATGCTCGTGGACTTCGGGTAGAATTTCCACGCCAAAGGGGGAGACATAATCCTGAAGCCACTGTAGCAGCTGCCACACCTGCGGCTCCAGAAAAAAGCAGGTGGTGCCGATTTTCATTGTCGAATAGGCAAAGGCATCCATACGGATCATTTTGGCCGGTGTCCGCGACAGCTGGATCAGGTAGCGCCGCATCACTTCCCGGGTTTTGGGTGATTCCCAGTCGAGATCGATCTGCTCATAGTCAAAGGTGCACCAGACCTTCTCCTTGGAACCGTCGGCGCGCTGGACAACGGTGTACGGTGGCCTGGGTTTGCGGGTGTACACCTTGGCCAGATCTGCTTCACTGATTTCGCCAGTCGGGCTGAGTTTGTTGAAACTCAGGAACATGTCGGCAAACTCGGAGTCCGGTCCCTTTTCGAAATAGTCCTGAAAATAGACGGACAGCCTGGAAATATGGTTGACCATAAAATCGATGATCAGGTCGAATTCCCTTCCGATCAGGTCGACATCCCTCCAGGTGCCAAAGGCCGGATCCACTTCATCATAGGTCAGCGGGGCAAACCCGCGGTCCGCGGAGGAGGGGTAGAACGGCAGCAGGTGGACGCCCCCCACGGCACGGCTGAAGTAACGGCGCAACACGTAATGCAGCTCGACGAGGTCGCCGCCCAGGCTGTCCGGATAGACAATCAGTTGTACTTCGTTTTTAAGGGTCATCGCTTATCCTCCTGAGGCCTCATCGATGAAGTGATAGTGCTCCATCCCTTCCAATATTCCGCCGGCACAGTAGCTGTCTGCAAAATAGACATTCCGGCTGTCCTTCAGGTCCGCCAATTCATGGCTGTAGTTGCCCACCACCACGGCGCTTGGCTCTCCGCGCAACATCTCCTCATCGTTTCCGGAGTCACCGCAAACCAGAAAATTCATCAACGGGATTTCCCACTTGTAGCTCAGGTAGCGAAGGGCCTTTCCTTTGGAAGCCCGATAAGGCAGAATATCCAGGTAGCGGTCGTGGGAGTAAATCAGGTTGTACCGGCAGCGGTGGTGCAGCAGACGGTTGTGGATGGTGGACAGCCGGTCTTTTCCCGGTTTCATGTAGTAGCTGACCTTGAAGCGACGCTGGGTTTCTTCTTCCTGGTACTTCAGAAAAACGAAGTCTTTAAGCAGGTCGACGATTTTCTCCCGGTTCCATCGGCTGGCAATGTGGCTGGCCCATCCCGGACTGGGTTTGCTGCTGTTACCATAGAAGAGTGCACTGCCGACCGAACAGATGATCACGTCCGGCCGGGGAATCTGGTATTTTTTGAGAATCGCTCGGGCTGAATCGGCGGTCCTGCCGGTGGCCACACCGAAGCCGATGCGGTCCCGATGCCGTTTCAGCAGGCGCACCAGCTTATCCAGCTGCGAATTGTCGTCGCCGATCAGCGTGTTGTCGATATCGGTGATAAAGAAATGGTTGAGCTTTATCAGCCGTCGGCCGACGGGATCCGACGGCTTGGCGGTTGCCAGATCGGAGCGTTGGTTGGCGGCGATCAGATTGCCCACGGCAAGGGCATATTCGTGGGTATGGTTCTTCCAGGTGTAATGTTTGCGCACGTTCATGATGCCGTTTTTCGAGTAGCGTTCCCATAGATCCTTGTCGGCAATAATCTTGCGCAACGCCGAGGATACTTGGTCCGTACGGGCAACGTTTACCAGGATACCGTTTTGGCAGTTGCGTATGATGTCGTTGGGTCCGCCGTCATCGGTGGCCACGATGGGCAATCCGGTGGCCGATGCTTCAAGCAGAGTGAGACCAAAGGGCTCCGTCAGGGCGGGATTGACGAATACCCCTCTTCGCTCGGCGGCAATCCGATACAAGGCCGGCACTTCGTAGTCGAAATCGTGTTTTTTAGGGATGGCCATCTTGCCGTACAGGTCATACTTGTCCATGTCCAGGAGCATTTGGGTGAGAACTTCGCGCTCGTTGTCTGCCATGGCATCGATATCTCTTCGCAAACCGGCAAACACGGCCAGGTTGGCCATGCTTTGCAGTTCAAGATCTTCGCCATAGGCCCGCACCAGCCCTGAGATATTCTTGCGCTGATCCGGTCGGCTCAGAGCAAGAATCAACGGTTTCTCCGGCGTCATGAAAAAGCGGTTCAACTCCTTGAGCATGGAGGCCTGGGCATAGCGGGCATTCTCTGACCGTTCAGCATCGTCGAGCATATCGTGATAAAAGGGATAAAATGTGTCGATGTCGATGCCGGGTGGAACGACTTGATACTCGGGGACATCCTTGTTGTGGTAAAGACCGTACTGCTCGTCGATTTCATGCCGGGTGCTGGTAATCACCAGGTCCGCCCGGGCCATGATCTGCTCTTCCGCATCGATGCGACGGTCGATTTTGAATTTCTTGATAGTTTCCGCCACGCTCATCCCCTGTTCCAGGAGCCTGGCTATTTTGGCACGACCGAGGGAGTGGCCGGTATATATGAAAGGCAGCCCGAAGATTTCCGCCAGCTGCATGGCCACGTAACCGGCATCGGGATAGTGACCGTGGACGATGTCAGGCATGGCATGGTTGCGTTTGATGAACTTGATCGTCCTGTCCACAAACTCTTCCAGATGGGGCCAAAGCAGCTCCTTGCGCATGTATTTGCGTCCACCACACTGGATGCGTACGATGCGAAACTTGTCGTTGATCACCTCGATGGGTTCGCTGTAATCCGAAGAGACCGGTTTGTCGGAAATTAGCCGGGTGAATAGATCCACGCGGCCGATATCCTTACGGGCACTCAGGCCGTTGCCCAGTTCCAGGACGTACTTGACCTGTCCGCCGGTATCCGCATCTCTTCCCATTTCCGGGCTTTTCGATCGAATCAGTCCGTGAAGGCTGAACAGATGGATGGTTGGCCTCCTAACGGCCATCGTCATCTCCTTTCAGTAGGCGTTTAAAATCATTGTAAAAAGCGTCATCCTCGGGCACCGCACCCGCAATTGCGCAGATTCGAGCGGCAAAATCGGATGCCTGCCGAAGGGTCTCTGCCCAGGGAATCTGCCGCATGCAGCCGGCAGCCAGGATAGCGGCATATCCATCACCGGCGCCGACCGTATCGACCATGGGGGGACTGGGCACGGCAGGCCTGTTGATGGGTCCTTCGTGGCCGTAAAACATGCTTCCCCGGCTGCCCCGGGTAAGCGCCACGGCGTTGACTTTAAACCTTTCCATCAGCCATGGCATGACGGCATTTTCTTCTGACGGGCCATCGAACGCGCGTTGAATGTATGCGAGTTCCTCTTCGTTGACTTTTAGCAGATCGGCGTGATGGAGCGATCCGGCCACGGCCTCGGGGTTGACGTGGGGCGGCCGCAGGTTGATGTCGCAAAAGCGTCTTGCGCCCGTGTTCGCATGCGAGAGGAAGCGCTGAACCTGACTGCAGGCGGCATCGGTTCGTTGCAGCAGGGTGCCGAAATAAATCATGTCTGCGTCATCCGCACCCGACACGTCGGCAATATTCAGATCCAGCTGGTCGTAGGCGACATTCGCGCAGATATCAAAATGCGGAATGCCCCGCTCGTTCAAATCCACGCGAACCGTTCCTGTGGGGTGCCGGGAATCCATCTGGACGTCGGCGAGGTTAAAGCCATTTTTTCCCAGCATGTCGATGATGCGCTTCCCGTACCTGTCATTTCCCACCCGGGTAAAAAAACGCACCGGAAAACCCATCTTTTTGAGATGAAAGGCAAAGTTGAACGGTGCACCACCGATCCGTTCATAATCCTGAAAAATGTCGATGAGAATCTCACCGATGACTACAATCACGATAGCCTCCTTGAATGTTCATATTGGTGGAGAAAGGACCACCGGGCTTCTAAATGGACGAGAATGACGACAGTGGATTGAGCGACAAGAGATCGCGCGGACCGACCCTTTGCCAACTATAATGCCTTATCACGCGATTTATTGCAAATCAGGAAACGATGGCCGAATGATGCGGTACGATCATTGCTCATGGCCATGGAATGGCGGTCGGAATGATGGCGTACGGAAAGGAAGATGAGCCCCTGGCGGTTGGTTGTCGCGATAGCCCCGGCAACCGGATCGAACACGAATTCACATCGTGGTTACCTTAAACGGGGTGCACTGGATGGCGATGCTGCCTTTTTTCACCCAGATTCGGACCATGTTCACGGTCGACCCCTCCAGGTTGACGATGTTGGCCAATTTTTCCACATGGGTGATGTCATTTTTACTGAATTCCAGGTAAGGACTTTTCTCGTTGTAGGGGTCCGGCAACAAGATGATCCGGTCAGGGTCGAGTGGGTGTTTTTGCGGCGATCCGGTATAAGGCACATGCGTCTTTGAAAGCGATCGGATATCCTTGGGGACTTTGTATTTTTCGATTTCCAATTTTTCGGCTTTTTGAAGGGAGGTGTTCGCGGTCATGGGTTCCTCCGTGAATGAACGTCTGGTTAATAGTTAATATCGAAGTCACTCAACTCGCCGTGACAATCCTGCCAGGTGACATTCACCTTTTCCACCCGGGACAGGGGCGGACCGGTATTGCACCAGTTGATCAAGGAAATCACATCCTTTTTGGCACCTTCGACAACCGCCTCAACCGTGCCGTCATGTTTATTTCTGACCCATCCGGATACGCCGAACGTCCTTGCCGCCCGCTGGGTCTCGGCCCTGAAGCAAACCCCTTGAACGCGCCCACTGACAATCAGATGCGCCCTGGCCTTTTCTTCCATGGCATCCTCCTGAGAAGGTTTTGTTTGTCGGCTTTACCCGCTAGAATATTTCGCGAACCCCCGGAAGTCAAGGCGCCAGTTCCAGCAGTCGCGGGGGTTGGATCGCCATAACCGCCTTAAAAATAATCCTGAAGTCCAGGCTGAATCAATTCATATTCCAGAAACCGGTCAGCGAAAGAATTATGATTTTGAACGACCGGCCGGTCCGGATGGTTCACGATGGAGATGAACCGCGTCCGCTGCATATCATCCAGATGTATTTCAGCGCCGACAGGTTGTTTTTCGATGAAAAGCCGCTTTTCTGAATTCACGCGGATCTCCTTGAAGGTGCGATGGTAGGAAATATGGGGGCACAGCAACGCTTCTGAATAACTGACAATCATTTTCAGCTCAGCGGACACCACCTGCTCCCACAGTTGCGGGTGAAAAAACAAATGGTCGTTGCGACCGCCAATGGTCCATAATTGCGGGTTTAAACCAATATTGATCAACCGGTCAGCCTGCCGGGAGAGTATACCCGGATCACCGACCACAGCAAGTGATCGAATATACCCGCTTTCCGTGATGCTCTCATGGGGTTTTACCATCAGTCGGGCACTTTTAAGTCGCGCGGCGGCACGCTGGAAGCGGTGCTGGAAGACGGCGGCACAGTAATTGACCGGAAGGCCAATGTTCTGGCCGACGACATGTTGCATCAGGGCCAATGCCGTCAGTTCAGACTCCAGGACGGTCACTTTTTCTCCGTGCAAATAAGTGTATTTTCGCTTATCCAATGGGCCCCGATTGAAAGGGTTCACGCGAAGCTGGTGAAGATTCAAATGATCGACACCGATCGCTTTCATTTGGGGCAGCAATTCCGTCAGCCGCTGAAAATCTTCCGGGATGGCGGGAATCTCGACGGTGACAATTGGGATCTGTCCAACCGCCAGCCGGACTTTTTTCAGATCGTAGCCCACCGCACTGAGATCATACCGTATCTCGTCCAGGCCGGCATCGCGTAATTTTGTCACCAGATCCGTCGTCAGCAGGGTACCATTAGTATACATCCACAGGTGAAGCGGGCGCTCTTTGGATTGGTCCACTGCCTGAAGAAAGCGCAGCGTGAGCGCCGGTGTAAGCAGGGGTTCGCCGCCGCTGACGCTGATGCCGCTGAAACCGAAGTGGCCCGCATAAGCGGCGTAATCAGCCGGCCTGGTAAAGGGCACCCGGTTGGTGGTGGGAACACCGATCTCATCCTGGGAACTTGGGCAGTAAAAGCAACGGCAGTTGCATTTGCCGTTGACGAACAGGCAGGACCAATCCCCTTCCCCGCAGATGCGGCAGCCGGGAGAAAGGGAACCGATATGGGGTTTGGTCCCTTTAAATGCGAAATGCAGGCGTTGACCCATGGATTGGAGTCGTTTGCCGCGTTCGGTTTGCGCCGCCATCGCCCCGGCCGGGGAAATCCAGTTCAACAGGTCGGCGGTATCGCCAAACTCGGCCAGGTTTGCTGAAACCAGCTGATGCCGGTAGGAGGCCAGCCGCTGTTCGTTCATTTGCCACACCCCTCAACATCGCAATGGTTTTCGGTTTCTCTGCTTCTATTAAGACTGATCGCAAGGTGATTGCAAGCATGGAATATTACCCAACTGTCAGGGTAGCCTTTATTTACGCGGCTGATGAGGGTCCGCCATAGACGCAAAAAATGAACTGCCCGCTCACACATTTCTTTTTTTTATCCAATCTGATACATAGCCACATTGAAATCCATGGGGAAACCGCGTTTCCACACCATCGCAAAAGGGGTGGTATGTATGATAATCGACATCCAATCTGAAATCGGCAAATTGGAAGGGGTGATCCTGCACACGCCGGGTCCGGAAGTCGAAAACATGACTCCCCAAAATGCCGAGCGGGCTCTTTACAGCGACATCCTCAACCTGTCCGTGGCCCAGAAAGAATACGCACAACTGTCGGACCTTCTGAACACGGTCACCCAAACGTACCAAGTGTGTGATCTGCTCGAATCGGTTCTTGCGGAGCCAGCGGCAAAGGCCCCCCTGGTATTGCGTATCTGCGAGGCGGAGGGATGCCTCGACCTGTGCGAAGACCTGCTGGCGCTGCCGGTGGAAACACTTGCCCGACAGCTTATTGAGGGGGTGGTTCAGCCGCGGGACAACCTGACCCGCTTTCTTTCCAAAGAACGATTCTGCCTGCCTCCGCTGCATAACTTTTTCTTCACCCGCGATGCGGCCATGGCGATCATGGACGAAATTCTCATCGGCCGGATGGCCAAGCCGGTCAGAGCCCGGGAATCCATCATCATGGAGGCTATCTTCAATCACAGTCCCCAATTCTCCGTCAGCACGGTCAATCTCCTTGCCCAAAAGCATCCGGATATAGCCGCCACCGTTGAGGGGGGTGACGTGCTCGTTGCCCGGGACGACATCCTAGTCATCGGTAACGGAAGCCGCACCTCCACCCAGGGCATCGATTTTATCATCGAACGACTCAAAGCCCAGAGAGACCGCAAACGACACCTTCTGGTCCAGGAATTACCCCACCGCCCGGAATCGTTCATTCACCTGGATATGGTATTCACCTTCCTGGACCGAAACCACTGCATGCTGTTCGAACCACTCATGCTAAGGCCCAGTAAGTACCAGACCATTCATATCCTTATCGAAAATGGCCGAGTTACCAGTATCCGAGAGGAAAAAGGACTCATGGATGCACTGCGGCGGCTAAGCATGGACTTGAAACCGGTATGCTGCGGCGGCAAAGAAGATCTGTGGGTCCAGGAGCGGGAGCAGTGGCATTCGGGTGCCAATTTCCTTGCCCTGGCCCCGGGCAAGGTGGTGGGGTACGCCCGCAACGTTCATACCATGGAGGAGATGAACAAATACGGCTTCGAGATCATCCCCGCCGACGACATTATCGCCGGGCGAAGGCACCTTGCCGAACTGGGACGGTGCGCCATTACCCTGGACGGATCGGAGCTGCCCCGCGGCGGCGGCGGCGCCCGGTGCATGACCCTGCCGATCCGCCGCCGGCCGGTTGAGTAAAGGAGAAACACCATGAAAAAAATGGGAGATATGCTGCTCAGACGCGACGCTTTTTCAGAGATTGTCATGGGCAACACGGCCATCGTCCGTGCCATGGTGGAGGCCGGCACCCGGGTGGTCAGTTCCTATCCCGGATCCCCGACACCGGAAATCGCCCTGGCGATCCAGTCCATTCCCAAGAAAGACCGCCCCTTTTACTTCGAATTCTCCACCAACGAGAAGGTGGCCACCGAACTGGCATATGGTGCGGCGGTCAACGGACACCTCTCTACGGTGTTTTTCAAAAGCGTCGGCCTCAATGTGGCCGCGGACACCTTTGTCCAACTGAGCCTGATGAATATCATCGGCGGAATGGTCGTGGTGCTGGGAGACGATCCGGGTGCCAACTCCTCCCAGAACGAGCAGGACAACCGCCACTACGCCATGATGAGCTACACCCCGGTGCTCGAACCGGCAGATCCGGATGAAGTCTACCGATTCTATCTCGAAGCCGCCCGCCTGTCCCAGATGCATCGCATGCCGGTGATCCTGCGGCTCACGACCCACGTCTGCCACGCCAAGGAAAGGGTGGCCTTCGGCTCCTGGAATCCCGTACAGCCGGACGACACCCCCCAATTCGATCCGGCCAACGGCCCCTATATTCCCCTCACCACCCGGGCCATCGAGCAAAAACGCGCTGCCCTGGCAAGGCTGGAACAGGTTCGCCAGCGGGCCGAAGAAACGGAACTGAACCGTTTCGTCGACAACGGCAACCGCTTACGCGGCGTCATCACCATGGGATTGCCCTTTCTTTCGCTGATGGACGCATTGAATGGCCCAGCAGCCAAGCCGGATATCATGAAGCTGGCCTATGTCCATCCCCTGCCCCGGAAGAAAATCGTCCGTTTTCTCTCCAGTCACCGGGAGATCAAGATTCTCGAAGAACTGGACGACGTGGTTGAAAACCAGATCAAGGCCATGGCTTTTGATCTGCAGCTTCCGGTGAAGATTTTCGGTAAGACGCAACCGGAGGATTGGATCGGTGAGTATACACCGGACAAGGTTCGTCAGGTGCTGTCCGCCACCTGGCCGGACATGGTCAAACCGGCGCCGACTGCAGAAATGGACGATCCGGCGCCCCACCGTCCGCCCCAGATGTGTCCGGGATGTGGCCACCGCAGCGCTTTCCACGCCATTAAACAGGCCCTTGCCCCAACTGATATCACCGTGGCGGACATCGGCTGCCACACCCTGGGCTTTCTGCCGCCATACGAAATGGGCCAGTTGCTCATGTGCATGGGGGCATCGACGGCCATGGCCAGCGGCCTGCGTCTGTTCAATACCAGCCGCAAGGTGGTCGCCTTCATGGGTGATTCGACATTTTTTCATGCCGCCTTGCCGGGCATCATCAATGCCATTTTCAACCACCACCCCATCACCCTGATTCTCATGGAAAACGGCACGACCGCCATGACCGGTCACCAGGACAACCCGGCCAGCGGGAAGAACTTCAACGAGGTGACGGACAAGATTCCCATCCGGCAGGTACTGGAAGGACTGGGGATCAGGCACATCACCGAGGTGGATACCTACCAGCAGGCCAAACTGGCCGAGATGGTGATCGAGGCGACGACCATCGACGAATTCAGTGTGGTGATCGCCCGGCACCCTTGCATGCTCAAATTCACCCGTGAGCAGAGAAAAAATCCCTCCTATCAACAGAAAAATGTGACGATCGACCAGAAGGTGTGCGAGCGCATCTATACCTGTATCGAAACCTTCGGCTGCCCAACCTTCACCCGGGACACCGAGGGCAATGTGACCATCAACACCGATCTTTGCATCGGCGACGGTTCCTGCGTCCAAACCTGCCCGACCAAAGCCATCATCCCGGCCGGCAAAAAGGGTGAAGGAGGTGCCGCATGAAGGCATTCAGCATCTATCTGACCGGTGTGGGCGGCCAGGGCATCGGGCTGATCAGTGAAATCATTCTGAGGGCGGCGGATCACGCCGGTCTCCCGGTGAAAAGCGTGGACACCCACGGATTGGCCCAGCGCGGCGGGATCGTCGTGTCCCAGATACGCATCGGTGATAAGGTCTTTTCACCAATCATTCCCGCCGGGCAGGCGGATCTGGTGATTTCGCTGGAGCGCCACGAAGCCTTTCGGGCGGCAGGAAGCGCCCTGAAGGAGAAGGGGTGCTTGATCTACTACAACACCGTCTGGCAGCCGCTTTCTGTCCGATTGAACCAAACGGCAGAAATCAAAGAAAGCGACATTCAGGATCTCTGCCGTGCGCGTGGCATTCAGGTCATATCCGTATTCCATGCGGATCTGCCGGACATCCGCATGCAGAACATGGCCGTGCTGTCTGAAATCCATCGCCGCCGGCTGATCCCCGGCATCGATCTGGAGCACTACAAGACCGCCATGGCGGATCTCATGTCCGGCACCATGCTGGCGGAAAACGTGGAATTGTTCGAAAAACGCCTGACTGCGTGATCCCTGAAGGGTTACAGCGGGCGGGGCCTATTGTGTGCCATGTCAGAAAACCCTCATTGGCATTTGGGTTCAATGTGCCGGGATCAGAGGTTCGGGCCGAAGGCGCCGGCCAGCAGTCGTTCCAATTGGTCTTCAGCCATGAGCCGCTTCTCCAGCACCAGGGTTTTCAGGTTTTTGCCGCTGGCCAGGCCCTCCTTGACCAAGGCCGCTACCCGGTCGTAACCCAATTCCGGGTTCAAGATGGTGGCCAGGCCCGCGCTGGCTTCGAAATGCTTTCGACATCGCTCCTCATCCGCCACAACCCCCTGAATGCATTTTTCATCCAGCATGGTGCAGGTGCGAATCAGTATGTCAAAAGACTTGACCAGATTGTTGCCGATCAGCGGCATGTGGGTGTTGAGCTGCAATTGACCCAGCCCGCAGGCCATGGCCAGGGCTGCATCATATCCGACCACCTGGATGCAGGCCATGTTGGCAGCCTCGCAAATACTGGGGTTGACCTTGCCCGGCATGATGGAAGAGCCCGGCTCCACTGCCGGCAGTCTTATTTCGCCAATCCCCGTATTGGGTCCTGACGCCAACAACCGCAGGTCGTTGGTGATTTTGAGAAGATCCAGGGCCAGCAATCGCAGGGCCGCGGACATCTGCGCCATATCCGTCATAAACTGGGTGATTTCGATCCCGTTTTTCGCCACGTTGAATGACAGGCCGGTGGACGCATTGAGCGACGCTACGATATGGGATCGAAACGCCGGCTTGGTATTGATCCCGGTTCCCACCGCATTCCCCCCGACGCCGATTTCGAGCAGGCTTTCACCGGCGGCGGCAACACGCGCGTTGGCCTTTTCCAGTGCACGCGCATATCCGGCAAACTCCTGGCCCAGGGTAATCGGCACGGCATCCTGAAGGTGGGTACGCCCGCTTTTGGCGACGTTGGCAAACTGCCCGGCCTTGTCGGCAATTGACGCAATCAACCCCTCCAGCGCCGCCTGCAACCGGCAGCCCAGCTGTACACCGGCCAACCGGATGGCCGACGGAAATATGTTGTTGGTGGATTGCCCCTTGTTCACGTGATCGTTGGGATGCATCATCTGCCTGTCCCCAGGCTGCCCGCCCATTTGCACGGCTGCCAGGTTGGCGAGCACCTCGTTGACATTCATCTGGGTAGAAGTGCCGGATCCGGCCTGAAAAACATCGATGGGGAACTGGTCATCGTGGACGCCGGTGAGAATCGTTGCACAGGCTTCACGAATCGCCTGAGATCGTTTTTCATCCAGAAGCCCGAGCTGCTCGTTGGCCGCGGCGCAAGCCGCTTTCAAGTGAACGATGGCGTGAACGATCGCCAGGGGTAACGATTCACCGGCAACATTGAAATTTTCCATGGAGCGGGATGTATGGATGCCATACCAGGCGTTATCGGGAACCTGCATTTCCCCCATGGCGTCTTTTTCGATTCGCATGTTTTTCCTCCAGGTAGTTGATCATATTTATTCTTGAAATTACAGCAAATCTTGGTTCTGTCAAGAATGCATGAACCCTGTCGTCTGGTGCTGGAAATCATACTGCGAACTTTTATACCGCCTCAAAATTGCCTTGACTTTAAATGATTCGTCCCAATTATGACTGAAACGATTAATTATTAAAATAAGGAGTTTGCAATGGAAAAAGTAGAAAGCGGATTGTTCGTAAGCGTTGATTACACCGGCACACTGGACAATGGGGAAGTATTCGATTCCAGTGAAGGTCGCCAGCCCATGGAGATCCAGATGGGTTCCGGCACTGTGATTCCCGGGTTTGAATCAGCAATCATGGGTATGTCGCTCAACGAAACCAAAACCTTCACCCTCTCCCCGGAAGAAGCCTATGGCCATCGGGATGACAGCCGCACGCACGACTTCCCAAAATCCGATATTCCAGAGGGAATGGAACCCGAAGTGGGCCAGACCTTAATGCTAAGCACGCCCCAGGGGCAGCAGATCCCGGCTCGGGTTGACAGCATCGACGACAAAAAGGTGACCTTCGATCTGAACCACCCCTTGGCCGGCCAATCCTTGACATTCAAGATAGAAGTGGTGGGCATCAATGAAACCGCAACCCAGCAGCACGGTGGGTGTGGACCCGACTGTTCTAGCGGTGGATGCGGCTGCGGCGACTCGGGCTGCTGCTGACTCCCCCCTGTTTTACCCCCCTCTCACCGAGATTTGCTTTCAACAAGTCCTCTCCTTGACACCATCCATCAAATAGGATAGCAAAAGTGGTTTACCATTTTCCGGTGGAGACCCTTTCACAGGGTCAATCAAGAACTGATGAAAGATGCTCCCCATAAAAATGGCATCGACAGAAACCGAACCACATCCGCCACTTTTTAAAACGGATTCGGAGCCAATACCTATCGGGGTTATCATGGAAAACGCAAAAGACTTGCTGAGCAAGCGAAAAGAAAAAGCAGACGGCCTGAGGGCGGACGGAATCAATCTGTTCCCCAATGGCTTGGCCGTTAGCCATACCATCAGGGATATCCAAGGCCATCTTCTAGACATGCCGGAGAATAAAAACGAGGATTCTTCCCAGTTCAGCGTGGCCGGACGGATGATGGCCATCAACCGTTTTGGAAAATCCGCCTTTGTCCGGTTCAAGGACCGAACCGGCCTCATGCAGGCCTATGTGCGCAAGGACAGGGTCGGGGAGCAGTCATACGACCTGTTTAAACGCCTTGACGTGGGTGATTTCGTTGAGATTATGGGAACCCTGTTTCGCACAAAAACCGGCGAATGGACCATTCTGGCGGCCCGGATACATCTTGTCTGCAAGTCCACCAGGCCGCTTCCTGAGAAGTTTCATGGACTTAAAGATCCGGAAAAGCGATACCGGCAGCGCTACATCGATTTGATCATGAACCCGGATGTTCAGGAAATATTTATCAAACGCAGTCAGATCATCCAGACCATGCGGACTTTTTTCCTGTCCCGTGATTTTCTGGAAGTCGAGACACCCATGATGCAACCCATCCCGGGAGGCGCCGAGGCGACCCCCTTTAAGACCCACCACAATGCACTGAATATGGACCTTTATCTGCGCATCGCGCCCGAGCTTTACCTCAAACGCCTTGTGGTCGGCGGGTTTGAGCGGGTTTTTGAAATCAACCGCAATTTCAGAAACGAAGGTGTCTCCACCCAGCACAACCCGGAGTTCACCATGGTTGAGTTTTACCAGGCCTATGCCACCCATGAAGATTTGATGGACCTCACCGAACAGATGTTTGCACAAATTGCGCAAGTGATCACCGGCGGCACCGTCGTTCCCTATCAGGGCAATGCAATCGAGTTGGGAGGCACGTGGAGGCGGATCTCCCTGTTCGATGCACTGGAACAGTTCGGCGGCGTCGATCCGTCCCTGCTAAACGACAAGGACCGGTTGCTTGAATTTGCCGATTCGCAGGGCATTACAGTCACGAAAACCGGTCGTTTGGGAAAAGTGATCACCAAATTGTTCGATGCCCTCGTTGAACCCAAGTTGATTCAGCCGACCTTTATTACCGGTTACCCGGCGGAAGTCTCACCGCTGTCCAGAAGAAGCGACGCCCATCCGGAATTGACCGAGCGGTTTGAACTGTTTATCGCCGGACGCGAAATCGCCAACGGGTTTTCCGAACTTAACGACCCCGAAGACCAGCGAGGGAGATTTCTGCAGCAGGTGGAAGATCGAAACGCCGGAGACAATGAAGCCCATTTCATGGATGACGATTATATCGAGGCCTTGGAGTATGGCATGCCGCCAACTGCCGGTCAGGGCATTGGTATCGATCGTCTGGTTATGTTGTTGACCGATGCCCCGTCCATCCGAGAGGTCATCCTGTTCCCCCACATGAAGCCCCGGGCAGGGGTTTCAAATACGGACAATTGATTCATTTTCAATAGCATTTGGTAAGAATCATCGCGGAGAACACTCACACTCAGCCATCACCGGCAATGCCATGTCATTTGTGACATTTGTATCTGGGCGTTATCTCAGGACCCGCCAGAAACGGACCTTTATCTCACTGATTACCGTGCTTTCCATTGCCGGGGTCACCGTGGGGGTAATGGCCTTGATCGTTGTCATCGCTGTCATGGCAGGGTTTGAGAACGATCTCAAATCGCGGATCATGGGAATCCGTCCACACCTGGTCCTCACCAAAAAGCAGGGGGTCTTTAGCGACTACAAGCAAGTTTTAACAGAGATCAAACCCATTGGAGAAATCCAAACGGCATCGGCATTTATAACCACACAGGTGGTCCTTCGCACGACAACCCGGGCTGCCGGCGCTATTTTGAAAGGCGTTGAGGCAGCCCAGGGAAAGATCGGCATCGACAGCGTGGATACCAGCCGGTTGTTGACACGTTATCTCGCCGAATCGGCGTCAAGCGGGGACGATCAACTCCCCGGCATCATTTTGGGCAAAGAACTGGCAGCCAACCTGGGCGTGATCCGCGGTGACACGGTATACATGATCTCGCCACGGGGAACGCTTTCACCGGTCGGCCATATCCCCGCCATGATTAAATTTGAGGTGGCCGACCTGTTCGAATCTGGAATGTATGAATTTGATGGGACGCTTGCTTTCGTCGATTTGAATCAGGCCCAGAAGATTCTCCGAATGCCCGCGTCGGTCAGTGGGATCGAGATTCGCCTGCAGGATATGGATCAGGTCAAAGCGGTGGCCAGTGCGATTGAAAAGGTTGTGGACAGTGAATACGCCATAGAGAACTGGATGCAGATGAACCGCAACCTGTTTTCAGCCCTTCGGCTGGAAAAAACCGTCATGTTCATCATCCTGGCCCTGATCGTTCTGGTTGCCGCATTCAATATTGCCGGATCCCTGGTCATGATGGTCATGGAAAAACGAAAGGATATCGCTATTCTAAAAGCCATGGGGGCAACGGCCAGGTCCATCGGCCGCATCTTTGTCATCAAAGGACTGATGATCGGCCTGGTGGGCACGTTGCTGGGAACATCCGCAGGGTTGATGTTGTGTACCCTTTTAAAGCGCTATTCCTTTATTCATCTACCGGCAGATGTATACTATATCACTACGTTACCTGTTAACATGAAGATATCGGACGTTCTGTTGATTGCACTGTGTGCACTGATCATCTGCTTTGCGGCAACCCTTTATCCGGCCCGTCAGGCAGCCGGCATCGACCCGGTCGAGGCCATCCGTCATGGATAATCGCAACGGAGGAACAAAACGCGTGGGAATAAGCGCCCCGCCTCCTGGAACTCCCTTGATTCAGGCTTCCGGAATCAACAAAATATACAACCACAGCGGGGCCCGTATCGTGGTTCTCAACCAGTTGGCATTTAAACTTGGCCTCGGGGAAACGATAGGAATCGTGGGAGCATCAGGCATCGGCAAATCCACCCTCCTTCACGTTCTCGGGACCTTGGACAGACCGGATGCCGGCATGTTGGAATATTCCGGGAAAGATGTACTGATGTTGGATGACAGCCGACTGGCCCGTTTTCGCAACCGATCTATCGGTTTCGTATTTCAGTTTCATCACCTCCTCCCCGAATTCTCGGCATTGGAGAACGCCATGATGCCGGCTTTGATCGGCGGCGTGGGAAAAAAAACGGCAAAGGAGGCTGCCGAAGCGATATTGGTTCGGGTGGGCCTGAAAGACCGGTTGACCCATCGGGCCAGTGAATTGTCCGGCGGTGAGCAGCAGCGCGTGGCCCTGGCCCGCGCTCTGGTTTTGCGGCCGGCCATTCTTCTGGCCGATGAACCGACTGGGAATCTGGATCGAAAAAACAGTGACCATATCCACAACCTGCTGATGGAGCTGAACCAGGAAATGGGGATGGCACTGATTGTGGTCACCCATAACATGGAGTTGGCGGCGCTGGTATCCCGGCGGGTAACCATTGCCAATGGAGCGCTGCAAGAATTTCAATAAATTTATGGAAGTTGTTGATCCTCGGCATGCGGGAAGCAACGACATTGAAATTCGACCATGTAGTTGCCAGTAAAAAAACCGCTTTTTAGACACCAGCAGATTCTAATACGACTAAAATGGTGCTGAAACCGCAATTCATCAGGGGGATTCGATCTTGAGGCGATATTTTCCAGTGCTGTTTTTTTCCCTTTTTCTCGTCGCCCGCACCGCTGCTGCCGTTGAAACGGTTCATGTGTTGGTGTTGCCTTTCGACATTCATGCCAGCCAGAGCCTGTCCTACCTGGCCGAAGACATCCCAAAAGTCATTAAAGAGCACCTGCAGACAGAAGGTGCCGTTCCTGTTGAGACGGACCAAACCCAATCCGCCGCCGCTTCAGACATCACCTCCAATGTGGAAACCCTGAAACAATTTGGTCTGAACGCCGGTGCAGACAGTGTGATCTGGGGAAGCATGACTCGTATCGGCAACGACATCAGCCTTGACATCAACATGGTGGAAACGGTGGGCACCAAACCGGTGTTCTCCATCTATGAGTCCGGCGCTGGCATGGAAAACCTGAGGGCTGTCTCCAAAAAAGCGGCGGAAAAACTGGCCAGACAATTGTTCCGCCGGGAACTCATCACCGGCGTTAGGGTCACTGGGAATGTCCGGATCGAAGCCGATGCCATTGAACGGGTGATCCGGGTAAAAGCAGGCGACGTACTGCGTGCCGGTGAGCTCTCCAAAGACTTAAAAAATATATATAAAATGGGCTATTTTGAGGATATCCGCGTTGAAGCTGAAGAGGAGGAAGGCGGGAAATTGATCGTTTTTCATGTCAAGGAGAAGCCAACCATTCGAAAAATCTCGTTCAGCGGGAACCAGGTTTTCAAGGATAAGAAGCTTCGGGAGAACTTAAGCATCAGCACGGGTTCCATTCTGAACATTTTCACGATCAAGTCCAACATCGAGCAGCTACAGGCCATGTATAAGGAAAAGAACTATCACAATATTAAAATCACCTACACCGTTCACGACCAGGACAATAACCAGGCTGATATAGAATTTGTTTTCGAGGAAGGCCAAAAGATCAGAATTAAAACAATTACCTTCCAGGGGAACCATACCTTCCCGGACAAAAAGCTAAAAAAGCTCATCGGTACATCGGAAAAGGGTTTTTTCTCTTGGATCACTTCTTCCGGAGATTTGAATCGAGAAGATCTGGGTCAAGATGCTGCCCGCCTCATGGCTTATTATCAGACGCAGGGGTTTATTCATGCCAAAGTCGCCGATCCGGTGGTTGACTTCGAGGATAAATGGATATTTATTACCTTTAAAATTGAAGAGGCCGAGCGGTTTAAAGTGGGCACCATTGACGTGGATGGAGACCTGATCCAGCCCAAGGCGCGGTTGATGCCCGGACTTCAGATTTCAAAAGAACCATTCTTCAACCGGGAAACCGTCCGAATGGATGTCCTTTGGCTGACCGATTTGTATGCAGATGCCGGTTTTGCCTACGCGGAGATTTCCCCATTGACGAAGGAAGATTCCGACAACCTCTTGGTGAACATCACCTACACCGCCCAAAAACGAGACAAGGTCTACTTCGAAAACATCGAGATTTCCGGCAACACCCGCACCCGGGACAAAGTCATTCGCAGGGAGCTTCGCATCTATGAACAGGAGCTATACAGCGGCAGCCGGCTCAAGCGGAGTGTGCGCAATCTCCATCGCCTGGATTTTTTTGAGGATATCAAGGTAGATACACCCAAAGGCAGTGCTGAAGACAAGATGAATGTGAACATCAACGTCGTGGAAAAGCCCACCGGAACCTTCACCTTCGGCGCGGGGTACAGCACGGTGGACGACTTCTTCGTGACCGGCTCTGTCTCCCAGCGGAATCTTTTCGGTCGCGGGCAGATCTTAAAGCTGAGCGGTCAATTAGGGGGTGTATCGGATTTATACAACTTGAGCTTCACCGAGCCGTGGATGTTTGACATCCCGCTTTCCGGTTCAATCAACCTCTACCGCACCGGTCGCGACTACGACACGTACGACAAAACCAGCACGGGTGGCGGATTGGGCGTCAGTTACCCGATTTATGACTATACCCGGGTTTCTCTTTCCTATCGATATGATGTTACCGACATTACCGAAATCACTGAAGATGCATCGGACAACATCAAGGAACTCGAGGGGGCAAACGAGACTAGCGCGATCACAACGGCCTTAAGCTATGATTCAAGGGACCGTGCCTTCAATACGACGCAGGGTCAGGATCACAGCCTCGCTTATACCTATGCGGGGTTAGGCGGAGATATAGGTTTTAACAAGGTCGTGGGTGAACTGGGCTGGCATATCCCGGTTTACAAGGGGTTGGTCACTTTTCTTCACGGGAAGTCCGGCTTTGTGAGTGAACGGGATGGTTACTTCCTGCCCGATTATGAAAAATTCTATCTGGGTGGCATGAATTCCGTCCGGGGTTTTGGTTTTCAGGACATCAATATCAAAACGGTAAACAAAGCCGGTCAAATAACAGAGGAAGGCGGCGAATCGTTTGTCCAGTTCAATGTTGAACTCACCTATCCATTATTCAAAGACCTGGGCATTGTCGGTGTTGTTTTCTATGATACCGGCAATGTTTTTGGACCCGATGATTCGATTGATTTGGGCAATCTCCGCCAAGCTGCCGGATATGGGATTCGATGGTATTCACCCATCGGACCGATCCGCATTGAAGGCGGCCATATTTTAGACCCCATAGAAGCGTTTGGAGAAGATTCCGGAGTCAATTGGGAATTTTCCATGGGAGGTGCATTCTAAACCGAAGACCCGGATGAACGGTTTTTGACCCACAATGGCAACAAACATTTGATTAAAACCGCCATAAAATGTTATCTACGATTGCTGAATTTACATTGGAGCATGGAAAGGGGAATTTATGCGAGCTGTAAGCAAATGGATAATCCTGATGGTTTCGGCATTTTTTTTGGTTGGGGGGACAGGCTTTTGTGCGGATGTGGCAAAAATAGGCGTGGTAGAGTTCCAACGCTTATTTGACAATTCAGACGCCGGAAAGGAAATTAAAGAAGAAATCACCACGCAAGGTAAAAAAATGGAGGCCGAACTCAAGGAAAAGGGCGTTGAAATCGAGGAAATCAAGAAGCGCTTGGAGCGCGAAGCCCTGGTGATGAGCAAGGAAATGCGCGAAGAGAAAGAACGTGAGTTCAGAATCAAGGTCAATGATATCAAAACCCTGCAGAAAAAATATGAGGTTGAGTTGCAGGGCGTTCAGAAAAAATTGATGGGCGGGCTTCAATCTGAAACGCTGGAGATAATCGATGAGATCGGTAAATCAGGGGGATACCTCTTGATTATGGACAAGCGCGGGGTGCTCTATTCACCGACCACCATCGATATTACCGATGAAGTCATTAAACAATACAATGCCCGGTACGCCAAGAACAAGAAAAAATAAGCATAGGTATCCACGGTGCCCATTGAATACTCCCTTCAAGATATTGCCGAGGCGACCAACGGTGACCCCGTTGGCCAAAAAGAGAAAAAGATCAGCAGTGTCGCGCCCTTTGAAACAGCCGATTCAAATCAAATCACCTTCGCAGGAAGCGTCAATTATTTAAGGCGCATCGACGACACGCGGGCCGGGGCCATTTTCGTTCCCACGGGGTTCAAGGCGCCCGGGAAAAATCTGATCGGTGTAAGCAACCCCCAACTGGCATTTGCCAAGGTGGTCGCGTTATTCCATCCGACGGTTCCACCGCCTTCGGGTATCAGTAAAATGTCCGCCACTGGCAGTGACCTCCAAACCGGCGATGGTGTATTTATCGGTGCGTTCGCAACCATTGGCAATCGCGTGACGATTGGATCAGATTCGATCATTCAAAATGGCGTTTTCATCGGGAACGGGGTGAGCATCGGAGAAAAGGCGGTGATTCATCCCAATGTAACCATTATGAATGGTTGCCGAATCGGAAACCGGGTGACGATTCATTCCGGAACGGTCATCGGCAGTGACGGTTACGGTTTTGTCCCGGATAGCGGACGCTACCACAAAATCCCACAGATTGGCATCGTTCAGATTGATGATGATGTTGAAATCGGTGCTTGTAACACCATCGATCGGGCGACCTTCGGCCGGACGTGGATTCAGCGCGGGGTTAAAACGGACAACCTGGTTCATATCGCTCACAATGTGGTTGTCGGCGAAGACAGCCTAATTGTGGCCCAGGTTGGCATTGCCGGCAGTACCAGGATCGGCCATCACGCCATTATTGCCGGTCAGGCAGGTATTTCCGGCCACCTGACCATCGGCAACCGTGTCACCGTGGGTCCAATGACCGGCGTAGGCAAGTCCATCTCAGACGGAGAAGTCGTCTCATCAGGCTCTCCATCGATGCCCCACAGAACTTGGCTGAGGGTTCAACGCGTCATTCCCGCTTTACCAGAAATGAAGAAAAAAATAACTGCCTTGGAAAAACAACTCGCTGATCTGGAAAAACGCATTGATGCGCCTTGAGGGAACGCGGAGGCCCACCCATGGAAATGGTATTTGACATTAAGTCCATCATGCAGAACCTTCCTCACCGATATCCTTTTTTACTGGTGGACCGGGTGGTTGAGTTCGTCAAAAACGAAAGGATTGTCGCCCTGAAAAATGTATCCATCAACGAACCTTTTTTTCAGGGGCATTTCCCCGACACGCCGATCATGCCCGGCGTCCTGATTGTCGAAGCCATGGGGCAAGCCGGCGGTGTTCTAGTCACTCAATCACTTCCGCCGGAGAAACAAGGCAAACTTATCTATTTTATGGGATTTGACGATGTGCGATTCAGAAAACCGGTCGTGCCCGGTGATCAGTTGATCCTTGAACTGGAAATGTTGAAACTGAGATCCAAAGTCGTGAAAATGGCCGGTGTTGCCAAGGTCGACGGGAAAATAGTCGCCGAAGCGAAGCTGATGGCCGCCTATGGAGACTAATATGATTGATTCAACTGCAATCGTCAGTCCCGATGCAACTATCGGAGAGGGCGTCAATATCGGAGCCTACTCAATTATTGGAGAAGATGTCACAATAGGCAAGGGAACATGGATCGGCCCCCACGTGGTGGTTGACCCCCATGTGATCATCGGCCCCGGATGCCGGATATTTCAATTTGCCGCAATTGGCGCCATCCCCCAAGACCTGAAGTTTGGTGGGGAAAAGAGTTATGTGAAAATCGGACCGGAGGTTACCATCAGGGAATTCGTTACCATTCACCGCGGGACTGAATCGGGTGGTGGAATAACAGAAGTGGGTAATAAATCCTTCTTGATGGCCTATACCCATATCGCCCACGACTGCCGCGTCGGAGAAATGGTGGTGCTTGCCAACAACACCACATTGGCAGGCCATATCACCATCGGCAATCACGCCACTGTCGGAGGTCTGGTCGCCATCCACCAATTCGTCAGAATTGGCGAGCATGCCTTTATCGGCGGGAAATCTGCCGTGGTCAAAGATGTACCGCCTTATGTCATTGCAGCCGGTGACCGGGCCATATTACATGGCCTCAACCGCGTTGGCCTCAAACGCTATGGTTTTTCTGAACCATCGCTTGCCGCATTGAAAAAGACCTACCGGATACTGTTTCGATATGGGTTAACCCTGAATGAAGCCATCGAGCGGGTTCACGCCGAAGTGGAAATGGTGCCTGAAGTTAAAACCTTCATTGGATTTATCAAAGCCTCGTCCAGAGGCGTGACCCGGTAAAACTATTTATCGATGGAACCGAAAACAAAATCAGCGTGTACCCCTTCAAATGGATGAAAAAATTGGACTCATAGCGGGGAGCGGCCAGTTCCCAATGCTTTTTTCTAAGACCGCCGTAACAAAAGGCTTCGCCGTGTACACGGCGGCATACGTCAACGAAGCGGACCAAGCGCTCACCCAATTATCAGAAAAAATTCAATGGTTGCACCTGGGCCAGGTCAAACGGCTCATCAAATTTTTCAAGCAAAACGACGTGAACCGTGCAGTGATGTTGGGCGCCGTTCGCAAGACGCGGCTATTCACCGATGTGAAGCCGGATATGAAAGCCATTTCCATCATTGCTGGAATGAGACACACCCACGATGATGCCATTATGCGTGCCTTTGCGGACAGTCTTGAAAAAGAAGGCATAAAGATTGAACCCTCAACATTTCTCTTGCCTGAGTTACTCGCCACAAAAGGTGTCTGGACGAACAGAAAGCCCTCCCGATCGGAAAAGAAAGATATCGCCATGGGCCTTACCATCGCACGGGAAATTGGCCGGCTGGATATCGGGCAAAGCGTGGTGGTGGGTGGCGGATCCATTCTCGCCGTTGAGGCCATCGATGGGACCGATGCCACGATCAAACGGGGTGGCGCGTTGGGCAAGGGAGAAGCGGTCTTGGTCAAAGTCTGCAAGCCAAATCAGGATTTTCGTTTCGATGTTCCATCGGTAGGTATGCAAACAATCGAAATCATGAGCCATGCCAATGTAGGGATCATCGCCATAGAGGCCGGCCGGACCGTTGTTTTTGATCGTGCGGAAATGATTCGCACGGCAAACGAAAAGAATATTTCGATCATCTGTGTGTAGGGCCTGTCATTGGTACATCGGATGAAAGATCATTATTAATCAAATGGAACTGCCAATGGAAAAGCTGCGCGTCGGTGTCGTTGGTGTGGGCTATCTGGGTAAATTCCACGCCCAAAAATACCACCATATGCCGGATGTAAATCTTGTCGGGGTCGTCGACACGGATACGGTTCAGGGAAAAAAAGTCGCCGATGAGAACGACACGGTCTACTTTCAGGACCACCAATCGCTCTTCGGAAAGGTGGATGCGATTAGTATCGCTGCGCCAACGCCTGTCCACCATAAAATAGCAAAAGATTTCTTGAATCAGGATGTCGATGTCCTGATTGAAAAGCCGATAACCAGCGTTCTCGGTGATGCCGATGAACTGATTCAAATTGCTGATTCAAGGGGGTTGATCATTCAGGTGGGGCATCTGGAGCGTTTCAACCCTGCGGTGGTCCAACTGGAAGGTAAAATCGATCATCCCCGCTTCATCGAATCCCATCGCCTCAGTATTTTCCAGGGACGCTGCACCGATGTAAGCGTGGTCCTTGATCTGATGATCCATGATATCGATTTAATCTTAAACCTTGTCCGTTCAGAGATTAAAACCGTCAATGCTGCCGGCATTTCAGTAATATCCGGAAATATAGATATTGCCAACGCCCGTCTGGAGTTTGCAAACGGGGCCGTCGCGAATGTAACGGCCAGCCGGATATCTGCCAAGAATGAGCGAAAACTCAGACTTTTTCAAAAAGATGCCTACATTTCAATCGACTTTGCCAACCATAAAATTACCCTTGTTCATCCTGATTTGAGTCAGTCGGATGGTATCATTCCCGGCATGACAATCGAGGAACTGAACTTTGATAAAGGCGATGCGCTGGACGATGAAATCAAGTCATTTGTGCAATCCGTCAAGCACCGTCACCCCCCCCAGGTAACCGGACAGATGGGGCGTGATGCCCTGAAAACCGCTCTGACGATCATGGCGCAAATTCAAGAAACCAGCCAGCACCTTGCCTGCTGAGGTGAAGCATCTAATCATGCCTTTCAAATGCATCATGATCATTGCCGGTGAAGCCTCTGGTGATTTGCACGGGGCGAAACTGGCCCAATCCATAAACAACCGGAATCGGAACACGCTTCTCTTCGGCATTGGCGGAACCGCCATGAAAAAGGAAGGTGTCCGGATTCTCGTCGATTCCAGGACACTCTCCGTAGTGGGTATCACGGAAGTACTTTCCAAACTGACGACGATTTATCGGGCCATGACAAGAGTCAAAAAAGCCCTCAGCAGACTCAAACCGGATTTATTGATCCTAATCGATTTTCCGGATTTCAATTTCCACGTCGCTGCTGCCGCCAAAAAGCTCGGCATTCCAGTGTTGTACTATATCAGTCCCCAGATCTGGGCATGGCGCCAAGGCCGGGTCCATAAAATCAAGCGGCTGGTCGATCACATGGCGGTGATCCTGCCATTCGAAGCGGCTTTTTACCGCAAACACCGCGTGCCCGTTACCTTTGTGGGCCACCCCTTGTTGGACAGAATCGTGCCAATGGCAAGCCGCCAACCATCAACGATCCAGACAAAAATACCAATCATTGGTCTGCTTCCGGGATCAAGAGAAAAAGAGGTGTCGACCCTGCTCCCCGTTATGCTCGAAGCCGCCAATATAGTAAGGCGGCAACTGCCGGCGGTAAGGTTCGTTGTTTCGTGTTCCGAGTCTATTAAGGACGACCTGGTGATGGACCTTGTCAGACAACATGCATCAGGCCTTGAAATAGAAACGATCAAGGGCTCAGTCGTTGACGTATTCAGACAAAGCCAGATGTTGGTGGCGGCCTCCGGAACAGTCACATTGGAGGCAGCCCTTTACGGCATTCCAATGGTAATCATTTACAAGGTTTCCCCATTGAGTTACTGGCTTGGGAAACGACTCATCAAAGTGAAGCATATTGGTATCGTCAACCTTATTGTCCAAAAGGAACTGCTGCCCGAGTTGATCCAGGACAGTGCATCGCCCCAGACCATCGCTGAAACAGTGACCGCCATGATCAGCGATCCGGAACGGTTAAAGCAAATAGAAAAGGAGTTGTTCTGTATTAGAGACCTTCTCGGTGGCGCCGGTGCATCAGACCGGGTCGCGCGAATCGCATTGAACCTGATCTGACCTTTAAAAAAAAGCGATACCCCTGACAATGGACATCAGGGGTATCGTTCATTTTCGGATTGTCGTGTTTCAGAGAATTCTCAGAACCCGCCGCCACCCCTGTTGATTTTCGTTAATTTTTGAAATGCGGCGGAAAAAGTAATTCCCGCTGTCAGCAAAGTCACAATCATCAACATCGCAGCGCTTGAGCAGGTAGAATCAACCCAGCCCATATCTTGAATGCCAGCTGAGATAAAACAGTAGGTGTAACCGCTGCCGCCGGTGGAGGTTCCCCCCGTTGACAGGGTGGCGCTATCGGATGTCGTTGAGTCCACATATGCAAGTCCCGTGGGATCGACGATTACGCCATTTTCGACACCGTCTTCATCGCCCATACCGCCATCCTCTAACATCACGGTTACACTCTTTCTATTTTGCGCAAAAACGGCATTCCCGTATACTTCCCAGCCGGTGTCGGAGATGTATTTGTACAGGAGCGCATCCTTGGGGGCCCGGGTTGAGAAATGAATTCTTACGACTGCGGTCTTAACTCCATTTTCCAGATACAGTTTGAAACCAATCAGGCCGAATCCCATCTTCACCGATTGGTCGGGGATCATATCCGTGGCCAGTGATTTGACCGAAACCAGCGTGACATGATCAGAAATGACTTCAACACTGACGATGGTTTGTCCCTCAATCGTGTTGACACTTATCAGGTTCGCTTCAAGTAAATCTGCTATTCCGTTTTCATTGACATCCACCGATTCATCGACCTCCTGGGCGTCGGGGACACCGTTATAGTTCGGATCGCCAGCACTGTCGGCAGAAATCGTCGTAAAGGTAGCGGGTTGAGACCAATCCGATGCGCCATTGCGGGAATCGATGAACTTCACCCGCCAGTAGTAGACCGTATCTACATCAAGCACCATTTCGCCGACCGTGTAGGCGGTAAGCTGGATTTTGCTGGTTTCATCCAAAACGAGTGTCGAAAAATCCGATTCGGTACTGATCTGCCATTGAGACTGGAAATGGTCGTCGTGGTCAGTGTCAAAATACATCCCGGAGACAAGCACCGGTGTGAGACCAACTCGGTCGATTTGAATCGCGCTTTCGATAACCGGTGCATCGGGTGCAATATTGTCCGGCGCGGCTGTTGGATTGGTATCTGCAAGGAACTCATCCAAATTGGTCAACTTATCACCATCCGCATCCAGTCCAGAATCATTGACGAGCGGATCCAAACCATAGGCGATTTCCCAGACATCCGTCATTCCATCGTTATCATCGTCCGGATCTTCATTGTCACCTATTCCGTCGCCATCGTTGTCCGCCCATTCAGTAGAATTGTCAGGGAACAGGTCCAGAACATCAGGCACATGGTCCCCGTCGACATCGGTGCTCGACGACTTGAGCACGCTGACGGTCATATTCGAAGTCGAGCTGCTGCCATCATCATCGGTTACGGTCAGGCGGAACGTTAACGTGTCGCCATCGAGACCGACCACAGGCGCAGTGAAAGATGCCTGACTGGTGTTCGCACCATTAATGAATATTCCAGTGCCACCAATCTGCGCCCATTGAAAACCAGCAATCGAGCCGTCTAAATCGCTTGAACCGGATCCATCGAGGGTTACCGATGCAACTTCATATACGACTTGATTCTGCCCGGCAACAGCCGTGGGTGCCTGGTTGGGCACAACGGCGGCGGGGGTGTATGAAACCTCTTCAGAGTCGGCGCTTTCAAGTAAACCATCAAATGCGCGAACGACGAAATGATAGGTAACACCTTCATTGAGCCCGGTCATTGTGCAGGTTGTATCGGCAGTCTGCTTGAGGGGCTGATCGTAGCGGTAACTCTGGGTGCCTTCCCGGGCGAAAACCCGGTAACCCTCCGGAGCCGGGACGTTGGCATCCCACCGCAGGGTTACATTGGCACTGTGAGCAGACGTCACGATGCCTGCAATGATAGCGATGGAAGCGAAAAAAGCTTTCAGAAAGGATCGAGTGGATAGTTTCATATAGCATCTCCCAAATGGTTATGTGCCTTGCGACCAACAGCCAATTTGAGAGATGCTGTGTTCGCTCGGCAGCCCTGCCGCCATTTCCAGATTTCCTGGTGTTAGGCCGTTGGCTTTGCGTCACACCCTTTCGGATGTTTTGCCTTTATCGAGCTGTTTACTTTTCAAAAAACGTTGACTACTTTTTAAGCATAAACCGTACCATATATTAAGGCCTGCCCTCACGATAATTTAAAATACCTTGCCAAGAGGTATGTATTCGAAATTTTTTGATTTTTAATCTCTTTTTATTTTGCTTCCACCGGTTTGGGTTTTTTAAATCCGAATTACGAACGAGGTGTTTTAATTAATGCACATATAATAGACGATCGGGATGCATTTTTGTACACAGACATCTAAAAATAATATATATTATTAATATCATTTACTAACCGATCAGGTCGCCCTACCGTTTCATTCTGCAAGCAGACTGAAACATGTGCATAAAGTGAAATGACATTCCACGAATGAGATTGGGTCAAAAGATCGTGTCTATAGGGAGTTGGATTCGTTGGAAAATAATTGGGCAACTATACGGTGGGATCGACCGGTTTGAAATATAATGTAAAAACACTGCCCTGGCCAGGCTTGCTTTGCACATCCATTCGGCAGTCATAGGTATCCAGAATTCGATATACGATGGAAAGACCAAGGCCGGTACCATTGGGCTTGGTCGTGAAAAAGGGGTTGAAGATGGTTTTTATCGTTTGCTCATCCATTCCGCATCCGTCATCAGCAATCGAAACCATGATCCGTTCGCTCTTATGCTTTTGTACGATTATCTTTATTCTGCCTTCGTTTTCAATTGATTCGGCGCTATTCAATAATAGATTCCAGATTACCTGACGAAACTGAAGCGGATCAATCTCGATATACGCATCTGAGATGATGTCTAAATCCACTTTAACACGCAGACCAATTGATCCGTCTTTCTCAAAGAGGCTTACCATTTCTGCCATGACATCTCTCAAATTCACACATTCGGTCTGGCCGGCAGTGGGCCTGGCAAAAGTAAGGAAATTGTTGACCAAGCTGCTTAATCGGTCCGTTTCTCTGAGAACAATCTGCACCAATCGCATATTGTCCGGGTTGTTTTCCATTTCACCCTTAAGGATCTGTATGGCCCCGGATAAGGAAGCCAGCGGGTTTTTGATTTCATGTGCCAGGCCGGCGGCCATTTCACCGATCTGCGCCAGGTTTTGAACCCTGCCAAGATGGGCCTCCATAGCCACCAGTTCAGCCTTGGATTGTCGTTCCTGATCAGAAAGATAACCACTTAGAAAGGCAACTGAAAAGCATGCAGCCGTCATGATGATGCATTTTTGAAAAACTTGAATCCCCGTTATTGCAGAACCAATAAGGCTGCCACCATAGCCAAAAGGATCGATGGTTCCATTTAATTCCAGAACCAGCAGTAGGGCAAACTGGAAGCTGCAGAATACTGCTACCAGAAGGCTGCCCCGTTTGAAAACAAACACACTGGAATAGATTACAACCACGAGGTATAAAAATGAAAAAACACTGGAATAGCCACCCGTCACAAAAATGATCAGGGTAATGCACAAGGTATCGATAGTGATCTGGCCGTAAATGACAATGAGTTGGTATCGTTTGACGAGCGGTACCAGAGCGCCATATATGGCAGACATAAATACAATCGCTCCGGCCAGACCGTATAGAATAGCAATCGGTGCTTCCTGGGGATCAAACTGGTTGCCAACCTGATAGGCAAGGGTTGACCCAAGCAGCAATAGTGCAAAAAGGAACCGGATTGACATCAACCAATTGAGTTTTCGGTTGAACGTCTCTCTATCGAGTTGGTAATTTGGCAAGAATTCAGTCAAACCAACATAGCAGCGATTTAGAACCGTTGGGATTAATTTGTGGCTTATAGGGCGCCAGCCATTTTAAAAATAGGCATGTACATGGCAACAACAAGCGTGCCAATCACCACACCTAAAAAAACAAGCATGAACGGTTCGATCAGCGATGTCAGGTTGTCAACCGCCTGGTCAACCTCTTCTTCGTAAAAATCCGCAATCTTCTCGAGCATAGCGTCAAGGGCGCCAGTGGATTCACCAACTGAGATCATCTGGCATACCATGGCTGGGAATACCCCGCTTTCGGCCAGTGGATCCGCCATGGTGCGGCCTTCGGCGATTCCGCTCCGAACCGTATAGATTGCCTGCTCAACGGTTTTGTTCCCCGATGTTTTGGCGACGATGTCCAATGCTTCCAGAATCGCCACGCCACTGGACAACATGGTTCCCATGGTGCGGGTGAACTTGGCGACAGCCACCTTACGAATCAGCAGGCCAAAGACCGGCAGCTTAAGCATCGTTGCATCAACAAGTTTTCGTCCTTTTTCGGTCTTGTAATATTTTTTGAATGCGAAAATAAAAATGACAATCCCAATGACAATCCAGTGGATCTTCGATTTCACGAATTCACTCATGCCAACGACGATCTGTGTGATAGGAGGAAGCGCACCCCCCATATCGGCAAACATTTCCTGGAATACGGGAATGACAAACACCAGAATGACCGCAACAACAGCAACAGCAATTATCATTGTCACAATCGGGTAAGTCATCGCGCCTTTGACCTGGCTCTTTAGTTTTGCCGCCTTTTCCATGTAAGCGGACAACCGCCTTAAGATCGTATCGAGAATACCACCGGCCTCACCGGCAGACACCATATTCACAAACAGATCATCAAACTGCTTGGGATATTTTTTCAAAGAATCCGCTAAGGTTGAACCGCTTTCCACCTGTTCCTTGATATTTTTCAGCATCTTCTTGAACGTAGCATTTTCCTGTTGCGAATGCAGGATGTCCATACACTGAATGATGGGGAGTCCTGCATCGATCATCGTCGAAAACTGACGACAGAATAAGATGACGTCTTTTTGGGTTACGTTGGGCTGAAGAAAAGAAACATTTTCGAAAAGATCCTTCGGTTTCTTCTTTATTTTGGTTGGGGTTATACGGAGTCTGTTAAGATTGGATCGAACCACATCCTCACTGGATGCATCCATCTCACCTTTCTGAACGATATTGTTCCTGTTCTTTCCTTCCCATAAATAAATCGGCATAACATCCCCCTGTATCCTAAAATGAGCCGCTGCCGCTGTCTGTATAATTAAAGTCGATAAAATTTTAAAAAATTAAACATTTTTAAGAAGCCATGTAAAAACGGCCTTGATCCATTGGTTTCATGATCATTGGGTTGGAAGCCACCAATTGATCCAGAACCAGTTGCAGCGTTTCAACATCTACCCCGATGATCTGTGACACATCCTGAACGGTATCAGGTCGCCTGCGAATCGTTGAAAACAGACGCGTCATCCGATCACGATGCCGCATTGCCCCTGTGGCGGCCTGGGTTGATAATTGACGATTTCGGCACTTTTCAGAAAATCTGAAATATTTTTCAGCTGTTTGGTTCCAATTGGGTCGACCCAGTCTTCCGCAGCCGGCCGGTCAAGGGTGTTCAACAAGAGGCCATCGGCATCAATGTGTTCAAAATTGGATCACGTCACCGATCCCGCATTCCAGGGCGGGTTCTCCAGAACCGGAAAAAGTGATATAATTAACATCTTCATTCTGTGAAAGGTACTTTTTCAATTCGTCCTTTACCCGATCCACCGATATGTATTCTTTTCTATTCATGGTCAAGTGGGTCGTGGCGCCACACTCACAATATACGCAATCCAGATTGCAGCTCTTGTGGGGCACAAGATCCACAGCGGGAAAAATAGACAAACAGCGTGATGGAACCGGGGCGAACAGGGTCTTGTATGTCATTTTGCAATCCGGATGCATCGTCTTTTAATCGTCAAATTGAATTGCCACTTGGCTACCATAAAATGCTTTAAACAACAATATCTTATTTAGTTTCAGGGTATTGATAGCATTTTGGTCGATAATTCAAAACCCGTGTGAACGTGTTGGCATACTTGCAAAAATGGAACCAACAGCGTACTATTCTCGCATTTTAATAATTTAGAAAGGCTGACATCCTCTTGACGATGACTGGTAAAATCAACCCGGGCAGGCGATCGCTGACCATCATCACCAGCCATGTAAATGCGGATTTCGATGCCATGGCATCAATGCTTGCCGCCCAGAAGCTCTACCCTGATGCATTGGTGGTATTCCCCGGATCCCAGGAAAAGAATTTGAGGAATTTTTTCATTCAATCCATGGTCTATCTTTTCAACATCGCAGAACTGGGGAAAATCGACGTCTCAGCGGTCACCAGGCTGGTTCTGGTTGACACCAGGCGAAAAAATCGGATTGGCGATCTGCGCCGGATCCTGAACAATCCCGAACTGGAAATCCATATTTATGATCATCATCCCAAACACGACGATGATATTCCCGCGGATAAAGAATATCATCGGTTGACCGGCGCCACGGTGACCATCCTGTCGGACATTCTCCGGAAGAAAAAAATCCCCATCACCCCGGAAGAGGCCACCATCATGTGCCTGGGAATCTATGAAGATACCGGATCATTTTCTTTTCCCTCGACGACGGAGCATGACTTCAAAGCAGCTGCATACCTGCTTTCAAGGGGCGCCAACCTGAACGTTATTTCAAGCATGATCACCCGGGAGTTCAATCCCGAACAAATTGGGTTGCTAAACGATATGATTCAAGCGTCCAGGCACTATGTGATCAAAGGCGTTGATCTCGTATTGACCAGTGTGACCACCGACAACTATTTCCCCGACTTTTCATTCCTTGTTCAAAAAATGGCCAAAATGGAGAACATCGACGCCATTTTTGCCCTTGGGCAGATGGAAAACAAAGTCTACGTCGTGGCAAGAAGCCGGACGGATGATGTCGATGTCGGTGATATTTTGGACCAAATCGGAGGAGGGGGGCACCCGTCAGCCGCTGCGGCAACCGTCAAGGGGAAAACCATCGCTCAGACTGAGCAGCTGCTTTTCGAGGCCCTTTACGCAAAAATCAACCCCAGACGTCAGGCCCGGAATCTAATGTCTTCACCAGCCATCATGGCCAGTGAAGACACCACCTGCAAGGAAGCCAAGGCCCTGCTGACCCGTTATAACATCAATGCTCTGCTGGTTGCCGGAAACAGCTCCAACCCATCGGGTTTCAGTGGTTACATCACCCGGCAGGTCATCGAAAAAGCATTGTTTCATCACCTCGAGACGATTCCAATCCGCGAATACATGAGCACCGAGATATCTCACGTGCATCCAGATGCAGATGTCGTTGAAATCCAGGACAAGATCATCGGGAACAAACAACGAATTCTGCCGGTCGTGGAGGATGGACGGGTTGTTGGGGTTATCACCCGCACAGATCTGCTCAACACTCTGGTCCAGCAGAATCGACCCGCAAACCAGGAATTTTCACCATGGGACCATAAATCCAGCAACAAACGCTCGCGAATGGTGAACAATTTCTTGCGGGAACGGCTTCCCAAGCACATGATGAAAACCCTTACCCAACTTGGTGAAACCGCCAGCCAGTTGAACTGCAACGCATACGTGGTAGGCGGGTTTGTTCGGGATCTGTTCTTGTACCGAAAAAATGAAGATATCGATGTGGTCATCGAAGGAAACGGAATCGATTTTGCCAAGACATTCGCCCAGGCATTTGGGGCAAGAACCCACACGCATCAGAAATTTGGAACCGCCGTGATTATATTTCCCGACGGCTTTAAAATCGATATCGCCTCTGCACGCATGGAATATTACCAATTTCCGGCATCACTGCCCGTAGTTGAAATGAGCTCCATCAAGATGGACATGTTTCGCAGGGATTTCACCATCAATACACTGGCCATTCAACTCAACCCGGGAAAATTCGGCCGGCTCATCGATTTCTTCTCTGCCCAGAAGGATATCAAGGATAAAGCCCTGAGGGTGCTGCACAACCTGAGCTTTGTTGAAGATCCAACGCGGGTATTCAGGGCCCTGAGGTTCGAGCAGCGATTTGGATTCACTATCGGCAAACTCACCTCAAGCCTTATCGACAATGCCGTAAAAATGGATTTTTTCAAGCGCCTTGCCGGCAAACGGGTATATGCGGAGCTCAAGTTGATCCTGAAGGAAGAGAACCCCGCGCCGACTATCTTAAGGCTGATGGACTACGAGCTGTTAAAGGTGATTCATCCGGGGATTAAGATAAAAAGCGATTTGAAGCACCTGCTCGATACCACCAAGAAAGTGACTGACTGGCACGACCTGCTCTTCATCGATGAGCCCTATGAACGCTGGGCCGTTTTTTTCATGGCGATGATCCGCCACTGCGACCAGCCGACCACGCATGAGATTTGTGAGCACCTTACCATCGCACCGCGTCATGCCGGGATGTTTGGTGAATACCGCATCCACGCGGAACAACAACTCACTCGACTGGAACGGCATAAACACCTTAAAAACGCGGACCTATTCAACCTGCTCAAAGCATTCAAAACGGAAGTGATCCTGTATATGATGGTTTGCACCGGTTCCGAGATTGCCAAGAAAAGAATATCGTTCTACCATACCCGTTTGCGCAATGTGGCCATCACTATCACCGGAAAAGATCTTTTGGACATGGGCCTCGCGTCAGGCCCCGTTTTCAGCAAAATGCTTCAGGCTGTCCTGGAAGCCAAACTCAACGGGTTGGTCAAAACCCGGGAGGATGAGTTTGACTTCATCAGGAAAAACATATCTCGGTTAAAGGGTCGACGGTTGTAGGCCTACCTCTTTTTTTCTTGATTGCATGCCGCCTTCTGTTTAGTATAGCGGGTTTGAAAAATAAGCGGCGGCGGCATACGGTCGGCAAACCGGCAGCAGCCAAAACATCGATCAGGAGAAGTTTTCATGAGTTCCAAAAAACGGATTTTAAGCGGTATGCGGCCCACCGGCCCGCTTCATCTGGGCAATCTGCACGGCGCCTTGAACAACTGGGTCGGCATGCAGGACGGGTACGACTGTTTTTTCTTTATTGCCGACTGGCATGCCCTGACCAGCGACTACGAAAACCCAGATGCCATCACCGGATACGTGAACGAAATGATGATCGATTGGCTCAGCGCCGGTCTCGATCCGGAAAAAAGCACCCTCTTCGTTCAATCGCTGGTTCCGGAACATGCCGAACTGTTCCTCTTTCTCTCCATGATAACGCCGGTCCCATGGCTGGAACGAAACCCGACCTACAAGGACCAGATCGTCCAGATCGAAAACAAGGACCTTTCCACCTTCGGGTTTTTAGGATACCCGGTGCTCCAGGCGGCGGATATCATCATGTACAAGGCCAACGGCGTGCCGGTGGGCATCGACCAGGTGCCCCACGTGGAAATTACCCGTGAAATCGCCCGGCGGTTCAATTTCCTGTACGGCGACGTATTTCCCGAACCGGAAGCCATCCTGACCCAGACATCCAAGATTTTAGGCCTGGACCGGCGCAAGATGAGCAAGTCGTACAACAATGCCATATACCTTTCCGATACGCCGGAGGAAATCGCGAAAAAAGTGTCCCAAATGATCACCGATCCCCAGCGCATGCGCCGATCCGATCCGGGCAACCCGGACGTCTGCAATGTGTTCGAATTTCACAAAATCTATTCGGACCAGAATACTGTGGAGGCAATCGATTCCCAGTGCCGGAGGGCGGAGATCGGATGTGTCGAGTGCAAAAAAATCATGGCCAAAAACCTGATCCAGGCCATGGCACCCCTTCACGATCGGCGGGCCCATTTCAAGGCCAAGCCCGAACGGGTCAAAGCGATCATCGCCGATGGCAGCGAAAGAGCCCGGGCGGTGGCCAGGGAGACCATGGCTCAGGTGCGGGCGGCCATACGGATCAAAGATTAAATAGCGCTTGTCCGGAAAAGGCATCTTTTGGCCCATGCCGGCGTTCTCGCTCTGCTGAAGTCCTCGACGTAGCGCTGCTACGCCTGCGGTTTCAACATAGCTGCGGCCTTGGCCTGAACCAAAATCTACCATTTCTGAATTGCGAAAACTAAACGCCTCTTTCATGCGCCATCATTACCGCCGGTAAAGATGAGAAGGCGCAGGTAAAAAAAGGCTGCGGGAACTAACATGCCATTGATGCAGGATAACCTGACGGATGCCGACCCCGATGACCCAGACGATGATCTTTACCGGGTCAGACTCCAGGATATTTTCGAAGGTCCCATGGACCTGCTGGTCCATCTGATCAAAAAAGCGGAAGTGGATATTTACGACATTCCCATTGCACAGATTACCGCACAGTACCTTGAATATCTGGAATGGATGCAGCAGTTGAATATCGACTTCGCCGGCGATTTTGTGCTGATGGCATCCACCCTGACCCATATCAAATCCAGGATGCTGCTGCCGCCGCAGGCGGGAGAGGAAGAGGAAGAAGATCCCCGGCTGGAGATCACCCGGCCGTTGCTTGAGTACCTTCGGATCAAATCAGCCGCCGAGCAGTTGGCGGAGCGCAATCTGCTTGGGGATAAGACCTTTACCCGGAAGCCGGATGCCGACATCCTGGACGGTGTGGAAGATGATCAGGTGATCCGCATCGGCCTGTTCGAGCTGATCGATGCGTTTCAGAGCATTCTGGACAAGCTGACGCCGGGCCATCGGGTCGACCTGACCAGAGACCGGGTCTCCGTCCAGGAACGCATCACCCAATTGACCGAAATGCTCGAAGCCCATGAATCCATGACCTTTGACGAGCTGTTTGCCGAGGACCACCAGCGGTCCGACATCATCGTCACCTTCCTGGCCATCCTGGAGATGGCCAAACTCAGCCTGATCCGCATCGCCCAGCACGTTCCAACGGGAATTATTCGGATATTTTATCAATAGGTGTCGGATAGGGGTGAGCCGGAACAGCGAAGATCAAGGGCTGAACATCGAACGTCCAACGTCGAACATCGAATGAAGAGCAAAATTCAGGAGCCAGGAAAAGATAATTTTGAATGATGAATTCTTAATTTTTAATGAAGGTTTTTGTACCGTTCTATTAATTCAAAATCACAGCTCGCTATGAGCGCTAAGCTATCAGCTGACATAAACCCAACAAACTCAATGAACGCAACAAACCCAGAACCCCGACCCCGCTCGGCAAACCATATGAATGATGACTTAAAATACATCATCGAAAGCCTGCTCTTCGTCTCGGAAACCCCGCTGACGATGGACCACCTCAAGGGCATTATCGAGGGCGAAGAGACCGCCGTGATCCGGGCTGCCCTCGATGAACTGATGGCGGCGTACGAGCAACGAGACGGCGGATTCGTGCTCAAACAGGTGGCCGGCGGCTATCAGTTCCGCACCCAGGGCCGCTACAACGAATGGATCAAGCGACTGATCAAACCCAGCACACCCCGCCTGAGCAAGGCCGCGTTAGAAACCCTGGCGATCATCGCCTACAACCAGCCCATCATCCGCAGCGACATCGAACACATCCGCGGCGTGGACAGCGGCGGCGTCCTGCGCATGCTCATGGAGCGCAAACTGATCCGCGTGCTGGGGCGTAAGGAAATTCCAGGGCGCCCGCTGATTTACGCCACCACCAAACACTTTCTGGAAGTGTTCGAACTCAAGGATCTCAAAGACCTGCCCACCCCCAGGGAGATCGAAGCGCTCAGCCGATCGCGGCTCGAAGAAAATCCGGATGGCGACGATCACGCTGCGGACCAGCCGCCGTCGTCCCAAATGCCTGCCGAGATGCCTGAAGCCGAAAACCATGCCGACAACCAGGATTAGGATTTGATCGCATCAGGATGCACACGCATCGCAAGCCGGTATAGGCATAGGTGCGCTAATTGCCACAGCGGTGCGTGAATTGCGCCACAACCGGTCATTTCCTGAGCATATATCAATTGAAGGACCTGAGCAGCCTGCATTCCCTGTGAATTCTATGACTTCAACCAAACCAATGAGGAGAAGAGACCAAGTGCCGGAAAAAAAGGGTGCAACGAAAACGTCAATGCAATCCATCATGTCCGGGCATTGAACTCCACCTTTACCGGCAACGTGAAAAGGCGATCATCTCAAATTATGAAAAAAAGGTTATAAGGAAAAGAGATGCCACATCATAATATGTAAAATATTTCATAATTTAAAAAACGCTATCCAGTCGCAAATATCAACTACACATATAACTAATTGATTTTTTTAGTTTTATTTTTTATTCACAGCGAATTATAATGTTGGCCGTTTTTTTGCTTAAGCTTATCTGTTGAAAGAGAAAGGAGCGGACCTATGAAAATGCCAACGATAATGTTCATACTTGTTTTTATATTTTTTGGGGTCATGTCATCCAATACGGACAATGCCAAGACAGACTTGTTGTCTGATTCTGGATATGAAGCAAACCTTCTTTCTGCGAAAACGACAACAGGTAAAAACAATTCCACAGCAGATCCCATTTCCAATTCCGCCACTATACTGCTGGTCGCAACCGGCCTGATTGGATTGGTGGGTGTAACCCGCAGATAAGATACATGAACTGAGTTTTGTGTTCATCCCTCTTATGTTGTTTAACTCGAAAGGCAGGACGAATGATCGTTCTGCCTTTTGTGTTTTAAGCTTGCATCTGCATGCTTCCGCTAAGGCGGTACCGGCGGTTAAGCCTGCGCATAACGATTAACTTTATTTGCTTCAAACGCAAGCGCTTTAAATCTTACCAATTCTGCCGGAATAAATGAAGGAGGCGGTACCTATATTTAAAAGCCCCCATCGCTAACCTCCACCACTGTTCAATCGAAGTGGTCTTCCCTTCTGGAATATCGACCATTTCTATAATTTACCGGCAACGCTTCCGACACACCTCTTAAATCCTTTGTGACCACAACATACAGTATTGATTTTTTACTCGATATCCATCATAAAGGGACCGAACATAAAAATCTGAACGTCGAACATCGAACGCTGAACATCGAATGCTGAATATCGAACGCTGAACATCGAATGCTGAATGATGATATCGAGGGAGTATTCGGCAGCACGATATCGTAGCGCATCGGTTTCCGCTGTCCTGATTCGATGTTCGACGTTCATCTTTGCATCACACTGATTGGAGTTTCGTCAGGAATTCTGTAGGAATCGCCACCCGGAGGTTTCACCATTAAAACGGACACGCTTTTCAATAAAAACGGTTCTCCCAATCGGGACTACAACGCCGCTTCATTAGAGGTGCTCAGAGGCCTCGACCCGGTGCGCCGTCGACCGGGCATGTACACCGACACCCTGCGGCCCAACCACCTGGCCCAGGAGGTGATCGACAACAGTGTTGACGAGGCCATTGCCGGCTTCGCCAGCCGCATCGACGTGATCCTGCACACGGATGGATCCTTGAGTGCGGCCGACGACGGCCGCGGCATGCCCACGGACATCCACCCGGAGGAGGGCGTCACCGGCGTGGAGGTGATCCTACTCAAACTGCACGCCGGCGCCAAGTTTTCCAACAAGGACTACCAGTTTTCCGGCGGGCTGCACGGCGTGGGCGTGTCGGTGGTCAACGCCCTCTCCTCCCGCCTGGAAGTGGAGATCAAGCGTGACGGCCAGAAGCATTTCATCTGGTTTGCCGACGGGCGCAAGCAGCAGGACCTGGAGGTCACCGGCAGCGTGGGCCAGCGCAACACCGGCACCTTCATCCACTTCTGGCCCAACCCTGTCTATTTTGACTCGGTTCGGTTTTCCACGCGTCGCCTGCGCCACAACCTGCGGGCCAAGGCCGTATTGTGCCCGGGCCTGACGGTAACGTTCACGGATGAGACCACTGGCGAAAAAGAGCAGTGGTGCTATGTGGACGGCCTCAAGGCTTACCTGGCCGACGGGTTGCAGGGCTGTGAAACGATCCCCGACGAACCCTTCGTGGGGAAGTTGGACGGCGAAGGCGAAGCCGTTTCCTGGGCGGTGGTGTGGCAGCCCGAAGGCGGCGAAACCATTACGGAAAGCTACGTCAACCTGATCCCCACCCCCCAGGGCGGCACCCATGTCAACGGCTTCCGCTCCGGGCTGCTGGGTGCCATCCGCGAATTCTGCGAGTTTCGCAAGCTGATTCCCCGGGGCATCAAACTGGCCCCGGACGACGTCTGGGAGCGCTGTTCCTATGTGCTCTCCACCAAGATGACCGATCCCCAGTTCTCCGGCCAGACCAAAGAGCGCCTTTCTTCACGCCAGTGCGCCTCCTTTGTCAACGGCGTGGTCAAGGACGCCTTCAGCCTGTGGTTGAACCACCACACCGAAGCAGGTGAACACCTGGCGGAAATGGCCATCGAGTGTGCCCGCAACCGCCTCAAGGCAGGAAAGAAGATCGAGCGCAAAAGGGTTACCGCCGGCCCTGCCCTGCCCGGCAAACTGGCCGACTGCGTCAGTCAGGACCCGGCCCAGAGCGAACTGTTTCTCGTAGAGGGTGACTCGGCGGGCGGATCGGCCAAGCAGGCCAGGGACCGGCAGACCCAGGCGGTCATGCCCCTGCGGGGCAAAATCCTCAACACCTGGGAAGTGGAGTCAACCCAGATACTGGGATCCAAAGAGGTTCACGACATTGCCGTGGCCATCGGCGTGGATCCGGGGTCGCAGAACATCAACGGGCTTCGCTACGGCAAGGTTTGTATTCTCGCCGATGCGGACTCAGACGGCCTGCACATCGCCACCCTGCTCTGTGCCCTGTTCCTGCAGCACTTCACCCCGCTGGTCAAAGCCGGCCACATCTTTGTGGCCATGCCCCCGCTGTACCGCATCGACATGGCCAAAGCGGTGCACTATGCCCTGGATGAAGCCGAAAAGACCGCCATCATCCGACGCATGGAGACCAAAAAGCCCAATGGAAAAATCAACGTCCAGCGCTTCAAGGGGCTGGGTGAAATGAATCCCATGCAGCTGCGAGAGACCACCATGGCCCCGGACACCCGCCGGCTGGTCCAGCTGACCGTGGATGAGGACGAAGCGGCCTTTTCAACCCTGGACATGCTGCTGGCCAAAAAACGGGCCTCCGACCGCCGCCAGTGGATCGAGGACAGCGGCGATATGGCGGATGTGGAATGAGAAGGTGGTTAGGTTGAAGGTATGACACAAAATAAAAACAAACCATTGAAAGTAAAAACAATATGACCACCACCGCTACCCCCATCCGCATCGAGGGTACCGAACGCATGCCCCTGCAGCAGTTTTCCCGGCAGGCCTATCTTGACTACGCCATGTACGTGATCATGGACCGCGCCCTGCCCCACATCGGCGACGGGCTCAAACCGGTCCAGCGACGCATCGTCTATGCCATGAGCGAGCTGGGCCTCAAAGCGTCGTCCAAACACAAAAAGTCCGCCCGCACCGTGGGCGATGTGCTCGGCAAGTTCCACCCCCACGGGGACACGGCCTGCTACGAAGCCATGGTGCTCATGGCCCAGCCCTTTTCCTATCGCTACCCCCTGGTTGACGGCCAGGGGAACTGGGGTGCGCCCGACGACCCCAAATCATTTGCCGCCATGCGCTATACCGAGGCACGGCTTTCCGCCTATGCCGAAGTGCTGCTCGCTGAAATCAGTATGGGAACGGTGCAGTGGGTGCCCAATTTCGACGGCACGCTGAAGGAGCCGCGGGTGCTGCCCGCCCGGCTGCCCAACATCCTGCTCAACGGCACCACCGGCATCGCCGTGGGCATGGCCACGGACATCCCGCCCCACAATCTCAGAGAGGTCGTCGACGCCTGCATTCATTTGATCGACAACCCCGGCGCCGGTGTCGAAGATCTGGGCAACCACATCCACGGGCCGGATTACCCTTGCGGCGCCGAGATCATCACGCCCAAATCGGAAATCATGGAGGTTTATCGAACCGGCAAGGGGGCCATTCGCATGCGGGCCACCTTCGAGTCGGAAAACGGCGACATCGTCATCAACGCCCTGCCCCACCAGGTGTCACCGGCCAAGGTGCTGGAGCAGATCGCCGCTCAGATGAACAAGAAGAAGCTGCCCATGGTGGCGGACCTCAGGGACGAATCGGACCACGACGACCCCATCCGCCTGGTTATCGTGCCCCGCTCCAACCGGGTGGACAAGGACGCCCTCATGGCGCATCTGTTCGCCACCACGGAGATGGAAAAAACCTTCCGGGTCAACATGAACATCATCGGCCTGGACCGCAAGCCCGGTGTGAAAGGCCTGGTCGAACTGCTCACTGAGTGGATTACTTTTCGTACCCGAACTGTCAAGGATCGTTTGGAATTCAGACTTGAAAAGGTCAAAGAGCGCCTGCACATCCTGGACGGGCTGCTGGTGGCCTATCTGAACATCGACGAGGTCATCCGCATTATCCGCAGTGAGGATGAACCCAAGCCGGTGCTGATGGCGCGTTTCAATCTCTCCGACGTCCAGGCCGAGGCGATCCTTCAATTGCGCCTGCGCCACCTGGCCAAACTGGAGGAGATGAAAATCCGCGCCGAGCAGGAGGCGCTGGACACCGAGCGGCAGGCGCTGGAGGCCACCCTGGGATCGCCAGCCCGGTTGAAAACCCTGATAAAAAAAGAGCTGCGGGCGGATGCCAAAACCCACGGCGACGACCGGCGGACCGCCATCGTCCAGCGCGAGGAGGCTCAGGCCATTTCCGAAGAGCAGCTGGCCCCGGTCGAGCCGGTGACCGTGATCCTGTCGGCCAACGGCTGGGTGCGGGCCGCTAAGGGTCACGAGATCGAGCCCGGTGAAGCAGTTTACCGGCCGGGTGACCGCTACCTGGCCGCCACACGGGGCAAAAGCAACCAGCCGGTGATTTTTCTGGACTCCACCGGCCGGACCTACAGCCTGTCGGCGCATACGTTGCCGTCGGCCAGGGGTTATGGCGAGCCGCTCACCGGCCGCTTTGTCCTGCCGCCCGGGGCGACCTTCACCGACGTGATCATGGCACCGGCAGACCAGCCCCTGCTGATGGCCAGCGATGCCGGATACGGGTTCATCACCCGCTTCGACGACCTGGTGACGCGCAACACCAAAGGCAAGGCCCTGCTCTCGCTGCCCAAAGGCGCCCAGCCGCTGCGGCCCATTTCTCTTCTGGATGACACATCGATGCATCTGCTGGCCGCCGTCACCAGCGAGGGACGCATGCTGGTCTTTCCCCTGAACAAACTGCCGGCCATTGCCAAGGGCAAAGGCAATAAGATAATCCAAATCCCACCCAAACGGGCCCGGGAGCGCACCGAACTGCTGATCCACTTAATCATCGTACCTGAAGAAGGCACCCTAACCATTTTCGCCGGCAAAAGGTTTTTCAAGCTGACCTATGGCAACCTAACCCAATATGTGGGGGAACGGGGCCGCCGCGGAAAAAAACTGCCCCGGGGATTCCAGAACGTGGACCGCCTGGAAAGCGAGGCTCCCGATCAGACGCCACTGTCGCTGACGCCCCCCCTTGATGAATAAACCCAACAAGGAAACCATAAGAAAGGGTCTCTTCAAATTCATGACCGTTCAATCCCGCCATCCCGCGACCCCATCTCCGTCGGCCACCCTTATCCTCGCCCGCGATCACGAAGCGGGGATCGAAATTTATCTGTTGCGCCGCAACGCCGCCAGCAAATTTATGCCGAGCACCTATGTCTTTCCCGGCGGCAACCTGGAAGCCGAAGACATGGACGTCACCTTCTGGCAAAACCACGTGGACCTTCCCGAAGATCAATTGGCCCGGGCGCTGGATGGCGATGTGAAACGGATGCTGCCCTTTGCCGTGGCTGCCATCCGGGAGACCTGGGAGGAGGCCGGGCTGCTGCTGGCCGCCCCCATGCAAGGATTCTCCGGCCCTGAACAGGTTGCAAAGAACGGCATGCCGTTCACCCGACAAATTCACGAGGGAGGCCTTGGCCTGTCCATCTCCAAGCTGGGGCGCTGGCATCACTGGATCACGCCGGAACTGATACCGAGACGTTTCGAGACCTTTTTTTTTGTGGCGCCCGTAGGCCAAGATCAACGCTGCCGGCCGGACAACCATGAAACGGTTCACGGCACCTGGGTCAACCCCAAAAAGGCCCTCACCGAAAATGCACGGGGCACCCTACCGCTGAGCCCGCCGACCCTGGTAACCCTGCACCAGCTGTTGCCCTTTAGCGATCTGGAGACACTGATGGCCGAAGCGCGACACCGACTCTGGCCGGCACCCATCATACCGCGGTTGTGGCCCCTGGACAGTGGCGCACTGATCATCGAGCCTTGGGACCCGGATTACGACCACCAATCGGTTAGCGTGGACATCGACCGGCTGGAAGCGGACCTCCTGCCCGTGGGCGTTCCTTTTTCAAGACTGTGGCGCCATCGGGGCGTCTGCCGGCCGGTGAGATGCACGGGGTTGGATTGAAGACACGGAGGTCTGATCTTTCATGCTGCGCGTTTTTCAAACTGACATACTAGACCCGGAGCAGTTCGTGGTGACTTTAGAGCTCGTGCCCGGCCGGGAGTCCACCGGGCGATCGGTGGACACAGTCATGGGCATTGCCAGAGACGCCTTTGCCGATGGGCGCGTTTCCGCGGTCTCCATCACCGACAACCCCGGCGGCAACCCGTCGCTGAGTCCCGATGCCATCGGCTATCGGATCTTTTCCATCGGCATGGACGTCATCGTTCACTTCACCTGCCGTGACATGAACCGCGTCGGCATGGAAAGCCGGGCACTGCAGTTGGCCATGATCGGCATGAAAAACATCCTTGCCCTTACCGGCGATTATTCCGGCAAGGGTTTCGGCGGCCAGGGCGCACCGGTGTTCGATCTGGATTCGGTAAACCTGCAGATCATGCTCATGCTGATCAGCAAACGGGTCAACGCCGCCGGCGACCCCGACGGTTTCTTCACCGGCTGTGCCGTCTCGCCGTTCAAGCAGACCGAAGGGGAAGGTGTGGCCCAGTATGCCAAGATGAGCCGTAAGGTGGCGGCCGGCGCCCAGTTTGTCATCACCCAGTTGGGTTACGATGTCTGCAAGTTCCACGAGCTGATCGGCATCCAGCGGTATATGGACCTGCAGGTTCCCACCTTGGGATCGGTTTATCTGCTCACCCCCAACGCTGCCCGCATCATGAACCAGGGCCGGGTGCCGGGCGCCGTGGTCACCGACCCGCTCCTCCGCACGGTGCAGGATGAATGGAAAGACAAGAAACAGGGAAAAGCCGCAGCCATCGAGCGGGCAGCCCGCCTCGGGGCGGTACTGCAAGGTCTGGGGTACCGGGGCATTCACATCGGCGGCATTCATCGGAACTTTTCCACGGTGGGGATGATTCTGGACCGGATGGCGCAGATCAAAGACGATTGGCGGGCGTTTATTCCCCAGTTCAACTACCCGCAGCCCAACGGCTTTTACGCCTTTCGGGAAACACCGCCGGATCCGGCCACGTCTCCGGTTTTCGGTCTGAAGCCCCAGTCGGTGCCGGTGATCGATCGGGTGCTTTATTCGCTGATGCAGCACTCCCATAACCTGTTTTTTAATTTCGATTCACCGATGGCGTCCGTGTATCGAACGCTCTGCAAGGCAATGGACAGCGGCATTGGCGGGCGGCTGTTCATGCACCTGGCCGAACACCCCATCAAGCTGATGCTGCTGGGGTGTCTGCAATGCGGCGACTGCGCCATCCAGCATGTGGGGTTCCTGTGTCCCGAATCGGGATGCCCCAAACATACCCGCAACGGCGCCTGCGGCGGCAGCCATCACGGCATGTGCGAAGTGAACCCGGAGCGGCGATGCGTCTGGTTTCGCGCCCACAACCGGCTGGCAGCCAATGGAAAAATAAAGGAACTGTGTGACGGGTGCGTCCCCCCGCGCATGTGGGAACTCAACAATACCTCGTCCTGGCTTAATTTTCACCTGCGGCGGGACCATCAGAGCAACGGCAGTGAAATCGCGGGATTCTGCCGCCAGGCGACCTGTCGGTTATTGCCTGACGACGGAGGTCTGAAGACGGAGGTCTGAAGACGGATGGTGGCTGGTTGAATTGGTTAAATTGGTTTTATTGGTTGATTTGAACGCATAGTCACGACCTTTACCACTTCGACCTGAACAAATGAGTCGTGTTTGTCTACAAATGGTAGATTTTGGTTCAGGCCAAGGCCGCAGCGATATGGAAACCGGAGGCGTAGCAGCGCTACGTCGAGGATTTAAATATCGTGAGAACACCGGCCTGGGCCGAAAGATGCCGTTTGTGGATGAACACATATTGGAGGAGTTGACATGAACGTCATCGCAGACCTATTCATCGTACCGATTGGCGTGGGCGTATCGGTCTCACCATACGTTGTCGCCTGCCAGCGAATTCTCACGGAAGCCGGCCTGGACATTAAGCTGCACGCCTATGGCACCAATATCGAGGGGGAGTGGGATGCGGTGTTTACCGCCATCCGGCGTTGCCACGAAGCGATCCACCACATGGGGGCACCGCGAATCACCACCACGCTAAAATTCGGGACCCGCACGGACCGTGATCAACACATGGCCGACAAAGTGGACAGTGTCAAGGCCAAGCTCGCTCAAGGGTAGCCGGAAATCTCTTCCTCGGCAACCCGCCGATCTTCCGGATGTCCTAATATTCGCCTCAGCCGGCGATCGTATCCACTGCGCCGATCCCAGTTGGTTCGCTGCTCGCGGCCGCATGGAATCGAGACCAGAAACCGCCGATCCTGGGCCCGGCGCCTGCCGCCGTTGTCCGCAACCTCAAGGATTGTGAAGCTTTTTTCCATGAGTCACCTCCCCCGCTGGCGATCTGAACGGATGGGAATCAGGGTCGCGAAAAAACATCGAAAGCGTCTTTTCGTTCCGGCAGCCTTCCTTGAATATTAGCCAATTCCTTCGCCACTGTCAAAAATAATTCGGTTTCCGGTTGGCATCCACCGGAAATCCGAACCAGAATCGGTAGCCATGACGAAAAATATCCAGCAGGGACAGCCCCTGGGAAAACCCAGTCATCAGCGCTATTCTGGCTGGCGGCGAGACCAGCATCAGGTGCCCCATCCCAGGCAGCCTGTAGAAAGCTTTCGAAGCAGCCAGAGAAAAAATAAGATCGCGTTGAATGGGCATCAACCCCTTTGCGTAGGTCTTGCAGGCATCCCTGCCGCTATCCATGGCATCTAAAATGGCGGCAGCTGCCTCCTGTCCGCTGATGATGGCATGGTAAAGTCCTTCTCCAAGCAGCGGGTCCACCAATCCGGCGGCGTCACCGACCAGCAGCACTCGTCCACGACCGGGTCGATACCGCCACCCCCCCATGCCCAGCGGAGAACCGGTGATACGTGTCGGCACCGGTCGGCCGATCCTCCGCACCGAATAGTCAACCAGGTCCTGACGGGTGATCCTGACATTCGATTTCAAGGTATACAGCCCTACGTTGATGTGCTCCGCTTTTGGGAAGACCCACCCATACCCACCGGCTACCCGGCTGAAATCAAAGCCCATGTTCAGATCGCTGGAAGGCCCCCGGTCAACGCGTCCCTCAACGGCAAAGCCGGGGCGAAACCGAGCAAATCGTCCCGTCAGGCGGCGGACCCGGCTGTGGACACCGTCGGCACCGATCAAAAACCGGGCATGGATCATGCCGCCATCCGTAACCAGCGACACGCGTCGATGGCTTTCAACAATCTTTTCGATCCCTTTCACGACTCCAAAACGAGCACCGGCAGTTATTGTTTTTTTCAGGCAGAAATAATCGAACGACGACCGTTCGACCATGTGGCAGATGGGTTCATTGCTTTTAAGCAGTTTTGGATGGCGCATCCGGCAACTTACCGACAGGTTGCAAACGCTTCGTTGAATCACCGGTGCGATCGAATAGCGAAGGGCTCGGACCGCCTTGACCGTCAGTCCGCCGGCACAGGTTTTCTTTCGCGGAAATTCGGTCCGGTCTAATAATAGAACCCGGAGGCCTCTGACGGCCAGGTCCCAGGCCGCGCTGCACCCGGAGGGTCCTGCTCCGACGATAACGACATCTGCCGTCTGTGACGCTCGCTTGTGGCTCAATGATGTTCGACTGCCCATGCAATCTCCGCATTGACTTGGCCCATCGGATCTGGCATCAATCAGGGTGATCATGACATTTTCGGCGAGGCCTTTCAACCGGATGCCGACCCATCATTGCAGGAAAATGGAATATGCTCACGGTTAAACAAGCGGTTCAAATGGCCATGGATCTTCTCAAGGACCTGTACGACACCCGCAAGTTTGAAGACATCCTTCTGGAGGAAGTGGAGATGGCCGACGATGGTCGCCACTGGCAGGTTACCGTGGGGTTCTCACGCAAAGCGCTTTCCGAAAATGTCATGGAGGCCATCGGTTCCAAAAAATATATCCGCAGCCGGAAAATCTTTAGCATCGATGGCAACAGTGGAGATCTGGTATCCATGAAAGACGGCGAACCGTCCTTTTAGTCAAACCCGCCATGCCATAAGGAGCTGACCGTTGAGCCATAAACAGCCGTTTCAATCCAGAATCAGCATCCGTTTTAACGATATCGATGCCATGGGGCACGTGAACAACGCCGTGATTTTCACCTACTTCGAAGAGGGTCGAAAAGCCCTCTTCTACGATGCATTCAGGGAATCCGCCCCCGGCGGGTTCAATTTTATGCTGGCCCACCTGGAATGTGACTACATCCTGCCCGTCCGCCTCGAAGACCGGCTGTTGCTGAACCTGTGGGTCACCGCCATCGGCACAAAAAGCTTCGGGCTTGCCTATGCCCTGATGGACGAGGCTGATTTGAAACGCGTCTTCGCCAAAGGATCATCCGTCCAGGTATGCTACGACTACCGGCAGCACCAGTCGGTACCGGTCCCGCAAACGCTCAAAAAAGCACTTCTGGCTTATCACCTGCCCGCCTGAGTATTCACCTTCCCCATTTCCCTGCCGACTGCGGCCGTCATCCTTTTAGAAAACCATTGATATTTAACAAATTGCGCCTAACTATCCCGAAACCGGCCCTTACCGAGAAGAAGGCAAGGGTCAGTCTAAAACACGGGCGGGTTCGAACGAACCTTGAAGCACCCGCGGGTAGTACAGCGCAGGATAATCGTTCAAGCGATTTGGATTGATATGATTGGTGGCGTAGGTGATCACCAGATCCGCCCCGGTCAGGAAGGGGTGCGATTTAGCGGCATAAATCAAAACGCCGGGAATCGACACTTCCTCCGGAGAATAAAATCCAGCCAGTTGCCCCCATGGCCCTTCGGGCCGGGGGGCGATCCGCCATCCCAGGTCGGCGGCACCGAAACCGATGGATTGAATCTGGACAAACTGGTTGATACGGGGTTCGAAATGAACGCCGAACTCGGCCTGGGCATCGGTGAACAGGACTGCCGGTCTGCTGTCCATCTGTGAGTCTGTCTTCCATCCCAGCCCCGCACCGCACCACCATTCCGGTTCACGCAGATCTCCTGCCCATGCCTGATCCTCCGCCCACCTGGCCAGATAGGCCTGATTCCCGCCTTGACTGGTTCCATATGCATAAAGGTATCCCTTTCTGTGCAACACGCCGCCGGTACCCAAAGCGATGACGAACGTGCCTGGATTTTTGCTCACGTCAATGGACTGCCATCGTTCAGGGGGTGCATCGGGATTGTCGATCAATCGCGCATGCCAGCCGGTCACGGAAAATCCCAGATCATTTTCAAATGGCGCGATCACCGTGAGAAAGACCAGCAACCGATTGCCGAGACGAATGCCGTCACCGGGCCAAAACCATGTTTTATCGGATTCGGGGAAAAAGGATGCCGGTGTTTGCGCCGCCGTCTGCTTCCAGAAAAACGCCATGGATGCCGCAGCGGGATCGCTTCCGGTCTGAATGCCGATGCTGTTGCGGATCAGGTTGGCTTGGCTTCGGTCGTCGCTGGTATCCGCACGGATAAGGGTGTCCCCAAACAGCCAGAGCACCCTGCCCTTTCCAAGATCCACGCTGTGGGCATCATCAGCCCCCAGCCACCGGGGGTCCTGCCGAAAGAGGCCATCGGCCGCCGGCCATTCACGGGCCCTGAGATGAATGGTCGAAGGCTGCATTCCAATTGGCCACTCGCAGGCCACGGTAACACCAACCAGCAGCATCACAAAAAGCAGCGTGCATCGCCTGTGGCGCAAGATCTTTACCTTAACCATAAAGCCACGCATACGCAGTTGGAAGGCACGTCGGTCAGTGTCAGGCTTCATAAAACTGGCGGATAAAATCCTCATAATAGGAAAAGGACCAGTGGCGATTCTGCAGCAGGTCGGCAGCTGTTTTCCCATCTCCGCCGTGAATCAGTTCAATTAGCTCGTCGTGCTCACGGCAGTTTTGGCGTTCCCATTCGCGAATGAAACGTCGTCGGGGAAAATCATAGAGCCGCTGCTTGAAGGGGATAACAATTTTTTTGACCTGGCGGTTGTCAGACAGGTCAAGGAAGTGGTCGTGGAAGATGAGGTTCAATCCGAAAAAATCGGCATAACGAGCGTCGAAATCATCCCGTTCGATCATTTCCTTCATGCTGCCATTGATGGCGGTCATGGCATCGAGGCGATCGGCGGTGAATCGACTGCAGACGTCAGCCAGCACGGAGGCTTCTATCGCACCCACAATGTCGTATGCATCTTTGACGTCCTGCAGGGACAAGCGGTTCATCAGTACCCCCCGACGCGGCAGGATGGTGACAAAGCCTTCGCACTCCAATTGGATGATCGCATCGCGCAGGGGGGTCTTGCTGATCCCCAGCCGTTCACTCATCTCATTGAGTCGGATATACTCGCCAGGGATGATGCGGCCGTTGAGCATCTCGGTTCGTAAATACTGGTAGACCTGCTCCCGCAGTGAACGCAGCTCAAAGGGGTTGACGTCTTTATTATCTGTGGGTGGAAGCAATCGATTTTCTCATCTGAAAACCTTTTCGATGCCTTTTTGGGTGGCGTGGACCATCCGATCCGCCTCATCTTTGGTGATCACCAGCGCCGGTGCGTAATAGAGTGTGGTGTTGAGACCGGGCAGGCTGCTGTTGGTTCGCCCGAGCAGCACCCCCTCTGCCTTGACGGCATCGATCACGGCGCCGACCTGTGCCTCGCTGGGCGGCTGTTTGCCCTGTTTATGGGCCACCAGTTCCACACCGCAGAACAGTCCTTTGCCGCGAACGTCGCCGACGGCGGGGTGGTCCAGCAGTTCCCCGAGTCTGTCGAGCAGGTAATCGCCCATCACCCGGCTGTTTTCGACCAGACGTTCGTCTTCCATGATGCGGATGTTCTCCAGCGACGCCGCCATGACGCCGGCGCAGCCGCCGTATGTGGAGATGTCCCGAAAAAAATGCATTCGTTTGTCCGGGTCGGCCGGATCATTGAGAAATAGATCGTAAACGTGCTGCTTGACCATCGTGGCGGAAATGGGTTCATAGGCGCTGGCCATACCCTTGGCCAGGGTGATCATGTCCGGATCCACGTCGAAATGCTGGTGCCCGAAAAACTTGCCGGTTCGCCCGAACCCGGCCACCACTTCGTCGATGACCATAAACACACCATGTTTTCTGCAAATCTCCTGGAGAATGGGAAAATACTCATCCACCGGGACGATAATGCCGCCGCCGGCGGTGATCGGCTCCACGATCAATCCGCCCACGCTCTCCGGCCCCTCTTTCAGAATGATCTCCTCCACAGCTCTGGCGCACTGGATGTCGCAGTTCGGGTAGCTTTTGTCGAAAGGACAGCGGTAGCACAGGCAGTGTGGAATCTGCACGAAACCCTCCGGAAAGGGCCCGAAGTCCTTTTTACGCTCGGCCTGTCCCGAAGAGGCCAGCACGGCAATGGTGGTGCCGTGATAGTCCCGGTCCCGATATAAAATCTTATATTTGCCGTTGCGAGCCGGATCGATGGTGGTGGCCTGGCGGATGATCTTGTAGCTTTTTTCGTTGGCCTCGGACCCGCTGTTGGAATAATAGACTTTATCCATTCTCGGCAACAATTCGATTAATTTGCTGGAGAGTTTGATGGAGGGGATCGTGCCGACGCTGCCGGCAAAGTATGGCATTTTCTTCATCTGGGCGGCCACGGCATCGGCAATGCTGTCGCGGCCGTAGCCCACATTGACGCACCAAACACCGCCGGAAGTCGCATCCAAGTATTCCCGTCCGCGGATATCCGTGACCGTCAATCCTTTGCCCGCCACAATGATCATCTGCTCCTGGTTTTGAAAACATTTATGGGGTTTGATGTGATGCCACAGGTGATCCCTGTCGCCCACGACCATCTCATCCACGCCGTAATCCAGAACATGCGACAATGAATCGTCCATTCAATACTCCTTTTCAGCTTGTTGACATCCATCTTGAGGAAAAAGGCACAGCGCATTTGATATACGGATGCCTGATATATCAAACACCACTTTTAAAGTAAAGAATCCTGACCGCTTGGACCAGAATTGATAGGGACAGCGTGAGGGGTGGTGTTTACAAGTATTAGTGATCTTAAATCAAAGAATGGATTGACATTTGACATCACGTAGTGTCTTGGGATAACCATTCTAAAGATTTTTTGGTCAGGACGTTGCATCTTCCGGAGCCGATTGAATAAGACATCCCTTTGCGCTGAGGCCATACTACAAGTGGAACCAACAAAATCTAAAAATGTACTCAAAGAAGCCATCATCAACTGCCTGTCCAGCATCCCGATTTTCGCTGACCTGGATCCCACTGAGCTGAGCACGGTCAGCGACCACATGCATGTGTCGCGTTTTGAAGCCGGCGATCTCGTCTTTAGTGAAGGCGACCCAGGCGATGAAGTCTGTTTTGTGGTTGACGGCACCCTGGACGTATTGAAATTGTATGATGGAAAGGTTGAAAAGAAAATCGCCGTTAAAGCCCCGGGCGGCTCCATCGGGGAAATGGCCGTCATCGGCAACTTTTCCCGCACCGCCACCGTCAAATCACGCACCGATGTCACCCTGCTCACCCTGCCACGCAGACGCTTCGATCAGATCTGTGATGAACACCCGAAGATCGGTGTTAAAATCCTAAGGTCGATCGCCCGGCTGCTGAGCCTGCACCTTCGGGACACGTCCCAGGAGTTGTTTGAACTCATATCGCCGAGAAAGTGAATGCCGTCCTGAATAGGCATCAACCCTATAATTTCTGTGCGTTGCCGATAAACACCAACGTGGGAAAGACCAACGCAAAAGGGACGTCAAGATGGTTGGCGCCCCTTTACCATATCATCATTAAAAATAGTGGCGGATGGCTAACTTTTCTTCCGCTGGATAACCACGAGACCGATCAGCCCGGATGCCAGCATGAGCACTGTCGGAGGGATCGGGACGGGGTTGGCCTGCAGTCGGATGTCGTCCAGAAACACACCGGAAGGATACTGGTTATCGCCGGTGTTTCCCACGTTAAAGACGATTTCCAGCGCCATCGGGCGCGGATCCGGTGAATAATAACTCTGGCCGGTATTACCCGTGGTCGCCCACCGGTAAAATCATCTTCGAAACCACCGTTGATTATTGCGGCACCTGCGACAACGGGAGTTAAAAAAAATTAGCCTGAAAGAAATCCTTTGACTTTTAATCAATTATTGTATAAATGGGTAACCCATTTAACATAAACCCATTTTCGAAAAGCGACCCACTTCGGGGAACCATGTTTAAAAAAACCAGCCAGCAACGCATTTTCGAAGACCTGGTCGCACAAATCGAAGGGGCCATTTTAGATGGTCGCCTGAAAACCGGTGACAAGCTGCCGGCCCAACGGAATCTTGTCGATATGTTCCAAACCAGCCGCGGGCCCCTTCGCGAGGCATTGCGTGTCCTGGAGCAAAAGGGACTGCTGGAAATCAAGCGCGGGGTGCGCGGCGGGGCGGTGGTCAAGCAGCCGGGCATGGCACCGGTGGCGGAAAGTCTGGGGCTTCTGATTCGCCACCGCGAAATCACCCTGGCAGAGCTCTCCGAATTCCGGGAGGGGGTCGAGGGCAGCGTGGCCGCCATCGCCGCCCAGAGAGCCACCCCGACAGATATCCGAGAGCTCAAATCACTGTTGAAACAGGCCAAAAAACATGTGGGTGAGGGTATCGAGGCGTGGGAACGGTTTTGCCAGGTGGACAATCGCATCCACGTGGCCATTGCCAAAGCCGCTGGCAACCGGGTATACGAATTTGTCCTGCGCATGGTCCACGACAACATCCAGCAGTACTATGAGGCACACCCCCTGAAAGACCAGCCGTTCATGCAGGAAAACTATCAGGATCTGTACGATATTGTCGCTGCAGTTGAAAAACAGCAGGCCACGGCCGTGCGCTCCCTCATGCAAAGCCACGTGCGCCGTTTCAACCGATATATGAACAGCCAAGGAGGCACCCCATGAACACGCAGCAATATCTCGATCTCGAAAATGAATATGGCGCGCACAACTACAAACCCCTGGACGTCGTCCTGACGAAAGGTGAAGGCGTTTGGGTATGGGATGTAGACGGCAAACGATACCTGGACTGTCTGGCTGCTTACAGTGCGGTCAACCAGGGCCACTGCCACCCGGCGATCATGAAAACGATGATGGCCCAGGCCCAGAACCTGACCCTCACCTCACGGGCCTTCCGCAACGACCAGTTGGGTTATTTTTACAAGGAAATCTGCGAACTGACCAAGTCCCACAAAGTGTTGCCCATGAACAGCGGCGCCGAAGCGGTGGAAACCGTGATCAAGGCCGTGCGGAAATGGGGCTACCAGGTGAAAGGCATTCCAGAAGACAAGGCGGAGATCATCGTCTGCGCCAACAACTTTCATGGCCGCACCATCACCATCGTGGGATTTTCCACCGATCCCACTGCCCGCAGCGGATTCGGCCCATTCACCCCGGGTTTCAAAATCATCCCCTTCGGCGATGCCGATGCCCTGGAAGCGGCCATCACCCCCCACACCGCCGGTTTTCTGGTGGAGCCCATCCAGGGCGAAGCCGGCGTCATCATCCCCCCAACCGGTTACTTCAAGGATGTCCGCGAGATCTGTGACCGCAACAACGTGGTGCTGATTCTCGACGAAATCCAGACCGGCCTTGGCCGCACCGGACGGCTCCTGGCCGAAGAGCACGAAGGTATCGAGGCGGATCTCACCCTGGTGGGGAAAGCCCTGTCCGGCGGGTTTTATCCGGTATCCGCCGTCCTTTCCAATAAGGAGGTCATGGATGTGCTGCAACCCGGCGAACACGGCTCTACCTTTGGCGGAAACCCGCTGGCCTGCGCCATCGCACGCACGGCGATGCGGGTGCTCAAAGAGGAAAAGATGATTGAAAACGCCAGTCAAATGGGCGATTATTTCCTTGATGGCCTGAAAAAAATCCAGAGCCCGCGCATCAAAGAGGTACGCGGCCGCGGCCTGATGATCGCCATGGAACTCTTTCCCGAGGTCGGCGGCGCCCGGCCGTTCTGCTACAAGCTGGCCGACAGGGGCATGCTGTGCAAGGAAACCCATGAAAATACCATCCGCTTCGCCCCGCCCCTGGTCATCAAAAAAGACGAGGTGGACTGGGCGCTGGAACAGATCGATGCGGTGATGAACGTATAAAGGAGGAACACCCGTGAAACGCGATTTTCTGCATGTCACCGATTTTAGCGCCGACGAAATCCAGGCAACCTTCGCCCTGGCCAAAGAGGTCAAGGCACGTCTCAAACGCCGGGAGGATTACAAGCCGTTCAAGGACCACAGCATGGCCATGATCTTCGCCAAGCCGTCCGCCCGCACGCGCATCTCCTTTGAAACGGGTTTTTTCCGTTTGGGCGGCCATGCGCTTTATCTGGGCCCTTCGGACATCTCAATCGGCAAACGTGAAGCGGTCAAGGATATCGCACGGGTGGTGGCCCGTTACAACGATGTGATCATGGCCCGGCTCTTCGCCCACGAGCATGTGCTTGAGCTGGCTGAATACGCATCGGTACCGGTGATCAACGGTCTGACCGACTACAACCACCCCTGTCAGATCATGGCGGACATGTTCACGATCCTGGAACACCGCGGCCACCTCGATGACCTGAAGGTGGCCTACGTGGGCGATGGCAACAACATCGTGCACTCCTGGCTGCGCCTGGCGCAACGCTTGCCCTTCCACTTTGTCTGCGCCTGTCCGGATGACTATGCGCCCGACGCACAGACCATTGCCGACGCCCGCCAGGCGGGCCTGTCGGAAATAGAAATCAGCCATGATCCCAAAGCAGCCGTCAAGGATGCCGATATCGTCTATACGGACGTGTGGGCCTCCATGGGGCAGAAAGATGAAGCCGAAACGCGCAAAGCGCATTTCCAGGGTTTCCAGGTCAATGATGAACTGATGGCCGCCACAGGCAGGGCCAGCCTGTTCATGCACTGCCTACCCGCCGAACGCGGCGTGGAAACCACCGACTCCGTAATCGAATCCGAGGCGTCGATCGTCTTCGACGAGGCCGAAAACCGCATGCACGCGCAAAATGCCATCCTCCTGAAGATTTGCGGAAAAGCCTGATGAAGAAAAAAGCCAAACAGAAGCCCGTGCTGCTGGTCGCCCTGGGCGGAAACGCCATGATCCAGAAGGGGCAGACCGGCACCGTGGAGGAGCAGTTCGACAACCTGAAGGTCCCGATGAACCAGATCGCCAGGTTGTCAAAGGACTACCGAATCATCATCACCCATGGCAACGGTCCCCAGGTGGGCAATCTGCTGCTTCAGCAGGAATGTTGCGACACGGTTCCACGGCTGCCCCTGGAGATTCTCGTGGCCCAGACCCAGGGACAGATCGGCTACATGATTGAATCGACCCTGGACGAAGCCTTCATGGCCATGGGCATCAACAGCCAGCCATTGGTCAGTCTGATCAGCTATGTGGTTGTGGACGAAACCGACAAGGCCTTCAAATCGCCCTCCAAGCCGGTGGGCCCCGCATTCACCAAGGAAAAGGCCGCTACCCTGCCCTACCCCACGATCAAAACCCCCAAGGGCTACCGGCGCGTCGTGGTTTCCCCCAAGCCGGTGACCATTGTCGAGAAACGGGAGATCAGGACCCTGATCGATGCGGAATTCATCGTGATCTGCTGCGGCGGCGGCGGTATTCCGGTGGTGCGCGCCGGACGCACATTCGACGGCGTGGATGCCGTTATCGACAAAGACCTGGCCAGTGCCCGCCTGGCCGAAGAGGTGGGTGTTGACCTGTTCGTCATGGCCACGGATGTGGATGGCGTGGCCCTGAATTTTGGCAAGCCCGATGAACGTTTTCTGACCTCCGTCAGTCCGGCGGAATCGGCCAAATATATTATCGATGGCCATTTCTCTGCCGGCGCCATGCTGCCCAAAGTGGAAGCGGCCATGCAGTTCGTCGGCAGCGGAGGGAAACGGGCGGTAATTACCCGAGTCGACCGCATTGTCGAAGCGGTGGCCGGAGCGGCTGGAACCGAATTCGTTAATATTTAGGGAGGACACCCCCATGACTGCTTTTCCATTGGCACACGTGATTGAGTCCCAGCAGTTCGACCGTGAACTGCTCGAAGTTGTTTTCCAGACCGCCGACCAGATGAAGGTGGACCTTTTTGGCGAACGTCGCTTTGCCAGGTCACTGGAGGGCAGAATCATGGCCTCCTTGTTTTACGAACCCTCCACCCGTACCCGCTTTTCATTTGAAAGCGCCATGCTGCGATTGGGCGGGTCGGTGATCACGACGGAAAACGCCCGTGAGTTCTCCAGCGCGGCCAAGGGGGAAAGCCTCTCCGACTCGACACGGATCATGAACGGTTATGCAGACGTAATCGTCATGCGCCACAATGAAGCAGGCAGTGCAGCACGGGCTTCGGAAATTTCCTGTATCCCTGTAATCAATGCCGGCGACGGCGCGGGCCAGCATCCGACCCAGGCCCTGCTGGACATGTATACCATCGTGGATGCCTTCACCGGGAAAAACAGCCTGAAAATCGCCATGGTGGGTGACCTGCGCTATGGGCGAACGGTAAGGTCTTTGTCTTACCTGTTGACCAAGTATGAGAATGTGGAGATTATCTTCGTTTCGCCTCCGGTTTGTAAGATGGAGGGAGACATCAAAGCTTACCTGGATAAATACAACGTTCCGTGGCGCGAAGAGACAGACCTGGCCAAAGTTGCCCCGGAGGTGGACTGCGTCTACATGACTCGCATCCAGAAGGAGCGGTTCCACGACCCCGAAGACTACAAAATTGCCGCTGGCAAATATATCCTTACCCCGGAACGGGTCCGGACCATGAAGCCGGACGCCATCATCATGCATCCGCTTCCCCGGGTGGACGAAATCCCCAAGGAAGTGGACGACGATCCCCGGGCACGCTATTTTCAACAAGCCATGAACGGCCTTTACATTCGCATGGCGCTGCTGTACCTGCTGTTAAATAAAGATTAATTTACACCACATATAGTGGCGTAAATCATCTTACACCCCCTCAAATTGTGCTTTCTGCTTTACAACCATCGACCATGATGGTATCTACTTACCAGCAATCGCCCATTCCGGCGGCCGCTTCTGGTATTTCACCGGCAACCAATATAACACATTACTATTTCGCCTTCGGGCGCAACAGCTGTTGCTGAGCCTAATCGAGCGCTGATCGCTGGACAGGCAAGCAGGAGCAGGCAACGATGAAACTAAAAAAACTGGACATCGTCGGGTTTAAATCTTTTTTTGAAAAGGCCTCGATCGCCTTCCCCCCGGGCATCTGTGCGGTGGTTGGACCCAATGGTTGCGGCAAGAGCAATGTGGTGGATGCCCTTCGCTGGGTCATGGGCGAACAGAGCCTCAAGCAGCTTCGGGGCAAGGACAGGGAAGACATTATCTTTTCCGGCGCCAGCGGCAAGCCGCCGCTGAACCTGGCCGAAGTTTCCCTGACCCTGGTCAACGACAACGGCAGCATGCCCGAGGAATTCAGGGATTTCAGCGAGGTGATGGTGACCCGCCGGCTTTACCGCAGCGGCGAAACGGCCTACCTGATCAACAAGCAGCCCTGCCGCCTCAAGGACATCCACAACATATTCATGGGCAGCGGGGTGGGCGCCCGCACCTACGCGGTAATTCAGCAGGGAAACATCGGCGCCATCACCGACGCCGGACCCGACGAAAGGCGGGTCTTCATCGAGGAGGCCGCCGGCGTCACCCGCTACAAGATGCGCAAGACCGAAGCCCTGAGAAAGCTGAACGCCACCAACCAGAACCTGCTGCGGGTCAAGGACATCATCACCGAAATCGACCGCCAGATGGCCGGGCTCAAGCGCCAGGCCCAACGGGCAGAGCGATTCAAAAACCTCAAAGCCGAGGCCCGGGAGGTAGACACCCGGCTCATCCGCCACCGCGATGCTGACCTGGGCCGTCAGATGGACGAAGCCGGCAACCTGCTAAAATCACTCAAAGACGAAGACATCGGCCAGAGTACCCGACTCCAAAAGATCGACGCGGCCATTCAAGCCATCAAACTTCGGCGCTCTGAAAAGGATCGGGAGATCGCCTCACAGAAGTCCCGCAAATTCGAGGTTCAGCGCAAGATCGACCGCATGGAGGCCGACCTGGCCCACATGAGAACCGACCGGGAGCGGTTGATGCGCGAAGTCGCCGAACTTGAGGCGGCCAGGACGGATCTGTCGGGCAAGAACAGCGCGATCGTCTTGGAGATCGAGGACGTCCAGCGTCAGCACCAGGAACTGCAATCCCAAATCAGTGAGGTGAAAGAGACCATCGCGCTGGAAAATAACGATTCATCCGACCTGCGCGGGCGCATCGACACGTTGAATCGGGCGTTGGAAACCGGCAAGAACGATCTGATGAAAATGGTGGCCGAGGAGGCCCGGGTAAAAAACACCCACCAGAATGCCGCCAACAACCGCGACAATCTCAAGCGCCGACTCAAACGCACCGACGAAGAGGCCGTATTGGCCGAAAAAACCTTGCGGGAAGCCACCGGTCGCCGCGAGGCTGCTGATGCCGGGCTGACCCAGACAAAAAACGAAATCCGTGATCTGGAGGGTCGGATTGCGTCCCTGAAAAAGAAACTGAATGCCGCCATTGCGTCTCTGTCCGCCCAGGTCAAGACCACCCAGACCCTGGATATGGAGCGCAACAAGGCCCGCAGCAGCCTGGCCACCCTGAAAAAGATGGAAGCCAACCTGGACTGGTATCGGGACGGAGTCAAAGCCATCCTCAAGGCCGCCAGACAGGAAACGCCGCAACCGGATGCCGGCCGGCCCACCGGTATCGTCGGGCTTCTGGCCGACGTGATCGACCCGGCCCCCACCTATGAAACCGCTGTCGAAGCGGCCCTGGGCGAATCTCTTCAGTATATCCTGGTGCAGGACCAGCTCTCAGGCGCCGACGCCATCGGTTATCTGCAGCAAACCCAGACCGGGCGGTGCGGATTCATCCCCGTGGGCGGCATGCGAGCCGTGGACGATCGCCCGGAGAAACAACCAGCGTCCGACCACCTCCTGCTGAATTACGTCCGCGTCAAAGATGGCTTCGAATCGGTGGCCGGTGCCCTGCTGGGGCATGTGGTGGTCGCCGACACCCTGAATGCGGCCCGGGATATTTTTAACCGCAACGGCAAGACGCAGACCGTGGTCACGCGGGGTGGAGACCTGCTCTCCTGCCAGGGGTTGATGATCGGGGGCAGCCCGGATAAACTGTCGGGTATTTTGGCCAAAAAACAGGAAATCAAATCGCTGGCCGTGCAGTGCGACCGGCTTGACACCCAGGTAGAGGGGGCTCACACACGCCAGACGGAAATGGAAATCCAGGTCCGGGGCCTTGAAAAGCAGCTACAGGAAACCATCGCCGAAAAGAGCCTTGCCGACCAAGACGCCATGGAGGCGGAAAAGGCCCTCTACCGGGCCGACGAAGACCTGAAAAACGCCCGGCGGCATCTGGAGATCGTCCGGCTGGAACAGGAACAGCTCATGGGCGAAGAGATGGACCTGGACGAAGAGATCGAACGCTACCATTCCCTCCTGGAAGCCATGGCCCGCAACGTTAACGAAGCACAGGAACATGTGGCCCGCACATCAGCCCAGATCGATGAAACCGCCTCAAAGCTGGAAGCCTTCAACCAGCGGGTTGTGGACCTGAAGCTCAAACTCACCTCCGCCAGCGCCAACCTGGACAATTGCACCAGTACGCTTCACCGCCTGAAAGATTTCCAGGCGGACGGAATCCGACGTCTCGATCAGCTCTCACGTGACATCAACGCTAAAACCGAAAAAATCAAAGGAACTGATTCGCGTAACGAAATCACCAGCCGGGATCTTGCCGCCCATTACGATGCCCTTGAGCAGATAGACGGCCGGTTGGGCGCCGATGAAAAGGCGTTCGGTGACATCGATGCCCGATTAAAGGAGAATGACGCGCAGATTTCCCAGATCCAGAACCAACGCGAAACACTTCACCAAAAGATCCGCATGCTGGAAATGGATTTGGCCGAAAAACGAATCAAGCGGGAAAATCTGGAGAACCGCTGCCAGGAATACTACCACTGTGCCATCGCCGAACTGGGCAACACCGATGCACCGTCAGGTGAAACCGGCCAGCAGCACCCCGAGGAACTGGAAACGACCCTGGCCGCCATCCGCCAGAAAATTCTCAATATCGGCGACGTCAACATGGAGGCGATCCGTGAATTCGAGGAACAAAAGGAGCGCTACGACTTTCTGTGCGAACAGCGGGACGATCTTGTCAAAGCCATCGATGGATTGCACAAGGTGATCCGCAAGATCAACCGCATCACCCAGGAGCGGTTTCTTGACACCTTCAACCGCATCAATGAAAAGCTCCAGGAAGTGTTTCCCCGGCTGTTCGAAGGCGGCACTGCCCGTCTGGAACTGACCAATCCCAGCGAACCGCTGGAGACCGGGGTGGAATTCCTGGTTCACCCGCCGGGCAAAAAACTCACTCGCATGAGCCTGCTTTCCGGTGGGGAGAAGGCGCTGTCCGCCATCAGCTTCATCTTTTCCATCTTCCTGCTCAGACCGGCCTCCTTTTGCCTCATGGACGAGATCGATGCACCGCTTGACGATGCCAACGTCATGCGCTTCAACAACCTAATGAAGGTGATCGGCGAAAAATCCCAGATCATCATGATCACCCACAACAAAAACAGCATGGAGTTTGCCGATACGCTGTTCGGCATCACCATGGAACAAAAGGGGTTGTCCAAGGTCGTGTCGGTAAATCTGGACCGCGAGAACCACTCGAAGGAACTCACCGCCGCCTAACACCGTTGATGAACCTATAAAAAGCCGGTTTTCAGACGGCTTTGTAAAAAGTTCAAGATCAAGGCTTGCGAACCCTTGAGGAATGAGGCGTACTTATGGTACGCCGCAGTGACGAAGGGTGAAGCGTAACGCAGATATTGGACTATTTACGAAGCCGTCATCATTGAAGGACATCCATGGCATTCAACTGGTTTAAAAAGAAAAAGGACGAGACGGCTAAATCAGAAGCACCGGACAAGACCGATGAGGAGGCTGCCGGAACGTCGCGGATTGATGACAAGTCCGATGTGGGCATTCATGAGCCGGCAGCCCCCGTAGACGGAGAGGTGATTGAACCGCAAGCACCGGCCGAACGGAAAGAAGACCCACCTGACTCGAAAGAAGATGCGGTGTCGACGGCGCCACCGGTAAAGGATACACCCGCTGAAAAAAAGAGCAAGGGCCTGTTCGCCCGGCTGAAATCCGGACTTTCCAAGACCCGCAAGATTCTCACCACAGACATTGATGACCTGTTTCTCGGGAAAAAACTGGTTGACGACGACATGCTGGAGGGATTGGAGGAGTTGTTGATCACTGCGGACATGGGTGTCCGGACCACCATGGACATCATGGAACGGATCGCGGGAAAACGGTCGCGAATCGCCGGTGCCAAGGAATTGAAAGCGGTCTTGAAAGAAGAGATCCTGGCCTATTTCGAGGCCCTGCCAGAACCATCGTCCGAGGCTGCCGCCAAACCCCACGTGGTCATGGTGGTGGGCGTCAACGGGGTGGGCAAGACCACCACCATCGGCAAACTGGCCGCTCACGAGTCCCGCCGCGGCAAAAAGGTATTGATTGCCGCCGCCGATACGTTCCGGGCCGCGGCCATCGAACAGATCGCCATCTGGGCCGAACGGGCCGGTGCGGATATCGTCCGCCACAAGGATCATGCGGACCCGGCAGCCGTGGCCTACGACAGTGTCGATGCCGCCATCTCCAGAGGAACGGACATCGTCTTTGTCGACACTGCCGGCCGTCTGCACACCAAGGTAAACCTGATGGAGGAAATCAAAAAGATCCAGCGCACCCTTGCCAAACGGCTTCCCGACGCGCCGCACGAAGTGCTTTTGGTGCTGGACGCAACCACGGGTCAAAACGCCCTGTCACAGGCCAAGATGTTCAACGAGGCGCTGGGTGTCACCGGCATCGCCCTGACCAAGCTGGACGGTACGGCCAAGGGCGGTATCGTGGTGAGTATCTGCAGCAGCCTGAACATCCCGCTGAAATATATCGGTGTGGGAGAAAGGGTGGAAGACCTTCAACCGTTCGACCCGAAGCAGTTCGTGGAAGCGTTATTCTAAAGAGGGAGGGTTCAACCGCATCTGGTTCGGAAGAATAAGCCCTTGACCGCTTGACCCCTTGAACCCTTTGCTTTTTCAGGTCCCAGCCATCTGGCGGCCGGTCTTCCGATACAACTCCAGGCCGATAAGGCCTGACTTTTTAATTTGGTTGGCCGATTCAAAGGCCTGAATGGTTTGCAAAGCATTGACCTCGATGCCGGGCACGGCCACAACCGGGCAAATGTATTGTTCCCGTCGATTCGTCAGCCTCGTCCCGTGAAGACCGGTCTCGGTCAGGATGCCAAGCAGGGTATAATTGCTGGTCGCCCCGGCTAGCACCGATATGACCGACGGGCTGCACCTCAGGTTGTTTAAAAACAGATCCAGTGGATTGCGGGCCCATCGGGTACTGAATACCCAGCGGCTGATTTTCTTCGGATACCCGGTGAGCCGCCAATCCGAGGCTCGCCGGTTATTGATCACCGCCACGGCAGAAAATTCACAAGAGAGGCCTCTGGCCACGGTGGTATCACGGTTGTAGCTCAGATATTGCAGATTCTGGGTTTTATCGGGCATGCCGCCGATCACCAGCACATCTTTCAGCAGCGGGACGTTCGGCTCCACCACCCGTGCCACCGACTGGATGAGTTCATCGATATAATTGTTTTTCAACCTGGCCCCCTCCCGGTTGCATCCATTCCCTCGTTGTGATCCAGTTCCATGGTCTTAACTGACATTTCACCCGACTATTCGTCAACTGCTTTTTAATCACCCAAAAAAATGCACCTCTTGTTTTTTCTGCGCATTCGTTAAAGGTTTTTATTCTTTGACCGCCCCGGAATGGGATCGCTGCCGCCGGATAAAGGCAACCGCCTGCTGGGCATACATCTGCGGGTAGTGCTCGAAAATATTGTGTCCGCATTTGGGAAAAACCAGCAGTTCGCCCCGGGTTGAATGGCGGTAGAAATCAACCCCCTGCGACACATCGAAAAAATAGCCCCGGTCCGGGTACATGACCAGGATCGGACAGGCCACCTGCGAGATGGCCGGTCGGAGATCGAAAAAGCCGGTTCGGCCATAGCACCCGCCCCCTTTGGCACAGATATCGTAAAATACCCTCCCCCGGTCGACACCGTGCCATCGAATGTATTTTTTTTGAAGCGACGGAGCCAGGTCGTCAAAGGTAGCCGGCAACTTCTGACGGTTGAACGCCTGCATGGAAATAATACTGTGGCACAGGGTGCTGGCAGTGGCGAGGGTTTGCACCTGACCCGGGAAACGAGCGGCATAGTCCACACCAACGACACCCCCTTCGCACTGACCGATGATGTGAAAACGATCGATCCCAAGCCGGGCCATCAATTCGGCCATCGCCGACACGCTGTGTTCGCGGAAATTCTCATCCACATAGTAGCCGGCGAAGTTGGCACCGCCTTCCGATCGACCGAACCCACGCCGGTCATATACCAGCACCTGAAAACCGGCTGCGACCAGCATCGGATGGATCGCTTCCCACATCATGCCGCAGGAAAACCCGTTGTGCAGCAGCACGACGGTCTCCCCTTCCCCGTGGATCTCGTAGTACGTGTCCAGACCGTCTATTTTCACAATTGACATGGGTCAATCCTCAACCGCGCATTGGCCGGTATCGTCAGCGTCTGCATCCTCACTCGTCAGAAACAACCCGTCCAACAGTTAATGTTTAGCCTTCATGTTTCCACAAAACAATCTATTTTTGTTTATATTTCGAGAATTAACCCTATCGGACAATGATCCGACCCGAAGATGTCGTTGTCGATGAACGCGTCTTTTACCCATCCTTGCCGGGTGATGTCATCGGAAACAAAAAAGTAGCCAATGCGCCAACCGGCGTTGTTTTTGCGGGCATTGAATTTGTATTGGAGACGCTCGTCGCTGGCCTGCCCGTTTGGGAAATAAACGTTAAAAAGCGTAAATGCATCGAATTCCAGTTCCACCACGCGGCCTTCATCATCGAACCGGGGCTCGCCGATGCCGTGGCGCACCGCCTTTGGAACCAGGCGTGAATAAGCAGCCACCCCGCTGTATCCTTTTTTCAACGTGGAAAAGGAAAAGGCAGCCTCGTACCCGTCGATAGCCTTCATGGTCCGGGTCAACTGGCCTTCCTGGAGCTTGGTTTCCTGAAGCCCCACGATGTCCGCATCCAGGCTGCGGATGGATGACAGGAACGCTTTTTTCATGACAGCCCGGTAGCCGTTGACGTTCCAGGAAATCAGCTTGATGGTTTGCTTGGGCATCGGGTTGCCTCTTAACCCGGCGAAACCGGAAACAACAAATTGCAAGCACCAAATCTCAAATAAGAGAAAAATATATGTTGCTGCCATTGTCGATATTCGCCTTTGGCGATGGTTTAACGAAAATCCTTAACACGTTAGCAAATTGGAATATCCTCTCTTCAAGATCATGAGGTTTGGAATTTTTATTTTTTGTCATTGTGATTTATTTGTCATTTGGTTTTTGGCTATTGTGATTTAATTGTTTTTTGATTGTGTAATTTAGTTGTTTGTTAAGTTGTTTCATTGGAACGCGATGAATGAATCGAGCATATCAGCGGTGGCGGTCCACCCCAATCCTCGGGCACATGTCGGCTACCGGGCACCGGCTGCAAAACGGTGAAATGGGGCGGCACAGCACCTGACCGAAGGCCACCAGCAGTTCGTTGTAGCGGGCCCAGTGCCGTTCGGGCAGTTTCTTTCGAAGGACCAGTTCGGTCTTGTCCGGCGTCTTCGTCTTGACGTAGCCGATGCGGTTGCTGATCCGGTGCACGTGGGTGTCCACACAGATGGCCGGAATCTTGAACCCCTCCACGAGGACCAGATTGGCAGTCTTGCGGCCCACACCGGGCAAGGCGGTCAGCTCCTCCAGGGTATCCGGCACCTTGCCGCCGTAGCGGTCCAGCAATATCCGGCTGATGGACAGCAGCCGCTTGGCTTTGGTGGGGTAGAACCCCACCGGGTAGATAAGCGTTTCGATTTCCCGCGCCGGCAGCTTCACCATCGTTTCCGGCGTCCGGGCCACAGCCAGCAACCGCTGGGCAGCCACACCGGTCACTTCGTCCTTGGTGCGCAGGGAGAGCAGGGTGGAAACCAGCACTTCGAACGGGGTGGCGCCGCGGTTGGCGATGAAGGTGATGATGGGCGGGTTCCACTGGCGGTAATTGGACTCGATGGCGGCTACAAAACGGTCGATATCAAAGCTGCGCTTTCGGGTCATGACAATCGATTCTTTCCGGATCCATAGGAGAGACGGGGCGGCATCGGCATCAACTTGCATCCATACACCGACCGGCCGTTCTGGTAAAGGCCCAAGTCCGGAACCTGCCATTTTGTAAATAAACATAAATACAATAAACTTTACATTGACATTTACATTTTACTTTTTATAATGGGAACAGCAAACGCAACGATGCGTGGAGAGGCAAAATGGGACCCGAACTGACACCGGCACAAAGACGGCTTTTCGATTACCTGAAAAAAATCATCGAACGCACCGGAAACGCACCCAGTCTCCGCCAGGCGGCCCAGGACCTGGGCGTGAGCCACGCTGCCATCTCCCAGGGCCTGAAGTTGCTGGCGCAAAAAGGGGTGGTGAAGCGCCAAGGCCGCTACAGCCGGACCCTTCACCTGATCAGTCCCACCGGCGAAACGACGGCAGCCCAACGGTGGCGGGAAATACCGGTGGTTGGCCGGGTCACCGCCGGCCTGCCCCTGTATGCCCAGCAGGAGTGGGAGGGCGGTCTGGTGCTGGACCGCACCCTGTACCGCGGCCAACATCTTTTCGCCCTGCGGGTACGGGGGGATTCCATGAAAGGGGCGGGTATCCTGGACGGGGACATGGCCGTGTGCGCACCGCGCCAGTACGCCGAAAACGGAGAGATTGTCGTGGCTCTGATCCATGGGGAAGAGGCCACGGTAAAACGGTTCTTTCTCCACCGGGACCACGTCGAACTGCGGCCGGAAAACCCCGACTATCCGGTCATGCGCTACGGGTTTGACGAGGTGTTGATCCAGGGCCGGGTGATCGGGATACAGCGGGTGATGGATTAAATACGATGGAAAATATGGATAACAAGCCCGCCCGAATTCTGGTGGGAACCAGCGGATACGCCTACAGCGAGTGGGTGGATGCCGGCTTCTACCCGCCGGGCACCGGCTCCGCCCGGATGCTGGCGCACTACGCCCGTGTCTTCCCGGTCACCGAGATCAACTATACCTGGTACCAGATGCCCAAGGCGCCGGCCGTGGACCGCATGCGCCGCAAGACACCAGAGGGCTTTCGTTTTGCCGCCAAGCTCACCCGCACCCTGACCCACGAAGTGGACGCCAACGCGTGGCCGGCCCAGGCGGCCCTGTATCGGGAGGGCGTCGCCCCGCTGGTGCAGTCGGGTCAACTTTTGGCCGTGCTGGTGCAGTTGCCGCCCTTTTTCCGGCGCAATCCGGAAACCCGCCGCTATCTGGCCCGGCTGCTGGATGCCCTTTCCGACCTGCCCCTGGTCGTCGAGTTCCGTCACGCCTCCTGGGCCACCGACCGGGTGTTCGCTTCCCTGAGAGAACGCCGGGTAACCCTGGCATGCGTAGACGCCCCGGAACTGAAGGACCTGTTCCCGCCCCTGTCCATGGTCACCAATCCGAACCTGTTCTACATCCGCTTTCACGGCCGCAATACCAAAGGCTGGCGATCGGGCAGCATGCAAAAGCAGTTCGACTACGATTACAGCAACGACGAACTGGCCCAGTGGTCACGGTCACGCATCCCCGAAATGGCCCGACAGGCAGGCACCGGCCTCATTTTTTTCAACAACCACGTCCGCGGCCAGGCACCGAAGAATGCCCGGATGCTGATGGAACAGCTGACGGAGGACAGATGACTGAAGACAGAATTCCGAATTATGGAATTGGGGAATTGCGGGAGCGGCTTACAGCCGCGATCATTCTTCCATCTTCAAAATTGCGATCCCGAAGTTCCGGCCTCTGACCTCAGAATTTTGATGTAGTCGTATAAACTCACATTCCAGACGGGTCCGTAAACCGTTCGAGATCAAGACTTGCGAATCCTGAGGAGTGAGGCGTACTTGTTGTACGCCGCAGTGACGAGGGATGAAGCCTAACGCAGATATCGGACGTTTTACGGATCCGTCAATCATGGAACGATCGATCATTCACATTAATGTCGCCGACTTCGCCGTGGCCGTGGAGCGGGTGCTGGATCGCCGGCTCGACGGTCGGCCGGTCATTGTCGCACCGGAGGGGGCCGCCCGAGCCACGGTTTACGACATGAGCGAAGAGGCCTTTCAGGCCGGGGTGAGAAAGCACATGCCCCTGAGCCGCGCCCTTCGCCGATGCCGGGATACCCGGGTGCTGACGCCCCGCCCGGATCGCTACGGCCAGGCCATGGCCCGGATGCTGAAGGCCGCCCTGCCCTGCTCGCCCTTCATCGAGCCGGGTGAAGGGGACGGGCATCTGTTTGTGGATGCCACCGGCAGCAGCCGCCTGCTGGGGCCGCCGGTGGATGTGGCCTGGCGGCTGGGCCGCCGGATCCGGCAGGACCTGGGCCTGGCACCCATCTGGTCGGTGGCCACCAGCAAGCTGGTCGCCAAAACCGCCACTCGACTGGTCAAGCCCTTGGGCGAGTACATCGTGGAACCCGGCGACGAAGCAGCCTTTCTGGCGCCCCTGCCTCTCTTTCTGTTGCCCGGCATCGAATCCAGCGACCTGGCACGATTGAATGATTTCAACCTGATCCGGGTGTTTCAGGCCGCTACGCTCAGCGCCGATCAGTTGCAGACCCTCTTCGGCCATCGGGGACGCTTTATCCATGATCGGCTTCACGGCATTGACCCGTCGCCCGTTCGACCCGTGGACCAGCCGCCGCCGAGGGTCATCGAGTGTCGGGAATTCGGCGAAGACACCAATGATCGTTTGCAGATAGAACGCAGCCTGTACCGGCTGGTGGAACAGGCCGGGCGACAGCTGCGGCGCCAGGCCCTGGCCGCCCGGCGGATCGCCTTGGTTCTGGAGCACACCGACGGCGTCCGGCGGATCCGTCAGACCACGGCCACCCCGGCCACGGCCAACGATTTCAACCTCTTCGCCCATGCCCGGCGGGTGTTGGGCCTGGCCTGGACCCGCCGGGTCCGGTTGCGGCGCATGACCCTGGTCTGCGATCGCTTGACCTATCCACCGGCCCAGCGTCTGTTGTTCGAACCGGAACGCCGAATGGCGGAAAGACAGGACCGGCTGGTGGCGGCCATGGACCGGATCCGCCGGCGCTTCGGCACCGATGCACTGGCCATGGGACGGACGCTGGCGGCATAGGCCGGATGACGAGGTCAGAGGACTGAAGTCCGAAGACGGATGGCGGTATTCTGAATCGAGGGATTGAAGAATTGGGTTGCTGATAGCTCAAAGCTGAAAGCTCAAAGCAAACGAATTTATCCTTTCCCTATGCGCTTTCAGCTTTTAACTTTCAGCTTCGAGCTATTTTAACCCATGATTCCTCTTACCGTCCGATCCCACTATTCCCTCATGTGGGGCACCGATTCGCCGGCAGCGATCTGCCGGGCTGCCCGACGCATGGGATACGACCGCCTGGCACTCACCGACACAGACAACCTCTACGGTATATGGAAATTCCTCAACGCCTGTCGTGAGGAAGGAATCACCCCCATCGTAGGGGCGGAAATCACCGATCCGAACAAGAGATACCGCGCCATCTGCCTGGTTAAAGACGCGACCGGCTACGCCAACCTGTGCCGATTGATCACCCGACGCCACCGGGACCCGGCATTCGATCTGTCCACCACGCTGCCCCATCTGGCCACCGGCCTGCTGGTGCTGGCCAACCACGCCGATCTGCTGACGGCCTGGCACCGGGCCGGGGTCCACACGGCAGCGGCCCTGCCCCGGCGCCCCCCATCCCCTTTCCACCCCCTGGTGCAAGCGGCCCGACGCCTGGAGGTCCCACTGGTGGCCACACCGGGCAGCTTTTTCCTGGAACCGGACGGATTCCCCGTCCACCGCCTGTTGCGGGCCATCGCCGGCAACACCGCCCTTTCCCGGCTCGGCCCGAACGACACGGCCCCACGAGAGGCCTGGCTGGCTCCGGCCAAGGAATATCACCGGCGGTTCATTCATTGCCCGGAAGCCCTGGGCAACACCTGCAAACTTGCCGAAAGGCTGACCTTCACCGGCCCATCGTTCGGCCTGGTCATGCCGCCGTGGGAAGACAACGGAGGACGCAACGCCGATGATTGCCTGCGCCGGGCCGCCTATGCCGGTGCCCGGAATCGCTACGGGAAGGAACTGGGCGAGGCCGTGGTGGAGAGACTGGAGCACGAGCTGGCCGTCATCGCCCGCATGGATTTCTCGGCCTATTTCCTGGTTGTACAAAAAATCGTGTCGCAAAGTCCGCGCACCTGTGGCCGGGGATCGGCCGCCGCCTCCCTGGTGGCCTATTGTCTGAACATCACCAACGTCTGCCCGGTGAAGCACAACCTGTACTTCGGCCGATTCCTAAACCCCGGGCGAACGGACCCACCGGACATCGACGTCGATTTTGCCTGGGACGAACGGGACACGGTCATCGACGGCGTGCTCGACCGTTTCGCCGGCTGTGCTGCCATGGTTGCCAGCCATATTCTGTTCCAACCCCGCATGGCCCTGCGCGAGACGGCCAACGTTTTCGGCATGCCCGATGCCGAGATCGGCAAAATCACCAGGCGCCTGCCCTGGTTCTGGCAGCGGGACGAACTGGATGCGGGGTTGCTGAAAAACCTGCGACAGCGCCCGGAAACCCGCAACCTGGATTTCGTTCACCCCTGGCCGCAAATCATGGCCCTTGCTCAGCGAATCATCGGCATTCCGCGTCACCTTTCCGTCCATCCCGGCGGCGTCGTGATAACCCCGGGTTCCATCCACAGCTATGTCCCCATCGAAAAAGCCCCCAAAGGGGTCCCCATCATCCAGTGGGACAAGGACGGTGCAGAGGACGCCGGCCTGGTGAAAATCGATCTTCTGGGCAACCGGAGCCTAGGAGTGATCCGGGATGCGCTGGCCAACGTAAGGAACAACGGTGTTGCCTTCGACGAAGACCGTTGGATACCCGAGGACGATCCGGCCACCCGGGACACCGTAGCCCGGGGCCGCACCATGGGCTGTTTTTACATCGAGAGCCCGGCCATGCGCCTGCTGCACCAGAAAGCCGGCAACGGTGACTTCGACCACCTGGTGGTTCACTCTTCAATCATCCGGCCGGCGGCCAACGCCTATATCCAGGAGTACCTCCGGCGCCTGCACGGTGGTAGTTGGGACCCCATCCACCCGCTGCTGGCAGACGTATTGGACGAAACCTTCGGCATCATGGTCTACCAGGAGGACGTCTCCCGGGCGGCCGAAGCCCTGGCCGGATTCTCCAATGCCGAGGCCGACGGCCTGCGGAAGATTATCGCCAAAAAAGACCGGCAGTGTCAGTTGGCCGATTTCCATGACCGCTTCATGAACGGCGCCGCAGCCCGGGGCGTATCCCTGGATGAGGCCAGCGCCGTATGGCAGATGATGATGAGTTTTTCCGGATACTCCTTCTGCAAGCCCCACAGCGCCTCCTACGCCAGGGTGTCGTTCCAGGCGGCCTTTCTCAAGACCCATCACCCGGCCGAATTCATAGCCGGGGTCATCAGCAACCAGGGGGGCTTTTACAGCACCTTCGCCTACGTCTCCGAAGCCCGGCGCATGGGGTTGTTCCTCGATCCGCCGGACGTCAACACCAGTCTGATCCGCTGGACAGGCAGGAACCGGCGTCTGCAGGTCGGCCTGATGGCGGTTGGCGGATTGGGCCAACATACCATGCAGAAAATCATCGGATGCCGACAGACCTCCGGTTTCACAGACATGACCGATTTTCTGGATCGCGTGCAGCCGCATGAAGACGAGATCCGGGCCCTGATCCACTGCGGTGCCTTGGATAGACTGGCCAACGGACATTCACGGGCCCAATTGCAGTGGACCCTGGCCAAGTGGAAAGCGGATCAACGGCGGTCACCGGGCCAGGCCGACCTGTTCGCAACCCGACGGGGCAGCAGGGCTGCCATTTCGCCGCCTGTCTTCCCGCCGGAGGACGCCACGACGCGCCTTCGCCGGGAATTCGCCGTTCTGGGTTTTCTGTGCAGCCGACACCCCATCACCCTGTTTGCCGATGTCATCAAAGCGATGCACACGGTGAAAGCCAGCCGCCTTCCAGGCCTGACGGGTCGACGGGTCCGGCTGGCCGCCTGGCTGGTCACCGGCAAGGTGGTGCACACCCGCCACGGGGATCCCATGGAGTTTCTCACCTTCGAGGATGAAACCGGTATCGTTGAGACCACTTTCTTTCCCGAGCCATACCGCCGCTTCTGTCACATGCTGGACCGGAATCGACCCTATCTGCTGGCGGGAAAGGTGGAAGAAAATTGGGGCGCCGTAACCCTTACCGTGGATCGGGTCGAGCCAATAGTAGACAAAAGCCGGAGGACGGATGATCGAATTCCGAGCAGGGGAATGCAAAAAATTGAGGAATTGAAGAATTAAGGGATTGAACCCTCCCCGCGGCAAGCGGCGGGGAATGCGCTCGCTATCGCGGTTCAGGATTTGGCGGCCCGCTTAATTGCCCGCTGCAATGCGGCGGTGATTCTTTTGGCCGGCCAGGCCGTCACCGACCAACCGATGGCCAGAATCATCAGCCAGACCATCACTTCACCGGCCTGGCTCAGGTTCCGCCCCTGGGTCAGCAAGGGGCCTAAAAAAACGGCGCAGACAAAACCGGCGCCAATACGCCAGGTATCTTCTGAGAAAAGCAGATAAAAAAATACATAGGAGACGGTAAGGGTCGGTTTGCGCATGTTCACTCCTCTGCCAACGATTGGTTCCGTTGGTTGAGTAAACGCTTTTGGCTGCCGGGTCAAGGGCCACAAAAAAAAATCCCCCCGGATGGTACCGGATTCTGGATCGGCGACGAGGCCCGGATTGACACCATGGCCCTTTTCACCTATTTTGAGGCGATGACAAACGGGGGACGGGAATGAATTTAATGACGAGCTTTAATATACTGGGCATCGGCCAGGAAACGGATGAAGCTCAGGCTAAACGCGCTTACAAGGCCCAGGTGCGGCAATGGCATCCGGATCAGTTCCCCGAGGGCACGGCCGCCAAGACCGGGGCCGAAGAACAGCTGAAGCAGATCAACATCGCCTATGCCCGCGTCAAGGCACACCTGGCCATGCACCGGCCGGATCCGTCGGTCTCTGCCCGTGCCACCCCACCTCCTCCGGATCAAGCCAGCACCGACCGCCACGATATACCCGGCGAAAAAGTGAAGAAGCGCTCCTGGGCGGACCACCTGTTCGATGCCCTGAAGGCCTATACGGGGAACCGTGCCGGCGAACCCACGGCAGCACCGGATGATGAAACCGATACCAAGCGGCGAAAAACGTTTGAACAGGTTCTTGAAGAAATGGCCGGTGGCGGCATCCCCCCCAAACTTAAGCGCCGACCGGGAAATCACGCTGTCGCTGGCCGCGGCACCGCTTCCGGCTACCGGCACCGTGGCCGCAAAGGCGGAGCCGTGGGTACGGTGGGGGGAACTGAAAGCCCGGGGCCGGTTAAACCGGTAAGCCGCGTCCGGGGAATCGGCAGAAACCGATGATGTGCTATCGTCCCAACGATTTCAGCAGAGCCACCATCAACCGCCAGACCTTTTCCACCGACGGCAGATAGAGCCGCTCCGACGGCGAGTGAGGATTCTCCATGGTGGGTCCCAGGGAGATCATATCCATGCCCGGGCACCGGTCGCCGATCACCCCGCATTCCAAGCCCGCGTGCATGACCTGCACCGTGGGTGCGACATCAAACAGATCCCGATAAAGCGTCGTACAGCGTTCGAGAAGCGGAGATTCCCGATTCATGGGCCACGAGGGATAACCGCTACCGGTTCGAACCGTGGCACCGGCAAGGCGGCCCACCGCCTCAACCGCCAGGCAGATGGCATCGAGACGGGAAGGTACAGAACTGCGCTGGTTGGCGGTCACCACCAAGGCATTGTCGCTGATCTCCACCAACGACAGGTTGGTGGACGTCTGCACCAGGATCGGAAAGTCTGCATCCATGTCAACCGGGCCGCTGGGCAGCGCGGCCAGCAGGTTCACCACTGCGGCCGTATCGTTTTCAGTGACGCCGCGTAAGCCTGCATTCACCGGCCCTTTTCTATCTATATGAACGCTCAACCCCGGATCCGCCGTCTTATATTCCTGTCTAATGAGATCGGCGACTGAACCGATCATCCTTTCCAGGGCATCCATCGAGTCCCGGCGGCAGGCCACAAGCGCCTCACAGCCGCGGGGGATTACATTCCTGCCGGTACCGCCCTTTAACGCCACGAGTCGCATCGGTGCGACCGCCATCCCGGCACTCAGCAGGCGGGCCATGACCTTGTTGGCATTGGCGCGGTGTTTGGCGATGTCCACCCCGCTGTGCCCCCCCTTCATGCCTTGGGCCGACACACTCAGCAAGTCATCGTCGCCGTCGAGGATCGTAAGATCCAACGGTCGGTTGATGGTGGTGTTCCGCCCTCCCGCACACCCGACGACGAAGACGCCTTCGTCCTCTGAATCCAGGTTGACCAGGATTTTTCCCGACAGCAAGGATGGGTCCATCTTCAAAACGCCGGTCAGGCCGGTCTCCTCCTCCACCGTAAAAAAAAGTTCCAGCGGCGGGTGAGATACCTCCGGGCTGTCCACCAGGGCCAGGGCAATGGCAATGGCAATCCCGTTATCCGCGCCCAGGGTGGTCTCCCCGGCGGTCAGCCAGGGGCCATCCTGCACCATGCGGATGGGATCTTTGGAAAAATCGTGATCCGAGCCGTCCTGTTTTTCACAGACCATGTCCAGATGCCCCTGAAGAATGACGATGGGCGCATGCTCAACGCCCTTTGATGCCGGTACCTGAAGGACCAGGTTGCCGGCTGAATCCGATTTTACCGGCACTCCCCTGTCCATGGCCCATTGCTGCAGCCAGCGGGATATCTGCTGCTCCTGTTTCGAGCATCGTGGAATCTGGTTGATCTGTTCAAAATAATCGATGATCGTTTGAGTCGCATGGTCCACGGATAGCTCTCCTTGGGTATTGCAACCTGATTCTTATGGCAATCTGGATATTACCGCGGGTAGGGTCGCCGATTCTGAAAAAAGAGGTTAAGATAATAAAGTAAAAGCCGATATGCAGGCTTGGACCCATTAACACAAAACGCAAGGAAGCGGAATCGCCCCATGAACTCCAAACTGCTGATGATCGTCGCCTTCTTGTTTTTTCTCTCCTGGAGGAAGGCCGCAGACAGCTTTCTCCTGTTCTGCACCCTATTTGCCGCCGGCCTGTTCGTTTGTGTGCTCATCTACCGAGTGGAAAACACCCATTCCGTAGTCGACGACGATACCTAACCCGGAAAAACCGGAAATAACAAATCACAAGCACTAAATTTCAAACAAATTGAGATTTATTTGGCATTTGGTATTTGTGATTTGGCATGCTTAAGGTATTTCAGGTCACGCGCGTCTTTCCAGACAGTCCAGCACCGCCTGGCAATTGCCGGGGGCGGTCACCAGCAGATGCTCTTCGATTCTTGCGCCGTTCAGGTAATCGTTGAGGTAGAATTTTTCGCCGCTGGCTTTAAACAGCTGCCCGCCGGCGGCTTCCACAATCATTCGCGCGGCTGCCAGATCCTGAAAGGATTCGTTGGCCGTAACGGCCACATCCGCACGCCCCATGGCCACGTAACACAGGTGGGCACCGGTGCAGCCCAGGTTCCTGATCTTTCCGGGAAACCGGGAAACATAGTGCCGGTGGAATCTTGAAAAGGTGAACATCAGGCTTTCGTCGTCGATGGTGCGATCATCGGTCATCCGGATGGGCTTCTCGCCCCAAAAGGCCTGACCGCCGGCCCGGGCATGAAACAGGTCACCGGTGGCCGGCATGTAGAAGGCACCGAATACCGGCCAGAAATTTTCCAGCAGCGCCAGAGACATGCCCCAGATGGGAATACCCGCCTGATAATTGTCGACGCCGTCAATGGGGTCGAAGATCCACAGGTATCGCCGGTTGTCATGGGTATAGGTTGTATCCAGCGCTTTGCTGGTGAACATCCGGTGATCGGGATACTGGCTGTCCAACGCTTGCTGGAAGCACGTGCTGATCTGCAACTCTGCCCTGGTGACCAGTCCTTCGTCAAACTTGGTCGCCCCCCTGCCCTTGCCGAAACTGTCCAGTGCCCGTTGACCGGAACTTCGAATGGCGTCAATGGCAAAGGCCGTCAAGGCTTCGATTCCATGGATTAGCTCCTGTGTCATGTCACCCCCTGGTGGTTTAAGGTAAGGTTTCCCGAAGACATATTCGGCAGAATAAATGAAAAAAACCGACAAACCTCTGAAAAAGAGAGTCGGTTTTATCTCTTAGCTTATACAGGATAGAATAATCCGGCAACGGTTCGACCGGAGAAAATCCTGCCCATGGCGGCAGGCATGCGCTCATATGCGAACGATCGGGCAATCAAAAATGGACCAGGCGGGTTTTGATTAATCATCTCTCCGATGCTTCGTCAGGAAGATCGTGGTGTGCCGGCTATTTTTTCGACGATGCATATCCATCGGCATACCATCCGCCGCCTTTCAGTTCGAAGCTGCAAGCGGAAAGTATTTTTTTGGCCTTATCGTGGCATTTGGGGCAATCAACCACTTGGGTATTCATCCGCACCAATTCTTCGGTAATATGGCCACATTTGCACTTGAATTCGTAAACCGGCATCACGCTTTCCTTTCTGTGTCGGGCAGTGCTTTCAAACAGCACGATTACTCGCAACAGCCCGTTTTCGAACCAACTTAGTTCCGTTTTGCTATCGTGTCAAGCCCCGATCGCAACTGTTTCCAATGTCGAAAAAATCCAACAAAAATCGGCGGACCCGAATCGTTCACCGGAATCCGCCGATCGCATCACTGAACGGACAATGGCATGGCTATTTGCGCTCTATTTTTACCACCAGATACCCTGCGTTGCGCCGCTTGACCAGCAGTTGAATGGTCTCGCTCTTCTCGTTCTTTTTCATCAACTGGACAAAGTCTTTGCGGTCTTTCACGACGGTGCGATTGACTTCTTTAATGATGTCACCGGGTCGCACCTCGGCCTCCCGGGCCAGGCTGTTATCTTTTACATCCGTGACCAGCACACCGTTTTCCTTGCCCTCGATACCGAAACGGCGTGCGACATCTGAATCCAGGTCCGTGACCTCGATGCCCAGTTCGTCATTGTCCCGGCTCTGGGTGGCCAGCGTCTTCTCATCATCGTCCCGTTTGGCCAAGGTTACCGTCAGGGTTTTTGTTTTGCCGTCCCGAATCAGGTCGACTGATGTCTGGCTCCCCACCGGCGTGTTTGCAATCATGGCAGACAGTTCCCGGCCAGTTGTCACCTTTTGGCCGTCCACGGACAAAATAATGTCATTGACTTTGATTCCGGCTTTGCCCGCCGGATCCCCTTCGAAGACCTGGGTAACCAGTACGCCCTTTTGCGCCTTCATTCCGTAATAATCGGCCAGTTCCGGGGTAAGGTCCTGAATCCCCACGCCTAACCAACCGCGGGTAACCTCTCCCTTGTCCTTGAGTTGATCGATGATACCTTTGGCCATGTTGATGGGGATGGCAAAACCAATGCCCTGGCCGCTGGCGATGATGGCCGTGTTGATACCCACCACCTCGCCATCCATATTCAACAGCGGCCCGCCGCTGTTGCCCGGATTGATTGAGGCGTCGGTCTGGATAAAATCGTCATAGGGTCCCGAGCCGATGATTCGGCCCTTGGCGCTCACGATGCCAGCGGTGACCGTCTGCTCCAAGCCGAAGGGGCTGCCGATGGCCAACACCCAGGTACCCACCTTCAGTTTTTCTGAGTTGCCAAGTTCAAGGGGTTTAAGATTTTTCGCCCCTTCGATGCGAATCAGGGCAAGGTCGGTCTTCGGATCTCGTCCCACCAATTCTGCGTCAAATTCCTTATCGTCGGCCAGGATCACCTTGATCTGATCGGCGTCCTCGATCACATGGTTGTTGGTAACAATGAAACCGTTGCCATCGATGAGAAATCCCGAACCCAAGCTGCGCTGTTTGAAGTCGCGCTGTTGGCCATCGCCTTGAAACGGGCCGAAAAATTCCTCAAATGGATTCCGGTTGTCCCCATGGGGGTTCCCAAAAAAATGACGGAAGACCGGACTGCCGCCCTTGATGGTTTTAACGGTACGGATGTTAACCACACCGGATCTGGCTGCTTCGGCCAATTCGCTGAAGCTTTCCGGAGCCGAGAATGCGTGTGCGGTGTTGACCGCTGGAATGGCTCCCCCTATCAAAACTGCCGCGCCGAACAACAGAAAAAAAATAAGAAACGATTGAACCGCCTGTTTAGATTTGATCATGACCAACCTCCTAGCGCATCCCACGTTAAAAACATAGTGGCACTTCAAATTTAACAATCAAACTTTCACCGACGCTGAATGTAACCGTCAAGGATGACGGCAAGATGACTGAAAGATTACCAAATGGTAATTTTAAACCCGGTATCTGGGAGTGAGGGAAATCATAGCGCAGATTCGCCGTGGACCGGGGAATCTGGCGGGTCATCGGTCGGCGCTGCGACCAGTTGTTCCCGCAAAGCCATGCCGATCTGTTCCATGCGGTAGGGCTTTTTGATATATGCGCCGGCACCTAAACGCTGGGCTTCCAATACACGCTCAGACTCTGAAAAGCCGCTGGCGATTACCGCTTTCTGGCCGGGAGAGATAGCTATAATCTGACGATAGGTATCAAGGCCGTCCATATCCGATCCCATGATCATATCCAGAACCAGGATATCCACCGGTGCCTTGCGGATGTATTGAACCGCCTCCTCACCGCTTGAAACCGCATCTACCTGATAGCCCAGGCGTTTCAGCATGAATGTCGCCAGATCACGCTGCTCCTTAATGTCATCCACGACGAGGACAGACTCGCCGGCACTGAGGTAGCGATCGATGGAGAGTTCCTCAGCCTCCATTTTTGCAACCTGTCGGGTAATGGGAAAATAAAGGTCAAATACCGTTCCCTGGCCTTCGATGCTATGGGCGTCGATAAAACCGCCATGATCTTTCACGGTACCCCACACCACCGCCATGCCCAGACCGGTGCCGCTGCGGCCCATTTTCTTCTTGGTGTAAAAAGGCTCGAAGATCCGTTCCAGATCTTGTGCCGCGATCCCGATGCCGGTGTCGGCAACCCGCAGCAGCACATATTCGCCTTCCAAAACTGTTTCGAATCCGTAAATCGGCCGGTCCACATAACAGTTCAGGGTGCTTAGGATGATCTGCCCCCCGTCAGGCATAGCCTCGGCGGCGTTGGTGACGAGGTTCATGATGGTTTTCCCCAGATGCACCGAGGAGCCGACAATGTTGAACAGCGTTGGCGCCAAATCCGAATGAATCGTCACGCGAGGATGGAAAGATTTAAGCCGTGCCAGTTCGGGACTGTCTAAATAGTCCTGAACCACTTGGTTCAATTCAACCACGTCGGTAACGGCCACCCCCCGCCGTGCCAGGGTCAGCATATCCTGAACAATGGCCGCTGCTTTTTCTCCGGATTGTTTGATCGTTTCAACGATGATGCGTGTTTCGCTGTCCTCGGGAATGTCCATGAGAAGCAGTTCCGGATAGCCGACCAAACCCGAAAGGATGTTGTTCAGATCGTGGGCCACACCGCCGGCCAGCGTACCGATGGCCTCCATTTTCTGCGCCCGCTGCAGTCGCGCTTCAATCTCTTTCATCGCATTGATATCCGTGGCCACGGTGAGCTGGACCAAACGATCGTCCTCCCACGCGATTGCACGCGCAGAGGTAATGTACCAGCGGCCGTTGACCGGATTTTTATCTTCCCAGGAAAAGCTCTCACCGGGTCGGCCGTTTTCGTTCAGCAAAAGGTGGGTCTTGCACTGGTGGCAGGGTGAATCCAATTGATGGGTCGCTTGGTAGCATACTTTACCGACAATGTCGTCGCCGTAAGTCTTTTTCATGTGGCGGTTGGCCAGCAGAATGATGTGCGTTTCCATATCCACCACATGGATATCCGCATCGATGCTGTCGAGGATCGATGCAAGTTGTTCGTGACTGGCCCGCACCCGTCCCTCAGCCTGTTTTCTCTCGAGGATCTCTTTATTCAAATCCCGGTTGGTCCGCTGCAGCGCGGCGGTGCGTTCTTCTACCCGCTGTTCCAAAGTCCGGTTTACATCGTCTGTTTTCTTCTTCTCTTGTCCCAACATGAAATTCAGGAAAAAATTCTTGCGCTGCTGGGTCTCGATGGAGTAGCAGATGAGCATTCCCAATAGATTGATCCCCATAAAATGGGCACCAAAAATCAACTGGATGACACTGGTGGCGTCCATCAGCCACATCATCGCCGCCTGGTAGGCGCCGATCACCAACAGACCGGCAACGGAGGCGGTAATAAACCGGGCATGGATAAACGTGTATCCGAAAAAAACGCAAAAAATGGTCCCTACCCCGTAATAATAGGACTCGGGGGCGGGTGTGATCACCACCATGGCCACGTAAGCAAACCCGGTGACCACAATATAAAACCCATTGACCAACTGCCATAACCGGCGGTAGGCATCGGTATAGGAGAAGATCAGCCCCACCAGAAACACGGGGCACACCAGCACATACCGGATAAACCACAACTGGAATTTCTGTTCCGGAAACACATAGGCATCAAGAACACCGAATGTGCTGAAAAAAAGAATTGCATAGAGCTTGCAGCGTCGCACATGTTCGATAGAACTTGAATAGTATGCCTGTTTGAAGGGTTGTTCCAAGGATTGTTGACGGCCGGTAAAGACAAGGGACAACGGATGCAGGCTGACTCGAAGCATGCTGTATGGAATGGAGACGTCAACTTTTTCCAGGGTTAAATTCATGGTTCACCATTGGTTTTCGCCGAACATAAGCAGTGTGGCGGTGAAAGAAAAGCTGCAGAAAGAATGCATGGATTCGACGCAGTACCGATTCTCAACTGGATTGCGACCGAGGTAAGCAAAAAGTGAAAACGCTTCCAATCCCAAGTGAGCTTTCGACATTGATTTCGCCGCCATGGACATGGGCGATAGCCCTTGCCAGGCTCAACCCCAGACCAAATCCGCCGGTTGCCCGACTCTGGTCACATCGAAAAAACCGGTTGAATATCTTCGGCAGGTCTTCCGTGTCGATGCCGATGCCACTGTCTTTTATGGAAACGTTAATCATTTCAACATCCTTATCACGAAACCCACGAATGTCAATATGACCCGGTGACGGTGTATATTTGATCGAATTGTCCACTAAATTGGCCACTGCCCGCTGAAGCATTTTCAGATCTCCTCTCACCATCAGCACATCCGGTATGTCGCCGGTCAGGGAAATCCCCTTATCTTCGGCCAGGGGGGAAAAAAGGGCGATCGCACCACGGACCACATCGGCCATGTTCACGGGTTCGAGGGTCACGTCTCCGGCACCGGCATCGGATTTGGATATGATCAGCATGGTGTTGATCATATCCAGCAACCGGTCACACTCCTCGATGGTGCTGCCGGCCAGGGTCAGGTCATCGCCACCGGAGGGTGCACCGGAAATGCTGATTTCCGCCATGCCGCGAATCCGCGCCACCGGGCTCTTCAAATCATGGGCGATATTATCGCCCATCTCACGCATACCGACAACCAGTCTTTCGATGCGGTCCAGCATTTGGTTGAAGGTCACCGCCAGGCGGTCGATCTCTTCATGGCGGGCCATGATCGGCACCCGGCGGCTGAGGTCGGATTCGGAAATCTGCCGTGCCGTGCGGGTGACCGCCTCAACCCCGGAAAGGGCCCGCCTGGCCATGAACCATCCCACCAGGATTGCGGTCAGAATCAGCGCCGACATGGTGATGAGAAAAATCTTCTTGAAAATGGCAATAAAGGCCGTATCGTTTTCCATGGAATAGCCCAGCTGCACGACGACCCCCTTGCCGATGATCCCATAAGCAATGCGAACCCGATCCGGCCGGCCGGCGATGGTCAAGGTTTCATAGACCCGAGAACGGCCCTCTACCAGCTGGCCGACGGCATTCCGGTTGATCCCGATCTCCTGCCAGTAAGTCATGTTGGATGAAGAAAAAGCCACACCACTGGCATACAGCAGGCGGAAAAAGATCTTTTTTTCACCGGCCGCCTGGGATTCGATCAGTGCCGCGGATTTGACCTCCTCTATCCCCTGAAGGTTGTAGATGGCTTCGAATTCGGAGATTTTATCGGAAAGTCGACTGTCCAGGCGTTGCCTCAGGTTGGTGGTAATCAAGACATAGAAAAAAAGAAAGGCCAAGCAGGAGGACAATAAGAAGATGATCCCGTACCATAAGGTCAACCTGAACGATAGGGATCGATGCAGTCTAATCGTTCTGGCGAAGGGCATACCCCACCCCGCGGACCGTGTGGATCAGTTTGTCTTCGAAGCCCTTATCCACCTTATCGCGGAGCCGGCAGATTCGAGCCTCCACCACGTTGGTCTGGGGATCAAAATGGTAATCCCAGACGTGTTCCATGATCATGGTTTTGGACACCACCCGGCCGGCATTTCTCATCAAATATTCCAGAAGAGAGTACTCAAGTGGTTGCAGATCAATTTTAACCCCCCCTCGGAAGACTCCCCGGGTCAGTATATCGATCGACAGCTCACCGCATGACAATCGGGTGGGTTCTTTGGCTCCGCTGGCCCGTCTGATCAGCGCCTGCACCCGGGCCAGCAATTCAGAGAAGGCAAATGGTTTGCTCAGATAGTCGTCACCACCGGTTTGAAGGCCCTTGACCCGGTCATCGATGGAACTTTTAGCGCTGAGGATGATCACCGGCGTCATTGCCTTTTCCCGGCGCATCCGCCCAATCAGGGACAGGCCATCCAATCCGGGCAGCATGATGTCCACAACCGCAGCATCGTATGGTTCGCTGAGGGCCAAGTCCAACCCTACCATTCCATCCACGGCATGATCCACCGCAAACCCTTCCGCCTTGAAGCCCTTTTTAACGAAGGAGGCTATTTTTTGGTCGTCTTCAACCAGTAAAAGCCGCATATTATTCTTCCGGTTTAATTGAACCGCAATTTTCTTGACAAACCTGGTGGTCGCTGAAACAGTGGGCACCTTTTTAAATTGTAGTTTAAACTGGAAAAAAAATGAAGAAAAAAAAGTTGTCCCTCCGTTGGTCGGGCACATTTATTGAGTTGTGTATGGGCCGCATCAACCCGCTCAAAAAAAGTCAAATCGATACCCGCTGTGCCGACTTGGAGGATGATATTCTATCCTCGTGGTATGACAATACGGTGCTTTTTAAACGGGTTTTCGGTGCGGACAACTGGTGGTCCGTTGACGATCTGGATCATGCCATGGGACTTGTTTTTGCCGACCGTTCAGTCCTCGACACCGATTTGTCAAAGATGGACTTTGAAATCGATGGCACCCCGGTGACCATCGATCCTGAGACACTCCAACTGAGTTTCTATATACCGGAGGCCATCGGCCCGCTGGACAAGGAAGAATGGGTCGTCTGCCACGGCGCCCGACAGGATGCGATGCTGCACCTGGATGCCGATTTTGCCCCCCCCTTTGACCCCTCGCTGATCACGCTGTCCTTTTTGCATTACCCGGACTACGGCTACATCCTGATCGACCTGGATTACGATGGGCATGATGATATCCAGTTTAACTTTGGAGAAACAACCTACCTGAAACCTCGATTCTTCGGAAAGGAGCATTTCAATGACGCTTCAAGATAAACTGAAAGACGACCTGAAATCAGCCATGAAGGCCCGGGACGAGGTCAAAAAAGATGCAATCCGGGTCGTCATGGGAGAAATGGCCCGTTCGGACAAAAAACAATTACTGGATGAAGAGATCATCAAAATACTCAAGAAATTGATTAAATCGGAGAGGGAAATGCTGGAGAAGAGCGGTCAGGGAGCGACATCACCCTTTATGGCCATCATCGAGGCCTACCTGCCCAAAATGGCCACAAGAGATGAGATTGGCCAGTGGATCGCCGCCAATATCGATTTTTCAGCCTACAAGAATAAAATGCAGGCCATGGGCACCATCATGGCCCACTTCGGTGCTTCCGCCGATGGTAATACCGTTAAGCAGGTGCTTCAGAATTTTTCTGTAAAAAGCGGATAAAAAACGATCAATTCAGGATCCCCACCACAGCT